>CBFHWO010000093.1:0-1085 GCA_965659625.1 uncultured Algoriphagus sp. | reverse complement strand
GAAGTTATCTTTCCCAATTTGTTTTGGAATTTGAGTATATATGACTGCAAATAGTGTAATCTTTTTTACTTCCCTCTTATTCGTCCTTTTTGGGTTTTCGAGAAATTCTTTTGGGCAGCGGACAACTATTTCAACCTGGTCAGGAAGCGATGAGATTACAATCCGATCTGTAGGATTGGGATACAGTAGTCTGAATTTTAATCAGCATTCAAATATGATTACCGCTAATTCAGGCTCGATTCAGATTCGTAAAGAAGACGACAACACCGCTATTTTTGAAATAGAGGCTCCCAGCGAATTTGAAATTATCATTGATATGGAATATACCCCTTATGTGACAAGAGAGGGAGGTTCTTCTAATGACCAGTCTATTCCAATAGTGTTTTATATGGCATTTAATAATCACAATGCTGCCAATGAAATCCTTGCTAAAAAAGAAAGTATTGATTTGACTGAAGGGATTACAAGTATCACGATCCCGGTGAACAGCAGGTTTATTGCCGGCCAACTACCCTCAAACGGTGAATTTGGAGCAAATTTGGAGAGACCCAAATCGGTAGTATATCTGTTTATCTATGGGACTTTGGGTCCGATTAGATCAGTCTCCGCAGGAGAATATAGTACTCAAATCTCGATAAACATAAATGTGGCAGATGGGTCGAATTGAGCTTATTTTTCTTTCAATATTTTTAGCCTTTTCCATTTCACAGTCCGGAATGGCTCAAAATCAAACGCTAAGAATTAACATCGAATTACCCGCTGGTGTTGGCTTGAGTTCGGGATCTAGTACGATGCAAAGCCCTAACAAAAGCTCCAGCTATGACGTTTGGACAGACCTTTATGACACTAAAAACTTTTCCTTGATCACAGAGGATGGTTCGTTAGCTCCTTTAATTTGGATAAAAATGCAGACGTTTGAAAACAGTCAATTTTTGCTTAATTATCGGAATAAGGATGAAATTGGCAAAAAGACCTTTTTTTATTTTTTAAATGATAATACAAACAATCTTCAAAATGCTAAATCTCTGAAAGAATTTCCGGCTTTATTGAGTTTTAATCAAAAAGCCATGTTGATTAGAAATTTC
>CBFHWO010000092.1:0-1139 GCA_965659625.1 uncultured Algoriphagus sp. | reverse complement strand
CAAGCAATCGTAGAAGCTGCTAATTTGAAGGTTTTAATATATCCTGAAATGGTGCCCACGATATATAATAAAGAAAACTTGCTAAATAATAGCTTTTTGGTATTGTAATCAATTAATAAAGAATTATAATACTAATCTTGAAATAGTGTTATTTATTTTTAAATAATTTAAGTTACGACATTAAAACAAATTGAATTTTTTATATTTTTTTCAGTGCTATTTTTTAATGCCGCAAGCATATAATTGTAATATATGTCTATTACAATTCAGTTCTAAAAAATCAACTAAATAACTTAATAAAATAATGTCTATTACTATTTCTAAAACTTGCCTACAGGGAAAGATTAAAGTTAGTGGAGCAAAGAATAGTTCTTTACGACTTTTAGCAGCATCGTTACTTACTTCGGATACACTCTTCCTTGATAACTTCCCAAATGGTTTGCTGGATGTTCAAGTGCATTTAGAAATGTTGGGTGTGTTAGGTAAAAAGATCGAAACCTATGAAGATACGGTAACAATTTTGGAAAATAGCGGAATTAAAAGTGTTTTAGAATGGGATGGTAGATCTATCCGAAACACTTTACTGATTCTTGGTGCATTAACTTCCAGAACAGGAGAAGGTAGGGTCCCCCTTCCTGGTGGATGTAAACTTGGTGAACGAAAATATGACTTACATGTCATGTTGTTGGAGCAGCTTGGTGCCGAGGTTTGGGAAGAAGACGGCTTCCTTTGCGCGAAAGCAAAAGAAGGTTATTTAATTGGAAATGATATATTTCTTCCAATTCGCTCAACAGGAGCAACCGAAAATTCAATAATCGCAGCCTCAATTGCTCGAGGTACTACGACCTTATATAACCCTCACATTCGGCCAGAAATCATTGACTTGGTAAATATGCTCAATAAAATGGGGGCTAAGATCAAAGTATTCGGGCAAAAATGCATTGTCATCGAAGGAGTTGAGGGATTAAGTGGTGTAAAACACAGTGTGATTCCCGATAATATGGAAGCATTGACTTGGGCTATCGGTTCTGTAATTACGAATGGAGATGTGGAAATCGAAAATTTCCCGATTGATCACCTTGAAGTTCCTTTAATTTTTTTGGAAGAAAGTGGGATGAAATTTTATAAAGGCGAAAACT
>CBFHWO010000091.1:0-1479 GCA_965659625.1 uncultured Algoriphagus sp. | reverse complement strand
GGCTTTTTGTCAAAACAGGAATCTCTGCCAGCGAGGATGTCCATTTGGAGGCTACTTCAGTTCCAACTCATCCACAATTCCTTGGGCTCTAAAAACCGGGAATCTAACTTTGAGACCAGATGCGGTAGTTCATTCTATTATTTATGATGAGGAGCTGGGCAAAGCAACCGGAGTTAGAATCATCGATGCACATTCGAAGGAGATGGAGGAGTTTTATGCTCCGGTGATTTTCCTGAATGCGGCAGCTTTGAATTCGAATTTGATTTTGATGAATTCCACTTCCAGCCGTTTTCCAAATGGCTTAGGAAATGATAGTGGCTTGCTCGGCAAATACGTAGCCTTCCACAATTACCGAGCTCAGGTTTCTGGTCAATATGAAGGTCATTTGGAATACACAACCACTGGTGGAAGACCAACAAGTGGCTATTTTCCAAGATTCAGAAATTTGTACAGGCAAGAGACTGATTTCCTACGTGGCTATGCAGCAGGTTTTTCTGCGAGCCGTGGTGTAAGACCAAGTACCGAAGGAATCGGTATGGACCTGAAAAACAATCTTCTGAATCCAGATCAATATGGACCATGGTATGCGGGGTCGCACATGATGGGAGAAACTATACCGAAAGAAAGCAATTATGTGGCATTGGATCCTAATCTTAAAGATCCTTATGGGATGCCGCAGCTCAAGATCAATGTGGATTACGATGATAATGACGAGAAGATGATCAAGGATTATCAAGAGCAGATGTCAGAGATGTTTGAGAAAGCAGGTTTTACGAATATCCGTGTGAATGACGATCATCGTCAGCCTGGATTGGATATCCATGAGATGGGCGGAGTAAGAATGGGTAAAGATCCAAAAACTTCCTTGCTGAATGCCAATCATCAGCTTCATGCGGTTCCAAACGTCTATGTAACCGATGGAGCAAGTATGACCTCTACTTCTACACAAAACCCATCTTTGACTTATATGGCTTTTGCGGCAAGAGCGGCGCATCATGCGGTTGCAGAAAGCAAGAAGTAAGGCTGAAAGTCAGAAGGCTAAAGTGAGAAAGCTGAAACTGAAATCTGAAAATGGAATAAAAGTCATTTCGACTGAAGCTTGCGTAAGGAGAAATCTCTTTTTAATAAACAATTTTTGAAAACCAGCTCTTCGGGTCCCGATGAATATCGAGGATGTAATCCCGAAGTTCTTTCCGAAGATTTTTAATCTTCAATTCGGTATCGGCTTTACTTTAAAGAATATTATTTCAATTTAAACAAGTATTACCTAAATTATTCGATGGTTCCGGTTTGTCGGATTAGAAATCCTATGATATGGGTTCAGGATTGCATCCTCGCTAGCAATCAGGACCTGAACAGCGAGATTAGTGTTGCTCAAGTCCTTGAAAATGAAGCAACTGGTGATGAATTGGCCTTGGGAATTAAAGAAAATTGTAATGAATAAATGGTTTTTGAAGTTAACCGTATTTTTTTTGATAG
>CBFHWO010000090.1:0-1586 GCA_965659625.1 uncultured Algoriphagus sp. | reverse complement strand
AAGAGAAAAAAGGATTTCCTGTTGGAATAGAAGATGAATTGAGGGGGTATTTAGAGTGAAGTAGGAAGTAGGAAGTAGGAAGTTAGAAGTAAGTCCTTCCCTAAATAGCGTTGACCGTTTGGTTCAACATTTATTAAGTATATCCATCGGGCAATTATGAGCCAGAGGTTCTTCTCTTGGGTAAACTTCGAAGGGGCTCGATGCCCCTAAGAAGTTTTGTCTTCCTTCGGTATAAATATTCACCGTCGGTCTTTCTTGGGTAGGTAAAGCTATCTGTTTTTTGTAAAACTCCATTGGGGAATAGTCCATTTTAAAAGCCCGATGGAGTCTTTTTTCATTATAATGGTTGACCGCTTTTGCCACTTTTCTCTTCAGGTCTTTGAAGTCTCGGATTACCCATCGTTTCAGGTATTCATTTTTGATGATCCCATTGATCCGTTCTGCATAGGGGTTTTCCCAAGCTACCAAGCCCATGCTGATATGAATCTTTTGGTCGGTCAGCAATTTGGTATAGGCGTGACTCCCATACTGAGATCCCCGGTCTGAATGATGGATAGTTTCCCAAGGCTTGCAGTTCATGATCACCAAAGCCTTCTTCATTGCGCTGATATTAGCCTCAGTCCGAAGGTGGTCGCTCACTGCGTATCCGACAATCAATCTGGTGTACACATCAATTATAAACACCAGGTAATAATGCTCACCGTTGAGGTAGAAGTAAGTGATATCGCTCTGAATCACTTGGAAAGTGTGATTTACACTCATTCCTTCAATTAGATTGGGATAATATAAGTCTCCTCTATAAGTGGTCCGATGGTAGTTTCTGACCCGCTTGACCCCATAGCCCAGCTCCAGAAAAACCTCACAGAACTTATCCCTTCCCATGAAGTTCGGACTTAGCGAATAGTACATCTTTTCAACCCCACACCCGGGGTGCTCTTCCTTGAGCTGATCGGCTAACACGACCAACTCAGCCAGCTCCAGGTCAAAAGCATCCTGACGCTTTCTAGCCTGCTGGACTGCTTGTTTGCTGACTCCGACAGTCCGATAAAGCTCATTGAGGGAATAGCTCATGACTTCCCGGTTGGATTGGAACCACCATAGGGTGGGGTGTTGGAGTTTTTTTTGATGTCGATGGAATAAGTGTCCTTTGCCAGATCAATCATCTTCTCCAGATAATCAATCATGATCTGCTTCTGGCCAACGGCTCGTTCCAGCTCCTTGACCTTTTCTTCCAGTTCTTTTACCCGATGGGTTTGGCTGCCTTTGATCTCCACGATACTGATGTTTTTCTTGTTGTAAGTAGAATATTTATAGATCCACTTGTAAATAGATTTGTTTGAAATTCCGTACTGTCGCTCCATCTGGGGTACCGACATCACACCCTTTTCAAAATCATCAACCAATTTACGTTTGAATTCCTCTGAAAATTCACGACGTGGATTGATCCTTTTTCCCGTTTTTAGCATTTTTAAAGTAGCTTTAAAACGGTCAACTTATATCAGGGAATGACAAATTCAGGTACTAACCAAATTTTTTAAAAGCTTATTCTTTCTATTGGCAAGAAAGCGGATATACCTAAAGAGAAA
>CBFHWO010000089.1:0-1660 GCA_965659625.1 uncultured Algoriphagus sp. | reverse complement strand
TCAATGAATTACGAAGGATTAAATAGGCAAAATACATCAACATGGCAATCGCTGCAGCATTTTGTTTTGGATCTCCACTCCAGTAATCACCCCACGCAAATTTTGCCCAAAGCATCCCTGTTAATAAGCCAAGAACTCCAAAGAGAATACCCACGTTAGCAAATTCGATCGCTATGTCGTCATTCTTTAAATCATTCCCCTTTAGGTACTTAATACTATAAATAAGAGAAATGAGCAATGCAAATAACATCCCAAACCACATGGTAACATGGAAATGGAGAGCTCGTATCGTTTCATTTAAGATTGGAAGACGGGGTACATCCATCAGCAAACCTGCTGTTAAAGTATAGAGTAACAGGGCGATGGTAAGGATTTTCCACCAGCTTTGGCGCATAGGGTATTTTTGCTAATTCAAGCGCAAAAATAAGTCATAAGTTCCTGATTTCGCTTCTTTTTCTAAAGTCTTTTGATGCTTTTGGTTACAAAGGGTCGCTTTCTTGAGAGACGGTCATTTTTATAGATCAATTCATCAATTATTTTAGATGTAATAAATTGTCAATGAAGTAGGAGCGAATTATTATAGTAATGTGTATATTTATCAAAATTATACACATATGCGAACAAATATCGAAATCGATGAAAAGTTGTTGAGGGAGGCGATGAAAGCGACTGGACTCAACACCAAAAAAGCTACTGTAGAAGAAGGGTTAAAATTGATTGTAACTTTAAAGAATCAGGAAAAAATCAAATCTTATAGAGGGAAGTTGAATTGGAAAGGGGATTTGGAGAAAATGAGAACTGATTCATGATTTTAGTAGACTCTTCAGTTTGGATTGATTATTTCAATGGAGTTAATAACACCCAAACAGATTTTTTGGACAACTCTTTGGGGAATGAAATTATTGGAATCGGTGATTTAATTTTAGTAGAAGTCTTGCAGGGCTTTAATGAAGAGAAGGATCATTCTATGGCTAAGAACCTTTTAGAAGAATTACATTTTTTTTCGATGGGTGGAAAAGTAATAGCACTTCTAGCTTCAGATAATTACCGGATTTTACGAAAAAAAGGGGTTACAATCAGAAAAACCATTGATGTTGTTATTGCTACTTTTTGTATCAAAAATGAGACAAAGCTTTTACACAACGACAAAGACTTTGATCCATTTGTGACTCATTTGGGATTGAAATCAATCTTTTGATAGTATTGATTTACAATCTCACGATCTCCACAAATAAGGAAACAGAATATATCCTGTCACTGCTACAATCGCATTGATCGCTAAAAGTGTAACCAGCTTATCCATACTTACACTCCAATCGAGTCCGTCTAAGGCATTTTTGGAAATCCGAATGGCCATTAACAAAATCGGGATAATCACCGGAAAACTCAAAATAGCCATCAGAGTAGAATTATTCCCCGCCTTCGCTGCAATTCCGCTCACCATGGTAAGACATGCAGAAAAACCCATTGCGCCCAATATTAGATTCAGCAAGAATAATCCTTGGTCCTGAACCGGGTTTCCAAGTATGACAGAAAAAACTAAGTAGCCAAGCAAAGCCAGAATTAGAGTCAACCCTGTATTGTAAATAATCTTCGACAGAATAATTGATTCTGGCGAAGCAATCATATAGTAATAGAGCTGACGACCTTGATGCTCTTG
>CBFHWO010000088.1:0-2111 GCA_965659625.1 uncultured Algoriphagus sp. | reverse complement strand
CTTCAACTATGAGGAAATCCAAGATAAACAGATCGAATCAATAACGGTAGAAAATGAAGGATTAACCCCGTGGACAGACTACAACAACAGAAACCAAGTTATTGATATAATCAACAATGAATTTGATTCAGTCAAGCATTTAAGTGATAGGGTAGTATTGCGAAAGAAAGGATCTAAAGACCCGTTACATGGTTTTATTTACAAAGATTCTGGCTTGTGCTATCTGTTCACCACGGCCACGATTTACCCTCACGAAAAAGCTTTAAGCGCTTTTTCAGTTTATGCTTATAAATATTTCGGAGGTAATTTCTCAGAGGCTTCAAAAGAGCTTTATAAGTTAGGATATGGAGAGCGTAAGATTAAAAAGATAGAAATTGAACGGCCTGAAATAAAGGCTAAAGATTTATCTTTTCCGATTGATATATTCCCGGAAGATGTGCAATCTTATCTTATTCAAAATCAAGTCACTTTGAATCATTCTATTGATTACATGGGATGCAGTTTGCTTTGGGTTTTGGCTTTGAGTATCGGAAATTCTGCAAAAATTGAAGTTAAAACAGGATGGAGAGAGGCGGTTAATATCTGGATAGGATTGATAGGAAAAGCCGGATTAGGAAAGACGCCTTCGATTAATGCGGTTATTTTTCCGATTAAAAAGAAAAACGCTTTTGAAATTAAACACTATCAAAACGAGTACAGAAAATGGAAGGAATACGATGATTTGCCACATAAAGAAAAAAAGGATCATGAGGAAATCCAAGAGCCTAAAAGAAGGCAGTTTATCGTTAATGACGTGACAATTGAGGCTTTAGCGGACCTGCATGACGAAAGCCCTGTTGCGGTTGCGGTTTTTAAGGATGAGCTGAACGGATGGCTTAAAGATATGAATAAATACAAGCCGGGATCTGATCTGGAGTTTTGGCTATCTTGTTTTTCAAATGAAGCGGCTAATTTAACTAGAAAAACGGCAAAGAGTAGTTTTATAGAATCTCCTTTGATTCCTGTTTTGGGAGGCGTGCAGCCGGGCATATTTGGACAAATCAATACGTCCGAAAATAAAGACAATGGTTTTTTAGATAGGCTTTTAGTTTGTTATCCTGAAAAAGAGATTGAACATTACAACGATAATTCAATTAACCAAGATGTTTTGGACTGGTGGGATGGGTATTTGAATCAGTTCTTTGATCAAATGCGAAAAAAGGTTTTGACTTATGATAAATTTGGTGAAATAGAATCTAAAATAGTTCGATTATCTGAGGAAGCGCAAAAAGAATGGATGCGAATATTTAACAACGTCACCGATATGCAAAACTCCGATTCTGTGAATGAATATGTAAAGTCCATGCTTAGTAAGCAGAAGAGTTACATACCTCGATTTGCATTGATTTTGAATTGTTTATGGGCGTTTGATTCAGGCAAAGACTTCTATTTTATCGAAAAAGATGTGATGCTGATGGCTGAAAAGTTATCTAATTATTTTATCGCGATGAGCAAAAAGATTAAAATATCAATGATTGAATCGAGTGAAATGAATGAGATAGTTAAGGCTATGAAAACCAGTTCAACGGCTGAAATAGTAACGGCTATTCATGGACTGAATCCAGAATTTAACCGAAGCGAATTAGCAGAATTACTAAACGTATCAAGACAAACAATTTATAAATATTTAAAGAAATGAAAGCGATTGAAGCGTTAAAAGAACTTTTGAAAGCAGAATGCAGGGCTAAGCATCCTAATTTACCTGAGCATGCGGTAACGGTCAATACCTTTGACAAGATGAAGCCAGAGAAGAAGGAAAAGAAGCGTATAGAGGCTTTTCTATTGGCAAGCGGTCAGTATGCCTCTATAATCGAGAACAGAGGGCAGCGGGTCGATAATAGGCAAACGGTTACCGATACAATTGGCAGGCAAAAGGTAATAGGATCGGTTAGCTTTATTGGATCAGGAATGCGTAAAGGATTGGCAGATATTAAGGCGGTCATCAATGGAAAACCGATTGATATTGAGTTGAAACGGATCTACAAAAACGGCAAAGATCGGCAAAGTGATAGCCAGGTATTGGAGCAGTCTAGAATAGAAAAGGCCGGCGGTCAATATTGGATCGTGTCTAG
>CBFHWO010000087.1:0-2453 GCA_965659625.1 uncultured Algoriphagus sp. | reverse complement strand
ACCCTGGAACTGGAATTGGGAGATCCGGTTTTAATTGGTGGAATAGTTGGCATTACATTGCTCACAGGATTGATGGCAGGCTTATATCCAGCCTTGTTACTTTCACGTTTCAATCCGGCTAAAGTATTGAAAGGCGATAGTAGTGGTGGGTTAAAGGGAGCCGGAATTAGAAAAGTATTAGTTGTCGGCCAATTTGCCACTTCCGTAATTTTGATCTTTGGCAGTTTGATCCTTTTTCAACAAATCCGATTTATCAGTGAAAGGAATTTAGGTTTTGAAAGGGAAAACGTCTTGGTGATTGATCAAAATGAGGGATTGGTCCAGACTTTTCCGGTAATCAAGAATGAATTACAGCAACTGACTGGAGTAAAGCAGGTGGCATTTGGTGGGAATAATATTTTCACGGTACCTATTATGAGTTCTGATCCGGTTTGGGATGGAAAGTCTGATCAGGAACAGGTCAATTTCAAGGTTTTTCGATGTGATGACGGATTTCTTCCAGCCTTAAATATCCCTTTAATTGCCGGTAGAAATTTTTTGGGAAAAAGGGATAGTTCCAATTACCTGGTTAATAGACAGGCAGTGGAATTAATGGGGCTGACCGTTGAAGATGCGGTAGGTACGAAAGTAGATATGTGGAATGGTCCGGGAGAAATAGTGGGAGTTACAGAGGATTTTCATAACGACAATCTAAAATTTGGGATTCAACCGATGATTTTCATGTTTTCTGAAAGTGTAGGTAACCATTACTTTATTCAGCTTTCTGAAAATCAAGCCATCCAAAGTACTGTGGATCAGATCGCAAATGTATTTAAAGAAAATAATCCGGAATATCCATTTGAATTCACTTTTCTCAATGAGGTATTTGAACAGGAATATAAGCAGGAGCAAGTGATAGGGAAGCTTTCTATGGCATTCACAGTTCTTGCTATTCTGATTTCAGGTTTGGGATTATTGGGTTTATCCTTGTTTTCTGCGGAGCAAAGAGCAAAAGAAATCGGTGTCAGAAAAGTGATGGGTGCTTCAGTGATGGATCTGGTTTTGATGTTGTTCCGTGATTTCGGGTATTTAGTAGTGATTGGTTTACTGCTTGGGATTCCAATTGCCTGGTGGTTGGCGGAAAGCTTTCTTTCCAGCTATGCCTACCATATTTCTATTCATTGGTCAATATTTATTCTTATAGCAGGAATGATGCTGTTATTAAGCCTTTTGTCTGTTGGATTTCAGTCATTGAGAGCGGCCCTCTCCAATCCTGTGGATTCTTTGCACAGAGATGGATAATAGGATAAAATAGTCGGGATTTAACAGGAGGATTTCCTCAAAAATCAGAGTTTACCCCTTTAGTTGCTGTTTGAGAAGTGTATTTCCAAATGACTTGCTGTAAGAGAGCAAAGGGGAAAGTATAAGAAGCGAACGTTTATATCCAAAGGATTGATTTTAACTTGTATCATTCCACTGGGCATACTTCCGGAAGCTTAATCAAACATACGGGATGGTGAAGAATTGAGGAGGGATTGACTTCGTCGATCCCTTTTTGGGGAGGCCAGTAAAAGAAAAGCCTTCTCTCTTCGTTCGATTGGGCTTTTTTCGCTTATTAGTTCGCTCAAGCAAGCTTGGCTCCTAAATGCAAAAAGCCCATCCGCTTTGCGGAAAGGCTTTTCTTTTGCAGAGGAGGAGAGGACTGAGCGTTAATAAACAGTCCAGTGGACTGTTTTAGCAAAGGGCCAGGCAGCGGGTAGCCCCGACGACTCGAAATGAAAAAACCCAAGTAATTTGTCTATATATTTTTTATAAAGAGGGATTGACTTCGTCGATCCCTTTTGGAGGATATGGCACAAGCAAAACCCACCTTGCTTCGCTCGGTATTTTTTTATTGAACTATTCGCTCATGCAAAGCTTGGCTCATATTCAACAAAAAAACCCTGACAATGCTGTCAGGGTTTTGCTTGCAGAGGAGGAGGGATTCGAACCCCCGGTACCTTGCGGTACAACGGTTTTCAAGACCGCCGCATTCGACCACTCTGCCACTCCTCTTGGTCGTCCTCAGGAATATTTCCCTGATTTGGTTTGCAAAGGTATTATAAAACCTAACTTTTGCAAAGTCCGATATGCGATTTTCTCCTAAGGTCCTGATTATTTTGAGATTAATTTTTTACTAAAATTCCAAGAACTTATTCGGCTTCCTTTTTCTTGCCAATCCAAAGTTCTACTTCTTCCTCTAATAGATTTAAAGGAAGTGCTCCCTGACTTAATATCAGATCATGAAATTCCTTCAAATCAAACTTATCACCCAATTCCTTTTCAGCATTTTCTCTCAATTCTTGGATCTTTAGCATCCCGATTTTATATCCGGTAGCTTGTCCGGGCATCACCATATACCGTCTTACTTCTGAACGAATTGCCCCTTCAGAAATAGAAGAATTGTCTTTGAAATAGGCAATTGCCTGAGCTTC
>CBFHWO010000086.1:0-2520 GCA_965659625.1 uncultured Algoriphagus sp. | reverse complement strand
TAAAAACGGTACTCGCCACCTACCTTATATCCACTTCTGTTATCCTCTTTTTTACCAACTAAGTTATCACCAAAATTAACAATTCGGGGAAATTCTTGGTATCCTAATGTCACTACAAAACTTTGATTTTGCTTTACAACTCGTTCAAATGAAAAATTTAAATTGTTTGAATAAATCAAATTCCCTGTCAAATCAATTTTAATGGTTTTCCGTCGTATACTCATTGAAGTACTGTCTTGAGCTTTGGAAAAGCTGCGAAGAAAGAACATCTAAAACAAAGAAAAAGGAACGTCTTATAATAAGTGCGGTTGGATGATTAATGTTTATTAAGTAAAGTTCGAAATATTTCTCTTTATCCAATTTTATATCTATTCAATATGACCAAGTATGAAATTAGTGTTTTGAGTAATAAAACTTAATATTCTTTACAAATAGAATTTTCTGAAGTTATAATACCTCAAGTTCCTATAGAACAATGTTTAGTTTGAGCTATAGTCTAAGCAAGTTATCAAGAACTCAATCCATTTTTAGAACTTATTAAGCTAAAGCTTAATAGCCTCTCCATCATATCCTGCTCCATTTTTTTCAGACTTTATCTTTAAGAGATTTCATTTTTTTGGAAGATATACAACATTTACTGTTGGTTTCAGTTAAACGAAAAATGCATTTGATGAAAAGCATATACTAAACTTATATCAGTCACTACATTCCGGCTTGATTTCATTACTTTTGCATATTGATTTATAGTGTTACCTAATTCAATAATTTAACTAAACTACTATGAAAGTAAATTTAATGAGGTTCGGTATCGTCATGATTGCCAGCCTTGCTTTTTGGGGATGCTACCCCGACGGTGCGTATTATTATGAGGACACTGACATTACATTCACCCAATATGACGTTGATTTTGATTTCAACACCAGATCAACCTTCGCATTACCAGACAAGATCGTAATAGATGTAGAGATAGAAGATGGAGACACGACTTATGTCTTTATGAAACCTTCCTTCGCAACACCGATTCTTGCGAGCATTCGATCTAATATGTTGGATTATGGATGGAATGAGGTAGATATTAGTAGTAACCCAGATGTTGTGCTCTCTCCAGCTGCGATGAAAAATACAACCGTATACTACAGTTATTGGTACGACTGGTGGTACGGAGGATGGTATCCAGGTTGGGGATGGTATTATCCCCCATACTACACATTTTCAAGCTATACCACAGGAACTATGGTGATTTCAATGGCTGATCCCAACGTTAGTAATCCAGTGGATCGCTCAGAGATTTCTTGGCTGATGGTTGGCAATGGCCTTGCATCTGGATCAGGAGATGTGAACAGAGTTACAAATGCGATAAGCCAAGCATTTAAGCAGTCACCTTATTTGAAACTCAATTAATTACGCCAACTAATGAAAAAATTAATATTAATATCTGCATTATTTGTCATGATTTTGGCTTCAAATGCAAACGCTCAAAGCTTGACAACTATTTCTTATTCCATGGGATTGGCAACAGGTGATATGGGAGATTACACACCTAATTTCAGCGGAAGAGGCTTTACTTTTGATTACAGAAAAATGGTTGATCGAAATATTGGGGTTGGATTCTACACTGGTTGGAATGTCTTCTATGATGAATTACTTTATGATACTTACACACTTGATAATAGATCATTATCAGGAAAGCAATACCGTTATAACAACAGTATCCCTATAATGGTGGCTGCTGACTATTATTTTAAGCCTGGAGAAGACCTTAATCCATTTATTGGTTTAGGAGCAGGAACTCTTTACAATAAAAGAAATACTGATATGGGAATTTATCGATTTGAGCAGGATGCTTGGACTTTTGCATTTACCCCGCAAGTCGGCTTCTATTATTCAATAAATCAGAGTTCTGGAGTTTCTGTCGCAGCTAAATATAATTTAGGATTTGCTGGAGGCGATTTTGATAATTCACAATCTTATCTTTCGCTCAACATAGGTTTTATGTTTATTGGCAATTAAAGTTAATCAGGACTGCAATTATAGAGGATGGTTTTTTTAATCATCCTCTTTTTTTCAATTCAATTTCCAGGTTAATATCAAACCCCTCCCTTTGGACTATAACTTATATTCGATTAATATAATACCTAAGGCTCCTATTGAAATTATACTTTTTATTATGCTGAGAAGCCAATCTTATTGAACACCAATCCTGAGTTTAGATAAGTCTAAAGCATTTTGTTGAATATAACGATTGGCATTTCCTCTTTCTTGAATCTTGAGGAATACCCAAAAAGCAATTCTTTTTGATTGATTTAGCTTGAAATAAAAAAACTAATAGGTCATTCCTGTAATGGGTAAATTGGAGCTCCTTTATTTTCTTCCAAATTATTGAAAAGAATATCTTAATTCTCTTTCTTAAAAATTAGGTTTTGATTTTTTTACAGTCTCTTGATCAGGAATGGTTCAGGAAAAAATCCCGAATAATCAGGTTCTTTTGTCCATAAGAATTTGTGAAAACCATAAACTAAA
>CBFHWO010000085.1:0-2733 GCA_965659625.1 uncultured Algoriphagus sp. | reverse complement strand
CAATGAATTTCGCTTCTTCGATTCCCCCTTTCTCCAATTCCTCATTCATTTCATCAACCAATTCCGAACTTACCTCAGAGAAGTTATTCACAAAATTCAGCGGGTTTTGAATCTCGTGGGCGATGCCCGCGGTCAGCTCTCCGAGGGAAGCCATTTTCTCGGATTGGATAAGTTGGGCTTGGGTGGATTTAAGATTTAAAAGTGCGGTTTCAGCTTTTTCTCTTTGGCGGTTGATTTCTCCTTTTTGTTTTAAAAGCAATGCATTCGCTTTCTGCTTATTCTTATTGTTTTTGAAAAGTAAAGCCACTACTACAAAAGATGAAAAAAGACCTGCCGCGATACTAAAAAGCCACCATCTTTGGTTTTGGTTTGCTTTCTCCTGTTTGATTTTTTCTTTTTCAAAAGCCTCTTTTTCCTCGTTACTAACATTTATCACTGCCTGTATTTCAAGGTTTGAAGCCTTATCGGAAATAGCCCGAGCCTCTTTTTCCTTCACTATTTCCATGTAGTATTTTAAATACTTATAGGCCTCTTCTTTATTTCCAAGCTTCTCGTTGTTTTCAAATAAAAGAATACAAGAAGTGAATAAAGAGGGACTGAAAAAAATTGATCCATTTGACTCTCTAGATAGCTGAAAACTTTTCTCAGCAAACCTATTGCTCTCATTTAGCCTTCCTAATCCGCTTAAACACCTTGCGATGTAATTATTATTGTGAGGGTTATTAGTGGGCAATTCTCGAGGAGAATTTTCTAATTCGTTATAATCATAGAATTTTTCAAGTGCCTCAGAATAAAAACCCTGCTCCAACAAAAGAGTCCCCTCAGCATCGACCTCTCTTAGTTTGCTCATACCTCTTGCTTTTCCAAGTTCCAGTATTTCTCTGGCCTTTTTGAAATTACCTGCCCGACTTAACGCCATACTATAAAAGCCATATAAAATGGCCTCATTCGCTATAGGATTGCTATTATTTCTAACCTTAGGGAGGATTTTTTCAAAATAATCAGCTGATTTCGCATAATATTCCACTGATTTTTGGTAGATGTCTTGAAACAAAAAATAAGTACCCAATTGACTATATGTCAAGAATAACAAATCATCATTCTGTAAACGCTCGGAAATTTTTACTGCTTCAAATAGATTGTCTAAAGCGATTTCAGACAAGTTGGTATTCCAAAGGTAAAAGCTCTCTTGTAAAATATACATCAAAACCTTTTCACGAGATTCGTCTTGCTCTTCAACAAATTTTGTATTTAGAACCATTTGATTTTTAAACTCTTGGGAGTCTTTTTCCAGATCATTTAAGATAATAGCAAAGAGTAGATTGGATTGTAATAAAGGGATCGGGAGATTGAGCTTTTGAAAAATAGTGATGGCCTTTTCGACATTTGCATGTGCTTCACTTAGATTGTTTCCAATGCGTTTATTTAAAGCAGTCAAAAGGTATAAATGTGCAGCGACTTGTAAATCCCCAGAATTCTCAAAAATGGAAGCGGCCCTCTCTAATCCCTGATTTCTGGTTGCAATATCTATCCCAGACTGGGAATCAGGAATATGAATTTGAGGTTCCAATAGATTAAGATCTTCAAAGTGCCATCTGGTGAGAAAATCAAGTGGACGCCAATTGTTTTCAAAATGAAGCTCATCAAGAAGTCTCAAGTACAAACCCTCTCCGACTGGATAAGCTATTTTGACCGCTAATTCTCGGGAATCAAGACCAAACCTTAAGCCCTTCTCATATTGATAGTCGGCAATAAATAGCCTAGCCAGATGATTTAATGCTATAACTTTTAAAGTATCTGATATAGTCTCTCTTTCTAAAACCCTTTGAATACTATCTATCCTTGCCGAATAAAAACCCAAATTTGTTTGGGCTGAAAGATTAAGGCAAAAAATAAAAATATAGGATAGTGTTAGGGCTGAGGCTTTCATAGCGATTGTTATTTAAACGGTAAAATGATAATGAATTCTGTTCCTTCACCTTCCTTACTCTCTATCTTAATCTCCCCCGCATGCGCTTTTATGATATCATAGCTCAGACTCAATCCCAATCCTGTTCCTGAACCCGTAGGTTTGGTCGTAAAGAATGGCTGGAAGATTTTTTCTTTGATGTGTTCGGGAATGCCGAGGCCGTTGTCTTGGACTGAAATCTGCACCTCTAAATCTCCTGAAGGGGACTTGGTCACCGATGAGCTTACTGAAATAGTTGGAGTATATTTTTCTCCCCCTTTAGGGGGTTGGGGGGTAGATTTTGCTTTTTCATCGACGGCATAGAAAGCATTGTTCACCAAGTTCAAAATCACCCTTCCGATATCAGAAGCGACTACATTTACTTTGGGGAGGTTGGGGTCAAGGTCTAGCGTGAAATCTGCATTAAAGGATTTGTCTTTTGCCCGTAATCCATGGTAAGAAAGCCGTACAAATTCATCAGCCAGTGCATTTAAATCAGTGGGTGTTTTCTCTCCTTTATTGGCTCGGCTATGCTCCAGCATTCCTTTCACAATGGCATCTGCCCGCTTGCCGTGGTGTGCGATTTTGTTCAGATTTTCTCGGATATCCGCTGATATAGCTTTTGCCTCTTCCTTATCACCTTTTTCAATTTCTTCATCCAATTCCTCGATCATCTCGCTACTGACTTCAGAGAAGTTATTCACAAAATTCAATGGATTCTGAATCTCATGGGCTATGCCAGCAGTCAACTCTCCCAAGCTTGCCATCTTCTCGGACTGAATCAG
>CBFHWO010000084.1:0-2921 GCA_965659625.1 uncultured Algoriphagus sp. | reverse complement strand
ACCAAGGCTTTTCCAATCCCAAAGCCAGCTCGAAAATATGAGTGCTATTCATCTAACAAAACTAAATCATTGTCAATTTAGTTTTTACGTTACCCGCTACAAATCATATAGAGCCAAAGTACTAATAGTACTTGATTTTAAAGTGCATCCCAAATACACAAATTTATAAATTTTGTTTCAGCCTGGGTATGAAAGAACTTGAATTTTCTTATTTGATTAATAAAAAACTAATATACTTTTTCTATTAGGTTTGTTTTAATGTTTAAAGTGGGAGTGGGTACAAAATCAATATATTGGGATAAGGGTATTTGGGGAGCCAAAATTTCTATATATAGCGATTACCGCAAAAAACGATGAAGTTGCCTCTTGGCTGACAATGTAAACTGCCCAATGCTGTTGAAGTAAAGTGCATCCTTGGGAAGTTCTTTTTTTTTAAATTGAGTGGGAGACTTTTTAGGTCTGTAGGAGGAGTGAACAACAACACATTTTCAATGGCCAATCGCCCTTTACCATGAATAAGATCTGACGAATTTTACGAGACCATTTTGAAAATCATGGCTCTAAACAGGTTAGGGAACTGACGGGAGTCTCCCTGAACTTTTCAAATCCTACCTGTTAAGCTTTCAGCATTTCTGAATGCTCTTCGAGGAGGTAAACCAACTTTCAGTTGAAGTCCTTGCCAAGCTAATTTCCGACCTTCGTTTTCTTTTGCTTCAAAGTGACAGGCAGGAAGCTCTGCTTCCTTTGTTGCCGGGAATTGTCAGGTAACTCCGCAAAAAAGTCATGACCAGTCAGCCTCTCCTGGCAGGATATCGGCTGAAGCACCCAGATGGTTTTCAATCCAGCCAGTTCCGCAAACATATCAGAGAATACGTGCGTAGACAGAGCCTGACGCTTCATTTTGAGCATCCTGCAGGAGAAAAAGTATTCATTGACTATGCGGGCAAAAAAAAACTACATGTGACCTGTCCGGATAGAGGAGAGAATGTGCCTATAGAAGTTTTTGTAGCCACACATGGCTGTAGTCAATACAGCGATAGCCACCTAAGGCAAAGGAAGCCCGACTTTATCGGGAAGCTGGGGACGAATGTTGGAATTCTTTGGTGGCGTTCCCCGAGTTATTGTTCCAGATAATCTCAAGTCTGCACTGACCAAAGGGAGCAGGTTCTCTCCGGTTCTGAAAGATACCTTTGAGACGTTTTCCGAACATTGCAATACCACCCTATCCTTCCTGCAGGACAGGGACAGCCCAGAGAAAAGTCTCTGTTAGAAAGTGCCGTCAGACTGGTTTATCAGCGGATTTATTTCAAGCTGCATGGGGAGGTTTTTATATCCTCTGAAAGCCTCAATGATGCACTTGTATCCTTGGTAAATAGCTACAACGTCTTTCGTAGCGAAGAAAACCTCAAGGATAGTTTGAGATATTTGAGCGTAGCAGTCTCCTCCTACTACCCGAGTTTCCCTATCAATTGATAAACGTCAAGGCATCGGTTTGAAGAACTCTCATATCTGCCAAGGGGAAGATAAACACGAATACAATGTCCCACATAAGTTTATGGGAAAGAAAATCAAAGTCCTCTTCAATGATGACCGGGTAGGAATCTTCTACTAATACCACCCCTTAGCCAAGCATAAACGTGACAAAAGGAAATACAAGAACGCAACCTTTCGGATCAGGCAGGAAACCTGAAGTATGTCTCTGGATGGAGTTAAGAGTTTTTTTTGTGTGTGAGGGTAACAAGATCGATAAGGAAGAAGGTACATTCTTGGCCAGTCTGATGGAGTCCATTTCCCAGGGGGAGCAAGACTTCAAATCGTGTTCCTGCATCCTGTATCGTGACTACAAAATGGAACACAACGAATCACTGGAGCCTGCAAAAGCGCTTCATAATATGGTGTTTAGACCTATCCGATGATTGAGCAGATCCTTTCCAAAAACCTGAATGCCATCAGTTTTTCTGGTGAACATCTGTATGAATCCTCCCAGATGCCCAAACACCACAACATCCGTGGTAACAAATACTTCAGTTAACCAATCACCAATTCCAATGATCCAATAAACATTCAAAAAAATGAAGTTGTTCGTCAAGTCACGCAGCTTTAGTCATGCCACAGAATTAGTTTCTCAGGCATCACTTACCCCTGACGAAATTAATCGTATTGCTCGTAGAAAAAGAGTGGGACGACCTCCAAAACTGCAGAATGGAAAGCAGCCTTCGTGGGGCACGGTTCCGCTTCAAGGCCACAGTCAAAAAACTGGATGTGCCCGATCTTGGATGACTTTGGACTTTAGCCCTTTAGTGTAAAGAGCAGGAGGAAACTAATGGAGATCATCGAAGACCAGTATGCCAAAAAGTCTTACATCATCACTTCTCGGTTGCCTGTTTCAGCTGGGTATGAAATCAAAGGGAATCAGATGCTTTCAGAGACTATTTTAGACCGGACCGTACTGGATCGAACAAAGGGGAGAATCTCAGAGAAAAAAACGAACCATCAATCCCGAAACCAAAAACTATAAAGCGGTGCAAATCCACTACTACTGGTCAAAAAATGACGGAACTCTTCGGGCATTTTGATCGCATTATGCAATAAACTTGAAATCATTTTGAGCAATGGAAAAATCATTCAAAAGAGCCAAATAGACAATATGTTTATTTTTAAATACATTTCATATACATTATTGTTTTAAAAAGTGTAATTGTTAAATATTTGGATTTTTTTACATCAAAATAATAAAAAGCCTGATACTTATGGATATAGCAAATGAATCTATTACAAAGAAGGATTATTTCGAGGAATTTCCTTCAGGGAAAATGAAGGTTAAAGGTAAATTAATAAACTGTAAGCAAGAAGGGGAGTGGCTAGAATATTACAGTAATGGAAAAATTAGAAGGATTATCAACTACAAAGAGGGTAGTAAG
>CBFHWO010000083.1:0-3341 GCA_965659625.1 uncultured Algoriphagus sp. | reverse complement strand
ATGCTCCGGTATTTTGCTCTACACCATTCACCTTTTTGGTTGGATGTCCGATGTAGTGGGATTGGTATTGACCTAGGGTTTCCAGATCAGATTCTGGGAAAAAGCCACGATCAGCCAAGGTCACGAAAAGGGCCTCTACACAATGCCCTTTACTTTGAATGTAACGATCTCGGTCAGTGTTTTTGAAATTGCTTGGATCCACATTCAATACTCTGTTATAGAGCACATTCAGGGTGTCTACACACGACAGGCTTCCCCCGGTATGTCCCGCTTTTGCTTTATATATGTATTTGAGAATATTTCTTCTCAGTAATACAGACTTCAGTTTCAATTCTTTATCTGTCATGCTCGGTTCTTTTTAATTGGCAGTTTATGCTAAACTGATTTTCATTTGGCTGAAAAGCTTCAGCTCAATAACAGGTGTGTCGTTAACTATCTTTCGTGATGGTAAACTTCCCATCCCATGTAGTTCTCAAATGCCTCCTTAAGTGCTTCGGATGTATGTGATGCATTCATAACTACGTGATGTTCAAAGCCATTTTTGCAGATGTGCTTCATCAAACCTTGTAGGTTAGGGATTTTGGCCACAGCTCGGTTTCCGAATGTTTTCAATTCATCATCAGTCAATTGCCCATCACCAACATAAGCCTTCATGATTCCTCTGGTATCGTCTGTACTGATTCTACCAAAAGTCAAGGGGGATGCAGGTGTGCGTCCATCCAATGCGCCGTAGGTGTTTTCCACTCCTACAGTGGTTCCTAGGATAGGTGCATTACTGATTTCAATGTCTGGCAGAAATGATTTAGCCCAATTTCCACAATGGAAAAGCACACATTTTTCATCATCATCTGCGTAGTTATTGTTCCAGTCTACCAATGCACTCGGGGAGCCAGAAGCCAATTGCATTGCGTACATACTGAGCGTTCCGGTGACATCTACTTCGCAGGCGCTGGGGATCATTCCCTCGCTAAACATACTGGAACTGGTACAGACGTTGCATCCAAAGTTTTGCTGTAGTGATGTCCAGCACTGAATGGCATTTGCATCAAGTTGATTTTCGGTCATGAAATCATTCAACACCACATCAAGCTTGGCCATTTGGATCAAAGACTCGCTAGGTGTTTTTCCAGTAGAAGCGTAGTTGTGGATTTTCTCCAAATGGTCTTTTACACGTTGGTCAGTTTTGTCGAGTTTGTTGGCATATCCTAGGATCTCAGACAGGTCGCAGGTAACTACAGAGATGCCATTTTTCTGAAGGATTTTTTCGCTGTATCGCACAGTATTAAAGGCAGTTGGTCTAGCTCCAATTGCACCGATACGCACATTTTTCATTCCTTTTACTACACGGCACACGCCCAAAAATTGCTTTAGATCCGCCAAAAATGAAGGATCAGTAGGATGGACGACATGTTTGGTAGTGATCGAATATTTGATGCCGTATTGGTAGAGGTTGTTACAAACGGAAATCTTGCCGCACCAAGAATCTCTGCGATTAGCTACATTAAGCTTATTGAGTTCATCTGGGTAGCCTTGGATTAGCACGGGTACTTTCAAGTCCGCTAGGTGTAAGGTATCGGCAATTCCTCTTTCATCTCCGAAATTTGGAAGAACTACCAAAACCCCAGCTATAGCATCTTTATGTTTCTTGAATAGGTCTGCGCATTTTCTTGCATCAGTATAGGTTTCTACTCCACCAAGTTTGGTATCTGTCTCATCAAGTATAATTGATTGAATTCCTTGCTCACCCAGCATTTTGAGCACTTCTATCCGTGCTTCTGTTACCAGTTTGTCCGGAAAAAAGTCTCTATTACCAATGATTACCCCTAAGGTTATATTTTGCTTTTTCATGTGTTTATTATTGTTTTTCAGTTGGCACATGCCCGCCCGGATGACACCAGTCGGACGGGGAATTTCGCATGATTTATAATCATCCCATTGTGTGACTGTTACCTCATGCCTGTCTGCCACAAGCAGGCTCGATTTCATTACGTGTGATATAGCTGACTAGTGCTTATTTAGTTGTGTCTTCTGCGATGATTAATTGGATGTCGTGTTCCTTAAAGACTTCCTTATGTTTGGTTTCCACTCCCTCATCCGTGATGATATAATCTATTAAGGAGAGCGCTCCCAGACTAGCAAAGGCACTTTTGCCGATTTTGGAAGAGTCTGCTACCAGGTAGGTCGTGTCTGCTGCGTCAATCATTGCTTTTTTGACGACCAGATCACTTAGACTTGGGTATGTGAGCCCCGACTTCAATGAAATTCCAGCCGTTGCCAGAAAGAGTTTTTGGACATTCAGCCCTTTAAAGAAGTCTGCGGCTTTTTGTCCTGTCAATGAAAGGGTAGGAGCTTTGAATTCTCCCCCTGTCATGATGATGTCAATATTTGGATTAGCGCCTAGCATAAGTGCAATATTCAGTGCATTGGTGATAACCGTGAGTCCTTTGATGTTTACAATCTTTTTAGCGATTTCCGTGGTGGTAGAACCAGAATCAAGGATGATTGTATCGCCAGGTTGAATGAATTCAAGGCATTTTTCTGCAATGATTTCTTTTTCCTTTAGGTTTTCCTGGTGCACCAAAGAGAAGTTGCGAACCTTATCTTCCACATCTTTTAGATGAACTCCACCATGTTCCCGGTTGACCAATCCATTTTTTTCTAGTTTTTCTAGGTCCTGACGAATGGTAACCTCGGTTACTTTAAATATCCTTGCCAGGTCAATTACTTTGGCAGAGCCATCTTCTTTTAAAAGGTCAAGAATTTTCTCTTTTCTTTGTTTGGGTAGCATATATTTTATTACTCAGTCCGAAAAACAAAATTTATTTTTCGAAAAATTTTGATTGTCTTTGCAATACTTGTTTCAACTTACAGGCTCTGAACGTATTATAGGGTCTATTTAATTTAAAATGACGATAATTTCATGGGTTGAATTTATGGATTAAATAAAATATATCTAATTTTTTCTATTATTTATTTTCGTTTTATTTTCTTTTGTATTTCATTTACTTTCGTTTTAATTAACAATCCATCTTTGAATTTATGTAAAATACTGATATTTAGGGTTTAACTATTTTTTTGAAAGCAGAAAAAGAAAAAACTACAATGAAATTGAAAAGCATATTTAGCGTAAACCTGATAGCCTTGTTAGCCTATTTTTCCTTGCTAAGTTGTAATGATGTTGAAAACAAGCCTGTTAAGCCAAGGGTACTGATCAGCTCAGATATAGGTGGTACAGATCCGGATGATTTCCAATCGATGATACACTTATTGATGTACGCTGATCAATTCGAAATTGAAGGGTTGGTTTCTTCTCCTTTCGGTGAGGGAACTAAAAAAGACTT
>CBFHWO010000082.1:0-3637 GCA_965659625.1 uncultured Algoriphagus sp. | reverse complement strand
TTTTTAGTCCAAGTATCGGATACTTGGACATATTCCTGCCTCGTCTTCATTTTTTTTTAACTGTCTTAAAGACTTTTGTACAAGTCAAATTCTTCTTCTTGGCTTACGGAAAAAGATCTGGAGTATTAAAAGAAAAAGAGTCTTAAGAATTATTTTAATTCCACTCAAACAATGAAAAAAACAGTTAAAATTCTAATCGCAGCAGTACTCGCATTAGGCTTCGGGTCACTCGCCAATGCACAGTCTGCATCCATTTCTGCCAATGCTACGGTTATTAGTGAGATCGCAGTGACTAATCTGGCAAATCTGAACTTCGGTACCGTAGTGGTAGGACAGATGAAATCTATTGATGGATTAGGCACCATATGGGTAGACAATGGACCTAAACTTGGCAGCACAAATTATGGTCGCTTTAGAATAGAAGCCCAAATCGGTTCAAACGTACAACTTGCCTTTGATTTGCCAACTAACCTGAGTACAGCAGAAGGAGCATTACTCCCTATTTCTTTTGGCCCTGGTGAGTCAGCTGCTTCTGCTGTAGTGGAGCTTAGACCAGGAGCCCAAACAGAATTTGATCCTAGAAATCCCTATCAAATCAATGGATTTTTAAATGCTGATCCAGAAGAAAGATATGTTGTAGTTGTAATCGGAGGTCAGGTAGATGCAACTTCTGCTACTGCAGGTTCCTATACTGGCACCATCACATTGAGCGCTACGTACAATTAAACGCATTTCAAAAAGTACCGATGGGCTCATTCGATCAGTCGGTATTTTTTGTTATTATCTACGATGAAAGTTAATATCCTGACTTTTTAGCATGAATGATTAGGAAGGTGATCCATCGCTATTAGGTGAGGCTAACAATAATTTAGTTTTAATCTATTGGGCTAGGTAAAAACATTCATCTAGCACCAGATAAATTGGATTAAGGAAACTGAAATGGTTTTTGGGGCTTTGCAGTAGCTGCTTTATAGTAAGGTCACCAAACACGCTTGATTGTAAGCTTAGCTACCGTTCAAGTGCATCAATAAAAAGAGTTCTTCTTTTACCCATCAAAAAGCCTCTTCAGCCAAGGCATTCCAGAGGCTAGAATCAGGTATTAGGATGAGCAAGTTTGTCCGAGTATCGGATAGTTGGACAAATTCCTACTCCTTTTTAATTCATTTTTCACTGACTGTTGGACTTTTGTAGCATCGGTAATTCTGCTTTTCGTAGCTGAGAGGCAATGATGGTGGGAGTAAAGTACTATTCAATTTTAAAATCAACTCAAACAAAAAAAAATGAAAAAAACAGTTAAAATTCTAATCGCGGCGGTACTCACGGTAGGCTTCGGATCCTTGGCCAATGCACAATCTGCCTCAATCTCTGCGAATGCGACCGTTATAAGCGAGCTCTCAATTTTAAATATGGCAAACTTAGCCTTTGGTACTGTAGTATCAGGGCAAAAGAAATTTATTGATTCGGAAAATACAACAGAAGTATCAATCGGAAGTGCACTGGGCGCCTCAAGCCGAGGTAGGTTTATTATGTGGGCCCAAATAGGATCTAATGTGACGCTTACATTCACTTTGCCAACTAACCTGAGCACTTCAGGAGGAGATCTCCTTCCTATTTCTTTCGACGACTTTAATGAAAATCCAATTATCGCTGTTGTAGATGGAGATGGTATTTTCGGAAGGGTGACACCAGGAACTCCTTATGTAATAAATGGTTTTAACAGTGCTTCCGAAATCGATAATATCAACATTTATGTTGGTGGCCAAGTGGATGCTACCGGCGTTACTGCAGGGACCTATACAGGTACAATTACACTGAGTGCTGCATACAATTAAAACCAATTCAAAAAAGTTGGATTAGAACGATGTCTTCTATCGATATTTTTCTACTAGTAAACTCTGGAAATAATCCTCTTGTCTTTCGCGCTTTCTTAGGGTGGCTTGTTCAATTTCAGACAAGTCACAAGAGTTTTAGTTATCCTTTTCCCTAAGCTCAAACTCTGGATAGTGCACAAACTCATATTTAAAATATATCAACTTAATTTAATCAACTCAAACAATGAAAAAAACAGTTAAAATTCTAATCGCGGCGGTACTAGCAATAGGCTTTGGGTCATTCGCCAAGGCACAGAATGCATCAATCACTGCCAATGCAACGGTAATCAGCGAGATTGCAGTAACACGTGTATCTGACCTTAATTTCGGAACCATTGTGGTAAATCAGAAAAAATTTGTCTCCCGGATGGGCAATCCAACTACAGTTTCTACTGGAACAGTTATAGATAATGGAGGCAGGGGTGAGTTTACCGTCGCAGCGCAAGCAGAAGCAGATGTGACAATATCTCTTAATTTACCAACTGCTTTGACAGGTCCAGGCGGATCATTACCTATCGTATTTGTAGAAACCGTTGATTCGGACTTTGGTGATCCATATCTCCAATCGACCATCTATGTAAATACGCAAGAAGGAAACGGGGGATATGATATTGATCCAAATTCTCCTAGCGAAAGGTTCAATAGTTTCCCCAATTTCGATATAGGAGGCGGAGTCAATGGAGTTAGGATTTTCATAGGAGGTGAAGTAGATGCTACTAATGCTACTTCAGGGGCCTATACAGGAACAATTACTCTAAGTGCTGCATACAATTAAAACCAATTTAAAAGTACCGATAGAAGTGATTCGTTCTGTCGGTATTTTTTGTGTTTCTCTACCATGAAAATTATTCTCCTCTTTTTCCCTTTTGCTTTGTTAAGCTGGTCTGCCATAGCCCAGGTATCCTTAGCACCTACGACCGTATTTGCTGACGCCAATGGGATCGGTTCCCTTTTCGTTTCCAATGGATCAGACAAAGCACAGGAAGTAAACATCAGTTTTCTATTTGGCTATCCCGGCAATGACTCGGAGGGAAATGTGGTGATGGTATACGACGATTCCATCCGGGCAGCGCAATCCGGTTTGGGAGATCGGATACGTACCTTTCCAAGGTCTTTTATTCTTGAGCCCGGACAGCAGCAGACAGTACGCTTTCAGATCCGTCCAGACCGAAGCAAGCCTGCAGGCACTTATTTTACTCGCGTTAAGGTCCTATCAAGTGAACAAACCCCAGCAGTTGAAGATGTAGCTACAGATGGCATCAGTGCCCAAGTCAGTTTTAATCTAGAGCAGGTTATCTCAGCTTTTTATAAGACTGGGGAGACCAGCACCGGTTTGAAATTCAGCAAGTTGGAAGCTGAAAAAAAAGAGAACTCCATTCTAGTCAATTCGGAATTTAATGTCCTTGGTAATTCCCCTTATTTAGGAAGTTTCCAGGGAATTGTCCGTTCACCAGATGGAAAAGAGCTTGGTCGTCAAGAGCAAACTTTGGCCTTATATTATGAGGGAATAAGAACATATAACATTCCTGTTCCGGAAGATTTACCGTCAGGCACCTATGAGGTAGAGCTCACTTTTCAGACCGAGCGATCTGATATTTCCACTTCCGATTTGGTTTTTGCCGAGCCAATCGTCAAAAAGATAACTATCAGTTTTTAACCATTTTATTCTACTGAAGGACCAGCAAGATTCTTAAACAAGGAGAGACTAGTGCATTTATCTAGAAACGGTGCTTTGCAGTACGTAAGTGTACTAGTACTCTTTTTCG
>CBFHWO010000081.1:0-3657 GCA_965659625.1 uncultured Algoriphagus sp. | reverse complement strand
TTCTCATCTTTGAGGGATATTTATTTAGCAAACCCGATAGCGCTTACATACTTGCCAACGATATGCTGGAGTTTGCCAAATCGGTTGATTCTAAGGAATATATCGCGAACTCTACCGCGTTGAAAGGTGGCTCATTTTATTTCAGAAGTAAATACGATAGCGCACTTTATTATTTCGAAAGTGCCATTTCACTCTATGAAGCAGCGGGAATTCTGAAGCCAGTTGCTTCTATATATGGGAACATGGGGAATATTTATACGGATCAAGGGGATTACATTAAGGGAATAGATAGCTACATGCGTAGCCTCAAGGCACATGAGAAAAATGGGTATCGAAGGGGTATGGCGACTCAATTGAATAACATTGGCATCGTGAACAAAGACCTCGGTGACACCAAAGAGGCAATGAAGTATTTGGAACAGGCATTGGTCATCCATAAAGAGTTGAACTACGAAATTGGGCAAGCAGACTGTTATCTAAATATGGCGGAAATCCACATAAGGGATGAGAATCTTGACTTGGCAATACCTCTTCTGGACCTATGTGAAGAAATTTATAAAACCATAGAAGATATTCAGGGTAAAGCGCTCATGTATAATTTTTATGGCTTGATAAATTTTAAGCTTAAAGAGTACGATAAGGCACTGGCGAATTATAATCAGGCGCTTACTCTTCAAGGCGAAATGGGTGATAACCAAAACCTGGCCAATAGTATGGTAGAAATTGGTAGAGTCTATATGGAGCTAGGCAAACCTTTGTTGGCGATTGATCAATACGAAAAAGCTAAGAAAATAGGACAGGATGCAGGTACAATTGCCCCAGTGTTGAACGCATCAAAATATCTATCCAAAGCATACAAAGAGAAAGGCGAGTTAGCTAAGAGTGTAGAAAACTATGAGCTTTTTATCCAACTGACTGATAGCACGCAAAACAAGGAGAACCAGATGAGATTGATAAGTCAGGAATATGCTTATTCGTATGAGAAATTGGCATTTCAAGACAGTATTAGAAAGGCGGAAGAAGCTTTTGTTATTGAGTTGGCATATCAAAAGGAGTTGCGGAAAAAGGATACGACAAGAAATATTGCCATAGGCTCAGGGATTGTAATGTTGATTTTAGCAGGCGGGCTATATAACAGAAATCGATACATCAAGAAATCAAGAGATATCATATCTCAGGAGCGTGACCGGTCAGAAAGTTTGTTACTGAATATCCTTCCTGAGGAAATAGCGGAAGAGCTAAAAGAAAAAGGCAAAGCTGATGCGCGTGACTATGATATGGTAAGTATTCTCTTTACTGATTTTATACGATTTACTGAAATATCCTCAAAAATGAAGGCTCATGATCTGGTTGCTGAGATTAATTCTTGTTTTGAGGTTTTTGATTCCATTATGGCTAAATATAGCATTGAGAAGATCAAAACTATCGGGGATGCTTACATGGCAGCAGGTGGGCTACCAGTGCCATTTGATGCTTCTCTTGTGAACACCGTAAAGGCCGCCTTGGAAATGCAAACGTTTATCGGCAATCGTAAGGCAGACCGGGAAAAGAAAGGCCTGCCTGCATTTGAGATGCGAGTTGGAATCCATACGGGTCCTGTAGTAGCCGGAATAGTGGGAGTAAAGAAATTCCAATATGATATTTGGGGAGATACCGTAAACACAGCCAGTCGTATGGAAAGTAGCGGAGAGCTGGGTAAAGTAAACATCAGCCAAATGACCTATAGCATGCTAAAAGATGATCCTCAATTCATTTTTGAAAGTCGTGGTAAGATTGAGGCAAAAGGAAAAGGTGAGATGGAAATGTGGTTTGTTTGGAGTAAATAAATAGATCCCTAAATCATTTAAAATTAATGCTCGGCTTCAGCAGGATGTGAGCTTATTGTCTCAAGGAAGGAATATAAAAAAAGCCTCAAATCTTACGAAATGAGGCTTTATTTGCTCCTCCTCTTGGGCTCGAACCAAGGACCCTCTGATTAACAGTCAGATGCTCTAACCAACTGAGCTAAGGAGGAATTTTGTCGTTTTCCGCTCTAACCTCCGCGATTGTTATCGGGATGAGCTAAGGAGAAATTTGTTGTTTTTCCGGAGCGTTTTCCGAATTGGTGTTGCAAATGTAGGTGGCTATATGATTTATTCCAAACCATACTCTAAAAATTCTTCTTTTAATCCGCTTTCTCACTTCTAAATCAGGGACTTATTTTTTTAATTTATTCTGTTAAGAGACCTTTTGAAGATTAATTGAAAGAAAATCGATTAGAATTATTAATTTCTTCCATCAAATTTTTTAACCCAAAATCACCAATCATGATAAAACCAATGAATCGTAGGGAGTTTGTCCGATATTCCGCACTTACAGCGCTTGGATTACAGTTTTTGCCTTTCCAAGGTTCCCGGGCTGCTGTTTCTGATAAGGTAAGAATTGCCCACATTGGTCTGGGTGGAATGGGATTAAGCCATCTGAATTGGTTTGCAAATCTTCCGGATGTGGAAATTGTAGCATTGTGTGATGTAGATGAACTTCATGCCCAGGAAGCACTTTCGAAACTGAAACAAATTCATCCTGATACCAAAGCCCAGATTTATTCAGATTTCAGGAAGGTGCTGGAAAGACAGGATATTGACGCAGTAACTATTGCTACCCCCGACCATTGGCATGCTCAGATTACCATATTGGCATTTCAGGCTGGCAAAGATGTGTATAGCGAAAAACCGCTTTCTTATTCCCAACGAGAGGGGAAACTGATGCTAAACTCACAAAATGAAACGGGAAGAATTTTTCAGTTGGGAACACAGATTCATGCTGGGGATAATTATCATCGCGTAGCGGAAATCATACAATCAGGCCTCTTGGGTAAGATTAAAACAGTACGCCTTTGGAAGACAGGAGAGCCTCCTTTAATTCCGGTTTTAAACTACCAAACTCCTCCTCCCAACCTGAATTGGGATATGTGGCTTGGCCCTGCTCCTTTTTCTGAGTATGCACCCGAAAAGTGCCACTTTAGTTATCGGTATTTTATGGAGTATTCCGGTGGCGTATTTCAGGATTTTTGGTGTCATATCGCTGATATTGTTTGGTGGTCAATGTCACCTTCCGGTCTGAAAAAAGTGTCGGCAAATGGAGAAAAGTCTGATGGAGCTGGCGATACTCCAAAATGGATTGATGTCGATTTTAAATTCAAGAAATTAAACCTTCATTGGACTTCCACTCCGCCAAATGTCCCGGGGGCAGCTGAAAGGGGGATTGGGGCTTATTTTGAAGGAAGTAACGGAACCTTAATCTGCGATTATTCAACAAGAGAAATACGAATTGATGGCAAAGTGATGGAGGATATTCCTGAAATCCCAAAAACTATCATCAGATCACCCGGACATCAGCAGAATTTCATCGATGCAGTAAGAGCAAGGACTCAACCGGAATCTTATCTGGAATATGCAAGAAGTTTGACCATGCCGATGCATTTAGCTATGATTTCTTTTAAATTGAAAGAAGAGTTGAAATGGGACTCAAAAAATGAGCTTTTCAAAAATAATGATGCTGCAAATCAACTGCTTTTCAGACCCTATCGGGAAAAGTGGAATTTGATTGGAGGTTAGAAAAACAGTAACTATTGACTTAATTTTAAATTAAATAATCTATACGCAATGCCAAAATATA
>CBFHWO010000080.1:0-4297 GCA_965659625.1 uncultured Algoriphagus sp. | reverse complement strand
ATCTTCTCCGAACTCTTCAGATACTGGCAAAATATCGCCGATTTTCTTCAAGTCCTCAGTATAATACTTGAACTTAGCCGTAGACTCAGGGAATGCAGCACCTTCAGCAACCGCAGCAGCAGCCCTTACGGTAGTTGCCTCATCCCAGTCAATGTAAGATACCTTACCATCGTGCATACCTGCAGGAACGTTGATTTTAGGCAACACATCATAAAGAGTTGTAGCTTTAACCCCTAACTGCCCGATATCTGGTAAGTGAAAAGAAGTTTCATTGGTAGCAATTGAAGCTAAAACAGTATTCGCCTTTAGCTCAATAGTTCCAACATTTGATTTCACCATCTTAACGATAGCATCCTTATTTTCTTTGATCTCATCAACTAAAGAAATATCTTTCTTCGCACTATCAAGACTAAAGTTTTTCATTTTGGATTCTAGAGCGTCCAAATGTTTCTGCATCTCAGAAATTTCTTCCTTAGTTGCTCCTTTTGCCTTCAGCTCATTTTGAGCGTCAATTGCTTTTTGTGCCAATTCCTTGGCGTCCTTAGCATTTGCATTAAAAGCGTCACTAGCCTCTTTTATTTTAAGCTGCACCGCCTCAAGTGTTAAATTTTCCATGTTTTTTCAAGTGTGGTTAATAGTTGGTTTATTTGATCGGCTTCTTTAATATCAGAAGTGTCTTGAGACGGCTTTATTAATTTAAGAAGTGAATTGAATTTGTTTTCTAATTGCTCTAATAGGTCATCGGTAGCGTTTGAAGTCTTTAGGAACTTCTCCAAAAGATCCAAGTATTCAATAGCGTCTTTTTCAGATTCAAATTCCTTTAAATCCAAAATCGGAGTGTTATGATTAGCCGCTATAAATTGAAGGCTAGATCCTTCGTAAAGTCTAACCTCTTTTAAAATGTTAGCCTTGGCTTCTCGGTCATAATCTTCTTTGATGGTAGAATAACCTATTGAATGAAATTTAATCAGTCCAGATGTTACCATTTCCAAAAAGTTTCTACCTAAGTCATGAGTTCCGATATGAGAAACGTATTTCAAACCATCATCTTCAGAAAGCTCCATGATTTTAGCTACTGCATGATCTCCTTTATGGTCAAGCAAATGAGCTATTTCATCAGTACCTTTAGGACCTAACTCTTTGATAGTTTTAGCAAAGGAACCTTTTTGAATAATATCGCCCTGCTTATCTTTAGACCCGAAGTGAGCGAAAAGCCCAGAGATTATCCCTTTCTTTTCATCTGCATCCGTAATCTTGGAATTGAAGGTCTTAAAATGCTTTTTTCTTTCCATTTGCTTAATCGCTTATTTGGCTAAACGAATATTCAAATATACGAATAAAAAATAAAAAACAAATCGACACAAAAAAACCCCGGGTTAGTCGGGGATAAGAACTGATTTTAACAGTCAATAGAATTCATTGAAACGAATTCTATTTTGGTGTTATATGCTATTTTGGACAGCCTCCAAATGAAGTAATTCAAATCGTTTTATAACCTCTGACAATATCATATCTGTATCGTCTAATTTTGGCGGAACAGTCATTGTGAAACTTCGTCCACCTGTTGAACATAATTTACTTAATGATGATTGTGCTTTTTCTACAAGTTCTAAATTAGGAATTGCTTCAAGTTGTGCTTTAAATTCTTCGTGTGTCATTTTAATTAAGATTTGTGAATAAAAACAGCATATAACAGCACATTGCTAAAAGTGGCGGTTTGGTGCTAATATGAACTGTTGTGCTTCGGTTTAACATTTGTTTTTATATTAAGTTTAGTGCTTCGTTTTCGCCACCTTCGGCAATCTGCAAAACGTTGTGTGCAAGTGCTACGTTTGTGAAGTACGTAACACTTGTACTACTAATTCTTTTTCTTTTCTTTTTCCCAACGCTCAATTAAAAATCCTATTAAGCCTGAAATATTCTCCCTACCAAATAAATCCTTTGACATCTCACGGGCTTTTTCTTGCTGTTCGGGAGATAGTGTTATAGTTACTTTTTTAGTGGTTGCCATTAATCCAGTCTTTTGTTTCTCTAATTTTTCTTTGGAGCATTGATTCTCTTGCAAAATCTTTTGAGGAGTAGTCAATAGTGCTTCCAACTTTTTGAACCTTCTCCCGATATTTCATTTGTCGGTTTAGTTCTTCTTGTAGTATTTCAAGTCTATCTTGCAAAGTCATTGTTCAATTTTTTTAGTGTTTAGTGTCAGTGAACAGGGCTAAACGCCCTGCTCTTTTCGCTTTGCAAGGATAAAATCCCTGTTAGCATTATACTCATCTCCCGTGATGAGCTTGCTAAAAAACAAGCGATTGTTGTAAAGGAATGACTCACTAAATGAGTGAGAAGAAACATAAAAAAGAAAATCGGAAGAAACTACCATAACTCTAAAGAGTTAACCCTGACGGGCGGGCCGCCCTTGCCATTACCTTAATGACAATTCAAAAATAGTAAATACTTTGTAAATACCAAATAAATACTTAAAATATTTTTCTCCTCCTAAAAAGAAAAGAAAAGTGTCCGTGCTAAATTGAAAGTGAATGCATCTAATCCGCACCAGACACACAACAACACCTAAAAAGCATACCCTACGGGATACGCATTTTAGACAAACAGTTATGTACAAGCACTAATCTTTCGTTTCAAAATAAAGTTTATTACTTGGGTTGTTCGGGTTCAAGTTGTTTAGTGCTAACCGCCCAAAAGTGCCTTTATTCACGGATTTTTCGAATATTGCAGTAGATATTTGCTCGTGGGTAAATCCATTCTGTTTAGCAAATGAAAAAGCCACTTGAATTAAATCAACAAATTCCATTATATCCTTATGGTCGCTTTCTTGTATTTCAGCAAGTTCCTCACGAACTTTAATTGCATAGAGTTGATTCAATTCTTTTTGGTCGGTAATCGTTTCCCATTCACCTTCCTTTAGTTTTTCAGTAATAAACTTTCTAATTAATTTCTTTGGTTTCATATTTCTGTTTTTAAATTAAATTTTCGTTTTCAAACCCGTGCCAGTACATAACACAGGCTATAAAATCATTTCGTTCCTCAACGCTTCATAGCCAAACCGTTAAAATCAATTCAAATATAGAAACCTACATTTTACCAACCTACAAAAATCTGTTTTATTTCAAGCGAAAGACGGGAAATATTCCTCTACATAATCCTGAGAGATGTAAATAATCGAGCATTGACACCTGACAGTTTCCGATGCTGGGCCGTTAGGATCCCCAGGCTTATCTAATCCGTTTTCAAATAGGTTTTCCTTCCTAACCGGCCGATTTTCTAATGCTATGTGGTTATTCCTCGGCTCCCTTGGATTGCCTGAATGAATCCAAAGTTTCCATAATTGCAAACCTGTTTCTTTTTCCCAGTCGTCCGAACTCCGCTTTTTCCCCTCAGCGTTTGCCCTTGTTGCCTCCGTTACGGCTATCCCTCTAGCCCGTGATGGATTGGCTACATACTTTACAATAGACTCGGATAGCTCACTAAATGGTAACCCTAAACGGATGCCTTCAGATAGTGCAATGGCTATATCCCGAAGTGTTCGGGCGTTCACATTGGTAATTAATTCACGCATGATTATGTCATTCCTCACAAAGTCACGAATCCAAGCCTGCCAACCCGTCAAGAAGAAAGCATCGTCAATCATTGCTTTTTTATTCGTATCCCGAACTATTTTCAAACCTCGCTTTGCAGAATCTACAAAAACACGTTCATAGAATTTCAAATAAGCCTTTTCCATTATCTCAGGTCTGAATTCTTGGTAGTTTTCAGCCTGTTTTTTGAGAGCATCTAAAAATACACGTTCACCAAAAGAAACGTAAACTTTATTTATTTTCCTTTGTTCTCGCTTGAATTTCTGAAAGTTTATTCGTTTCATTCCCTATCAATTAAAGGAATAAAATCAGGATTATAATCCCAATACCAACCATATCCAAATGTGACATAAATAAACGGCTCAATAGCAACGTAAGTAAATGACACAAATATAATTAACAAAATTATAATTAATACATTGTTAATTAACCCCATTTCATTCCATATTCTTTTCATTGTTCAAAATCCCCAAAGTCTGGATTGGCCATCGCCTCAGAAGCCGGCACCAAGTTAGTAGGAATCCAATGAATAGACATAGCAGGATCTTCACTTTGATCGAATCCAAGTAAAGGCCTGATCTCATTTCCAGTAAACAAATGAGACTTTCCTAAACTGTCTAAAATCATCTTCATATCCGGCTGAAGCTCTGCATAGCTTTGAGTGTCGAAATCTAAAACATACTGAGCGCCCCACTCTTTAGTAA
>CBFHWO010000079.1:0-4533 GCA_965659625.1 uncultured Algoriphagus sp. | reverse complement strand
GCCAAGCTGGTCAAATTCGGCTACCTCATCGAGAAGCCGATCAAATCGGAAGCAGCTGCAAAGCCAGCCCGAAAAACAAAGAATTCCTAATTTCTCATAGTTAGTTTATTGGTTATTTGTGTTTAAAAGCCCTCCCTATTCGGGCGGGCTTTTTTGCTTATGAAAAATCCCCTAGAAAAAAAGCCCATCAAGGTACTCAAGATCGGATCGGTCTCGATCATTCGCAAGCCTGATCCGGAGCCGTCATTTCGATCTGTCCCCGAACCGTCATTGCGAGGTACGAAGCAATCTGTTTCGATAGCGCCACGTGAACCCACCGACCGCAAAGAACTACTCATCAATCAGGTGGAGAGGGAAATCGCAGAAGTCCGCTATCAGCGCGCCCAGGTTCATCTGAAATACCGGGACCTTCTTAATCATGAGCTCAAGCCGAAAGCCTCACAGGCTGAATTTATTATGGTATATGAGGAAATAGAGACTTTCTCCATGCAACTCAAATCGCTCTATCTGAAGAAACGCCAAATCGAACTTACCGGAGAATACAAAGCACCTCGCCCGCTGGATGATCTGACCAAAAACAAGATCGATGCGCTAAAAAATGAGAAAAAGCGGATTTCAGACAATAAATACAAGGCTCAGAAGCTCAAGCAGAAGGCGATTGTCGAAGGAAATCAAAAAAACGCCCTAAAATATGAGCAGAAGGTGTCGGAACTTGATTTGAAATGGATGGAGGCGGAGAGCCGCATTGATCTCCTTTTGAAGTAAAAAAAAGTGTTTTTTTTAATGATTTTTTTTAGTGTTTTGCTTGACTTGTATATACATTTTAATGTATATTTACAGTATAGTAATTCAGATAAACACAAACACTAAAACAACAAGATCATGAAAACATCACTTAAAGAAGTATTCGCATCAGACAATTGGATCATCACTAAGGTAATGCAGGGTACAGGTCAATATAGAGTTGATGCTAGGAGAAGATTTCCTGTAGCGGATGAGTCTTCATTCTTTAGCCAATGGGGAAAGAAATCCTACATTGACAGACTGGTTAAGGATCGTTTTGGAAAAAAAACTTCCGATTTGAATTCTTTTCAGTATTAAATAAAAAAAAAAGCCCTGGACACTACTCCAAGGCTTTCATTCAGATAATCACTTGTAAACAAAATCATGGACAAAAATAGAAAATTCAATCCGGAAATAGCTGATATAGGGAGAATAAAAATAGGTGAATTCTTTAAATCTCGAAGAATAGAATTAGGATTAACTCAAGGAGAACTTTGTAATTGTGCAGGATTGACCCAACCTCAACTTAGCCGATTTGAGGAAGGGAATCAAAATATAACTATAAACACGATGCTTGCTTTGGGTGGTTGCCTTCGATTGAAGATCTTCTTCGAAGAAGCTGATCCAAATAGTGTAGCGGGATTTGAACCTTTAAATAAAAATTGAGATGCAAGATCTATTTGTACAACCGCTTTCAAGAAATTTTAGATTTAAAAAAGCTGATTTAGGAGTTTTTAACTCGATAAATTCAGATATGCCTGTTCAGAATCTATCCAAAGGATCTCGAATAATGGGATTAACACGCGGTTGCTTTTCCCTTATCGATTTGATTCATTCGATTTTGAAAAAGACCGGGCCTGCCCATGTGATCTGCACCACCTGGAGTGCTGGAATCAAAGATGTGCATCAAGTCGAGTGGATGCGTGATTCTGAATTGATGAAGTCTTTCAAGTTGATCACCGATCACAGCTATGTGACTAGACAAAATAAATATTCCGTTACAATAGAGGAACTGTTTGGAAAAGAAAATATTCGGACATCTGAAGTTCATGCTAAATTTTGTCTGATTTACAATAATGACTGGAAAGTGGTGATTAGAACCTCCATGAATTTGAATGCAAATAAGACTTGTGAAAGTTTTGAAATCGATGAGGATCAGGATGTGTTTGATTTTTACATGAATTTTATCACACATACTTTCTCGGATATTCGTCCAGGATTCGAAAGTTCGTCCTTTAAAGTCAATAAAAGTCTGGATACCTTTTTTGCACGAAACGCAGAAAAGATAAAAGGATGGAGCGAATTATAACAGAAAAAGAGCGCGAAATGATTATAAATTTCGGCGCATTTGACTACGAAAATCAAAAGATGGCGGACATTCTAGGCTGGGAGCTGGAGGATGTCCGTTTTTTTATGGCTGATAAAAAAAGTGAATTCTATAAACTTTTTAATCAAGGAAAAGCAAAAGGAGATTATGTCATTGATATGAAACTTTTTGAAATGGCTCAAGGAGGAGATATGAAAGCGATGTCTGAACTCGAAAAAAGAAGAAAAAAAGATGAGTTTTAAAAATCTCATAAAGAAAGATCCCGGAACGCTTCCAAGAAGAAAGGATGATGATCCTTTTTTTGCTATTTGGAGGCATTTTCATGACACGGACTATGAAATAGTCCTGAATGATAAGCAAAAACAAAGGGTGGAGATTTATGAAAAAGCCCATGAGATTTTTTTGTCTGGATTTAGCCGTGGAGAGACCGCAAAGAATTTACAGGTTTATTTTTCCAAAAATGGGATTGATTTCTCTATTCGATCAGCTTATGGATACCTCCAAGATGCTTTGGATCTCTGGGGAGCTGGTCCTGAGACAGACATGACCACTGCTAGGATGATTTTGATCGAAACAGGGAAAAGAATGATGAAAAAGGCCGAAAATCAGGGAGACATGAAGTCTGCGGCGGCTTTTTTCGCTCAAATCGTGAAACTTCACCCAATGCCAAGCGAAAACGCTGAAATAGTCGATAAAATTAAGAGTTTGAAGCCTCATTCAGTGAATTTGAGTTCTGATCCTGAAATATTACGCCGACAGGCTCAGGAATTGGTTCAGGATATCGATCACGAGGTAATTACGGAAGAAAATGCCTGAATTTTACCTTAATCCTATTGCACAGCTCTATTTTGGAGCAAAACAGCCTATTAAAGCACTGGTCGCTGGAAGGGGATTTGGAAAGTCTTTTGTGATTGGAGTTGATTTCGCCCAGGATGTAGAACTACTCCCACGAGCAAAAACCATCTTTTTAGGCCTCACTTATACTCAGATTTACTCGAATACGCTACTTCCAATCTGTTCGGCTCTGGAATCGCTCGGATATTACCGGGATATTCACTATGTGATAGGAAAGCGACCGCCCGCAGGATTTGTGCATCCCTTTCAGAAGCCAGAGCGATATGAGAATGTGATTTCCTTCTGGAATGGTTATTCGATCATCATGGCCAGCTTCGACAGACCGCAGCTCCTGAGAGGTGGCTCGAATGATGGGGTCAAGGTGGATGAGGCCCTATTAATCAAAAAGGATAAGTATGATGAGGTAGTGATTCCTACATTAAGACCCTCCAGTATTCGATTGGCTGGGAAAGAAAAGATGCTGCACCAGCATTTCACCACCTCCATGCCCTACGGAGAGTTAGGACAGTGGCTCTTTGAGATCGAAGAGAAAGCCAAAACCAACCCAAAGGAGTTCTTTTTTATTGAGGGGACATCCTGGCACAATCGCCACATCTTAGGGGATGATACCATTATCAGGTGGCGCGATACCATGAGCCCTATCCGATACCAGATCGAGGTGCTGAATAAGCGGGTCAGATCGTTTGGGGATAAGTTCTACAAGAGCCTATCAGAAGATCAGTTCTATGATGAGGCCGCCAACTATGACTATATAGATGGCTTAGAGTATGACCTTAGCCAGGCACGGGATAGCCGGTGGGATATGGACTGCCTGCCCCATAAGGCTATGGATCTATCCTTTGACTTCGGTAACTTCAATTGCATGTGGGTAGGCCAAGACCACCCGGGGGAATACCGCCTGATCAATAGCCTATTCGCTAAGGGAGAGCGCGTGCTCGAGGATATGGTGGATGAGTTCTGCAACTACTACGCACACAAGCCCAACAAGGTACTCAATATCTATGGGGACAAGATGGGCCAGCACAAGGGGGGGAACACACGCTTCACTCAGTTTGATATCGTACGCAAGCGACTCGAGTCAAGAGGCTGGCGTGTAGTGCTGCAGTTTAGCGGGGACATCACCCACCTTGATCGCCACATCTTCATCAACTCACTATTCAGACAGGAAGACACACGACTGCCTGCCATCTTATTCAACAAGTCCAAGACCAAGGATGCAAAGATCGCACTCGAAAGTACAGGCATGATCGATGACAAGAAGGACAAGCGGCCCGAGCGTCATGCCATCGCACAGGAGCACGCCCCACACTTCGGTGATGCCCTGGACTACCTACTCTACCCTAAGTTTAAAAACTTCAAGAGCTTCGGATCGCTGCCCGATCGGGTCGGTGTCCGATAGCCCAATCACATATCCTTTTTGGTTTTAAAAAGGCGATCGCCTTATGGTAATGCGGTCGGGAAAGGGGAAAATCATTGATTTTTCGGCTTGGCGGGGGTCGGTTTGTAGCCATTTGATATTCAGATAATTAAGTTTTAGACTTTCGCATTGAAAAGCGTCTAAAAATCTG
>CBFHWO010000078.1:3034-4657 GCA_965659625.1 uncultured Algoriphagus sp. | reverse complement strand
AAGAAGAATAAAACATGAAAACAGCATTAGTAACAGGAATTACAGGGCAAGATGGTGCCTATTTAGCTGAACTTTTACTTGAAAAAGGGTACATGGTCCATGGTGTAAAAAGAAGATCCTCAATGTTTAATACGGACAGAATTGATCACTTATACCAAGATCCACATGCAAAAGACGTAAGGCTAAAATTACATTATGGAGACATGACTGATTCTATGAATATTACAAGGATTATTCAAGAAACACAACCAGACGAAATTTATAATTTAGCGGCAATGTCTCACGTTAAAGTTAGTTTTGATACTCCTGAATATACAGCTAATGCTGACGGAATAGGTACTTTAAGAATTTTAGAAGCGGTTAGGCTATTAGGGTTGGAAAAGAAGACAAAAATATACCAAGCTTCAACTTCTGAATTGTATGGTTTGGTTCAAGCAGTGCCGCAAAGCGAATCGACACCTTTTTACCCAAGATCGCCTTATGCAGTAGCGAAAATGTATGCCTACTGGATTACAGTAAATTACCGTGAAGCTTATAATTTGTATGCTTGTAATGGTATTTTATTCAATCATGAATCTCCGTTAAGAGGCGAAACATTCGTAACAAGAAAAATCACGCGTGCCGCAGCTAAAATTGCTTTGGGATTACAAAGTGATTTATACATGGGGAATTTAGATGCCCAACGTGATTGGGGTCATGCAAAAGATTATGTAGAAGCAATGTGGCGTATTTTACAACAAGAAAATCCTGAAGATTATGTAATTGCAACAGGTGTAACGACAAGAGTGAGAGAATTCATAAAATCGGCATTTGCGGAAGTTGGTTTAACCCTTCGATTTGAAGGAAATGGAATCGATGAAGAGGGAGTTTTAGACCAAATTGATGCTGTGCAATATAAAAAAGCAACAGGAAATGAGGTGGAAGATTTTAAAATGGCATTAAATACTGTCGTTGTAAAAGTGGATCCAAACTATTTTAGACCAACCGAAGTTGAACTTTTGATTGGAGATCCTACAAAAGCACAAACCAAATTAGGCTGGAAACCAAAATATAATTTACAAAGGTTAGTTGAAGAGATGATGGCATTTGATGTGAAATTATTTCAAAAAGACATTCATTTATTTAAAGGAGGGCATGCAGTTTTGAGACAAGCTGAATAATAATGAATGAAAAAAAACAAATAGTTTTTGTCAATCAAAGTGCTGGTTATTTAATGATTGATATCATTGATGCTTTTAAAGATAATTATGATGAAAGGATTCTTCTAACGGGTTTCTTAAATCCACGGAATAAAAAGTTGGATAATACTGTTAAAGTCGAAAAATTAATTCCTTATGAAAGATCATCAAGTGTTAAAAGAATATTTACTTGGTTTTGGGCCTTCATTAAGGCTCTATTTCTAATCAAGTTTAAATATCCCAAAGCACATTTGTTTTTAGTGTCAAATCCTCCATTTACTGCTTGGATTCCTTTGTTTTGTAAAAATTCTTTTGACATTCTAGTTTATGATATTTACCCGGATGCCTTGATTGAATTCGGTTATTTCAAAAAAGATTCTTGGATAATCAAAAAATGGGAAAGCATAAATAGAAAGGTCTATCAAAAAGCAAGAAAAATCAGTAC
>CBFHWO010000078.1:0-2935 GCA_965659625.1 uncultured Algoriphagus sp. | reverse complement strand
CAAAAAAGATTCTTGGATAATCAAAAAATGGGAAAGCATAAATAGAAAGGTCTATCAAAAAGCAAGAAAAATCAGTACAATTACCGATGGAATGCAAGAGCGATTGACTAAATATGTTACTAATGATAAAGTAAATGTTGTGCCTATTTGGACAGATAACTCATTTTTAAAACCCATTCCTAAATCAGAAAACCCATTCCTAAAAACCCATCAAATTGAAGATAAGTTTATAGTAATGTATTCAGGAAATATGGGGAAATCACATCCTGTTGAGGTTTTAGTTAATTTAGCTATAAAATATAAGGAACAACCTGAATTGTTTTTTCTTTTAATTGGGGGTGGTGATAAATTTATAGAAATGGAATTATTGATTCAAAGTAATAACTTGAATAATATCAAGATTTTACCGTGGCAAGATACAAGTGTTTTACCTTTTACATTATCAGGCGCCGATTTAGCACTTGTAACTGTTGGAAATGAGGCATCAGATTTAAGTATTCCCAGTAAAACTTATAATTTAATGTCTGTTGGGACACCTATTTTATGTGTGGCACCAAAGGAATCAGCTCTTTCAAATCTAGTGGAAGTCGAGAAAATTGGTGTTGTTTTTCAAGAAAATGAATTGCAGAACATGATTCAATTTATTGATGGGATTTTGGCCGACAAAAATCAGTTAATGGCTTTCAGAATGAAAGCAGTAGAATCTTCTTTAAAATATATATCTTTAAATGCTCTTAAATTTTTATGATCTCCTGATCTAAGTAAAATATATTTTCATTTAAAGGAATTGAAATTAACATAAAATCAATTATTTCTAAAACTAATGGAAGAAAAATTTATTAACCTTATTAAAGAAGCGTTAGAAATCGAAGATAGAGAAGTATCTCTTGAAGATAAATTTAAAGAGTTTGAAGAATGGGATTCTCTTGCTCAATTAACGTTGATAGCTGAATTGGATGAAAATTTTGATGTTACCATTCAATCATCAGATTTTAAAGACATTCATACCTTGCAACAATTATTTGATCACATTCAGCGTAGTAAATAATGGCTTTGTTGCAATTTGATCAGGTTGGTATTCTTGGAATAGCTGCGGCTGTTCCTGCAAATACAATTCAAAACAGGAAGTATACCCAGTACTTCCCTGAGGCTGATGTCAAAGATATTGTGGAGAAGACTGGGATTGAAGAAAGACGTTTTGCTCTTGAAGATACTTGTGCTTCCGACCTTTGTCTCGCAGCTGCTGAAAAACTGATAGCAGATCTTGCCGTCGATAAGGCTGAGATAGAGTTGTTGGTATTTGTGTCTCAAACTCCCGATTTCCGTATGCCCGCAAGCTCCGTTCTTTTGCAAGAACGACTAGGCCTTTCCAAGCAGACGATGTCTTTTGATTTAACACTTGGTTGCTCCGCATTTGTTTATGCGCTTTCTGTGGTTTTTTCCTTGGTCCAATCCGGTCAAATTAAGAAGGCATTGCTTCTTGATGGTGAGACTCGTTCCAGAGCTTATCATCCAAAGGATAGGAGGGTTGCTTTTCTTTTTGGTGATGGGGGTGTGGCTGCTCTGATTGAAAAGAACCCTCGATTTGGTAAAACTTACTTTTCCCTGAATTCTGATGGAGGCAGGGGGGATTTAATTAAAATTAAGTCAGGGGGTTATAGATTTCCCAGTTCTGCAGAATCCGTAAAAGAAAGGGTTGTGGACGAACATGGAAATATTTCAACAGATGAGCATGGTGCTATGAATGGACCTGATGTTTTTAATTTTGTATTGGAGGAAATTCCTGCGGATATCAAAAGAATATTGATTTCATCAGAAACTGAAAAGGATTCCATAGATTATTTTGTGTTTCATCAGGCGAACGCTTTCATGAATAGCTATTTGGCTAAAAAATTAAAGCTACCTGCGGATAAAGTGCCCTCAAGCATCCGGGAGTTTGGGAACACGTCTTCTGTTTCTATTCCCTTAACAATTGTTAGTCAGTTACAGGGGAAGATGGAAGGATCTAAGAAAGTATTGTTGTGTGGTTTTGGTGTTGGCATGTCCTGGGCATCTGCAATAATGGATTTTGAGGATTGCTGGATTAGTGATGTGGTGGAAGTCTAGTTGATAGAATTAATATGTGCTAGACAGGGCTATTATCAGAAATGATTTTTTTTATTACTATCCTTGTTTCCTTTTTAATAAAATTCTCATTGAATTTAAGTTGCCATGCATTCAAATAACCCTTTCTCATTAACTGGTAAAACAATTCTGATCACTGGTGCTTCCTCAGGAATTGGTCAAGCTATTGCTATCTCCTGTGCTATCCACGGGGCTAAAGTTTTGCTGCTGGGAAGAGATGAAGCTCGTCTCCAGGAAACTATTTTATCCTGTACCAATGGCCAAGAACATGCGGTTTTGAGCTTAGATTTACAAAAAGCTTCTTGGATAGAAGATTTTACCTCATTTGTAAAAAGCCATGGCCCCATTCATGGATTTGTCCACGCTGCTGGAGTTTCTCCTACCATTCCCTTTAAAGTTTTAAAAGAGCATCAAGTTCAGGAGGCTTTTCAGTTGAATGTTTTTTCTGCAGTATCGATGATTCAAGTTCTAACGAAGGTTGGAATCAAATCCCCTGATGGAATGAGCATGGTGATGATTTCTTCTGTAATGAGTGAAGTGGGCGAAAAAGGAAAATCCCTTTATGCCATGACAAAATCCGCGCTAGTCGGGATGGTAAAAAGTCTTGCGCTTGAATATGCAGATAAAAAAATCCGTTTTAATGCAATTTCTCCATCTGTCGTAAATACTCCTCTTTCGAATAACTCTGAGTATCGAAAAAATGAAGCGGCAATGAATCAAGTACTGGAACAACATCCCCTTGGTCTTGGTGAAGTTGAGGACGTTTCAAATGCAGCAGTTTTTTTGCTTTCACCGGCCTCGCGATGGATCA
>CBFHWO010000077.1:0-4804 GCA_965659625.1 uncultured Algoriphagus sp. | reverse complement strand
ATTATTCCCTTCGCTCGTCTTGTATTCGTACCAGAAACGGTCCGACTTTTTCAACCAATGAGGAGAAACTGAGGTGGAGAAAACCATTTTTCGCATTTTTTCCGGAGAAAAACGTGCTGCCATTTCATAATTTCCAGGATATACTTTTTCCTGAGCGATAGCTCCTGAAAATACCAAGAAGAATGATGTTAAGAGTAAGAGTTGCTTCATAGGGTTTATATTTAAAGCGATAAATCTAAATCAAAGGAAATTCTTTTCAGTCACCATTAATGTAATAACCTGACTAAAAGAATCTAACCTAGTTTTTTTGGAATTTGACAAGGCATGGAACAGGCTTTTTAATATTCACTTAATTATTTAATCACACAAATCGCCCATTAAGCCCAAAAAATAGCTTTTTGATAAAACCGATTTCATTTTTAGTTGATTTTAGGTGCATACCTTTCAACCAAAACAAGATTGTGAAAACCAAATTCAAGACCATCGTCATTTCCGATGTGCATTTGGGCACCAAAGGATCGAAAGCTAAAGAAGTTTCCCGTTTTTTGAAGCAATACGAATGCGAAAATCTAATCCTCAACGGAGATATCATCGACGGTTGGCAACTTAAAAAATCAGGGACCTGGAAAAGAAAACACACGCGATTCTTTAACCGGGTCATCAAAATGATCGAAAACAGCAACACCAATGTATTCTATCTCCGCGGCAATCATGATGACTTTTTAGAACAAATCCTACCTCTTCAGATTGGTAAATTATCGATCCAGATGGATATGGTTTATGAAAGCAATGGGAAGAAATACTTTATCACACATGGAGATGTTTTCGATAGCATCACTACGAATCTTAGATGGATAGCGTATCTGGGAGATGTGGGATACACCTTCCTACTTTGGCTGAATCGGGTAGTCAATTATTATAGATTCAAAAGAGGTCTACCCTATTTTTCCCTTTCAAAGTATGTAAAAGGAAAAGTAAAGTCAGCAGTTTCCTACATCGATCAATATGAGGAAGAATTGGCAAAAATGGCCAAAGCAAAAGGATGTGACGGAATCATTTGCGGCCATATACACAAAGCTGAAATGAGAAAAATCGATGGAATTGAGTATCTGAATTCCGGGGATTGGGTCGAAACAATGAGCGCACTTGCTGAGGATCATGAGGGCAATTGGCAATTGATTTACTACAACGAAATCAATTTCAAATCCAGCGAGGATCACACCATTGTACATTTTCCTTCTGAAGAGAGTCCACAGATTTATGGTCCATTTAGAGAAGTTTCCTTTACAAAAAGAGACGATGAGGACTTAGATACTACGGCTTTCAGGCTTTGATATGAAATCATAATCCTATGAAATTCCTATTTATTGTTCAGGGAGAAGGTCGGGGACATATGACTCAGGCCATTGCATTTTCGAATTTGCTTCGCCAAAATGGTCATGAACTTTGCGGTGTCATTGTCGGAAAAAGCAAAAGAAGAAATATCCCGGATTTTTTTATTCAGCAAGTGGGTGCCAAAGTACAACCTGTCGAAAGCCCGAATTTCGTAACCGACAAATCAGAAAAGCAGATTCTCATCGGTAAAACTATTCTCCATAATCTAAAAAATAGTCCGACTTTTTTATCAAGCGTAAATCAAATTCATCAGCTGGTCAAAGGAGAAAACCCAGATATCATTCTCAACTTTTATGACTTGCTTGGCGGATTATACAACTTATTTTTCCAGCCCAAAGCCAGTTATTGGGTCATCGGTCATCAATATTTAATAGATCATCCATCCTTTCAGTTTGCCAAATCCACCGCTTTTGCCAAGCAATGTTTTCAGATCAACACTTGGCTAACTGCTCTGGGCGCAGAAAAAAGACTCGCACTTTCATTCCAAAAACTGCATGAAACGAAAGACCCAAAATTGCTCATAGTTCCGCCTTTATTGAGACAAGAAGTAAAGAAACTGAAAGTATCCAATGATGATTTTTACTTGGCCTATATGGTCAATTCCGGATATGCGGAGGAGGTAATTTCGTTTGCAAAAAAGAATCCTCAGATTAAGATAAAGGCATATTGGGATAAAAAAGAGGCAAAGGAAACTGAAAACCCAATTCCCAATCTCACGCTGCATCGGGTACATGATCAGCATTTTCTTCAAGACATGGCATCTTGCAAAGGTCTGGTTTGTACGGCTGGATTTGAATCGGTGTGCGAGGCCATGTATCTGGGGAAACCTGTTTTGGTAATCCCGATTAAAGGGCAATATGAACAAGCTTGTAATGCCCTTGATGCCGAAAATTCTTTAGCTGGAATTGCTTCCGAAAATTTTGACTTTTCAAAATTGGAGCGATTGATCCAGTCTGGCTTTACTCCTGCAAATGAGATGGTTCAATGGAATAATTCCTGGGCCGAAATTTTGCCTCAAATCCTTCCGGAAATAAAAATGACTGAGCAAGATATGATTCTGGCCCAGTCATTTTCGTAAGGATTGAAGCTTTTCAGCAGCCTGCGAAAGCTCTTTGCTCTGGAGTAAGTTCATCAAAGACTTTGAATGTCAATACTCCATTTTCTTCCATCGGAATGAATGGGAAATTCACATGCTTTACTTGTCGCCTTTGCACTGCGTTTAGTGCCAAATACTGGTCCTGAATACTGGTGAAAAGCTCATACATCAATTCTCTATCCTCCATAGATTTACTGGAATGGGTTCTTCCTTCTTGTCTTAGCAACTCATATTTCAAATAAATCTGCTGATAGGCTGTGACCTTATCTTTAGTAGCAATCGGTGGGGCAGTTGGCAATTGAGTCCTTTCCTCGATAGTCAAATCCTCAGCCAATTTATAATACACTCCTTCTTCTGATTTCAATTTAACATAAGGTGCGTAAGGGTGAACAGGTCGTTTGGCAGTTGATTTAAGTTCTAAAGGAATTCGAAAATATAGGCTTCCCAGCTCTGAAAACATCGCAACTAAGTTTTTCTGCTCATTTTCTGATTTTGCTATAAAATGAGCTCCTTGAGTTCTCAACTTTTCATAATCGGCGTTAAGCTTACTATAGGATTGAAGTGCACTTTCTTCCTTTTCTTTTTCTTCTGCTGGAGGCCATTTGTCGTATTCCCCAAGATAAATTGTAGTAACTCCTTTCGTTGCTTTGCCAAAACCAGAATTTTCACCGAAGGCATTTTCGAAGCCTTCCTCTGTGAAAAGTTTGACTTGATGCGCTTGAGGAAATCTTTCTGATCTGGCATTATTGTGAACAAAGCTATCAAAATAGTAGACGAAATCAGTAGCATTCCTTTTTTCCAGGACATCATTCGGAGAAACTTTGCCATCAATCCAAATCGCGAATTCATCTCTGTTTTTCCAGGATTCAAATTGTTGCTTGCTAGGTACTTGATAGCTTGGCTTGCTCGGAGGATCCATTAAACCAGCTTTCAAATCCTCTGGTAATTCATCGTACGTTTTTTCTTCTTTTTGCCCTTCTTTTGTAACCAAAATGAAGGTCACATTCTTGTAAAATTCTACTTTTGATAGATTGTCACTTTGTTTTTCTCCTGTCAAGTATCTAATTCTTCTGATGTCCTTTTCCCTTAAAGCACTCTGAAAATCCTGTATCACCCCCATTTTCACTTCTGAGTTGGCAAAAATGTTTACTAAGGTATTCTCACCGTTCAAATTTTCAAGGATAGTCGGCAACTGGGAGATTGTATAGTTTTTGCCTTGATAAAAGAAAGTCCCATCACTGTTTATTGTAAAGTTTTTTTCAATTTCATCTGAAAGAAGCAATTCTTCCTGACCTTCATCCTCTGGCTCTTGATGTGCGGTCACCTTTTCGCTGAAAACGTAGATCATAACTCCTAATACAGGAATCATTACGAGCAGCTTGATCCATTTAAACATTGGGTTTGATTGCTTTTTCATCATTTCCAGTCTTTTTTTAGTGAGAGAAAAATTCAAATTACTGACCAAAGAAAATCGAACTTCCTGACTAGCCATGGCAAGTAACATTTTCTGATAGCTATACAGCGAGGTCGATTGCAATGCCTTTTGATCTGCGATAAACTCATGATTCAACCGAATCGCATGTTTGGCCAAGTACAAACCTGGATGAAACCAAAAAGGGATCAATAGCAATTCGATAAACAAAATATCATAGCTGTGCCCTTCTTTGACGTGGGTATATTCATGCTCAATAATCGCATCTGTCAATTTTCCATTTTCAAAATCTGTCTTTGAAACAAATACATACTTCAAAAAAGAAAATGGAAGTGAAGTTTTAGGAAGTAAAATCAGCGTAACTCCCCTGTAAGTGACTCTGAGATTTTGGTGAACCTGATCCATCAAAACTTTGATATTTCTGATAAACCGGATCAAAAAACCAATGGAAATCAATACATAGATCCCCAATAAAATTTCATTCCAGGGAATCGGCTTGGCTTGAATTTCTGCTACTTGAGAATTCACATTTTCTGAAGTAAAACTTTCCATCGGTACTACTAATTCCTCTGGAAATTCTGATTCGCCCACTTCTGAATTAAATACCTCCTGCTCTTCAGGAGTGATTTCGATGGAGTTAAAAGGAATGACAAATGAAAAAATTACGGCTCCCAAAAGGAAAAACCGATTGAATTGATGCATTACTTCCCTTTGCAGAAACAGTCTATGAATCAACAAAAGAACGACTAGGCAAAGCATGGATTTTAAGAGATATCCCATCATTTCTTTTTAGTTAGTTTATCCTCAATAATTTCTTTTAATGCTTCCAATTCCTGTTCGGTAAAGTCTGCTTTTTTGGTAAAAAAGGATGCAAACTGTGC
>CBFHWO010000076.1:0-4891 GCA_965659625.1 uncultured Algoriphagus sp. | reverse complement strand
CGCCAAAATATCCAAAATCAGCACCTACGCCCGGCGAAGCCTAGCAGCACATCACACCTTTAAGCATAACAAAATCGACATTCTAACTACCTATCTCCATGAACTTGAATTCAACTCCAGACAAGCTATCCACGAACTCCGAAGAGAAATTGAATGTGTCAAAGACCCAACGAGATCGGCAACTGCTAAAAGATGCTATCCAGCGATGCCACAACCGTCGGGAATACGACCGCTCCCTGTCCGTCGAGCAACTGGAGCAGCTTGGGGTTGAGCTATTGGAGTGCCAAGAGCAATTACTAGCCCTTGAAGGATCATGAATCGAACATCAAACTTTGACCCGATATATCCTGTCAAATCCAAGCTTAGAACTCGACAGAACCACGAGCGACAACTGATCGGAAGAGCTCTAAACTGCATCTCATCAGCACTAGCGATTGCGGATGTGCTCAGCCCTGCGAACTTTCAAGACCTCCTTTGTAAGAGGCTATTCGAAATCATTCTGGAGGGGATAGACAAAGCAGAGCTAGACTTGATGAGTATCACTCGAGCTTATAATAAGAAGTATACCGAGCAGAAAGCCTACGAGATCACAATTCTTGTGGATCATGCGATACTTTCCTCCTATGTTTTCACCGAGGCGCTCCTCCTCCTTGAGATGGATATCAGGGATAAATTTGCGGAGCTACTACTCAATCGGGAACGTCATGCCGCAAAAGAGGCGGAGTTTGAATCTGCAGCGATTTGGAAGCAATGTCACGACCATATTATTCACCCGGATAATGATGTATTTCTCGCCGTAGATCAGCTGCACGCTTATCTTAAAACCTACTTTGCCGATCAGATGGATGAGTACAATGAGCTTAGGGATGCCATTCCGAAGCTTGTCGAGCGAATCAAGAAGCGTGCAAAGACCAGAAAGTTTCTCGACACGCTGACCACGCTGGGAGCTGACTCCGAAACATTTGAGCAAAAAATGAGCATAAAGGTCCTCACCGACTGGATGATTATGTGCATGGGTGGGAAAAATGTGCCTGTCGATTTTCACTCTACTATCAACGATCTAAATAAAAAATGGAATGTCTAATACGTATCAGCCGCTCAACGAGTTTTTAAAGGAGAATGGACATCCTTCGATACCTACGCACGAGCTGGAGGCTGAGCTGGAAAAACGAAAGCTCCTCAATCCCTTTCCCCTCGATATCTTTCACCCCAAAATCAGACCTTTCCTCGATGCACTGCACCGGGAATATGACATCCCGAGGTCATTTATCGGACTGTCGATGATTTCAGCCTATTCCACAGCGGTGGGTTCGGCCTACCACGTGAAGCAGAATAAACTCGGTGACAACTATTTCCCCGTGTGGGCATGTCTGGAGGGGATCTCCTCCTCCGGAAAATCGCTGATCATGAATCAGGTATTTAAGCCGCTCTACAAAATACAGGAGGAGCTGGAGGAGGAATGGTTCAGCTCGATTGAAAACAAGTCTGCGGATCAGATCATGAAGATGCCCTCCAAGCAGTTGATCTATGGGGAGGCGCACATTCCTACCTTGATCAAAGATGTGATGCCGCACAATCCCAAAGGAGTGCTGCAGGATGCGGATGAGATTTTGTCCTGGATCAACGGAATGAACCAACTCGCCAAAGGTGGCAAGGAAGGAACGGATGAACAGTTCTGGCTCAAGTCCTGGAACTGCAAGCCGCACCGGAAGCGACTGTCCGGGAATAATATCTTTGTCATCAAGCGGCCTTATCTGAATGTCTTCGGAGGAGCGCAGCCCTCCATCATGTGGAAGCTCTTCCGAAATGACCGTGCCACCACCGGATTTATTTACCGGATACTCTTTGCCGTGCCGGAAAAGCACAAGATCGCACAGCCCAATCTATCCTTTGACATGCCCGAAGAGTGGGAGGCCATTCATCAGAAGTCACTGAACTCACTCTGGCGCGGCCTGCCGATGGAGGAGGACACCGACAGCAGAGTGATGATCATTTCACCAGAGGCTTTGCGGATGTATAACAACTGGAGCAGCGAGAAAGCTCGGGAGGTTAATGCCACCGACGATGACTTTATGAAGGACACGCTCTCGGGGATCTATGGGAAAATGCGGGAATATGCCATCCGATTCTGCGGGCTTCTGCATCTGGCGGATTTGGCCTACGATCACCAGCCATTCTCCTGGCATGAGACCATCAGTCTGAGCACCATGGAGCGATCCCTGCGGGCGGTGGACTATTTCTACGAAGCGGCACGCAATATCTCCGAGCGGGTAAATACCACGATGATCGCTTCACCCGAAGTGATCCGGCTGGCAAGCTATGTGAAGGCAGGATTCAGCATGCAAAAGATCGGGGAGATGGAATGGCCCAAGCTCAACCGGGAATCCGCCCGCAAGAAAGCCGCCCGACTGGTGAAGAAAACCATTCAGGACTATCCAAAAATCTTTGGAGCAGAGGGGAAGAGTTAAGAATTTAAAATTTAAAATGAGAAATTATGAATGTCTACAAATTAAGAGCCGAGTGTCTGATCGATATCAGCCTATTTATTAGCCGAAATACAGGGAAGGTTTCACCAAAAGCAGCTGTCAAATGGGAAGAATTACCTGATCATGAATTAGAATTTGAAAGTGAATTATCCCTGGAAGAGATTATCAGAGACCTCTGTGATCAGGAGGATGCCCATGTAATGTATCAGACAGTGCAGCTGCTTGAAAACTATACCGGTGAGCGTGATTATATCAGGGGGTTTGAAGCAGAGGGGAAGACATGAGACATGGCTCATTATTTTCTGGAATAGGAGGCTTTGACCTCGCAGCTCAATGGATGGGATGGGAGAATGTCTTTCACTGCGAGTGTAATCCATTCGGACAAAGAGTTTTAAAACATTACTGGCCAAACGCAAAAAGTTATGAAGACATCACCAAAACAGATTTCACTGTTCACAGACGAAAAATTGATATCCTTACCGGAGGATTCCCTTGTCAGCCATATAGCCAAGCAGGAAAACGACTTGGAAAAGAAGATGACCGTCACCTCTGGCCAGAAATGCTTAGAGCAATACGGGAGATTCAGCCACGATACATCGTGGGCGAGAATGTTTCCGGGCTTGTTAATTGGGCAGGGGGATTGGTATTCGAGGAAGTGCAGACTGATCTGGAAAATGAAGGGTACGAAGTCCAGGCGATTATACTTCCAGCTTGTGCCATCAACGCTCCACACAGACGAGATCGAGTTTGGTTTGTTGCCTACTCCGACCGTAATGAATACAAGGGAGAACTGGACTTTGGAAGATGTTCAATCCAAACAAAAGGAGGTAGCGGAAAAGCAAATAGAAAAATACGGGAAGAGAGTGAATGGAAATGCTTTCGGATTGAATCTCGGAATAATGGCAACAAACGGATTATTACCGACACCGCTGGCCTCGGACTGCGGAAGCAAGGTGACGGGACTGGAAAATCAAGACTCACTAACCAAGAGAGCCAGACAAATTACTGGAAAGACTTCCCAACTCAATCCCCGGTTTGTGATGGAGATGATGGGCTTTCCTCCCGATTGGACGGAATCACCTTTCCTAAATGGAGAAATGAATCCATCAAAGCAGGAGGAAACGCAATAGTGCCTCAAGTAGCTCACAAGATATTTCAGGCCATCGCATCCTTTGACGCTCTTAATCCCTAATCTCCTATTCTCTTTTCCCTGTTCGCCCAAAATAAAACCCGCCCTATTTCAGCGCGGGTTTTTGGGTTTTATTTGTGGACGATTGTAGTGATTCTGTTTTTTTACTAGACGTGTCCGCGTCCGGTACGGATTAATGATTTATAAAACGCTATTAATCAATACATTAGATAGCTTCACTTACCGGACATTACCGGGCATTGCCTTTTATAGGTTGCTGATAGTCAATAGTTTAAGGGGTGTGCCTACCGGACAAAAAATGTCCGCTTGACCGGACAAAAAATGTCCGCCTTGTCCGATTGTAATAAATTGGCTTTCAAATACTTACAACTACAAATGCCCGGTTGTGTCCGGTTCTTTTTCCGCTAAAAACGGCTATTACAGCCAATTGAGCGCATTTTTAAGGTATTTTTGAAAAATTTGTCCGGACATCGTTTTACAGGGATAAAAACCACTATTCTCTGGTTTTTTGACCTTTTATAGTGTTTTTTATTCTTTTTATTTCAAATGTGGATTTCAGTTGTAAATTTGAACGAATTAACTAAACAAAATTTTTATGAAGGGAAAGACAGTTTTTGTATTACCAAATGAGCAGGAGATAGTCGTGAGTGGAGTTATTAATCTTAGCAAGGGAGCAGATGTTTTTATTGACCACGGGGATTTTGGACCAGACCCACTCAAATGCGTGGAACTGATCCACCATTTCCCAAAGGAGGGAGCAACCCACCGCTATCAGCTCAAAGTATTTCTGCAATAGCCTGACACTGACTTAACACTTGCCTCCGTAATGGAGGTTTTTTTTTGCCTTAGCTTGACAAAATATTTACAATTGCTTGACAGATGTTCAGAAATATGTACATTTGATCCATGAGAATCATCGTACGAATACCACTGAATGAATGGGCCGTGAAGCACCTGATCCACACCAATCGCCACCGACTGGAGCCAGACGGGATCACCATCCAGCAGACGGCTAAGGATCTGATCGGCAAGCTGGTGACCGGCTACATGCGCAAGACGATTTTTGACGCCTGGAGTATGGCTATTCCGAGCGAGTCTCATCTTCGGATCTCTCTTCCCGTGAATTATTCCAGATATGGGCTGACCGCCCAGGACTTGGTGAACCTCTCCGACATGCTGACCGATTTGGCGCAGCGGGAGATTTGCCGGGAGGTGGCTTTGATTGCCAGTATGCCGGGGATCTCCCGGGCGATGG
>CBFHWO010000075.1:0-5518 GCA_965659625.1 uncultured Algoriphagus sp. | reverse complement strand
TTACTGATAGAAAAAAACAAATCATACGGTAATTCCGTTGCAGAACCTATTTTTGTATTCTCCAAAGAGTCACCTTTAAAACAAATGTGTGCCAGGATAGATGACAAGCTTTGTAGAATTGCAAAAGGATCCGAATACCCTAACGACGATACATTAAAAGATTTAATAGGATATTTAATACTTTACAGATGCGTTTCTAAATATACCGAAGATATATAAATTAATGGGGGAATTATGAACTACAACTTAATGTTTGACATATATAAAGATGCTTGTTTCTGTATTGGTATTCCTGTTTCTATAGTAATGGTTCTATTCTGTTTGAATATTATTTTCTATATTCTTGCTAAAATGACTATTCACCCCATTTTTCTTGCACATGCTTTTATCAAATATGGCTTTATTCGAGAAAGGATTATGGGAAAAAGATTTTGGAAGATCCGGACTTATTTAAAAAGTCTATCCAATATTAGAGAGAACCTTATTGGGTATAGTGAACTAACAACAGGTAGTCATGATAAATGTAATTTCTCTATCGATTTTAATAGAATTATTCCTAAATATATTTTTAGACCACCTGATTCTAAAACAGGTTCGGATTGAACCAATGAATAAATCGGATGTAAATGTTTTTTAGCACTTTAAAACATATTATTAGCGCCAACAAAAAAGGAGAAATTAAATGTTAAAGTTATATTGGAATGAAGAAATTAAAGATTGCGACTATTGCGCTATAAATTTGATTTGTGACAGCAGAATTATTCTTATAAATTGCTCCGCAGGAGAAGGAACATATCAAATTAAAGATGTCAACGATGAACCAGAATATAAATGGGTTAAAGCTACAAGATATAACTTAAAAATAGGTAGCGAAGTTAGAATGTTCCAGTATGAAGATACAGAAAATAGGATTACTGCTATAGGGAAAAATCATGCCCTTGTAGAGATCGATGGCAGATGCGAGAAAATATTCGAAATTGAATCTTTGAGGGTTAAGCAAGTAAGAACAACGGAGGGAGTATGAAAACAATCGAAGTAAGCAATGAAGATTATGAAATATTGATTGAGCTATCAAAAGAACTTCAGACGCAACCAAACCACGGCCAGGCGTTCCCTTATTTTTGGGAGCCTGCCAGTGAAAAGCTTGTCACAAATGTTAACGGTGAAGGGGAAGTAACAAAAATATATTACGATTGTGACACATATTCACCTGAAGACTACGCAGAAAATCACCATGAATTATATTTAGAATTTTTAAATGATGCTGATCACTTTGAAACACATGAAGATGCTTTGAAATATGATGAAGATAATGGACATGAATATATTACAGACCTTGAAACAGAATGGATTGAATATATTGAATGCCATTCAAACGATGCGGTGGTGTATTCTTCTGATTGGGAGCAATCAACAGACCACAATCCGTCTCTTTTTCTTTCAGACGTTCAGGGGTATATCGAGGGAAATAAACACCATCTTGGTAGAAACCCACGTACTTATGCCAGAACAATACACCGAATGCCAAAAATGCAACAATTAATCGAATGTATTTACCGTTTGAACAAGCAACCTGCGGAAGATGTTAACCAAGAGGCAAAGAGATTTGTATATTTGGAGAAGAAGTAAATATGAAAGCTAAAATGAGTGATATAATCGTAAAATATTCTGTTGAGTGTCCTAATTGTAAAATTGATACTAAAATTGAATATGATGAAATAGTTGATAGACATTTTATATGCGAGGGATGTTGGGATGTTTTTTTTACTGGAGAAAGATTGTGAGTTTGAGGTTTTGAAGGTTAATTAATAAATAGGCGGCCAAAATATGACAATTTTTTTATTGATATTAGACTTATGTGTGGATGGTTTCGACCCAGGTTTATGGGTTTATTTTATCGTTCTCTTTTTCGAAATTATAACCGGTGATTGATTATGAATAGAAAACAAATATTATCAAAAACAGTTCTTAGAGAAATGATAGATTGTAATTCATAGTGCTTTTACTTTTGATTACAGGGTGGTTGATTGCACCGGGCGTGTTTTATACCAGCGTATTTTTTAAGGGAGTATTTTTATATGAGAAACATTTTCAAAACAGGTTCTTTCGGCAACCGTGGCACCAGGGCAATTGTCAGAGGGATGGCAAGATCAGGCGTTAAAAACTATAGAAAAGAATCTCTAAAAAATAAAGTTGAGCCTACTCAAAAAGTAAAAAGAGTAGACGATGTTTTGGATGATTCAAAGTTAATCGCTTACACAGGAATTGGAATTTCGTTACTCTCTTTCCCAACATGTTCTATGTCAGTTGAGGCCGGATTTTTACAATTTTTATCCGGTATTTTTGTATTCTTTTTAGCCGCCGTACACGAATTTATCAAGCATAAATAGTTACCCATCAGGCATAACGAACTGGCAAACTGGCAAACTGGCGCACCACCCGTAAAACCAGCGACTTTCCAGCAGGAGTCACAGTCTCGAGTGGCAAAGTAAACTCTGCCAGTTCGTTTTCTCTGCCAGTACAAGTTGTTGAAATCATTACATATATCGACAAACGAAGTGGCACCGGACGCTATATATAATATATACATATAGAATGTATAATTCTATATATGTTAAAAAATAAAAAACAAAAAATAAAAATTGCTATCAATTTTTATGTAGTCCTGAGAAAGTATCCTGGACTAAATTCATCCCATTAAAAATTCCACCGAACCCTTGATTCAAAAAAACCTTTCTTGTTTTAAATTGTGCTGCAGTAATTTCCAGACTACAAAAAAACGTCATCCACATACAGTCCATAACATCATCCTGAACTCCATCCTTAACATGTTTTTCTCTAGAACCGTACATTACATTCTTACCTTTTTCAGTAGCATCGAGATAACCCATCTCTTCCCTGAATATATCGACTTGCCTACTACCGTGAACAGGAATATCAGGAGCTTTAAAAAGTCCAGCCCTTACTTTATTCCCAAAAGCGACATATCCTTCTTTTTGTTTATTAAGAGAAGGGTAAACAATTAACATCGGTATTTTCTCAGAATCGCAATAAGCTTTAATGTTAGCCATGGAAAAATGTTCGCCACAAGCCATATCGATATGTCCCAGGTTTTTATGAACAGTTTTAAAAACATCCAAAACACCTAAGTCCATATGATCCTCAACAACAAAAACGCCAACAAGGCAATAAACATAAAGCAGGTCCTGATTATTCTGATCTTGCTTACTCATTCCCCGGCTACCCGGCAAACCCTTAACCACAGCAGTAATCACAGTCCTGGCATTCTCTCTCTCAGTTTTCTTCAAAGCATCACTTCGATCAACAACAACGATCAAAGCCCAATCTGTGTCATAATAATCACCCAGGGCATTCAACTCTTTCAATTCTGTTTGTTTAGTGCTTGTCCTGACTTTATTTCTTGGATTAACTTTACCATGCGATCCTAGATTCAAAAAAGAGCTTATAGGAGTCAACCTTCTTTCAATTTCATTCATCCTAACAGAACTTGCCTCATGGTACCCAGCGTTAGTATTTTGATTAAACTTTTTCCGCATTATTTCTTCTGTACCGACAAGCTTCAATTGCCTTTCAATTATCTGCCGACTCATATCATCACCACAAGACATCCCATCAACGCCGATATATCCCATGAGCATAATATCTATTTCAGAAAAAATAGTAACATCCTGCTTGTCCCATAAATTCTCAAAAAATCTAGCAAAATCAACATCACCCAAAGCCGACTTAAAACCATCTAACTTACTCTGACTCATACCAGGATGCCAAAAACCTTCCGGCTTTGCCCCTCTATTACCCCTGTAAGAAAAATAAATACTCCCATCCGGATTCTTCAAATAAGCTTCATACAAATTCACATAAACCCAATGGTCCTTCGGAGCAACAGTAGTATCGATAAATCCAATAGCATTCCAGGTGTTTCTCAAACTACCATACCACTTCGAAAAAAAAGTCTTATCTTTCATCTCAAAGGCCTCACTCTGAGTAATGACATTCGTATTAGAAGCAATACCACTGGCAGTACTCATAATCCTAATCTCATTAAACAAACCTTTCTTGCCATTCGTAATCTTAATAACTTCTTCCTGAATACCTTTCTGACCAACTATATCCAGCAGCTTAGGAGAATTCTGAATCAAAGAAACAATTTCCTTAAAGTGAACATCACCAGACAAAACCTTAGAACTCGCCGATAATTTTATCTTCATAAAAGCAAAGTTAAAGAAAAACCACGCTACAATCAAAACTACAATAAAAGATTTACCATCACCACGAGGCCAGCAAAAAACAGCAAGATTACGAACGAACTCTCCATTACTTTTAGTCTCCAATGCTTTTCTAATTTCTTTTTTCTGCTCTTCCCACATTCGCTTATAAGACCTGCCATACTCATCTTCATCATCAGGCAAATCTTTCAAGTATATCATCTCAGGCTCCGCACTCCGAACAACCTTCGCCCTAATATTCTCTTCTGCCCACTTAATACAACCCTCTGCCCCATCCTGATACTCTGACCTTACCAATTCATATTTAAAATCTTCAAAAAATAACTTAAAGGCAATCTCAACAACTACCTTCTTGTCACGCCTTTTGGTATTCCTCTTCGCCCTTAGAATATATTCATTCCTTTCCTCTGGCTCCAACTCATTCCAAACACCCTTGGCTTTATTTATCATTATCTCTTACCTCGCAATGGATCATTGCTACCCCTGTCGTTATTAGGCTGCCTCAATTTCTCCAACTTAACATCCAACTTAGACCTGATCTCCCCAATCGCAACCTGAATATTCCGCAACTCTTTCAACAAAGGACTACTCTTAGCACCACTACCAGAAGCATGCATTATCGGCTGGGCAGTTATCAAAATATTCAACCTGCACTGAATAACGTACATAGGAAGCAACTCCAACCCAATCTTGTTATAACTATCCTGATCTAAATCCATGTATGTATAAAAAACTTCCTGCCTGTGCGCCCTCATCATCCTGTCCACAGGAGAACACTTCGGGTTCCTGAACTTTGTAGAATTCTCTTTATACGGACACCGGCCCCTTGCATCCAACTCACAAATTTCTTTGACTTCTAAAAACCTATCCTCTTTCTCAATAGCATCATTAAGTTTTTGCTCCAATTCACCCCTGCCTGCAAAATCAGGATGCTTTCTCGCATTTTTTAATTTCCTCTCCAGTGTTTCAACCCTCTTTCTGTTCTGTTCCAATATTGCCGGGTCACACCTTGGTGTAACATCCCAGTGAACCATCTTTTTACCAAACAAAAGACCCTTGCTTATTTTAGCCTCTCCGATACTCTTATTATTATCCTTACTCCACTTTACCAACTCACGAATATCATCATCCTCACCATCGTCTTCAAAGAGTTCCATGTTTATCTCTAAATCCTCCGGCAAAACTTCTATTTCAGCTTGTTTTTTCTTAGGGGCCATATCCTTACCTCACTTTTAGTTTTTAGTGGCTTATATCTCTTAATATAGCTTTTG
>CBFHWO010000074.1:0-5565 GCA_965659625.1 uncultured Algoriphagus sp. | reverse complement strand
CCCCACTCATGCAATTGATCAAATACTTCTTCCGCATCAGCAATTGCGCGGATAGAAGGATCTGTCCGGTAATAGTCCATCATGCCCATCACAAAATCCTCGTGAATCTGTGCGATCAATTCAGCAGTGATTTTTGACAAATCTTCTTCATGGATTTCTAAAAGTTCCTTGATGGCTTGAGGTTTGGAATAGCCCATTTTTTCGTTGGCTTCCTGAAGAGAGATTAGCGGGTAGCCGTGTTTGTTGAGTGCGGCTTGAAAAGCTTTGGCAACGTTGTTTTCGTCGTGAATGGTGGTTCCTGCCATATCAAAAACCGCCAGTTTAATTTGAGGCATGCTGATTCAATTAGTTGAAAAGAGATTTTTTTTGAAAAAAAAGGGAATAGCAATGCTTTTATCCCTTTTTAATTCAAAACCAACTCAATTATTGTTTAGTAAAATTAAATATTGAAAAAGGGATTTGTTAAAAATTTCGGTTATCCATTTGTTAAAAAATTATGAATTAAACCAATCAAAAAATACCCTTATCCGGCTAAAATAGTCCAATATCATTCAATGCTTTTGTTAAAAGCCTGTTATAAGAAATTCACAAAAACTTCACATAAGCCAACTCCATTTCTAAAATGAATTGATTTATTTAGTATTTATAAACATTTGTCAAATGAAGGAGTTAGAGAAAGTCACAAGGATAAGTCAGGTATTTGAACTTTATGAGCGTTTTGGTTCTGCAGATTATATTGGAGAACCGGTATCCCAAATTGAACATATGGCTCAATCGGCTCAATTAGCAGAAAAAGAAGGTTATGACGAGGAGGTGATTTTAGCTGCATTTTTTCATGATATCGGGCATCTTCTAGCTCAAAACACTGAAATGGATTCCATGGGAGGTTATGGAGTAAAACGACATGAACAAATAGGTGCTGATTTTTTGCGTGAAAAAGGCTTCCCAGAGCGAATAGCCAAATTGGTTGAGAATCATGTCCAAGCCAAAAGATACCTTACTTACAAGTACTCAGATTATTTAGCAAAACTTTCTGAGGCAAGTTTAAAAACTCTAGAATATCAAGGGGGTCCAATGAATGCTGAAGAGGCAATAGATTTTGAAAAAGATCCACTATTCGAAGTGTCCTTAAAGATGAGGAGCTGGGATGAAGCTGCAAAAGAAGAAAATATTCCTGTTCCGGATTTGAATATTTATAGGGAGATGGCTAAAGAAGTTTTGGGTAGCGAACTTATATAATTGATTATCTTCTTGATGCTTATTGTGGTTTATCGACAATCAAACTATCAAGCACCTGATCATCTAGGCCGTACACCTTCCAGCTTAACCTAGCGGAATCAACTTCCAAAATCCCGAAATGATGCTTTTTTATCAGCTTATCCATCTGGGGTTCAGAAGAATTCTCTCCCTCTGGCTCCAAACTTCCACCTGCACCTCCCACAATTAAGAAATTAACAGAATTCCCGGAAAACTCCTTTGTGAGTCTTTCATAATCATGAGTATGCCCAGCAATGAGGAGATCAATTTTCCCCTGATGAAAATAAGGTTCCAATAAATTCAAAATCGCTTTTTCACCCTGATATCCAGGCCACCCTTGTGAATACGGTGGCTGATGTAAAACTATAATTTTCCAGGGAGATGAATTCCACTCTTCTGATTCCATTGTATCATTAAACCACATTCTTTGCTCAGAACCTTCAGGAATAGATACTGGGAAGTTCAAATTGGGGTCCAGAGTTAAAATAGAAGCAGAACCAATGGTCATTAGACCATAACTTTTATCATCCGCTCTTTGAATATATTTCTGGAGTAGTCTAGGTTGCAAGTCATCATAGAACCCATCATAATCATGATTCCCCGGCACCAACAATTGAGGTGAATTCATGCTTCTTAACTTTTGGAGAAAACGGGGAAATGCATAAGTTTCAGAACCGTTATTGACTAGATCACCTGCTCCAATACTTAAATCGGGTTGATGAGTTGAAATCCTTTCAGAGATAGTTTGGAAGGTATCCCAACCTCCCTGAGAGTCGGCCCAAATGGCAAGCTTAACTGGTTTTTCAGTTTTGGGAATTGTAAAATGAAAAGGTCCAAAAAGAGAACTTTCCTGTGAAATATGAAAAGAAGAATTCAAATCATCCTTGACCGAATAGGTGAAAAAATCATTCTCCGAATTGATTTTCGCTACGCTTCCATCTTCAAAAATCAGATTGGCTTCTCCTGTTTTCTCAGAAACCCAACGGACAAAATAATCCCCATCTGCACTGCCGATCAACACCGGTTCAGACATCAAAATCGGATACTCTTTTAGCTTCTTTTGCTGCCCTTCCACGCTTAATGATTTGATTTCGTTTGCCAATTCCAGATTTTGAAGATTCTGAATTTTACTTTGAAAAATCAGAGAATCTTTAAGGAATATATGCCTTACATTCCAACTTTCAACATCAGATTTGCTGATCCAAAAAACCTTACGAAGTCCACCTGCCATGGCATTGTTAACGCCACGGATGATCAGTTCAGCATTCGTTTTTTCCTCCACTTTAAAAAACTCCAACTCCTCTTCTCTTCGGACTCTTTTTCCATTAATCCAAAGTTGTGCACCATCATCCGAATCGATGATCAGATAACCCTCCTGAAGATCCGTAAAAGTTCTGTACCAAAAGGAATGATTCGGTAGGGTTACCCTATGTGGCAAAGTGATCTTCTCTCCTTCTTCAAACTCCGGTAATTCCCGATCAATTCCCGGTATGGAATCGATCGATAAAAGCTCCCAACCTTGATCGAGCAACTGTAAACCATCTATTGAGAACTGGTTTTCGAAGAGTTTTTTGGTCAGCTGCTCATTCGAAAAAAATGCCCCTCCATAAGTTGGAGAAGCATTTTCTATGGATTTCTTTTCACAGCTTGAAAGAATTATTATTCCCCAAACCAGAATCATCACTTTATTCATTTCACCATCTCCTGAATCGCAGGAGCAACTTTTTCATCTGGATATTCTAGCCCTAACAATTTGAAAACTGTTCGTGCTACCATGGCGGATTGCCATTGGCCTTCTATTTTCATTTCGCCTGTGGCAGGCGTATCTGGTCCGATAGCAGCTAGCCAGATTTCTCCTGCATCATGTACAGAAGAACCATGACTTCTCCAACTGGTCTTGGTCGTGCCCCGACCATGATCCACTCCGATGATTAAGGTTGTTTTATCTTTGTACTGAGGATCTGATTGGATAAACTCCCAGATCTCTTTGATATAAGCATCTGTTTGCTTTGCCGACCAAATGTATTGATCATAGTGGTTTTCATGTGCCCAATCATCTGTCTCACCATAAGAAATGTACAAGACCTTTGGCTTCTTGGTTTTCAATGCAGACATCGCATAGCTATGGGTAAAAGGATCCAATCTCACTCCTCCCCAAGGACCACGGATTTCACTTTGTAGCTTATTAGTCAGAATTTCTTCCGGAGTCAGATTATCTCCCTCTGCGATATCAAATCCAGCATTGACAGGAATTCCGCTCCGCTCTTCATTGACGATGTATGGGAACACATCCCAGGAACCAAAAGCCATTACTTTGCCTTTGAATTCCGGCATTCTGTTCAGATGCTCCAACATCGTGACGTTGGGATTATTGATTTTATCATTGCTGGTGATGCGTTCATCGTCTGCAAATCCACTTAAAAACTCATTGTATCCCGGATAAGAAAACCACATGCTGTTTTGATTATTTACCTTGTTTCCATAGGCTCTATTTCCATAGATCTGCCCTTCTTGGCTGAGGGTTTTCCAAAAAAAAGGAAGTAACATCTCTCTTCTTTTTAAGGGATCTTCATTCCAAAAATCAGCCAGCAAGGAACCTGGAGTTTCGATCATTCCCGTATCATTTACCATCAGGGAATCGGCTCCTTTAAAAACCTCTTGCCACCTCAACCCATCTAGGGTAATTAAGACTACATTTTCCGTTTTGTATTCTTGCGCCTGGGAAAAGCCAGAATTAAATAAAAGCCCAACCAAGAGAGATAGAGCTACCTTTATGATTTTCATGTAATTGAATTTTAAAATGGATATAAATCCGCCAAACCGAAATTCAGTTTGGCGGATGAATGAAATTGAAAATACTAAAACTTAGTCAACATCCCACCAAACGCGGGTCGTGATCGCATCTGGTCCTTGTCTTTGAATTGCTATGTCATAATTATCCCCATTCAAGGACTGAATACTGGATGGGTACATAAACCTTACCGGAACCGTATTGATAAAAGCTGCTGGTCCTGGCACGATTTGAGGAAAATCAGTTCTTCTCCAATCAAACCATGCTTCCATGCCCGTGAAGAAAAGTGAAAGCCATTTCTGGGTTCCGATTTTACCCAATTTCTCTTGCGTAGAACCTGTATATGCGACGTCTGGATTTGCGAAGTAAGCATCATCAAATACCAACAAGTCAGCTATCTGAGGGAGGTTGACAATTCTGTATCGAGACTCATAGTAATCAAAAGAAGCCTTCACACCCTTTTTATAATATTCCTCTGCTGAACCAGAAATGAACCCTTTTTCACTTGCCTCAGCCAAGATAAACTGAAGCTCGGCATAACTCATCAAGATTGCCTGAGCACCAACTGGATTCGCCAAAGAGGTACATGCCGAACAGGACCAAAGTAAACCCACTCTTGAAATAAAGTTGGACCCCCCTTTTGCTGGATCACCCGATGGCGCATAGGCCAAAGCTTCCTCATCTGCCAAACCATTAGGCACACCTTGATAATCTTCTTCCTCACCGATAATACCTGCTCCGGAATCATTGGTAGGTTGCGCATAGGCATACAATCTTGGATCTTTCAGGTCTTTCAACACTGATTCCATGTTTTCGCTCAAACGATATTCGTCAAATGAACCAGATCTGGTTGTGTATAATCCATGCTGATTTGGCACATCCTGCAAGTATTGCAATGCAGCCTGATCTTCAAAACTGGTGAAAATTGGAAACTTGTTAGGATCTAATAAAATCGACTGCATCTCAGCAGATGGATCGATTCTATCCGAAAGCCTCATTAGGATTCTCAATCGAAGTGAATTGGCAAACTTCTTCCAGCTCATGATATTTCCCTCAAACAAGATATCCCCTTCCACTACTTCTGCAGAAGTGCCCAGCAATTCATTCGCCTCTCTCAGCTCATTTAAAATACCCGCATAAATATCCTGCTGTGAATCAAAAATCGGATAATTGATCGCATCCTTTGCTTTGGTCGCTTCAGAATAGGGAAGATCCCCATAAGCATCTGTCATAAAAGAGAACATGTGGGCTCTCATCACTTTGGCAATGCCTATGTAGTTATTTTGACCAGCCTCTGTCGAGATTTCAATCATATTATTGATATCCCGAAGCGAGTTATAAAAGGTGCTGTAAGGATTTCCTTCAGGTCCCCAATTGTAGCGGTCCTCGTTTGTAAACTGGATTTTTGCAGTGTATTGCATCACCACGTTTCCGTACCCCCAGGCTTTTCCTGAGATTTCGTTGGTGGTATTTCGGATGACAGTCGGCAGCAAAAGGCTGGCAGAAACCGTCTCCGG
>CBFHWO010000073.1:0-5866 GCA_965659625.1 uncultured Algoriphagus sp. | reverse complement strand
AGAACTGTTTCAGAAATCATGAAGGAAGTAGAGGAACGAATGAAGGCTGATGGGCACTTATAAAATATCCGAACTCTGTGATGAGGATATAGGCCGAATTTATGAATATGGCATAGTACAATTTGGACTAAAACAGGCCAAAGAATACATACTTGGGCTAAATGAATCCTTTGAATCTCTTGCAAATCAAAATTCCATGGGTGTAGTTGCAAGTGAATTAATTCCTGAGCTACGCAGACTGACTTTCAAATCTCACATGATTTTTTACTTCACCACAGATTATGGCGTCTTTATTATCCGAGTTCTTCATCAAAGCATGGATTATCAAAGACACATCTCAAAATGATCATCGATTCTAGGGTGTATTTACCATTTAATTAATTCTACGAGGTTTGAAAAAACTTAAAGGTTAGAGACCTTCTTAATTTCTAGCGATTTCGAGCATTTTAACTTTTCAAATTCTTCCTTTTAAATTCCTCAATACCCCGTAATCTCCTTCAACAACTCAAAAAAGCCCTTTTTCCTTTCTGAGTTGATTCCCCAATCGACAGGAACACTTTGATAACCCTGCTCAAATCCTTCATCTTTCATTCGATAATCAAAAAATCCCCAAGAAGCATAGGCTGCAGTGGCAGCGGTAAAATTGTTCAGTTCCTGATCAAAATTGAAATGATCATCCTCATTATAAACAATCGGCTGACCTGAAAATCCTTCTACTTTCCTTGTCGCCTCCACTTGAGCAGTGATATTGTTAGGATCCTTCACGCCATTTCCATGAAGAAGAATAAAATCTGAAGAACGTACTACATTTTCTTTTGGTACTGCTCCACCTCCGTAACTGGTACTTACCAGCAACCTGCGCCCATTTTTCTCTTTTGATTTCACCAAATCAATCAGTTCATGAACTCTCTCTGGCTGGAGAATTTCGTGATCATATCTGACGTTGCACTCGTTATTTACTTCAATGAGTACATTTGCGTAGCCCTTTTCAAGAATCCAATCCACTGCTTTTTCAACTGCATTGATCACTGCTTTTTCATCTTCCAATCGCTCATCCTGACCAAAGTAGAATAAGCCCACTATTGGCACCATGCCTAGTTCATCTGCTCGATCCAATATTTTTTCTAGCCTAAGGAAATAATCATTTCTCAATTCTCCTTTTTCCGTGAAAGCCGAATTGATCCATGGCTGTCCCTGGGAATAGCCAAAAGGACTTCCTCCTTGAAGATTGATGGTAAAAGAAAGTAAGCCATAGGATTTCCAAACAGGCATTTGGGAAATAAACTCATCCGTATTTCTATCTGCATCCCACTTTTCAGTATCCGGATATTCCCAGTTTTTAATGGTTTCGGGATTCAAATCGTCAAAGACACCTTGTACCATCCGGGAATTCATCAACAATCCTTCAATTTTATTTCCCTTCCAATAGCGTTCGGGATAAGTGGGCTTTTCATTTATGAAAAATTGATCAGCACGAATTTCGACTTCTGTCTTTCTTTGCTTTTGGGCATAAGTGAAAGTTGATAGCAAAGCCAAAATCAAGGCAACAGGTAAAGTCAATTTCTGTCTCATGCAATTAAGTTAATCGAAATAGATTAAGTCCGCAAAAATCCTTGAATATGCATCCCCTAATATGTCATGATTTCACTTCTTTAGATCTTCCTATTTTTTGAAGATTTAGATAATAATTTCAAGAAAATCATTTCCAATATTACCCATAAATTATCGCTTTAATTTTTTGATAAAAGAACCTTAACGCATCTTTTCGCAGACACAATAATCGATTCCCTAATTTTGAAACATACAGCAAACACTTTTTTACTCCTTGCATTTATTTTTCTGCCCCGAATAATTTCGGGGCTTTTTTTATCCATTTCGCTAAAAAGAAACTTTGGTGATTTCACTGGTTCATGTACCTTAGATAGGAAATCCACCACCTATGGAAACAGCTACAAACCCAGTCTCCCAATTAGTTTTTAATCGGAAAGAGTATACTGACAATACGTTACTTGAACTATATGAATCCTTGATTATGCCACGCAGAATCGAGGAGAAAATGCTCATTTTACTCCGACAAGGAAAAATCTCCAAATGGTTCAGTGGTTGGGGACAAGAAGCTATTTCTATCGGAGTTGTCAATGCACTTGCACTAGAAGAGTATATTCTACCCATGCATAGAAACCTAGGTATTTTTACTGGCAGAAATTTACCCTTAGAAAGACTTTTTGGTCAATTTCAAGGAAAGTTATCTGGATTCACAAAAGGCCGGGATCGGTCTTTCCATTTTGGTAGTATTGAACACCATATTGTAGGAATGATTTCGCATTTAGGTCCGCAAATGGCCATTGCTGATGGAATTGCTTTGGCAACTAAGCTTTCTCAGGAAAAGAAAGTCACCGTTGTTTTTTCAGGAGATGGGGCAAGCTCAGAAGGAGATTTTCATGAGGGTTTGAATGTAGCGGCAGTATGGAAGTTGCCAGTGATTTTTGTGATTGAACACAATGGATATGGACTTTCCACTCCAAGCGAAGAGCAATTTGCATTCAAACATTTTACAGAAAAAGGCCCTGGGTATGGAATGGAAGCAGTTCGAATTCAAGGGAACAATGTCCTAGAAGTGTACGATTGCATTAAAAGATTAGCAGAAGATATTCGGGAAAACCCTAGACCAGTGCTTGTAGAAGCAATCACTTTCAGGATGCGTGGCCATGAAGAGGCATCAGGAACGAAATATGTACCTAAGCAAATCATGGAAGATTGGAGCAAATTAGATCCTGTCGAAAATTACGAGAGATATCTCGAGGAAGTCGGAGTTTTGGATGAAAAAACTAAATCGAAAATCAATCTGAAGGTCAAAAAAGCCATCAATGATGGGTTGGAAATAGCTTTTGCAGAGGAAGCAATAGCTCCAAATTTAGAGAGCGAACTATCCGATGTTTACGCTCCTTTTTCCCAACAGGTAATTGGCCCTAAAGAAAATGGCCCCAAATCCGAAAAGCGATTGGTAGATGCGATTAGCGATGGGTTGAGACAATCCATGGAAAAATACCCAAATCTGATTTTGATGGGTCAGGATATTGGCGAATATGGGGGAGTTTTTAAAATTACTGATGGTTTCAAAACCAAATTTGGTGCTGATCGCGTTCGAAATACCCCGCTTTGCGAAAGCGCTATTATTGGAGCTGGTTTGGGACTTTCCATCAAAGGATATAAAGCCATGGTGGAAATGCAGTTTGCAGATTTCGTTTCCGTAGGCTTCAACCAAATCGTCAATAATCTTGCAAAAATCCATTACCGATGGGGTCAGCAAGCAGATGTGGTCGTCCGAATGCCGACAGGTGCAGGTATGGCAGCTGGGCCATTTCATTCGCAGTCAAATGAGGCTTGGTTTTTTCACACTCCAGGGTTAAAAATCGTTTACCCTTCCAACCCCTATGATGCCAAAGGTCTGCTAAATGCAGCCATTGAAGATCCCAACCCGTACCTCTATTTTGAGCATAAAGGATTATATAGATCAATTAGTGAACCCATTCCTGACGATTATTATACCATAGAAGTCGGCAAAGCTAGTTTAGTAAAAAAAGGTAATCAGCTTTCTATCATTACCTATGGCATGGGAGTCCATTGGGCAAGCAAGGCGGTTGAAGAATTGGGGGTTTCTGCGGACATTTTAGATTTACGAACGCTTTTGCCCTGGGACCAGGAGGCTGTTAAAGCTACAGTTAAAAAAACCGGGAAAGTGATTTTTCTACAGGAAGATTGTCTGACTGGAGGGATAGGAGCTGAAATTTGTGCTTGGATCTCAGAGCATTGCTTTACCTATCTAGACGCTCCTGTGATGAGGGAGGGAAGTTTGGATACACCGGTTCCATTCGCTCCAAGCTTAGAAAAGCAATTTTTACCAGAGGAGAGATTCAAAAAGAAATTGAAGGATTTGGTGGAGTTCTAACCATTAAACAAATCGTAGAAAGGCTGCAATTTTTTCTGAAACAATGGATCAAGCCTCCCTTTGAACAATATTTCTTGAATAAAAACCTTTTTGAGCAAGCCATTCCATAGTAGTGCAATTAGATTTTCAGAATCAATATAGCTATACCAAAAACTTGAGACTTACCTATTTTTTGAAATCTAATTCATGTCATATTTATAATTTTTATCTATCTTCTGAATTAATTTTCAATTGTATTCAAATGAAATCGCTGTCCTTAAAAAGTCTCTGTAGTTTTGCTCTTTTTAGTCTGCTGAGTTTCTCAAGCTCACTTGCACAGACCTTCGTTGGGGCCCAGATTGACAATCGGGCCGGAATCCGTGGCCTTACGCTAAATCCCGCCAATGTGGTAAACCCCCGATTGAAGTCGGAGTTAAACCTACTTTCGGTCAGTGCATACTTTGGCAATGATTACGTCGGTGTAAGTATTTCAGATCTTTCAAAGTTAAATTCCATAGAGGCTTTAAACAAAAATGTTGACCTTAACCCAAAACCTGACAACAATTTTGTTGGCAATGTTGACGTTTTAGGTCCCTCTTTCCAAATCAATTTAAGCGAAAAGCACAGCATCGCGGTAAGTACCCGAGCTCGAGGTTTTTTTAACTTAAATAATATTGGAGGAGATTTTGCCCAAACAATCTTTAATCCAGAAGAACAAGATTCTAGATTCGCACTAGAAATGGAGGACCTAGATGGAATTGGACATGTTTGGATCGAAATAGGCGCTACATATGGGCGAGTGTTCCTTGACGAAGAGGATTTTAACCTAAAAGGTGCTGTGACCTTGAAATATTTAGGGGGAGCTGGGGGAGCTATTGGAACCAGCGAAGTATTAGGTGCACTGTATGCAGAAAAAACCAACACTTTAACTACTCGTGGCATACTAAATTATGGTTACGCAGATGGCTTTGATGGTCGGGACATCAAGTTCAACAATTTGACCTCCGGCTTTGGAATGGATGTAGGTTTTATTTTTGAGTTGAAGGATAAATCAAAACATGCCTACACCGATGGCTATAAGTTTAGAGGGGGCGTTTCGGTTATGGATATTGGTGGAATCAACTATTCAGGTTTTGACCAATGGACTTACGATATGGATAATACGATTCCAATTGAGGAATTTGAAGAAAATAATTTTCAGGATGTCCTTGAAGAAAACTATGTGAGTACCCGAGATCAAATCGATGCCAGTTTGGGAATGCCTACTTCCCTACAGATTTTCGGAGATGTCGGCATTTCCAATAAGTTCCATGTTTCGGCTCATGGTTCCATTTCATTACGAAACCATGGTGAACTTCCAGTAAGTCAGATTATTAATAATATCAGCGTTACCCCTCGATTTGAATCGGGATGGATTAGTGTCTACAGTCCCTTGAGCTACAGAGAGTTTGAAGGAGGGTTATCTTGGGGACTTGGCGTTCGTTTAGGCCCGGTAATTCTCGGTTCGGGTTCTATACTTACGAACATTCTTTCTAAGAATTCCAGAAGCACTGATGCCTATTTGGGTGTACAGATTCCTTTCTATCACAAAGGGACTCGAATAAGAGATTTATAATTACATATCTAGGAGAATTTATCCCGTATACAGAGGAAACGGTTCCTTGATGAAAAAAACGATCCTCATCTTACTTTTTCTAATTAGTGCTTCGAGTGTCCAAGCGCAATTTTTTATTGCTGGAGCTCACCTCAATGGTGGATTTCCAGTGTCAAAATTGAAACAAGAAGTAGACAAGACATTTTTTCCTACTATTTCAGGAATACTATTATATGAATTTTATGCCCAGCCTTTTCAAATAGGGTTCGAATTCGGATACGGTATTTATGGGACCAAAGTAGAGAAGCGAAACGATCTTTACCCAGGATTTACAGACGATTTTC
>CBFHWO010000072.1:0-6085 GCA_965659625.1 uncultured Algoriphagus sp. | reverse complement strand
AGAGGGAAGTAAAAAAGATTACACTATTTGCAGTCATATATACTCAAATTCCAAAACAAATTGGGAAAGATAACTTCCTTGCGTGGCTTGGGAAATATCAAACTCAGCTCCCAACCAAATAAAAACCTCACCCCTTGATCCAATCGAGACATCAGCTGTACCCTGAGTCAGTATGAAACTAGCGGACTGAATATCCTCACCCGCAGCAGTCATGGAATATGAAGCCTGGACCACTCCTATGCCATCATTTTGTTCTATTATGGATTCTCTAGTTGTGTAGTTAATGCGGATTGTTCTGTTAGGACTTCCAAGAATTTTAAATTGCCCTGCGTAAGTACTGGTATTGGGATTGACAATTATCAAACTTTCTTGAACAGAAGGGCTGATTAGATCTAGATCCCGTACGGTAATCAACTGAAGATTTTCCACGACCACTGCAGAAACTTCAATGGAATAAGAGGGGGTTTGAGCTTTAACCAAACCAAATATCAAGGCATATAGTACTAGGAGTAATGTTTTTTTTCTTTTCAATCTAAATTATTAAGAATTTAATAAAACCAACTAATTACCATTTTATTGTAGGCCACCTCTATAAATTTGATTGTTCTTTTTCAGCTAGGCGTCATGCCGAATTGTAATACTATATTTTATACAAAGTTTCTAAAAAAAACAATGAGCTTGAAAAAATGGCTGGAACTTGTGTCCAACTATCCGAAATCTGGACAAAAAATATTGCTAGTAAAACCTTTTTGTAAATTTATCCAAATTACAATTGAGTAGCGTAGTACCATTTAATAATCAGCAACTTAAAACGTTAGAAAAGTTGAAGGATCAATACCTCAAGCTGACTAGTAGAAAAGACTCCATCTGAAAGAAAACAATTTTCAAATGGGTCATACTCTGATATGAAATTTTAAATCAATAAGTTTTTCCATCTTCTTACCATTATGGTACTACATACATAAAGATCTAGGCATGATAAATTTTCCAACATGTATTCAACCGGTAGACTGTAGTACAGGATGGATTTTAAAGTTCTATCCTCTTATCTTATAAAATTCGCAAATAAAAACCTACTCAACGCAAAAATTGAAAATTACTTCCTGGGAACTTAAGTTATAAATCTTACTTAATAAACAATTGTATGTAAGGTTTAAACCTAGCAGAAGTCTAAATCCATAGAAGCTAAATTATACCTCCCTGATACTCAATTCTAATACAAAACAGGTTGTTTGATATTTTACACCTACAGATTTTAGAACAAAATTGAGTCGTTTTAAATATTATCTTTTTAAATATTTTATCCATTAAACGTCTGGGCAAAACATTACCCTTCCAAGCTATCCCCGTCTTCAAATATGGCTATTGATAGAATGAATTCATGGGGGTATTGCGTTGCAGGTATCTTTTCTGTAACCGCATCCTCTTAAGGCTCCAAAACCTGAACTTCCTCTAAGAGGTACTCTTTTGAAAAACAACTCCCACACCCCTTGTTTACTGCCGTGGTCACTTTCCACATGGGCAGGCTATAAAGGGATGCGGGAGTCAGTTGTGTTGGCCGTACAGATTAAACCGCCGGCTCGAACTTTTCTTTTCTCATTTACTCAAATATCATCCTGATCACCTTCATTCTTGGCCATTGGACCACTTGAACAAAATATACTCCGGCAGCCCTCTCTGTCGGATTCACTTCAACCGTGCTCCGACCGAGAGGCAACTCTGCTTCCTGCTCATAAAGCAACTTACCCGAACTCTCCATCACTCTGATTAGCACACCGCCTTTCTCAAATCCTGTCAAATCCAGCATAAACCTTCCCTTGGTCGGATTCGGATAAGCCACCACCTCATTCTGCTCAACTTCCTCGACGGATGCCTGAACCTCAACTGTCTGGTTTGTAACAGCCGGTAAGGTTTCCAGTACCCGGAATGCTGAGTTGGAAATCACACAGGCCAATGATGCTTGATCTACCGTGATCTTTACCACAGCCGAACTTGCTGTACAGCCACCCTCTCTTACCACCGCTCTGTACCAGGTATCCGAAGACAGGTTGCCTATCACCAATACACCGCTTCCTGCTCCTGAATAGGAAGCTCCCACAGCCGTAGTGTCGCTAAGATCTGTAACCACTGTCCAAACCGGAGTAACACCCGGATCTTCCGAATAGTCAGTCGATTTTTGCCATTCTATTACAGCTCCCACCGCATTCGACAAAGTTAAAACAGTCATATTGGTGATCGGGCTTGTAAAGGAATTGTCAGGCCCTAATCCCAACGGTGCACATACTGTCACGTCGCCTCCGGTGATTGTCCCTGCATTCACTACTTGGTAATAAACCGCATCCGTGTATACCGAAAGCCCGGAATTGTTCACCACTCGGGCCCTGAAATAAACATCGCTGCTCAAACTACTGAAGATATAGAGGCGGCTTCCAAAGCGACTTTTGGTCGTAAATTCAACCGTGTTGTTTGGATTAAACAATGAAGTGTTAACCCCCTTGGAAGTTCTCCAATAAGGCGCATCGTAATAGCTAATCCCGTCGGTGGAATACTCCCATTGGATAATTCCCTCAGCGCCCGATACCGACACCGTAGCACCATCATTTTCACAGAGAATGCCTCCTCCACTGATAGTTCCTGCCACCGCTGAGGCTACAACCCTTATCTTTATCACTGCACTTACTGCCGAGTTACAGATCCCGGTTGACACGCTTCTCACGTAGAATTCTGAACCCAATGCATACCTTACATTTTCTAGGGTAAAGGAATCTCCCGTCGCACCGGATACAGCTTCAAAGCCCGAAGTGGCAGATTCGGTTGATAACTCCCACTGTAGTAAACTTCCTGCATGCCCGGACGAGGTAAATGTAATATAACCGCCCGGTGTAACGGCTCTGGTATCTTTGCCTTCGATAGTCGCTGTGGTCACTCCTGACACAGCATCCCTGGTCACGGTGATCACCTTAGCATCACTCGTCACTTTGGAACAGCTACCCACGCTCACCACCGCCCGGTAAGCCATCGATCCCGAAAGACTACCAGTAACAAATGTTGTCTCAGTTTGTCCGGAAATATCACTGAAAGAACCTATCTGTCCGCTGTCAGATACTGTTGCTTGCTGCCATTGGACTGTACCCTTAGCATCTGCCAAAGTAAGCTTCGTTCCCTCTCCTGCACAGACATTTGTTTCATCGGTTGATATTGTTCCTGCTTCCGCTTGCCCTATCCGGTAATAAACAGCCTCTGTGTACACACCAACTCCAGAATTGTTCAGCACTTTAGCCCTGAAATAAACATCTGATTTTAACCCTGTGAATCTATAGAGACGGCCGTTTTTCCGGCTCTGGGTCGTAAATTCTTTCGTATTGTTCGGATTCACGAAAGATGTGTTTATGCCCAGTGAGGTTCTCCAATAAGGAGCATCAAAATACGTAATCCCATCGGTAGAATACTCCCAACTGATACTTCCCTCAGCGCCCGAAACTGAAATCGTCGCTCCACCATTCTCACAAAGAATGCCACCGCCATTGATAGTTCCTGCCACCGCTGGAGCGACCACCCGGATCGTACTCACAGTGCTTGTCGCCGAGTTGCAGCTTCCTGTTGACACGCTTCTCACATAGAATTTCGAATCCACTGCGTACTCTACATTTTCTAAGGCAAAAGAATCTCCCGTCGCACCAGATACTGCTTCAAAGCCCGAAGTGGCAGATTCAGTTGATACTTCCCATAGCAGTGAATTTCCTTCATGCCCGAACGAGGTAAAGGTGATAGTACCCCCTAGTGTAACCGCTCCGGTTTCTTTGCCCTCGATGGTCGCTTCGGTCACTCCTGCTAAAGCATCTGGGGTCAAAGTGATCACTGCAGGATCGCTCACCACCGCTGGACATTTTCCCACACGAACCAATGCCCGATAAGCCTTTGATTCTGAAAGACTGCCTGTAGTAAACGTTGTTGCATTCTGATCTTTGATATCCTTAAAAGTACCCGGCTCTCCCGTGTCAGATACCGAAGCTTCCTGCCATTGGATATTACTTCCTCTCCAGCCTGATAGAGTAAGCGTCGTTCCAGATCCTGCACAAACCTCCGACTCAGCTGCAGATACAGTCCCTGCAACTGCAGTACCAATCTGGTAATAAACAGCTTCGGTGTAAACCGAAAGACCGGAATTGTTTAGTACTCTAGCCCTGAAATAAACATTCCGCTTTAACTCGGCAAATACGTAGAGACGGCCATTTTTCCGGCTTTGGGTCGTAAATTCAGTTGTGTTGTTTGGATTCACAAAAGTGGTATTGACTCCCGAAGAGGTTCTCCAATAGGGAGCATCAAAATAATTGATCCCATCGAAGGAATACTCCCAACTGATAATTCCCTTGGACCCTGATAACGAAACCTTCGCACGATCATTCTCACAGAGGATACCTCCCCCTTTGATCGTTCCCGCAACGGCAGCAGATTGCACCACCCGAATGGTACTCGCAGCGCTTGCTGCCGAGTTGCAGCTTCCTGTTGCCACGCTTCTCACGTAGAATTTCGAATCCACTTCATACCCTACATTTTCAAGGGTAAAGGAATCTCCCATCGCTCCTAAAACCGTTTCAAAGCCAGTGGTATCAGATTCGATCGAAACCTCCCAGTGCAGTGAACTACCTCTATGACCGGTGGAAGTAAAAGTGATATTCTCGCCTACCGCAACCACACCAGTGACTTTGCCCCCGATCCTCGCCGTAGTCACTCCTGCCTCAGCAGCCGGAGTCACCGTAATCACCGCAACTTCGCCCACCACCTCTGAACAGCTACCCACACTCACCACCGCTCGATAAGCCTTCGATCCCGAAAGGTTGCCCGTGGCCAAAGTTTCCCCATTTTGATCTTTGATGTCCTTAAAAGTACCCAGAACTCCCGTATCTGATACGGACGCTTCCTGCCATTGGATACTCCCTTCAGCACCAGTCAAAGTCAGCGTCGTTCCCGCTCCTGTACAGACATTTGTCTCAGCTGCTGAAAGAGTTCCCACTTTCGCGGATCCTATCCGGTAATAAACAGCTTCTGTGTAAACTGCAAGACCTACCTCATTCAGCACTTTAACTCTGAAATAAACATCCGTCTTTAACTCGGTAAATACATAGGTACGGCCACTTATCTGGCTTTGAGTTGTAAATTCAGTCGTGTTGTTTGAATTCACAAAAGTGGTATTGACTCCGGCAGAGGTTCTCCAAAAGGGCACATCGTAATAGTTGATCCCATCGGTGGAGTACTCCCAACGGATACTTCCCTGGGCTCCCGATACCGATACCGTTGCACCATCATTTTCACAGAGAATGCCTCCGCCACTTATTGTTCCCGCTACCGCAGGTGGAGAACTGTCCGAAACAGCTTTAACCACGTTGAGTGTGTAAGTCCTACTGGTTTGTGTATCCGGGCTAGTTACTCTGATGGTGATCAGATTGGATCCTTCTGCCAATGGAATTGAAGGCGAGGGTGTACCTGAGGCAATAAGGGAAAATGAGCCATCTCCGAATTTCCACTCGATCACAGAACCCTCAAATAACTGAGTCGCAGTAAACGCAATCGCGTTCATTCCCCCTTCAGCCGCAACTGAATAAGTGGTGTCGTCTGTTGAAAAGGCAGGTTCCAGCTTACCAGCATCGATTACCAAATTTTTCAGTCCTGCGGTAGCACCTGCTGTTACTTCGATCCTTACTGTGGTAGCGAATTCTCCACCAGCATTCTTGGCGGTGACCACATAATTTTTGGCTGCAGTAATCTCCGTCGGGGTGCCCGTTATAGAACCATCTTCATTCAACTTTAAACCCTTAGGTAAGGATGGAGAAACTGACCATCCATTCAAAGTGATCTTACGGATTCGACTATTTCCCTCATCTAATACAATGATATTTCCCAAACTGTCGAGAGCAATATCACTTATATTTTTAAATTGAGCTTCCCCTAAGGTTCCATCCTTGTATCCATACAGATCTGGGATAATAGTAGAAACAGTACCTTTTGATATTTTTCTTATGACATTCCTTTGATAGCCATCAATTACATACACGTTTCCGTAGGAATCAACCTTAGCAGACTGAGG
>CBFHWO010000071.1:275-6181 GCA_965659625.1 uncultured Algoriphagus sp. | reverse complement strand
CCCCATCATCTAACTGGAGAGTCGGCAATTAATTACCGGATCTCCCCATTTTAGATCCGAAAATTTGCGGATGCAATCCTGATCCCATATCGTCGGATTTTAACCCGATTCTCAGAACATTTTGCTGGCGTTACGCCATTCCATGGTCTGTGTCCTCACAGACCGTAATTCCCACAACCGAATTGCAATCTTGGGCCAGCGCCTGGGGAAATGCTATATCTTTTACCTAAGGTTAAAACCAATCGTCACTTGGGCGAATCGCCATTGGGGATATGCGGTTATTTGGTACGCTGTCTGATCCGTAAAGAAAATCGGTTAGCTCGCGAGCTTCGAGCGAGATCCGCCGATTTTTAGGTTCAGGCAAGTACCAAAAATCAAATCGGTGATGGATTAATCTTTGATATCCAATCATAGACCGATTTGAAGTAGACCCTGGCAAAGGCTTTTGGGTACTTTTGGCCTTCAAAAGTACCAAGAGGTAACTCCCGTTTCCATCTTGCTGGCAAAACGATTTACTCTACGAATGTCAATCCCGGGCCAGCGCTGGGGAAATATTATGCCTTTTACCCAAGGTTGCGTCGTATCTCCTTACCTTGGGCTATAACCATTGCATGCCTTCAGCATGCCATCCTCCCAAAAGGACTCCTTCGCCTCTCATTCCATGGTCTGTGTCCTCACAGACCATTATTCCCACTACCAAACGCCCTCATTTGTGTCTTCACAAATGTGCTTAACCCTTTATTCCTTTACAAACTTCATGTCTTTTCCTCGCTGCCGGAGTATGAGTGCGGATTCTTCAGTGAGAAAATCGATCACCAAACCTGCGAGGTCAAACTTAAAACTGGTTTTGTCTGTGGCTTCCAAGGCAAAGGCTTCCTGTCCGCTTGCCTGTGCAAGAAGATAGCCTTCACGCTCGGTGATCTTGATTTTGATCGGTGCCTGCGTAGTGCCATATACTCCAGTAAATCGCTCAAGCTCCCCGGAATCAAAACTCACCTGCTCAAACTCGGGAAGAACTGCATTGGGATCAAAGATCATATCATACAGCAATTGGGTAAACTTCCCATGGGGATAGTTCATCCCATTGGAGGTAAAGCTGATGATCAGGTCCTTTTCCGGTTCAAAGCCCACGTAACTAATAAAGCCATCTTTGGATCCTGTGTGCCCCATGCTTTTCATTTCTCCAAATGAAAATTCATGCACACCAAGTCCCATCTCATCTCTGAAGGTCAGCATTTGTTCCATGCTGGCGGGCCGAAGGATTTTTCCTCCAAAAAGTGCTTCCACAAAGTGGTTTAAGTCCTCAGGTGTAGATGCGATAGAACCGGCCCCAAGCGTCACTGAGGGATCTTTCTGTGGGACTTCTTCCCAAACGCCGAGAAACCTGTAGGCATTGCTTTCATGGTCATTTGCTGCCTTGGCTTCCGAGACATAGGTATGGGTCAGGTCCAGCGGTTCTGTGATCTCTTTTTCCAAGAGCTCGGAATAAGTCTTTCCTGTGACATCCTCTAGGATATAGGTGAGCAAGATGTAATTGGAGTTGCTGTAGCGAGTTTGGCTTCCGGGCTCGAAAAGGGAAGGAGCCTGGCTTGTTTTCTGCAACATTTCCTCCCGCGTCACCGGTTTATTGCTCCATTTCTCAAAGTCCCGCTGGCTGGTGACACTGGCAATCCCGCTGCGGTGTCCCAACATTTGCTCCATCGTGATCATTCCTGAATTAGGGATCTCTGGAAAAAAGCCGTCCAGTTTGTCTCCAAGCGAGAGTTTTCCCTGCTCCACGGCTTTGAATATCAGCACAGCGGTAAACATCTTGGTAATGGATCCGATTGAATAGATCGTGCCGGTTCCGGCGAGTTCGTCTTTTGATACGTTTGCATAGCCCAAGGCTCGGGAGTAGACCAGGTTCCCACGTTGGGAGATTGCCACCGAACCCATCCAGCGCTGGTGTCGGTTCAGCAGCTCCAGCAGCGAGTCCACCCGCGTAGGATTAAAGGATTGAGCAGAGGCAAAAAAGGGTACGAAAAGCGCCAAAAGAGCCGAATAAAAGATTTTTCTCATAGTTGGTATAGTTAGTTTCTCACTTTGATAATATTTTGGAAAAAAAGGTTACAACGCCGATCGACACTGCCCATGTCGGATACCTGAGACCTCCAGCATCCCCCCAAAAAAATCCTTTCAGGACGTTTAATCTTAGCCTGCCCCGTTTCATACCCGGGGTTGATAAGACATTTTGATTTGCTTAAATTCAATCCGTTCTCTTGCTGAATCAATTCAAAATGGCAACCACACCGACTAGAAGAAGAAATTTTTTTGTATCCTACCATCACTGGTCAAACTTCAGCTTCCTCAACACGCTGAGACAAACTCTCCAAGACAAACATTTGACTGACTACGGCTTCAAAGACCAAGATCTGGCCGAAAGCTCCAAGTTTAGTATCTCCAGACTGATCCAATACCGGATTTGGTCTTCCTCGGTGACCGTTGTTTTGGTCGGAAGCGAAACCGGTGTAAGTGATTGGATTGATTGGGAAATCTGGTATTCACTTCGAAGCATGGAGGCTTACGGACCTGCAAGGAGAGTTTTCAAACCAAAGGGACTGGTCGCCTTGTTCTTGCCTACTGAGCGCCACCATGTTCCAGAAAGATTGCAGGCAAACCTCGACTCCGGCTATGCGGTCCGACTAGACTGGGAAAATGTAGATAGGGAGTTTTACACCAGTTTGGAAAAGGCCTACGAAAACAGGAGAAACCTACCACTTATAAGGAACGGCTCCAAGCCCAGGATCAACCCGCAGGGCTTTTTCAAGCGGTTTTTTGGTTTGTTTTTCCGGAATGCTCAGTGATCCTGTCGGATTTCTCTTTCAGCTTTAAGTTTTGGGTTCATGCAATGCGCGGCTTTAGCTTGATAGCAATCATTGCCCACTGTGACTGAACTGGAAGAAGAGTTTCAGGAATTTAGAGAGCAATTCTACACCAAGAATAACCTGAAAGCCTTCAGGAAGAAAATAAGCAGCAGCAACCATAAACTGTAATGCGTGAATACTTAAAAATCGGATATTCCTTTTTTATTGGTTTGATTAAAATCAGGGTTGCATAGTGGAAGCACGAGAGAAATTGTAATTCTATTTTTTTGAATGGAATGAGCGGATTGGCAGTCCTGCTTTTAAAATCTGCTCTTCATCCTTCTTTACAGTAAACTAATACCGTTAGTAGATTTATTAAAGAATATTTTGTGATAATCAAGTGAAAATATTAATTTAAATTATTAAATCGAGGTCTATTATACCTGTTATATTCATTCTAAAAGATAGTGAAAAGGTAATTAGGTGTTAACTCAAACTGAGAATTGATTTCAAAGGCAATTGTATTGGCTACTACGAGAATTTGAAAAAACAATTCACAGTTTGGAGGGAATATTTTTGGAGATGTTTAATACTTCATTCATCCTTTTAACCTTGACAAAAAAAATATAGCATGGAGAAAATAGCAGATTATAAGTATGCGCTCGATGAATCATCAATTGTTGCCATTACCAACCAGAAAGGAATCATCACCTATGTGAATGAAAATTTTTGCGATATTTCAAAGTATACTGCAGAAGAGCTAATTGGTCAGGATCATCGGATAATCAACTCAGGTTACCACAGCAAGTCTTTTATAAAACAACTTTGGGTCACTATTGCTAATGGTAAGGTTTGGAAAGGAGAACTGAAAAACAGAGCCAAAGACGGAACCTACTATTGGGTGGACACCACCATTGTGCCCTTTTTAGATGAGCATAAAAAACCTTATCAGTACGTAGCCATTCGATCAGATATTACCGATAGAAAAAAAGGGGAAGAAGAACTTAAAAAGATTTTAAAGGAAATTTCAGATTACAAGTACGCCCTTGACGAGTCAGCAATCGTGGCTATTACAGATCAAAAAGGAATCATTACCCATGTGAATGATAATTTTTGTAAAATATCAAAATACTCCCAAGAAGAATTAATTGGTCAGGATCATCGAATTATTAATTCAGGATATCACCCAAAAGAATTTATAAAGAAACTATGGAGGACTATTGCCTTTGGTAAAGTGTGGAAGGGCGAGCTTAAAAACAAAGCCAAAGATGGAAGTACCTATTGGGTAGACACGACGATTGTCCCCTTTCTGAATCAGGCTGGCAAACCCTACCAATATGTAGCGATCAGATCAGATATTACGGAACGTAAAAAAGGAGAGGAGCAAATCAAGGAAAGTAATGCAAGAGCTATTGAGCATGCCGATCAATTGAAGATAAAGAACACGCAGCTGGTGGACTTCTGTAATATTGTTTCCCACAATTTAAGAGCTCCCTTGATCAATATTTCAATGCTGGTAGATTTCCTCGAGCAAAGTGAAAATCAGGAGGAGCAGCAAGAAGTATTGGTTAAAATAAAGCCTGTGGTCAATCATCTGATGGAAGTTTTTAATGAATTGGTGGAATCTCTTCAAATAAAGCAAGACACGGATATACAATGTGATCATATCGTCTTAAAAGACTGTGTAGAGAAGATTCTGATAGGTTTCGAAACACAGATAAAAGAATATGAAGTGGACGTTCAAATCAACTTTAAGAATGCTTCCAGCATTTATTTTCCATCAATATACATGGAAAGTATCCTCTCCAATTTAATCAGCAATGCTATTAAATATAGATCCAAAGACAGAAAGCCGATCATAAGGATAGAAACAGAAAGGTGTCCAGAAGGCTCAGTCATTTTAACCGTCACAGACAATGGCTTAGGAATAGATCTGAATTTGCATAAAAACCAGATTTTTAAAATCCGTAAAACATTTCACAAACATCCGGACGCAAAAGGTTTTGGTTTATTTATGACAAAAAACCAGGTGGAAGCTATGGGAGGTAAAATTTGGGCGGAAAGTCAACCTGGGGTAGGGAGTACTTTTTTTATACAATTTTATAATCAAAAAAAATGAGCCAGACCAAAACTCTTACCCTAATTGATGACGATGAGATTTTTGTTTTTTTAACCAAAAAAGCAATCCAAAAGACCAATTTGGTAGATCAAATAAAGGTTTTTAGTAATGGTTTAGATGCATTGAATTTTCTGAAGGAGAATAGCAACGAGATGGAATTACTACCTGAAATCATTCTTTTGGACCTGAATATGCCCATTATGGACGGTTGGCAGTTTCTTGAGGAATACGCGCGACTTTATCCTTTCATAGGAAAAAAAATCACCATCTATATTTGCTCTTCCTCAATTTCACCTCAAGATATCTCCCGCGCAAAAGCCATTAACGAGGTGACGGATTATATCATCAAGCCCATCTCCAAGGTGAAACTAATAGAAGTATTAAAAGAGATCTAGACCATCGAGAAGCTCATTTTTTTATCTGTTGGAATGGGTAGAAGATGATTCTTATTATTATTCGATTTAAGTCGCGCTTGAGCCAAAATTTACCTGTTTAAAAATTGCCTTATTTCTTCCCCTAAATCCTTACTATTTTAAGACTAATTATTTGGTTTTATAGAATTAAAAGTTAATTTAGTTTTAGTTAATTTTTAGTACACACCAAACACTTTTCACTATGGCGATTGAAAATCGTATTTCGATTGAGATTCCTGAAGCGGATCTCGCAGCAGCATTAGAACATGTAAATGCTGCAAGGACTATTTTAGCTCCTTTTCTTATTGCACTGACACCGGACGATAGGAGAACTATCCCAAAGATGTCAGACGGTACCAGGCCTTTTGTAGAGAAGGTCATGGATTATGTGGTTTCAGAGCCGCAGTTTTTACCTCCTTTTCTTCCGGTGGAAGAGATGCAAAAGGATTGGAAAGCTGTCAACGGTCTGGAACCAATACTAAGAGCAGCAAATCTCTTGTGTGACAACCTAGGTGATACCGTGATGCTGGC
>CBFHWO010000071.1:0-265 GCA_965659625.1 uncultured Algoriphagus sp. | reverse complement strand
CTCTGGAAGGAGGACTGGGCTATTACAACACCACCAAGTATGCTGCTAGATTAAATGCTCCCAATGCCAAAGGAATCTATGAAGACCTGAAAAAACGGTTTCTCAAAAAGTCCAATGGCAGCAAAATGGAGTAAGGAGTAAAGTTGCTTAGTACCCTTTCTGATTTATACTTAACGCAAAACAGCGAGTCCGGTATTTCCGGCTCGCTGTTCCTTTTTTATAGGTCTACCACTTCCAGCAAAAAGCCTCAGACTTGCACCAAATA
>CBFHWO010000070.1:0-7178 GCA_965659625.1 uncultured Algoriphagus sp. | reverse complement strand
GTGCTGGACGGTGCTGACATAGTGGCTGATGCTAATGACATGGGCGGCCTGTTCCCTTTGGTGGGTCGTGCTGCAGCAAAGGCTCAGAAAGAAGGGCGCAAGCCAGGATGGACTGCCACATTGCCAAACAAAGAAGAAATGACCAAGATTATGAGCTATGTCGATGAAGGACTTCGTCAGGGTGCTTTGGGTGTAGGTATTCCTGTGGGTTATATGGTCGCAGGAGTTACGCAGTATGAATTGTACAAATACCAGGACTTGGCATCAAAATACGGTCGCGTTTCGAATGCTCATGTAAGATTTGCTGGTGTTAGACCTCCAACAGAAGGACAGTTGGGAATTCAGGAAATGTTAGCCAATGCCATGGTTTTGGATGCGCCTTTTTTGGCTTCACACCTAAACAGTAATATGGACTGGGAATACACGATCCCGCTCATCAACGACGCAAGAGAAAAACGAGGAGCAAAAGTGTGGGGTGAGGTTTACCCCTATGCGGCAGGCTCTACCGTTGCTTCGACAGACATTATCACAGAGTCGGGTATGGCTCAAATGGGCATCACCTATTCAGATGTTGCCAACCTTGATGGTACCCGTTGGGACAAGGCGATGTATGAGGATGTTCGCAAGAATGATCCGGGCAGAACGATTTTGATTTACAACAATCCTCCTGAGGACATCGCTAAATGGATGGCGCAGCCAGGAGTTGTTGTTGTCTCAGACGGTATGGCTATCTTGGATGAAAAAGGCGAATACTACCCTTGGGATTCACCCTATGAAGGAAAAACATGTCACCCACGAAGCGCAGGTACCCGTGCAAAGGTATTGCGAATGGTGCGTGAAGATAAAAACCAGACTTTGATGGAAGCCATTTCCAAGATGAGTTACCTGCACGCAAAGTATTTAGGCGAATTAGGAGGTATCCCTATGTTTAAGACTAAAGGTCGCATGCAGGAAGGAATGGATGCTGATATTGTAGTTTTCGATCCCGAAACAGTGAGAGATAACTCGACATACGAGGTAGGAATGGGAGCTATTCCATCTACAGGTATTCCTTATGTATTGGTAAATGGAGTTACGGTAGTTAAAGACTCTGAAGTGCTTAAAGTTTTCCCTGGAAAACCTATTCGTTTCCCTGTTGAAGAAAAAGGACGCTTGGATCAAATAGAGATTGAACCAAGAGTGTTTGATCCGAATCAATCAATGTAATACTAAAATGACTTCAGGAGGTATTTGCCTTTTGGAAAAGCACTTCTGAGATACTATTCAAAATAGTTTGTAAAATTGAAAACACCACGAAATCCGTGGTGTTTTCTTTATTTAAGGGGCAGCAGACTTTATTGTTAGATTTCTTTCAAATCGACTTTTAAAAAAAAAGGGGGGCTTTTAAACAAAATGAATTCATAATTGTTAAAAAATTGGCCAAATATGTTTAAATAGAAATAACCATTTTGAATTTTATTGTAATTTTTAAATTGTTTATCTTTTAAATCATATTCAAACCAATAAACCCAGTATAATTCCATTAAAAATGAGCTTAGCCATTTTTTTAGAATTAAAAGATTTAAATTTCCTGAAACCAAGTGAAAATTAGTTACTCAATTTTTCAATTTCCACATGCTTAGCACTAAACTGAATAGGCCAATTTTATCTAAAAATCTTTTGCACAGAACCCATCTTTTGGAAAGGCTGGAAGAAAACAGTCACTTGCCCCTGATCCTAATATCAGCACCGGCAGGTTATGGCAAGAGCGTGCTAGTAAGTCAATGGCTCAAACACTACCAAAAAGATTTCTCCTGGCTTTCTTTGGATGAAAGCATGAATGATTCATTTTCTTTCATTACCTATTTGATTGATACTTTAGAAAAGACAGGAGATTCAAAGATTCAAAAGATTTATAAAAATAAAGGAGAACTCCAACTCCTGTCATGGGAAATAACCATAGATAGAGTGGTCAATTCAATGAACAACCTTCAAAAACATTTGAGGCTAGTTCTGGATGACTATCATCTAATTAAAAATCAAGAGATTCACCAATTAGTAAAGGTTTTAATTAGTGAGAATCTAAGCAATTTACAGGTAGTTATCCTCACCCGCTGGGATCCGCCATTTCAGCTGAGAGAAATGAGGTTATACCAAAAAATGTTAGAACTTCGGATGAGGGATCTCAGATTTGAGAAATCTGAGATTTACCAACTTTTATCTTCCACTGATTCCATTACCTTCACCGATACTGAGATTAGTGCCCTTTTAGAAAATACTGAAGGTTGGATCTTGGCAATCCGAATGTTTTTATTGGCAAAATCATTTCAAGCGTTTGATAATAGAAATAGTGGAAATGAAATACTAGCCAATGATCTAGATCGCTTGATGCTTCATATTAGTGAAAACATTGACCCGAAATTTTTTAGGCAAATGCAGATTTGCGCTCTCTTCGATAAATTTGACAAACAGTTGATCAGTGAAATTTGTCTTTATGCTTTTCCGGATTCCTGTGAAGCTGAGAACTTCCTTTCCAAACTAGTCGAGTTGAACTTTTTCTTGATCCCAATTAGAGATGAGTATGGGAAATTCCGATTTCATCATTTGATTGGCGAAATTCTAAAAAGACAAATAGAAAGCAGCGAACCGGAATTAGTTAGGCAAATCTACTCACAAATTAGCAGCTGGTTGGGTGAAAAAGGTCAAATTGATGAAGCAATTCGTTACTCAAGCAAAACTAAAAACTACACATTAGCCTGCAATTTGATTAAAATGCATTCAGAAACCTTGCTGGACCAAGGAGAATGGTGGGTTTTACAACGCTGGCTAAATATCATCCCACGGCAAATTCGAAATACCAATGTTGATTTGTTGCTTACGGAATTAATTATATGCGAGGAAACATGGAACCTCGAAGATTTTTTTCAGATCCTAGAAATACTAAAATCTATTGGTATTGAAAGTTCAAGTGATGAGAACATTTCTCAATATCTGAATCATTTAGGGTACTTTTTGGCTTTTGTAAATCCAAACCTAAAAAAAGCGGTAGAATCGCTAGAACGATCTAAAGCATTGTGCCCTAATGAAAGATACATGTTTGGCGCACGCAGAGAATTGATATTGGCCTGTAGCAAACAAATGCTTGGCTTAAACGCTTTAGCATTGCAGAGCCTTGAAGAAATGGAAGTAAAATCAGAAATTTCCTCAAAAATACATATCCGTTCCATACACGGTAAAGTCATTGTTCACTTGCTTTCTGGAAATTTCGGATCCGCCATTAGTGACTCAAAAAAGCTTCGATTCCTTGTTCAGGGTTCTAATTTCGCTTATGCAGAAGGATGGAGTTGGTATTTTCATGGCAATATTTCCTTTCATTCTTTCTATGTGAATGAAACCGAACTAGCGTTAAAAAAAACGTTCTTATTTGAGGGTAGATTACATTACAGAGTTTATTTTGATGCCCTAAGTGGCTTGACCTTAATAAGTTCATTAAAAAGAGATAAAGAGTCAACTAGTTCATTTCTCGAACAAATGGGCCAATCGGCCAAAAAGTTTAAGGATTCAAAATTTGAAATTTACTTCGATTCAATAAAAGCGAGGGTCAGTTGGCATTTTGGTCAAGGGGAAAAAGAGTTAGACTGGGCAATGAACGATTGGGTGAATGTAAGCAAAGGAAATTATTTTATTTTGATAGATGTACCTGAACTAACTAAGCTTCGAATTATCGTAAGTCATGGATCAAATCAATTGGTTGGAGAAGCAATTGGGGTGCTTGCTACACTTGAAGCTTCTCTAAATAAAATTCATAACAACTACCACACTATTGACATAGCGCTATTGAAAGCGATCGCTGAATTCCGTCTTGGAAACAAAATGCTTGCAGAAAATTCAGTTGAAGAAGCCTTACTTCTCGCCGAAAAGACTGAAATGATACGAGCAATATTAGAAGTGCATCACGTATTTCCAGATTTATTTAAACTAATTAAGCCAACCAATAAGTCCTTCCATGTGCTCTCTCGACTAGGCCTCAATAAACCCACCGCTACCCTAAATCCAGACAAATTAAATATAAAAGAACTTACTATACGTGAACAAGAGATCGTGAAACTCATCGCAAATGGACTCAGAAATAAAGAGATAGGTGACCGACTCTATATTTCTACGGTAACCGTCAAAAGTCACTTGACTAATATTTATAGAAAGCTGGAAGTCTCTAATCGCACCTCAATGCTTCGAAGAATTCAGAATTAATAAATAGTATCCTGAATATCATTTAAATCACTTCATGTTTAACTTGGAGTAAAATTTAATACCCTAATGATTATACCCCAGTTAATCCGACTAAAGAAATCGTGTTTTGTCATTATTTTTCTATCTGCTTTTTTCTTAAACTCATTAGACACTCAAGCACAACAATTTAATACCGACAACTACCTCACCATGTCTCATGGAACTACCACGGTAACGATGACCGCAGGGGGACGGAATTCCGGAGCGATATTATCTTTTGCACTAGTGCCAAGATGGGAGTTTTTTATTCAACCTACATTGTTTTGGGAGAACGAAAAAGAACTAGTACCACAGCATTTCAATGTACAAGGTTATGCCAAATACATGTTCTGGGTCAACAAAGAAAATAATGGTGGTGGGGCTGTTTTTTTGGGGTTTGGCAAATCCCCAGGGTATTGGGAAGAAACTCAGTTTTTAAAATCCCATAGAAATATTTGGACAGCTGTCCCGATCACTTTGGCCTTATTTGACAACACCATATCATGGGATCTTATGCCAGGAGCGCTATTAGATTGGAGCAATACTGAAATAGGTAATGCCACCTTTGGATTTACTTATTCTACCCGAGTTGCAGTTTACAAGATTATTCCCAAATCAGCCATTGTCGGAGAAGTATTTGGGACAGCTGGCTCCGCCTATTCCAGGCCAGAGTACAAAATTGGATTTCGATGGGAACCAAACTACACAATAATCCCGGCAATAAGTTACGGGGGCACTTTTGATGGAACTTCTGGTGCTCGATTGGAAATTGGAGTAACGATTTTTACGCCTCAGTATTTAAGAAAGCCATTGAAATAATACTGGGATGAGTTAATACGCTGACCTAAATCAAATCAATAGATTATAAATAAAACGGGGAATAAAACCCACTCCATAGGTACCAAAAGGATACTTATGATTTTTTATATCTGTACCGAATTTTAATTTAAGGTTTAAAACTAAGGAATTTGTTTATCTAATTTTCCCCAACTTTTCCCACTTCAACCCAAATAAATGCCAGTTATCAACTGGTAAAAACAATACGATCCTACCTTTTTGCGACTAAAGTAGTATAAGTAACTCATCCACAACTTCGTAAATTATGAAGATGAATAGGAAAGGATTATTTGACTCTTACGAAACAGTATCTAATGAGGACTCGATCTATCAGATCAAGATCTCAGGAAAGCTCAACTCGGCACTTTTAGGCATAATTGATAACATGCAAATCCATCAGGATCCTGCAAAAGATGTAATTAATCTTATCGGTTACTTTCCAGATCAGTCAGCTCTTCTGGGACTTCTTAACGCCTTGAATGACATTCGTTACGAAATACTATCTGTACGCATTTTAGAGACTGACTAATAGTCAGTATCCCAAGAAAATTCAATCCCAGCCCATAAAAAACTAATTCGAAATAATTTCTTAATAAGTACTTTTTCTTAAATTCTGACAATAACCAATTCTAACTTCAAACAATTCTAAAAAATGAAATCATTACAAAAACTATGGTGGTTCACCTTATTGAGAGGGATTATCCTTGTCCTTCTCGCATTTTTTGTATTTAGGCATCCTTTAAATGCACTAGTTGGAGTTGCCCTCTATATAGGCATTAGCTTATTGATCACCGGAATAGTTCAGGCTGGGGCTTCATTCTCGCTCAGAAATACGGTCCCTAACTGGGGATGGGGATTGGCTGGAGGCCTCATTGATATTTTATTTGGATTTGTGCTCCTCTCCAATCCTGCTTTGACAGCAGCATCACTGCCTTTTGTAGTCGGCTTTTGGATTATCGTATCCGGTATCATGTCACTTGCAGATGCTTTTCAAAGCAGAAAAGAAGAAGGGTCTCTTTGGGGATTCGGAATGTTTGGCGGAGTACTTTCCATCGTAATAGGCTATTTCATCACTAATAATACCTTAATGGGTATGCTTGCCATCACCACATGGATGGGGGTTGGATTCGCCTTAGCGGGCATTGTAAATATTGCTATAGGATTCAAACTAAAATCATTAAAATAAATAAGGGACTCATGAAGTCAAAAAAACTCGTAGCACTCGCATTCATTTGCTTGTTCAGTTTAACATTAATAACCAGTTGCAGCGAATCTAAAAAAGATTCAACAAAAGAAACTGCAGGCCTTCCGGCCGACACTGAATTTGATCTGGTCATTTTAAACGGCCGGGTCATAGACCCTGAAACCAACTTTGACGGCATACGAAATGTAGGCGTAAAAGATGGCAGGATTGCCTTAATCACAGAAGATGCTATTTCTGGAAAAGAAACTGTAGACGCTACAGGAAAAATCGTTGCGCCCGGCTTCATTGATACCCATTTCCACTTTCAAACGCCCATCGGCTATTCCCTCGGATTGCGCGATGGGGTGACGAGCAGCATGGATTTCGAGATGGGATGCGCGGGATCCTATGTCGCTGACTGGTACGAAGCGCGTGCCGGTGTGACTCAGGCCAACTATGGTATCGCGGTAAGTCACGAGTTTGCCCGTGCAATGGTCATCGACGGTTCAGACGGCGCCGATTATCTGAAAGAAGGCCCCATCGCGGCTTACACAACCCGGGCGAAAACGGGCTGGAGCCAAACACGTCCGACCTTAGAGCAGGGCAACGCGATTCTAGAAGAGATTGATAAAGGCCTGCAGGCTGGTGCCGTGGGCATCGGCAGCACCGTGGGCTACATGAGAGAGGGCGTCTCTTCACGGGAGATGTTCGAAGTACAGAAAGTCGGCGCACGCTATGGCCGCCCGACTGGTGCACATACACGCTATACGCTTGGTAACGACACGCAAGAGAATAACGGCGCGCAGGAACTTGTCGCCAACGCCTTGGCGCTGGACGCCCCGGCGATCGTCCTGCACTTCAACAACTCCGGCTGGCGGCTTGCACACCAGATGATTATCGGGCTTCAGGA
>CBFHWO010000069.1:0-8246 GCA_965659625.1 uncultured Algoriphagus sp. | reverse complement strand
AACATCTGGGAAGGTGGATGGGCCGAAAACAGAGCCAAGGCTTACGGAATTGAAGTCAAAGACCTGCCCGCCTATTACGCAAACAGAACTTTACTCAAAGAAGCCGTCAAAACCTCGGACATCGCAGAGGCAGCTTTTGCCTTCGTATCCGGAATGCTCAACAAAACTACCGGAAACATGATCAATGTCGACGGTGGACTTGCTGCTGCTTTTCCAAGATAATTTTCGATTTTTTTCTTAACGCAAAAAGCCAACTCGCGAGTTGGCTTTTTTTTATTTCTGACAATTCAGACTTTTATTTCATTGGAGAAAAAGGAAGTGTTTTAAAGAAAGTAGCATCTACTTTTTCGACAATTTTCCCGTCTGCTTCAGATGCATCTTTTGCTTTAATCCAATCAGGATCTTTAATAAAGGATTGAAAAGCAGCTTCAAACGCCGCTTGATCTTGATGACCCAATAAATAGACTAACTTAGATTGTCCTCCTTCTTTTTCTGTAGTAAGCCAGTAAGGATAATTTTTGAGGCCTTGACGTTCAAAAAGCTCTTGTGTATGATCCTTAAATCTGGTGATTAGATTATCGATTCTTCCATCAAAACAAGTATAAACCCTCATTTGAAAAATCCCACTTTTTGACGGCATCATCATTTCATTCAGGCCTGGTGCCAAAGTCATAAATGTTTGATCAATTTTGGCTACCAATGCTCCATCGTCTATTGATTCCTGGTACGCTTTTTTCCATTCAGGATCATTCAGAAAAACCTCCCACATTCGATCTCTCGATGCCTCATCAGGATAGCCTAGTATGTAGGTCATAGAATTGTCATTGTTTTCTACCGGCAGAAAATAGACAATATTTTCCATTCCACTTTTTTCGAAAAGACCTACCGTATGATCTTGGAACCTTTTAATTAAGTCATCAAGTTTCCCTGGATTGGCGTAGTATTTCCGAATCTCAAAATACGTTGACTTAATGTTGGCTGCCTGTTGACAGTATGCTCCAAAACTTAGGAAAAATCCAGTCAGAGTCAATAAAAGAAGTTTTTTCATGGGTGTATTATTAATGTTTAAAGGTCAGGTTACTATTAATAGGAAGATAAAGAATATGTTTTACTTCTTCCATGCTTTCACCAGTCCAGGTATCATGACCAAGGCAACAATCAATAAGCCGAATGATTCACGAGATTCTTCCATAAAATCATTTTTCATACTCAAATCATGTTGCTCTACTTCTTGAGATACCCACCCTCCTACATCACCTTGCCAATAATAGGCCGCACCAACAAGACATGCAACGACGACAATGGTCAAAGGAATTTTTGGGAATATCCCACGAAAGCCCATAAGGCAAAAGATGATAGCCACGATATAAACACTAACCCATATTTCTGGATCTGGATCGTTAAATTGCCAGAAGGAAAAAAGAGCAAAGAGAAGTGCCCATAATCCATAATAAACTTTATTGATGGTCATAAGTAAACTGGTTAAAAATCAAATCTACTGAAAACGATGAATTTTATTTAATATTAAAGATGTAAATGGTATTCAAGTTTTAAATACTGAATTTGAATATTTTTTATCAACTAGATAGATCAACCATGCCTCCAACTTTGATTAAAATATTCTTATTCACGTCTTTTTTTCTGACTTCTATAATCACTCTTGCCCAAAATCAGGATTCCACAATAATAATCCAACCTGACACTTTAAAGAAACCGGTAATATTTTACGAGGATACTTTATTTTTTATAAGCACAGGATTAGGCTCATTTAGCCAAAATGAAAGAGCAGCAAGTTTCACCAAAAAACTAGAATCCCTATCAGAATCTGAGGCTTTGGACACTGCTCTCTTGACTTTTATTGAAGACGGGATTGCTTTGGAAATTCTGCATGGCGATCTCATTTTAGGGAGTGTAACTAAACAAGACGCAGCATTTTTAGGAAAAACTCAAGAAGAAATTGCTGAAGGATATATCAAATCCATAAAAGACTCCTTTGCCCAAAATCATCAGAAAAGAACTTTAATACAATCAATTACAAGAACCGGTTTATTGATTGGAGTATTAATCGCGGTGATTTTATTAGTCCGATTGATTAATAATGGAATTAATAAACTGATTGATTTTATTCTTTCTAGATGGCACAATTATTTTAAAGGAATTAACATAAAAAACTTTGAGCTGCTTTCTTCTGACAGGGAAGAAAGACTCCTGAAAGTGTTGATGAAAGGACTGAAAATCGTACTAATCGTCATCCTGCTTTACTTGGCCCTGCCTATTATTTTCAGCATTTTCCCTGCAACAAAAAATCTCGCGGGGATTCTTCTTGGCTACATCACGACTCCAATAAAATCCATTTTGAGTTCATTTTTAGGATATATCCCTGAGATATTCATGATTTTAATAGTGGCGGTAATTACTTTTTATGTTGGGCAGTTTATAAATTTTATTTCAGGAGAAATAGAAAGAGGAAATCTCAGCATTCCGGGTTTTTATCCAGAATGGGCTAAGCCTACTTTCAATTTGATCAAAATAATTGTTTACGCTTTTTCATTCATCGTTATATTTCCTTATTTACCCGGTTCAGATTCACCCGCTTTTCAAGGGGTCAGCGTCTTTCTTGGCCTTCTGATTTCACTTGGTTCGTCTTCTGCCATAAGTAATATTATAGCTGGATTGGTTATTATTTATATGCGGGCATTTAAAATTGGTGATCGAGTAAAAATCGGAGATACTACCGGAGACGTAATAGAAAAAACAATGCTTGTAACGAGGCTCCGAACTATAAAAAACGAGGAAGTTACGATACCCAATTCTGCCATTTTAAATGGGAATACAGTGAATTATTCAGTTGAATCAAACGGGCCAGGACTTATTCTATATAGTAAAGTCACCATAGGGTATGATGTTCCTTGGCGACAGGTTCATGAATTGCTTATAACTGCAGCACTTAAAGTTGAATCCGTCATCAAAGAACCAAAACCATTTGTTTTACAAACGAGCCTGGATGATTATTATGTTAGCTATCAAATCAATGCTTATACTGACGAATCCAAAAAAGCCGCAAAAAGTTATTCTGACTTACATTCCAATATTCAGGACACTTTTAATGAAGCTGGAGTAGAAATCATGTCTCCCCATTATCGTTCCAATCGTGATGGTAACCAACTTACCATTCCCCCAAAATATATCCCTGAGGTAAAGCAAAAAGCGCAAGCTCAAGCAAAACCCGAAATCCCAGAAAATGACCCAAATGATCCCGGAGATGTTTCTGAAGACTCAACTTATAAATAATCCGACGCATGGTTAAAATATGCCAAGCAAAAACCACTTTGGATCTCCAGGGAATCTTAGACCTACAGCAAGAAAACCTTCTCCAAAACATCAGTGAAGAAGAGAAAAATGAGCAAGGCTTTGTAAGAGTCCAACATAACCTTGAATTGTTGGAGATGCTGAATTCCCTAGAGCCTCATATCATCGCAAAAGATGAAGAAAAAGTAGCAGCTTACTTATTGGCGATGACCAAAAGATCCCGAAATGATGTACCCATGCTCATCCCCATGTTCGAGCAATTTGATGCTTTAGTTTATCTAGGAAAAAAAGTATGTGACTCCAATTACATGGCAGTGGGACAGGTATGTATTGGCAAGAAATACCGTGGCCAAGGTCTTTTTTTTCAATGCTATGAAGCCTATCGTAGGGCATTTGAAACTCACTATGATTTTGCAATTACCGAAATTTCCATCTCAAATGCCCGTTCCCTAAAAGCCCATCAAAAAGTGGGTTTTGAAGTAATCCATACGTTCAAAGACGAATTTGAAACTTGGGCTATCGTAGTCTGGGACTGGAAGAAGTAATCTTTATTTCAGTTTAATTCTCAGCAAATCCATATCTGCCGTGATATAAAGATAATTTTCATTTGTATCAAAAGTACAGTTGGAAGTAGCTCTCCCTGTTTTTATGGTTCCCAAATGTTTTCCTTCAGGGCTAATAACCAAGATTCCTCCCGGTCCACTTGCAAAAAGATTTCCACTGCTATGAACCGCAAGTCCATCTGGTAATCCCGGATTCCCCGAACCCACTAAATCAGTGACATCTAAAATCACTTTACCAGAGAAAACATTTCCATTTTCGTCCAATTCATAAGCATAATATCTAGCTTTATTTGGATCTGATTGGGCTATAAAAAGTGTTTTTTGATCTGGACTTAGTCCAATCCCATTTGGCCTTGAAAGCGAATCAATTTGCAAGGATAGATTCCCCATAAAATCAAGTTGATATACTCCCTGAAAATCGAGTTCCTTGGGATCCCAATCATCCAGTCCATAGGGAGGATCAGTAAAGTATATCGTTCCTCCATTGTTCATGACCAAGTCATTGGGACTGTTAAATTTCTTTCCTTGAAAACCTGATGCTAACACCTCAAACTCAGGTGAGGGGTTTGAAATTGACGCATTCATTTTTCCAATCTGCCTCGCTCCATGTTGGCAAAGAATCAGATTTCCCTCCATGTCTAAAATCAATCCATTTGCTCCTGGCTCCTTTTTATTCTCCTCCTCCCCAAAATAGCCAGAAGGCTCCAGATAAATCTCCAAACTATCTTGCTCTGACCATTTCCAAATTCTGTTTTTGGGAACATCCGTAAAAATCACCGCTTGCTGATCCTGTAACCAAAGCGGGCCCTCTGACCAGTCAAATCCTGATGCGATGATTTCAATCTCGGCTCCTTCTGGCACCAATGAATTCATTTCCTCACTCATTCTCTCAATAGAGCCTGTCGTATGATAGTTTGAAGATGTGGATATTTCTCCTTTTTGTTCTTCAAGGTTAGCTTGATCTTTTGGAGAACTACAGGAAATAAGGAGAGAAATAAAACAGAAACTGGCAAGGAGCTTTTTCATGAGTTAAAGTCTTGATATTTGATCCTCAAGATATTAATTCCTCATGAATTAGAAATCATCATTGGATTTGAATTGCTTTTATAATCCTGTGGATCTGGAATTTGCTCCCCGATCTTGAATCAAGGCATTTCTGACCCCTAGTTTTCTATACATTGTTAACGGATCTGCAGCACCTCCATTTTGTATTCTAGCCTCTTTAACTAAAGATCTTACATCTCGTTGAAAAGCATCCTGAAGACATTCCTGGGCCCCGACTACATCTCCCTCAATTTGGCAGGTAGTCAGTTTTCTCCTGTCCACCAAGAGCGCTTTTGTGTAACTGATGCTAATAATTTCCAATGCCTGCATCAAATCTTCCAAAGGATCCTTGGTATTGTGACTCGCATCTATCATCCAAGAAATACTTTCCCAAGCCTGAGCTCCATCCTCTGAACCCGATACCAATTCACAAAAAATCAAGAACAGCTGATAGGGTTTAATGCTTCCTGTCGTCAAATCATCATCTCCGTATTTACTGTCATTGAAGTGGAAGCCCGCCAGCATATCCTGGTACATCAGTGTTGCTACAATTTGTTCAATATTGGTATTTGGTAAATGATGGCCTAAGTCGACAAGGACTTTTGCTCTATCACCCAGAGATTTACAAAGCAAAGAGGAAGTTCCCCAATCAGGAATGATGGTATGATAAAAATTGGGCTCATACGGTTTGTATTCAAGCAGCAACTTCCAATCGACAGGCATAGATTGATAGATTTCGCTTAAAGACTCTTGAGTCCATTGCAAAGCATTTCTTAAACTTGATTGCCCCGGAAAATTACTTCCATCAGCTAACCAAACTGTCAGTCCTTTACTCCCCAACTTCTTTCCGATTTCTATCACTTCCAAGTTATGGGCAACAGCTTGATCCCGGATCACTTTTTTTGCATTTCCCAATGAGCCAAGTTTATAGGTTTCGCTTTGACCATAATCTTGAAAAGTATTACTGTTCATGGCATCAAATGAAATTCCTAGCTCATCTGCTAATGTTTTAATCGCAGCATAATCAGATGGAATATCCCAAGGAATATGAAGGGAAACACTATCAGTTTTTTGAGTCAACGTTTTCAGCAAACCGATATCTTCCAGCTTTTCCTCAAGGTTTCTGGGTTCTCCTCCGATTCCAAACCGACCAAATCTTGTTCCTCCAGCTCCCAAGGCCCAACTTGGCACTGCAATCTGAAAATCCTTAATCCTCTTGATTAATTCATTTACTTCAAATCCTTCTTTTGTGAGTTTATTTGAAATATGATCCAGCTCATCTTTGTGTGATTGCGCGGTTGAATTATTATAGTCTTTTATTTTTTCTAAAGATAATTTCATGATTCGTCGGGTTGATCATCCGTCTTTTTATTGATCCAAAAAGGAGCAGATCCAAACCAAACAAACATGCCTATGGTCATGTAAAGATGGCTCAAATCAAGACTGATAACTGATTTAAAAAACAAAATTGGAGGAACTATAGTAAGTACCAAACCAATAAATGAGGCAATTTTGAGTAAGTTTTTCATGCTAATTTAGTCTTAAGTGTGGGAAAGCTAATTTTAGAAAAACTCACAAAGAGGATCACGGCAATAAACCAACCTGGCAGCCCCAGGAAGAAGATATCCAGACCATAGAAGTAGTTCAAAAGTAAACAGGCAAATAAGGTACTAATCCATGCTGCCAAAGCCGGCCAAGTAAAGGATTTATTATTTTTTATGGCTTGCTCCTGTTGAAATCCAAATTTATCAGCGAAATAAAAATCCGCAAAAATAACTGCGCCCATAGGCATCAGTACCAATCCATAGAGGGCCACAAAATCCAGAAGTTTCATAACCAAGGCTGGAAAACAGGCCGCTAAACTTGTTATTCCACCTACAATTGCTGTGATTTTCCATGTCTTGGTTTTTGGGAAAATTCCCTGTAGTGCCAATCCTGCTCTGTAAATAGTAGGGTTGGCAGTAGTCCATCCTGCTACTACTACACAGACCGCCCCTGCAACCCCAGCCGCTTGATAGGCAATTGGGCCTGGAGCAAATTCCTGTGAATTAACATTTGTCTGAAGAAAAACAGCATATAAAATTCCTGAAGCAATCCAGGCTACAAAGTGACCGATGTACATTCCGGCAAAAGAAAAGAAACCGTATTTCCAGGATTTGGCATATCTAAGGATGGTCAAATCCGACATCCCAATGTGCATGGCCATATTGCAGAACCAGCAGAAAAAGATAATGTGCCAAATATTGAATTTTGAAATACCGGGAAGTGGTACTCCGGTCCAAATGACTTCTTTGGCAGCCACTACGAATTCATCTAGTGAATGAACGCCCAGTTGAGGAAGAGCAGCAAATGCAGCAGAAACAAAGATCAAAATCATCCATGGAGCCATGACATTGGCAAATTTTGCGACTTGGTTATATCCTCTGATTGCAATCATTGTTATCACTGCTCCCATCAACATCACAGCTACAATCCATCCCGGTGTTTTGGGATACCAGTCAGTCAGTGTAGGCATTTCAAGACCAAAAGGAATCCCTACTGCCGTGGCCGAAACAGCGATCATTGATCCCGCCAAAAAGCAAAACATCAAAGCATTGATGAAATTATAGGAGTTCACAACTGACTTCCCCGTAATTCTTTCCAATTGATAATATAAGGTCAATCTTTTTTTGGCAGCAATAGGACCTGTCAAAAATCCCCAACTTAACACTGCCAATAAATTTCCTATAAAAAGCCCTAAAACTAAATCTCCTGCGGTCACTCCATGCGCCACAAACAAAGGCCCTATGACAAATTCAGTCCCTGCTGTATGTTCTCCAGCATACATTCCAAGAAAACTTTTGCCGGACTTAAGCTGACTATCAGGCACAGGAGTTCTTTCGTACTCATTATTCTGACTGACTATTTTTTTAAATAATTTTTGATCTTTCATATCGTGGGGTCAAAAAATCTAAATAAACGCTCGTAACTATCCTGTTCCATCCTAGAAAAATCTTAAATGTCGGGAATAAAAGCAAAAAGCTTTTTCTCCTCCGCCCCAATTTCTTTACCTTGAAATCTAAAATCAAATCCTTCAAATATTAAATTAAGCCTATAATTTTCATCAAATCCGAGCTCTTTCAAGACAGCACAGGATACCAAAAAGTATAGAGCACCCCATATTCAACCTATTAAAATTGAAATATTAAAATGAATACAAATACACAAGAATTCAACCATGTCAGCTATTTATGGGATGATAAAAAGGCTGCCGCTATGGAAGGAAACGAAGTTGACCTATTAATCTATAGATCCAATATCCTGGGGGCAGATCTGCGCATCACCAATTAT
>CBFHWO010000068.1:0-9307 GCA_965659625.1 uncultured Algoriphagus sp. | reverse complement strand
GGATCATATTCGAATACAGTTCCATATGCATAAAAATTATCCCCACTAGAGGTCATTCCGTAGAGCTTCCCATTATATTCGGTTAAACCTCCCCTAGGACTACTACCATCATTTTCCACAAATGAGTATTTTCTGCTATATATATTAGTAACCGGATCATACTCAAAAAGAACTCCCCCAAAAGTATCACTAAAACGAGTAAGAGTGGTCAGCCCGTAAAGCTTTCCATTATATACTATCATACTACCGTTAGGACCCAAACCCTTACCATCCTCAAAATTGTACTTTTCAGTAAATTCACCATTCGACGGATCGTAGGCAAACAAAATACCTCCTTCAGTTGTGCCACCTAAAGCCGTACCATAGAGCTTTCCATCATGGACTGTTAAGCGACCCCTAGGACTAACGCCATTTGTACCATCAAAATCGAATATCAATACTAAACCTCTCCTAATAGGGTCATATCCGAATAAAACCCCCTTATCGCCAGTGCCACCATTAGCAGTCAATCCATACAGAATCCCGTTATATTCCGTCAAACCACCAATTGGGGTACTGCCATTAAATCCATTGAATTCGTGACCCTTGCTGTATTCTTTACTCTCCGGGTCATATTCATAAATAAGCCCATGATCTATAAACCTACCTCCTAAAGAAGTCACACCATATAACTTACCATTGTAAGCCGTTAATCTACCATTTGGCTTACTTCCATTGTCTCCTACAAAATCAATATTCTTGGTATAACTTTCTGTCGAAGGATCGTACTCATAGAGCACTCCGAGGTTATTTGATCCACCTGCATCAGCAGTTCCGAATAATTTACCGTTATACTTAACTAAACTTCCAGAGGGGTTACTTCCATTATTGAAATTGAAATCAAGCTTTTTGGAATATATTTTACGTTCAGGTTCATATTCAAAAAGGACGCCATCATCATTGATACCACCAGCACTAGTCATACCATACAATTTGCCATTATAGGCGGTTAGACTTCCAAATGGAGAAGCACCATTCGTCCCATCAAAACTGTATCCTTCAAACTTGAAAGTTTCTTCGGGGAGAAACTCAAAAATAAAACCACTACTAGAGCTCCCTCCAAGCAAAGTCATCCCGTACAGTTTATCATTAAGGACTGTTAAACTACCATACGGAGTACTGCCTAGTCTTCCATCAAAATCATACTTTATTATTCCATTATCAGTTGGATCAAACTCAAAGACAAACCCAAGATCATTATCGCCTATATTACTAAAGCCTCCTTTTGGTCTCATTCCATAGAGTTTGTCATTGAAGACGGTTAAACTTCCATCATCTGGAAATTGACTATCCGAAGCATCTCTTCCCTCCAAAAAATAATACACAACATCAAATCCTCCCGCTGAAAAAGAAAATGAACCTCCTTTAAGCTTGAACAAGGTACCATTACCTGTGCTCCCACCTGCAGTAGTCGAACCATATAGATCGCCATTATAGAGTGTTAAATTTCCATAGGGTATCCCACCATCCCTTGTAAAATCAAAATCACGGATTTTTGTATAAGCACCTGTAGCTATATTATATGAAAAGATAACCCCTACATTATTGGAGCCACCGCTGGAAGTCAGTCCGTAAAGTTCACCTTCTACGTATACTAGGCCGCCTGAGGGCGTTGACCCAGCCTCATCTCTATTGGCCACGGTATACACAAACTTTTCTGATAATATATTTGTCGCGGGGTCGTATTCAAAGATAACACCCGCACCTTCTCTACCTGACGTTGTTGTGCCGTACAGTTTCCCATCGACCACCGTCAAATGACCACTTGGAAAGCTTGTCTGCTCAAAATCATGAATTTTCAAATAAGAGTTGGTGGCGGGGTCGTACTCAAATAAAACGCCTCCAAAAAATGTTCCACCGCTTCTAGTCGTCCCGTAAAGTTTACCATTATATTCTGTCAACTGGTTCCATAATGGTTGGCTTCCTGAAGCAAAATTGGTAAAACCTGTTGGCGCAGGATCTCTCAAGGATTTACTTTCAATATCATACTCTATAATCGCCCCTGTACCACCTTTTCCACCATAGGAGGTAAGGCCAAAGAATTTGGGGCTTTGCGCTTGAAGGCTTGGTAAAGCGCAGGTTACATAAAGTGCAACTAGAAAAATTGCTTTGGTGATAAAACGGATCATCTTATAAAATGATTTAAATGGAAGTACCGCCCTCAATAAGGCTTGGAACAAATAATTTTCACTATCGGAAAATAAAAATCACATCAAAAAAATGTTTTTTTTATCCCTTTTCATTAAATGATAGAAAACTGATAAATACGTTTTTTATTATTTGTTGTGAAATACATTAAAAATCATTTGAAAACCTAAAATTTTCATATGAAAGGAAGAAAAAGATAATTTTTAGTGGAATAATCTAAAAATTTCTATCAAAATTTAAATGTAACCGAGATCTAAAAAGAGTTTATTAATTTTGGAGTTGATGGAGAATTTGAGCTGTATAAAGTCAAACTTACATGAAGGATAAATAAAAAATTGGTGTCTTATTATTTAAAGGAAAATCTCCTTTTAAAAAGAAAATATGCCCTTTTGAAATGATTATTCTAAGTTTATAGGGTATTTTTTGCTTTCTTCGGGTTTAAAATAAACCCAAGATTTAGAAATCTTATTAGAATTAGAAGTATACCAATCAATAATGAAAGAAATTGTAGAAGCAATTAATGCTGTAGTTTGGAGTGATGCCTTGATCCTTTTATGTCTGGGAGCTGGGATATATTTTTCTATTGTGACCAAGTTCCTTCAAGTCACCTATTTCAAGGAAATGATCCAACTTCTATTCAAAGGCGAATCCTCTGAAAAAGGAGTTTCTTCATTCCAGGCATTTGCTATTGCGATATCGGGTCGAGTCGGAACCGGAAATATAGCTGGGGTTGCAACCGCCATTGCCATGGGAGGTCCCGGAGCAATTTTCTGGATGTGGGTAATAGCATTTTTAGGCGCCGCTTCAGCATTTGTAGAGTCAACCTTAGGTCAGATTTATAAGGAAGTAAATAATGGACAGTATCGAGGTGGACCTGCTTATTACATCGAAAAAGGATTGGGAATCAAGTGGTATGCCATGGTTTTTGCTTTTGCTACCATCTTGGCAACTGCCCTATTTATGCCTGGTGTACAGAGTAACAGCATCGCGCTCAGCGTGGAAAATGCCTTTGATATTCCTGTCATGTATACCGCTATTATTGTGACTTCCTTTCTAGGATTGATTATCCTTGGTGGCGTCAAGAGAATCAGTAAAGTAGCTGAAGTGGTCATTCCATTTATGGCTGCAGCTTATATTTTAATGGCGGTTGTCATCATCCTGATGAACATCGCTGAAGTACCTTCGATCTTTGCTCTCATTATCAAATCAGCCATGAATCTTGAGGCAGCATTTAGTGGGGTTTTCGGGATGGCAATTGCCTGGGGAGTAAAAAGAGGAATCTATTCCAATGAAGCTGGTCAGGGAACAGCGCCTCATGCTGCCGCTGCGGCTGAAGTTTCCCACCCGGTAAAGCAAGGATTGGTTCAGTCATTTTCTGTTTACGTTGACACTATCTTTGTTTGTACCGCTACTGCTTTGATGATCTTATTTACCGGTCAATACAATGTGGTCAATCCAGAAGGAGGATTTATTGTAGAAAACCTTCCCGGCGTTTCATTTGGACCGGAATACACTCAATATGCGGTAGGAACTCACTTCCCTGCTTTAGGAAAAGGTTTCGTTGCGATTTCGTTGCTTTTCTTCGCCTTCACCACGATCATGGCTTATTACTACATTGCTGAAACCAATTTGAGTTATTTGATCAGAAAATCTAAAAACACTTGGGGGATCTGGGTTTTGCGTGTGGCAATTTTAGCATCCACTTTCTACGGATCCATCAAAACAGCCGAACTCGCCTGGACGATGGGTGATATCGGAGTTGGTATGATGGCATGGCTCAATGTGATCGCCATTCTTTTACTCAGAAAACCCGCTCTTCTTGCTTTTAAAGATTATAAAAAGCAGAAAAAAGAAGGAAAAGACCCAGTCTTTATTGCCAAAGATGTAGGCATCGAAAATGCTGATTTCTGGAAATAATATTTTTACACCAACCTTTAATAGAGAGCCGACAATTAATTTTGTTGGCTTTTTTTCTATCATTTACATTAGAGATTTAACATCATCCTTTCATTCAATTTTCTAAATTGAAAATTCATCGAGTCCTTCAATCTTAAAAAGAAATTTTGAAGGTTAACGAAAACCCCAAATCAAAAGCAATGATCAACAAACTGATGATTAAAGTTTTGGCTACTTTTTCTCTGATCCTGATTCTTGTCATTCCTATCTATGGTCAGGTATTAACTTTAGAACAGAGAGAATTCATTGCTGAAAATGCAGTGTCTATTCAAGTAAACAAAGAGTATCAAAATGGGAACTGGACCCCTGTTTTGAATGCTGTAAAAGACAAAAGACTCGTGTTGTTAGGAGAGTTTAATCATGGAAGTAAGGAGGTATTTTCCACAAGAAATGAGTTGATCAAAGAACTCTATGAAAACCTAGGATTTGATTTGATCCTATTTGAATCAGGAATTGGAGAAGTTGGGGTGATAAATCTAAATCAAAATGTATCTGAGAAATCTAATTTGACCCAAGGTTTCTTTGGAGGCTGGAGAACAACAGAATTTGAAAATCTTGTTCAATTTGCAAAAGAAAACAACATACAGATTGGCGGATTTGATGTCCAACGAACAGGCTCAGTTTTCACCGATTTCCTAACTCCGAAATTATCAGATCAAGTGAATTTTCAGGAATTGGAGGAACAATTCGTTCAGATTAAAAATCAACTGGCCAATTTTCGTACTGACTTTTCAACCATTGAAAATGAAACTCTCGAACTCAAGGAAAGGTATCAGCAACTTTTCAATAACATTTCTGAATCAGATAAATTAGCAAAAAGGACCTTAGAAAATCGGGTAGAGTTTTTGACATACATGATAGAGTTTGCAAGATCAAAAGATTGGAATGCTAGGTGGAAAGCTCGGGATTTGGCTTTGGCAGCAAATATAAAATGGCATCTCAATCAATTTGAACCTGATCAAAAAGCGATCATCATAGCCCATAATTTTCACATTTCGAAAAGCAATGAAAAAGAAGAAGTGATGGGTCAGTTTTTGGAAAAGGATTTTGGAAATGAAATGTATGTATTGGGCGTTTTTGCAAAAGAAGGGAGTTTTTTAAATAATTCCGGTGAAGAAGAATTTCTTTCAAAACCAGACACTGCTGCTTTAGACATCAAACATATCATTGAAGTAGACCAAGCTCAATTATCATTTATTGATTTTCCAAAAACCCTTTCAGATGGGAGCAAATGGCTCCAAGAACCTATTATCGTTAATGATACTTTTATCGATCTTTCCAATTCCAATCAATTGATTTTATTCAAGAGTTTTGATGGTTTACTACTTTTTGACACCATTTCTCCCCCTACCATTGATTGGTGAATCAATAACCAAAATCACCTAGATGAAATTAATTTGGATTGGAAATAGATTCTTATTGTCAGCTGGTCATAGCAAAACCTTACTTTAGGATGTGGAGAAATTATGGTGTTTGGAATTTTAATAAAGTAAGAGTTTTAGAAACTATCGAAGTTTAATGAAAGAGTTGAAGGGAAAAACAGTTTTAATCACCGGGGGCGCATCTGGGATTGGTAAAATAATGGTTCGGCTTATGTTAGAGCGACAGGCCAAAGTGATCATTTGGGATGTTAATCAAGAAGCCATAAATGCGACAATCGGACAATTTACCAGTGGGGAATCCATTTTTGGTTATTGTGTAGATGTATCCAATTATGAGCAACTAAAAGAAACTGCCAATACCGTAAAGCAGGAAATAGGAACAGTCGACGTATTGATAAATAATGCTGGAATAGTCGTGGGCAAATTCTTCCATGAACATTCCGCATCAGATATTTCCAAAACCATGGAAATAAATGCCCATGGCCCCATGTTGGTAACAAAGGAGTTTTTGGGAGAAATGATGGCTCAAAATTCCGGTCATATCTGTACTATCGCATCTTCTGGAGGCCTGATTTCCAATCCTAAAATGTCGGTCTATGCAGCGAGCAAATGGGCGTTAATTGGTTGGTCAGATAGTCTGCGCCTGGAAATGGAGCAACAGAACAAGGACATATCGATCACGACCATCATGCCCTATTACATCAATACGGGCATGTTTGAAGGAGTGAAATCAAAGCTACTTCCTATTCTCGAGCAGGAAACCGTGGCAATGACCATTGTAAAAGCCATTGAGAAAAACAAAAAAATGGTCACCATCCCGGGATATATCTATCGGCTCACCCGGATCAGCCAAGGACTCTTTCCTATTACTTTTTTTGATTGGTTGACAGGAAGCGTGCTGGGAATTTATAAGACCATGGAGCATTTCATAGGTCGCAAGTGATAAGAACTTTGAATCGATTCATTAGGACATCATCCACCGAAATTTCATGTATAACAGCCATTTCTAAAAATCTATCAATTTTAATTTAACTCTCCCCTTTCAACCTAGAAAATACCCAACTTTGGGTATAGGAACTAAGCTTTTTGTTCACGTTCTTAAAGTCCGATTTGAAAAGAATAGACTTTAAGGGTCCATTTTCTGAAAATCTAACTATCCGACCATAAACGTTTGTTGTGATTTGTTGTCGGTAAAAAACGAACAACGTCCTGTATTTCATTAATTTATAAAATGAAGGACTTAAGGAATTTAAGGGATATATCCGTTAGAGGGGATATACAATTGTTGGAGTGCATTTAAAACAATACGAAATTGAAAATTGTAACTTGGAATTGTAATGGAGCATTTAGAAAGAAGTTTGAACTTATTTCGGACTTCAATGCTGATATTTACATTATCCAAGAATGTGAAAACCCAGCCGAATGCCGACACCCAAAATATCAGGAATGGGCAGAAAACTACATTTGGATTGGCGATACCAAAAACAAGGGACTTGCAATTTTCGCACGACCAGAATTTGAATTAAAGAAACTCGATTGGTCAAACAAGTTCAAAGACCATTATGTAAAACACTTTTTACCGTGTAAAATAAATCAAGATTTGGACTTGCTTGCTGTTTGGACTCACCGCAATAACTCACCGAATTTCGGCTACATAGGACAATTATGGAAGTACTTACAAGTCAATAAAGACAAACTAAATACGACAATTATCGCAGGAGACTTTAATAGCAATACAAAATGGGACGAATGGGATAGATGGTGGAATCACTCCGACGTAGTTAACGAATTGAGAGAACTTGGAATTGAAAGTCTCTACCATAAATTCACAGGAGAACAGCAAGGAGCCGAGACCAATCCAACTTTATATTTTCAGCGGAAACTTGACAGGCCATATCATATTGACTATGTTTTTGGTGCTCAAAGATTTTCAAACGGAATAAAAAAGATTGAAATAGGACAAGTAGAAAAATGGTTGGAGATAAGCGACCATATGCCAATTTTGTGTGAGATTAACGACTGAAAAATAAGCAAAAACGTACTCTAATCGTGTACCCTGACCTGAGCCTTTTAGCTCAGGTTGACGCTCTCACACCACCGTATCCCGATTCTCGGAACTGGCAGTATTCGACGGTTCATTGAATCTCAGGCTTTGATTTTCAGTAATAGTCCAGCAAACTTAAAAACCCTTTTCTTCTCTGTCTGGAAAGTGTGAATATTGTTCCCAAAATGGGACTTTGATCTGGCGCGGCGGACCATCCTACTTTTCTTCTTCCTCTGCATTCTGGCTCCTTCGCTAAAAATGTCCGACTAGACATTTTCTTTACGCTCTGTCCTCTCACGGTAAACCTTGCCCTAGCTATCGGCACCACTTGCTTGGCTTCAAGTAACAGCCTGTCGTAATTATTTTCAGGAATTCCCGCGTTTAAGGGATGTCATCATGCGTCGGCATAGGCATTTCTCTCATTGGAACGGCCAACTAAATAACCTATATTCAACATTCAAGGCACACACAACGCATATTGCTTGGTTCGGCCAGCTTTGTTTTCAGGGGACAGGAAAGTGCTTCGAAAACCGCTTCTTCGCCAAGCGCCAAAACGTTGGCTAATACAAAAAGTAACGAAATAATGCCAAGAATAATTTACTACGTAGCAAGTTCAATAGACGGTTTCATTGCGGGACAAAATGACGATATAAGTGATTTTGCGGCAGGTGGAAAAGGTGTTGATAAATACTTATCTGACCTTAAAGAATTTAAGACTGTAATAATGGGTCGAAGAACCTATGAATTTGGATATCAATATGGGCTTGAACCAGGACAGCCTGCTTATCCTCACATGGAACACTTCATTTTTTCGGGTTCGTTGAAAATTAAAAAAATGGCTGAATCAGTCCATATTGAGAAATTATCAATCGACCGAGTGAAAAAAATAAAAGAATTGTCTCGCACCGACATTTATTTATGTGGTGGTGGAAAATTCGCAGGTTGGCTTTTGGACAACGGACTTATTGACCAACTGAAATTAAAATTAAATCCAATTATTCTCGGTAATGGTATTCGACTTTTTGGCAACTCAAAAACAAAGGCAAAATGGAGTATGCAAGAAACCGAATCATTTGAAGACGGACTAAAAATTATTACTTATAACATTGAAAAATAAAGTACTAACCAAAACAACTAGTCTTTCGTCTCGTGCGCACCACGAACAATGAAATGCATAGCTTTCACCGACCCATGCTGGGCACACAAAATAGATGTAAAACATGGGCGGACAGTGGCTTCCGCATGTCTCGGGTTCAGAGCAAACCATGTCGAGTTGAATAAAAAACACAGCTTCGATATGCCCTACATTTCTTACCCAAGACCGTTGTTCCTTAGGCGAAAAAAACGAGAGTAAACTTACCTTCGACAACCAAACAGAAGTAAATTTTCATTTTTTTTTACCCTTGAGCAAGGCACAAATGTGAAATTTACTCTCGTTTTTGAACAGCTTCGATAAATCCAAACCGTTTAATAATCTCCCTCTGCTCCCAGCCAAAGCAGACTTAGAAACAAAAGAAATCTTAACAAAAACAAGTAAAGTGAGTAGGGCATTAGCTCAATTAAATGGGGCAATAAGAAATCTGATTATCCGCAATGATGCCAGAGCCCTTTTTTTCTTTGCTTATCAGGCCGGAAGACGGTTGACAGAAGTCCGAAGAGACCAAATTCAGGTACTAACCAAATTTTTTAAAAGCTTATTCTTTCTATTGGCAAGAAAGCGGATATACCTAAAGAGAAA
>CBFHWO010000067.1:0-9591 GCA_965659625.1 uncultured Algoriphagus sp. | reverse complement strand
CTATCCCCACCCGAAAGGCTGTCCAGCTGCCAACGAATCGTATTGCCCGAAACTGTCCCAACAGGGGTGGAAGAAATGTAGGAAGTCCCCGAAGGAAGCACATCCTCCAACAATAAATCATAGGCTGTACCTTTGCCTCGATTGGAAACGGAGATTACATACTCCAATTCTTCTCCTGCACCAACACTCTGCACACCCAAAGGCGACTTCCAGATATACAGCTCAGGTAAATGAGGAACAACCTCTAACTCTTCCGAAGCATCAGAATCCTCTTCTATCCCTTCACTGTTCTCTACCACAGCGGTGTTTCCTACAAAACCAGGTACTGCTGACTCCGACACTCGGACCAGCAATTTATAATTCAATGTATCTCCGGGTGCAAGAACTGGAACAGCCCATTCTACCTCACCAGATGACCTATTGTAAACACCAGACTCCGAACTGATATATTCCAGCTCAGCTGGCAACACATCGACCACACGAAGCGCATCCGAATCACTAAGACCCGAATTCCATACGCTTATCCTATACCCTACCGTATCACCTGGATATACCGCGTTCATTTCAAGAAGTTCTTTTCTTATTCCCACCGAGGAATTACGAATCACCAAAACCGGCTCAGACTCTGCCTCAAGTTCACCACCAGGCACATCTTCCCCACTTATGGAGGCCGTATTACGCAAGGAACCACCTATTTCAAAAGATGGTGAAACACGCAAACGAAGTGCATAATGAAGACTATCCCCACCCGAAAGGCTGTCCAGCTGCCAACGAATCGTATTGCCCGAAACTGTCCCAACAGGGGTGGAAGAAATGTAGGAAGTCCCCGAAGGAAGCACATCTGAAAGCTCCAAGTCGTAGGCAGTATACCCCCCCTCATTAGCGACCAACATAGAATATGTCAACTCATCACCAGCAAATACTGTGAATGGAGATAATAAATCTGGATTCTTCTGCAATTTCAAAATTGGAGAGCAATATGTAAGTTGAACTTTTACCCTAGCTGATTCTAAACTCTCACAACCATTACTATTTCGGCTGACTGCGAAATAAACTCCGCCATCTACAAGAAGCGTATTAGCTGGTAACAATACAGACCGTGTATCATCCTCATACCAATTGAGCTCAAAATCTCCACTACCATTAGATAAGTCGGCTAAGGTGCGTTTTTCTTCTTCACAGAAAATTGGATTATTGTTTTCAAATATTGGGGTTGGTAATACGTCGTCTATTTCAAACTCAATTTTTTTAAGTTGAGAAGGTGAAGTTTTGCAAATGAATTGATTAACAGCACCCAAGAAATAAGAATACTTTCCAGGTTGAACTTGATTTATCTCTAAAATTCCTTCAGTAGAAACATTGATGTTAGTCAAAGAACTTGTTGTGATTTTTTCTTGCCCTTGAGAATCATAAAACCACTCAAATACCAGATCTTCTGAAGAAAAACTACTTTCAGAGCTGATTTCAGGCTTTAATAACACAGTTTCTCCGTAGCAATAAAAAGCATTTTCTTGTTGTGACACGATCAAATCTGAACTTTCAGGTTTCGAAAGAACTTGAACTTGAACTGGAAATCTTGAGGTCGATTCACAATTAGATCTAAAAATTGCTATCCAAAAGGTATAGATCCCCGGGTTATTTAATACTGGAGTAGTATAACCCGAGCCCGAACTAAGCTCAACTCCTCCAAACTCGTCCGAATACCATCTAAGAAAAGTATTTTCTCCTGGATTGGCTACTATCCTAGTTGATGTTCCTTCACAGATTAAAATAGGATTTGGAGGAAGTGTTGGAAGAGCAAAAAACATCTCTGACTTATGAACTCTTATGGAGGAAACAAAAGATGGACGAGAAGCATAGTTAGTAATCCTTACTCGCTCATAACCTCGGTTTGGTTCAACATTTGCAAAGACAGTAAATGAATATAAACCAGACTCCTCTCTAATACTTACTTTCGGTGAATTGAGGAAATATTCATCGCTAACCTTGGCTGTGCCATTGTATAGGGTAATTGAAATAGAGGAGAGCTCTGGCAAAATACCCGGTGATCCAGGAAAAGACAATAAAACTTGAACACTATCTCCACGATTCCCCACAATCGGAAAACCAAGTTCTTGAGCTATAAAACCACCAAAGACATTCCTAACTGCTTTTATCTCTGAATAGGTGTTTAGATCATTATCTATTGCTGCATCCGGGTTAATGACTTCGCAAGAAGGACACACATTCGTACGAATCGTGGATGATTCTGCAATGGCACAGTCTTCCAGGATAATCTCAATCGCATCTACAGTGACAGAAAAATTTACAGGAAGGCTGGAACATCCATCTACTTTATCCCTAATAATAACACTATAGAAATAAATCCCTCTAGGCAATTCCACCTCCACACTTAAGACCTCGCTAATAGCTAATTCCTTACCTTGGCTATCAAACCAAACAATTTCATAATCGCCCGTTGGCATTGTTGAAGGAAAATTGGCATTAATGTTTACTCCAAATCCTTGAGGAGAAAAATAAGAAAGACCATCCGGCAAAACAGGGGATAATACTTCACAATCAGAATATTCAGTAAAATTGTCAGTATAGACGATTTCGGATAATGATAAACCGTGAACATAATTCCACATCGTTAAAAAAACGAGTGTAAAAATAAAATTTCGTTTCATTAAATATAATTAAGATTTAGAAGATTAAAAATGATTAGAAAATGTTTCAAAGAATCGCTAATTTATATTTATTAAATATTTATAACGCATACATAAAACATGTATAATTAACTTTCTAAAATTAGATATTTTCATTAAAATCTATTTTATTAGGTTTTAATGAAAATGAAAACAAGTTGATTATTAGTTTTTAAACTAGAAGTGAAGATCTTTATTAAAAAGGTTAAAAAAAAAATATAAATGTCTCCAATTCTGTTATATAGCTAGCTTTGTAAACGAAACTCATAATTTTGTAAATTAAAAGCTTACTAATAAAATTTTTAATATAGATAATTAAGTATTTCCACTTTTCTGCCAGTAAGAAATTGAAAGCAATATAGGATATGATAAAATTAAAAATTGATGTCAATTCGGTCTCCCATCATCGGCCAGCCTCGCTTTGGCTGGTTTTCCTGCCAGATAAGCTAAGATCCTAAGGTGACTGGCATCTTTGCGGACAATCATAATGTTTTTTACAATAAATCATATGTTCAATTTTTGAATGAAACTTTTTTTATAATTTCAACATTAAAAAAGCATTTTACTTACAGATTATAACATTTTATATTCTTAGACAAGGTTACTTTTTCAACAGTTTCTTCTTTATAATTTCATTTTCTACTATTAATTGGGATATTTAACTCTTCGAAGGTTTACCTTTTTGCTAATCCTAATTGTGAACCTGCCAAAAGAGATAGGAATTCTACCTGTTGAAATCGAGCATTAGAAAAGGATAATCTCCTCATTTATAATTCTAAAATCGAGGTTTCCCACAAAACATTGAGGCGAGTTCAACTTTATCCTTATATCGGCAATTATTTATAGACTAAAACTACCCGAATTTTGGAATCTAATAAACTTAACCACGAAAACCTCTTTCAAAAAATGCCCGAGGGTGTCATCTATGAAGACGCTGACGGACGGCCAATACAAATGAACCCTGCGGCAGAGAAGATGTTGGGATATACTTTAGCCCAAATTCGAGGAGACGAACCCATTGACCCAAGATCTCATGCCATCCACTTGGATGGCTCAATCTATGAAATCGAGTCTCATGCGACACGGATCTCACTTCGCACTGGTCTTCCGGTGAACAACGAGATCATGGGGATTTACAACGTCGAGGAAAATATGTACAAATGGATTTCTATGAATTCCACACCGGAATTTAAAGAAGGCGAAGATAAACCCTACCGGGTATTTGCGACAATCAGAGATATCACCGAGCACATAGAGACTGAACGTAAACTGAAGGCCCAATCAGAGTTGATGGAGCTTTTAGTTTTCACCTCTACTTCGTTCATCAACATTCCAGCAGATAAACTCCACGATACCATAAATCTTGCACTGAGAAAATTAGGCGAGTTTGTTAAAGCAGACAGGATGTATGTATTTGATTACGACTGGGAAAAACAAATTTGTACAAATACATATGAATGGTGTGCCGAAGGAATTGAACCACAGATCGACTTATTAAAGGATGTTCCTCTTGAAGGATTGGAAGATTGGACAGAAAGTCATATTAATGGTGAATCAGTCTATGTGGAAAACGTTTTTGAATTGAGTGAAAACGCCACACTTCGCCAAATTTTGGAGCCACAAGGAGTTATTAGCCTATTATCAATGCCAATAATGGATAGCACAAGATGCACTGGTTTTATAGGTCTTGATTCAGTTAGAAATCAACACACGTACAATGAAAGTGAAATCAATCTTCTAAGAATCTTTACGGGGATCCTTTCAAATGTTAAGAATAGGTTTGAAAGTGAAAGACAGCTAAAAGAGCGAATCAAGGAACTCAACTCCATCTATCGGATATCAAACCTTACCATTCAAAGCGATATTCCCGAAGATAATTTATTAGCAAAGATTGTAGAAATCATTCCGGAGGGCTTTTTTGAGCCCCACATCACTAGTGCAAGAATTACTTTTCAAGGCAATTTTTTTGAATCTTTCGGTTTACAAACCAGTTCAAATTTCATACAGGAAAAAATCTACCTAAACTCTACTGAAGTTGGATCAATCACAGTTTTTTTACCAGAAGGCAACCATTTTCTTGTCGAGGAGCGCCGCTTAGTTCCGGGTATTTGCAATATTATCAGCAAACATTTTGAATCAAAAATCAACCTAAAAGAATCCCAAAATAGTGAGCGGCAATTAAAAAACTTGCTGAACACCCAGACCAGCTATGTACTACGGACTGATTTGATGGGAAGACATACCTATTGGAATGAAAAATTCAAGGAGGAATTTGGTTGGATTTATGGTGAGGATGGCCTGGATGGAGGAAATGCCTTACAATCCATCTGTGAATATCACCACACCCGTACCTTCGACACTGTACAAAACTGCATCAAATTTCCCGGGAAAATTTTTCCGGTAGAATTGGATAAACCTGGAACGGGAGATGAAATTATAACTACACTCTGGGAATTTGTAGCGTTGGTGGATGATCAGGGAAATGCCTCCGAGATCCAGTGCATGGGAGTGAATATTACTGATCGAAAAAAAGCCGAAAATAAACTTCTTGAGAGTGAAAATCGATTAAGGGGATTACTGGAGTCTCAAACAAACTACGTTATTCGGACTAATTTAGATGGAATTTATACTTTTTGGAATTCTAAATATGAAGAGGACTTTAGGTACAAGTATCCCAATCAAGGATTAGAAGAAGTAAACTCTCTGGACTCCATCTGTGAATATGACAAGGAAAAGGCGCTTGCCATTGCAAAGAAATGCATAGCGTCTCCTTCAACAGTTTTTCAAGTGGAATTGGATAAAGAGACAAAGTCCGGAAAGATTGTCACCACCTTTTGGGACTTTGTTTGCCTTACAGATTCAGAAGGAAATCCCTTTGAAATTCAATGTGTAGGTATAGATATCTCAGACAGAAAGCAAGCAGAGGAAAATTTAAAAGAAAGTGAAGAAAAGTACCGCTTCCTATTCGAAGAGTCTCCTGACGGATACCTCCTAATTAAAGACGGGAAGTTTGTTGACTGCAATCGAGCAGCTGAGAAAATGATATTGGGAACTAAAGATGATTTAATAGGAATAATTCCTGCAGAAATATCTCCTAATTATCAGCCAAATGGAGAAAAATCATCCGATTACTCAAAAAAGCTAATTGATTTAGCGCTAGAAAAAGGCCAAACCGAATTTGAATGGTTACACCAGAGAAAAGATGGCAGCGAATTTTTAGCTGAAATCAAGCTTTCCAAACTAGAGAAGAATGGGGAAGAAACCCTATTTACAACTTGGAGAGATATTACCGGAAAAAGGAAAACTGAAATCGCTCTCGTAAAAAGTGAAGAAAGGTTTAGACAAATTTCAGAACATACTGGTTCTGTCATTTGGGAATTGGATGATACCGGGCTTTACACCTTCATGGGACCGGTTTCCAAAAGTGTTTTTGGTTATGAACCAGATGAAATAGTCGGTAAAAAATATTTCTGGGATATTTTCCCTGAAAATGAACGAGAAAGCCTTAAAAAAACAGGTTTAAAATACCTCCAAGAAGGATTTGAATTATTTGATTGGGAAAATCCCATCCAACGGAAAGACGGGAAAACAATTTGGGTATCAAGTTTTGGATCGGCCATTAGAGATGATAAGGGTAAAATCATAGGCTATCGAGGAGCAGATTATGATATCTCAGCACGAAAAATTGCCGAGGAGGAAATGCGTAAATTCCGAATCATTTCCGATCAAGCATCCTATGGAACGGTAATAACAGAATATAATAATAGGATAATAACCTATTGCAACGAGGCTTTTGCAAAAATGCACGGCTACACCATTGATGAATTAATTGGAAAGGAAGTTTTCAATCTTCATACCTCCGAACAGTTCGAATATTACCTGAATAATATATACCCTGAATACCTAAAAAATCAGGAATACAGCATCAAAGAATTTGGGAGGAAGCGAAAGGACGGTTCAACATTCCCTGGCTTAACTACTGCAAAGCTTTTTTATGATGAGGGAGGAACCGCCCTGTTTAATGCTGCAACAGTAATCGATATTTCCGATCAAAAAATCATCGAAAAGCAAGTTAAAGATCAAAATCTAAGATTTAAAGCCATTGTGGATGCTATTCCCGATTTACTTTTCATTATGGATAAGGAGGGAAATTATTTAGAGTACTACAGTTCAAATCTTGAAAATTATATTGGGCATTTTGAATACTTGGTTGGAAAGAACCTCACGGAAGTTTTTTCAGAAGAAAACTTAAAATTACATCAGGAAAAACTAGAAGCCACTTTTTTGGAACATAAAATTCAAACCTATGAATATGTAGGAATCAACGGATTTGAGAAACGGCATTTTGAATGTAGAATAATCCCTATGACAAATGACAAAGCGCTAAGATTTGTCAGAGAAATAACCGAACGAAAAAAGAACGAAAGTGAAATTGAAAAGCTGACTTTAGCAATAGAACAAAGTCCGGTAGCGATTATAATTACAGACCAAAAAGGCAATCTTGAATACATGAGTCCCGCCTTTCTTCAAATGACAGGCTATACTTTTGAAGAATTGGATGGTCAACCCATAGGAATGATCAAATCCGGACTTACTGATCAAAAAATTTACGAAGACCTTTGGGAAACGATTAATTCAGGCAAGAATTGGCAGAACGAATGGATGAATAGAAGAAAGTCAGGTGAGTTGTATTGGGAGAATGTCTCAATTACTCCGATTCAAGATGAGGCAGGTCAAATCAAAAACTTTTTGGCAGTAAAACAGGATATAACAGAACAAAAAAAATATGAGGAAGAAATTATAAGTCTGAACCAAAATCTGGAGCAAAGAATTAATGATCGGACTAAAGAATTGGAGACTATAAATAAAGAATTGGAAATAGCCAGAAACCAAGCGGATTCTGCAAACCTTGCAAAAAGTGAATTCCTTTCCAGAATGAGTCACGAATTACGTACTCCCATGAATTCAATTTTAGGATTTGCCCAGCTCTTAGAGTTAACAGAATTAAATGTTTCGCAAAAAAAGAAGCTGGAGTACATTTTAAAAGGAGGAAACCACCTTCTTCAATTGATAAACGAGGTTTTAGAAATTGCAAAGATTGAAGCCGGCAAAATCTCTATATCCCTTGAACAGATTGAATTAATTTCAACCTTAGAAGATGTGGTTGAATCAGTAAGGCCATTTGCCTCAAATAAAGCGATAAAAATTTCTTTTAAAAAAGAGTATGATAAAAAATGTTATGTCTTAGCTGACTTACAAAGACTTAAGCAGGTTTTGATAAATCTCCTTAATAATGCCATAAAGTATAATAGGGAAAATGGAAACGTACACATCTCATTAGACAAGACTACTGATGAATATGGCACAAAACATGTCCAAATAAATATTAAGGATGACGGGATGGGTATTTCCAAGCAAAACCTACCAAAACTTTTTAAACCCTTTGAACGAGCAGGAAATGATAATTCTTCAATAGAAGGGACAGGATTAGGCCTTTCAGTAGTAGAGAAATTAACCAAATTGATGGGTGGAAAAGTTGGTGTTATTAGTGAGGAAGGAATAGGAAGTACATTCTGGATTGAAGTCCCCTATTTATATGCTGCTATAGAAAAAGTACCAAGTCCAATTCCAGATCTAGAGAATATTCAAAAGGATTACTATTCAAAAGGAAAATTGCTTTTAATTGAAGACAATATTTCAAATATTGAGTTAATCAAGGAAGTACTAAGGAGTTTAAAGCCTGAAAGTGAACTCATTTTGACCATGTATGGCCTTGAATGTCTTCCATTGGCAAAACTTAATGATCCATCACTTATTCTTTTAGACCTTAACTTACCGGATATTCATGGGGCAAAAGTTTTGGACATGCTGAAATCGGATTCAGAAACCAGGCATATACCTGTGATCATTCTAAGTGCTGATGCAACTACGAAACAAATAGATGAAATGCTGAAAAAGGGAGCCGACCGATACTTAACCAAGCCTCTTAATCTAGTTGATATGATTGGTATATTTGATTCCTACTTCAAGGCCAAATAGCTTAATTCCAACACTGAACAATAAACCCAAGTAAAAATTTTAATTTTAATAAAAGAAAAAGTTAATCATAAGCTTATTTTTTGGTAATGTGGTCAAAAATAGTTGGTGACAGTGAAATAAAAATTTGTTATAATCCCAGACAGATTTGAAGAGGAAATAAGCTCTGCTGAGGAGCCAACTTACAAGCAATAAAATATGTCAAGAAGAATGAATGGGGCTTTGGATATCGGAGACCTTTTTTCCTGTTTCATTCTTCTTGTCCTATGGCTTGTAAAACCTTATTCTTCCTTGATTTTTGAAGTACAGATACCGCCTCATGAAACTTTTTCTGTTTGGTTACCAGAGCGTTGGCTTAAAGATACCTGAAGAAAGACTCCAGTCCATTGGTTGATTTGAGGATTCTCGGGTGTTCAACTGTTTTCAAGCAACCAAAAATGACTGTCCATCACATCCCGAAGCAACTCGCTTTTATACAAGCAGGGATCCCTGTAATCCAAACTTCTGAAAGCCGCTAGGCTCGCGGGGATTTCCTCGGTGCGGTATTGTGCGACGTTTCCAACCGAACTCACCAGTTTCCGAACCGGTAGATACCAACTTAGGTAACTCTCAGAATCCAGACTGCTCAGAAAATCCAGGTCTTCCTGTTTCACCCGTTGTATTTCGCCGGCAATGCCTTGCTGTGGAAGTGGGTGGATGGAGAAGAGCGAGTCGCCCTGATATATTTTTTGCAAATACACCCAAGCACTTAAGGCTTGTTCTCGTTTTTGGTGCTCCGCAGCATAGCGCACAAATTGCTTGTTTTGATCTCCCGAAACCGTAAAGATACGTTCCGCCATACTCAACACTTCTCCCTGAAGTTCGATGG
>CBFHWO010000066.1:0-9673 GCA_965659625.1 uncultured Algoriphagus sp. | reverse complement strand
TTTTCTTTATTATATATCGTGGGCACCATTTCAGGATATATTAAAACCTTCAAATTAGCAGCTTCTACGATTGCTTGAGAAGCCGCTGTGTCCCATTCCATGGTAGGAGAAAACCGCGGGTACAATTGCGCTTTCCCCTCCGCAACAAGCATGAATTTAAGTGAAGATCCCATAGAAATCACTTCTGCTTCAGGGTATTGTTCTATGAATGTCTGAGTCTCCTGACTTAGATGCGAACGGCTGGCTACGATTGTTTTTACCTCAATTGATTGAGGTTTTTCCAGTTTCGCAATTGCCCCGTTTCCTTCCTGCTTCCAAGCTCCTTCTGTTCTATTCCCCCAATACATCAAATCCAAAACCGGAGCATACACTACACCGATTATGGGTTGACCATCGTGAATCAGCGCAATATTTACTGTAAATTCTCCATTTTTTTTGATGAACTCTTTCGTCCCATCCAGAGGGTCTATCATCCAAAAGTATTCCCAATCTTTGCGGATTTCATAAGAAATAGTTTTTCCTTCTTCTGATAAAATCGGTAAATCAGTCTGTTCTAGAAAGTTAACAATACACTTATGAGCCGCCTGATCTGCTTTAGTTATTGGAGAGTTATCGCTCTTTATTTCTACTCCAAAATTTTCATCTTCGGAATAGTAAACACCTAAAATTTTCTTACCTGCTGCTAAAGCAGCATTTTTTGCTAGTTCTGTTAACTTAATTAAGTCCATTTTGTAATTTCTATAACAAAAAGATGGATTGAAATTGTCATTTCTTACTTTTAACGTAAAAATTAGCTCTTAAATAAGCATGCCAGCACCTACTGTTTCATTGGTAATGGGATCTATCAAAATCACAGCTCCGGTTTGACGATTTCTAGTGTAAGAATCCTTAAATATTGGATTGGCAGTGCGAATAGATAGTCTTGCAATTTCATTCATACCTATCTCTGAGACTCCCTCAATTCGGTGAAGTGTATTTACATCCACCTTATAATGAATGTCTTTGACTAATGCCTGACATTCATTGGTAGTATGTTTAATAATAAGCTTGGTTTTGGCATACAAGGTTTTTTGATTCATCCAACAAACCATTAAGTCCAAATCCTGAGTTGCCTCTGGTTTGTTATTGGGTCTCACAATCATACCTCCACGGCTAATATCGATCTCATCTTCTAAAGTCATCGTCACAGACATTGGCGAGAAAGCCTCCTCTATAGTCTGCCCATTTAGCTCAATAGATTTAATCTTAGTAGAAAATCCCGAAGGCATAATTTCAACCTCATCTCCAGGTTTGAAAATACCACCATCAATACGACCTGCATAACCTCGGAAATCCTGATGTTCCAAGGTATGAGGACGAATAACCATTTGAACAGGAAAACGGCAGTCAATATGATTCCAATCGGATGCGATGTGTACATGCTCCAAATGATAGAGTAAGGTAGAGCCTTCGTACCAAGGCATGTTTATAGAACGATCCACCACATTATCCCCTTTCAAGGCTGAAATAGGAACAAATTGGACATCCTTAATATCCAATTTGGAAGAAAAATCTTTATAATCTTCTACTATATTATTGTAAACTGCCTCGGAATAATCTACCAAATCCATTTTATTGACACAGACGATTACATGTGGAAGTTTAAGTAAAGAGGCAATAAATGAATGTCGGTAAGTTTGTTCCAGAAGTCCTTTTCGAGCATCTATAAGGATGATTGCAAGATTGGCAGTTGAAGCACCAGTTACCATGTTTCTGGTATATTGAATATGCCCGGGCGTATCAGCAATAATGAATTTTCGTTTTGGTGTGGCAAAATACCTGTAGGCTACATCAATTGTAATCCCCTGTTCCCGTTCCGACTTCAATCCATCAGTCAACAATGATAAATCAACATAGTCAAATCCCTTTTTCTCAGACGAAACTTTTACCGCCTCAATCTGATCTTCAAAAATGGACTTAGAATCATACAATAGACGTCCAATCAATGTACTTTTCCCATCATCAACTGAACCCGCGGTCGTAAATCGAAGCAGCTGGTTATTTTCTTGTATCGACATATTATATTTTTTGGTATCAGAATATGTTAAATAATTTGAAGAATATATTCTGCTTTATTTGGATTTTTTCCTGTGAAGATAAGTTGTGAATACAGTCACTATTCTTTAACAATTTTAAGATATTAGAAAGATCTTTTTAATTTTAATTTACTTAAAAATAACCTGCCTTCTTTCGGTCCTCCATTGCTGTTTCTCCTCGCTTGTCATCAGCTCGGGTCCCTCGCTCGGTAGTGCGAGTTGTGGCTACTTCTTCAAGAATCAAATCCAAGGTATTTGCCTCAGAAAATACTGCACCGGTGATTGGCATATCCCCACAGGTACGATAACGGACAATCATTTTCTCAGACTTTTCCCCTGGTTTCAATCTGATATGTTCAGAGTTGGCCAGAATAACTCCATCTCTAATAATGCAATCACGTTCATGTGAAAAGTATAGCGAAGGAAGATCGATTTTTTCAAGTAAAATGTATTGCCAAACATCCATTTCGGTCCAGTTAGAAATTGGAAATACCCTAAAATGTTCGCCTTGGTGTTTTCTTCCATTAAACAAATTCCAAAGCTCCGGTCTTTGATTTTTGGGATCCCATTGACCAAATTCATCTCGGTGTGAAAAAAAACGCTCCTTGGCCCGAGCCTTTTCTTCATCTCTTCTGGCTCCCCCCATTGCCGCATCGATTTTATATTGTTCGAGCGTATCAAGTAATGTCGTTGTTTGAAGTGCATTTCTACTTGCATTGGCGCCTGTTTCCTCTCGAACTCTGCCTTTATCTATACTTTCCTGTACCGAACCTACAATTAATTGGACATTTAATTCATTGACCAACATATCTCTAAATTCTATGGTCTCAGGAAAATTATGACCTGTATCGATATGTATAAGAGGAAAGGGAATTTTAGCGGGGAAAAACGCTTTTTTTGATAAATGAGCCAGAACGATACTGTCTTTACCACCCGAAAATAAAAGTGCAGGTTTTTCAAATTGAGATACGACCTCTCTAAAAACAAAAATTGCTTCTGCTTCTAGTTCTTTTAAATGCGGTAAATAATAAGTTGACATGATTAGGATATTTGTTAAAGCGAATTACTGATATCAGTAAGGATGGAAAGGACCACCTTTTGGACAGAATCTTTCAATTCTTCCTTATCCGAATGAATATGCATACTAGGGCTTAATGGAGCTTCATATGGAGAATCTATACCCGTGAAATTCTTAATCATCCCAGCCCTTGCTTTTTGATAGAGTCCTTTGACGTCCCGCTGTTCACAAATTTCGAGTGGACAATCAACAAAAACCTCTAAAAAATTGCTTTCTCCCACCAATTGAGCAATCATTTCCCGCTCTTCCCTGAATGGTGAAATAAATGCAGAGACAACCAAAATACCTGCATCCATCATCAACTTTGATACTTCTGCTATACGTCTGATATTTTCAATTCTGTCTTCACTGGAAAAACCAAGGTCCTTATTTAGCCCTGTTCTGATATTATCACCATCCAATAAATAGGTGAGAAATCCATTGTCGAATAACCTTGCCTCAACAGCATTCGCAAGAGTTGATTTACCAGAACCTGAAAGACCAGTAAACCATATCAATTTTGGATTTTGATTTAAACGGTTTGTTCTATCAACTTTTGAAATTTTGAAATCGCTGGGATGAATATTATTAACCATAACTAGAGGTAATAAAAGTTTATAAAAAGAAGCACTGTGGCAGAATAAATGATCGCAAGGGGTAATCCTATTTTAGTATAATCCGAGAATCTATAGTTACCGGGACCCATCACCATCAGATTTGTCTGATAGCCTATAGGAGTTATAAAGTCAGCAGATGCAGCAAATGCAATCGCTACAAAATATGAAGTAAGGTTATTTCCGGATTGAAACCCCATTTCGTAGGCTATCGGAAACATGATTGTAATAGCTGCGGCGTTGGTTATCAAGGAAGTCAATCCTACTGTGACAAAAAACAAGACAGCTATCTCGGAAATAGCAGAAAGATTTTTGGTATAATTCAATAAAATTTCAACCAAATAACTTGCTGTACCTGATTTTTGAATTGCAATTCCGACAGCTAAAGCAGAAATCAAAACAATCAAAAGATCTAAATCCACTGCTGATTTAATTTGGTTTATATCTAAAACTCTGAAAACAACCATTATCAGAACACCAAAAAAAGAAGCAATAAACAAATCGACTCCACCGGAAATACCAATCAGAAGACAGGTAATTGCGAAAAAACTCGGAATCAATTTTTTTAAAGAAGTAGCTGATTCAAGCTCACCAGCCTTTGAAATCATAATTAGATCCGTTAAGGGATTTTTAGAAATTAATTCCTTGGAACAGACAATCAAAAGAAGGTCTCCAGCTTGAAGGATAATCTCTCCTAAATTCCCTTGAACCTTTTCTCCCTTCCTGTAAATAGAAATGACAGATGCCTTGTATTCATCTCGAAACCCAGCTTTTTTTAGAGACTGCCCTACTAACCTACTCCCTGTTGGAACTATAGCTTCTGTTAGATCGGAAAATCCATTTTCGTGAACATGCGACTCTTCTGGAAGAATGAGACCATTCTTTTCATTGATTAGATTTAATATAGATCTTGTATTTCCAGCAAAAAAAAGACGGTCGTTTGAAAATATCTTTTCATGAGGATCAACGGCTAAAATAATTTCATGATCTCGTTTAATTTCAACTAAAAATAATTCCTTCAAATGCCTTAACCCAGCTTCCTCTATTGTAATTCCTGACAAATCGGAATTTGGACTTACTAATGTTTCCACCAGATATTCATTTATGTGGCCTATAACCTCTTCTTTATTTCCTTTTCTCTTGGGAAGTAACCTAGTAGAAAAAAAAGCTAGATAAACGATACCTAACACTGTGACAACAAATCCTAAAAACAAAAAATCTTCAAATCCTAAGAGCGGTAACTTAGCCTGTGCGATCAAACCATTTAAAACTAAATTAGTGGATGTTCCCACTATTGTAATCATCCCTCCAAGTATAGTAGCAAATGAAAGTGGTATTAAAAATTGAGAAGCTGGATATCTATTAGTGTCTGCCCAGTGCTTAACATAGGGGATCATCAGAGCAACTACAGGTGTATTGTTAAGAACACTTGAAATAACAGAAACCAAAACCATCATTCGCAGACGGAATTGGAAAGGACTTAACTCTTTTCTAAAGACTTTTAAGAAAAAACCTTTACCGAGATTTCGCTGGATACCCGCGGTGAGTATTACTAAAAGAAAAATAATTATAATTTGCTTATTGGCCAGACCTACAAGCAAATCTTCAATTTCTATAACCTTACCTGCTATCAAAAAAAACACCGCTCCCAAAAAGGCGAAAGAAGACCTGAACCAGCTTTTATACAAGATAAAAACTAAACAGACCACGGTGAGTGAGGTAAAGATTATTTCAACTGACAAGGAACTAAAAAGAATTCAAGTTAAAAGGAATAGACAAAATAAAATTAGGACTATTCAACCATCATAGAACTGGATCAATGATCCTTGCCTTGGTTGGCGAATTTTCTTCGTAAAAGTCCAAATACCAGTCAACAAATTTCTTCACTCCCTCTTTTACAGAAGTTTGAGGTTTAAAGTCAATCCATTTTTCAAGTGATTCAGTATCAGCATGCGTTGACAAAACATCTCCAGGCTGTAAATCCATTTCCTCTCGAATTGCTTTCTTGCCAAGAGCATCCTCTATGGAAAAAATATAATCATTTAGTTGTACCGGATTGCTATTTCCAATATTGAAGATTCGATAAGGAGCTGAGGAACTGTCCGCTTGAAGGCTTTTCCCATTCCAATTATCGTTCGATTTAGCTATCTTAAAGGTTATTCTAGTAATGGATTCTACTATATCAGTTACATAGGTAAAGTCACGAACCATATTACCATGATTAAAAACTTTTATTGTCTTTCCTTTTAGTATTGCGTCGGTGAAAAGGAATAAAGCCATATCTGGCCTACCCCAAGGACCATATACTGTAAAAAACCTTAAACCAGTGGTCGGAAGTTTATATAGATGAGAGTAAGTATGAGCCATCAATTCATTTGCTTTCTTTGTAGCGGCATATAGGGATATGGGATGTTGCGTCGGCTGAAGTTCAGAGAGCGGCATTTGGGCATTTAATCCATATACGGAAGAAGTACTCGCAAAAATTAGATGTTTAACTTTACTATGTCGACAACCTTCAAGAATACTCAGAAATCCATCTACATTGGAACGTGTGTAAGCACGAGGGTTATTTATACTATATCTCACTCCAGCTTGGGCTGCTAAATTAATTACATAGTCGAATTTTTCTTTAAGCATGAAAGCTACAATAAAATCATGTTCTGAAAGATCAACTTGAATAAAGCTATATCGAGAATATTTTTTACTTTCTATTGGATGATGTGATAAAATTTTGTCTGCCGCTATACCATGTTGCTTTAACCGAGCTAATTTAAGATTAACATCATAATAATCGTTAATAAGATCCAATCCTACTATTTCATTACTTTTATCTAAAAGTAAATTTGAAACTAAATGAAAACCAATAAATCCAGCAGCTCCGGTAACTAATATCTTAGACAAAATCAAATATTTTAATTAGAAATTATTCTTGTATAATTTTAAATTTAATCAAATTTCAAAAATTTAATCTCCTCATAATCAGTAAACTAAATCCTTTAAATAAATAAAACAACTGATTTTTAAACACATTGATACAGCTTCGCCCCTTCGGTCACAAATGTGACTTCCTATTAAATTTTAACAAATCATTAGAAACGACAATAACTAGTCGAATAGTATTTAACTACTGCCACAAAAGAAAGAAATTAAAAAAAAGGAAGTATGCTAAACACTAAATAGAATAAACAAAATGACATATAATGTAAATAATATGCATTATTTAAAACGTTGAGAGCGTTTTTTTATGAGTAAAGAAAAATGAGTTAAAATAAAATGTACTTTTCTGTAAATAAAAAACGGATAATCGAAAAAATCGAATTGTTTTTCAACACTTAATTATCAAAATAAGACAAAGAGTTTCAAATATTTTTTTTATCAGTGACTTTTAAGAAAAATTAAAAAATGATCGAAAAAGTGTTATTGTCACCACCACATATGAGTGGTAATGAATTGAAATACATTGAGAGAGCATTTAAGGCAAATTATATAGCTCCGATCGGTGAAAACGTTGATTTGTTCGAAAAATCCATTAGAAATTATTCAGGAACAAATTCAGTTCTTGCTACAAATTCAGGAACAGCAGCAATTCACCTTGCTCTTATTTTAGCAGGAGTTGGGCCGGGAGACCTAGTAATTTGTCAATCATTTACTTTTGCAGGTTCTGTAAATCCAATTAAATATTTAGGTGCTTTCCCGGTATTTGTAGACAGTGAAGAAGATACTTGGAACATGGATCCAATCGCACTAGAACATGCCATCCAGTCAGCCATGAATGGAGAATTGGACAATTACAGTGACCTAAGCGATTTAAAAAATTTAAAACCTCAAAAGCCTAAAGCAATTTTACCAGTCCATCTTTATGGAATGCCTGCTAAAATGGAAGAGATTTTAAGAATAAGTGAAAAATACGGAATCCCTGTAATAGAAGATGCTGCGGAAGCTTTGGGATCCTCAATTCAAGGTAAAAAATGTGGGACATTTGGCGATATGGGAATTTATTCTTTTAACGGGAATAAAATCATTACTACAAGCGGAGGGGGCGCATTGGTATCTAACGAAAAGAAATACATTGACGAGGCACGATTCCTATCAGCTCAGGCCAAAGATAACTTTGCACACTATGAGCATAGCAAAATTGGGTATAACTACCGATTATCAAATATCGCAGCAGGCATAGGAATTGCACAAATGGAGGTAATTGAGGATCGAGTCGAAAAACGAAGATCAAACTTTGATTTATATCAGGAATACCTACAGGAAGAAAATTCAATTAGTTTTTTGGAAGAACCTCATAATTATAAAAGTAATCGCTGGCTGACGACAATACTAATCCAGAATGGATCAGAACAAATAAGGGAAGATTTACGGAAAGGCTTAGAATTTATGGGAATTGAGACAAGACCTTTATGGAAACCGATGCACCTCCAACCAATATTTAAAGGCTACCCTCATTTTGGAAGTGACTTAAGCGAACAATTATTCAAAACAGGACTTTGCCTTCCCTCAGGAAGCTCTATGGCAAAGGAAACAATCGAAATGATTTCTTCCAAAATAAAACAATTAACAAAGAAACAAATCTATACCTTTTCAGAAGTTAAATGAGGTCTCCCTTCTTAAATAACATTTCACCAGAATTGTATTTGGATAATAACGCTACAATTGAATTCAAAATACCATTCAATATTGGCGGGGTTCTAATATCATTAAAAAATGAAAGTTATAAGCCCGTATGGATTACATCAGATCTATTAAGAATTAGTGATACACAAGAGTTTTTAAAGCGAAAAACAATTAATGACATAGATTTTTTAATCAATAACTCTATTATTCCAAATTATACAATATCAGATTTCAGAAGATCACTACGTGAAACATATATTAAAAATAAAACTGTTTTTGGATATTTCTCTGAAAGAAACTCAATCAAGGGATATAAGGATGAAATCAATTTAACCTACAGACCTGTTTTCATTCCTATTTACAGAAAGAATCTTAGGATTAACTATATATTTTTCTACTTAGAAAAATATCAATCCAAAAAACCAACTCTAGAGATACATGACCTAAAAATAAACATCGAGAGAGAAGAAAGAAAAATTAAAGCACTATTTCAGCTTTCAAATAAATCAATTATAGAAATAAATAATAAGTTAGAAATCGAGAAGTACAACAGCGAAGCCTCTAAACTATTCCCTGAAATAAATAGAAAAAAAAAGAAATTGTTTTTAGATCTATGGAATTTGAATAATAAAGAAAGAATAGTTTGGGCATTGCAAAGTTCAAAACATTTAATTGAACAAGAAATATATTTTTTTGAGGAAATAAATAAATCGCTTCAAAAATTAAAACTTAAAATCATAAATATAGCAAATACTTCATCCTCAGAAATGAATTTTCTTATTTTGATAGAAAATCTCAATGAAGAACAGAGGCTAAATAAAGAACTAACCCGAAAAAGCATCTTTATCCAAACTATAAATGATTTATCAAATGAAATAGAAACAAACAATGATAATTTCATTGATAGATGTATTAAGAATTTAATACTATTTTTTGATTTTAAAGAAATATTTCTTTTCCCTTTCAAAGAAAAAGGAGATGATTTAATTATTAAAATCCTTATCCAAAATAGAACAATAAACCCTAGTACTGAAGAATATGATGCTTTTAGACAAACCTTTCAAAACATTGCCAAACGATCGATAAAAAGAATTTCGATCAATGAATTGAAAAAAAACTACAGAGTAGGATTAAATTTATTTTCAGGAACAAATAACCTATTTGGTGTGCCCCTATACAACGGAGACATACAAATTGGAGCTATGGTTTACAGTTCTGAAAGGGAAAAACTAGACCTTGATGAAACCCAACTGTTATATAGCTTGAGTACAATAATTTTTAAATATTACTCAAATTATCAGACCATA
>CBFHWO010000065.1:0-10013 GCA_965659625.1 uncultured Algoriphagus sp. | reverse complement strand
TTTTAACAACCTTTTTAGATAAAGGCTGCTTAAATTCCAACGAAAGCCCCACTGGAATTATACTCTGAACTAATTTTTCATTTCGAACAAGATCACCTAACACTAAGGAAGATGTGAACGAATTTTGAGCATATCCCAATCGACCACGAAAACCAAAACTTTTACCTAAATCAATCTTTCCATAAAGTGTTGGAAGAAGTGTAGTATTGATTTTTCCATTCTCACTTGAAGGATTGACCAACAAACAAGTCTCGTCGGGAGTTGAATAAATCCTAGTCCAAGTAGAAATTCCTGCTCCAAATTCACTAAAAACAACTTGGGCTTTTAATGAAATGGGCAAAAGAGAAAATAATATAATGAGCTTGAGGATTTTCATATAAGAATAATTAGAAGTTTAATATTATGATATCAACCACCTGAACCTTGGTTGTGACAATTATTCACAGCATTATTGTAAGATTCTTCCTGGGCACTAACTGCTTGATCAAAAATAGCTTTAGCTGCAATCAAAGCTGATTCTTTTTCACTGCGGATTGATTCAAGACTTTTCTCTAAAGCCTGATCTTCAGCTAGTTGATAGGTTAAATCCCATTCCAAGAGTTGGGATTGTGAACTCAAAACAAATACGACAAGATAAATTCGCAAACCTCTTTTGATATTGTCCGGATAATCGAGTGCTTCAATCGCAGAACCAAAAGTGAAAGCGAAGGCTTTTATCTCATCTGTTTTAGACCGTAATACCTCAGAAAAACTTGCCCTTCTCAAAATAGATTTGAACTCATAATCGGCAGGAAAGTTTAAATAAAAGGCTTCAACAAGATCAATTTGAGCTTGATACTGACCTTCTAAGTTTAACAAATTTTTAAGGTATAATGCTTCAGCAGCCTCTTTGCAAGGAGTGACAAGTGAACTTAACCGACTCTGCGGAGAAGAGAATGGTTTAGATTGTCCTTTAAAAGGATTTACTCTACCTCCCGGGATTACTCCGTCTACCGTGGGAAATTCCAATTGGGATAAATAGGGTAAAAAATCTTCATTATCCTCAAATTCATTTTGTACTTGAAGAAATTCCTGTGAAGGCTCTATTTCACCACTGAAAATTCCTTCAATCCATCCATTGGTAACCTCCGTATTGATATACTCATCTGATATTGCAGGAGCTAAGTCAGCGAATTGTTCTATTACAGTAATGTTCTCTCCAGAAATATTGTCATCGATTACTGCATCAATAACATCAACCACCAAAGAATCGGCCTTTTCTGTAATCCTAACATCTCCCTGAGTTACCAATTCCTCCTCAGGAGTTTTAACAACCACTTCGGGTAGTTCCTCTACCACTTCTAATTCAGGAAATGAATATTCAAATGCCTGAATATTGTCGAGTTCTGCAGGTAAACAAGCACTAACTAAAAATAACAAAATAATATAGGTGACTGCCTTCATTTTTGATCAAATTATTTAGAAATTCAAAAATCACGACAATCTAATTGGATTCAAACCATGAGAGAGCTAAGTGTATTTATTTGTAAATATTCTGTTATTTCATTAAGAACAAATTTGAAATTGGGCATAAACCACACACAACAACTATCATTGAATTCAAAATTCCGAGTGGAATTCCAAACCAACCTTATTTAAATTGACTACAGCTTAATTAAATAATGAAATGAGATATAAAAAACCTTAATTATTTATAATTAGAAAAAAGATAAATAAAAATTAAATTTTCTTCATCTATCTAAGACTAAGTCAGCAAATTTGATAACCAAAAATTTTCAGGTTTGATCAATTAGAATTAATTAAAAATCCATAGAAAGAATTTAATCTGAACAATATAGTTTGACTAAGAAAAACTTAAATAATAAATAAGTAAAATAATCGCTTTTTATTTACAATATTAAACATATAATTTCGGGATTGATAAACAATTGTGGTAGAATTGACACTTTTGCTAGATGAGAAAGTTGTTAAAGCCAAAAGTGACTTTTGGAATATTAATCACCACGGTTTTTTTGAATTCCTGCATATCTAACACCTCCTTAGTTTACCTTCAAAACATGGAAGGTAACGAAAGTCTTGTTGATGATACTCTAATCCCTTATGAAATTCCTGATTATCAATTACAATACAATGACATTTTGAGCATTGACATAAAGACGACTGTGGAATTCATAAATAATGCTTTTAATTTTTTAGGAGAACAATCAAATTCCATGAGAGGAGGGGGAATGACTGGTGGCGGTGACATCTATTATATGAATGGTTACACCGTTGACCGCTCAGGTGATATAGAATTACCAATTCTTGGAAAAATAAACGTTGCTGGCAGCACCTTAGAAGAAGCAAAAGAAAGGATAGTTATTGAATTAAAAAAGAGAATCAACGATGAAATCTTTGTCCGGGTGAAATTAGGGGGAATTCGTTATTCAGTTTTTGGAGAAGTTCAAAAACCCGGGAAATTCACCATTCTTCAGGACAGGCTAACAATTTTTGAAGCCTTATCCAACGCAGGCGATTTTACAACATTTGCCAAAAGGGATGAAATCTCGATTTTAAGGCAGTATCCAAATGGCACGAAAATCCATCGAATTAACTTATTAGACAGGAATATCATTACCTCACCATTTTATTTTATTCAAACTAATGATCAAATATATGCAGAACCCTTAAAGCAAAGAGAATTTGCTAAAACTGAAAATGCCAGCCAGAATATTCTTTTGATAGCAAGTGTGTTAACTACGATTCTATTACTAGTAAATATTTTAAAGAATTAAAATGGAAAACAATCAGAATAAGGCCACTCAAACTGAACCTGATATTTTAAATCCAAAACGAATAATCAATAAAGTTTTATCCAACTGGTATTTTTTTCTTGCTGCAATTATCATAGGGCTGGCAATAAGTCGATACATCACTAATAATACAACCCGAATCTATTCCATAGAGGGAACATTATTAATTAACGAGGATCAAAATTCAATTGGATTCGATATATTTTCATCAGGAGCTCCAGGGCTTAAAAATACTCAATTACAAAACGAAATTGTTTACCTAAAGACTTATTCTTTGGCATTAAAAACCATTCAGAGTCTAGATATCAATATTAATTATTTTACAAGTCAAATCTGGGGATACAAGCCGCTATTCAACGAAGAAATTCCAATTTTTGTCGAAACAAACTGGAATTCAAATCAATTAAAAAATGTGTATTTCCGATTACTTTCCGCTTCGGGAGACTCCTTTAAACTTCAACTTTTAGACATCGAAAACGCTAGGTCATTCAATAAAAAAAGTTTAACTATCGATTTCGATGGGAGCATCCCTGTTGACAAAATCCCATTAGAGATAGAAGGAAAATTTGGAAAACCTGTCAAGACAGATTTTTTTGAATTTACCATTTTCAAACTACGGAATTTTTCAAATGATCTTTTCTTCAAATTCTCGGAGGATACAGGATTAGCCAATAGTTTTAGAGATTTAATTTCGATAGCTCCGGTAAATAAAGAATCAACGGTATTGGAGATTAAGTTAGATCATCCGGACCGTTTCTTAGGAAGGGATTATATCAATTCATTAATGAGTACGTTTTTAGAAAACGATCTGGAGCAAAAAAACCTTACTGCACAGCAGACATTAGAATTTTTAGAAAAACAGATTGTGACAATCAATGACAGCATAACTATCTATGAAAATGAAATCCAAAATTTTAGAAAGATCAATAGAATTACAAATATCTCAGCCAAAGGAGAGAACATACTCAGCGAATCTGTAAAGCTAGGAGAAGAACTCAATAAACAGACTTTGAGGTCGGACTATTACAACTATCTTAAAACCTATTTGGAAAACCCGGAAAGAAGGGAACTATTAGTACCTTCTGTTGTAGGAATCGAAGACCCCATCATAAATACAATGGTATCTGAATTAATCGGACTACAAAATGAGAAGGCTGATCTAAGTGGCACTTTGATTGGAGATACATTTTCCTATGCCAGAGCTCTTAATGATCGTATTGCAAATTTAAGAAATAATCTAAGAGAGAGTGTTTCTAATGCAATTCAAAACATAGACAACCAGACAAATAGATTAGAAAGTTTAATTGGGTTTGTAGAAAATGATTTAAATCAACTTCCGGAAGTAGAAAAAAAATTGATCTCTATTGAAAGACGATACAAAATAAATGAATCAATTTACACCCTGTTATTAGAGAAAAAGGCAGAAACTGAAATTCAAAAAGCTTCTACTATCACCAAACATCGGATTTTGGATCAGGCAATGATCAACCCTACACCTATCTCACCTAAAAGAGCCCGAAATCTAGCCTTAGGAGTCTCTTTAGGTATCTCTATTCCACTTTTCATAATTGTAATATGGTCTGTATTCTATCACAAAATCACTGATTTGAAAGAATTGGAAGAACAGTTAGACATTCCAATCCTAGGCACAATTCCTCGAGAGAAAAATGTAAATGAATTCTTAGAACAAAGTTCAAAATCTCTATCGACGGAATCCTTCAGAAATATTCGCTCGAATTTGGCCATTAGATTCAATTTCAAAAATAAGGGTGTTATTCTTGTGACCTCTACTAAACCTGGCGAAGGAAAGACCTACGTAAGCATAAAAGTAGCGAGTATTTATGCGGCATTAGGAAAGAAAACCATTATCCTTGGAATGGACCTGAGAAAACCTCGAATCCATAAAGAATTAAATTTAAATAATGATAAGGGGGTTACCACTCATCTTCTTCAAGAAGGTAATGATTGGAAAAGTATTGTTCAAGAGACCACTCAGGAGAATTTATATGTTCTAAGTGCTGGACCCTATCTGGAAAGAAGCTCAGAATTAATCAACACTCAAAAATTTGAGGATTTAATGACTGAACTTAAGCAAGAGTACGATTTTGTAGTAATTGACACTTCTCCGATTGGATTGGTTTCAGAAACCCTCGAATTGACAAAATACGCTGATGTTAATTTGTTTTTGTTCAGACAGAATTTCTCCTTTATCAACCAATGTCAAATTGCAAATGACCTAAAAAATAAATTCGATATTATGAATTTATTTGCAATAGTGAACGATGTCCATAAAACAGGACTTGGTTCATACTACGGATATGGTTATGGATATGGCTACGGATACGGCTATAAAGATTACACAGATAAAGAACCGTCTAAAAGTTCAAGAATAAAAAGCATCTTCTCCAGGAAAGGTTAATCAAATATGTATATCAGTAAGTTTGCATAGTGCCAAATGAAAGTTGATGTCATTGGTTTTTTCTAGTCGAAAAGTACTCTTTTCTTTGGTTTAAACACCTCAGAATATGAAACTAATCCACTTTTTGAACGAATTTCCCGATGAGGAATCTTCTAAACTCTTCATTGTATCCCACCGGAAGAAGCCTTGTATTTACTGTAAAAATTGCCAAAACTTCACCCTTCTTAATTGGTTCAGAGGGGTGAAGTTTTTCGAGTTTATGTATTACCGCAGAAGAAGTTCCCTCAAAAGCGGGGCTGTATTGGAAAACAGCAAACTACCTTTACATATCTGGATGCTGACATTTCTTTTTGTTTCAGCGATCAAAAGCGGGGTTCCTTTAATGGAATTTATGCAACAGTTAGAGCTGAGTCGATACGAAACAGCCTTTAAGTTGAAACATAAAATCACGGGAGTAATAGGCCGAAGAGATAGCTTGTCCCTCCTTAAGGATATGGCAGAATACGATTAAGGCTATTTAGAAGTGGCGTCCAAAAAGCAGATCAAAAAACAGCTAAAACGAGGAAAAGGAAGCCAGCGTCAAGCTCAAATTTCTATTGAGGCAGAATTTACACATTTGAAAAACCCTGAATCTGGAAAAGGGAGCAGGGTTTGTAGCCGCTATAAAGTGGAAGTATTAGATAAAGTAGATAGTGAACATGTCAACCAGTTCATCAAAAGAAATACAGATGGCGATCTGGTGCATTTCACAAAAAGAAACACCGTCTATACCAACTTGGAAAAGATTGTAAATTCCCATTTTATGGTAACTGCAGGTAAAAGGAGATTAACGATAAATTGAGATGGGTTCATAAGGCTATCAGCAATCTAATGCGCAACCTGTTGGGCTTTTACAACATGTTTACATACAGGCACTTGCAGAATTAATTGATTGAACTCGTTTACAAGCTGAATCGGAGGTACTTTGGTGAAAAACTATTCGAGCGATTGATTATTGAGTCAATTCACCCTTACGTACATTGATGTGGATACAAATATTAAAAAAAAGCAAAAAAAGTCTCCAAGTTTCACTTGGAGACTTCATTTAATTGTTATTTAGATCCAATTCCGTAATGTTCAAACCCTAAAGTCTCAAGGTATTTTTTATCATAAATATTTCGGCCATCGAATATAACTTTGTTTTTCAAAAGCTTTCCAACTACATCCCAGCTAGGGATCCTGAATTCCGACCATTCTGTCACTAAAAGCAATGCATCTGCGTCAACAAGCGCATCATAAGCATCATTGCAATAAGTCACTTTATCAAATATATAGTGAGCTTTGGCTTCTTCCATTGCCACAGGATCGTACGCTCTCACAGTTGCTCCCGCTTCTCGTAGTTCATCAATGATTACACCAGCAGGTGCCTCACGCATATCATCCGTATTTGGTTTGAAGCTCAAGCCCCACATTGCGAAAGTCATTCCGCTTAGATCCTCTCCAAAATGCGCTCTTACCTTATTGGCGAGCACATGCTTCTGAGCATCATTAACATCTTCCACAGCTTGGAGAACCTTAAGTTCATAGGCGTATTGTTTTGCAGTCTTGATGATCGCTTTCACATCTTTGGGAAAGCATGATCCTCCATAGCCCACACCGGGATAAATGAATTTATTCCCGATTCTAGGATCAGACCCGATTCCCTTTCTGACCATATTCGCATCTGCCCCTACTTTTTCGCAAAGGTTCGCAATATCATTCATAAAAGAAATCTTGGTTGCTAGCATTGCATTTGCCGCATACTTGGTCATCTCTGCAGAAGGTATATCCATGTAGATGATTCTGTCTCCACTTAGCTGGAAGGGCTTGTACAAGCGCTTCATGATTACTTCAGCTCGGTCATCGTCTACTCCTATTACAATTCGATCAGGTCTCAAGAAATCTTCTACCGCTGCACCTTCCTTCAAAAATTCAGGATTAGACGCTACTGCAAAAGGAAGATCTGATTGGCGCTTATCCAAAGCAGATTTGATTGCGGCTCTCACTTTCTCTCCTGTAGTTACCGGAACAGTACTTTTAGTAGCTACTACGATATAATCGGTCATTTTATGTCCGATCTCATCTGCAACTGCCAGTACGTATTTCAAGTCAGCCGAACCGTCTTCACCAGGAGGTGTACCCACTGCAATAAATGCGACTTCTGCGCCTTGAATAGCTTCTCCTAGATCGGTACTGAAATGGAGTCTTCCACTTTTATAGTTTCTGACCACTAATTCCTCCAATCCTGGCTCAAAAATCGGCATGATGCCATTTTTAAGCTTTTCGATCTTATTCTGATCAATATCCACACAGGTGACTTCTATCCCTACATCTGCAAAACATGCTCCGGATACTAAGCCAACATAGCCTGTTCCTACAACTACGATTTTCATAAAATATTAGTTACTAATTATTGTTAATTAAACTTTGAACCAAAATACCAAGAGTGCCTAAACTTGAAGCTATCCCAAGCCAAGCTGCTATTGACAAACTTTCCCGCTGAGGTTTCTTAGGAACTACTATTTCAGCCCCCAGGCTCTATATGTGGGAAAAATTTAAACATCAAAAAAAAATGAGTCCTGCAGGCATCACCGTTTGCATAGATGACATAAGTTTTGCTTTTTCGAGCCTCTTCAGTGAACCCACCAGCCTGTGAAATGTAATTTCTCAGGTTTCGATTACTTAGGTAACAAGCTGTGGTCGACAAAGGGACTTCACTTACCATTCGGATAGTTTGTAATTCTTTAAGGATTCTGAGCACATCTCCTTCCTGCAAAATCAAATCTTGACCAATACAGGGATTTATTAAGATTTTCTCCGGATTGATTCCGATGACGTCTTGTTTTCTTCAAAACCCCTTTTAAAAATTAGAATCAGCTAAGTTTTGAAATCATAAATTGAGTCCTGATTTTAAATTAAATGCTGTGGCATCATTTTTTTAATCCAGAATGAACTAAGTTTTTTTTCTGTCACAAGCCACAATTAAGAAAACTTTTTACTCTACAGTTACAGATTTAGCCAAGTTTCGAGGCTGATCAACGTTACAGTCCCTCAAAATTGCAATTTGATAGGCCAGAAGTTGGAGTGGGATCACAGTTAATAATGGCGACAAATACTCATTCACAGGTGGCAATTCTATGGTATGATCTGCAAGTTTGGAAACCAGTTCATCTCCTTCAGTAACGATGGCGATCACCTTGCCTCCCCTAGCCTTTACTTCCTGAATATTAGAAACAATTTTTTCATAGCTCCCATCTTTCATGGCAATAATGACTACCGGCATTTCCGAATCAATTAAAGCAATTGGCCCGTGCTTCATTTCCGCAGCCGGATAACCCTCAGCATGGATATAGGAAATCTCTTTGAGTTTCAATGCACCCTCTAAGGCAACCGGAAAATTGATTCCCCTGCCTAAATACAGGAAATTTGAAGCGGAAGCATAGGCTTTAGCAATACTGAAAATAGAATCAGACAGTTTTAAAACTTTTTCAACTAGGCGGGGTATTTCTTTAATCCCCTTTAAAAGTGCCAAATAACGCTCTGGTTCCAAATTCCCGTTTTCATAACCGAGTTTGATGGCGAACATTGCCAATACTGAAATTTGAGCAGTAAATGCTTTTGTTGAAGCAACTCCGATTTCAGGGCCAGCATGTGTATAGGATCCAGCATCTGTGACCCGGGCAATGGAAGAACCTACTACATTACAAACTCCAAAAACAGTTGCCCCTTTACTTCTTGCCAAACCGATTGCCGCCAATGTATCAGCTGTTTCTCCGGATTGCGAAACAGCAATAATTAAATCTTTTTCCCTGATAATAGGATTTCTGTACCTAAATTCAGAAGCATATTCCACTTCAACAGGAACCCTTGCAAACTCTTCAAACAAATATTCACCTACCAAACAAGCATGCCAGGAAGTACCGCAGGCTGTCATGATTATCCGCTTGGCAGAAATCATTTTAGCCATGTGGTCTCTTATACCTCCCAATGTCAAAATCCCTTTTTCAGCATCCACTCTTCCCCTAAAGCAATCCTGGATAGATCTTGGCTGCTCAAAAATTTCTTTAATCATAAAATGATCAAATCCACCTTTTTCAATTTCCTCCAATTCAAATTCCAATCTTTCTATAATAGGGTCCACAGCTTGTTCATCATTTGACTTGATGGACAATGACATATTTTTAATTGTTGCCAATTCCAGATCCTCCAAATAAATTACATGCTTGGTATATTCTACAATTGGGCTTGCATCAGAGGCTAAAAAGAACTCATTATCTCCAACACCAATAACCAAAGGGGAGCCTTTTCTTATTGCCACAAGCTGATCAGGATTGGACTCTTCTATAACAACAATCGCGTAGGCCCCTACTATCGCCCGTGTAGCTAACCTAATTGCATCTTCAAGTGAAGTATTGGTCTCAAATTGAATGCTTTCAATCAGGTTTACCAAAACTTCCGTATCGGTGTCACTTTGAAAATGATAGCCTTTATTTTCCAATTCTTTTTTCAACGATTCATAATTTTCTATAATTCCATTATGAATTAATGCTAAACGACCACTTGCAGAGACATGAGGGTGAGCATTCACATCATTTGGTACTCCATGAGTTGCCCAACGCGTGTGTCCAATTCCAATTGAAGCAGGATATAAATCAAAATAAGAAACTTCTGATTTCAAACTATTGACTTTACCTTTCTTCTTTTTGAGTTTTATTCCATCAGCAGTCAATAGTGCAATTCCAGCACTGTCATAACCACGATATTCAAGACGTTCAAGTCCTTTC
>CBFHWO010000064.1:0-10285 GCA_965659625.1 uncultured Algoriphagus sp. | reverse complement strand
CGCGATCACAATTCAAGCACATGGCAGCAAATCAAACTAATTTAATCACAGAAACCCGCGAGGTCACGCTCGATCGGGCTGGTGTCCATGCTTCAGTGGCTGGACCAAAGCAGCTTCCGATCATCCGAAAGGATCAAGAGCCAGATGCGCAGCCTTATGTGAAGACTGCCACGGGTCACCGGTATGCGAAGTGGGGAAGGAATAACCGATACCCTCAAGAGGTGGTCGATCTGAATAATCAGGATACAACCTCCTCGGCATGTTTGAATTTCAAAATTAAAGCACACTTCGGGAAGGGAATCTTTGCCTATCGAAAGGAAATGTCCAACGGAACAGAGAATCGAATCCCTGTAGACCTGGCGATGTATCCGGAAATAGAGGATTTCTTCTGGCGATCTGATATCGATAACTACCTGCAATCACTTGCGACTGACTTTGAGTGGTGGAATTTCGGGATCACCGAGTTTATTCCGACAGGTGATGGGCAGAAAGTATTCATGCTAAACCCGATCAAGGTCATCAACTCCCGGATGGGAATCACTGATGATCGTGGGCGGATCAATGAGATCCACGTTTCAAAGGATTTCTCCTTCTCCGGTGGTGAGATTATCACGACCAATCCAATCCCGGTATTTAATCGCTTAGGCTTCTTTGATCCTCGGAATAACAGTCAGCGACTGCAGAAAAGCGTGTACATCCATCGGCAGAACTCAGTGGATCGAACTTACTATCCGCTTCCTGCCTGGCATTCAAATAATAAGTGGCTGAATACCTCTCTCGAGATTTCCGACTGGATACTTTCGAATCTTAATAACTCGATCAATCTCAAGTACCACATCGAATACCCACAGGAATACTTTGAGGCTCTATGCCCTGCCGGGGCTTATGCTACTGATGAGCTTCGAATCGCCGCGATGAAATCAGAAAAAGATTCGCTATTCAGTAATATTGACAGCTATCTAGCAGGCACTGCCAACGTGGGGAAGTTCATCCACACCTACACGATGCGAGATCCAAGCGATCCAGGTCGAGAGCTGGCCTTTAAGATTCACGTCATCGAAAACAAAACCAACCATGAAGCATACCTTCCGGCTTTTGATACAAGTGCCGCCGCTATCGCAAACGCTCACAATGCGCCCCTTGATCTTGTGGGTATCAACCTGTCTAAAGGTATGGCTGGGTCTGGATCAAACATCCGGGAATCCTTCAACTTCTACATGCAGCTTCACACAGAAGTACCGAGACAGACTTCGCTCGAAGCGATTAACCTCGTCAAGAAAATAAACAAATGGCCTGCTGATATCCACTTCGGATTCAAGAACATCGTCTTCCAGTCGGTCAATGAAAACAAATCCGGCTATGCAGTCGAGGCGGAGCCTAACCCAACCAGCGCAAACAAATAAATATCATTGCTATGATCCTATTTTCAGAAAACAAACTCAGAGGATATTCACACTTGAAATTAAGATTTCCTAGAAAAAGCAGGTTTTTAAGAAATGCCCTTAAAAATCAGGAATCATTTAATGATTATAGTGATAAAGCGAGTTTGGATAAAGCCGCCTTTTTTGGTATTACAGTTTTTGTGATCATTCTTTTGGTCTTTATAATTGATTTTCTGAGCTCATGAGCAACTTCCTAAGCACCACCGAAGATCTCCAACTGGCGGGCCTTTCTGTAGATAATGACACGGAATTTGCGGTCATTGATCCACACTTGAAGGATGCTGAAGCTACTTACCTCAAGCCGGTCATCGGTGCTACCCTTTGGGATGCCGCTATCGCCGGACTTGCGGAGGGGACGGTCGCTGCCAAATGGACTGCTTTGCTTCCCTATCTTCAGAAGCCGGTCGCCTTCCAAGGGTATTATCGTTTCTTCAAAATCGCCAGAGGTCAGCTCAACCACCGAGGATTTGCCCGTGATCGATCCGAATATTCAGAGGCTGCTCCAAAATATGAAATAGAAGAAATCAAAACAGAACTCATCTGCCAGTCAGACTATGCACTGGATCAGCTGATCAAGTTTCTCGAAGACAATCAGGACATATATACTGAGTGGGTCGCCTCAGATTTCTACAATCAGACAGGTGGAATCATCATTCCGACCGCTTCCATCTTTGATGAGTATGTGAAAATCGGATGCTCGGGCCGTGTATTCGCCAAGCTGAAGCAGTACCGGGCAAGAGCTGAGCGGGGATTGATCCGCACGATCTGTCAGGATCTATTTGATCTGGTGAATGCTGAGATACTTGGTACCATGACAGCCGAAGTCACTGCGCTGCTTCCTTATTTGCGGGCGGTGGTTGCTTATGACACGATGGCCAGGGGAATCAAGATGATGAATTTCAATTACCTGGACACCGGAATCTATCTCTACTCCTACAGTGATGGCAATATCTCCAAGTCTGCGATCAGCACCATGGATGCCAAGATGCTGGCCGAGCAATGGGCACAGGACTATGCGGATGCCCGAACTGAGCTGATTGATTTCCTTAAAGACAATATCGAAGACTATCCGGCCTATTCCGGAAGTGCTTGCTATGCCACACAGCCCACCAGCTTAGTGGTCAAATACGACAATTCAATCGAAAAGAAACACTTTGGACTGTAAGTTATGCCTTCACAATATTTTCAAAGCATCGGATTAAGTCAAAAAACAGCATACGGAATGCACATGCTGATGTATGGCACGCCGATCACCTATTTATTCCAGCGATACATCTTCAATGATTGGGATTTTCTGATCTCGCTGATGCTGCTTTTTATCCTGGACACCATCATTGGCTCACTGGCTGCAATGGTTGAGGGCATATTCAAACCCACCATCGGAGCGAGAAGATTCGGATTGAAGCTGATCGGCTACACGATGACCGTGGCCTGTATCGGAATCATGGATAATACACTCATTGCCGGCCGTGCCAATTGGCTGGAAGGTGTCATCGATGCGAGTGCCTATGCGATTTTGATTGCCTTTGAAGGAGCCTCGGTTCTAAAAAACATTTACCGAATCTATCCATTTGAGCCGATCAAATTCATTTTGCGAAAGCTCGAAATCTACTACAACAAGCAACAAGATAAAATCGAAAAGGAATGAAGCCAGCCGCAGCGATTAGGATCACACGAAGAACCCACACTGGCACGCAGGTCATCGGTTCCCTTGAGGTATTGGATGAGAATGGGCTGATCCTCTTTGAATGTGTCACGCTTGAACTCCCCTGGAGGGAAAACGCCCAGCGGATCTCCTGCATTCCTAAAGGTACCTACACGGCTCAGCCTCGAGTCTCCGACAAGTACGCACGACACATGCACATTCTGAACGTGCCAAATCGAGACTGGATACTGATTCACGAGGCTAACTACGTGCACCAGCTGCAGGGTTGCATCGCGATCGGTGCCAAAGTAGCCGATATCAACGGAGACGGGACCATGGATATCACCAGCTCCAAGCTGACCAAAGCCAGATTCATGGAATTCATGAACGGCAAAATCAAACTTACGATCCAATGATCCGATTTCTCCTCCTGTATTTCCTACTCTTGCTTGCTGCGGCGGGCATGACTCCCTGCAAGACTCCTCAGTTCACCTCCGAAATCATCCGAAGTGATACCACTATCATCAAAGAAATTCCCAGGATCATCGAAGTTCCGGGCGACACGTTGATCTCGTATGCGATCAACATTGACAGCCTGGCCGCTCTCCTCAGAGCTGGCGTTCCTCCTCATGTCATCGAACGACTGACTATCAGAGAAGACCCGGTCACAAAAAATAGAGTAGGAATCTTAATCGATGAACTTGGGAACCTTACTGCGCTCTGCGAAATCCAAAACCAGCAGATCGATTACCTGGAGAAAGAAATCACCCGACTGACTTCCGAATCCTCCAAAATTGTCATCACCGAAAAGCCCGGATTCTTTGCCCGCATCGGTGACGCCGTTAATCTCATCATGATCCTGCTGTTGGTGGTCTTGGTACTCGGTTTTTTCCTGAAAAAATAGGAGACAAACCGTCCATTTTTCAGGCTTTGAGAGGTATTAAGTTTAGGATATTGATTGAGAATCAGTCGATTTCAACCTAAAAAGCACCTCAAATTGTCCTATTTAGTTCCTATTTCTTCACTTGATACTGAGAATCTTTCAGGACTTCAGTCGCTGCTGGTCATTCGATCAGAAGACGTGGCCACTTATCCGGAGGCCTTTGAAGGTGTAGCTCAGGAGGAAATCACCTTTGAATCCGGGCGTGACTGGCTGCGCTGGTTCGCAACCTACTCCACCAGTGCCTTCTCCACCCGTGCAGAGGACAGCATGGAGGGAATGAACGCCGCCAAAGAGCTTCCATTTGTGATTGCCAGACATTCGGCAGCCATCACGCAGATGCTGCGCAAAGCTGAAAAGGATACTTTCATCGTGTTATTCACTGATTTCAACGGGCAGCGATACCTTTTCGGCTCCAAAGAAAAGCCTGTCCGATTCACCTTCGATATGAATACCGGCACAGGCTCCGACCGGAACCAATACACCTGCCGATTTTACTCTGATTCACATGACAATCTGCTGATCTATCCCGCCTCATTTGGCGATGGAGACACAGACTTCTCCTCTTGTCCTGCCGTGATCATCCGATTAGGATCTTCTGAAGGTCCAGTCTTGGCGATTGCGCCCGCAGGTTCTACGGTGGTGATCAATTCACCTTATTCCATTGGATATCAAATCATCGCTTCATGACCTTAACCGAACTCAAACTACTCATTGATACCAATCTCCCGGATAATTCCACCGGGTTCGTCACTCCACTCAAGGAGCGACAGGTGATGAAGGCCATCGCGGATTTTGTGGTCAGCTCGCAGGGCGAAGCCGAGACGGGGACCTTTGTCTTTGATCCTGGGATCTCCTATGACTCCGGTGATCCGGTGATCTATGCAAGTGCCTGGTACCTTTCTTTGATTGATACCAATCTCAATAACATTCCATCGACTTCACCGACACAGTGGGAGCCGATTAACGCGTTCAATACCGTGCTTTCCATCTGGGAAGTAAATGCGGTCTATCTGGGTGAACTTACGATCGTACTGAAGGATAATGCACTTTATCTGCTCGACCGGGATATCGCCGGAGCAGGGCCATTCCTTTCTACTGATTTTGCGGCAGAACTTGCGGCGGGATCATGGGCGAATCTCTTGGCTGATACTACTCCGGTGGCGAATACCTATGCCAATGATGCCGCGATGATTGCGGCGCAAGGCGCACAGGTAGGGGGATATTTCTACTTCGCTGGAGCCAATCTCTATGTCTATCTCGGTACTACCGTCGGAGACATTACCGATTACTTCTCCGTCGGTGGCGGGGGCGGTGGTGGGATAGCCTCTGTAGTCGGTGGGACTGGCATCGATGTAGACATCACAGACCCAGTCAATCCAATTGCAAATCTTGACGCACCCACCATCGCTTCACTTGCTAACGCAGACGCCGCTTTCGGATGGGGAGATCATGCGGCTGAAGGCTACAATGTAGGCTACCAAGAAGCCACCCTCCGAGCAGACAACACCGTCCTATTCGATGGGGACTACATCATCGGGAATGCAGCGGCTCGGACAGGGAATATCCTCTTTGACTTCACGGGGTCGAAGCTGGGAGCGGTGACCTTTATGAAGCATGACAATTCAGGAGTCTATACTTTCCCAGCTACGGGAGAGATCAGGGATTTTGAAGTTTCCAAACTCGCTTTGGTGACTGGAAATATCTGGTTTTCTTTTACCCTAATCGACAAGACCGCAGCCGCTGAAGTGGTCTTTATTCAATTAAGTCTCACCGCCGCACAAGTGGCAGAATATAACGCATAAGCCATGACACTGAGAAGAGGAAATCGTTTTTGGGGTAGGAAAGGTGGGGGAGGGGCATTAGCATATACTCCACTTCTTGACGTATATAATAATTCCACAGCAGCTTTTTCAGTTCGTAAATTAAGGTCCGCTTATACTGGCCCGTGCATGAGAATAGCTGATAGTTCAAATGTTCAGACCGACATAGGATTTGACTCTAATGGGCTTATTGACGTATCGGCTATTTATGCGCACGTAGGCTTTCCCGGGCCATTATCCGCAGCCTACGTGTCTAAATGGTACGACCAAAGCGGGAATGGAAATGATTTAACAGCTCCACTAACAAACACATCTAGAAAACAAATAAGCTTTACTGCTACTGGAGTTTTTTATGTAAATGGATTGCCAGCTTTATATGGTAATGCAAGTGGGAATGGAGCTGGTTCAAAGAGCATGGCCTTTTCTGGAGTTTTAAGCGTTGGAAGTCTTTTTATAACTGGAGGCCCTATTGTTTCATTGACTACAGTTTCGACGATAGGGTGGTATGGCGCAAATGTAGAGGGGTGGTTTGTCGGAGGTACTGGTGTTCCGACTGGTTGGGGAATATTCAAAGGAGGTTCTTATAGTCCTCAAAACACTGTAGAAGATATAGTCAATCAGCATTTATGGGAATATACTCATGATGGCACTAATAGAAATATTTGGACTGATGGAGCTAATTTCGCTACTGCTGCGGCAGTAGCGCCGCAAATAATAGAAATTGGCAGAACCATCGCAAACGGGGGTGGTGCAAATTTTACAGCTAATATGCCAGTTCAAGAGTATATAATATTTTCAGATGATAAAACAGCCGATCGAACTGGCATAGAATCTAATATTAACTCCTATTTCTCAATCTACTAAACATGATCTCAAACATAAACCACACCCCCCTCCGAACTTTCCAATCCATCTCAGACTACTGGAAGCGAGGAAATATCTACAAATTCAAAACCATCAACTATCCTGAGCTATCTCCAGATAGGCACTACGCTGACGGCTGGCGTGAAGTGGTGATTCCTACCATTGGAGAAAACCAAAGAAGAGGCGAGATATTCTATGATGCCGCAAATGATGTAGTGACTTATTCAGTGATTGACTTTACGGAAGAGGAGATCAAAGCGAATTTCCTTGCCCAAGCTGAATCCGAGCGCGAGTCTAAAATACAGGAAATCCAACGCAAGCAGCTGGAAGAATCGGTGCAGGTGGTGGCAGATGACAAAGAAGCACTCGATAAAAAAGCAGTATTCCCGATCTGGGAAAAGTTAGAAGATGGATTTGAATTTAAAACTGACTTTAAGGTACAGGCACTGGAAGGCAAGGAACTGAAGCTCTTTAAGATCATTCAGCCACATGCCAAGCAATCCGACCGACAGCCGAATCTTACGCCTGCGCTTTGGTCAAAAATCGAGTTTAGTGCAGGAATAGAAGTATGGGCTCAACCTACGGGTGGAGATGGCAAGTATCCTTTCTTGAACCCAGCCACCGGGAAAGCCTATGAAGTCACCCACAAAGGAAGCACCTGGGAAAACACGCACAAGACTGGCCTCAATGTATGGGAGCCAGGTGTCTTTGGCTGGAAAATAAAAGTATAATCAAATGCTCATCGACCTCACTCTATTTATTCAAAGCCTTCAGCGCATCGAAGCCAATCAACTCAAGATCATGGCTTCCCTCGCGCAGCTGGAACAGCCTGTCATAGTACCGATCATCCCACCTGCTCCTGTGGAAGAAGCGCCGGAGATTCCCGAGGTGGTGGAAACGGTGCATGAGATTCCCACAGCACCCAAAGAACCTGTCATCACAGTGGGTATGGAGAAGGTGGATATCTCTGACACGTTTGTCGGGGCTTCCAATGTGATCCTTGAATCAGGCAAGCATTATTGGGGTGGAATGATCGAGCGACAAACCCTACTTAATCGACACGTAAGGATTAATTCTCCAAGTCCAGAAAACAGACCCATCTTGGAATTTGGATTAAAAAATTATAATTCATTCCAACATAAAAAACAAAAAGGTGAACTCTTCTGGATGCACGACAATTCAAGTCTGGTGATTCAGAATGTGGATATCTGCCAATCTCCACAGATTCCAACAGTACAAACTTTTAATCCTCGAATCCTCACTTCTGCATCCATAGACAATATCCGATGGACTGCAATCATTCAAAACTGTGAAACCACTCGATTAGGAAATAATGGAGGCTTTGGAATAGGGACAATTGTTGGATCTAATCTGGAAAATCATTTGGCTTTGCTGAATTTCAAACATTGGGGAGTAGGATTGATCGATGCTAAGAATTCCTATCAAAACGGGATCATGTATGTGACTATGCGAGACGTGGATGCCTACCTGCTGGATGATGCCCGAATCTCACCGACCAGCTTCCGACATACCGGAAGCCTAAAAGACAATGTGGTGGAGTTTGACGGCTCTGCCTATTCGATCACCTCCGGCTATAACTTCCGAGACCGTGATAATTTCAGTTACCTCATGCTCTGGGATCGGTTCACCTTCTTCATTGACGGCTACAAGGATGACACCATCATCAGTGAAAATCAAATCCAACTACGACCACAGCCAAAAGGGAAAGTACAAATGCACGTGCTCAGTTCGGATCAAATCTATTCCAACGAATACGAGATGCATGCAGGGGACAAGTTTGATTTATACGGGGAAATCTACACGGTCATCAAAAAGGATCGCATGCCCCATCCCGGCTTTGACTCCCGCACAGGTCAAGATCAGCGACTTGCTCGGGCGATCATCTACACGCTGGACAAGTTCATGGGATATATCAATTCGGTCGAGATCGAATACCTATCCCCTCAGATTGAATTCACCAATCAGGACATCACATTCAGCTACCTGGACAACAACGGATTTGGCACAGATCTCAATACCAAATACCGACAAACCAATCTCCTGACAAGCCGAGGAATCGGTCACCTGTCTTATTCCCATTCATCCATCAGCATGGACGCTGCCAATGTCAAGCACTTAGGTCCTTACCGGGGATCCAAAGCCGGCACAGGAAAATCCCTGATCTGGAATCTCCACAATGTCGAAGGCATGGAAGAGCACGAATGGTTCCAAGCCGACCTTCCGATCACCCACATTCCCAACCTTCCACTACATCCACGAATCCAAGAACTCCTATGAGCCAAATCACCATCACTGCCGAGCTGGACGAAGAAACCAAGCAATTCATCAGCGATCTGAATGCAAGAGCTGCCAGACTGGAAGCCATTGAACTCAAGGTCGATCAGATCTTTAACGGAATAGAAACACTGCTATCCAAACCAAGTGCACCGGCTCCAGAGCCTGAGCCGAAACCAACACCAGAACCAGAGCCGGAACCTGAGCCAATCAATGAGCAACCTGCAAGACTTGGCGAGCGCATCTTCTTTGATGACTTCGAGAATCCAAAGACTTGGCTAAATGGTGGAGAAATCAACTCTTCCTGGTATGGCAATCAGGGAAAATCCACGATCTCCACAGAGCTGCCTTTCTCAGGGTCAAACTCACTCAAGATGCTGACAGCCGGAAGAAATGGTGAGTTATACGCCCAATCCAACAACTGGCGATATGCTGCCATCAAAGAAGGAGAGGACTTGATCTTTAAGTTTAAACTATTTATCCCCAAGAATATCGGATTTTACTTTCCATCTGGTGACTGGGGATTCTTCAACCTATTCCAGTTCAAAGGGGTCGGAGGAAACATCAACAACCCGCTGCACTGCCTGTACATTGATTCTACACCGGACCGGGAGTTCAACTATTTCTCCGTGGGATACATGGGTGGACAATGGGGTGATCGAAATGAATCATTTAAGCAGGTGAATCCGATTGAAATACCGATTGGAGAATGGATGGATATTGAGGTCAGATCCTACATGCACGATGGCCAGGGGATCTACCAGGTCTATCAGAATGATCAGCTGATCTTTAACCTGAAGAATCAGCGCACCTTCAGAAGCGGCGCAGGAATCACACGACTGGATGCAGGGGTCTGCAACTACCACAGATATGCCAGAGCCTATGTGAATGGCGCATGGGATGGCCTCAATGGAATCACCATGTACGTGGATGATTTTGCAATCCATAAAACCAGACTGACAGGAGTATAAAAAACAATCCCCGGGGGTGGAGCGTCCATTTTTTCGCCCTCCTACTTTTTTACTTTCGGATATGCAAGTGTCTGAGATTCTATTCACCTCCTGGGAGCAGCTCCCGATCAGCAGATTGAAGATTATCCTTCAACTCCTGCCTCGTATCAGATGGGAGGTCTCGGATCATTGGGGAAATTCCTATCTGAAAAACATGCTACTGAAGCAGCTCTTTCGGAAGAAAGCCCTTTACCTCAAGACCAGCCCCGAGCAGCGGGTGGATCTCTACACCTACGAACTCGACTGGATTCAGGAGATCACCCACA
>CBFHWO010000063.1:0-10534 GCA_965659625.1 uncultured Algoriphagus sp. | reverse complement strand
AATTTCACACTTTTTAACAAAAAAATAATATATGAAAGCAAATAAAATTCTTCAATTCTTAAAAAACCTTTTAGTTTTTTATTGATTAGATCAATTATTTACTTGAATATTGAAATAATCAATAACTTGATAGAATTCCCTTGAGAGTAGAAATTTTCATAATTTCAAAATTGAATTCTGTAAATTTTGAGTACTGCAGAGATTTATCTGCCCAAAGACCTTAATAACAAAATAACCTTTACTTTGAGAAATAAAAATTTAGCCTGGCTTTATCTCTTTTTGTTTGCCACTTTAGCAGATTTAGTATTCCTGTTAGAAAATAATTCTCAGCTTAGATATTACTCTAAACCCTTGATTTTATTGGGATTGATTCTTTATTTCTATAGAATCACTAAGCCTATTGCCAGTACTTTACTTACCAAAGCTACTCTTGGAGCTCTCATTTTTTCTTGGATCGGGGATATATTGCTTTTGTGGCCGGACTTGTTTGCTTATGGACTTGGGGCATTTTTAATTGCCCATGTCTGTTACATCATCGCATTCAAAGTTGCCCAAAAAAATCCCGGTGAAATAGGACAGGTAAATTTTATCAAAACGTTCTTCCTCAATCTTCCTTTTTACATTCTTGCAGCATTCATCTATTATCTTATTCAGCCAAATCTCAGTGTATTAAAAATCCCCGTGATCGTATATATCATTGCGATCGTATCAATGGTCACTACCGCTAGGGAAAGGTATGGTAAATCCCATCCTGCAAGTTTTTGGCAGGTCATGGCTGGAGCCACGTTGTTTTTTATCTCAGATGGGATATTGGCAATCAACCAATTTTATTTTGAATTTCCCGAAGCAGGTATCATCATCATGGGCTGTTATGCTGTCGCTCAATTGCTGATCGTGATGGGTATTAGAAGCCATTTGATCCAACCTCAATAAGAATCCAAAAAAATTTATTCCAAATTAATTCTGATGGACAAACAAATCCTGATCGATTTAGTAACGAAGACGATGCCTTATGGCAAATACAAGGGCAGATTGCTTTGCGATATCCCTGAACACTATTTGGTTTGGATGCATGGACAGGGCTTTCCGGAAGGTAAACTCGGCATGTGGCTTCACACCCTTTATGAGATCAGACTAAATGGGCTGGAGGATATTTTAAGGGAGCTCCGAAAAAATTATAGCTAAAAAAAAGAGGCCGAAGCCTCTTTCCTTATTTTTTCAAGTTGACCAAAATCGAAAGTTCTTTCAATTGCTCATCTGCAATGGTACTTGGAGAATCGATCATCACGTCTCTTCCTGAGTTGTTTTTAGGGAAAGCGATGTAATCTCTGATAGAATCAGATCCTCCGAAAATGGCACATAGCCTATCAAATCCAAAAGCAATTCCTCCATGTGGTGGAGCTCCGTATTCGAAAGCTTCCATCAAGAAACCAAACTGTTTTTGCGCTTCTTCATCAGAGAATCCAAGATGTTTAAACATCAATTGTTGGGTTGCCCTGTCATGGATACGAATAGATCCACCACCGATTTCCACGCCATTGATGACCAAATCATAGGCATTGGCACGAACGGCCCCCGGATCGGAATCTAACAAGGCAATATCTTCGGTCTTTGGAGAAGTAAATGGATGATGCATGGCATGATATCGATTGGTTTCTTCATCCCATTCCAATAAAGGGAAGTCTACCACCCAAAGTGGTTTAAAAACATTTCTATCTCTCAATCCAAGATCCTCACCCATTTTCAAGCGAAGCTCTGAAAGTTGCTTTCTGACTTTGTCCGCATCTCCACTCAAGACCAGCATCAAATCTCCAGGCGCCGCATCAAAGGCATTAGCCCAAGCCTGAAGATCCTCTTGAGAGTAGAATTTATCTACCGTTGATTTAACAGTCCCATCAAAATTGTATTTGGCATATACCATGCCTTTCGCGCCGATCTGAGGTCTTTTCACCCAGTCTGTCACCGCATCCAATTGCTTTCTTGTGTACTCAGAGGCTCCTTTGGCGCAAATACCAACCACTAGCTCGGCATCGTCAAAAATCGCAAAACCTTTTCCTTTTGCCAGATCATTTAATTCGACAAATTTCATGTCAAAACGTAAATCTGGTTTGTCATTGCCATAGTATTTCATGGCATCGGCAAAAGTCATTCGCTTGACCTCTTCCAGTTCCACTTTCTTTACATTGGCAAAAAGATGTTTGGTCAAACCTTCAAAAGTGGATAAAATATCTTCCTGCTCGACAAAAGCCATTTCGCAATCTATCTGAGTAAATTCCGGCTGCCTATCTGCTCTAAGATCTTCATCTCTGAAGCATTTTACAATTTGGAAATATCGATCAAAACCAGAAACCATCAACAATTGCTTGAAAGTTTGAGGCGATTGAGGCAATGCATAAAATTCTCCTGGATTAACACGGCTTGGCACCACAAAATCACGTGCACCTTCTGGAGTAGATTTGATCAGAACAGGAGTTTCTACTTCGATGAAATTTTGGGCATCCATGTATTTCCGAGTCTCTTGCATCATCTTGTGACGCAATTGGAGTTTTTCCCGAACTACATTTCTTCTCAAGTCCAAGTACCTGTACCTCATTCGAAGCTCATCTCCACCATCCGTTTCATCTTCAATGATAAAAGGTGGGATTTTGGCTGCATTTAAAACATCCAGGTTAGTAACCTTAATTTCGATGGATCCGGTTGGAATCTTATCGTTTTTAGAGGTTCTTTCTATCACTTTCCCTTTTGCCTGCACGACAAACTCTCTACCTAATTCTGCTGCTTTTTCTAAAAGTACCTTTTCAGAAGATTCTTCTTCAAAAATCAACTGGGTTATTCCATATCTGTCTCTTAAATCTACCCATATCAATCCTCCTTTGTTTCTCACTCGCTGAACCCAGCCAGCTAAAGTTACTTCTTGATTGATATGGTCTAGGCGTAATTCGCCACAAGTATGCGTCCGCAGCATGTTATTCGTTTTTTTGGGAGGTCAAAGATAAAGAATTGAGGTTGAGTACACCACCTTCTTTTTGGGATTCCTTAGTATTTTGGTCAAATCTCTGTGAAAAGCATTTTATTTAATGCTATTCATTGAATTAAACTCAAAATTTGATGACTTTGAATCACTGATTTTGGGCGAAATTCAGAATTTTTATTCAAATATTTTAATCTCTCAATTCGTTGGCACTATAGTTGAAACGGAGGAAAAAAAGGAAATCCACCTTTAAACTTGGAAAATAGCCCCTTTTTCCCTTGTTTAACAGGTTATACAATCACCTCATAAGATTACAGATTAATGAACAAAAGATGGACCGTTGCTGCTTCAATATTTCTGACCCTAGGCGCGGCAGCTTATTTCCAATATTTCGCTTTTCCTAAAGGATCAGATTTTGAGTCCCAACCATTGGAAGAACTGGTGGTTGAAGATGTTCCAAATGAGGTTTTTCTATACGGAATCAATGTGACAGGCCTAAATATTATTGAAGGCACTGTTAGTAAAAATCAGACCTTAGCTACGATTTTAGCACCTTTTAATGTTCCTTATCAAATCATCGATGAAATTGCCAAAAAGTCAAAAGCAATATTTGATGTCCGTGGGATAGCCATTAATAAAAAATTCACTGTACTGACTCCTTCAGATTCTTCACAAGCTCATTTTTTTATCTATGAGCCAAATCCCGCAGAATATGTGGTATTCAATCTGGACTCCATGAATATCTACAAAGCTGAAAAGCCAGTAGAATACGTTCAAAAGGAAATTGCAGGAATTATCGAAGATAGAAGTAACCTTGCTTCTGAAATGCTTAAGCTAAATGTCGGATATGATATTGTTGACCAATTCGCGGATTTGTATGGATGGTCAGTTGATTTTGGTGCGCTTCAAAAAGGTGACAAATTCAAAGTGGTTTACGAAGAAAAAATGATCGAAGGAAATGTAGTGGGTGTAGGGGATATCAAGCTTGCTTACTTCGAACATCGAGGGGAACCTTTTCATGCCATCCCATTTGAGCAAAATGGAGAAATGAATTTCTTTGATCAGGAAGGAAACAGCTTGAAAAAAGCTTTTCTACGTGATCCAGTTAAATATACCAGAATCAGCTCCCGATATAACCTGAGAAGATTTCATCCGGTACAAAAGCGATACAAAGCTCATTTGGGGACCGACTATGCTGCCAATAAAGGAACAGAAATCCGATCTGTTGGAGATGGAGTAGTTACCGATGCCAAGTACACCTCTGCAAATGGTAATTATGTGAAAATCAAACATAACGGAACCTATACCACTCAGTACTTGCACATGTCGAAAATCGCTTCAGGGATGAAGCCCGGCCAACGAGTAAAGCAAGGACAGGTTATTGGATATGTCGGTAGTACAGGTTTGGCGACGGGAAATCACCTATGCTTTCGATTTTGGAAAAATGGCAAACAAGAAGATTGGCTGAGAGAAAAGATTCCACCATCTGAGCCAATTTTAGCTGCCAATAAGGCTGCATTTGATTCTAAAAAATATGAATCGCTTCAGTTATTGGGAAATATTTATTATCCCGGAGAAGCTAAAAAGTTAGTGGCAAAAACAGAAATAGATCCTAACGCTGCTACTTTAAAGGCAAAGACTGATTAAAATCTTTTTGATTATAAACAGAAAATGGCCTCGAATATATCCGAGGCCATTTTCTGTTTATAAAGATTTCCTTTTTTTGATTTTTCTACCCTTAGTTCTGTTCTTCTATTCATCTGGTGCATCCCAGAGGTACATGTAACCTCGTCACAGTCATAGACCGGAAGGGTCTCCCCAAACCAGATCTTCTCCATCCTGTTTTCCTTTATTCCTCTTTTGGTCAGGTACGTCTTCACCGTCTCTGCCCTTCTCTCTGATAGGCTGTGATTATATGCTTCATCCCCATGCTGGTCGGTATGTCCCTCGATGTAAAGCATCAGGTTCGGCATGTGCTTGAGCATGATCACAGTACGCTCTACCTCCTTCTTTTGCTCACTTCTCAGAATACTTTTGTCAAACTCAAAATAGATCGTCGGGGTCGATACGATCTCCTCCTGAATTTGTGTGAACAGGTCCTCCGGATCACAGAAATCCTTGCCAATCAATTCCTCCGGAATCTCATATTGAAAGCTCGGATCAGAGAACGCCTCCAGGGCTAGTTCTGATCTTCTGTTCAGTTGGTGCTCAGAATCAGAACAAAGCACTCCATTCCCGCAGTCGTAAATCAGATTCTGATCCCCAAACCATTCCAGACGAATCCTCTCTGGTGCAATATTGAACATTGACATGTACTCAGCCACAGCTTTCGCACGGTTAGTAGAGAGTTCTATGGCGGATTCTTCACTTGCTTTGGAATCCGTATGTGAACCCACCAGTAAATCCAAGAACTTGTATCGATTCATAAGTTCAGCCAGTTTTTCAAGCCCAGGCTTCGCATCCTCTCGGATTTCATATTTGTCCAGATCATAGTAAATGATATCCACATATACTGGCAACTTATTAGGAATTGGAATCAATTTGTATTCCTTCTTCAAAGTATCACCTTCAAAGCCTTTGGTAGAGATATTATCATCTATTATGCTAAAGTAACCTGACTTCGAAATTTTGATCCCGAAATCGCTCTCAGGCTCAAGTTCTGCTAAGAGCTCACCATTGATTCCTCGGCCTGTTTTTAGGTTCCCATTATTGGTCTTTTCATGAAAGCTTACTAGGTAATCGTCGCTAATCAAGACACCATCGCAGTCAATCACACGTGCCAAAAAGTTCTTGTATACCTCTTCCACACTGTAAATATCATCCAGGCCCATACCGCCTTTTCTATTCGAAGATAAATACACCTCTGGCCTGCTTCCTTCTTGCTCCACTTCTCTGTAGGCAAAGTCATCGTATACCGAGTTGATCGGTGAGCCCATGTTCATCACGTTGGAGAAATTGTTTGCCGTGTAATCCGCACCAAAAATATCCATTCCGCCCATACCCTTATGACCTGTCGAACTAAAATAAAACTTACTGTCCTCACGAAATGCATGTGATTCATTTCCTACGGTATTCACTTCAGGGCCTAGATTCACCGGGCTACTAAAGTTCATATTTTCATCATATGCTGAATAATATAGATCATAGCCTCCAATACCACCGGGCATGTTTGAGGTAAAATATAAGCGTTTGGATTCTTCATCTATATAAGGATTCATTACTGCATTCCCAATAGAATCATTAAAAGGGACGGGAGTAAATCCCTCCAACTCTCCATCCTCATTAATCCTGCTGTAATAGATTTCAGGCTGAACAGTAATATTTCGGTTTTTCTTAACTTTTTTGATGCCCCTTGTGACAGAATAAAATAAAATACCAGCTTCCTTAGCATAGTTCGGGTCCGAAAAATTATAGGTATTAGGAATGTTAGAGACTACTTCTGTCACTTCCCCATCCGTATTTTGTCGATATACACTTAGATATTCGCGTCCTGTATAATTTTGTTTCTCTTCGCTAAAAATCTTATTCCTTCCATCTATCCTAATTGCCGGCATCTCATCTATGTAAGTTCCTCCCCTATCAGAGACAAAATATTTGTTTCCTTCAGAATCCAGCGTAATTCCAAAATCAGACTCGGTAGAATTCAATCCTTCTACTCCTGTAAGCTTCACCTTTCTCGGACTTTGAATTTTTAAAAGTTCCTCAATTTGGATGCTATCAGCCCCTATCCCTTTGGCACCTAAAATGTCCCGAGCCTCAGATAGCTGATCGGTTAATTGGGCATAGCGCAAAAATTGTATAAAATCCCCTGGAGTGGATTCTTCATAATCTACTACTTCCTTCCACCATAGATAGGTATTGTCATAGTCCCGGAGAAGCCCATAGGTCTGAGCCGTCTTTTTAGCAGTTGGATATTCTGGCTTCTGTTCGTATGCCTCTTGATAGAGCTCTATCGCAGTCTTATAATTCTGTTCTAAAATAAGAGAATCTGCATAGCGTATTTTACTTTTTTGAGCCTTCGTCGTTCCTATCGTACCAAAGATCAACAAGGAAGCAATACTCAATATCATCCATGTTTTTTTCTTCATCAGAACCATCTTTGATTATTCATTATTGCTTTTCTTGGAATCATATAGAAGCCTACTGATAGCTCATGGGAGTTATTCTTGTAGTTATTCAGAACATTTAAATTATGATCATATGCATAGCCCAATCTTAATCTCTCTGTTGCAAAAATCTCAATGATCGCAGCAACCGCATTCCTTTGGCCCAAATTCTCAGGAAGGTTATCTTTCCCCAACTTAAAATTCGATCGGTAACTCCCTCCAAGCCAGATCCGATCATAAAACAGAAACATAGCATTCAGATCCATGTTTGTCGGAGCCCCTTTCACTTCCTTGATCAAAAAACTTGGCTTCAACTTCACATTACTTGCCAAATCAAACAAATAGCCTGCCGTAAGGTAATAGTGAAAGTCGTGAGAGGCTAAAGCAACATCTTCTTTCTCCAATGACTTCTTACCTATCATATTGAATACACTAAAGCCTGCGTAGAATCTCTCATTGTGAAAAAACAAACCTGAATTTAGATTTGGAGTGAAGAGATTAATCCGACCGTCAGGAATCTCGCTATCCGGATAATCATTCGGATCCAACATGCTACCGTCTATTGAGTACTGAGAAAAACCAGCACTAACCCCTAGTCCTAACCAACTTTTATTACCAGTCTTTATTCTATAAGCATAGGTCAAAAGACCACCAGTTGTACGCGCAGGTCCAAGATTGTCACTTAAAAAAGACATCCCAAAACCCATTTTTCCTTCATTGGCCGCAAAATCAGCAGTTACTGTAAACGTCTCAGGTGCTCCTGGGAAATTTATCCATTGGCTTCGGTAGGTACTTTGGATATATGGTTCTCCTTTATATCCGGCATATCCCGGATTTATGTGCAGCCCATTAAACATATATTGGCTAAACTGAGGAAGCTGTTGTCCAAAAATAACCCCACTGACCATTAGTGTCAGTAGTAAGGTTATTCCTGTGATTTTAAAAGTCCTTTTCATATCGCTTCTAGATTATTCTTTGATTACTTGAATCCAGCCCTTAAACTCATGTGAGCCACCTGAACTATCTATTGATGTCATCACATAGAAGTATGTACCTGGATCCAGTCCTTCAGCAGACCAATTATTTTGATAATCATCAATCTCAAAAACATGATCCCCGAGTCTATTAAAGATAACTAGTCGGTTTTGGACAAATTTATCTAACCCTTTAATCTCAAATTCATCATTGAGACCATCTGCATTTGGAGTGATCACATTCGTTATTCGGAAGGCAAGAATCTCATCCGAAACTGAATCTTCATTATTACTTTCATCTGTGTCTAATCCTTCAGATGATACCGAAGCGATATTCGTGATCATACCTGGATTTATTGCTTTCACTTTTATACTAACTGTGGCCTGAGCGTCAGCAGGGAATAATGGTATCTGCCAACTAACTACGTTATTTGATATGTCTGAAGTAATGACGATCTGAGGATCACTTACACTTGTAACTTCTTGACTAATAAAGGTTAACCCCTCCGGTAGCTCATCAGAAAGTACTACGCCTCTTGCATCAGTTCCTCCAATATTTTCCAAGAGGATTTCATACTCGAATTCATCTCCTTCATAGATTTCATCTGTCAAAGTTGACTTTTGTATTCCCAGATCCACTCGATCATCAACCAAGAGGATCGTGATAAATGCCTCATCCTGATTTATATCATTGCCAATAAGACTAAGTCTATATTTTAGAAGATAAGTGCCAGGTTGATTTAGCCCTAGAATTAAAATTAGATTTCCTTCATTATCGAGATTAATACCTACTAATCCTCCTTCATCCAACAGTTCTAATTCTACTTCATTAGGATCAGGTCGACTACCGTCATAAAGATCATTTTCCAAAATATTACCTATCAATCCGCCATAACTCAAAGGGAATTCACCAAAATTATCATCATTGGCTTCAATTGCTATCGGTAAATAAACAGAAGATCTTTCTCCAATTGCAGTTATTTCAAACGTACCGATATAAACAGCGGTAAGGGTTGCAATATTCTTGACAATTCCTTTATCCAAGTCCTCCTGAGTAACGGTATAGGAAGTTTGAAGCGTAAGTGTTTCTCCTACTTTCAGTTCATCAACCTGCTCATTTAAACCAGTCAAAGGATCACTAATAGTCAATTGGTTCAAAGTAATATTTCCAGTATTGGTTAAAATCAATTCATAATTCAAAATATCACCAAGGTTTGTAAAGAAACCTTGATCAACATTTTTGATCAACGAAACCTTAGGATCTATTACCGCAAATGATACCGCCTGGGCAGTCGCCGTCAGCACCGTCTGGTTCGGATCTTCGCCCGTCACGCTGCCCGTGTTCAGCACCTGTCCGCTGTCAATATCCTGCTGGGTCACCGTATAAGCCGTCGTCACCGTCTGGCTCTGGCCCGGAGTCAGCGTGCCCACATTCTGGGTCAGGTTGGTCAACGGATCAACTACCGTCACATTGTCCAGGGTTTCATTTCCTGTGTTCTCCACCGTCAGCGTATAGGTCAACACCTCGCCCGCCTGGCTGTATTCCTTCTTGTCCACCGACTTGATCAGGCCGATGCCCGGATTCTGTACCGCCGTAGCAGTCGCACTGGCTGTAGACGTCTGGGTCTGCTGGTTCGGATCCGTGGCGGTCACCGTGGCCGTGTTGATCACCTGACCGTTGTCCACATCCTGTTGGGTAACCGTGTACTGCTCGTTAACCGTCAGCGTCTTGCCTGGGGCAAGTGTGGTCGCGGTCTGGCTCAGTCCGGTCAACGGATCGGTTACCGTCACGTTGGTCAGGGTCACGTTGCCGCTGTTGGTCGCCTTTATCGTGTAGGTCAACACGTCGCCTATCTGGTCATAGGTAAAAGGGGTCACCGTCTTGGTCAATATCAGATCCGAAGTCTGAACCGCAGTCGATACCGCCTGGGCAGTCGCCGTCAGGGTCGTCTGGTTCGGATCTTCGCCCGTCACCGTACCGATGTTGTCGATCTGTCCGCTGTCAATATCCTGCTGGGTCACCGTATAAGTCGTCGTCAGCGTGGTGTTCTGACCCGGACTAAGCGTTCCCACATTCTGGTTCAATCCTGTCAATGGATCCGTTACCGTGACATTCTCCAGCGTCTCGTTGCCCGTGTTCTCCACGGTCAGCGTATAGGTGATCACTTCGCCCAACTGGCTGTATTCCTTCTTGTCCGATACCTTGATCAGACCAATACCCGGATTCTGTACCGCAGTCGCCGTCGCACTTGCCGTACGCTGCAACTGAACCTGGTTCGGATCTTCCCCAGTCGCTGTCGCCGTGTTGACAACCGATCCCCCATCCAGATCCTGCTGGGTTACCGTATACTGTTCGTTCAACGTGACCGTATTGCCCGGTACAAGCGTGGTAAAGGTCTGGCTCAGTCCGGTCAACGGATCACTGATCGTGACGTCGGTCAACGTGACGTTGCCGCTGTTGGTCGCACTTAGGGTATAGGTCA
>CBFHWO010000062.1:0-10779 GCA_965659625.1 uncultured Algoriphagus sp. | reverse complement strand
TTGGCAAGAATGTAAGCACTATCAGGTTTACTAAACAAATATCCCTCAAAAATGAGAAGATCCATAGTGGCTAGCCTGACTTCCGAATCAGCGTTATGATCGTTCCATATACTCCATAATGAGTCTAAATTGGATTGGGCCCGCAGGTAAAGGCTCGAAAATGTGAACAAGATGATGAGAATCGACTTTTTCATTGGATACTTTTTATGTTCGAAAAAAACCCACTAAAAATTGGTTGAGTCTATAAATAATTGCTTTCAATAGACTCTTCGTCTACTGGCTCTAGTACTACTTAAAATCTAAAAAACACCAACCCGAATTTAATGTTACTTGGTAAATGAAAATCTGAACTTAGATAAGAGCGCTTATAAAATAGTGATTGCTAATGCATAATTATAGTCTTGAATGTTTTACCATCCACTTTTGAACCCAAAAAGAAATTGAACTATCAATAATATAGGGATAGATCCTTGAAAAGTAAACCCTCACTTTTAGACATGTTGATCAGCGGCTACTAAATTGGTATCAATCCTTATACAAAGTAAAATGATTGAAATTAAATGGGTTGATTGGAGAGCAGCAAATCCAAAATCTCTTACAATGAAACTAATCAACCCAGAATTTACCCTTATGGAATTTAGCTCAGTTGGTTATCCCGAAACTTCGGGATGTATGGGCGGGATTAATTAAAGTCCCGTACACACGGGATTGTTTACCCCCCTCCCGGTTTCCTCTATTTACAGTTTTTTGACGATTTCAGCTGATTAAATAATAAGTATTCACGCAACTAGGGAGAGCTGAAACTGAGCATTATAATTGATTGAAAATCATTTGATATTAGTAGCTCAGAGTTTTAAGGGGAATGCCCTTCTCTTCTTGATTAAAGAAGAAGAAACTCAAATAAATTCAAGCCGAATGAATTATTGGAAAAACTCACCCAGTTTTTATGTTGACTTTTTATATTTATGCTGACTTTTTATAAACGAATATTTCTCTCTTTTCGGAAAACCCGCTAAAAAGAATGTTTCTAGGACAGAATAAACTCCTTGAATAAATATTCCGATCGATTTAGAAGAAAGATTCTTTACCCCTTCTTCCTTTGACGTTTTTATCACTACAACAGAAAGTGGCGTGAAATATTAAAGATGCCATATAACTTATGAATTCATTAAGACTTATTGAATTTTGGAATGGAAAAAACTCGATTTTTACTAAATCAAGCCCATTAACCTACCTTTTTGCGACTTAAGTAGTAGACCTCAAAATAGTTTCTTTGTTTATCTTGTCTTCACTTTCAATAATTTCCCTAGATAGAATATCAGCTCCTCGAAAAGGAAAAATGTGATTAATTATTAACACTTGGTTTAGACTGGAATGTAAAGAGAAGAAAGAAATTAAGGTTAAGATGGCTAAAAACACTCTCAGTAATTAGAAAATTACGTTCTTTTTTCTTTGTTCTTTGTTCTTTTTGGTAACCTCCAATTGAATTGATGCCTTTATGAAAATGAAAAAAATATTTAGCTTTTTGCTAATAGCGGTGATGTTCTTCGCATGTGAAGAACCATTAGATCCCATAATTAAATCTGTAGACCAAACCAATGATCTTCTTCAATCCAAAGTTTGGAAGTTGGAGGACTTCGTTGTAAAAGTGAGGACTTCAGATATACCAGCACCGATTTTATTCGGATTGGGGGAAGATTTAATGAATTCGGGTATTTATGATTTAGATGACATGGTGTTTGATGCATCGGATATGCGGGAAACTGATGTTATTTTCGATTCGGAGGGAAATCTGATTACTTCAGGCGGCCCGATAGACGTATTGGGTGACAGTATTGCTTCCTATTTTGTATTTAACGACCGGACAATCAAAATTAAAAGTGAAAAAGTTAAACTGAATTATAGGTACCTATATAATGCGCCTGAAAAGACGCTCTCGATGACGGTTACTGCTGATGATGCTAATTCACTGATTCGTGATATCAATGAGAAATTGATAGATGCCGTTGCCAAGAGAACGCCAAGTAGATTGGGTGATTTAGTTGCTGATTTAGTTTTTAACAATGAGAAAATCCAAAAGCTGATCAATGACTTAGTTGTCTCGGCTTTGGCGGGAGAATTGGAATCTGTCGTAGATTTTGACCCTGAAGAAGCAGCTGAAATTTTGGCTGCAAAGATCATTGAATCTTTGGGCGCTGTAGACTGGGAAGGTAAACTGACAGATTTGCTGAGACCGGAATTAGAAAAAATAACCAATATCGACCCGGATTTGGTTGCTAGGCAAATTGCATCTGAAGTAGCTCAAGCCATAAATCAAGGACTCTCTACAGAGAACATCTATAATCTAGTCCTACCATTCTTAAATGAGTTAGCCACAAATCCCGACGAAACTGCGAAAGCAATTTCCACACTTGTTGTAAATGAGTTTTTGAAAATTTTCAGTGAAGAAAATGTTAAAGTACTCATTGAAGGTGCTTGGGAAAAATTTACCATGTTGGATGATGAGCAAGTCTTGGTGATTGCCGATACGCTCACGTCAATCGTGGAGAAAGTCTGGATTAATGAGGAAAATTTCACCGATTTGTTTCTTCCTTTTACCTCTAAAATTGAGAATACCTCCATTCTTCAAATGGGCCAATTGGCCAAGGAGACCACAGCATCTTTGGAGCAACTTATTGGAAGAATCAATGAAGAATTTCCAGATTTAAATCTTTCTCCAGACTATGCCAAAATAGAATCTCAAATCAAGGCTGCCTTTATTGCAGCGAAACCGGTAATTCTTCTTGCTGGTGGAGCTGAAAAAGCTGCTGCTGAAGTTGGTAAACTGGTTATTTCCGAATTTTTAAATACTGAAAATATTACCAGCGTATTTGTCTCTGCCATCAATGCATTACAACAGCTTGACCCAGAATTAGTAGGATCTACCATCTCTACTTGGCTGGTGAACTTAGTGGATAACGTGTCTCCCCAAATAATCGAATATTTGTCAGACCTTTTAAGTCCAATTATAGACAATATTAATCCAGAGCTAGTATCATTTAAAATTGCTCAGGCACTTAATACTTTCATTAAGGAAAATGTAACCGAAGATTCAATAAAACTCCTAATACAACCCGCCATTGATTTCATTGCTAATATTAATGCGGAGGCCGTAGCTCGATTTATTGCCCAAGGCATATTGTCACTCGATATAATAAAAGAAACTGTAAACGAAGAAAACATTACTGCTATTCTTCTTCCAATTCTTCAATCAATCAATGCTATTGATGCCAAAGACCTCTCTCAACAATTGATCAATGCAGTGGTGGCCAGTGGGATTTTTGAAGAAGTAATTACGGAAAAGAGGGTATCCGCAATCATTGCGCTCTTGATCTATAAGAGTTTATGGGAGAAGGTCCAGATTGCAAATAATTTTAAGGAAGCAACAATTGTACTAAGATATCAGTAGTCTCATGAAGAAATTAGCATTAGTAGTAGTTTTTATTTTATTTGGAGCATCGGCTTTTAGTCAGGTTGGTAACTTGAGTTTGCATGATGATTATGAAAAATATAGAGATAGTATAAAAAATTCAGAATACCCGTGGCACTTCCCAATTATGGGAGCGAAAGTTAGGGAGTTGGGTTTTGACCTTCCTTATCCAAATGGAGTATCGGTAACTTATGGTCATTCCTCACAGAACCTTACTATCTCTGATCTTAACGTTGGTTTTGCCCCCGATAAGATGGTAAATGTGGATGGCCTGGCACGCTTTAGATCTATTCAGGCTAGTGTAAATACAGTTATAGCCCGGTATGATTTCTATATTCTTCCTTTTTTGAATGTTTTCGCATTAGGAGGACACATAAATGCTAAAACGAATGTGGAACTAGGGCTACCCTTTCCTTTACGATTCCAAACAGAAACTTCAGGAAATACTGTTGGCTGGGGTACTGTGGTTGCAGGGGGTGTAGGCCCATTGGTTATGGCTGCAAATTTCGTCCAAGCCTGGACTTTTACGCCTGCTCTAGCCCGACCTTCAAAATCCACCGTTATTGACGGAAGAGTTGGTTATATGCATCGATTTAGAAAAAAACCAGAATCAAATATTGTTTTTCTGGTAGGAGTTCAATATTTAGGTTTGAATCCTCAAAGCAGTGGAAGTGCTGATTTGGAGAAATTAGTTGGCATCACCCCTGAGAAAAAACTAGAAGCTGCTGATGATCTGGATGAATGGTTTGGTGATCTCGATGATGGACAAAGAGAGGTGTATGGAGGAATTTATAATGGGTTATCTAGTTTTTTAAGAAATACAGAGCCTGCCCAAATTTATTATGAATTTCAAAAAAGACTGTATTATCCACTCAGTATGACTGTTGGTGCTAATTATCAGCTTAATCAACGTTTTCAGTTTAATGCGATCTATACTTTTTTGGGTAGTAGGCAGCAGATAATAGCAGGTGTGGGTTATCGTTTTGGATTTAAAGGTAAAAACGTACTTAGAGGGCTTACTTTGTAATTGGGTTGGCTATTGATTAAATAGTTTTGGTTACTTCATAATATCCCTTCGGAAGTTTAGATTGGCTTTTTCTATTTCGCCGAAATAGGCATCTAGGTTGTTTTAAACCATAAAAATTAGTCTTCACAAGAAGCTTAGAACCATTGGTTTCATCTTAGATTAAAGTGAATTAAAGATTATTAATGAATAGTATTGCTAAAGCAAACGGAGAAAAAGTTTTTAGAAGTTCTTTTGAGAAAAGGGTTTTTAAGAACTTTTTTTTCTTAAGTTTTATTTTTTTTACCCTGGGTTTCATTGGGATCACTCAGGAAATAGAAGCTCGGCAGCTGTTTAAAAAAGACTCTACAAAAGCTCAAATCAAGCCAAGAAAGTTATATTTTATCCCCCTACCGGTGATATCATATAATCCGGCTTTTGGGGTTATTTATGGAGTGGCCGCATCAACCAATATGCTCATTGGAGAACTAGAAGACACAAATCTTTCTTCTGGATTTTTTAATACTACCTATTCATCCAAAAAACAATTGGTTATAAGTTTGAAGACAACAATCTATACAAATCATAACAATTGGATTTTATTGGGAGATTGGAGGTTTTTGGATTCTTCTCAACCAACTTATGGTTTAGGGACGGGAAAACAAAGTGAGATTTTTTTGAATGAAGCGAGGACTGGTTTTGAACTGGGGGATTACAAGGATGGTGTGGATTTAGAAGAATTGATGAATTTTAACCTTCTTCGAATTTATCAGGTCGGTTTAAAGCGGATAAAAAATGAATTTTATTTAGGCTTAGGTTACCATCTTGATAGGTACTTTAATGTAGAAGATAATCTTTTGGACCTGGAGAGTGATCCTCAAAGAATTACAAACCATTTTGCCTATAATGTTTTGCATGATTTTGACTTAGAGCAATATTCCATAACGGGACCTAGCCTAAATGCCGTAATTGATACGAGAGACAATGTAAACTTTCCCTATAAAGGAAGATATGCTTTTGCACAATACAAATTTCTTCCCAGTTGGTTGGGAAATCAGAAAAGTGCCCATGCTTGGTGGCTGGAATATCGACAGTATTGGAATGTTTCACAAAGAGTTGAGAGAAATACCATTGCGCTCTGGGCTTTTGCTAATCTCACTGCTTTTGGAAAATTACCCTATATGGGATTACCTTCAATTGGCTGGGATCAACTAGGGAGATCTGGGCGTGCATATCCTCAAGGGAGATTCAGAGGGGAAAACCTCGTATATACCGAATTAGAATATCGTTTCAGAATTCCCTTATTTAACAAAAATCCGGATTTTTTGGGAGGGGCACTTTTTGCCAATGCCGAATCTGCCTCTTCAATTGACCAGGAAATAAAACTATTTCAAACCATGAAGGGCGGAGTAGGTGCAGGTCTAAGGTTCATGTTTCAAAAGGCTACCCGCACGAATGTAACCATAGATTATGGAATTGGGTCTGATGGGAAAGGAGCGATATATTTTGGTCTGAATGAATATTTTTAAACTTTTCATACTTCTGGAACCAAATTCAATGTTGGTGATTTCAAAAAGGTCTTGGTCCTTTGGACTATGGGGTAACCACCTAACCAGTCTGGGCCAATTCCGAATTTAATTCACTCATCAAAATCGAGGTGCAGCTAACCAAGGGACCATTTTTTAACAGGAAGTAAAATCAAAAGTGGTTAAATCTTTGAATTAAGTGATTGATTTTGAATCTCTTTCAAGATCATTGATGCCTTACTCCGGTTGCAACTATCGTTGATAGGAGGAGCATAACCTGATACGAAAGTGTCAGGTTTTTTTATGTCCAGCCTTTTATTAAATCGACTAAATGATTTTTTTAGCTACTATCTTTAAAACTAATCTATTAACATATGTTAATAAGAACAATTATCCTTTTAGCATTTCTATTGGTTCCTACTTTCATTTTCTCCCAAGTAAAGGATCATGCTGCCTACACAGCAAATAAGCTTTCTTCTTATGAAAAAAGAGGATTAAGATATAGAGCAAGCCGGGAGGATGGTCCCTATTTCCTTTTCCAGGCAGGACTTCGAAAGCATAATACCACCCCAGGAGAAAATATATACTTTGACATATTTGGCGAAATGGACGGAGTAGTAAGTGGACTATATGGATACAGAAATAGCAACATCTCGCTGGAAACAGGCTTTGGCTTTATCTGGCACAACTCTACCATCAATCATTTTTTGGGAAATACGGGAAAAAAACTTCAGACTTATTTGAATTTCAATGCAGGCTATCTCCCTTTGGGTTTTAAATATGATGTCCCATTTAATGAGAAAAAAAGTATTCGAGCAGGAGCCCATGCCTCGGCAAATATCATCTTATTTTCGACCAAGAAACCAAGTTCAGGTAGGTCTTTTCATTATTCCACTTCTTCGGGAACAGAAAATATTTTGATCGACTTTCAAGTTGACAACAAAAAATTCCCAACCTTTTTTAAGGTAGGCTTATATTCAGAAATAGTGGCATTTAAATCTTCATTTTTGGTGATACAGGGAAGCTATGTTTTAGCCCCGACTACTTTCAGGACTATTTCTTATAGCTGGCAACTTGGAGCTGAATCTGGTTCATTTCAGAATGAGGTAAAAATCGATGGTTGGATGTTTGAAATCGCCTATAAACTGCCTTTGAATATTTTTAACCTGGAAAATTGATAATGCTTTACTGGAAAGACACACAAATCCAGATTTGGTAACAAGTGGAAATTTAGCTCAGAAAAATCAGTTTCGGAATATTGATAATCCTTATTCAGCCAAATTCCGGGAAAGTTCTATGGTCCAATCAAAGGCATTACCATAAACAGATGCAAGAAAAATAAAATCACATAGATAACTCCCATCACCAAAGGAAAGGAAATCAATATTCGTTTAGTTTGTGCCTTGAGGGAGTAGGCCAAAACTCCATGGATTCCGGCAATGAACATGAAAAATGGGATCAACGAAAAATACTTCAAAAACTGAGGACTGAATTGTTCTGGAGCTAACACGTAAAAATAGAAAACCAGTAATATTGAAAGGATCAAAATTGACCAATAAACTCTCCTCGCCATCATTGCTCATAAGCTTTAAAGGATTGTCTTCTCCCCAACTGGTACACTCTGAAGATATTTTTCACCAAAACTTAAAATAGGAATGCCACTTTGGGATTCCATTTTTTTCACCAAATCTGGATTTAATAGATGATCCAAAAAACCTTGTCGATCTTTTTCCAACATAATCATGAGATCGATGTCGTTTTGCTGAATAAAATCAAGTAAGCTTTGAGCAACGTTATCTGAATATAGAATTTCGAATTGGATGGAAGGGTACTGGATCAAATCATCTACTTGGGTTTTGAAGTATTGAAGAAATTCCTCATGCCTTATTTCATCGGTGGGACTTACATGAATGACATGAACTTCAGGTTCAAAAGGCTCTAAAAGCTGAATGGCAAGATTTAAAGCCCGAAGGTCTCCTTTCTGATAGTCTGATGAGAATAGAATCTTTTTCAACTTAAACTGCCTGATGTTGTCAGGAACTGTCAAAACCGGAACAAGGGATAAGTCAAGTAATGCTTCAGTTGTACTTCCGAAGATGATTTTCTTTACATCACTTGCACCTTTGTTTCCTATTACTAAAATTCCAGCTTCACTCTTTATTATCACCTCCAGTATTCCATTTACCACAGATTTATTTCCCATAGCCAAGTATTCAAAAGACAGGATTTCATCGGAACCTGTATGCTTTTCTACCAAAGCTGCCAGTTTTCTTTCTGCCTCAATTTTTACTTGTTTTTCTATTTTCTGGCGAACCTCTGAGAAAGGAAGATCCCAAGAAGAAGAAGGAACATCATAAATATGAAGCAATGTAATTTTTGCTCCGTGATTTCGGGCAAGATTTAGCGCATACAAAAATGCTCTTTCGGCATTTGTGGAAAAATCCGTCGCAAACAAGATCTTTTTCATAACGCAACTCTATTTTTATTCCAAAAAGTTAGGTAGAATCAACAAAGAATCATTTGATAAAAATCAGCCAGTCAGATGACAAGAATTACTCGACATTTCTTGATAATCAATTAATCAGTAAAGACTTATGATAATTGGGAGAGGCTATTAAAACACTGTTTATTACGGTTAAAATGAGTAAATCATTAACCTTACCTGCTTTTTTTCGGATTAAAATAACTCCCTCAATTCTACAAGTCCTTATTCTTTCTTATTTAAACTATTGATTTTTAACTTTCGTGATAAATATCATTTTTTCCCTTTTTATTAATGTTTTTCTTTAGGCACGAAAAGGCGTTAAAGTTCAGGATACTTCATTGTTTTTTCATGTGTCTGAACTGGCTTTCTATGGAATTCCAAAACTCACAAAGCAGTAACCGAAGAATAACTCTTCACAAAAGTTTTGAAATTTCACTATTAGCAACTTATGAAAGAGACCCTAAAACTAAAATTAGGCAAAGTGACATTAGAAGGTGATTTTACATTGCCTGCTAATCCTAAGGGTCTGATTCTATTTGTACATGGAAGGGAAAATGGTCGATTTAGCCCGAGATGTCAATTCGTTTCTCAATACCTGAACAAAAGAGGCTATGTAACCATCCTCTTGAATTTGTATGCTCAACGGGATCCAGAACTGAATCCACAGGAATTCAATCTTGAAATCCTTGCAAATCGACTCCGGGAATTTACAGTCAAATTAAAGTCCATATCCAATTTAGCAAAGTTGCCTTTTGGGTTTTATGGAGCCAATACTGGAGCAGCTGTTGCACTAAAAGCCGCTTATTCCCTAAAGAAACAGATTCATGCAGTCGTTAGCAAAGGAGGAAGGACTGATCTGACAAAGGATGTATTAAACTTAATCCGAACGCCTACCCTACTTTTGGTCGGTGAAAAAGATCCTCCGATTAAAAACTTGAACAAGGCGAGTTTGAGCCACATAGATGCCCCAGCGGCATTAAAAATCATCCCAAATGCCAGCCATTTATTTGAGGAGACTGGAGCGTTGGAATCGGTAGCACTTGAAACTGAAGCTTGGTTTGAAACCCATTTGAGAAAACCTGGAAGAGATAAGAAAGTCAATCATTTTAATAACAGAGCTATGATTAAGGAGAGAAAAGAAAATCGCATTAATAACCCAAACCGCAGGATGGAATCGAATAGCAAAAAAAAAGTAGGGGTGTGGATAGATCATAATCAAGCTTTACTTGTGACCTGTAATAATCATCGAGCAACTTTATATGACAAAGTCGAATCACCTATAGAAAGTAATGTACGCTATAACGGGGAAACAAATTCAAAAACCAGATTTGGGGGAAACTATGCTCCCTCTAACAATGAAAACAAGATCCATAACATCGAACAGGAACAGGTGAAAAAGTACTTCTCTATTTTGGAAGATAGACTGGATGGATATGATGAAATATTACTCTTGGGACCAGGTGTTTTCAAAAAACAGTTTCTAAAGCAGATTTCCTCCAATAAACAATTCAGTCATGTGAAAGCCTATGCCGTGGATGCGGATAAAATGACCCATCATCAACTCTTAGCTTTCGTTAATGATCATTTTTCTTAAACTCAAAAAATCAGGAATTCTATCTCTCAATCTACCTTTTCAAATCTAAAGGGAACAACTTCGCGCCTTGAAATAAGATGACTGGATTCAAATGAAAATTTAAACGTCTTTGTTTTAACTATGCCACCCAGAATGCAAATACTATGACAAAACACTCTAATTGATCAGAAATGTCCAATGATCGTGAATGCCAGAAATCAAAAATCAAATGAAGAACTTTTAAATCTCTTAGAGGAAATTTAACTTCCAGCTTAATTCATCCTCTATGGTTCGATTGCTAACCCTATTCTTCTTTAGTACGCTTACAGTCCAAGCACAAACTGTCTGCACCCTGGAAAGCCGGGAAAAACTGGAAGGCTTCCTAGCCAAACTTGCTGAGAGCGATTATTCCGCCAAATCGCCAAATGATCTCAACATTGAAATTGGCCAATGGTTTCTTGCAACTCCTTATGTAGAGAAAACGCTGGAATTGCCGGGTACAGAAAAATTAGTCATCAATACCACAGGTGTTGACTGCACCACCTTTTTGGAAACGGTGGTTACGCTAACCAGAATTGCAAAATCCGGAGACGTAACTTTTGAAGGTTTTGAAAAAGAACTGGAGAATCTAAGGTATCGAGTAGGTAAAAATGATGGCTATTCCTCCCGACTTCATTATTTCTCGGACTGGATTTATGAAAATCAGGAAAAAGGAATTATCCA
>CBFHWO010000061.1:550-10870 GCA_965659625.1 uncultured Algoriphagus sp. | reverse complement strand
CCAACAGCGGATCCATCCACTCCACTCCCGGCCATCTAAGATCAGTTTTGGCACCATACATATTCTTGGTCATTTCCATCTCCGAGGTGAAAAGTGTGCCTTTTCCATCTCCTTTATAATGCCACATCGAACTGCTAATAACCAAACCCTCAATCTGAAATTCATTGGCATAAAGCAGCATGCGGATAAAAGAATCCACATCGTCAATTTCCCCGTCCGTGGTCACGATGGTTCGAGGTTTTGCTGAACTCGATGGAATTCCTTCTTGATTTTCTTCCTGCACCTCAGTCTTGGGATTACAGGCAAAAAAAGTAGAAAAAGCAATAAGAGCGATGGTAAGCTTGGTAAGTGAGTTCATAGGAGATTGGGTTTTGGAATCTCAAAATAGGAAAAGAGAAGGGAAAAACCATTACTCTGATTTCTAGACAGAAAAATGTGGCAAGACTCAAGCAATGATATGGGGGAAAGTAGCAAAGAGGATTTTAAGCTGATAGGAAAGGGATTTAGCGCCAACCCAAATAAAGCTTTGCAAAAGAGCCAATCTGAATGCCACCCTATAATTCCAATTTTCGCCAGTATTCTTATTTACTGGCTTTTTTTTGATTTCCAATATTCGCCAGAATTTTATAATTTTGGTAAAAATTGGATTTAATATGCCAAAGATCATCGAGAATAGATTGATTCAAGAATTTAAGGACAGGGACTATTTTACCCGGGAAGACTTATTTCAATTCTATCGATCCTATGAGCCTGATCTGAAAGAAGGAACCTTCGGTTGGAGAATCTTTGACCTTAAAGACAAAAACATCATAAAACCAATCAAGAGAGGTCTATATGTAATTTCGTACAAGCCAAAATACAAACCGGAAATATCTCCTGAAGTTATTAAGCTAGCCAAGCAAATAACAGACAAATTCAAAGACGTCAAATACTGCATTTGGGAGACCAAATGGCTCAATGAATTCTCACAACATCAGGCCAGTAAAAGTATCATCCTGATTGAAATCGAAAAGGATTTCATTGAGTCACTGTATTATGAATTGAAAGATTCATCGAGAAATGAGCTTTACCTTAACCCTGATGAGAAAGCCATTGATTTTTATATCGCTGAAAGCGAATATCCTGTGATTATAAAAAAATTGATTACACGTTCCCCTATTGGAAGAAGAACTGAGGAAAGCGTAAAGTTTAACACCCCATTACTTGAGAAAATTCTGGTGGACATTTTTGCAGAGGAAAAGCTTTTTTATTACCTGCAAGGTTCTGAATTAATGCACATCTATGAAAACGCCTTAAGCAACTATGCAATAAATTTCACCAAACTCTTGAGCTATGCAAAACGAAGAGAAAGAGACCTGGACATCAAGAAGTTCATGACGAATCACATGAGCCACCTCGTTAAAGATATTATTGAATGATAAAGGAACATTGCTTTACTGATGAATGGTTAGCCGGTTTTAAGAAACAAAAAGGCCACAAACGAATTGACAAAATCATTTTGGAAAAGATGATTTATGCTTTGCATTTGGTGGAGCGATTGAAAAGCAATGGACTTGATTTTGTTTTCAAAGGAGGAACCAGTTTGGTTCTTTTATTGGAAACAGGGAATCGATTCTCCATAGATATCGATATAATCAGCAAAACCGACCGGAAAGAACTAGTTCGATTTTAATCACCTACCAATTTATTTATTCATGATAAACATTCAGAATCAGAGATTCAAAACACAGTTGCAGTTTGAGAGGAATTGACTAGATTTTCAGGATGAAAGAATTTTTTAAAGATTTCAAGGATCCCAAATTCTGGGCATCCATTTGTGCATGGACGGTACCAATTTCCATCGTGATAATTTGGATAGTTGGATTATTGCATTGTTGGACTCGATCTGAGATCGGAACTTTCATAGGTGCGATAGCAGGACCATTGGCTGGATTAGCTGGATTTCTGTACATCTATGCAAGCTTTATTCAACAACAATCTCAATTTGAAAGGCAATCATTTGAGTCCATTTTTATTAAGCTTTTGGAGAATTTTAGAATTCAATCTCAAATACACTTTCCTACAAATCCTGATAAAGGATTAATGCCTAGATTAAAAAAAATGCTTGGAACCTCAAATTAAGGAACTTGAAAATCATCCTGAGAACTCCAACGTAGGGGAAATTTTTAAGAAATCTTTCGATGATAAATGTAACAATCATTTAACATCCGATATTAGAACTGTACAGGAGCTAATTAAATTATTTGCAAGAATTTTGGTTTTTATTGAAAATCGACCTGTCGAATCCAAGGATCTATACTCTGAATTATTTTTCATGCAGTTAACAGAAGGTGAAATAAGAGTCTATTTTTATGGTTTTTTTCATGATGATTTTAAGCTTGCTGAAGTAGAAAAGAAGGTCTACAAGCAATTTTTCATAAAAAATGAGGGAAAAGGGTTGATAAAAGAAGAACATGTGAACTGGATGAAATCCTAATCCCTATCTGAGTGTAGTCAGATCGTTCGGCGTGTCAGGGTGTAGTTTGCCTACCCTGTTCCCTGGCGCCCCTACCATTCAGTTTATTAAATCACATTAAAATATTAAATTGTACATTTAATTTCCTATGGCAACAAAGTCAAAAACAAATAATTCAGAAGGCGAAATTTTTATCAGTTATTCCCGTAGGGACAGAAAATTAGCCGATTGGGTCACACGTCAATTACAGGCCGGTGGTTTTAAAATCTGGATAGACCGCCACGATATCGCAGGAGGGGAGAAATGGTCTAAAACCATTACAGAAGCCATCATAAATGCGGAAGCTTTTATTTTATTACTGTCACCTAATGCTATCGCATCAGAGGAAATAAAACGGGAACTGGATACCGCCTTAGATAATAAAATGCGCATCATTCCGGTAATCTTGCAACCTATGGATTTGCAGTGGTTATCCAATCAGAACATAGATAAGCTACAAAATATTATGTTTTATAGGAGGCGTCAGGCTTGCATTGTGGATATTATAAAAACATTGGGTGGTTTAAGAGGGGTTGCAGCCATGATGCCAAATAAAAGTACAGTGGCCATTAGGGAAAATGCACAGTTTATTGTTGAACTTTTGCGGATAGTTCAAGAAGTGAGTTTTAGTGCTTCCATGCTTATTTTTAGAGGTGGTGAAGAAAATCAATATTTTGTTCAATTCTTGGGTGTTAGGGATGATCCAGAAATTTACGCTGAAGCAACGGGAAATGTGTATCTCGACAAAAAGGACCAGCTCGACGAAAAACGCATTGCATCCTTACTCGAACTCGGTTGGCAGAAACCTACTAAAAAAAAGGGGAAAGGCAATTATTGGCGGGAATGGCAAGTCCATACAAATCGTGACCGCGCCACCGTTGCTATGACTACAATGGCCACCTTTTTGGAAGTGTTTGGTCACCCTAAAGGCGAGCACATCACATTAGCAACTATTGATTTGGGAGAATAGGTTTTAGTTGTGGCTAAGTAAATTAAGTAACCACTATAGTCTTCGCCACTAATATCTTTCCAGTTTTATTCCTAATACCCCTTCTGGGTGTAGTCAAATCGTTCGTCTAAGCGTAGTCCCCGTCTAGGTGTAATCAGATCGTTATCTAAGCGTAGTTTTCTTGCCCTACTCCCGACAATTGTCTCGGACTTGCCTAAGGCTAAAACAATTCACTAATTGGTTTTAGCCTTGTCCTGCTTTACTATTATTAGGGAATTATAATTCCAAGCAGCTCTACTCAAGAAATCCTGATCGTATGCTTAAAAGGGGTGAAACCCGTCAGGTACACCGTTGGTGAGGACATAGGAGGCAAGGCTCCGCGTAGTTGGACACCCTTGTGTTTTCTCAGTCCCGGACCGAAAGTTAGCCTGTCGCCTTTTAGCGTATAAGTTCCTATTTCGTCTGTCTTAAGGAGATAGGAGTCTTTTTCAGCCGATAAGGTTTCCACATTTTGGAACTCCCCTCCTTCCCGGAAAATAAGTTCAACCGAAACCGGAACGTTATCAGTACCTGTGATTTCGATGTCACATTCCACTCCGGCACTGACTTCCCGAATGCTAGCCGTCGAGCTGAGGTACTGTATTTCGCTTTGTTCACGTTTACTTTGTGGCATTTTATCCCAATCGCCATCCGGGTCGATGGAATCTTTGGGGTAGGGCTGATAATAAGGCCCAACAAGTTTTTGTTCCATGACATAATCATTGCCTTCCTGCAGGATCTCACCACCCTGGAATTGTCCTTTTCCGAAAAAGGAAGCTGAAAAGCGAATGCCCTGCAACACAGCATTCCCTTTATGAAAAGTCAGGAAAGTGGGGTTTTGGGAAATGACAGTGGCATCCCAGTCACCCCTCCGGATGCGAACCAGACCCGAGTACGGAAATGCTTTGGCGTAGCTCGTCGGCAAAGAAGTGGGTTTGGGGAGTTCCCTCCAAAGGGAGGTATCTTCCAGAAAATAAGATAATTGGGAGACGGATTTTTCTAGTACTGTAGACTCGATTTCTTTGCAGATAGCCGAAAAAATACCGTTCTGATCCTTTAAGGCCATAAAACGGTAGGGATAGTAATAGCCTTCCATAGTTCCTACGGCTGCCTTATCCTGTCGGCCCGAGGCCTCAGTGGCTATCTCACCGTTGGGATGGATATAGTACGTAGTCATTATCAGATTTTTACGAACAAACTCGTATAGTTCCGGCTTTTTTGAGCCTTTGGCGATGGTAATAAGCACCCGATCAGTGAGAGGAGAATAGATGAGGGTACTCTTCTCGTCGTACTGTCCGTCGGCGTCCATGTCAATGTGCTCGCCCAGCCATTCCTCGATGCGAGTTACATAGCGCGGATTGGGCCATACCTCATTCAGCTTGGTCAATGCCGCAGATACCACCCAGCGGTGGTTAGGCGTATGAATGCCACCGACGATCAGGCATTCGCCAGCCCTTTGCAAAAAGGTTTTTAGGAGTTCCAACTGAGTGTCGTATATATTGTCGTCTTCCCTTAGGACAATGTTGTACACCGGCACCAGCCATTTAACTATAAAACCTGTATCTGGCGTGGAGTGAAAATTAGTAGAAAGCAAGTCGATCGTACCGTCGGAATGCTGAATTTTCAGGAGGTAGTTAATTGCGTCTTCGAGTTCTTTGGCTACTGCTTCGGATCGATAAAACCTGCTCTCAAGACTTGATAGGGCGCAGCCTGCCGTGCGGATAAATGCTACCGTAGAATGCGCATTGGGGATTTCTACTCCGTCTAAGAAGCCTCCGTATGCCGGACTATTCATGTCAGAAACCCGGTAGCCACGCTGCCGATCAAGCTGATTATCGTTAGCTTTTATTAAGCTCAGCAGCCAGTCGGGCTTGCTTTCTTCTTTTGCGGTAGAGCGAAAAACCATCGAAGTTAACATTGGAGCGGCACAAAAAGCTACTGAACCATATTGGACAAATTCTCTTCGTTTCATAGATCGTAAAGCAAAAATGGTTTGGGTTATTGCTTAGATAAACATATGGATTAAAACGCCAGATATCAAAAGTCGAAATTGGTCTATTATCTCGCATCCTTCATCTACTTCCTATTTAATTCCCTGTCTAGGTGTTTCAGATCGTTATCTAAGCAAAGTTTGTAGTCGGATTAGTTATCTTTTTTAGTACAGCAAAATGTATCTGGAGGAACTACTTTATTTTATTTTATTTCGTCTAACTTAAAAATCTTTTATTACGTCCGAAAATCATAAATTAGAGTAACCGTAATTGAATTTTTAACTCTTAAAATCTATAAAAATGCTAAACCCTTTTTGTTTACTAGTTTTCTATTTCGGGTTTAGTCTTGGTTTGCATGCACAAGAAATAACCGTCGATGAATTATTGAATCATTACTTTGAAAATACCGGTGGTATCGATAATTGGAAAAAGCTCAATGCAATGCGAATGACGGCTACCATGAGTATGCAGGGAATGGAATTTGAAGGTGTGATAACCCAAGCTCGTCCAAATAAACAACGGGTAGAAGTGGATGTTCAGGGTCAATCCTTTATTCAAGCCTATGATGGTATAGATGCCTGGTGGATAAATCCTTTTCAAACTGGGCCCGATCCTCAGAGTATGCCAGAAGATGAGGCAGAAAGTATGGTCAAAAATGAGTTTGAAGACGCATTCATCGACTATTCAGAAAAAGGGTATACCGTTGAATTGTTAGGCACTAGTGAAATAGAAGGTACAGCAACCTATGAGGTAAAGCTGACAAAAGAAAACAGTGATGTTGTTTACTACTATTTTGATAAAGAATACTATGTCCCTGTTATGCTAAAATCAGAAGTAGCTTCAGGCCCTATGAAGGGGCAATTCATCGAAACATACTTAAGTGACTACCAAGAAGTGGATGGGATGATGATTCCTTTCTTTACGGAAGTGAAAGTTGGTGGATCGACCGCTCAAAAGATCACATTACAAAATGTGGAATTGAATCCGCAAGTGGACGACCTTCTCTTCTCTCGTCCAAAGAAGGACTAAGTTATTTATCCTACCCGTCTTGGGATAGTCAGATCGTTCGCCTTAGCGTATTTTGCAAATCCGCTTTACTATCTTTTTAAAAACAAACCCCTGACTGGGTTTTCATGATATACTTCATTCTACTTTTACCTTAGAAAGTTCTTCTTTTATCTTAGCCATATAATCGGGCACCTCATTGATATCAAAAAATTTGATATGGGTATATATTGGAGGTACGCACTGGAAAGTGAAGACTACCGGCATGATATCAATCAGTTTTTCCACAGAGCGTTTATAGGCAAGATCCATTTCATTCTTACAGTGATTTTTATTGTAATACTCCTCAGACATGATGGGAATGAACACCTTCGAATCTACTATGCCCCACATATATTTGGCTGTGAATGGCTCACCGATCCCAATGCTTTTCTCATCGAAAAAGATGCTGAGTTTATCACCATTTGGCTTACGGAACTCATTCAGAGGTTCAATAATATTCTTTTTCACCCAGTCACTATTTCCATGGGAATAGCTTATAAAAACGTCATATTTTTGTCCCCCATCAGCAACTCCTGTAACCAGGAATTTATAAGCGAAACGCCAACAAAGGATAGTGGCCAAAACAATTGATAGGAGAGTAAGCCCCACTGGAATGACTTTGTCCACATTCAGCATGAGAAAACCATACAACAGGAAAAAACTCAAAGTAATGGCAAACGAAAGAATGGCTATTAGATTCGGTTTGGTTTGAAAGCGTTTTACATATTTAAAAAGCAATGCAAATACAAAAACATTAAACAAGCCAAAAAATAAGGTCTGGCCAATAATAATACCAAAATTTACTATGGGTTGCTTTAATATCTTTTCAGGTATAATCTTTTCATTTAAAGCCCAAGCCAGGAAATAGGTCCTTGAGGTAGACATATCACTTTCATAATCATTGCTTAGATCTCCTACCAAAACGAACTTTTCATTGATATCGATTGGAGGGTCGAAAGTCCCGAAATTGTTTTCTTCTGCAGATGTTTCAAATTCGTGTGTTTGTTCTCTAATGGCTTCTATCGGACCTAATGGAGAAAACGATTGTTTGAATTCTTGAGGGAAATTACTCTGCCCATCGTCCAGGGCTACCCGTTTCACTATGGATTCGATTTTAATTTTTTCAGTTTCACTGAAGGCAGACTGAAGAAAGATATCTGAAGGGTAAGAGATCGTTCCATCCACCAATTCAAACCCAGCATGGAGACGACCGCCCGTAAGGACGCTATCATAAAGGATCGCAGCTTGCTGTTCATCATTTAGTTCATAAATCGGGATTTCTTCGTCATAGAATTTCAAACTGTAGACAGCATATACTTTAATCTTTTTTTCCTTAAGTTTTTCTAAGGCAGTTTTTAATTCTGATAATAAAGTAGTGTCCTTCGAAAACGAGATATCGAGTAGAATTGCATCAGGTTTCTCATTTGTCAAGTTTTCCTGATTTCCAACCGTATTTAGAAAACTAATTATCCGTTTTCTAAATTCCTCGAGAGAGGCTGAATTACTGTTTAAATCTGGCTTTTCAATATTGATTACCGCTATTTTTTTAGACAATTTTTCAGCAGCATTTTTTTCATCAACACTGACAGATTTATAGACTGAGTAATCCCATTTCTTCCAGAAATCAGGCATTACAATAACAAAAACGAGTAGGATCACCAAGAAAGTGAATAGGTAGATTGCCAAACGTTTGAATGTTATCATTTCTTAAAGTCTACTATTGTAATTATCTGCCCACTCATAATAAAAATTCGCTTTTCCCTCGTCACCTAATAAATCATGTGCCCATCCAAGGTATTCGTTTAGATCCACTAAATCATAGCATAGATCCCAGGCCCAATCGGCATCTCCTTGCTCGTTCGCATACTTATAATCAACAAGATATTCATTTAAGATTTCCTCCCCTTCTCCAATGAATTCCCTCACCATTTCAACTCCTAATTTTTTAATTTCCGCATCCGTACCATAGATACAAGCTTCTGCTAAATAAAGCATAACATCCAGGATATAAAGGTCTTCCGAATCTAATGCATCCGTATATTCCATCGCTTTATAGAGAGGTTCTTGTGCTCTGTCGTATTCTCCAATATCCATGTATAATTCACCTATTAGCGCAAACTTATCTGCAAGCTCTTCATAATAACCTTGCCCGCTATCTTCTAGCCTATTAGTTTCTAGCTCAAATTCCTCTATTGCCTCAGCATAAGTCATGAATTTTTTTGGTTGAGCCTGTGTCTGGGTGGTATATTGTTGACCAGCCATATTCTCGGTTCTAACAACTGTTTTTAATTCTCTTGCACCTCTTCCTCCACCTTGTGTTACAGCCGTTTGACCTATCTGAACAGGCACCTCGTCTGTGATGACAACTCGACCTTCATCGGTTTGAATGTTTACTGACTTACTCTTACTATTTGCTGCTACAACAAAATTGGTTCCCTCAGCATGCGCCCATGTGTATCCGTTTCCTGCACGGTAATACCCAACCTTATTCTTTACATCACTTAGGACGTGCCTAACTTGTCCACTTAGAGTCTGAGCAGACATGCCGTTATTTAAGACCACAACCTTAAGACTGGAGTTTTCTCCCATAATCTGCACTTGACCTTTATGAAACAATGAAATTGATGTATTGTCAGGTGTTATAAATGTGGTTCCGGATGGATATTGTTTTCTAGCATCTTGAATTACTTGACCAGTGATGGGAGGCTGTCCGGGAATAGAAATAGTCATATTGACTGAATTTGTTTTGGTCCAGCCAGATTGAGTCAGTACCTGCATCCCAACAATTTGGAATTGGGCTAAAGAGTAGTGATAGCTGCCTAAAAAAAATAGACCAAATAACACCAATTTTGAACTAGTAGCATTCAAAATCTTGATTGATGGTGATTTCATAATGATTGATTTTGAGGTTATTGAAAAAGAATAGTTGTTTGAATATACATAAATGAGTCAATGAAATCACAACAACTTTCCAAAGGAAAAATCAAAGTTTTATTTTCTAAAATTTTATCCTAGATAAAATCAAAACCCGTCTGGGTGTTTCAGATCGTTCTTGTGTCTAAGCGTAGTTTGGCTACCTTACTTTCTACAATTTTCACGGACTGGCCCAAATATCTTTTCAAGAAAGATCTCATCCACTACCAATACTCCGTCCTATCCAGAGCAATCGATTCCGTAATATTGGTATACCTCAGGACCTCTCTTTACTTTGCATTTGCTAAATTGGTCAACATTCGTCTCAAAATAACTTGTATGAAATCGAGCCTGCCTTTGGCAGACAGGCATGATTATAATCATTGCGAGATTCCCCCGTCCAACTGGCGTTAGCCGGGTGGGCATTTGACCAAAAAGAAAAACTATAAACACATGAAATACCCATGTCGAACGGTCGACACACAGGTGCATGATTATCTGGGGGGTATTCCATATGGCCTTTAAAAACCAAATTATAATCATATGAAAACCTTATTGACCCTTTTGTTTGCATTCTCCCTGGTGGTTTGCAAAGCACAGGAAACCAGACCTGGACCACAGCTTCCGCCTGAAACAGGTGAAACATTCAAAGTTGGAATTGCCGGCTACACCTTCGTGAAATTTGATCTGGACAAGACTCTCGAAACATTGAAAGCCTTGGATGTACATTATCTATGCATCAAAGATTTTCATTTGCCTATGGCTAGCACCGATGCTGAAATCGCTGCTTTTCATGAAAAGCTGAAAGCCCATGATATCACTGGATATGCTGTTGGCCCGATCTACATGAAATCTGAGGCCGAAATTGATAAAGCATTTGAGTATGC
>CBFHWO010000061.1:0-540 GCA_965659625.1 uncultured Algoriphagus sp. | reverse complement strand
GGGGTAAAGCTGATCGTGGGAGTTCCTAATGTGGAGCTGCTTGCCTATGTCGATAAAAAGGTGAAAGAATATGATTTTAAATTCGCCATACATTTACACGGGCCAGATATCAATATCTATCAAGATGCCGATGATGTATGGAACCACACCAAAGATCTCGATCCTAGAATTGGAATGTGCCTGGACATTGGACATGACACGCGTAATGGGAAAGACCCTGTAGCAGATATGGAAAAATATCACACCCGCGTATTCGATATGCACATTAAGGACGTGACAGGACCAACAAAACAGGGCTATTCAATCGAAGTTGGCCGCGGGATCATCGACTTTCCAGCAATGGTAAGAATGATCAGAAAAGTAGGTTACACCGGAGTGGCCAGTCTGGAACATGAGAGAAATATGGATAATCCATTTATGGGGATTGCTGAATCCCTCGGATATTTTCGGGGAGTCATTGAAACCACCAAAGAATAGAATCAAATTAATCTTAGGTCTATGAAGGCTGAATTCTAAGGGGTTCAGCCTTTTTTATTAGTG
>CBFHWO010000060.1:0-11074 GCA_965659625.1 uncultured Algoriphagus sp. | reverse complement strand
GGACTTGTGACGCTTGTAACCATTTTAAATTGGTTGACTTCAAAAACGGAATTGGACAAAGATGACTACCACGGAGAATATGTGATCAATCGAGACTATTTCAAAGGCAAACAGACTGATTGGCAATACAACCACTTTCGATTTGAAATAACGGACAATGACTCAATTTTCTTCTATGTGACTGATAACGAGAAAGTCTTGAAAACATATCGTGGGACAATTAAAACGACTGACCCAAGAAACTATCGTTCGGCAAGACTGATAATCGAAATGGAAGAACCGATACACCACATTTTGACAAGTAACCCGGCAACTTACAGAAGTGCTTGGGATTTCTATTTAGTGTTTAAGTCGCCAAAATTTTACAACGTATTTTTCGAGAAGGGAAAATGGAAACCAATAGAATAAAAAAATAAAAGCCGACCGCACAACAACACCTATACGCAATGCCCTTCGGGACACTGCGCATAGCCAAACCGTTGTACACAATTTCCCAAAAACGAACATTGAAAAGAATAATTAACATTCTCTTACTGGCACTGACAATATTAACTTCTTGTCATCCTTTATTCTGTAACTGGAATCGTGAATACGACCAATTAACAGAATTAACATCAGAAGATATAATATTTGGCGAATACAGATTAACAGAAGAATCTGAAGAATATTTATTGGCACAAGGATTTAAGAAAATTCCAAGATTGACTTTATTAGAATCTGGTGAATTTAATCTTCAAGATGCACCTGACATCATTTTTGATCCTTTTGGTAGAAGCTCTAGGCAAACTATTAACAAAAAAGGAACATGGAGTACCAGTTGTGGAGAATCCTACGACTGTATTTTTGAATTGCAAGGCATTATGGTCGTCCCACTTTCAAGAAAAGACGAAGGACCATTAGCAATCCCTATAACAGTTGGAGATGGTGATGAATGCAATGGAATAATCTTTGAGCGAACGAATTAAAAACTGTGTACAACAACTAGGTTTTCGTCGCGTGCGTAGCAGGCACGATGAAACAGATGATGCACGGAAGGTTAATAATCCAATCTCTCCAAACCAATTTTTCCAATTTTAATCCCCCGGTATTTCAAACATTTTTTAGCTAGTTCAGCTTTATCTAAGTAGAAATTAATTCAAAGGAAATTGGTCATCCCAATTCCTATTTGAAGATGAATTTAATATGACGGATAGAGAAATAGATCGGATTATAGAAATGGCCTGGGAAGACCGAACTCCCTTTGAAGCGATTAAAAATCAATTTGGTGTTTCTGGATCCGAGGTCGCCGAAATAGTTAAAGTATCGAGACTATTAGAATCACCTATTCTCTTTTACGAAAATTGCTTGGGGCCTCTCCAAATTCTTTGAGGAATTCTTGGGTGAAATGGCTGGGATTTCCATAGCCGACTGCGTAACCAATTTCTGAAATATTTAAGTCATTATGTTTCAGGAGTATTTTAGCTTTCTGCATTCGAATTGTTCTGATAAGCTGTGAAGTGGATTTTCCAGTCAAGGCTTTTAGCTTTCGGTGTAATTGAGTACGACTGATCCCTAATTCTTTACAAATTTGAAAAATTCCGAATTCTTCATTTTCTAGGTTGAGATCAACTAATTCCCATATTTTTTTTATAAAAGCATCTTCTTTTGCTTCAGAACGGTTTCCAGGTGATCCTATTGGAGAAAGGGCACTATAACGAATTCCCAGAAGTTTCCGAAGCTCCATTAATTTCCTTAACCTTATTTCGAGCTCCTTTTTTTCGAAAGGTTTTGCCAGATAAGCATCAGCACCATGCTCTAAACCTTCTAAGCGAGAATCCATATCGCCTTTAGCAGTTAATAAGATAATGGGTATATGACTCGTACGTTCGTCATGCTTTAGTATCTCTACCAATTCAAAACCATCCTTACCAGGCATCATTACGTCGCTCACTATAATGTCTGGTATCAAATCGATTGCTTTTTGGATTCCTGTGACTCCATCAGAAGCCATTTGAATCCTATAATTTCCTTTTAGACAAATTGCTAAATAGTTTAATACATCTTGATTGTCTTCAATTAGCAATGCTAAAGGAAGTTCACAATCTGTGTCATGCAATTCTTCAATCGAATCCTCATTAAAATTTTCCTGAATTGGCACTAATTCCTGAATCAATTGCTTTGCTTCAGCTTTTGTTGCTTCGCGACGAATAGGTAAAATCACCGTAAATTCGGTTCCTATTCCTTCTTTGCTTTCTACTTCAATGGTACCTTCTAATAGATCGACCAACTCTTTGGTAAGAGCCAAACCAATCCCCGAACCTTCACCTTTTCTTGTAGATGAATTATCTACTTGATAAAAACGATCAAAAATATTTGGAAGATTTTCTTCAGAAATACCCTTGCCTGTATCCTGAATTTTAAGCTCAATAAGTTCTTCAATTTTTGAAGATTTCAAGACATTAATTTTTACATAAATGTCACCACCATCAGGTGTAAACTTGATCGAGTTGCCAACCAGATTTGTAAAAATTGAATTGATCTTCTCTGGATCAAAATCCATTGTTAATTCCTCAATATCAGTAAGTAAATGCAATCGGATGTTTTTGGACTTTGCGTAGGAATTAAAAGATTCCATCAGATATTTCAAATAGCCAATAATATCGTCTTGGATCATTTTAGTAGGCAAACTTCCTGATTCAAGCTTTGATAAATCCATCATTTGATTTATCAACCTATATAAGGAATTGCTATTCCTTACGATCATATCAAGTCTCTTTTTTAAGCCATTTGATGAAGGTTCTTCGAGTATGGTATTTGCAATACCTGAAATCACTGTAAGGGGATTTCTAAATTCGTGAGTAAGATTCGTATATAGTCGAGATTTGACTGTATCCAGTTCGCGAAGTCTGAGAACTTCTGTTTTAGCTAGTTTTCGGCGGATTAGAAAATCATATATCCAATAAAGCAAAATAGATAACAGCATCATATAAGCAATCCAAGCCCACCATCTAGTAAACCAAGGAGGCATGATCAGGATAGAAATTGATTTAATTCCTATTTTTCCAAATCGGTTTGAAGCTTTTAAGTGAAGTGTATATTCTCCTGGTGGGATAGTAGGATATCTTGCAATTTCTCCTGCTTTAATCTGAATCCAATTTTGATCATAATTCTCCAATTTATAAAGGAGGTTTTTTTCGGATTCTTGAGTCACAAAATCTATCTCCCGTATTTCAAAAGTCAATGAGTTTTGGTCAAATGGAAGAATTAAAGGATTAGATTGGTTGAGGGAGAAAGTCAACAGATTTACTTTTTCGGTCTGGATTTGTTCGTTTCCAATAAATAATTTATTCAAATAAGGTATTGGCGTACCCTGATATTGATTTTGAATTTTTTTAGGATTGAAATGGAAGTAGCCGGATGTATCTGCTCTAAATATGTCACCTTGTTTTGAAAGAAATATTTCTGAGAAACTGATGCGATTTTTTGAATTACTATTCCAACTCTGCCCAAATAAGACTCCGTTTTTAGTTTCAGGATTTATCTTTATTAAACCTAAGTCTGTATTCAACCATAAAAAATTAGAATCATCAACTATTATTCCATTAGTAAGAATCTTATCGGAAATCAGATTGGTAGAGTCATAAAAAGGAAAGAAATCATTTTGTTTTTCATCTAATAAATATAATCCAGATCTATTAGCGCCGATCCAAATCCTTTGATACCTATCTTCTAAAAGACTTGTAACTGGAGAAATATCTTTAAAATAGAATTTTCTGAAATTATTGGATTCTGAATTGTAAAGATTAAGTCCACTTGAAGTCATTACCCACATCCTATTTTTAGAATCTCTATAAATATCCCTAACCAGGTTATCATTTAAACTCATGGAATCTCTTGGGTCATATTTGTAATGCTTGAATTCTCCAGTTTTTGAATTCAAGACATCAAGCCCATCAAGTGTGCCAATCCAAATAGTTCCATCTTCATTTGGTAAAACTGTAGTTGGAGTGGAAGAAGATAAACTGTTTACATCGCCTTCCACCGAGCTGTAGAAAGTGAATCTATTGCCTTGTCTTTCAAAAAAATAGAGACCGCCATGGATTGCAATCCATAGATTATTGCGGTTATCAAAACTAAAGTTTGTGATTTGGTTTTCTCCAACAGTGTTTTGAACTAAAGAAAAAAAACTATCCGAACCATCGTTTACATCTTTTCCTTCAAGACCTTTCTCAGTACCAATCCAAATTCCATTTTCGAAATCTTGCGCAAAAGTAGTTACTCGTTTTCCTACATCGATGTATTCATATTGGTGTTGAAATGTCGATACCTGCAATAAAACCTCATTATCATGTTCTGGTATAAAGCTTGCAATCCAAAAAAGGTCATCTGCGGTTTTAAGAGAAGTCCAATAATTATTTGTACTTAATTTTTGGGGTCCTTTTCCTGATTTTCCAAAAAAGTCCATGCTTTTTGTATCCGGGTTATATCTGTTTATACCACCGGCATAAGTTCCAATCCAAATATGGCCCTGATTATCTTCATTGATAAATGTAATATGATCAACTGCATAATTGGCATTAAGATTAACAGGTGGACGACTCAATTGATTGGGAGCATCAGGATTATACAAACATCTTTGAAAAACCCCTTTTTCTCTATCCATAATGTGTAATCCATCTCCAGCACTTCCTACATAAAAAGTGCCTCTACTGTCTTCAAAAATTGCCCGAATCTTGTTATCGATTAACGAATTCTTATCCAAAGAATCGTGGGAATATCGTGTGATCTTTCCAGATGCTTTTTCAATTTTATATAAACCCGCTGTTGGTGTATCGTATTTTCTAAATGGATTGCCACACCCAACCCAAATAATCCCCTCCTTGTCCTCATAGATGACTCTCACTTCTGCATCCTTCAATAAGATCCCATCTGGAGAAGGATTAAAAACATGAACAAATTTACCTGTTTCCTTATCTAAAGAATCCAACCCTTTATCCGTACCGACCCACAAAGTACCTTCCCGATCCTCAAGAAGCGAAAGAACAAGATCGCTGACAATGCTTGTTGAGTCATCAGGGTTGTTCTGAAAACGAGTAAAATGCTCTGTGTTTAGATCCAGTCGATTCAAGCCGTTTTCGATTGTTCCGACCCATAACACGTTTCCTTTACCCATAGATAGACATTCTAGCCTATTTGAAGAAAGAGAGTTGATTTCCAGAGGATTAGATCGATAATATTTTTTTTCGGACCCATCGTATCGGATCAGGCCATTGAAGTTATCCGCAAGCCAAATAAATCCAATTTGGTCCTGGCACATCGCAACAATATTCGTGTTTTGATCTAGAGGGTAAAGTAAAGGAGTGATGGTGATCTCTTGGCTTTTGCTAAAGAATGGAAGAGATGTGAAAAGGAACACAAGGAAAAATTTGAAATTTGTCATTTATATACAAAAAGTTGACTTTCAATAATTTAGTGTTTTCTTGAAAGCATTCCTACACTTCATGAATTATGCAGGAATAGTTTTTCCTATTTAAAATAGATATACAAAAAAACTATTGCCAATCCCTTGACAATAGTTTTTCGGTTGCAATTACTAAATCTATCTAGGATTTATGTTTATAAAGATATGTAGGTAATTATCTTCGGCCTTTAGCTATGGTTTCAAGTTCTTTAGTTATGTTTTCAACTCAGAGTTTAAGTTTGCGGAATGACATTTCCATTAATCATTTTCGGCCATCAATGTTTTAGTCGGTTTCCATAGATGCATTTCCTTGTTTTTAAAGTCAAATGCAACCTTAAATTGACTTAAGAATTCCTGGCCAACAATACCATCAGCTTCAAGACCACCAACATTTCGATTGAAATGACTTAGATCCGTGAAAGCAGTATTCATTTCTTTCAGATAGAGACTACCAGTTTTTAATCCTGAAATTTTCCAGATAATAGTTCTGGAAGTATGCTTCCCAAATCCCCCAATTTCCCCATTTTTTGGTTGAATCATGTGAGGACTCAGTTTGCCTAGATGTTTGTTTTCAAAGAGGTTAATTTCAGCTCCTGTGTCAATTGTAACTTTAAGCTCTTGATTATCCACAAAAAAACTAACTAAAGGTGCTCCACCTTTTATTTTAAATGAAAGAGTTTCTAAAGGAGGCTCATTTGATATTATGGCAGCATTATCCTCATTTTTGTTTATTGGATACATTTCTATGTTTAATTTCTGAAAGTCGATAAGCAGTAGGTGTTTTCGGAATATTGATGTCCCTATTAGTCCATGAATGGGCATCTCCATAGTAATTTCAATGTTTTGGATTGAAATTACTTCGGCAAATATATTTTTCCATTTGTATTTGCCGATTTCAACTGAGGTATAAATTGTTTCTAAGTTTTCAACTTGTCCATTTATGCCATGGAAGATTTTTTCGCTTATTTTCCCTTTGAAAAACTTTGAATTTAGAACCACATTTGGGATGCCTGTATCTAATATGAAATTCCCGGTTTGATCGCCTACCGTGGCTTTAACGATTATAAGGTTTCCTACAGTTTTAAATGGAATAAGGTGATTAACAGCACTTGCAGAAGTTAATATCAGGAATAGGAAGACAGTTATAAAAAATTTGAAAAATGTCATGATTCTGTGGATTTTAGTTGGAAATCCTTCAGTTAGAAAGTCATGACAAAAGAGAAGCTATTCTCAGGAAGAGGGATTAGCTATTGTTTGTAATGCATTAGTTATCAGAGATATTTGTTTCAGGTATTTAGTAATCGTTGCATCCTGTTTTATTTAGGTAAGAGTAGGCGAGTATTTTTAGTTTCGTTGATCCCGTTAAATTATTTATAAGTAGAGGTTGTATTTATTTACTTTCAATAGGATCTATTTGGTGGTATGAAATCTGAAGGCAATAAACAAAAGCCCTTAAAACAAAACATTTTTTACTTTCATTGACTTTATCTAAAAATATAAAGCCTTTAATTTTTGAGTTTCGATCCTGAGTTCATGTGAATTTTAATCGCAAATGACAGAAAGAGAAATAGATCGGATTATAGAAATGGCATGGGAGGACCGAACACCTTTTGAAGCCATCAAAAATCAATTTGGTGTTTCGGAATCGGAAGTCATCAAATTGATGCGAAAAGAACTGAAAGAAAGTTCCTTCAAAATGTGGCGCAAACGCGTCAATAGCGGTGTCAGCCAAAAACATTTGAAAAAAAGAAGCGAGGATATTTCACGGTTCAAATGCAGCAGACAAAGAAGTATTTCTATGAATAAGATTTCTTAATTGATTACTACCAATTCGAATAAATGCAGCTTAAAAAAGAAGAAATAGAACAGCTTGAAAGGAAGTTTCGCCTGAATCTGATCAATTCCATTTCAGGGATCAAGCCTGCCAATTTGATAGCCACAAAATCCCAGAGCAATCAGGAAAATGTTGCCATTTTTTCATCAGTAGTTCATTTAGGTTCCAGCCCAGCGCAGTTGGGGTTTATCATGAGACCTCAGACTGAAGTACCGAGAGATACCTATCCAAATATCTTGGAAACAGGTTTTTACACGATCAACCATATTTCAGAATCCTTTATCAAAAAGGCTCATTTTACTTCCGCCAAGCTTGAAAAAGGAGATTCTGAGTTTAAGCGGATGAAATTGGAACCTGAGTATCTAGATGAATTCTATGCTCCTTTTGTAAAGGAAAGCGCTGTGAAAATCGGTTTGAAATATCAGGAAAGCATTCCCTTGCCCAATGGTTGCCTTTTTGTAATCGGTTCAGTGGAGATCATTCATCTACCAGATCATACTATAAATGAATTGGGCCAGTTGAATCTAGAAGGATATGCCGGTGTTGGGATTTCGGGGTTAAATACGTATTACGGTTTGAATATTCTGGAAACGTTTCCTTATGTCAGAGAAGATTCAATTCCTGATTTTGAATGAAATCGGGTATCGTGAAATGATAGATTAGTTAACGGCTTTACGAGATTCTTCCACATACCAAATCGGGATGTTAATTAAAAATCAAATTTTGACCAGATGAAAAAATCTGATTTGCCCTCTAGAATTTGCCAGGTCTGCAACAGACCATTTTCCTGGCGAAAGAAGTGGGAGAAAAATTGGGAGGAAGTGAAATATTGCAGTGAACGCTGCAGACGAAATAAGAACTATGAGCAAAGCCATTAACCTGATTTTCCCAAATCAGCTATTCTCAAAAAGTCCCTTATTGGAAAATGGGAATGAGATTTATCTGATTGAAGAATTTCTGTTTTTTAAGCAATATGCCTTCCACAAACAGAAGATTGCTTTTCACCGGGCTACGATGAAATCTTATCAGGAATTTTTGGAGAGCAAGGGATTTACAGTTCATTACATCAATTCAGATCAGGATCAATCCGATATTCGGAATTTCAGAAAAGTCTTGGATGATCAAGAAATTGCATCGATATACTACATTGATCCAGTTGATAATTGGCTAGAAAAAAGAATAAAACAAGTAGCAAAAAATTGTCAATTGACTACTTATGAAACCCCTTCTTTTTTAAATTCCAAAGAAGATCTAAAAGGCTTTTTTATGCCAGATAAAACTTCCTTTTTTCAAACCACTTTTTACAAACAGCAGCGAAAAAAGCGAAACATTTTGCTAGACAAAAACCAAGAGCCAGTAGGAGGGAGTTGGACTTATGATACCGAAAACCGAAAGAAATACCCCAAAGGGAAAACTCCTCCTTCTATTCAGTTTCCAGATGGCACGGAGTTTTGGGAGGAGGCGCTGGACTACACCAAGAAACATTTTGGAAGTAATCCCGGAAAACTGACCGAACAACCGATTTACCCAATCAATCCAGAACAAGCTGAAATTTGGTTCGATCAGTTTCTGGAAAACCGATTTTATGATTTTGGGATTTATGAGGATTCGATTGTTAAAGATCAATCGATTTTGAATCACAGTTTACTTTCACCCTTGATCAATGTAGGTTTATTACTTCCGGATTATGTGGTAGAAAAGAGTCTGGATTTTGCAAAAGAAAATAAGATTCCGATCAACTCAACGGAAGGTTTTGTCCGCCAAATAATAGGCTGGAGGGAGTTTATCCGAGGAATTTACGAGTGCAAAGGAAGCTTCTCCCGAACCAAGAATTTTTGGGATTTTAAAAGAAAGATCCCTAAAAGCTTTTATGAGGGTTCAACAGGGATTGAACCCGTAGACCAAACGATCAAAAAGGTGTTGGAAACAGGATATTGCCATCATATCGAGCGGTTGATGATCTTGGGAAATTTTATGTTGCTCTGCGAATTTGATCCGGATGAAGTGTATCGCTGGTTTATGGAATTGTTTATCGATGCCTATGATTGGGTGATGGTACCCAATGTATATGGAATGAGTCAGTTTGCAGATGGAGGTTTATTTGCCACTAAACCTTATATCGCCGGTTCTAATTATCTAAAAAAAATGAGTGACTATCCAAAAGGAGATTGGGAAGAAGTATGGGATGGACTTTTTTGGAGATTTATTGATCAGCATCAGGATTTTTTTAAAGCAAACCCTCGACTCTCCATGATGTACCATACCTGGAATCGAATGGGGAAGGAGAAGAAAGAAGAGCATTTAAAAAATGTTGAAGAGTTTTTGGAAAGACTTTTTAAATCAGAAATATGAAATCAGAAGTCTAAAAGGGTGAAGTAGGAAGTTTGAGTTCTGTTTGGTCATTTCGACTGGAGCATTCGGAAGGAGAAATCTCTTCTGTTTGGATAGAATAAAGAAATACATGGAAATACGGTGGAAATAGCCCTTCCTTCGGTCGGGGAAATAGAGGGGAAGTTAGGAAGTTGGAAGTTAGGAAGTGGGAAGTAGGCAAAGTTAGTTTTCAGTCTCAGTAGCTAGTCGCATCCGCAGTTTTGATATAGGATCTAATCCCCTTAGGAGCAGGTCTGTTCATTTTTAGAAACTCGACATTAAAGGGGGTTAGGGGGATTTTGAAAAGTCATGAAGGAAAAGGCAGAAGTCAGAAAGTTTTAGTTCTGTTTGGTCATTTTGACTGGAGCTTGCGGAAGGAGAAATCTCTTCTGTTTGGATAGCATAAAGAAATACATGGAAATACGGTGGAAATAGCCCTTCCTTCGGTCGGGCAAATAGAGGGGTAGGAAGTAGGAGGTGAGGAAGTGGGAAGTATCTCGCCGAAGGAATACCTTAGGCTCCAAAAGAGTCATTTCCACGCGAAGCCTATATTTAAAAAATAAGATAGCTCTTCGAGCAGATAGGAATAAGATAGCCTAAAGGCAGATATAGAGTTTATTTCTTATCTCAGCGAAGCTGTATCTCAAGAGCGGAGCAACTGTATTTCGCCTAGGGCCCATTTCAGCGAAGCTGTATCTCCCGCCTGCTTAAAAGAAGGAGGAAATTTATTTCAGTTTTCTTATTCAGCAGATTGATTCTTTTAAAGAACTAAAAAAAGAATAACCAGTATTTTTTATAACTTTTACCAAATTATCTAAACCCATAAACCTATGAACCAAATTAAAATTGCCTTTTTGGCTGCTTTGTTTTTCTGTGCTTTTTCGGCTATAGCCCAAGATGGCACCATCTATCCACTTGAAGCTCCTGCCGAACCTAATGCCATTCTCCTGAACACAGGAGGCGTTGATGCTCAGCCCGCTTCTGAATCCTGGTTTCGTCAATGGGGAGATCCTATGGCAAGAAATATCACTGTTGCCACCCTTACCCCATTTCTTCCAGCTCCAGGAACAGCGAATGGAGCTGCTGTAATTGTTGCTCCCGGTGGTGGCTTTAGATGGTTGTCTTTGGGAAATGAAGGTTGGGAAGTCGCCGAAGCCTTGGCGAAGCAAGGAATTGCCGCTTTTGTTCTTAAATATAGATTGCATCCAACTGCAGATTCACTGGATGAATTTACAGATTGGATGAATCGACCTCGCCCTGCCGCACCCGCTCCTACAGAAGGTGCTTCTTCAGATACCCCTTCTAGACCAGCTCCGATGGACTTATCAAATCAGTTGGAAGATGCTGAAGCTGCTTATGCCATGATTTTGGATCGAGCTGATGAATGGGGAGTGGACACTGATCGAATCGGGATGATAGGCTTTTCAGCG
>CBFHWO010000059.1:1996-11693 GCA_965659625.1 uncultured Algoriphagus sp. | reverse complement strand
CGGTAGATACCGGTACATCTCCTTCAATTAATGCTACCTCACTCTCATCAAAAATTTCTGTTATAATCATTTTCATGACTGAGGAGGCATTTGGTGTATGCTCGGAGGGCTTTAGTATCACACAATTGCCAGCCGCTATGGCAGATACAAGTGGACCAAAAGTAAGCATCACAGGAAAATTCCAGGGAGCAATGATTAATACCACCCCCTTAGGTTCATAATGAATATAAGAACTGGACCCAATCTGTGACATCGGGGTGCTCACCTTTCGGGGACTCATCCATTTTGATAAATGAGATTTCGTATGCTTGATATCAGAGGTGATAGGATAAATCTCAGCAATATCAACTTCGCTTGGATGTTTCCGAAAATCCTTATACAAAGCATCCCGGATTTGGTCACGATATTTCAATACTGCCTCATTCAGGAGATCCAATTTAAGCTTTCGTTCCTCGCTTGTTGCGTTAGCAACATTTTGTTGATTTGATTTTTGCAGTTGGAAGATTCTATTGATTTCCAGAATAAGATCTTGCTGTTCATTTGTCGGTTGTTCAATAATATTTTTCATAGGTTTTGGGTTTATTTATTGAAGTTTGATGAATGGGGTATTATAGCTCTATCTTGATAATAATATACATTAATATATCGGAGTGAGCTTAGGGTTTTCCATTGATATTTACCGGGTTTCCATTTATCAGATTGATCTATCTGTTTCAGTTTCAGTCTTAGGGATGGAAATAAAAAAAGTGGAACCGTCTCCCTCAGAAGATACCACTTTCAACTCCCCTCCGTGTGCTTTTATAATATCATAAGATAATGACAGGCCCAATCCAGTCCCAGACCCAGTCGGTTTGGTAGTAAAGAAAGGCTGGAAGATCTTGTCTTTGATGGCATCGGGAATGCCGGGGCCATTGTCTTTTACTGAAAGTTCGATTCCATTTTCAGTTTTTTTGCTGCTGACTATTAATTCAGGTTGATAGCCTTCGATGTCTAATTTTGCTTTTTCAATGACTGCGTAAAAAGCATTGTTCATCAGATTGAGAAGAACTTTACCAATGTCCTGTGGGATAACCGAAACTTTTGGAAGATCGGAGTCGAGGTTTGTTTTTAGCTCGCATTGAAAATCCGGATCCTTTGCTAAAAAAGACTGATAACTCAATCGAAGAAACTCATCTGCCAATGCATTGAGATCAGTAGGTTCCTTCTCACCGGATCCTTTTTTACTATGCTCTAGCATGCCTTTGACGATTGCGTCTGCTCGCTTGCCATGGAGGGTGATTTTTTCTAAGTTCTGTTTGAGATCATCAGCGATCTCCACAGCAAACTGTACCGAAGCTTCGGTACCAGCTGCCAACTCCTCTTGCAATTCATCGACTAGTTCGCCACTTACTTCTGAGAAGTTGTTTACAAAGTTGAGCGGGTTCTGGATCTCATGGGCAATGCCTGCTGTGAGTTCTCCAAGACTTGCCATTTTTTCGGATTGGATCAGTTGTGCTTGTGTGGATTTGAGCTGATTGTAAGCTCCTTCAATTTGGAGTTTTGACTTTTGCTTCTGCCTGTTATTTCTGTATAAGAAAAAAGCGATGATCATTAAGGTAAAAACACTTCCTAAAAAAATGTTTAGTTGTTGTTGACTTCGGAACCTAGCTTCTGCCGCATTCAATTCGAAAATACGTCGCTGTTCAGAGAAGTCGGTGATATCAGAGGAAATTGTAATGTTGCTTAGCTTACCCAAAGTATCAGAATATGCCATGGCCATTTTTCTAAACTGGAGTGCCTCAATAGGATCACTTTCCTCAAATAATTCGGAAAAAAATAAATTAGTTTTGATTAACTCAGGAAATAGTGAGTTTTCTTTTGCAATGATTAAGGCCTCCTGTGCATTGAGCTTACTTGAATCCAACTGACCCATTTGGAGGAATGTTTTTGCTATTGCCAATCGCGAATAGGAAATTCCGGACTCTCCGGCAGGGTGGATATAGGCCATTCTAAAGTAGAATAATGCAGAGTCCAAGTTCCCAAGCTTATTGTACAATTCTCCTAAACGTCTATAAGGGAGATGTTTGACCCAAAATTCATCATTAGATTCCGCAAAATTTTTGGCCCGGTAGCTAAAATATAAAGCTGAGTCAACTTGTTTTAACTCCAAATAGGTAATCCCAAGTAATGATGCTGTAGTTGCCTTAAAGGGGGACTGTTCTATTTTACTAAATAAAGAATCTGCTTTTAGGATATGCTCTTTAGCTAAGTCGTATTTTTCTAGAAAAAAGTAATCTTCAGCCAAACTGAGAAAAGACAAAGCGGTAAAATCTTTTATTCCTTCTTCTTTGGAGATTCTGAGTGCTTCCAAATTTAAACTCAGTGATTTGGCATTGTTTCCTAAAATTCGATATGAAATTGCCATGCTGTGCAACGCCTCAGCTTCTCCTGCTGCAAAAGAAAAAGATCGGGCGAGGGCAAGTGCCTTTGTAGAATAGTAAATTCCTGAATCAGGTCGACTAAACATGTGATCTGAGGCTAATTCATTCCATGTGTTTACCTGAATAGTATCTAATTCCTCAAACCTATCCACAAGTTGATTTGGGTCAATATCCTTTGTTTGTGCCAGAATATCTGAAAGGATGAAAAGTAAGAGAAAAAAAGAAAGACCCTGTTTAATAATATTCATTGTCAGTTCATTAAAGTGATTGAGATTGTAAAAATAGCTCCCTTACCTTCCTTACTCTCTACCCTCAACTCCCCACCATGGGCCTTCACGATATCATAAGAAAGTGATAATCCGAGCCCAGTTCCCGACCCTGTAGGTTTGGTCGTAAAGAAGGGCTGGAAGATCTTTTCTTTAATGTGTTCGGGTATACCATCTCCGTTGTCCTTTACGGAGATCTCAATTCCTTTTTCGGTCTGCTTCGAACTAATTAATACCTCTGGTTTGAAGTCCTTAGGGCTAGATTTTGCTTCTTCATTTACTGCATAAAAGGCATTATTCACCAGATTTAAAATCACCCGCCCGATATCCGAAGCCACCACGTTTACTTTCGGCAGATCAGGATCAAGATCCAGTTTAAAGTCGGCCGAAAAACTCTTGTCTTTGGCTCTAAAACCATGGTAGGATAGCTTGAGAAACTCTTCTGCCAAGGCATTCAAATCAGTCAGGGCTTTTTCCCCTTTATTCGTTCGGCTATGCTCCAGCATCCCCTTCACAATGGTATCAGCGCGCTTACCGTGGAGTGTTATTTTTTCTGAATTCTCACCTAGGTCATTTAGAATGGATTTTGTCTCCTCGATATCGCCTTTATCTAGTTCTTCTAATGCCTCTCCAACCAGTTCCCTATTTATTTCCGAAAAGTTATTCACAAAATTCAGCGGGTTCTGGATCTCATGGGCAATGCCTGCAGTTAGCTCACCGAGAGATGCCATTTTTTCTGATTGGATCAGCTGGGCTTGGGTGGATTTGAGATTTTCTAGGGATTTTTCAACTTCAACTTTTGCCTGAACTAGCTCTCTTGTTCGAATTTCCACTTGTTCTTCAAGTACCTGATTTTGTCCGGTCAATAACTCTTGCTTTTCCTCTGAGATTTTGACCAACTCATTTGCCTTTAACCGAATGTCCTGAATGATTTCCTGAAACCGGATGGCTACATAAATCAGCATACTCAATGGAAACGCTAGGAATGCTCCTGTAGTAACCCAGTTTAATGTCTGGACCGTAAAAGTAAACTTTCCTATCTGGACTAGATAGACTATCATTAACAGGATAATAAATAGCAGAGCAGTAGAAACAATACCTCCAAGTATTGCCCACTGCGCACCTTTCAATCTTCTCCAATAGCTGACAATAAAATAGATATTTAAAGAAGTAGTGAGTAATGCTATTATCACTAACGGAGTAACATTAAACAGGAAAATCGTATTCAGGATTGTCATGGTCATCAATGCTGCAACCAAATACTTTAACCAGCTACTTATGGTGCCTTTGAAAATTTGAGAAACCACCAATGGCATAAAAATCAGGTAGGTAGAAATCGCTAGAAGGAAAAGTCTTGTTCCGAAGAGTAACCCTTCAAAACTGATATTTTCCTTATCAAATAGGATCATCGCTATGGGACACAGCAAAGAGAGGGTAGATGTTATGGCAATAAGTTGTAAGGTTTTTTCCGACTTATTGAGAAACCATAGAAACCAAAATAGAAAGGCTAGTAATATCCCAGTGGTTATCCAAATGCTTTTGAATAGTGGATCATTCTCCCAATATGAAGCTCTTTCATTGAAATAATTTGAGTTTCCCAGCGCAAAAAAAGTACTCTGGCCAAAACTCCCTCTCAATTGTATTGGATACAAGTCCGAATAATCAAGTACATGAAAGGCCAAAGTGTAAACCGAATCTGCCACAAAACTAATAGGGATAGGAAGCTTCTTATTGTCAATATAGGCTTCATAGCTTTGTATGTCTGGACCTATTTTTCCAAAACTCTTGAGCAATGTTCCATTTAAGTAAATATCCGTTGCTTCATGAGAGCGCTGGTAAAAATAAAGCTCCGTATTGCTTAATTCAGGATTGATTTTAATTTGTATACGAAACCATCCTTCCAATCTTCCATCTTCATCCGCCAGATCCACAGACAATTCTTTCGGCGTCAGTTTTTCCCAATCGCGTGTATCTAATTCAACATTGGCCCAATCTGGATTATTTCCAAGTTTAAATAGCCAACCCTCTTGTTGATCAAGATGGAGTTCCCCATTATTTGAAAACATATCTTTGGAGATATCAATGACCTCCTGCGAGAATGCTTTTTGAACGATTAGAATTTGGAAAAAACCAAAAATCAGAACTTTTAAATACCTCTTCATAGGCCTAGCTTAATTAAAAAATTTGATCCTATTCCTTCTTCTGAATTTACCGTTATTTCCCCACCATGCGATTTCACAATATCATGGGTGATACTCAGTCCCAATCCTGTTCCTTCGGTACCTTTTTTAGTTGTAAAGAAGGGTTGGAGGATTTTATCCAGGATTTCCTTGGGAATTCCCGAGCCATTGTCCTGTATGGAAAGGATAACCTTTCCATTTTCCAAGGATGTTTTTACAGTGAGCTTAGCTAAGTAGTCAGCTGATTCCCCTGACTTGAGCTTATCACGCATCGCATCAAAAGCATTGTTGCAGAGATTCAAAATAACCCGTGAAAAATCCTCGCTGATCAAGGTCACCTCGCCTATTTTTGGATCCAGTTGTAAATCGATTTCTACATTGATTGGTGACTTACCTGCACGCATGCCATGGAAGGAGAGGTTGACAAATTCCTTCACCAGTGGGTTAAAGGGTTTGGGCTCCCGCTTGCTTCCAGAAGCCCGACTGTGTTGTAACATGGATGAAACAATGCTATCTGCTCGAGTTCCATGTTCATGTACTTTGGATAAGTTGGCCTTCACATCATTTAGAATGGCGATGATTTCTTCCTTGGCCTCTGAATCTTCCAGATTTTCCAATTCTTCGAAAACTTCTTCGATCAGCTCCCGACTCAGATCGGAGAAGTTATTGACAAAGTTCAGTGGGTTTTTGATTTCATGGGCAATACCGGCGGTGAGTTGGCCGAGACTTGCGAGTTTTTCCTGTTGCACCAATTGTTCCTGAGCAGCCTCCAAGTCTTTTAGTGCTTTTTCAGCTTTTGCTTTTGCAATATCGAGTCGGGTAAAGTCCTCGTATCGGGCATAAGCAACAGATAAGGAATTTCCCAGTGCTTTCACCAAGTCTAATTCTTCCTCACTTAAATCTGTCTCTGTTCCCACATAGACCATTCCCTGCGCGAAGGGGACAAATTGGAGCGTCAATCCTGAAGGCGGCTTTTCACCACCCTGATAGGTAGCCGCATCAGAAACCTGCCCCTGATCCATCAGGCTTTTCATAAATTCGAGGAATTGGTTTTGATCCCAATGCTCGATATAGGTTTCCTTTTTTCTCCAATGTGAGACTCCTTTTCTGGTGATCTCTGAGTTATCAAAATCCAGATGCAAAGCTGCCAAAGCTTGCCCTTCAGGATTGGAGAGGTAGAAGTCAAGGATCTCCTCCTCCTCATTGACGAGCATCACTCCACATCGGAAAAATGGAACTCCCAAGGATTGCAATTCTTTCCAAACCAGGGGAGTGATCAGTTCCAGATCTTTTGCATCCCGCATGGATGCGATTTCTGCACGCACACGATCTAAAGAAGCTTGTTTTGTGGCTTCTCTTGCCTGTGCTTCAGCTTTTTGCAGATCGAGGAAGCGAGTGTAGGATTGTTCGAAAACCTGACCAAACCGCCTGAGAATGCTGTTTTCATTTTCGTCAAACGGGGTTAAGTCATATCGAAAAATGCTGATCGCAGTGTTTTTGTACAGTGTACATGATCTGGATAAACCCGGCGTCGACAAAAGATACTTTTGCCGTTCAGCAGGAACGGGATTGTAATTAAAATAATGTTGCCAATTCGAATGCGATTCTTGCTCTGAAAACTGGTCTGAAAAAAATGATTTTTCTGTTTCCCGGGCCTCATTAAATTGAGTAAAAAAGGAAGAATTTTTGAAAGGGAGAGTTACAATTTGAGGATATTCCATGCCAGGCGCAGCCGCCCAGAAAAACATGTCCTTTGATTTATCACGAAACTCATAAATACTCACTGCACTCATGGAAATGTCTAGGGAATTCATTTCACTTAAAACTACATTCACGATCTTATAGAGGTCTTTACTTTCATACATAGCCATCGAAGCTGATCTTACTCTTTCCAAGGCGGCTTCAATCTGTGACTCTCTTGCCTGTGCCTCTGCTTTCTGGAGATCGAGAAACCGGGTGTAGGTCTGTGCAAATACTTGGGTAAACCGGATCAGGATTGACTCCCCTTCATCATCTAAATACTTGCCTGTATTCATATGGAGATACCCGTGTTTGAAATTAGCGTTATAAAAAATGGTTGGGTTGGGAAATCGCTTTACAACATCGTCGGCATCCTTATTTTTATGTTGAGGACTGATAAATGCAAGATGATTTTTCAATTGATTGGAATTCAATACTTGGCTAAAAAGTGGTTTCTGTTTTTTCCAAGCATCGTACCTTTTATTTAATATCTCATCTCCATGGAGAGGAAGTTCGAGTTTACCTAAAAAGGTGCCATCGTCTCGTGTAACCCATGCATATTGAACTTTATTTTTTTCATGAAGCTCCACATATCCACAATTGAAAAAATCGGTTATGCCCAAATTCATGAGTTCTTTGTAGAGCAAAACTGAAACTTCGTTCAATTCAGAACTTTGGTGCATAGCCATAGTTCTACTTCTTACTCTTTCCAAAGCGGCTTCGATCTTAGCTTCTCTCGCCTGTTCTTCAGCCTTTACCAAATCCAGGTATCGTCGATAAGTTTGCGCAAAAAGTGAACTGAATCGTTGCGTAATGTGGATTAATTCAGGTTGGAATTCACGGGGACTGAAGGCATAAAAAAATCCATGATCAAATATGAAACAGTGTTGGATTTCTTTTTTGGGTAATTTTTCTATCTCAATCTGAATTTTATAGTCTGGAGCATTATTGAGCATTTTGTAATAATCCAACAAATCCTCACCTTCCAACACATACTTGTGGAAGGGAACCTGCTGTTTCCAAGCCTTACGGGCACTTTTCAGCAAAGGGTGTGAGGCCATATCAATGTTGCCTATATGCATAGTGACTTCATCCCCGTTTTTGCGCGCCGTCCAAAGCTGGTTGTTTTCATTTTCATGGTTCAGGATTCCGATTCCGAAACGGGTGTCTTCATCCACGCCCAAAGCGGTGAGCTCACTAAACATTTTGACAATACACTTTCCCACATCCTCGCTATTATGCATGGCCATGGTCTGAGCCCTGACTCGCTCAAGAGCTGCTTCGATCTGTGCTTCTCTTGCCTGTGCTTCAGCTTTTTGGAGATCTAGAAAACGGGTGTAGGTTTGTTCGAAAACGTTCGCAAATCGCTTGAATATTTCCCACATTTCTGGAACAGGTTCATAGGTAATGAAAATTAGAAATCCGAAGGAAAAAAAGACGCAGTGGGTAATTTGAAATGTTGGAATTTGAAAACCTAAATTCTCGCTTTCATCAAAAAACTTTTTGGGTGATGAAAAAGCAGACATGTATTTATATGTATTCTCCAAAGATTTCCCACTTGACTCAAAAACAAAAAAAGATTTCCCAATTTGTCGAGCTTCCAGAATCGTTTTAAAATAGGGGTCTTCATTAAATGGAATAGTCATAGGATCTGCCAAACTTCCATCTGGCAATGCTACCCAGGCTGTGGATGAGATTTGATCTGGCTCCCAAATTTCAAAACCGCTAGTCCACTGCTTAGTACCTAATTCCTGAATCTTCTGGAACATGATTGTAGCCACTTCTGATAATTCTTCACTTTTCTGCATTGCCATGGTTCTTGCCCGAACCCGCTCTAGTGCAAGTTGGATTTCAGCTTCTCTGGCCTGTGCTTCTGATTTTTGAAGGTCGAGAAAACGTAAATAGGACAATCTGAAAGTTGAGACCAATCGCTGGATTATGGGTCGGTATTCTTCGGGCAAAGGTGTCAGAGAAGAGAAAAGAATGCTTGAATAATCATGGAATTGAAAGCTGTGAAAATATACTTTATCCAGATTAGCCGAGCGTAAGCGTTCTGCCCTCATTTTACTGAATATTTTTTCTATCCATAGAATCCATAATTCCAGCCTTTCGCCCTCTGCTGTTAAGGTGAATTCCTTTTTTCCGGATTCCATTTGTTTTATTGATTCCTTGGACAACCAGAATTCGTTTATTTCAAATTCTTTGGAAATGGAAAGCTCACGATTTTTGCCTTCCGCAGTATTGTCTGCAAAGTAGGTTACACAGGTATTGGTCTCAGTATTTAATTCGGAAAGTGCCACACCTAATACAGGGATGGCTAATTCCTCAATCTGGATTAAAAAAGTCAAAGCTACCTGAGGTAATTCTTCGCTTTTATGCATCGCCATGGAGGCCGAACGGATGCGTTCCAGTGCCGCTTCTATCTGCGCTTCTCTTGCCTGCGCTTCAGCTTTTTGCAGATCGAGGAATCGAGTGTAGGTCTGCTCGAAGACTTTGGCGAAGCGGATAAATGTTGGAATATGTTCCAGTTGTGGAGACTCATAAGTAAGACCTATAAAACCTTGCGAAAAGTAAATGGCATGGATGACAATTCTTTTTGGAAGGTCATCATTGGCAGCTTCCAACATGTCAAAGATCGGCATGTGTTTGGAGAGAAACTGAAGGTGATTGATGAGCTCTTCGTTTTCCAAATCATCCAAATGAAAAGTTTTTCCAGCTTTCCAGGCCTCGAAAATTCTCTCCTGTGCCGGATCCGTATGATATGGATGAATAAATGAATTGTCATACACATTCCCGTCTGAGCTGATCCAAACCTCACCTGTTTGATCTTTATCATTTAAGATGGAAAAAGCACAGGCTCCCGGTTTTATACCTAGTGCGAAAAGTTGTTGAAATAGTACCGTAGCAGTCTCGCAAAGCTCCTGACTCTTTTGCATACCCATAGTCCTTGATCTCACTCTCTCAAGAGCAGCTTCTATCTGTGCTTCTCTTGCTTGTGCTTCTGCTTTTTGAAGGTCGAGGAATCGAGTGTAGGTTTGCTCGAAGACCCCGGTAAATCGTTCCAGTGTATCAATTTCGTCCAGTGGAACTT
>CBFHWO010000059.1:0-1896 GCA_965659625.1 uncultured Algoriphagus sp. | reverse complement strand
GTCGAGGAATCGAGTGTAGGTTTGCTCGAAGACCCCGGTAAATCGTTCCAGTGTATCAATTTCGTCCAGTGGAACTTCACTGGCAAAGAAAAGGATCCCTGCACCAAAGTTAAAGTGATAGACCAAATGGCGTTTGGGGATTTCACCCGCCTGTGCTTCAACTCCTGGAGGTACACCTGTTTTTAATTGGTCTTGTAAAGCAGGAATTGCACCCATCAAGTTTCGCAAGTGGCCCTCCAGTTCTGTACCTGTCAGATCATTGATCAGCATTCGTTCTCCGCTTTTCCAGCTTTGGTAGGATTTCAACAAATACTTATCCTTTCCCAACTCAACCGTAACAGCATTCTTAAAAAGTTTAATTTGTGCCTTCCCTAAATAGGAGTACCATTTACCCATTGGCCGGTCGGGATCCATTATTGAAAATCCATTGCTGGAAATGGGGATTTGCAGACCACTCACCTCATTCCAAATAAGCTCAGCCACCTCTACCAACTCCTCACTCTTATGCATTGCCATGGATCTGGAACGCACTTTTTCTAATGCCACTTCTATCTGAGCCTCTCTCGCCTGCGCCTCTGCTTTTTGAAGGTCGAGAAAACGGGTGTAGGTCTGTTCGAAGACTTTGGCGAAGCGGCTATGTATTTTCAAAGAGTCAGGTTTTTTAGATCCTGAGAAACTATCTATAACAAATGTTCCATTCGAAAAGAAAGCATCATAAACTATCCAACTTGAAGGTGGGTTTAATATCCACTCCTGTATAAGTGGCATTTCAGAAAAGACTGGGTGTTCAGAAAGTAGGTGAATCACTGTTTGAATTTCATCCGTTGACAATTCAACGGCTGTGAGCATTTCATTCCGATTCTCGCACGGTGTTTCTTTCCATTTCTGATACGTAATTAGCGAGGGTGGAAAAGTTTTCAAATCTAGTTCCCAGTTTCTGGAAATAATTGTACCTCCAGGTTCTGTCATCCACAAAATTGCTACTTCTGAATCTTCATTAAATAAGGTGATATGAAAACCATCATCCTTTAAGACAGCACCCAATGAAATTAATTCTTGGAAACAAACACTTGCCACATTGGCCAATTCTTCACTTTTGTGCATTGCCATAGATGCAGAGCGAACCCGCTCCAATGCCGCTTCAATCTGCGCTTCTCTTGCCTGCGCCTCAGCTTTTTGGAGGTCTAAGAAACGGGTGTAGGTTTGTTCGAAGACTTTTGTAAAGCGAACCAAGATAGCCTCGTGGTCTTGGGCAATTGTATTACCGGTAATGATATGTAAATATCCTTGTTTGAAATTAAAGCAGTAAAAAATACAGGGGTCGGGCAAATTTTCACTTACCATTTCTTCAATTTGGTTTGATCCCAGATTTGGGGTAGCAAACGCCATATGTTTTCTCAACCGTTCTCCACCCACACTTTGATGAAATACGGGGGTTTGTTCTTTCCAGGCTTTGAATCGTTCGTTAAGTACAGCGTCTCCATCCAATGGGAGGTAGTAGCCCTCAGCTTGGCTCCCGTCTGGCATGGTGGTCCATCCTTTTTGACCCCTATTTTCCTCGTTTACTTCAACAAATCCACAATTCACAAATCCTTTGATGCCAATCTTGATGAGTTCCTGATACAATACTCCTGAAACCTCTGCAAGCTCGTCACTTTTATGCATAGCCATGGTTCTAGCCCGAACCCGCTCTAGCGACCCTTCAATCTCCAGTTCTCTATTTTTAGAAACCAAATCAAGTGCTTGCTCATCCACCGATTGTTGGAGCCTCTCAATTTCCGCTTGTAATTGGGCCATGCTTTTCATTAGATCGCTGGGTCTATTGGTAAAATGATAATGAATTCTGTTCCTTCACCTTCCTTACTCTCTATCTTAATCTCCCCCGCATGCGCTTTT
>CBFHWO010000058.1:0-13107 GCA_965659625.1 uncultured Algoriphagus sp. | reverse complement strand
CAGTTTTTTGTAGTCTAGAAGTCCAGCGATTTTCTCATCAGGTATTATTAGCATAGTCTCGAAATGGCTTGGTCGAAGACCCCAAGTTCGGGAAATTTATTAAAAACCAGGGGAAGTGAAGTTATAGTTTCCTTCCTGGATAGAGCAGCTAAAAGTAGCTTATTCCAAAAAAATAATACTCCACTGCTTAACATACTAAGTGTCTATTCTCAAAAATCCGGTAGTATAAAAGCTCCTCATTTGGGGGCAAGGTCACCGCATTTTTATCAATCCATTGAATAGTTTAATCAGGCTGAAAACTTCCCAACGCTACTTTCTGATCCTTAATCCTGAATTTTCATCTTTTGGTCTTGGACTTGCATAATTTCAGATGCAAACGAAACTTTTACAAAAAATCCTAGAAATCATGAGCACTTCAAAATCAATGACCACTTATTCTCAGGTATTGAATATTCTTCCCTCCAGAGGATACGGGAAAGAACTAAATATATTTCGAGCTGGTGCAAAATTCGATGATTCGGAGACTATTCATCAGCCTGAGGATTTGAAAATTATTAAGACCTACAGGTTTGAAGGGGAATCTGATCCAGCAGATATGGCTGTAATTTATTTGCTTCATGGGTTAAACGATGAAAAAGGATTCCTTTTGAATGCTTATGGCACCTATTCAGATGAGGATAATCAATACTATGATGAATTTATCAAACGTGTACCTGTAGATGAAATGAGAGACTTTAATCTTTAAAAACTGAATATCCGCAATCAATCCATTACCAAAACTTCTTTGCAGACCAATTCAGAAGATTGATGATAGGTGATATATGCGGCCTAAATTCTTGAATTGCCTATTCCTATTTTTGGCTCCCTACAGGTAACAAGGCCGTTATTCAAAAAAAAATTGAAAGTAAATCTCTAAAACTATTTAACATGATTCATAACATGACATTTCCGAATTCTGATGTTACATGTTTCTTTTTTGGCAAAAAGAAAAGAGATGATGTAGATAAAGGAACAAACAGAAAAACCCCTGGAAATTCAGGTGGGGCAAAGCCTCCCAAAAAAGAGGATTTCAAGAAAATAGAAAGGGAAAATGATATGCACGGGGAAACTGTAGATAATGAAGAGCGTGAAAAAAACAAGTAGTGACAGGCTATGTTTTTTCTGTTTTTAACCAGTTTTTAAAAACAGTAAACTGTTTGATATTAAGGTTTTTACTCTTTTTTGGAGGTCTTTTTGGCTGGCTTATTTTCCTCTAAAATAGCTTCAAGCTTTTTTGCTCTTTTTGGATCATTGGCCCAGCGATAAATTTTTGCTGCCTTTTCACTTGCATTTTTTACAAAACCGGTATTTTCCTTCTTGGAAAGCCATCCGATAAATTTCCGGAAAATACGTAAATACGGGGCCAGCAAAAGGGCAGATAGTGCAATCAGCAACCACCCAACTGGAATAAAAGGAACTGTCAAGGCTGCCAAACCTCCCATAAAAATAAGAAATGCAAAAACTGGAATAACTAATTTTCTCACATTTGAAAATACAAATCCATACAGAAAATTGGTAGTTTTTTGGGTTTAAATAAGCAAGCTAGACTCAAATCAGCTGGTGAATGCTTTTTAGAGTTGTAGACTTAGGACTATTTGCTATTGGTCAGTTAGTCAAAGAGAAAGTTCCAGCAGGGATAATTTTCCAAAAGCATGAACCGCAGCGCAAAACCTTTATCCTATTGAGGATGGTTTTCACTTGAATTCTTAAACCACAAAACGGCTCAAAAAAGGATTAGAACTTGGATAGTTATTTCATCACTGCCTCTCAATATACATCACTGCGGAGTCCTCCACGTATTTGGCAGGGTTAAAGCTGGAGTAAAATTTATTTCGCAGATTATTCAAGGGGCTATTCATTGCCATGATCTTGGAGGTAAACTCAACTGGGAATTTTCCTGTATCAGAGTAGTTTTTCAGTAAGGATTCATATTGATCGATATTCGCCAACATGCGGGTGGTAAGTTGCCCAAATCTCAAACGTAAAGATTGCACCTTATACATGTAGGTTTCTACCTGACCAAGCCATTTTCCCCTGGTTTCGGGAGATTTATCCAGGTTCGCTATTTTCTCAGAAATTGATTTTCTGCACTCATTTTTAAATTGTTCTCGCTCTGAGTCCAGAGTTGCCCTTAGATATCTGCTTTCGTAGCGTTGCTTATCTATAGAGAAGTAATTCATCTGCTCATCCAACAACAGCATATTTTCCTTTTGCAACTGTTCTAATTCCTGATTAATCAGCTTCCATTCGTGATCTATGATTGACTTTTGTTGCTCAAATTGACTGGAAACAGTCAATATTCTGAGCATCTCGGGGGTTTTGTCGTACAGTTCTTTTTCTTTTTTTCCAAAGGTCCCCATGAGACTGGTGACTCCAGAAATGGCGGTATTGACCATCGTACCATAAAGAGGTACCACAGATGAGGAGGTTGAAATAAGTGTGAGGGAGTTTTGAAGTAAGCTTGACATCGCATCTGATTTGCCTTCCTTTTCATACCATTTGTCAAACTCACCCTTCCAACTTGAAAAAGACTTGTATTGCTGGATTTTGCCTAAGTTTCCAAGCTGATCAAAAAATGTTTGGGAGGAGAGAAATAATTCAAGCGGTTGAATGTCTCTTTGGATACTTAAAAGTTCGGTAAATGCCAGCTGACCATTGAGATTTATCTTGGTTTTTGGACCTTCTTCTAGGATCTTAAGTCTGCTGTCCAAGGCAAATTGAAGTTTCTCCATGTCTTCAATTTTTTCTTTGTCGGAGGCAGTTTTGTTGTCTGTTGCGGCGAGTTTTTCAGTGAGTCGATTGACTATCTCCTCGTTATTTTTCAGTTTTTCATTCAGTTCCTTGAGCTGATTGTCTCGGTCGGTTTTGATTTGCTCAGTGATCTCAGTTTGGGCGAGGCCCAAAGCTGAGAAAATTAGGAAAATGAAGAGTAAAAGAGGTTTTTTTGGGCTCATTTAGTGACTTTGGAAAAAACGATAGCTAGTCAGCAATCGCAAATTCCTCTTAGCTAATTTTAGGCCAATTTTTACTGTTGATGGGCCAGTTGAATTATTAATAAAAACCGAGTTAAGTGCTTCGATTTTAGAGGATACCTTGGTAAATAGATTCGATTCGTTCTTGATGAAACTATAGCTGTCGATCGGACTTAGCTTTTAAAGGGTATTATAATCGGTTTTTGTAATTGCGATTAATAAAGTGAGTTGAAATTGCAAAGTAGACCTAGAAACAATAGCCTTCCGAATCAGCCAAGTTGGGTGGTGAAAAGTGAATCCTTAATAAAAACGAATCAGCTTATCAATAGAACAGATCAACGTAGGTAAGGGCAAATTTTTGCCAGAGGCTACTTTCATTGATCTGCCAAAGTACTGAGCCAACCAACAAAAACAAGAATACCACGAGGTAAGGTTTGTAGTCGTTTTTCTTCACCAAGTCAACACTAAGCAATGTGCCTACAATTGCCAGGTCGAGTACATCTGTGATGGTTAAAGCAGTAAAAAGTGAAAAATCAAAGCTGGCCAAAAGACCCCGTCCCACACCGGGCCCAATAGCCAAAAGGCCGGTAGCAATCATATAGCGCATATGGGCGGATGGGGTTTTGCGATAGCCCATAGCTAATGCCCAAAAAATGGCAAACGTGACAAGTCCACGAATATCAAGCGCCATGAAACCCAGGTTTTCGCTTTCAGGGATTACATCTACACCACGCCAATAGGAACCTTTCCCTACCAAGAACATGGAGATGATAATCAAGGGTCCTAATACAAAGGCGACTTTGCCGATGCGTCGGTGTAGTTTCGCTTTTTTGAAATAGATCAGCATTGGCTGTGCTACCAATAATACTAACCAGGCCATTAAAAGGGCACCGTGAATATGGATGACGGTGGTGGCATTTTCAAAGGTTGGGAACTGGCTGGTGTAAGATTCATAAAAGCCCCATTGCACTCCTATGATGATGACCACCATAAAAATTGCGATAAGGGGATAGGTATTTTTTGCTGGGAGGCTTAGCATAGCTTGGGTTGTTTGGTTCCAACTAATCTATTGATTTTCTTTTGTTTATAAAAAATATGAGTTGATTATTTGGTTTTTGTTCTGAAAGTCCGAATAAGGTTTGTTTAGAAAAAATTTCTTTTTCCAGAAAGCTGAAAAACAGAATATCGAATTGCCAAAAGTAAAAGGTCATATTTGATAATGGTAGGGTAGTTTATTATTTCAGTTTTTACCTATCTATTTTTCCTAAATTGATCCTGTGGATATGGATTACTTTATTGACTCATACTATCTCACCAAAATCCTTTCCTCACTCAAGCCTATCAAGGGTGTTTTTCAAAAAAAAAGCCCAATCAGCATGGATTGAGACTTTCGATTTGAAGTGATTTCATCCAACATGAGCATCTTCTAATTCCTTTCGCGAATAGTTGATGTCAGAGAAAGCATCTCTTTCATTTCATCTGTTTTTGAAAATGGCGGAACGCCTTGTTGATATACCTTTTGTTTTTTATAGAATCGGAGTTTAAACCCAATCCACCAAGTACCAATTCGACAGCCTTCATTTACGAAGCTGATAAATCTTTATCCTCCAATCTATTTAATGCCAGAATGAATTTTTGAACATCCTCTAGTTCAGATTTATTGGTAGTTGCCGACTTTAAACTTTCGAAATAATTGATTGCTTCTTTAAGTCTCATAATTTCTAATCTTTTCTTGGTTTTGGCTCATTCAGAAAATTATTACACTTAGTGAATGTGTTTTTTCAAAAGTTAGGAGTTAACCTAGTCAATTTATAGCCACCGCGACTGAGCCGAGTAAGAAGAAGTTGTTGCTGTCGCCAGTGTCCAGCCCAAGGTTGAATTCACTTGGAGCCTGCAGCCATCTTCCTTCCAGTCGAAAAGTGAGCAATTGCCCGATTTTCAAATCGGTGTTGAGCGAAAGTCCATTGGTTTGAATTCCTTCATTCACAGTGCTGGGAGCGATAGCCTGAAATGGATCGTGGTAATACTCGTATCGGATAGCCGATGCAAAGTACCCGGTAAATCTTCGCTGCAAAATAAGCGAAGCTCCCCACCAGTTGCGGTCGGCCTCCAACTCCAAGGTTCGTTTACCCACATCCAGTCCGGCGATCAGGCGCCAGTTGTTTGCCGGTTTCCAATCCACAAAAAAATTAGAGAAATACAGGGAGGTCCCAGCTTCAATGCTTTGATCTGTTCCCAGAAAAGTACTCCAGTTGAACAGGATTTTTTCACTGAGGGCAAAAGAAGCTTGGGTGCCAAAGGAAGGATTATTCCGTCCTGGGATATTCTGGATCCGTTGCCAGCCATTCAGGTACAGAAAGGCAAAATACCAGCGTTCATTTTTTTGCCAACTGAGCTTGGCTCCGGTTTCAAAATAGGGACTGTTTTCTGCGATAATGGATCTTGAAAGTGTCAGGTTTTTGGTGGCGATTGCACTTTCAAAACCAATATGGGAAGGCATCACTCCGGCATCCAGCCAGACGGTTTTTTCTGCATTGAGGGCAAAACCCAAATTGGCTTCATGAATCCAGCGAAGGGCTTTCGGTTCATCACTATAGTTGTCCTGCGGGTAGGTTCCTTGTTGAAGGCCTAGGTTGGCTCGGAATCTACCCGATTGGAAAGCAGCCTGGATCAAAGCCAGATTGACTTCAACTTGGTTTTTGCGATTGTGATTAAAGAGGAATGGGTAGCGACTTCCGCTTGTGTTATCGTCAAAGTCGTACCCATAGTACAATTCGGCGAATCCGTTGATTTCAAGTGTTGCTATCGAGTCTTTTTCCTGAGCTAGACTTAGTAGGGGCCAACACAGAACCAAATAGAAGAGAATTACTTTTGATGGACTCAAGGAGCTACGGAATCTTACCATAAACTACAAATTATCCTTTTTCTCCCAATTTCCGAAGTGCTCTTTTTTCTTGGGCGTGAATACTCCAGCCTAGGTATGTAATTTTAGAAAAGCCGGAAGATTACCTGAATCTAGCGCGAGGAATCCTGCCACTGGGGGTCAGGTACTCTGGATTGAAAGATTTGAAAGAAGTTGATTATTGGTAATTGGCTTAGTTAAATAGTTTTATCCCGACACTTGTAATGCAATGCGCCTAGGTTGGGACTTTTTTATAATTTCTGTGATTTCCAAGTGATTCCTGCATCACCTTCTTTTTTATACATATACCATTGCCCTTTAATCTGCTCAAACCTTATTGCATAGCCTGAGAACTTTTTTTTAAAATGTTCTGGTAAATTTTGATCCATCGCCCCGACTTTTTCCAAATCAACTGGAATGCCATTATTGACTGCTATTTTCTGAAAGTCGCTGTAAATCAAATCAATGTAATCATGATCAATTTTTGAATTTCCCATAGTCTTTTATTTTCAAGGTACGTATTTTGGAAAAATGAAATCGTTGGAAATAAGAAATATCACCATAAATGGCACAAAAAAAATGCCCAGAGGGGGGTTTAAATAACGATTTGAAACGCAGAGACAGGGCGATCCGCCGTGGAAGGGGGCGGAAATCTAGTTTAATGAAGTGGGAAAGTGGTATTAACCGCTATTGCGAGCCTTTGCCGAGGTTTAGTGGAGGAAGGCGCGGCAAACTGCTGTTCGGGATTTGTAATCCCGAACTACTATCATAGAATTTCATACTCCTGAATTTAGATTTCTGAATTCCAAACATTCCTTTCCAAAATCCCCCTAGCCCCCTTTGACAAAAACTTTAATCATGTCAGCTATCCTACTCCAAGGGGGATTAGATTCGTTTCCAAAACTGCAATCTTATTTCTCAATTCGCTACTGAATTTCAGACTTCTGAATTTAGCTTTCTGAATTCTATCTTTGCTGTTTGGGGTTTGTAATCCCGAACTACAAGTATTGAAAGTTTAATTCAAGATTTAGCTTTTTTCTTTATTTATGTTCTTTTGGCTTGGCCCAAAAGAACTAAAAAGCCAAGACGCAGCAAAGCTTCAACCGCACAAGGCCAGACGCTGGCCCGCTGCTGCGACAGCCCACCGCACAGTAAAATTCAAAATCTTTCTTCCAATCTACTATCCTACTCCAAGGGGGATTAGATCAGTTTCCAAAACTGAAATCTGATTTCTCAATTCGCTACTGAATTTCAGACTTCTGAATTCAGATTTCTGAATTCTATCTATGCTGTTCGGGATTTGTAATCCCGAAAACTATCATAGAATTTGCCTGTACTCTCGAAGTGAATTCTATTGAAATAAAGATGCAGTTACATCCGACTGCTGTACGGATTACACCTAGACTAGCATTATTCACCTAGCATAGGGGGACGAATCGAAAACCTACTGACTACAGTAATAAATTACGGTCATTAAATTTACCAACTATCCATAATCTCTTCCCTTTTCTAAGAACAATTTCCATCTTTAGAATTATTGACCAAAATGACCTCAATGTATATTCCACTCGAAAAGTCACATTTTCCATTTTCATTTATAAAATCGATAATTGTTTTGATTCTTATTTTAGGATTGGGAACCGCGTGCCAAGAAACTCCAACTAAAGAGGAATCCAGTCGGCCTGATACAAGTCGATTCACTCAGAAAGTGATTGTTGAAGGCTTGGAAGAACCACTGCAGATTGAATTTGACAATAGTGGATATGGGTATTTGATTGAGCGAATAGGTCAAGTCAAAAGATTCAATGAAAAAACCGGAGAACTTGAACTGCTGGGAACATTGGACCTAGCAAAGGAAGTTGCACCTGGATTGGTCGGAATCTTACTGGAAAAGGACTTTGAAAGCAGTAAACAACTCTATCTTTTTTATTCTGCAGCAGCGGACAGGGGTGAGGCCATGCGACTTTCCAGGTTTGAATTGGGAGAGGATGGAAAGCTAAACATCGCAAGTGAAAAAATTGTCCTAACCGTTCCTTGGGAACAGCCCGACGGTCGCCACTTTGGTGGTGGAATGACTTGGGACCAAGATGGAAATCTATACCTCAGTATAGGAGCGGATTCGCATCCTACCCAATATTCACCACTTCCTTTTACAAACGAGAGAGGAAGAGGAGAAGATGAAGCAAGAACAGCAGGAAATACCAATGATTTGAGAGGAACGATCATTCGGATAACCCCTCAATCCGATGGTACATACACCATTCCCGAAGGGAATTTATTTGCTCAGGGAAGCCCAAACACACTTCCTGAGATCTATGTCATGGGCAACAGAAACCCATGGCGTTTGTCGATTGACTCTGAAACCCAATACCTTCACTGGGGAGAAGTTGGGCCTGATGCCGGGGTAGATTCTGAGGAGTTCGGACCGATGGGCTATGATGAATTCAATGTTGCCAAAACTGCCGGTAATTTTGGCTGGCCTTACTTCATTGGCTACAACAGAGCCTACAACCGCTATGACTACAGAACAGGAGAGTATGGAGAACCCTATAATCCCGACTCCAGCTACAATGATTCTCCCAACAATACCGGACTGAAAATTCTTCCAACACCACAGGTACCGCTTATTGCTTATCCCTACCAAGTTTCGGAAGAATGGCCGATTTTTGGCAGTGCGGCCCGTTCAGCCGTGGGTGGACCTATTTTTAGAAAGGTTGATTTTTCGGATACTGCCGAAAGGATATTTCCTGATTATTTCGAAGGAAAGTGGATTGTCACCGATTATGTCCGCAATTGGATCATGGTGGTAGAAATGGATGAGCAGCGCTCCAAAGTAATTTCGCTTGAACGGTTTCTTCCTTCGGATATGATGACCCACAGCCAGCCTTTGGATATGGATTTTAGTCCAAATGGAGACTTGTATTTGGTAGAATATGGGATAGGAGGACAGGGAAAAATCTCCAGAATTGAATACAATGCCGGCAATAGGGCGCCTATCTCAAGTGCCAGTTCTTCTGCGTTAGATGGAAAAACTCCTTTGGAATTGACTCTTTCTTCCAAAGGAAGCCTCGATTTGGACGGAGATCAATTGACTTATAACTGGACTGTCCAAGATAATAATGGGAATAATCAGCAAACATTTGAAGATCCTCAGCCAACTCTGACACTGGAAGAAGCTGGGAAATACATGATCAAACTGGAAGTATTCGATCCCAGCGGGCTTAGCTCAGTAGATTCAATTCATGTAATCGCTGGAAACTCTAAGCCAGAGGTAAAATTTAATGTTTTAGAAGGAAATCAAAGTTTCTATTTTCCTGATGATATTCTCAATTATGAAGTTTCTGTTGAGGATAGCGAAGATGGTAATTTGAGTGAAGGCGGTATCGGAAAGGAAAAGGTCTTTGTCACCGCGCAGTATATTCCCTCCGGAATGAAGTATACACAATTAGAGAACTTGGACAGGCAAGGTGAACTGAATCCCAATACACAGCTGAAGCACCTTAATGCAAAGGGATTGGTACAAAAGAACAATTGCCTAACCTGCCATTCATTGGATAAAAAATTGGTTGGTCCATCATATGAGGATATCGCTCAGAAGTATAAAGGAAATCCGAATGCTTATGAAATGCTGTCCAAAAGTATTGCTGAAGGTGGAGTAGGGAAATGGGGCAATATTCCAATGCCTCCTCAACCTACATTGAATCAGCCTGAAATCACTCAAATCATTGATTATATTCTGGAGATAAATTCTGAAAACGGGACAGAAACCTCATTGGGAACCGCAGGACAATACGTCACAAAGGCCTATGAAAAAAGGGGTAAGGGAGGAAGGCTGGATTCCTATTTCCGCACTCCTCTTGAAATGGGATCCTACGTTTTCTTAGCGAGTTATACCGATGCAGGTGCAAGCGAGAAAGAGGGATTGGAGCAGGAAGGGAAAGACTATTTTCTACTTAGATATCCTGTTTTGGCTCCCGAAGATGCGGATTTCTTCTCCGAAAAAGGAATTTCCTATACGCCTTCTACCAATGATCCGGGATTCATATTTACAGGAACTGGGGGCTACATTGGATTTAAGGAAATTGACCTTACGGGAATCAATCAGATGAAGATCGGTGCCCCAAATCGGTTTTGGCATTGGTCTCATTTTGTCGGCGCTACGATTGAAGTCAGATTGGGAAGCCCCGATGGACAAGTGATCGGTGAACCCTTTATTATTCCTCAAGCACCAAAAGGTGAGAAAGGTCCATTCTTTGGGGAGGCTATGGGGGCTCCGGCAATCATAGATGTATCCAAGACAGAAGGAATCCATGATCTTTATATCCTGGTAAAAAATCCGCAGGCAAAGGAAAGTGATGCCTTAGTGATGATGACGGGGATTGAGTTTGTTAAGTAAGGATACCAGTGAGCCTGGTTTCTTTGATCAATGGGATGGAAGACGGGAAGACCCGCTAAAGCGAGGCTGGCCGAAGACCGAAGTATCCACATTTCCGGTGTGTTAAGATATTTCTATTGGTAATTAAAGGTCTTGGTGAGAAAATTTTAGATACATAAATACTTAATCTGATTGTCCGCTTCTTTATCAGTAGGTCAAAACGGCTTCGACCTCGCTCGGCCACCGCTTCGGTGATTTTAAAAGAGAGGCTGTCTCAAAAGGACTGATGTTGTCAGCTTGAGTCTTAAATATTCTGCGAACAAACGAAAGAGAGATAACAGGGTATTACGTATTTAATGCTTTAAAATGTGATTCAACTTTTGAATTTCCTTTTTGTAGCACAAAACATAAATATGTAGGGCGCGGTGGGTCGACGCAGCAGCGGGCCAGCGTTAGGCCTTGTGCGGTGGAAGCTTTGCTGCGTCTTGACCTTTTGGTTCTTTTGGGTCAAGCCAAAAGAACAAATAAACAGAATATCTTAACCTAAATACAGAGCCCTAGATAAACGAATAGTGGTTCGATATAGAAAGGCTTAGAATCAGAAAAATATTCCGAATTATTAATATTTACAAAATTTAACTCCACTCTGCAATTGGTGACGGAGGCGAAGGCTATTTGCGGCGAATACAGCCGCATTTCGACTTCCCCGAATCAATCCCGAACTATGGGAACGGGATAGGCAGCTCAATGTGACAAAAAGGCGGTTAAGAGACAGCCTTTAAAAACAATATCATCTGACACAGTGTGAAGTCGCAGTGAAACCAAATAAAAATTTGCTACTGATGAAATTGCGATCAACATAATAAAAATCACAAATGGTAAAACCTTCTCCATTTTATAAAAGAAACTATCCTTTCTCACTGTCATCAATCGGGTTGCTTGGGAGAAAATTAATGGCGGTACTGCTGTCGTTAGTTAGCAGTATTGGTTATGCACAACAGTCTGATGCATCACAGGAATTTGTTCCCATTTTTAACGGAAAGGATTTAGAAGGTTGGCATATCAGTAAAACCAACCATCATGGAACGAAGGGGAATTTCTTTGTAGAAGATGGGGCTCTGGTTATGAAACAATATCCTAATGGTCAGGGGGGAATCATCCTGACGGATAAAAAATACCGGGATTTTGAGCTAACTCTTGAATTTAAAGGGTATCCGGGTACCAATGGTGGTATTTTTCTAAGATCAAGTGAAAGTGGTTCTGCCTACCAGTTGGAATTGATGGGTGATGGGGAAAGAGGTACAGGAAATCTTATTGGAGAATTGCAAAAAACGACCAGTGTCGCCAGGATTGAAAATATAGGAGAGGTTTGGAAAAAGGGAGATTGGAACAGTTTCCGGATTCGAATGACAGGAGAAATACCAAAAGTTTCATTATGGATCAATGGGGAGCACATGTGGGATGCAGAAGGGGAAAGAAACGATTTGATCGGAGATGTGACCGCCGGAATGATTGCCTTTCAATTACATTGGAGCGCTACGTTACAGCCTATTCCGGGAGGAAGGTGTTGTGATTTTTCCTGGCGGCCGGATGCCTCCCACCAGTTTAGGAATATGAAGATCAAGGAACTTGAACCAGCTAAAGAATTGATTTCCCAGAGTTCACTTCCTGCCAAGCAAAATCTTATCCAGGCATTCAATAGCCTGGACATGGAATTCATTGAAATCGAACCGGGAAAAATGCTCGTTGGGAAAATTGAGATTGAATGTCCAAGTTTTCCGGATACCAGAGATGTGCCTGATGAAAACAAATGGACGGAAGAGGAATTTAAACGATGTCAAGAAATGGCCGAACGAGACTCCAAACCTGGGTTTTGGGTAAGCCTTGATCAGCCTTATTTTATCGGAAAACATGAAGTAACCCAAGGTCAGTGGAAAAAGGTCATGGGCTTCAACCCTTCTGTTTTTACTGCTGAAAAAGTGGGTGAAAATACGGATCTCCACCCGGTTGAAAATGTCACTTGGGAAATGGTCCAGGATTTTTTAAAGAAACTGAATACTATGGATAGTATTTACAGCTATCGATTACCTACAGAATTTGAATGGGAATATGCTGCCAGAGCAGGAAATGATGAATTGCTGTCCTGGTCAGAAACAGGCAAACAAGCTTGGATCCAGCAAACAGATAAAGGAACCACCAAGCCTGTGGGTACAAAAAGTCCGAATCCTTTGGAAATCTATGATATGCTGGGAAATGTTTGGGAATGGGTGGAGGATTACTACAACGACAAGGTTCTGGCCGACCCCACCCCACCCAAAGAAGCTGAAGTTCATGTTTTAAAAGGGGGAAGTATAACTTCTGACGTCGTCAATGCAACTTATTTATTTCATGGAGCCGGTCCCGGAAATGGATACGATGTAGGTTTCAGGTTGGTGAGGGAAAGGAAATAACTTTAATTCCGGCGCATCTTGGCCCTTTTTAGTATCCAATTAAAAATTTTTAGAGAAAGAGGATAGGATAAGGTTTTAGAAATTGGGCTTTGGTGGAGTTACATCCGACTGCTGTGCGGATTACACCTAGGCTAGTGGTCTATACTTAGCGGGGGTATAAATTTTTCCAAGGCCAAGCGAAACTCAGACATTAAAACTTCAATCTTATTTCTTTTTTATCGTGTACTTTTAATATTCATCAAATCCAAAAAGATTCATGAACCTAGCTGCCATCGATATCGGGACCAATTCCATTCATATGATAATCGTCAAAGTCACCTCAAGACAAAGTTATGAGGTGTTGGTTCAGGAGAAGGAAATGGTCAAACT
>CBFHWO010000057.1:0-13591 GCA_965659625.1 uncultured Algoriphagus sp. | reverse complement strand
TTCCGCTTCTACCGGAATATCTGCCATAAGATCCAGATACCCATTTTCCTGAACCATAATATTATTTTCCAATCGGATTCCCATCCCTTCAGCAGGAATATAAATCCCAGGCTCCACGGTGAAGACCATTCCTGGTTTGATCGGTCCATGCATTGTCCCTACATCATGTACATCCAATCCTAAATGATGAGACGTACCATGCATAAAATACTTTTTAAAGGCAGGCCAATTTGGATCCTGGTTTTTCACATCGGTCTGATCAATCAATCCTAAGCCGATCAGTTCACTTTGCATGATCAGTCCAACTTCCTTATGATAATCCTGAATATTCTGTCCAGAAACCAACATCGTGGACGCCTGATTTTTCACTCTTAAAACAGCATCATAAACAGCCCTTTGACGTGTAGTGAACCGCCCATTGACTGGAATCGTTCTTGTCATGTCGGCATTGTAATTCCCATACTCTGCTCCCACATCCATCAAGATCATTTCACCATCGTTACACGCCTTATTATTTTCCAGGTAATGAAGTACGCAGGCACTTCCGCCTGAGGCAATGATAGGTTCGTAAGCAAATCCTTTGCTTCGATTTCTTACAAACTCATGTAAATATTCTGCTTCAATTTCATACTCGGTAACACCTGGTTTTACGAATTTCAAGACTCTTCTGAATCCCTTATTGGTAATATCACAAGCAATCTGCAACTGATCTATTTCTTCCTGCTCCTTCACTCCTCTCAGTTCGTGCATGATCGGAGCTGCACGCTCGTATTCGTGCAAAGGAAATTGAGCTTTACAGGTTTTAATAAATCTGGCATCACGTGTTTCTACGACCACCCCAGCTCTCAAATGCTCATTGGTGTTCAAATAAACCCTTTCAGACAGTGACATCACCGTATTAAAAATCTGATCAAAACTGGATAGCCATTGGATGTTTTTTATCCCTGAGGCAGCTTCCGCCTCTTCTTTAGTGTATTTATGTCCTTCCCAGATTGCTATCAATTCGTTAGTCTCTCTAAGAAAAAGTACTTCCCTCATCGCTGGATTAGGGCAGTCCGGAGCAATCAATAAGATGGTCTCCTCTTGATCTATCCCACATAGATAAAACAAGTCATTGTTTTGTCGGAATCTCAAGGTGCCGTCCGCATTCGTAGGCATGATGTCATTGGCATTAAAAATCGCCACACTGTTTTCCTTAAGTTTCGCGGCTAATTTCGATCTATTTTTGATGTATAGCTTTTGCGGTAATGGTTGATATTTCATCTATCTGTCCTGATTTTTTCTATGCCGAAGTTACTAAAATATGCTTCATAAGAAGCGTAAAATGCAGTGGGAACCAATTTGATCCTTTTCTTTGTATTTTACCGAATGGGTAAGCAAGCATGAATTTAAATATCAAAGAATTAAGCAACGGAATACGAATTGTCCATCAGGAAGTTACACATACCAGACTGGTACATTGTGGTTTTGTTTTAAACATCGGGAGCCGTGACGAAACAAAAGAGCAAGAGGGATTAGCTCATTTTTGGGAGCACATGGCTTTCAAAGGGACACAAAAAAGAAAAACATTTCACATCTTAAATAGGCTTGAATCATTAGGAGGAGAATTAAATGCATACACCACCAAAGAGAAGGTTTGCTTTTATGCCTCCACATTAAAGGAGCATTTTCCAAAAGCGGCTGATTTACTCTACGATATTACTTTCAATAGCACTTTCCCTCAAAAACAGATCGAGAAAGAAAGACAAGTCATTTTGGAAGAAATGTCCATGTATAGAGATTCACCGGAAGATTCCATTCAAGATGAACTCGATGAATTGGTTTTTGAAAATCATGCTTTGGGTAGGAACATTCTTGGAAATGAGCAAACCGTCGGTAATTTCTCACATATTAATTTCATCGATTTTATTTCGACACGATTAGACACATCACAGATTGTATTTTCAGTTGTCGGGAATATCAGCTTTGCAAAAGCCCTGAAAATGATCGAAAATCCTTTAAATAATATTCAGGCAAAAAGAAGTCTTTATATAAGAAATGGTTTTCATAATTATCAACCAAAAACGAAAATCGTAGAAAGGGATATCACGCAATCGCTATGTGCCATAGGTCGGCCTGCCTATTCCTTGCATGACCCAAACAGGTATAAATTATTTCTACTTAATAATATTCTCGGAGGACCTAGCATGAATAGTCGCTTAAATTTGAGCCTTAGAGAAAAGTATGGATATGTTTATAATATTGAGTCTACCTATTCTCCATTTTCAGATACAGGTTTCTTTGGTGTCTATTTTGGGACAGAAGAAAAAACATTGAAAAAAGCACAATCTCTAGTCATGAAAGAAATGGCTAAACTCCAACAAAGAAAGCTTGGGAGTGTGCAATTACGAATGGCAAAAGAACAAGCTATTGGTCAGATGGCTATGGCTGAGGAAAATTATGCCGGTTTGATGCTTGTGTATGGCAAAAGCCTTCTTGACCACGGAAAAGTAGATTCTCTGGAAAATATCTTTAGACAAATAAGAAACATCACTAGAGAGGAACTTCAAGAAATAGCCAATGACATTTTTGATCCTGAAAACATGAGCTTTTTAACGTATAAGCCCCAATAATAATGGAATTTATATCCGCTGACTTACTGCAATATTGTGATAATCATACCTCAGTCGAGGATCCTTTACTTCAAAAAATCACTAGAGAAACTCAATTAAAGGTCTTGAAACCCAGAATGCTTTCTGGACAACTTCAAGGTAAAATGCTTGAAATTCTCACTAAAATGATCAATCCAAAATTAGCTTTGGAAATTGGGACTTATACTGGGTACTCAGCGATCTGCATAGCAAGGGGATTAAACAAATCCGGAAAACTGATCACGATTGACATCAATGATGAGCTTGAAACGATGGTGAGGGGATTTTTTAAAGAAAGTGGATTTTCAGAACAAATCGATTATCGATTGGGAAATGCGCTGGATATCCTTCCCAAGCTCGAAGGTCCTTTTGACATGGTTTTCATTGATGCAGATAAGATCAATAATGAGAAATATTACGATTTGATTATTGATAAAATAAGTCCGGGAGGCATTCTGATGGCAGATAATGTACTTTGGTCTGGAAAAGTTTTGGTGGATGAAGGACAGAAAGTAGATAAGGATACGAAAGCCATTTTAGACTTTAATGCAAAAATAAATAATGATCAACGAGTAGAGAATGTTCTGCTTCCTGTACGAGATGGAATAATGATCGCGAGAAAATTATAGCATAATCAAAAAGGGAATCATTTTTGCTAAAAAGAGGCTGAGCATAAGATTAAAGCCTTTTTGAATGATTAATAATAGAATTTCTTCCCTTCTTATCATCCTTACCTTATTCAGTTGCTTCCCTTTGTTGGCACAAATACCGCAAGTTCCTGCTGAATTAGAGTTTGCTGATTTGATCGTTCGAATCAATCCCCAAGCCAGAAGAGAAATACAGCTTGATGTAGATGCTCAATACCGAAACCCGAATTATCTCAAAATAAAGCAAGAACGAGTCAATTTGTATATGCCAATAATCGAGGAAATCCTTCGAGAAAATGGGGTTCCAGAGGACCTAAAATATTTAGTGATTCAAGAAAGTTCTTTGATTGCCGATGCAGTTTCCACTTCAAATGCTGTCGGATTCTGGCAATTTAAACAAGGGACTGCAGAAGAAGTTTTTCTTAGAGTTGACAATCAAATTGACGAAAGAAAAAATATAGTTTCTTCTACTAGAGGGGCTGCTTTGTACCTCAAAAAACACAATAACACCTTTGACAATTGGATGTGCGCTTTGGTTTCTTATCAGATGGGACTTGGTGGTGCCAAAGCCTATTTTGGAGATCGCTACAATTCAAAAAGAATCATCGATGTAGACAGAAATACGCATTGGTATTTCAAAAAATTCCTTGCTCATAAAATTGCTTTCGAAAGTCAGATTGGAGTTTTCACTTCCAACGCCCGAATGGTAGAAGTACCTATTCAAGGTCCCACAACCCTTTCTGCCTTAGCAAAAAAATATAGTGTTTCTGAAGATCATTTAAAAGAATACAATAAGTGGACTTCCAACGGTAAAATCCCGAGTGACAGAACTTATACCTTGGTCTATGTAAAAGAAGGATCGCTTCCAGTTCAGCCTGCAATCATTCAGGAAACTAAGCCAAAAACAACTAATTCAACAAAGTCCACTGCTGTTCATCCAGCTTATAAGCAAGCAAATTCATTCCCTAGAATTGAAGGAAATACCACAAAAGCCAGTCAACCTGATCAAATTACTGTCAATGACATTGAGGGAGTTCAAGCTGCACAAACCACCACTCTAAGTAAGTTCTCGGATCAAATCGGGTTGAAAGAGAAAAAGCTCAGAAAACTAAATGATCTGGATCCAGGCGAACGAATTGAAGCAGGTAAGTATTATTACACCAAGAAAAAGAAAACAAAAGCGGATGTAGAAACCCATATTGTAATGCCTGGAGAAACTCTTTGGAGTATTTCGCAGAAATATGGTATCAAACTTTCCTCTTTAAAGTCCAAAAACCGAATCCGGAAAGATTCTGATTTAAAAGCAGGAATGGTTCTTAATCTACAAGATCATAGAAAGCGTGGGGAGGATTTGGAAATAGTGAAAATAAACCAAACTGCACCTCCTCAAAAAGCTGTAGTAGCTAGTAGTACACCAAGCATACAAACTCCGCAAGAAGTAAGACCTACTACAACTTCTAGTCAATCTTCTAATAGTGGCTTAACTCATGTGGTGAGCAAAGGCGAAACCCTGTTTGCTATCAGCAAAAAATACGGCGTCACTATCAATGACTTAAAATCCTGGAACAATATCGGCAGCCAAAACATCATTAGCATCGGTCAGAAATTGGTTATCTTCACACCCTGATCCTATTATTCTCATTTTTGAATGCGTAATTACCTCCTAATTATAGGATTTCTGTTAATCGGTTTGAGTCAGGAAACTTGGGCCCAAGACCGAAATGTGATCCCAGATACTGTCTTGATCAATGGAGACACCCTTCTTATGCTAGGGGATTCTTTGTTGATTGAAGAACCTAAAAAAGAGATCTTTTGGGAAACAGGAGGAAATTACAATTTGAATATACAGCAAGTCACTTTAAGTAACTGGGCTGCCGGAGGAACAAGTTCATTTGCGTTAAATTCGGGAATTTCTGTTTTCGCCAATTATAAGAAAGAGAAAAAGGTTTGGGATACCCAACTCACCATAAATCTGGGAATGAACCGGCAAGGCGACCGGGATTTCCAGAATAGGAAGAGTAATGACAACTTTATTTTTGTGAGTAATTATGGGCGGGAACTCTCTGAGAAATTCTACCTATCTACCCAGTTAGATGCCAGAACCCAGCTTTTGGCAGGTTACAAATATTCCAGGCCTTCAGGGAGTGAAAGTGAAATCAGAACAAAAATATCTGACTTACTCTCCCCCGGATATGTGCAGTCTTCCACAGGTTTGAACTACCGTAAAACCTATAATGACAAAAGTAAGCTTTCAGTAATCTTATCTCCTTTTACGGGTCGATTCACTATAGTCATGGATGACTCATTGAGTCAAGCAGGAGCATTTGGGGTAATGCCAGGAGAAAATGTGAGAGCAGAGGCAGGAATGTCATTTGCTACTTCTGTGGTGGACATTCAGCTGATGGAAAACATTACCTGGAAAGCTGACATCAACCTTTTTTCCAATTATGAGCGATTTGGAAATATGGTAGTCAATTTCAATTCAACGATTCGAATGAAGGTGAATAAGTTTATTTCTACCAGAATGGAAACCAGGTTAATCTATGATGAGGAGGTGTTTATCAAACAAGACGATGGCACATCCAAACAAGCTGTACAACTCCAAAACCTAATAAATTTTGGAATTTCGCTTGATTTTTAAAAATCAGTTTCCAATCCAAATTTTCTTTGAAATTCGGCTAAAGCCGGATGTTTCTCTTTCAAAAATCTGAATTTATCAGAACTTGTATAGAGCTTATTTGAGGTAGACTCTAGTTCGTCTTTGACTACCAATTTTATCGCCAGTTTTCCAACCCCAGTCAGATCTCTGATTAAGGTCAGTAATTCAGGCTTCATTTTTTGAGCAATCTCTTCCTGAACATGGCCCACTATTTCAAAACAAATCTCATGAGCATCCATTTTTGAAGGTTGATTCAAAATGGCAAGTTCCAATACTTTATTTTGATTTTTGAAATGATCCAGGACTTTTGGCATCACTTCATCCAATTTTTCCTGCGTAAGCTGAAGTGAGTTTACTGGTTCGACTATCTGAGAATCAGCCTTTTTTTGTTCGATTCTTTGTTCTTCAACCTTTGCTTTTTCTGCTAAGATTTTTTTTGTGTGGGACAAACTAGTCGGAATGGACATAGTTCGCTGGACAGGAATTGGCTTTTCTTCAGAAGAAGTGGCTTGAGAAGGATTGGGAGATTGAGAAGGATTGGAAGATTGAAAAGATTCTGATTTACTCAGACTTTTTTTTTTGACTCCTCGGCTGCTAAAGTCGCTAACTTGAAAGCTTGTGGAAGCTTTGCTATTTTCATCAGAGCCAATTCGACGTGTAATCGTTGATTCTTGGAAGTTTTATAATGGATATCACACTGGTTGGCAATATTCAATGCTGACAGTAAAAATGACACAGATGCAACTTCTGTTTGCTGTAAGTATCTTTCTTTGGCACTTTCTGAAACTTGGATCAACTCTATTGTTTCTGGATCTTTTGCAACCAATAAATCTCTAAAATGCTCGCAGAGCCCGACAATAAAGTTATGTCCATCAAAACCCTTTTTAAGAATTTCATCAAAAATCAGTAAGACTTTTGATAGATCTTCTTGAATAAGCGCGTCTAAAACCTTGAAATAATAATCATAATCAAGGATGTGAAGATTATCGATTGTTTCATGGTAAGTTACTTTTTTACCCGCTGAATAGGTAACAATCAAATCAAAGATAGAAAGGGCATCTCTAAGCGCTCCATCAGCTTTAGTAGCAATTAGTCTTAAAGCTTCTTCTTCGTAATCTACTTGCTCTTTCTCTGCGATGTATTTCAAATGCTCAGCAATATGTTTGATCTGAATTCTATTGAAATCGAAAATCTGACACCGGGAAAGGATGGTAGGAATAATCTTATGTTTCTCTGTAGTGGCCAAAATAAAGATGGCATATTTTGGAGGCTCCTCTAGTGTTTTCAAAAAGGCATTGAAGGCCTGATTAGAAAGCATGTGAACCTCATCAATGATATAGACTTTATATTGGCCTTTTTGAGGAGCGTATCGAACCTGGTCCACCAGATTTCTGATATCATCTACGGAGTTATTGGACGCAGCATCCAATTCATAAATATTGAACGAACTGTTGTTTTTGAAAGAAACACAGGAATCACAAACACCGCAAGCTTCTTGATCAGCTTGACGGTTTTCACAGTTAATTGTCTTTGCCAAAATCCGGGCACAGGTAGTTTTACCGACCCCTCGAGGTCCACAGAAAAGGAAAGCCTGAGCTAAGTGATTGTTTTTTATGGCATTTTGAAGCGTGGTAGTGATATGCTGCTGCCCTACTACGCTTTTAAAATCTGCCGGTCTGTATTTTCTTGCCGAAACGACGAAGTTTTCCATCACCGCAAGATATAAAAAACTCCATATTCAGGAAGCTCAAATTGGCGCAATCTGTCATAAAAACTGATAAAATGTTGATTTCCAATTCAAGAAAATTAAAATTCTTTGCTTGAGGAATGAGAAACAAAAAACAAATACCTCAGGGAACCAAAAATCCATTACTTTTGTCATCCTAAATAAATGGGGCTGACCGGTATTGACAGTAAGTGTAAAGATCGGGCTCGCATGCAGGCTGGAGTATGTACGGCCTTAAAAGATTCATACGAACTATAATTGGCGAAAATTCTTACGCCATGGCTGCCTAATCTTACCTTAACAGGAAAGAACGCTTAAAGGGTTGAGTTACGAGAGTAATTCCCCAGCCACATCTCACCGTCTGTTATCTGATCCGGACGGATCTGAGGTGTCGACTAGATCGGGTTGCGACTTGTGATGCTATTAAGCAAGTCTAAGATCAATAGCTAAGCTTGAACAAGGTGTGTCATCCAGCATATTCAGGTCGAAAACCCAACAGGTGACTAAGCATGTAGACGGTACGGTGTTTCCTTATCTGGACGCGAGTTCGAATCTCGCCAGCTCCACCTGACGGCACAAATCCAATTTCAACGGGTTTGTGCCTTTATTTTTAGAAGACAAACCACTATTTATCAGGCAGATAAGCTTAATGAATTTATTAACCTCAGGAGTTCGAACTTTTTCAGCCTGAAAAGTTTTTTTTTGAAAAAGTCGAACTCAGTATAATCTTCTTCTCTTCAACGGTAGCATTGTCATATAAATACCCAAGCCTACCAATCACCTTTAAACCTCTGTCTATCATTAATTTAAAGTATTTTTCAGGGGTTAACTACAATGCTGAAATCTGGTTTTCACTACTGTCAATGTCGCTTTGGCACTCTCTTTTTATTGAATTGAAATCTTCGGCATCAATTTTATCCTCAACAAGAAGATTCCTCGCTTTTTTTAATTTGCAGTTAGCCTTCTCAATCTTCGCCATCAAGCCATCACGATTCTGATTTTTCTGGTTAAGCTTTATAGTAAACAATTCGGTGATTTCGTCTTTAATAAAAGAAACTATCTCTGGTTTTAAGGTAAAATCATTTAGGGTTTCATAGTTACGTTATTCTGTTTCCGATTTAAGGATTTAAATAACCATTCTGCCACAGCTCATGCTCTGGGAGACCTCTTTCGGATCCAGCTCCTGACTGAATTCATTACGCAAATTGTACCCCCCTGTCAGAATGAAAGACCAGACCGTTGCAAAAGGGGCGGTTTGTCCGCTTCGTATTGCTTTTCCTTAATTCAGAGAAAATCCAAATAGCTAGGCAAAACTCGTTGCTACGGTTGATGTCATCCGGCTTGTTGCCGTCAGTCCACCCATTCAAGGACTGTCAGAAATGGACAATTGACTTCCTTAAAATCATTTGTTTATTGTTTTACTTTTTTTATCTAGCTTTGAGCACAGATAGCTCATATGAAAGTCCCAGGAATTTTATTTTTATTTCTTGTTCTAGTTGCTTCGGTAGCCTTTTGGGCAGGGAATAAACCTGTGAAGTTGGATTCCTCAATTCAATCAACCAGTGAAATATCCTATGCTGAGCTTACTCCTCAGCAAAGTTCAACCCTGAAAATCGGTGATGCACTTACGAATAGTACTGCTCCCGAAAGACCAGTAGTTCGGTCCGTTCATTATTTTTTCAAATCTCAAACTGTACTGGGTAGTTTTCCCGGTTTATCGGCAGCCTGTCAAGCAATTGAACAGAATTATAAAAAAGCGGCGTTTAATATAAACGCAAACTTACCTGCTTTTTTAATTGTTTTTCCCCACCATTACTTTACTTAGTTAATAGCCGAACAACAGGCTTTTCTAAAAGACCTTGGCTCAACCCCAAAGATCTATCTTATTCTTGTCCATGAATGGGTTCACTTGCTACGAAAAGCTGAGTTCCTCTCAATTCGTGCGAAAGCGAAATACAAGGTTATCATCCTATTACTGAAAAAATGCGGGAAATAATTCCCATAACGCATTCTTTTGATCCTAGGAAAACTATCTGGTTAGACTTAAAGCAAAGATTACCAAGGGATCCTTCATTCTCTATTGGATTAAAAAGCGCTGTTTTCCTGAAAAATCTGCCTGTACAAAATTCATCTTTCGCTATAAATCAAGCTATCTGAAACAAACATAGCCTGATGCTCGCTTTTGAATTTCACTATTTCCTCCAATCATCATTCTTATTTATACAACCTAATTAGGCTTCACAACATATCATGACACTCAAAAAAAACACCTTTAAAACGCTAATCCTTGGTGCCTTGGCTACACAGGCGGCAATTTTTATCGTGATTCACATGATTTGGCCCGGACTGTTTTCCGAATCCACGCTAATCGTAAGCAGATGGTTAGGCTTGATTGCAATCGTAGGATACTGCCTGAAGAGAGCCTCACTAACTACTTGGATATTCGGCAGTATGTTTATCGGGATTCTAATAGGCTTGGACTTTCCCGAGCTTGCCATGAATCTGAAAGTGGTCAGTCAGGTTTTTCTAAAAATGATCAAAACGGTTATTGCCCCACTTCTTTTTGCGACACTTGTGGTGGGTATAGCTGGACATTCCAACTTGAAGCAAGTCGGGAGAATGGGTTGGAAGTCACTGCTTTATTTTGAAGTGGTCACTACGTTCGCCTTGTTGATCGGATTAGTAGCGATCAATATTTCCCAAGCCGGTATCGGAATTGAGCTACCGGCGGGTGAAGTTCCTATTCAAGGGACTGCCAGAACTTGGCAGGAAGTGATTCTTCATATTTTTCCGGAAAATATCGCCAAGTCTATTTTTGAAGGAGAAATTCTTCAAATTGTAATTTTCAGTATTCTATTTGGGATAGGACTAGCCATGGTTAAAGATGGCAAAAAGAAGCAGACGATGCTTTCTTTCACCGAAAGCCTTTCGGAAGTAATGTTCAATTTCACGCGTGTGATCATGTATTTCGCTCCCTTCGGTGTGGGTGCAGCGATAGCATACACTGTAGGAGAGATGGGATTGGGGATCTTGGTCAATCTGTTTCATCTGTTGGCCACCCTTTATGTTGCTTTGCTTGCATTTTTGCTGCTGGTTTTGCTTCCTGTCGCGCTTATCCTCAAGATTCCTGTAATCCAATTTCTAAAGGCAATCTCGGAGCCAGTTTCTATTGCCTTTGCTACTACCAGTTCGGAGGCAGCACTTCCCAAAGCAATGGAAGCAATGGAAAAGTTTGGTGTACCTCGCAAAATCGTTGCATTTGTAATGCCAACAGGTTATAGCTTCAACCTGGACGGTACTACTCTCTACCTATCCTTAGCGGCAATCTTTGTAGCTCAGGTGGCTGGAATAAAAATGGGGATTGAAGAACAGCTATTGATGGTTCTCACTTTAATGCTCACCAGCAAGGGAGTAGCTGGAATTCCAAGAGCCTCCTTGATCATTCTGATGGGAACAGCAGCTAGTTTTAATCTTCCCATGGCCCCGATCTTTTTGATCCTGGCAATCGATGAACTGATGGATATGGCAAGGACATCGGTCAATGTAATTGGCAACTGTCTAGCCACCTGCGTAATAGCAAAATGGGAAGGTGAATTTGGTCTTCCCTTAAAAGAGAATCTGGATTTGAGTTCTCAGGAACCTGCATTGGATATGGAAATGCAGGAGGTCATGAGCAATTAAGATGAGCTACCATAATCCACAAACTCTAATCTTCTCACAGTTAATTCAACCAACTTATGTATGAATTTATTCATTCCATTTTAGGGCTTGTGAGCCCTGAATTGATTATCAATAAAGGCGGTCTCATCCTTCTACTTGCTATTATCTTTACAGAAAATGGCCTATTCTTTGGGTTCTTCTTGCCTGGAGATTCTCTTTTGTTTTTAGCTGGTATGCTTTGTGGGTTACCCATTTTGGATGTCAGCATTCTATTGTTGATAACCTGCATTGTACTGGCAGCATTTTTAGGATATTTCGTATCGTACCTTGTAGGATTAAAGTTGGGCAATTGGCTACTTTCCCGCCCCGACTCATTTTTCTTCAAAGCAAGATATCTCAATATGGCCGCTTCTTATTTTGAAAAGAGGCATCAAGGGGCTATCATTATCGGGAGGTTTATCCCTGTTATCCGGACTTTCCTCCCACTCTGCTTAGGGATGATAAAATCTGATTTTAAGGTTTTCATGATTTATAATTTCATTGGCTCATTAATCTGGACATCGAGCTTGGTACTAGCGGGATACTTCCTGAAACTTATCTTTCCAGACCTTATTCATTATCTCGAATGGATTATTGCCTTAATAGTGGTTGTCACCGCCATTCCATTAGTAAGACAGATTTATAAAATCAAAAAATCTCAGGTTTCTTGACAATGATTCACAATGCTGGGGATACCAAAAACCTTGACCAAAAGTATTCACAAACTCTTTTTGATGACTACCAACTGGCTCTAATGGGAATGGAACAAAAGCCCCTCGGCCAATTTTGGTCATATAAAAACGGGTAGCTCTGCACACTGATCACTAATTTATCATTGCATCACTTAAAGTCTGGAGATTAGTATGTACCCTGACCCCATGTTAATCTTATTATTTGAACAATTAAATCATCAACCTTAGTATGAGTATTTGGATAATTTTCATTGCCTGCATTTTGCTTTTTCTTTCGCTGGATCTGGGCGTGTTCAACAAAAAAGCCCATGTCATCCAGACCAAAGAGGCCGCTATTTGGACCGCTGTCTGGGTTTCCATTGCATTAATGTTTTCATGGGTCATCTGGTGGATTTTCTCGGATGGTTTGGTTTCAAATCCAACCGGTTTAAAACCAGAAGATGCTGTACTTAAATATGTTACAGGCTACCTAATTGAATTTTCCCTGAGCATAGACAATGTTTTTGTGATTGCGGTTATTTTCAGGTCTTTCGCAATTCCGGACATTTACCAGCACAGAGTACTATTCTGGGGTATCCTCGGAGCTATCCTATTTAGAGCCATTATGATAGTTTTCGGTGTGGCACTGATCAACCAATTTGACTGGATTGTCTATCTATTTGGTGCCTTTCTACTTTACACAGCTTATAAAATGCTGAAATCGGATGCTTCTGAGTTTAACCCCAAAAACTCTTTTATTTTCAAAAAGTTGAGAAAAATAATTCCATTTACCAAGCATATTGACGGGGAACACTTCTTTATTGTAAAAAGGGGAATCCGTGTAGCCACCCCGCTTTTCATGGCATTGATTATTATAGAGCTCACGGATATCCTTTTTGCCCTGGACAGTATTCCAGCCATACTTGCCATTACGGCCGACCCATTTATTGTTTTCAGTTCGAATATTCTGGCTATCATGGGATTAAGGTCTATGTACTTCCTGATCTCCCGCATGCTCAATAAGTTCCGATTTATCAATTATAGTCTGGTCGGTATTTTGGCCTTTGTCGGTTTAAAAATGATATTTTCCCATCATATAGAAACACCCGAATGGCTCTCTTTGGTGGTCATATCACTAGCGCTGACAGGTGGGATTTTGGCTTCTTTGCTGATAACTGAGGAGGTGTTCGAAAATGGTTAAAACATTGTAAGTTTTATTTCAAATGCTCCTGTAAATGATCTTAAGAGGACAAAGACTAAGCAAGGAAAGGCCAGATTCATTGTGCTGGCCTACCCTCCTCTTCTGAGATCAAATTAAGCCTTATACTTCCATAAGGTTTAGCATTCCAACTGCATACGCCAACAGAATACTTACAATCAATCCTATGTTGACTTTATACAGATCCCTGAAAATTTGCATTCTGGATTTGCCGATTTCGTTCGTATTGAGTCGGTAACTGATTGCGATCTCACGTCCTGCCAAAATCCCAATAAATACCCATGTAGTACTCATAGGGACATTACTCAATTCAGTAAAAATGAACAAAACGATGGCGTAG
>CBFHWO010000056.1:0-13691 GCA_965659625.1 uncultured Algoriphagus sp. | reverse complement strand
GGATGCGATCAAGTCTAGCTTACCGTCTCCATCCAAATCTGCAGCCTGTAAATCCTCGCAGGCCATGCCGTTTTTATCTATCCATTGTTCTTCAAATTCGGAAAAGGAGCCGTTTTTGGGAATGAATAGTTTGATTCCAAATTCACCTGCCTCATTTGGCAGTCGCCAACCCACTGCGATTTGGTCTGATCCCAAACCCAAAAAATCTCCAACTGCAAGTGCATGACCGTCTTTGAGTTGGCTGTAAAGAATATTTCTTTTTAAGTCCTGTGACTGTAAGTTTTGATCCAAACCTTCGTAGGCCACTAGAGTCGTGCCATGCATGGGCTCAATGGTAGCCAGAAAATGGTTTTGTCCGACTCCATTCCCCAGGCGAAGTTCTCCCACGCTTGGGTCTGTTGGAAGCGTAAGTTTTTCGTTTTCCCAAGTAGAGTTTGAATTCGTTAAAAGATTTACTCCCTCTTTTCCACCCAAAAGAACAGCATTATCTGATGCTTCACCGATTATATCCAAGTTATGGGTAAGGTGCATGCTTTCATCGATTACTTCATAGTTCCAATCGGTAGCCGGGTTTTCTGGAAATTCATAAGCAATCACGTTTACTCCGGCACCTTCTCCATTTGCATTTCCTCTGCCATGGAGTGGAACCACTATCAAATGAGCAGTAGAGCCATTTTTCACCCAGCGCATTCTATGTGTGGTAGGTTCATGATGAAGTTGTATTGGAGTCCATTTCTGTGTGGGATCCGCCGGGCGGTTTAAGTAAAATACCGCACCTGATTTCTCGGTTTCTGAAGTTTCCCCAGGGTTCCATTGTGCCCCAACAGCGATTTCTACTTTTCCATCGCCATCGATGTCCTGCGCGGCGATGCAGACATTGTCTGCTTCAGTGAGATTTTCAGCCATTACATGCTTTTTCCAGTTTCCATTTTGGTACCAGACAAAAGCCTTTTTATCGGCCAAAAGGATATCATCCTTGCCATCTCCATCTACATCTCCAATAGCTAATCCGTAGCCAATAGAGATTTCAGAATCAAGAATTTGTGGTTCAAAAACCGCTTCTTTTTGAGACTGCAATACTAGAAAAAGATGGAAAATGTAGATGAATAGCATGGTTTTCTGGGTTGGTTCTATTTAAATATAAGATAAATGGAAGCAAAATAGAAGGGATTGATAGCCCATAAAGCTGATGAAATGGATTACGGGTTTGTACCCAATATTTAGGCGTTCGACCGAGATCGAACAAAAATGTTCGAAATTTACTTTTTCAAAAGCGGGAAATGCGTTAATCAAGCGACCTGAAGTGTTTTTTTATGGCATAAAAGTAGAAATCAGCTAAACTGAGATCCTGACCTTTTTCAATTTACCATGCTGAAAAACTATTTTAAGATTGCTCTTCGCAACTTGATGAGAAACAAGATTTTCTCACTTACAAATCTTGTTGGATTGTCTTTGGGTTGTACCTGCACCATTTTTATCCTTCTCTGGGTGCATGATGAACTTACCTACGATAAGTTTCATGATAATTATGAAGAGATCTATCAGGTCATAGCTCACCGGGATTTTAATGACCAGATTTTTACAGATAGAAACATGGCTTTTCCGCTTTCTGCGAGTCTAGAACAAGAGCTACCTGAAGTAGAGAAGGCGGTAATGACCACCTATGCCCAATCTCATATTTTAGGATTTGGGGACAATAGACAGCGAAAAAATGGGATGACAGTAAGTGAAAATTTCTTTGATTTGTTTTCCTGGCAATTTGTTCAGGGAAATGCCCATACTGCTTTACCTGATCCAAGCTCAATAATTCTAACAGAATCTGCCGCTAAAGCACTTTTTGGAAAGGAGGATCCTATTAACAAAACCCTAAAGATCGATAATAACCGGGATGTTACGGTGACGGCAATTCTCAAGGATTTGCCCGGGAATTCTACTTTTCAGTTTGATTTTCTCAGTTTATTCAATTATTCGGATGAAGGAGCGAAGCGGTCTATGACAGAATGGGGTAATTCATCCTGGAATGTTTTTTTGAAGGTTCAGCCTGGAACTAATCCTGAGGATCTGTCAAAAAAAATCACAGAAATAAAGATCAAAAATGATCCTGCTGACAAAGAAATCAGTACATACTTTGCTTTCCCGATGAGTAGATGGAGGCTTTATGGAGAGTTTAATGATGGAGTAAATACAGGAGGTATGATTGTGTATGTCCGACTTTTTTCGATTGTCGCTATCATTATCCTTTTAATTGCCTGTGTCAATTTCATGAATTTGTCCACTGCAAGATCAGAAAGAAGAGCGAAGGAAGTGGGCATACGCAAAACCTTAGGCTCAGGTAAAAGACAATTAATGTTACAGTTCTTTTTCGAGTCCATGATCTTGACATTGCTTGCGTTTTTGGTTTCAATGCTTACCGTTTACCTGCTGATGCCATGGTTCAATCAGCTTTCAGGCAAAACACTCTCTCTAGACTTGAGTTCACCTGTTTTTTGGATTATTTCAATGGCTGTTGTGACTTGCACCGGGTTGATCGCGGGAAGTTATCCGGCTATTTACCTTTCTTCTTTTAATCCGATAAAAATCCTAAAAGGCACTTTCCTAGCTGGAGGTAAAGCTGTAATGCCCAGAAATATTTTGGTAGTCGGACAGTTTGTGATTTCTATTTTGCTGATTTCCTGTACGCTCATTGTTTACCAGCAGATTCAGCATATCAAAAACAGGGAAATCGGATATGATCCCGATAACCTAATTATGATCTCATCCTCTGAGGATATAGAAAAGAACTTTACTGTCATCAAAGATGAGCTCCTCAAAACAGGGGTGGTTGAGTCATCAACTAGGACATTCTCGCCCATTACAAGTATCTGGTGGAGATCTCCTGCTCCTGATTGGGAGGGGAAGCCAACTGATATGAACCTGCTGATGACAGGAATGTATACAGATGTTGATTTCTCTGAGACGATGGGTGTCAAAATGCTGCAAGGGAAGGATTTTTCGGGTATGCCAAGTGACTCATCTGCCATCATTCTGAATTTGGCAGCAGTGGAGGCCATGGGTTTAGAGGAACCGATTGGTATGCAGATGAGATATGGAGGTTCGACCTATTCTGTGATCGGAGTGACAGACAATATTGTCATGGATTCTCCATTTAATCCGGTAGATCCAATGATGGTTTATTTTGACCCTTCATCTACCAATTCTATCAATATTAGGTTTAGGGAAGGGGCTTCTCTTCAGGCTGGATTGCAATCTGTAGAAGAAGTCTTCAAGAAATACAATCCTGCAGTCCCTTTTGAATATCAGTTTGTGGATGAGGAATTTGAACAAAAGTTTTTGTCTGAAGATTTGGTGAGCAAAATCATCACGATTTTCTCTGGGATAGCAATATTTATCTGTTGTATCGGATTGGCAGGATTAGCTTCTTTTACGATTGAAAAAAGAACGAGAGAAATAGGCGTTCGCAAGGTTTTAGGCGCCACGGTCACACAAGTTATTCTTTTAGTTTCCAAGGATTTTCTAAAGCTCGTTTTGATTGCCTTTATCATTGCCGTTCCATTTGCATACTGGCAAATGAATAACTGGCTGGATACCTACACTTACCAAACGTCTATCAGTATTTGGCTCTTTATAGTGGTAGGAGTAGCAGTGCTACTACTTTCTCTACTGGTAGTTAGTCTAAATACCTTCCGGGCTGCTTTGACAAATCCTGTGAAGAGTCTTCGGAGTGATTGAAAAAGTTCAAAGTACTAGGTAGCGAAGAAGGCTGAAATCAGAAGTCTAACTTTTTTATGTGCTTGTTAAGATATTCGACTTTCTTCTGAGATTTCTAATAAAAATCATCAAGCCTTCTAGATAGCATCGACGAAATCCTTAATTTGGTTTCCACAATGCCAATTACCCCTATGGACAAGGCGGATATAAATGCTATTGGCAGGTAGAATTGGGTTTATACAAGTGTTCCTGCAAGCTAAGAAAACGAATGTTCTAAATAAAAACCCGCGGGTAAAAAGGAATTTAACAGAAAAAAATGTTTGCAAGTGCACAATTTAAGACAACTTTTTAAACGCTCAACTTGCACAACTTGTCCCGAATATTCGGGATTTGGTTTTTTCCAACTCATAAATCCAACACTTCAAAAAACCAAAAAGCCTGTCCCGACTTTTCGGAAAGCCTTTCTAGCCAAAGCATCTACAAAATTAAGTTGTAAAGCCTTTTATATCCGTTCCCGATATTCTTTAGGAGTAAAGCCCAATAGTTTCTTTACATAGCGGGTAAAGAATGAACGGCTCGAAAAATCCATTTCATCGGCAATTTCAGAAATATTCAGGTTCTTGTTCTGCAAAAGAAACATGATCCGCTCCTCAGTATAGCGCTGTATCCATTCCGAAGCAGTAATTCGGGTATTCACCTTGCAAATATAATTGAGATACTTGGGTGTAATATTTAGCTTTTCGCTGTAAAACCGTACTTCACGCTCTTTCATACAATGCTCCTGAACTAATTGTATAAACCGTTCATATAAGGTACCGCTTTGCAAACTACGCTTACGTCTGTCAAGCTCATCTTCAAAAATATGCCACATTTCCAAAAGGAAAAGTTGCATTTGGAGTTTCAGTCCTTCCTCATAAAACCGGTGGTTGGTTTCCTGTGATTTATCGTACAGCAGCTGAAAGTTTTTTAAGATTTTCTCTTTGTCTTTTTTCTCAGGGTGCAGAATCGGATTTTCTTTGGAATGTATGTAGCTATCGATACTCACATTGGCACTCGGTAAATTTGATGTCAATAAATCACTGTCCACAAATAACATTGTTGCTTTAAAATTCGCTGAAAACCACAGATCCGAAACATGAAGACCTGCGAGCCAAAAAACAAATTCTCCTTTTTTACCAGTGTATTGCCTGCCGTTGAACATAAACTTTACAGTACCACTTTGGCAGTAAATATGCGTGTGGAAGCGAGTTTGGAAATCAGCAGGAAATTGAGCCGTTGACGCCGTTTTGTGAAGTATAACTTTTTGATTTTCTGACATAATCATTCAAATAAGAAGTAACCATCGAAAATAGGTAATATTTGACATTTGTTGCGACATTAATGTAACATAACGCATCTTTTTTGCTCCTACCTTTGCATTGTAAAAATTGGGCAATGCAAAAAACGGATATTTTTGAACGGTTAAAAAAGGGAGAAATCATTCTGCCGAGCGATCCTCAGGCCTACAGAATGCTTGAGGAGTCATATGTCACGAAAAAATTGCTGGTGCAGATGAACAATGCCTCAGATCCTAAAGAAATCAGAAATTTATTGAGTCAAATAACAGGTTCAGAAATTGACGAAAGCGTTGACGTATTTACCCCCTTGTACATCAATTACGGCAAGCATACTAAAATTGGTAAAAGCGTATTTATCAACTTCAATTGTACTTTTTTGGACTTGGGAGGAATTACCATTGATGATGGTGTACTCCTAGCTCCCAGAGTCAGTTTGCTTTCCGAAAGTCACCCGATAGATCCTGAATTCAGAAACGCATTGGTTCCCAAAGCAATACACATAAAAAAAAACGCTTGGATTGGTGCAGGAGCTACCATTTTACAGGGCGTAACCATTGGCGAAAACTCAGTAGTTGCAGCGGGTTCGATCGTTTCTAAAGACGTACCAGACAATGTTATCGTAGGAGGTACCCCTGCAAAAATCATCAAGAAAATTTAAAACTGACACAATGAGAACAACAAAGATACTCGCAGTTGCCCTCCTACTAGTGATAGGACAAGCCTGCAACACAAAAACTGAAAATCAAGAAAATGTGGATTCTGACAAAACTGAATTGGACGCCATTTTTCCAATTGGTGAAAAGGGTTCAAGCGATTTGTTTACTGGAAACGCCTATCCAACTGCATTGCTAGATTCAGACAGTGTTTACAACACATTAGTCGGAAATGTTTATTTCGAACCTGGAGCAAGAAGCAATTGGCACAGTCATCCTGCAGGCCAAATTTTAATTATTACCGATGGCATTGGATATCATCAGATTGAGGGGCAATCCATCGAAGTTATCAAAAAAGGAGATGTGGTAAAATGCCCGCCTAATGTAAGACACTGGCATGGCGCAAGCCCGGATGTGGGTTTACAACAACTTTATATTATTCCCAATACCGAACAGGGGATAGTAGAATGGAAGGAAGCTGTAACGGATGAAGAATATAAAAGAATTAATCATGGAAAATTATAATCATTCATCAAGAAGAAAGTTTATTTAGCAGACTACCATGGCAGGTGCAAGATTCGAAGTCATTCTTTTAGGAGTTTTTAATTAAAAGTAGGGTCATGAAATCTACACTATTATTCATTTTGATACTGATTTCGGTTCTTGTCAGTGGTGCATCCTCTTGCTACCAAGAAGATGACAATACCAACACGAAAAATACCACGCCAATGGTAAACGGAAAAATCAAAATAACGGTCAATTCACAAACCTTTACGGCTAGCCTTTTGGACAATAATACCGCAAAGGCATTCAGGGAGATGCTGCCAATGACGGTAGAAATGACTGAGTTGAACAGAAATGAAAAGTATGTCCGTCTCCCTGAAAACCTTCCTACCAACGCATCAAATTTCGGAACTATTCGTTCCGGTGATTTTATGCTTTACGGTTCTAATACGGTTGTGCTCTTTTACGAAGGCTTGAATAATTCTTACAGCTATACCCGATTGGGAAAAATAGATGATCCTACAGGGTTAAAAAGTGCTTTGGGAACAGGTAACATGACTGTTACTTTTGAAATGGAATAAATAGCCAATGATCCAAAAAACCTATAAAACATGAAAAAACACTTCCTAGCCTTCCTTTTCATCCTTCTTTCGATTTCCGGCATTGCCCAAAGCAATCGAGTTATAAATCTTTTCCCAGAAGGAACTGTGCTTCACGGCAATATTCCCTATTTGAACGATACAAATGAAAAGCATCTCTTGGATATTTACCTACCTAAAAACGGTACCGGTAAAATTCCCCTGGTGGTATTTATCCATGGCGGGGGATGGCTGAGCAATGATAAATATGCCGATATCGGCTATATGAAATCCACTGTTTCGGAAATCCTGGAGAGCGGCTTTGCATTGGTTTCCATTGATTACCGATTTAGTACCGAGGCGGTTTTTCCTGCGCAAATGCTTGACTGTAATGCTGCCATTTCCTTTTTGGTGGATAATGCCGAAAAGTACCATTTAGATATGGAACGCATGGTTATCATGGGATTTTCCGCCGGGGGACATTTGGCATCCATGGTTGGTTTGACAAAAAACAATGATGTGGAAGCATTTCATTTACCAAGTAGCAACAGGGACTTTAAACCCAGAGGTGTGGTGGATTTCTACGGACCAGCAGATTTGACCTTATTTCCAGGTGCCAATGATGCCAAGTCCCCGGAAGGAATCCTGATCGGTGCCGCTCCATTGGATAGACCGGATTTGGCAAAAAATGCCAGTCCGGTAAGTTTTGTAGATGAAAACGACCCTCCTTTCCTGATAATACATGGTGAAAAGGATGACCTGGTTTCTCCGAGACAATCCCATTTATTGCATTCATGGTTAAATGTAACAGGTGTACCGAGTGAGTTGATAATCGTCAAAGATGCTCCCCATTTCGGTTCTATGTTTGACGTGGAAGAAATCAGAACGAAAGTGATGCGGTTTCTTTCTGAACATTTAAAATAACCGGGGAAGGAACTCCAATTAATGACTAAATGCAGGACTTATGGCACAGTATAGTTTAAATATCAACGGCAAATCCCTTCAAGTAGACGTGGATCCAAACACACCACTCTTGTGGGTGTTGAGAGACCAGTTAAATCTTGTAGGCACCAAATTCGGTTGCGGTATCGCGCAATGCGGCGCCTGCACTGTTCATATAGATGGGGAGGCGGTAAGGTCCTGCTCTTATCCTGTCAGTGTAGTAGAGGACCAGCAGGTCCTTACGATAGAAGGCCTATCTGAAAAAGGCGATCACCCTATCCAAAAAGCCTGGGTGGAACATGATGTGCCACAATGTGGCTATTGTCAGGCAGGACAGATCATGTCCGCTGCAGCACTTTTAAATAAAAACCCCAGCCCAAGCGATACGGATATTGACGATGCCATGAGAGGGAATATCTGTCGCTGCGGAACCTATGTTCGCATCAAAAAAGCCATAAGGACTGCCGCCAATTCTTAATCAAAAGCACTAGACCATGACCATTGTAAAAACAAAAATAAACAGAAGATCATTCTTGAAAGCATCTGCCCTGGCAGGTGGTGGAATGATACTGAGCTTTAGCTGGCTGGCAGGTTGTAAACCTACAAATGAGGAGGAGATTTTGGCATTGCCCAAAGAATGGTTTGAGCTGAACAGTTATATCAAAATCGGTGAAAACGGTGCCGTGACGCTTTTCAACGCGACTCCAGAATTTGGACAAAATGTAAAAACATCGTTGCCTATGATCCTGGCTGAGGAACTGGATGTGGATTGGAAAATGGTGATGGTGGAACAGGGAAATTTTTCACCAAAGAGATTTGAAAGACAATCTGCCGGAGGAAGTCAATCCATTCGTCAGGGATGGAGGCCACTACGAACAGTAGGTGCCACTGCCCGTCAGATGCTTGTCAATGCAGCGGCGCAGACTTGGAAGGTTAGTAGTGAGGAAATCACTACGGAAAATGGAGTCCTACTGCATAAAGCCAGTGGTAAAAAAGCAGGCTATGGTGAAATGGCCTCCCTTGCAGCCACACTTCCGGTTCCTGAGGATATTAAACTGAAAGAAAAGAAGGATTTTAAGATCGTAGGTTCCTCCAAAAGAAATGTAGACCTCGAAAAGATCATTACGGGAAAGCCACTTTTCGGGATTGATTATAAAGTGGAAGGTATGAAATATGCCTCCATCATCCACCCGCCTGCATTTGGCATGAAATTGAAGTCTTTCGATGCCGCAACCGCACTTACTATGCCGGGAATTCAGGAGGTATTTGTTGTCAACATATTCAACAATTCATATGTCAGGAGTTTTTTTGATACGGCAACTTTTCCCGAATTGATTGCTGTAGTAGGTAATTCTACGTGGGAGGTATTACAGGCAAAAAAATCAGTAAATGTAGAATGGGAAAACGCACCTGAATCTACCTTCATGAAGACAGGTTTTGGCGGTGGAGATCCCTTCCAAGTCACCGTTCCTGAAGGCCTTGAAAGTACAGATGTTCATCGGATAAAAATGGCCGATTATTCTAAAAAACCCGGCAAAATCCGCAGAAGAGACGGTGATCCTGAGGCCGCATTCAAAACAGCGGCAAAAGTATTGGAAAGAACTTACACCGCTCCTTTCCTTGCCCATAACACCATGGAACCGGCCAATTGCTTCGCCCATGTTACAGCAGATCAGGCTGTAGTTTATGGTGCTACACAATGGCCTGACCCCATCAGTAATACACTTTCTGACAGTCTTGGATTGCCCAAAGAAAAAATCCAGATCAACCTTGCCAGAATGGGAGGAGGTTTTGGACGGCGAGCCTATAGTCACCAAATGGTGGAAGCAGCTCTTATTTCCCAAAAAGCAAAGACACCTATCATGATGGTCTATACCCGTGAGGACGATATGACCTCCGGCGTTTATAGACCAACCTATTCCGCTACTTACCGTGCAGCTTTGGATGAAAATAACAATTTGACCGCTTTCCATGTAAAGGCGGGCGGGATACCTGAGACACCGATTGCTCCAAACCGTTTCCCGGCGGGAGCGATTGACAACTACTTGGCAGAAGGTTGGGATGTCCCTTCCAATATTACGGTTGGGGCATTCAGAGCGCCTGGTTCCAATTTCATTGCCGGAGCGGAGCAGTCTTTTTTAGATGAACTTGCAGCCGAAATGGGTAAAGACCCCATTGATTTCCGATTGGAACTGTTGGACAGGGCTATGAAAAATCCTGTTGGTGAAAGGAATGACTATGATCCTGAACGATATGCGGGGGTGCTGAAATTGGTACGTGAAAAATCGCAATGGGATACACTCCAATCTGATGTTCATCGGGGAGTGTCTGCCTATTTCTGCCACAATTCTTATGTGGCAGAGGTGTTGGATATAAAGATGGTAAATGATAAGCCTGTGGTGGAAAATGTCTATGCAGCTGTAGACTGTGGTATTGTCGTCAATCCGGATGCTGCGGCCAACATGGGTGAAGGCGCCATAGTGGATGGCATAGGTAATGCCTTCTATGGGGAGTTGACCTTCCAGGATGGTGTGCCTCAGAAGAATAACTTCAATACGTATAGAATGATCCGTATGCCAGAGGCGCCAAAGAAAATTGAAGTACACTTTGTCAAAAATGATCATGATCCCACAGGTCTTGGCGAGCCACTTTTCCCGCCGATCTTTGCGGCTTTGGCCAATGCGCTTTACAAGTCAATAGGTAAAAGGCAATACAATCAGCCATTTATAACTGGATTGGAAGGGGGAAATATTAGGATTTTATGAGGTCAATTTAGTTTGTAGAAACTAGAAGATTCAGCATTGTTAGATCTTATTTAATATAAATAGGTTTTGCATTGCTGAAAAAAATTCTATTTCTCAGGAGCTTAAGGTTGGAGCAAATTCTCTTCAATAGGACTCATTAAGATTTCAATTAATAACAGTAGATTGGGTTAATAATCAATAAAAGCGAATGTCACTAGACTTTCGCTTTTTTTCTTATTTCTGTAGAACAAATAAGACTGGAATCGACTACATGATTACTATAGAAATGGCTATGTGGGTGGATTACATTTATCCATATGCTTCTCTTTTTTTTAAAACATCAAATTAGATGCATGCCTTCCCTGCAATTGGATTTTCGATGGAACTAGAGCTGTTCTAAAAGACCTTTTCCAAATCTTATAGCTCTACAAAATTAGGTTCGATAGACGATGTGACAGGTTTGTCTTAGGCATTAGGTTCGAGTAACGTAACCATTATTTTGAATAAGAAAAAAATCTTTAGTCAAACGAAATCCGCCAACGTAATGCAAGCAGATTACAAATTTTGGCAACCGCACATAGCCGATATAATATGCGTAAAGTGCTTGCTTTCCTACTTGACAAAAATTTCCTCTCCCTCTTTTTTCAGCCACCACGACACCGATAGACAAAGGACCACAAAGAACCACAGCCAATAACATCACTTTGGAAACAGCGAGGTATTCAAATTAAATATGAAATTCAATATATTTAAGAAGTTAGGAGTAGGTTGGAAGAGAACGGTTTCGAATGCCCGCCGTCTCCAAGCTGAATCCCGATAACGGTCAGGCTAAAAAGACGACTTAAAAAAAAACATTATGTCAATAACAAGAGAATCAGAATTAATCGGAATGAAAAAAATTAGTGAAGTTGTTGGAACTACACTAAAATTAATGAGAGAATATACTAAAGTCGGAATGTCAACAAAAGAGCTAGATGAATATGGCGGTGAAATTTTAAAAAGTTATAGAGCTAAATCAGCACCTTATGAAACTTATGGGTTTCCTGGTTATTCTTGTATAAGTATAAATAAAGAAGCAGTACACGGAATACCATCAAAGCAAAAAATATTGAAAGAAGGAGATTTAATTAATATTGATGTTTCTGCGGAACTAAATGGGTTTTGGTCTGACAATGGTGGCTCATTTGTTCTTGGAAAAGACATTCATAATCACCAACCTCTTGTAAATGCTTCTAAAAATATTTTATGGAAAGCAATTAACAATATTAAAAGCGGAGTGAAAATTTCTGAAATTGGATATTTAATAGAAACTGAAGCAAAAAAATCAGGGTTTAAAGTCATTAAAAACTTGGCTGGTCATGGTGTCGGTAGAAGCTTACACGAAGAACCTGAAAACATTTTAAACTATAGAGTTAAAAGTAACAGGGAACGTTTTAAGAAAAATACAACAGTTGCCATAGAAACTTTTATTTCAACAAATTCAACTGTTGCAGTGGAATTGAAAGACGGTTGGACTCTAGTCGGAAATAAAGGTGGCTATGTAACTCAACACGAACAAACAATACTTGTAACAGATAAATTCCCAGTCATTTTAACAGCATCAAATGAAATTTGGAATTAATGAACTGGCTAGAACACTGCATTAAAACAATGCTTAATTCAGTCTCAAATCGAAGCTCCGTGCTCGTATGCAACGCCTGATTGTCCTGCGGACAATTAAACTCGCCCGCTCGCACAGTTTTTATACGGGACGTTGGGCACAATATGAAAAGAAATTAAACTTATAATGGAAAAAAACAAAGAACTTGCAAATCGGTTGACTGAAGTCTTATTAAATGGACGTTGGATTGCAAACACAAATTATAAATTGCAAATAGAAAACCTGAATTGGGAGCAAGCAACTCAAAAAATTGGAACATTGAACGCCATAGCCTCCTTAACTTATCACGTAAATTATTATTTAGCAGGAATTATTAATGTCTTTAAGGGTGGCGAACTTGAGATTCGAGATAAATATAGTTTTGATATTTCACCGATAGAATCAGAAAAAGACTGGAATCAATTGGTAGAAGAGTTTATTAGCAATTCCGAAATATTTTTCAAGGAAGTCCTGAACTTAAGCGATAGTAAATTAGATGAAGCATTTGTAGATGAAAAATATGGAACTTATTTACGAAACATTGAAGGGGTTATAGAACATAGTTACTACCATCTTGGACAAATTTTGTTGATAAAAAAGATGATAATTGAAAATGATAAATAAAATACTGCCACAATGTATATCGGATAATGCTCCCTATCGGTCACACTACGTTTATACAAATCGTTAACTCAAATTACCTATATAAAATCTTGGCTGCCGCATCACCCATTTTTTCATGATCATGACCGACGTTTGGGACGATTTCTAACTTCCAATTGAATTCGTAGCCTAACTTCTCTGCCAGCTTTTTAGATTCTTCAAAAAAATACTTACCTCTGGCATATCTCCCAATTCCCTGAAGGTCTGCTGTCTTGGATCTGAGCATTGTGCCTCCGGTTTCGGTTTCATCATCTTTTTCTCCAAGTAAAACAAGCAGTTGAGTTTGAAAAGCTGCTGTTAAATCTTCCTGAGAAACACCCAGATCTTTGATTCCAAAAGGAGGATTTAACGTCGTGTCAGGCATGGTGAAAAAACCTGAATTACCCGCAATGATTAGGTCTGCTTTTGAGGTTGGTTTAAAAATGGCTAATCGATGCAGAATCTGACCTCCTGCCGAATGACCAAAAATATCATAGTTAGGTTGTTCTGATCCAGTTGCTTTTTTGGCCAATTCAAAGATTCTATCAAAGTCTTCAAAAATCCAGGTTTCCCGATCAGGATTTACTTGAAATTTAAAATTCTCCTCATCTAATATCACTTCATTTGTGTTCGGCACAGCTTCAATTGCCTCTTCTAGATTTAGCCCTGTCATCGTACCTCCTAGATGATACTCTTCAAAAAGATATTGATCTTCGGAGTACGTGGGAGAGAGAATAAGCACACTGTATTTCTCAGATTCTGGGATCCATGCATCTCTATAGCTGTCGCCATTTCGCCCGGCACCTGGGATGACAAGTAGGATTTTGGAATCCTTTGAAAAATTGCTTGGCTTATGATAGAAAACCTGAATCGATTTACTTTCTTTTCCCTTTCCTCCTTCAATCAAAAAGACTCCAGATCCCTCCTGAATATCAATTTGATTT
>CBFHWO010000055.1:0-14075 GCA_965659625.1 uncultured Algoriphagus sp. | reverse complement strand
GCTCTGTGAAGGTTAGTGTTTTTCGTATTGTCGCCATAATTTCTGTAATTTGAGTAGATCATCATACTATTGGTGCAAATATAGCAGTATTTCTAATTTTTGTCAATTCCGATTTCTTTTAATTGATAAGATTTTTAGGGACTCCTTTTAATATTAGTAACAATAAATCTTCTTTAGAGATCGTTTCGTTCCTTCTGATTTCGTTCATTTTGAATTTCAAATTTTCAAATTTTAATTTCAAAAAAGTGGGAAGCTACTTTTTTGTCTACCTTTGCAGCCTCAAAATGTAGGAATTCCGTGAAAGCAAGAACGTTAAAGAAAGACAAAGTCAATATCATCACCATGGGTTGCTCCAAGAATCTTGTTGATTCCGAAGTGCTTCTTACCCAGCTTCGAGGCAATGGCATCAATGCCAGCCATGAGTCTGGAACGGATGACAATAACATCATCATTATCAATACTTGCGGATTTATCGATAATGCGAAGCAGGAGTCCATCGACACTATATTGCAGTTTGTAGATGCCAAAGAAAAAGGGTTGGTGGATAAAGTATACGTGACGGGTTGTCTTTCGCAGCGCTACAAAGACGATCTGGAAAAGGAAATCCCTCAGGTCGATGCATTTTTTGGGACAAGAGATTTGCCCGCAATTTTGAAGAAATTCAAAGCAGATTACAAGCATGAGTTGGTAGGGGAGAGATTATTAACTCATTCTTCTCACTATGCTTACATGAAAATTTCTGAGGGTTGTGATAGACCCTGCTCTTTTTGCGCAATTCCAATTATGCGTGGTGGACACATTTCCAGACCGATTGAGGAATTAGTGAAAGAAGCTGAGCATAAAGCTGCCGGCGGAACGAAGGAATTGTTGCTGATCGCTCAGGATTCTACGTATTACGGATTGGATATTTACAAGAAGCGAAACCTCGCTGAATTGATGCGAAGGCTTTCTGATGTAAATGGAATCGACTGGATTCGTCTACATTATGCCTATCCTACAGGTTTTCCAATGGATGTAATCGAAGTGATGAAAGAGCGTGAGAATATCTGTAATTACCTGGATATTCCTTTGCAGCACGGTTCTACAGATGTGTTAAAAGCGATGCGTCGCGGTACAACCCGTGAAAAGCAAGAGAATCTAATTCATAGCATCCGCGATATTTTGCCGGATATAGCAATCCGTACGACGCTGATCGCCGGTCATCCAGGAGAAGGCGAGAAGGAATATCAGGAGATGGTTGACTTTGTAGAGCGGATGAAATTTGAGCGATTAGGCGTATTTACCTATTCTCATGAGGAAAATACACATGCTTATTCTATGGAAGATATTATTCCGCAGGAAGTAAAGCAGGAGCGTGCAAATAACTTGATGGAGATTCAGGAGCAGATTTCTTACGATTTGAATCAGGAGAAAATTGGTAAGTCTTTCAAAGTATTGATCGACAAAAAAGAAGGAGGGCACTTCGTAGGTCGTACCGAATACGATTCTGTTGAGGTGGATAACGAGGTATTGATTGATGCTTCCAAATACTACTGCAGAGTGGGAGACTTTGTAAACGTTAAAGTGACTGAAGCCACAGAGTTTGATCTGTATGCTGAGGTGGAGGAATAGAATCGATTAAGTCCTGCTTCTGGAGAAGCAGGACAACAGCAGATCGCTATGCTGCTTCTCCAGAAGCAGCATTTTCATTAGTTTAAATTTTTACTTCAAAACCATCTTTTCATTATTTTTAGATTACTGTTTTAAAAGCATTATTCAGGTTGCATTTAAGTAAATTTTTATGAGACCTTTCCAAGTTTCCGACCAGCATGCTGTTTATTTTTTGACATTAACAATTGTCGATTGGATCGATATTTTCACAAGAAGAGAATACAAACTAGAAGTTGTTGATAGCCTGAATTTCTGTGTTGAAAGGAAAGGGTTAGAGATTTTTGCATGGTGCTTAATGTCTAATCATCTTCATTTACTATGCAGGTCAAAAGAAGCATTTCTGCTAAGCGATACCATTCAGGATTTTAAGAAATTTACAGCTAGGAAGATATTAGCTAGTCTGGAAAAAGAGTCTATTGAATCGAGAGCATCATGGATTTTGAAGGCTTTTAAGGATAAAGGGGCTAATCAAAGTAGGATAACAAATTATAAGTTTTGGATTGATGGATTGCATGCTGTGGCGGTAGAATCAAATCATTTTTTGGAACAGAAACTTCATTATATCCACCAAAACCCTGTTGAGGCTATGATTGTAGATGAACCAGAAGAATACCTTTTTAGCTCAGCGCGTGATTATGCAGGAAGAAAGGGTTTGGTAAAAGTTGAGATTTACTGAAGCGCTTCGTCCTGCTTCTGGAGAAGCAGGACAACGTCAAATCTCGTTATGCTGCTTCTCCAGAAGCAGCATTCAAGTTGTATTAAGTTAATTGGTACTGTTTCAGGAGAAGCAGCACAACTGCAAATAAGTCCTGCTTCTGGAGAAGCAGGACAACTCACTTTTTGCCCTTTCACCCGATCTGCTTAATTTAGCATTCTAAAATCACCCGAATGCAATTGATCGAAGTCAGCACCCCAGCCCATCAAAAAGAGTTTATCGAGATGGCTGTCAGGTTATATAAAAATGAAAAGAATTGGATTCGGCCTCTCGACGCAGATATTGAGGGGCTTTTTCATAAAGAAACCAACAAACTTTTCAGAAATGGAGCCAAAGCTAAAAGATGGCTTTTGCAGGATGACAAAGGAAAAACAATAGGGCGTGTAGCTGCTTTTGTCAATCCAAAGATGAAAGAAAAGCAACCGACTGGAGGTTTAGGATTCTTTGAATGCATCAATGATCAAGATGCTGCATTTTTACTTTTTGACACCGCAAAAGCTTGGCTGGAAAGTGAAGGAATGGAAGCGATGGACGGGCCGATCAATTTCGGTGAGCGGGATAAATGGTGGGGATTACTCGTGGATGGATTCACCGAGCCGAATTACAACATGCCCTGGAACTTCAAGTATTATCAGAAGTTCTTTGAAGACTACGGCTTCCAGATTTATTTCAAACAATTTACCTACGCCAGAAATGTGCAGAATGTAGGGTTTGATGATAAATTGATTGCCAGGGCAAACGTGATTTTGGCCAACCCTGATTATGAGTTCCGCTACATCAAAGGCAAAGAGCTCAAGGAAAAAGCTCCTGAATATTTCATGACCACTTACAACAAGGCATGGTCTAGACACATGGGAAAAACGCTGTCCCTTAAAGAAGCTCAGATGATGTTTGCCAAAATGAAGCCGATCATCGACCCGAAGTTGATTTATTTTGGTTTTTATAAAGGCGAACCCGTTTCGATGTTTATTCAAATACCTGAAATCAACCAGCTTTTCAAACATGTGAATGGGAAGATGGATTTACTCGGCAAATTGAAATTCCTTTGGTACAAGACCTTCTCTCCACCTAATAAAATGCTTGGTTTGGTGTTTGGTGTAGTGCCAGAGCATCAAGGAAAAGGCGTAGAATCTGCAATGGTCGTGGAATATGATAAAATGAGCGGGAAGCCAGACTTCCAATATAAAACGATCGAAATGAATTGGATTGGGGATTTTAATCCAAAAATGATGCGGGTGTGTGAGCAACTTTTAGCGGATATTTATAAAACTCATCATACGTATCGATTCTTGTTTGATCGAGAGAAGCCTTTTGAACGACACCGTATTTTTGATTGACGAAGTACGATTTACGAGATTTAATGTAGTTTGGGCATGATTTTCCTATTCTAACCAATAACGAATGGTGAATGCTGAATTTCGAATGAAGAAGTAACTCTGACCTCTGGGCCCAATTTTCCAAAATTTCAATTATAAAATTTTCAAATATAGAAAAATGAAAAAATACGACGTTACCGGCATTGGAAATGCTTTGGTAGATATTGAGTTTATAGTGACAGACCAGTTTTTTGCTGACAATGGAGTTGAAAAAGGGCTGATGACTTTAGTAAATGAAGATCGCCAAAATGCCTTGATGGGAGTCATAAATGCCGAACTTGCCAAGAAACAATGTGGAGGATCTGCTGCTAACACAGTAATTGCCGTTAGTCAGTTTGGAGGCAAATCGTATTATTCCTGTAGAGTTGCCAACGATGAGATGGGGCACTTTTTCATGAATGACATGAAACAAGCAGGAGTAGATCACAACTTGAACGAAGCTCATTTGGAAGAGGGCATCACTGGAAAATGTTTGGTGATGGTGACAGAAGATGCTGAACGGACCATGAACACCTTTTTAGGAATCACTTCTACTTATTCTTCGAAAGATGTAAACGAGGCAGCCATTCTGAATTCACAATATCTCTACATCGAAGGATACTTGATTACTTCTGATAATGGAAAACAAGCGATGATGGATGCCAAGAAAATTGCAGAAGAAAATGGGGTGAAAGTGGCGCTTACATTTTCAGATCCTGCGATGGTGAAATATTTCAGAGATCCATTTGATGAGGTAATCGGTGCAAGCGTAGATCTGCTTTTTTCTAATGAGGAAGAAGCAATGATTTTTACCGGCAAAGACAATCTTTTAGAAGCGCGAGAGGAATTGAAGAAAGTAGCGAAGCATTTTGTGATCACTCAGGGAAAAAATGGAGCGATGATTTTCGATGGGGACACATTTATTGATATTGAGCCATATGAAACTACTGCAATCGATACGAATGGCGCTGGAGATATGTTTGCTGGAGCCTTTATGTATGGCATCACAAATGGCCACAGCTATGCTTCAAGTGGGAAATTGGCATCGATGGCAAGTTCGGAAATAGTCAGTCAATTTGGACCTAGGCTTGAATGGCATCAAACTAAGGATATTCTGAATCGTTTAAATCCTTAAGTTACTAGACCGGGGAAGTGAAACTTACCCGGTTTTTTTATTATTCTTTAACTAAAGAAATTTTCAAAAGTCTTATCTATCTTATTTTTTAGTAGAAAGTTTTAAATTGTCAATCTTAAACTAGAAAATGTCCTCTTTTCCGTTCATATGTGAACATTTAAAACATTTCTAAATATTTCACGATTTTATCAATACACTGAATTTTAACAACCCAATCTTTTCAAAATGAAAAAAATTGCCGCTTTAGGTATAATGGCAGGGATACTAAGCTTCCCGGCTATAGCCCAAAACAAAATTGAATTTAAGGAATTTGATTTGGATAATGGATTGCATGTGATCATGCACCAAGACAAAAGTACTCCTATTGTAGTGACCTCGGTTTTATACCATGTAGGTTCAAAAAATGAAAATCCTGAAAGAACTGGCTTTGCTCACTTTTTTGAACACTTGATGTTTGAAGGCTCTGAGAATATAGAGCGAGGTCAGTATATGAATATTATTCAGGGAAGAGGAGGGACGCTAAATGCCTATACTTCCAATGACATCACTTATTACTATGAGTCTTTGCCATCGAATGAATTAGAATTGGCTCTTTATATGGAAAGTGAGCGAATGCTCCATTCGAAAGTAGATGAAACTGGGGTAGAAACGCAGCGAGAAGTGGTCAAAGAAGAAAGACGCCAGCGATATGAAAATCAGCCGTATGGTACGATTCTTCCAGAAACGCTAACTCGTGCCTATTCCAAGCATCCGTATCAATGGGCGCCTATCGGCTCAATGGACCATTTGAACGCCGCTTCAATTGAGGAGTTCCAGCAGTTTTACAAAGATTTTTACGTTCCCAACAATGCGACTTTAACGATCGCTGGGGATATAGATTACAAGCAAACTGAGGATTGGGTGAGAAAGTATTTCTCTGAAATTCCAACAGGAAAAAAAGAGATATATCGCCCAAGTATAACAGAGCCTAAGAAAACAGAAGAAATCAGAGATGTGATTTATGATAACATTCAGATTCCTGCAGTGATCCAAGCTTACAATCTTCCTCCAAAAACAGATGAGGATTCTTATGCTTTGTCTATGCTGTCTACTTACTTGACTGGAGGAGCATCTTCTTTGATGACCAAAGAGCTGGTAGACAAGCAGCAAAAAGCTCTGTTTGTTTCTGCAATTCCTTTGGAATTGGAAGATGGTGGTATTTTCATCATGTATAGCATCGCCAACATGGGGGTAGAACCAAAAGATTTGGAGACAGAAATTGATAAATTAATCAAGAAAGTTCAGGAAGAAGGTCTCAGTGATCAGGATTTCAAAAAGCTTCAGAACATCATGGAAAATAACATTGTGAGCAGTAATTCCTCTATGGCAGGTATTGCGGAAAACCTGGCGGAGGCTCATGTGATCTATGGGGATGCTAATTACATCAACAAGGTTATGGATGCGTATAGCAAGGTAACCAAGGAGGATATTCAGAGAGTAGCAAAAGAATATCTTGATCTAAATGGTAGAGTTGTATTGTATTATTTGCCAAAGGCTCAGCAACCAGCTCAGTAATTGTTTTACCTAAATCCTAAAATTGACATGAAAAAAATAGCTATATCTTTCGTTTTAAGCTTTTTGGTAGCTGTGGTAAGTTTTGCCCAGCTAGACAGAAGCCAATTACCTAAATCCGGACCAGCGCCAGAGATTAATATTGGTGAAGCGGAAACTTTTACTTTGAATAATGGACTTAAAGTTTTTGTCGTAAAAAATGACAAGCTTCCTAGAGTATCATTCACACTTGTTTTGGAAAGAGATCCTTTACTAGAAGGAGACAAAGCTGGATTAACCGGTTTTGTTGGTGAAATGATGACATCTGGGACTACGAACCGAACAAAGGATCAACTAGATGAAGAAGTTGATTTTATTGGGGCAAGCCTTTCAGCAAGTTCTACTTCAGTTTTTGCGTCTTCCTTAAAGAAGCATCAGGAAAAAGTATTAGAGCTGATGGCTGATGTACTCTATAATCCTGTTTTTCCGCAGGAAGAGTTGGATAGATTGAGAAAGCAAACACTAACTGGGTTAGCAACAAGTAAAGATAATCCAGATGCAATTTCTGCCCGATTAACCAATGCTTTGGTTTATGGTAAAGACCATCCTTACGGCGAAGTGGAGACTGAAGAAACAATAAACGCTATCACCGTTGAAGATGTCAAGAATTATTATGAGACATTTTTCAAGCCAAATATTGCCTATTTGGCTATAGTAGGTGATATGGACAAAGCAGAAGCAGAAAAGGTAGTGAATCAGTATTTCTCCGATTGGGAGCCGGGAGATGTTCCTGAATTTACTTACAAAACCCCAACTCGACCAGATGGTAATAAAGTGGCATTAGTAGATAGAAGTACATCTGTCCAGACAAATATCAATATCACGCAACCGCTAGAATTGAAAATTGGGGATGAAGATTACATTTCCAGCAGATTGGTAAATCAGATTTTAGGAGGAGGTTCTTCATCAAGATTGTTTATGAACCTGAGAGAGGATAAAGGATATACTTATGGAGCCTACTCTTCCATTTCCTCCGATAAGCTAATTGGAGAATTTTCGGCAAATGCTTCTGTTAGAACAGAAGTGACTGATTCTGCCGTCGTTCAATTTATTTATGAATTAGATCGATTGGTTAAAAGTGGAGTTACCGAAGAAGAACTTGACATGGCTAAATCTAATTTGACAGGGTCTTTTGGACGTTCCCTTGAGAGCCCATCAACCATTGCAAATTTCGCTTTGAATACAGAGCGGTATAATCTTCCAAAGGATTATTATGCGACCTACCTTCAGAAACTGAATTCTTATACTGTTGAGGATATCAATAAAACGGCAGTTGATTTGATTCAGCCAGACAAAATGTACATTACCGCAGTAGGAAATGGAGCTGAGATTAAAGATAAGCTAGCTCAATTCGGGGAGGTCGAGATGTACGATAATATGGGTAATCCTGCCAAAGAAATAGAAATGGTCGATACCAATATGACTGCTGAGCAAGTATTGGAAAACTATATTTCAGCTATTGGAGGAAAAGATGCTGCATCTGAAATAAAAGCTGCCAAAGTGATTATGGCTGCCGATGTGATGGGAAATTCAGTCCAAATTGCCATGACATTTGATGATGCCAATATGAGATTTGGACAAAAAACAATGGTAATGGGTAATGTGATGCAAAGCTCGACCATGATGGACGGAAAAGGTTCTGTATCCGCTCAAGGCCAAACCATGGAAATGTCTGATGAACAATATGAGGAAGCAAAAATGAATGCGTTTTTTATCCCTGAATTATACTATCATGCGATGGGATATACGATGAAATTAGATGGTATTAAAGAGGTGGAGGGAACTCCTGCTTATAAAGTGATCATCTCCAATCCATCCGGTGCTAATTTGATTAATTATTACGCGGTGGATTCTGGCTTAAAAATCAAGAATGAAAACGAAAAAGCCGGAGATACATTCTATAGTGATTACCAAGAAAAAAATGGGGTTTTAGTCCCAATGTCCTGGACCATGAAATCACCGATGTTACCTGTGCCGCTCGAAGCAAAAATTGAAACATTAGAAATCAATCCGACACTTACGGAAGCAGATTTTAAATAATTGAAAAGGGGCCTTGAGCCCCTTTTTTATTGCATCCATTTTTTTCTAAGGTCGGTTTCCTCTCCAATTTCCAATTTTGGAATAGGGAAGAAGTCCTTAAAGGAATCATATTCGAATTCATGATAGGATCCGTTTATTCGTGAAGCTACAATATGAATCTTGTTTTCTAGTTCCTGAAATTTAATCTCATCGCCAATCATCAAATCGGAATATGCAGGGGAGTTTTGATGAATTTTTGTGATTTTATTTTCAGACACCAGTATCCCAAGTTTTCCTGCCAGCAAATCCGGATTTTCAGTTAGATTTAACGTTATCCCTAAAAGTTTTACTTTTTCTTTGAAGAAAGGGAGAAGATCATCTTTTCCTGAAATAAACCTTTGGTAGAAATCTTGGAAAGGAGCTATGTCTGTCGAATGAATCAATAATAATTCCCAAAAGCTATTATTTGTATAACCAATCCTTGGCTTTCCAAATTTTCCCCAGGCACTCTTCATTATCTCTTGAAAACTACTTCCTTTCTCTAAAAGCATAAGATCGAGGCAAAAACAAATCAAACTTCCGTGGGAATAGATATTTACTTTTCGATCTGGGATACCTGCTTGATAACCGTCTAGCCAAAGATCGATGCTAGATTCTAAAATAGATTGATTTTTCCATCCATCGTTTTGAAGTTCCTTTTGGAGGGTGGTTTCAATTTGTTTTAAAAACACCTCTAATGAATAAACTCCTGATTTAAGTAAATATAAATCTCCCATATAAGTGGTGATGCCTTCCAGCATCCAGCCGGCTTGCGAATAGGTCTCTTTTGAGAAATCATAAGGGAGCAGCTCTTTTGGTCGGATTCTGCAAACGTTCCAAGCATGATATAATTCATGTGAACTCACCCCTAAGAGATCTTCCATTTGCAGAGGATCAGAAAGACGTTCAGCAGGTCCAAAAGTGATGACGGTACCTTTTTGATGCTCTACCCCGTGATAATGCTTGAAGGGAAGCAACTGAAAAATAAAGTGATATTCTGGTTCTGGAAATTCACCAAAGTCTCTTATTTGTGTTTCCGTAAATTTTTGAAAGTTGTCTAAGAACCTAGCTTGATCAAAATGTATCTCTCCGCTAATCCAAATATTGAATAGCGAACTACCGCACTCATAAGTCCAATGTGTAATTGTATTCGTTGCAAGTAAAGTTGAGTCTACCAGCATTTGAAAATCCTTTGCTATCAAATTCCCTTGTTCGTTTTTGGGAAGGGTGGAAATGATGTTAGAGAAATCAGGGAGTTTCAATCCTACTTCTATGGGTTCATTTTCAAAACCTTTTATTTCAAAACAACAATTAATAAAATTAAGATATACTTGTTCTTCGTCTACCCAAGCTCCTCCAGCGTCCAATCTGGAACAGAAAAAGCTATATTTTACTTTATATCCCTGATTTTTTTGAGTTTTAAAAGACCAACAATCTTTGGTTATTTTCTTGGAGAAGACAGGTTCTTCTTGTTGATTTTGGATTTGAAAATCACTGATGTATTGAGCGTAATTGGCTATTTGATAACGTCCAGCGCGCCAAGCTGGCAATTGAAGAAATATTTCTTGTTCGAAAGGTAAGGTAATCTCTAACTGGATTTGGATGAATTGGGAAACTGGATTGGAGCAACTTATTGTATATTTGTGCATAGTTGTCAAGATAGTATATAACAAATTTATAGGGTAGGTTTGTATTTCAAAAAATGCTACTTATCTTTGCAGTCCTTTTTGGGGTCTATTCCTCAGGAAGTAAGTCCAGGAAGCAAATAGTTAAAGATATTCGATCATGAAAAGAACATTCCAGCCTTCTCGCAGAAAAAGAAAAAATAAGCACGGCTTTAGAGAAAGAATGTCTTCTGCTAACGGTAGAAGAGTATTGAAAGCCAGAAGAGCAAAAGGGAGACACAAGTTATCTGTGTCATCTGAAAAGACATTGAAGAAGTAATTCTTTAAGGTAGTTTTCGTATGTTCACATACGGTTACTCTCCTTGTGATGAATTTTAAACTTCCAAAAAGTGAACGGCTATATGCCGAAAAAGAAATCAAGGAACTTTTTAACGAAGGTTCCTCTTTTTTTTTATTTCCATTCAAAGTCCAATTTTTTGTTAAAAAGCAAGGAGAGTATGGAACTCCAAGGGTGCTTTTTTCCGTTTCGAAGAAGAAAATCAGAAAAGCGGTAGATCGGAATTTCATAAAAAGAAGGATGAAAGAGTCTTACAGGCTTAATAAACATCTGCTTTCTGCTTTAGAAGTTAATGGACTTATTTTAGGTTTGATTTATGTGGGGCCAATAGGTATGGAATTTCACGATATTCAAGCTAAAATTGTCCAAATACTCAACCGACTTGTTAAAGTGCTCAATACAAATCTTCCAGATAATGAATAAATTTCTTAAGAAACATTTACTCCTATTTATATTAGGCGCTTTCGTCCTTTCAGGATTCTTTGCATTTAAGATGAAGAACGATAAGTTGTTCGCTTTGGCAAAAAACATTGACATTTTTGCAACGATGGTCCGTGAGTTGGACTCTTATTATGTAGACGAGATTAATCCGGATGAATTAGTCACCATTGGGATCAATGCAATGCTGGAAGAATTGGATCCATACACCACTTACATCCCGGAAGAGGAATCTGATGACTTTAGAGTGATGACAACTGGCGAATATGGGGGAGTGGGAGCACTGATTGGAAATAGAGGAGACGGGAATATTATTGTGATGCCCTATACAGGATTCCCAGCTCAATCCGTAGGATTAAAGATAGCTGATCAATTACTGATGGTTGATACAGTTTCAGTGGTTGATAAAGCTACATCAGATGTCTCGTCTTTATTGAAGGGACCTGCTAATACGGAGGTATTTATACAGGTAAAAAGAGGGGAAGATACGCTAGGGTTTAACCTGACCAGAAGAAAAATTGTGATCAAAAATGTTCCTTTCTATGGGAAAGTAGATGATCATACAGGGTATATCAAATTAAGTGAATTTACGACCAATGCATCTAATGAAGTTAGAAATGCCTTGTTGGATCTAAAAGGTCAAGGGATTGATCGATTGATCCTAGACTTAAGGGATAATCCTGGAGGTTTGGTAAATGAAGCTGCAGAGATAGTGAATTTATTTATTCCGAAAGGAAAAGATATTGTCAGAACGATTGGCAAACTCGAAAATGTCAATTATACCTATAAAACGACCAAGACTCCGGTTGACAAGGATATTCCTCTGGTGATTTTAATCAATGAAAACTCTGCATCAGCATCTGAAATTGTAGCGGGAGCACTCCAGGACTATGATCGAGCTGTTTTGATCGGAAGAAAATCATTTGGTAAAGGATTAGTGCAAACCACAATACCACTTTCTTACAATGCGCAAATGAAAATCACGACGGCTAAATATTATATTCCAAGCGGCAGGTGTATTCAGGCAATCGATTATGCTCAATCAAGAGAAAGTGGAGAACTTACAACAGTTCCAGATTCTTTAAGGAAAGAGTTTAAAACCAAAAATGGAAGAATTGTATTAGATGGAGCCGGAATTGAGCCAGATGAGTTAGTTGGCAAAGTTTCTTATGCTCCGATATCGTATAGCCTTGTCGCGAGAAGTCACATTTTTGATTTTGCAACTGACTATGCGCGTTCGCATTCTCAAATTGTAAACCCTTCAAAATTCTCGATCTCGGACGATGAATATGATCAGTTTGTGGAATGGTTGGAAGGTAGAGAATATGACTATACTACCTATTTGGAGAAATCTGTAAACGATTTAACAAACTTTGCAGAAAAAGAAACCTACTATGATGAGATCAAAACTCAAATCGAAGCTATTAAAGCGAAGGTTAATCATAGTAAAGAACAAGATTTGATAACACACCAAAAGGAAATAAGGAAGATTTTATCAGAGGAAATTGTTTCAAGATATTACTTTCAGGAAGGAATGATTGAGGCAAGTCTGATTGATGATCCTGCCGTGAAGGAAGCCTTGAATTTTCTTTCTATCCCGGATAAGTTCAGGCAAGTTTTAACTGCTTCGTCCAAATAAACATGGCTTTAATACTTTCATTGGAGACATCGACTTCTGTATGCTCAGTAGCGATACATGAAAATGGTTCTTTATTGGGAGTTAAAGAGGTTGAAATCCCGGGAGCTCACTCGGAGCGCCTAATAGGCTTAATAGGTGAGTTACTGGAGGAGTGTCAATTTGCAGGAGAAGCGTTGTCAGCAATAGCAGTATCAGAAGGGCCAGGCTCTTATACAGGATTAAGAATTGGGGTTTCAACCGCTAAAGGTCTTGCTTTCGCCTGGAGTATTCCTTTAATTGGTGTGAGTACTTTGGCTGCTTTGGCGCGAAGCGCAAAGAGTAAGTTGGAAGCCAACTCTAAAGTAATTGCGATGCTTGATGCGAGAAGGATGGAGGTTTATAGAGAGATATTTGATTCCCAATTGAATTCACTTGCATTTTTAAATTCAGAAATAGTAGAATCCAATTCATTTGATAAATATCTTGATACAGGAGAAGTTTTATTTTTAGGAGACGCTGTTCCAAAAGTTAGAGGAGTTATTTCTCATCAAAATGCGGTCTTTTTGGAGCAAAGGATTTCTGCAGTTCAAGTTGGAGAAATTGCTTGGATTAAGTTTCAACAAAGTGAATTTGAAAACCTTGCCTATTTTGTACCTAATTATCTGAAAGAGTTTAAGGTTTTGAAGTCTAAAAAGAATCCATTGTTAATGTCATGAGTGAGATCGTAAACAGAGTGGCTCAGAGTTCTATTGTTTCTTTTGATCTGGAGGATATTTATCCTCGGGAAGAAAGAATCATTTTTGATTTGAAACCTTTCCTATTTCAGGAATTGGTCTTAAGGGAAAAGGAATTCAGGTTGGCTTTAAAAGAAATTGATTGGAATATATATAAAGATAAGTGGGTTGCGATAAATTGCTCCGCTGATGCGATTGTGCCTAATTGGGCATATATGCTAGTTGCCACTTACCTTACCACCGTATCGAAAGGCTATGCAGTTGGTGGATTGGATGAACTTGAAGTTATGATTTCTGAGAAATGTTTGAATGAAATTGATCTTGAAATGTTTCGAGAAAAGTCCGTTATTATAAAAGGTTGTTCAAACTTTCCTATTCCACTTTTTGCATATGGAAGGTTAGTTTCTTTAGTTCAAAGTAGGGCAAAGACTATTATGTATGGAGAGCCTTGCAGTACTGTGCCCCTTTATAAAAAACCAAAGTCCTGATTTTTAAATCACTGCAAAATTCATTAAAAAAGATTGAGTTTTTCCTGGTGTGAAAGCTTGTGAATTAACGGAAACAGTCCTATGTTTGCACTCCCATTTGAGAAAAGACTTGAGCGGAATTGAAATAGAGTAAAAGGCAAATAAATTAAATTTAATTTTTTTTTGATTTCAGTTTTGAAACAAAAATTAAATCCCGATATTTGCACTCGCTTTCGGGGAAACGATCCTCGACAACCTCTAAAAATGATTAGAGAAAAGTTCTTTGAAGTGATGTAAGGCAAAAAAATTAATAACCTGAGAAAGACGAGGGAAGGTTTATGTGATTTGCTTTG
>CBFHWO010000054.1:0-14141 GCA_965659625.1 uncultured Algoriphagus sp. | reverse complement strand
AAATTTTGGGATGATCTGGCCCGTTGGACAAGCCCAAGGAAAAACCTTCGATCGGGCGATTCGCTCCCGCGAGATTTGGTTGGAAATGAGTCAAAAAGCTGGATTTTTCGCTGAACAAACCGGTTCGCTTCACCTTGCTTATACTGATCTGGAAATGCAGGTGGTAAATGAGTACGTGGCTGAAATGCAGGGAATAAAATCCGCATTTTCCCTTTCCCCTGAGGAAACCCTGAAGAAAAGTCCCGCTGCTGTTGCCAAAGGCCTGAAAGGCTCTCTTTGGACTGAAGAGGAAATGATTGTGGATTCCAGAGAGGCGGTTTTAAAACTTTCAATTTACCTTTCAAAATCAGATGACGTGGACTTTCACTGGAATACTGCGATTTCAAGAATTCAGGGCAACACAGTTTTTTCAGGACAAAAAAGCTGGTCTGCAGATCATGTTTTTATTTGCTCTGGAGCCGACTTTGAAACCCTTTATCCGGAGATTTTTTCAGAAGCCGAAATCACCAAGTGCAAACTTCAAATGATGCGGCTGACCCAGCAGCCTCAAAATTGGCGGATCGGACCTCCATTATGCTCAGGGTTGAGTTTTATTCATTATAAGGGATTTGAGGTGGCTTCCTCTCTTGCTGAGTTGAAGTCGTACTATCAAAATCAGTACCCTGAACTGATCGAATGGGGGATCCATGTCATGGTTTCTCAAAACGGACTTGGAGAATTAACCATTGGCGATAGCCATGAATATGGATTGAATCTGTCACCATTTGACCGTCAGCATGTCAATGACTTAATTCTGGATTTTTTGAAGACTTTTGCCCAATTCAAAGATTGGCGCGTGGATTCAGCTTGGCATGGAATCTATCCTAAAATGACCAATGGGGCAACTGAGTTTGTCAGGAAAATTGATAAGCAGGTGACCATCGTCAATGGAATCGGAGGAGCCGGAATGACGCTTTCTTTCGGATTGGCAGAAGAAGTGGTGGAGAAAATGGATTTTGGGAGCTAGGCTTTTCTGATCTGTAATTCCTCTAAATGGACTTTGCGAAATTGGAATCAAGCCAATTTTCAATGCGTGTCATGAAATCTATTTCGTTCATTCTTCCATTTTATTTCCGGCTTATTTCTCAGCTAACCGTGGTTTTTTCCATCTTTTTTGTAGTTTCCAAGGCCAAACAATTTGCCCAAATCCATGGAACATGAAGTAATCGTTCAGATCAGTAATAAGATTAAAAGTATCCGAAAGGAAAAGAATTTGACCCTTCAAGACATTGCCGACCGGGCAGGTGTTACCAAAGGCTTGATATCACAGATCGAGAATAGCCGGACCATTCCTTCATTACTTGTTTTGATACAAATCATAAAAGCATTGGAAGTGGATTTAGATTTGTTTTTCAATGATTTGGACGCACATTCCAAAACGGCTCCAATATTAGTGCAACGAAAAGAGGATTATGAACGCTTTGAAAAAGAACCCTCAAGTGGGTATGAGTATTTCCGGATTTTCACTAAAAAAGTAAAGCAGAGCACGATTGATATTGTACTCCTCGAAATTAAGCCCGGCAGTTCCAGAGATTTTGTCCAAACTGAAGCATTTGAATACAAATACATTATTTCGGGTTCAGTCAGGTATCAGTTTGTCGATCAGGAAATCCTGCTAAATGCCGGGGATTCTATGCTTTTTGACGGTAGAATAGCCCATAATCCCATTAATGAAGGAACTGAGGTTGTCCAGATGCTGGTAGTGTATTTCTTTGAGGAAAAGTGATGGTTAAGTCATGAATCGTCAATTCCTGATGCAATAGAAATCTGGTCCTGCGATTCAGCATATTGTGAAATAGAAAAAATAATTATTGAATTAGGCTCTTGGTGACAGGAGCTTTTTTTTGGTTTTAATCGGATTTAATATCCTGAGGAAATGTTCAAGATTTGAATTCTTGAGCAGGTGGGTTGGTCAAAATAGAGGCTAAATTCCCAGATTAGAATGCATTTTTAATCCATTCGATCTGTTTTTGGATGACGTCTAATGTTATTAAGATTTACTATTTAAATCACTTTTCTTTTAAAGTTAACTTTTCAATTATACCAGCTTCAAATAAATTTAATTCATCATCTGTTCCAGCTCCAAGTAAGGCAGAAGTTGAAAATACGTTTTGATTGAAATTAAAAACTATCACGACGAAAGCTGCACTTGGCTCGTATTTAAAATTTACCAAATAAAGTTTATCTCCAATTTTTCTTGACCTGTAGTCACAAGATCCAGAGGCCCCTTCATATGGTCCGAGTATCCATTCGAATTTGAACTGACCTTCACTAAATTCGGCCTGAACAGCACTTCCATTTTGGTAATAATAGTTCATTGAAGTCCCATCTAAAAGATGCTCATCCTTACTTTCTTGTGAAATAGCTTGAAATGAAAATCCCAGGAGTAGTAGTAAAAATGCTAAAGATTGTTTCATGTTTTCGATAGTAAGATTAAGCAGTCGATTTTGATTTTTAAAGCGTAAAACACTGAATATAAACACAATTACGTTTAAATTCAGTGTAATTAATAATCAATCTTTATATGATATTTACTGGATATTTGGAAATGAGGAGAATTACTTGATTACAAATAAGTGCCTCTATCGTGTGGATTTCTATTCTTATAATTTTCAGGGTTTAGGACCTTCAATAAACATTCTAAAACCAGCTGTTTTTTGGAGGTATTTTATGTTCATTTTTTTACTGCTTTAACTACTACGAAAGAGCCTTCGCCATATCCTTCTTTTGGTACTTGCACTGTTTTTATTTCGTTTAGTTCTCCAAATAGGGTTTGGTTGAATTCAAAATCTTTAAACTTCTCCTCTTTAAGTAAATCCTTCACTCTATCTACTGAATAGTAGGTTGCATTTTTAAAAAAAGTGCTGAGATGTCTTTTTTCTTCATAATGCTTGGCAATGGCTTGTTCTTTGTCCAAAAACGCGATAATTACAGATCCTTCTGGTTTCAATACTCTATATGCTTCGTTTAAGGCTAATTTAAAATCTTTAAGATGACAGATGGTTACAAAAAGGATGAAATCGAAATGAAAATCACTGTAGGGTAGATTTTCTGCGAAGCCTTTCATTATTTCAATACCTCTTTTCATGGCTTTTTTTGCCATTTCTTCAGATGGTTCAATACCTTCTTTTATACCTAAGATTTCAGAAAACCTTCCTGTTCCCAAACCAACTTCAATACCATAAATGTTTTCAGGTAATTTTAAAAGTTGCTGTTTAATTGCAGCTACTTCCGATTGAAAAACTTCTGGGTAAGTGTCGTACCAAGCTTCATAAGCTTCTACATTTTGATTAAATATTTCTGTTTGTAACATGTTTACCAATATTTTTTTGATGTATTTAAATTATAAACAAGGTCATTGGCTTTGACAGACATAAAATCAGGTATTTGAAAAAACAATTTTCAAACTGACTCTTTCTTTAAAACCCTTATGGCACTTGTTTAATGTTTCTATAAATTTAATATTCAGATTTCAAGGGCAAAATGATTTTGGTCAACGATAGTTAATTTGTTCATAAATAAGAGTTTAATAAAAAGAGAAGAGTAATTTTTTATTTCTAAATCAATTCTATTCTATTCTGAAAAATGATATTAGATTCTCCTATTTATTTATCTTAACTAAGAAGTTTATGATGCAGAAGATGAAAAAAAAGCAGCAAAAGCATGAAGCCCTTGCTGCTTAGGATATCAATTTGGTTTATCAATTTGCTTCCAAAATTTTAAAGAAGAAGTATATTTATTAAGACAGTACTATGTTTTTCTTTCTTATTTGTTCTTATTAAATAATTTATTTCATCTCATTAAGTGTTGCTATAATACTCTCGCAACTGCCTTTCATCTCGATTAGGTGATTCGTTAAATTTCTTTTTATGATATAGGTATTTTTAAATGTAGCCGCTGCTATAAGCTCATTTAAGACTGCTTTTAATTCGTGATAGGTGTATTTTTATGAGGTACTTCTTCGAAAGTATTGGTACCGATTATACTAGACAGTAAAGACCATAATCTTTTGCGAAGTTCCCAGACGGGGCCACTAAAAGAACTTTCGCCTCCCAGCATTTAGATAGCCCTATAGGAATCAAGCTCTTCAAAAAATTCATCAATGTTATTTGTTACCCCCCCCTGATTTTTAAAAGTTTCCAATTTAAATTCGAAACAGCTTCATTATAGCTTGAAATATTAGGTTTAAAGTTTTCTTACGCAAATAAAACTATTGCCTCTCACTTTAGTGAATCCACAGAGATCAATGGCTCTGCGTTTTCTAGCGTTTGGTAGAAGTTTTTCATTCTTTTGAGTTCATCTTCCCACTTCGCTTTGGCTAAGCAAATTTCATTGTTGGTAACCTTAAAATCCTCTATCAAGTTGCTGATGAGTTCTTTTCTCTGCGTATTGAGTTTTCGATTTTCGTTCCAATTATTTATTTGAAGTGCGGACAAAATTCCTGTTACGGGAAGGAAGATTTCTCAAATAGCATATTTTAGATACCTACCTACTGATCAGCCAAGCTTTCCGGTATTTCCCTTTAAAAGCAGATTTTACGAATTTTTCTAAAGAATTTTATCATGGGTTAATGGTTGGTCATAGTGATAGACAACTTGTTGCCTAAATGACTGACGGTTTTCGAAGTTTTCTCTTGCAGCTACCAGCTTACTTATTTAGAACAGTACAACTTTAATTTTCTGCTTTCTCCGCCATGGTAAATATATTGTTTTGCCTTGTTTTTTATTTTTTGGCTTCAGCTGCGATGTCAAATAATTTTATAGTAATGTCTGAAACAGTCTGTATCGCACCTGAAGTGTTTGAGAGGACTACGATTGTAGTCTTCTGCTGAGGTAGTAACATCAAAAATGTGGAAGCTCCAGTTTGGGTTCCATTGTGGCCATACACGTTTCCGTAATTTGGATTTTCTCCATAGAGATACCAACCCAAACCATACCCATTTCCTTGTATTTTTAGATTAGGATTTTCTACCATCATATTGAAGGTAGATTCCTTTACTAAACTGAAATTTAAAACAGCATCCCCAAATTTTAGCATATCCGTTAGTGTTGAATACACTCCGCCACCGGGAATTCTGTCACTTAGATTTGTTTGTTCGGCTTCTTCAATTTGTCCTTTGGAGCTTTTATGATATAGCAGTGACATATTCGGAATGTCCAGGTCAGTTTCTTCAATACCAGTGTTGGTCATTTGAGCTTTGTCCCAAATATGGGATTGTAAATAGGCCCCATAGCTCATTCCTGATACCCTTTCTATTATAAGGCCCAGCACGACATAACCATAAGTAGTATAATGAAAATCCTCTCCGGGAGTAGCTACTAAGTTTCTGTCTTTGAATATTGAAACAGCATCCGACAAGGTTGGATAGTTAGTTTTGTTTTCTTGTTCTTTGTTGTTTTTGTACCCGTCTATTCCTGAAGTATGTTGTAAAAGATGCCTGATAGTGATTTCTCCCTCTTTCTTTTTGGGGAAGCTTGGAAGATAAATTTGGATAGGCTCGTCTAATTTTAATTTTCCCTGCTCAAATAACTGCATTATTGCTAGTGCAGTCATTGGTTTGGTAATAGACGCGATTCTGGTTTTGGTTGATGTATCGAAAACAAGTTTATCTTCTTGGTTACTGAATCCTGCTGCATTTTGCCATTTGATTTCGCCGTTTATTGAAAAGCCGGCAGCAAGGCCTACGAATTGATTTTCGTCAAAGGACTTTTCTATGAGATCGTTAGCTTTAGTCTGATAGGTTGCTTCTTGTCCAAAAAGATTTACCGTTACAAAAATGAATACTGAAATAATAGTTAGTTTCTTCATATTTATTTGGTGTTGGTTTCTAAATAAGGCAACGATTAGCTACAAGGAGAGGCGTGGTTTTGCTAGTATGATCATTTTAGGCAGTTTTTATTTCGGTATTTCTTCAACTAAAACTTCATCTCCAGACTTGTCGAAATAAGTACAGGTCATTTTATCCATACAGATTGCCCATTTTTCAATGCCAAAAGTCGCACACATTTTAATGAAGGTTAGGAAGTCTGTTTTGCCTTGTTGATGAGCAATTAATTCGACTTTGAATTCTTCACCATTTGAAATATAGGCAATTACTAACGGTTCATACTTTGCAGGCACTTTTGCGGTATAGTTGTTTGCCCCGTGATAATCAATGTGTCCATCGGTTACATAAGCTTCATAGAGCGTAACACCTAATGCCTTGATTTCTTTGATGTAATGTGGAAAGTCTGCACCAGTTTTTACTTTGCTGTGAGCCGCTTTGATTTGTTCTATTGTAAACATTTTTTCTTGATTTAATTGTTAAACGATTTGTTCAATTACTCGCAACTATGCTGCTTTAGCCTGATGGTAGGATCATAGATTTTCCCATTTGTCTTTACTTTAAAATTGCCATGCAAAGATGCGATGGTGAAAAACCCTGTAATTGTAAAAAATCGTTTTTCTACAAGAAGCGTTTGAAGTTTTCGGGAGTGTCGCCCGTAAATTGTTTGAAGTCTTTGATAAAATGAGCTTGGTCGAAGAAATTGTTTTCGTAGCAGATTTCAGTCAGTGTTTTGGTTTCATTCAAACTGGCAAGAACTGTATTGAATCGAACGAGGGAAGCAAATTTTTTGGCGGTTGTTCCGACTACTTTTCTAAACCGCTTTTCAAAAGGACTCTGGCTGATAAATAGTTTTTGGTTTAATTCTTTTATACGAATCGTACCATTTGTCTGATAGATAAGTTTAACAGCTTCCACAATCAATTTGTCGGTTTGAATGTCTTTGAGTTGAGACACTAAAAACTGCTCAACAATTTTTATCCGAAGTTTGTCTGTGTTGGCTATTGCCAGCTTTTCTTTTACTTCCACTATCCTGTTTTTATCAAAAATATCGTCAAGTGAAAGGCTCAGATTAAAGAGTTCGTTGGCTGGATGTGAAGCAAAATGAGTGAAGCCAATTTCCGTGAAGTAAATTAAAATAGTTCCGATGTCTGCCGAATTTCTGAAAATTTTATGCGAATCAGCAATTCCCGTTATTCCCGCGGAAGATAGTTTAGTTAATGAATTTTCTTTGATGTTTACAAGGGTTCCTTTGTATTGAAAGCCAATTACAAGTCCAGAAGTTGGGAAAACTTTATATTCATTTTCCAATTCATTCTCCGACACTACAAAATATTTGATGTAGGGCTTTAGTCTTTCTGTCGGAAAATATTTATCAAATTTCATTGATCTCTTTTTTGGTAGAGGGTTTTCAAAAATAGATTACACCTTTGTGTGCTCAGCATTAATATCTGATATTGAAGATATCAAAATATTCCAGAGGGTGAAAGTCTCTTAAGTGCAGGAAGACCTGTATCCCGAATTAAATAGGATAGGCTTTGGGATTGCTCACGACCGTTTACTTATATCTTTGAATTCAAGAAATATAAACCAAGATTTATATTTTGGATTTGAAAACCGGAAGGAAAGGATTCATCTATCTGCTAAACACATTGATGTTGTAATCAAAAAAGCCATTTCCTTTCTTTGATTTCAAGTTAGAACTGTACCTATGAGTTAGTTTACTGTCTAGTAAAAGAATAGTAAAGGATTTTGAAACTCGGGCCATTCGAAGTAGACTCAGACTTAAAATGAAAATAATAGCGATTTCGATTAGATACCGAAACCGCTGTTATTTTCATACTTTTTTGGTAGGCATATTTTTTTATTTGTGCTTATGTTTTGGTTCCCATATAAGTCTTACGAAAGAGCTTAGTCTTTCATTTTCTCTACTTACAGGAATTCCAGCGACTATTCCAATCAACAGATTTTCGGCTATTCCTAAGCGCATTTGAGGTCTAATTGTCATGTCAAAGTCATTTTTATCAAATGTCTTGTTGAATTCAATCCCTATGAAATTCCGTGTACCCGTTATCATATAATGAAAACTCGTATTGATATCATAAGTAATATGAAATTTGTTGGTTTTAAAATCCTGTTCTATCATTGGTCCTGTATAGATCAATGAATGATAGTTGTATCCCCAACGTTTAGCAACTACAAAAAATGGATTATAGACATTTCCTTTAATGAAAGGATTTCCGAAATTTCTAAAATCTGACAATTCAAATTCGTTGATATATCCGATCGCCATGGAAGTAGTCATTGGCTCACTGACAAAGAATGACCATTGAGCAGCAATTTTTATACTATTCAACTTATTTGACGGCAGTGAATCTTTCTCTGTTCCATTTACTGGTGAGTAAAAAGTAAAGGGTAGTTCCACTTCAAGCCCTAATCTATCGATGGGAGCCCATTCGTATTCTACTAATGCTTCATAAGAATCAAATTTTAAATTATCTGTCAAACCTAATCCGATGTTCCATTCCTTTTCGCCTTTCCTTGCCCCTAAATCACGTATAAGGTCAATATAAAGTGGTTCGGCATGTAACACCTTATAGGGCTTTTTTTGCTCTTCTACTTGTTGGATATAAATACTGTCTTTTTCAGACTTGTTAATTTGAGCGATAGAATATGTAGATGATGCCAATAATATGATCAGCATCAATGATTTTTTTAAATACACTTTTGATTTGTTTTAAAGAATTAAGAAATTTTCCTGCTGCTACTCTGTAGGCAGGAATTAGTCAAGTCTCGTAAAAGCAAGTCAAATTTTGGGTGGTGGAAAATCAAGCTGTTGACATCCGCTAGCTAAAAAATCAGTATAGTTTAAGAAATATTGCCTACCTGTTTCTGAAAAATTTATACTGAGTGCTACCTCAGTTATGAAATGATTTGTTAAATCAATTTTAATATTCGTCTTTTTATTATGCTCTTCTGTGTCAATGTCATCATACTCTTTAAAAGCATCTTCATAACCTAAAACTTGCTCAACAACAAGTTCAATAAAACTTTCTTGGTCGTTGATTGATAGATCTTCAGGAAGGTGTTCAGGATTAGGGTCTGCCGTGTCAACACTAATATTGAGCAGATAAATACTCATCAGTACCCAAAGTATTTTGGTAAAGACACTATTTCTAATTACACTATTCACAATTCAAAACTAACGTTCTTTTATCGGTTTCTTATATGGGCGCCAATACCTGTATTTATGCAATTGTATAATTTCCCACTAGGGATAATAGATTCATTTGTTTTTAGTGTTTTGAAAATCAATTGTTTAATTGGTTTTTTCAATAGCAAAAAAATCGCTTGTTGTCGGATGAATTGATTTTCAAAAAAGGATCCTAAAAGTCTTTTCTTTCAAATCGAACTTTAAGAACGCTAACAAATTCTTTAGTTCCTAAACCTTGATCTAGAATAGCCCTAAAAAGTTAGACACTATATAGAAGCTACTTATGAGCAGTAAAATGAAGTATTCAGTTCTCTTCAGAAAATGAATAGCAAAGCAAATCTTAAAAAAATCATGAACTTACAAGCCGAAGCTATAAGCCAGATTAACCATCAAGGATTGTTTACTTTTTAAGAAACCATACTCTGCCCGAAGAGCCCATTTTTTGTTGAAGGTGTAATTACCGCCAATAACCATGTTCCATTCATACTCAAGCCGCTTATTAAAAGTGTAATGAACGGTAGTTTCGGTTAAATTTTCCACGCCAGATCTAAGGAGCGCATAAGCTGCATCGGCCTTGATTTTTTCTGCTGGAGAAAGACTCCCATATTCTGGGCCCATTTTGTATTCTTCCCAACGCATATCCAGATCATCTTCAAATCCTTCGTCAATATTTAACGCCTCCTCTAGGGCTATGCTTCCTGAAGTTTGACTTCCCAACTTTTGTGTTTGTGCTCCTACCCAGGCAGTAAAAAAACGACCTTCTTTGTTTGGATTTACGAATCTTTTCAAAACCCGCATTCCGCTTACTTTCACCAAAACAGGCTCGCTTAGATTTTTATTGGTAGTCCAAGACCAAGAATAATCAGCTTGCAAAATTACAGGTCCTACTGGAGCCAAAGCTGCTAAGTTCAAGCCATAATATTGCCCATCAATTTCGGTAACAGATGATATTTCTATGGGGCTTGTCAAAGTGACTGTTTGCTCTCCATATACTTTTCCTGCATATCCACCGATAGATAAGAAGGGTAAAATCCACGCTTCCGCTCTTACAAAACCTGTGTTTATCCTACCCTCTGAAGGGCCAAAAACAATCAGATCACTTATGGGCTGTAACTGATCAAAATCCGGGATTTCATCTCCCTGTGTAAAAGCCATCGTAAAATCTTCCAGAATTATTCCTTGTTTATTAAAAACTGTCCCGAAGGAAAGACTGAAAGGCAATGGCAATGAATAACCTCGATCGTAAACTTTCTGACCTAAAATAGGGAGGATGTAAGGGTATTCTTTGGACTTTGCTGAGCTGCTATCTAATTCTTGGCTATAGCCTGAAATGCCAAAAGTGAGAATCAAAAGGAGTAAAATAATGTTCTTCATGAACTTAATGATTTGTAAAAAATTTGACTTTTTAAAACTAGATATTTTGTTTCAAAGGTATGCTTTTTCCAATAATAGCTAATCTGTTTTTGCGGAGAAATAATAGGAGTTCCTGCTGCTGTATCAAAAAAACTTAAATCTAAGTTGGTTTGCAGGTTGAAAATACTCCATCAAGTAAATATGGAGTAGACCTACTATTCTTGGTTTCCCTCCGGCAGTTTAAGCAGTTATTTAAATTTAAAAGCTTGAAACTACGCTATTTCAACATAAAAAAATGCTCTGATCGCAATTTGCAAGGAGAGCATTTGAAATATGTCTGATGTTGATTTAGTTATCAAATTCTCCGATATAAGGAATTCCTTCCATAATGGCGGCCCGGATCTCAATTAGAATATATTCTTCGATCTGGAAGAATTGAGCAGCTGTTTTTGAACCGGATACCTTTTTTGCTTTGGCGTAATAACTGTCAAGAAGTTTGTCGGTGCTTTTTCTTAAGGAAATCATGTTTTTGATGATATCATCATAATCTTCATCTCCTAAACTCATGTAATTATCTACATATCTAGTCAAAAGATTGATTCTCTGCTTGCCTAATTCTTTCCTTTTTAATTCATACTCATCATACAAAGACCAGAAAGGATCTGTGGATTCTAACTTTAAAAAATCAGCGACAACAGCCTTTTTTTCCATACCAAAAATAGACTGGACGAAATCTACCTCTTCTGCATTTGATTGAGCATTTGAGCTTTCGATCGATGCAAAAAACATAAGAATTGCACCGAGAGTTAATAAGTAAAACTTTTTCATTTTTTGTGTTTTAAAAGATTGGGAAAAATTGATTTTTATTGTGCTGGGGTTGATGGTTTATTTGCACCGATCGGGATTCTGAGATAAAAATTTAGAGAAGAGTTTTTTGCAGATAGATCAGAAACTGTGATTACATCCACCAAACCGTAATAATAAAGTACTCCGACACTCATGCTTTTTGGAGTTTCTTGTAGTTTGTAGCCTACTCCGCCTACTAAACCGAAATCTAGCCTGGCAAAATTATCTCTTACTTCATTTTTGAACTCAGCTTCTCCATCCAATAATTCCTTCTCAAAATAATCATGGGCTTTTGTTCTTAACCCTGCCTGAATTCCTCCTTCCAGTAAGAATCGATTATTGATCCGTTGTTGGTACATAATCGGAACATAGAAATACTTGATTTTGGTTGTTAAAGTCCCGTCTTCAAATACTTCATCAAAATCCGGATCGCCCAGTGAATAAACAGGCATTCCAGAAGCTCCCATAGTGTTTTTCACATATACTCCAGTGCTGATAAAAGATTTCTCTTCCATTTTAATATTGAAATAGAAACCCAAATTAAAGTTATTTAGCCCTTCAGAATTGTTATAATTGTTTAGAAAAGATCGGTTAAGACCACCTGTTAAACCAAATTCAATTTTTTCGGAATTGAGTGCATCACCAAATAATAAGGAGATAAGAATTTGTCCATGTGAGACATTCGAAGCTAAAAGGAAGAAAACCAGTAAACTGATTTTAAATTTATTTTTCATTTTGATAAAAGTTTGAATTCCAGATTTTAAAAATTTCTGAGTAAAGATAGGATAATAGGGCAAATGGGTAAGAAATTGCCCAAAATTTAATATAAAAGTTAAAAAGACTTATTTCAAATTCACTGTTTACTAAAAAAATTGATCCGCCCTAAAAGCAGGTAAAGAGTCAAATGGGTTTTTATAAAAAGTGTTTTTTAGAAATGGATTGTTAGGTTAGCCTTGATTTTTAGCTTTATACTTATGGAAGATTTTTTTCAAATTTCTTTTTACTTTTCTCCAAAGTGAAACTAAAATGGAATCACCAGAACAATTAGAATCTAAGTTTCTTTCTCCTGAAGAATTGAAATTGAAAGAAGATGCAAAATCGATGAAGAAGCTTCTTCAAAATGAAAGGATAAGGGTTTCATTTGAACGACTTCAATTATCCTGGATCCGGACTTCTTTGACAATGCTCGCTATTGGGATTGGAGCGTTTCACTATTTTAAAGAAAGGGAGGAATTAGGACGGGCTACTTTTTTAAAACTGATAACAGGAGATAAAGCAGGAATCTTCCTTGTTGTCCTTTCTTTTTTTATGCTCTTGATAGCTACTATTCAGCATATTAAAAGTAAGGATACGCAAAAAAAGGAATATCCGGATATGCGCTATTCTGTAGCAACCGTATTATCTTACTTCATTATGCTGCTCACTTTTTCTTTGGTGATCTTGACAAATTTTGAACTTTAATTTTTTCCATAGGGATTAGCTAGATCATCTTTCAAAGATTCAATATTTAAATTTTTGAGAAAATCCAAGATTCTGGTTTTCGTCCACCCAATGCCAGGTTTTATTCTTCATAATCCAAAGCAAAATTAAGTTTTTTAATAAATTACTCTTTTTTGATTCTGATGGGCTAAAGTGAAAACCGTATTTTTTGGGTTTATTCTTAATACCTGAACAAAGCATAAATGATTGAATGTTTCGCCGGCATATTTTCTTTGTCAAACAAATAGACATTTCCTCCATCTTTTACAACCTTCATGGCAATCAGGTTTGTAAGCGACACATTGGGGAAATCATGGGTTTCATCTATTTTTACGGTTCGTTTTGAAGGGTTGTAAACTCCGAATATATTTGCGTTTTTTTCCAAAAAAAGCGTATCTACCTTCCCGTCAAAAGTGGCATTTACTATTTCTTCGATATCATTTGAAGTTTTCTCAGTTCCGTAAAACTCCTCAAACTGGTCGAGCTTCTCTTGTTTGCTTTTATCAAAAACTGGCTGAAGCAATTCCCAGGCTTCCTTATGGAATAAGGCTAAATCTTTATCAGTAGGATTAGCGGAAATGTGACTGGGGAAAAGAGATTTATAAGTGTTTACTTCCTCGTAGATTGGGAAATAATAGTCTAAAGAACAAACTACTAAAGGAATGGTCGGGTCTTCTTTGAGATGTTCCTGAAGTCCTTTGTCCACAGCTCTGAAATATTTCAGTAATTCCTTTTTCTCTTCAGTATCAATATCCTGATGACCATGAAAGGAACCTGCTCCTTGGTTGCCTTGCTGGGTTCTGAATTGTAAGCCTTTTTGTTTATAATCATAGCCAACCCTTTCTTCCAATCTAGAGGGGACAAGGTCATCCACTCTAATTTCCGATATACGATGTTTTGTTGCTTCGTAAAATTTCACTTCATCCTTTTTTAAAGTGAGCAAATAAAACAATCCATCCTCGTTTATTACTGGAATTAATGGGGTTAAGTAAAATTCATTTGACAAGTAAATGAATTCTTTAAAGGGAATAGGAACTGTGTAGGTACGGAATATCAGGTCGGACAAAAAAACAGCTAAACCATCAGACTGATTACGCCAAAATTCTCCATTGTCCACGAGTTTATTCAATGGTTTCATGAATGTCTCAATTTCCTTGGAATCCATTCCTTTGTGTTCCAATTTTGATTTGACCTCTTGTAATTGATTTTTAAAATTTAATGCGTCTTTCCCTTTTAAGGTATGCTCTCCAGCTTGATGTGTAGGTATAAAAATAGATACACAATGTGTGTTAGTTATTTCAGATAGTTCAAGTATTTCCTGCTTAGTTATCATGTTATGTCTATTTATAGTATTATTTCCTTTGTCAATAATTACGTTGTTTAAAA
>CBFHWO010000053.1:0-14415 GCA_965659625.1 uncultured Algoriphagus sp. | reverse complement strand
TGGCAGAACGAATATGCTGGGTGTTGGCTTTGGTGTTGACGATTTCCTGGATTTTCCCGCCTCGGGATTTAAAAAGGAAGGCCATTAAGACCAAAATGATGAATAATGAAGTCATCAATTCGGTCAAACTCAATTGCCGGGGCAAATACACATAAAGATTGGCAAAATCCTGAACCAGCCATTGAGACCATAAGAGACCAGTAGATAACCATTGGGCTACTAGCCAGCCTTTTTTGGACTTCTCTTTTTCGGATCTGGAAATACTTTCTTTTGATTCAAACCTTTTTGCGATCACTAGGTAAATTCCAAATGCAAAAGCAAATGCCACTGCGTATCCCAAAATTGATTTTAATATCATCTTTTCTATAACTGTCTGAGATGAAAAGACACTTAAAATCATGAACGTGGTACTTACAGGGAATCCAAACCTGGTCAAAATAATCAGAACCAAAGGAGGAATAATATACCAAAAGGCCATCTTTTCCGGCAAAGGAATCATGTCTAATCTTCCATAGGAAACATCCCCCTGATGCATGATCCAACCATATACAATAACTAAGGTCAAAATGGATGCAGCATAAAGCCATAGTATCCACCACTTCTTTTTATGATTGGAGGTCAGAAATGTCCCTAATGTCTGAATGACATCATTTCCGATTACAGAATAAGTTGCCAAAATGAAGGCAATCAAAGGGATAAGTTGTTGCAATTGCATTGCTTTATTTTTAAGACTAAGGGAGTTTTGCCCCTCTTATTTTCGCAAGATTAGGTATAATTTTGACTAGAATATAGCATGACTTGAAAAAGAATTTTACTACAAAAAGGAAGGGGAGTTTAACCCCCAATATTATTGATTTCAATGATATTTCATCTGTTTACACTTGTTCTTCAAATGCCACATTGCCTGTCCCGATTTTTCATAGGGAGAATCTCTACGGGTTTATTTTCATCCTAGTGTGTGACTTTTTAGTTATGCTCGATTTCATATTCATATGTTTACAATTATACTTTAAAGGCCATAAAGTGTGCCCTGTCCCGATTGCTACCTTTGGTTTGATTGGTTGAAAAATGTAAGGTTTTGAAATATAAAAGTTCCAAAAGGATTACGTTGCATAAAACCAACAAATCAGAACGCTGTCTTCATTGTAAACTTTGGAGAGAAAAACTAAAAACCAGGCCAAAATGCCGGGCCTTAGATTAAAAATCACACCTTATATTATGACTTTTCATCCTATATCTTCACCCCTTTTGATATACTTTTCATTTGGTTATTTTTTTTACCTTCAGCTTTTACTTGATCCTGGGTGGCTTTTAAGACATTGTATTTCATGCGTTTTCCTTCTCCATTATATTTATTTATTGTTTTATAGTTTAGATTGGCCTCCTCCCTACAATTTCCACCTGGTGGCGGTTTCCCGTTTTAAGGCTGAAAAGTGACAGGTCGAGCTGGTCCTTAAATTTGAAGTCATTCAATTGAAGTTCCCTAACCGAATCCTCCAGTCTAGACCTATTACAGGACTAAATGAAATTGTAAACCTAAAACAGTATTAAAACATTAATCTGTAAACTTATTTTAGGAGAGCCGAATTTATTATCCGAAAACGGAATATATTATATCCCCACTCCACCCCAATCTCTCTGAATCTGAGAAAGAATTGCAAAATTTGAAGAATGTTCTGGAGAAAATTATCAGAAAATAGATGCTTAAGATCTTAAGAAATGGTATACTGGTTATAATCTTAACCCAAATAATTCTGCTGGATCAATCACTTAAGCAGGTTGAACCAAAACCATGTAATCTCAGATAGGCCTATAATTTCTTTAAGGAACATCACTTTCCAAGACAAGAACTATGGTATTATTCGCAATCATATAATACCGTGGTTCTTGGAATCAGGTTGTTTGTAATATGGTAAGTTTTAAGTCAAACTCTGAATATTCACTAAACTAAAAAAATCACTCAGGTGTCTACCTTATGATGATATCGACATAAGAACTTCCTAATCCCTCAAACTTATTTACAGAAGAACATACTACACCATTGTAAAATTATGTCTTAAAGGGATTTAAACAATCTACCCAAAAGCTCCAAATCCTCCTTAAAAAAAATGGTTCGGCTTCTGTATCGCCAGCTCCACAACTTTGATTAAAAAAGCCCTGTAAGTAGTTAATTTACAGGGCTTTTTTGTGAAATAATTAGAGAACAGTAAAATTTATGATTACCTGAAATGATGCCAGAGGCCTTTTTTTCTTTGCGTTTCAGGCCGGGAGACGGATGACAGAGGTCCGAATAGACCAAATTCAGGTTTTAACCAAATTTTCTAAAAGCTTATTCTTTCTACTGGCAAGAAAGCGGATTTACCTATAAAATTTTATCAATTCTTCCCAGAAAGTGTGTCTAAAAAGCTATAAAAATTAATTCAATATTTCATCCAAGATAAGATCGTTTATAATTCTAATTTTATCAAAAGTTATTGGCTTCTCAAAAAACCTTGCAACACTCTTATATCGCGTAGAATTTTTGGAGTTATCAGATTCTACGGAGGAAGTAATCAACACAACTCTTGATTTAAATCTCCCATCTTCATCTAACTTTTCCAAAAAATCCCATCCCAACATATCTTTTAGAAACAAATCAACCATCAGGAATGGAAGAGTCTTAAATTCGTTATTTAACAAATGACCAAGCGCTTCATTCCCTCTCAAAAAAGTAGAAATCCTTAAATCCGGATTTACTTTTAAAAACATCTTTTCTAAGATGACTAATAAAATCTCATCGTCATCTACAATTATTAGATCTTTTCCCATTTAGTTAAGGCTGCTTAGATATCCCCTCAGTTTTCTCACTGATTTTTCTAATGATTCCATCAAGTTCTCCTGCCGAGATTTTAATGTATTCTAACAATTCTTTAACGTCCTTATTCAGTCCTTCTTCTTGGCTTTCTAGAAGATTCACCAAGCCCATCAGCCTTGCCAGAGGAGCTCTTACGACATGAGATTGAATCCAGGCTATTTCTTTAAAAGTTTCATTTTGTTCTTCGATTTTACGGATATATTTTAGATTTTCAGTGATATCGTTTACCAAAACCAGCCCAGCATCTCTATTGTTTATTTTAACTTTAGCAGGACTTACTTCAAGATCCATTATCTCTCCATTCTTTTTTATATGCTTGGTAATCCGTTGATATTTGTCACTTTTATTTACCCAGAAATCATTCATTGATTGCATCAATAAAGCTTCTTCACTTGTAGGCCTGATATCCTTTAATTCCATGTTTAAAAATTCCTCTCGAGTATATCCATACTTTATATAGGCAGCTTCGTTGACATCTATAATTCTTAATGTTTGCTGATCATATACAATAATAGGCGAAGGGTTGAGCTGGAAAAGATCAGAATATTTTCTCTTTGATTCTTTTAATTCAGAAATAAAATTTAAACGTTGGATATTGTAAACCAAGCTTTTATAAAGCACCGCTGGAGACAAATCATCTTTGACCAGATAATCTGCCGCACCAAGTGCAAGAGATCGACTTCCAAATTCTATATCTGAAAAACCAGTCAATACAACGATAGGGATTCCACTGGCCAAATTAGTAATTTCTATCACTAAGTCTTCCCCTGATTTATCAGGAAGAGAAAGGTCCAAAAAAATAATATCTATTTCTTTCTCTCCATCTTTCAAAATTTGAGCAGCTGTATGAAAATCCTCCGCATGATTGATATGGAGATTAATAAGATATTCAGATAGATATTCTTCCAAAATCACAAAATCGCCCAGATTATCCTCTATAACTAAAATTTTATATGGATTTTCATCCTTCTTCATCATTCGTTTGTTTAGGCAATTTTACTACAGTCAACCAAAAAGATTCGATATTACTGATTACCTGCAAAAAATTATTTACTTCGAGAGGTTTAACAATATAGCAATTGGCATGTAAATCATATGCTTTAAAAATATCCTGTTCAGAATTTGAAGTTGTAAGTACTATTATTGGAATCTTTTTTAAAGAAGAGTTTTCTTTTATGGAAGCCAGTACTTCATGCCCATTTTTCTTTGGGAGATTTATATCCAATAGGATCACATCAGGTAGCGCGTTTTTGTTATTCTTTGCCAAATCCTCAAGTAGAGTAATAGCTGCAGCGCCATCTCTAGCTATCTCCATTCTATTCATAATTTTAGCTTCGATAAGTGCTTCTTGTATCAATAAGATATCGCCTTCATTGTCTTCTACAAGTAATAATTTAATTGGTTGAGGACTCATACTTTTTTAATGTAAAATAAAACTTACTACCTTCTCCTGGGATGGATTCTAGCCAAATTTTTCCACCATGCTGATTGATTATTTTCTGGCAAATGGACAGACCTAAACCTGTCCCTGAATATTCATTTTTAGAATATAATCTACTGAAAAGTTCGAAGATTTTTTCATAAAACTCCTTTTCTATCCCTATTCCATTATCTTCAACAGTGATTTTCACTTGATCCAATAAGTTTTCGGAGGTTATTTTAATAATCGGACTTTTTCCTTTTTGTTGGTATTTGATGGCATTGGAAATCAGATTCAGGAAGACGGTTTTAATTGGAGTTTTTATTCCCAGTACATAGGGGAGACTATCCATTTTGATCTCGACATTTTTTTCCTTCAACTCACTTTGTTTAATGACGAGTACTTCTTGGACTAATTCATTCAAATCTATTTTCCTTAAATAGTCTGGGTGAAAGCCAATCGTGGCATATTCCATGATATCCCCTGTCAGTTGGCTTAATCTTTTTGCTCCCTCAGAGGCAAATTTGATGTACTGTAGTCCTTTTTCATCCAACACTGGACGATACCTTTTCTCCAAAAGTTCTAGAAAAGAACTGATCATACGAAGTGGCTCCTTCATGTCATGAGAAGCGACAGAAGCGAAGGACTTTAATTCCTCATTTGCTGATTGTAATCTGACATTAGCCAATTTGATTTCCTCTTCTCTTTTTTTCTTCTGTGTAATGTCTACATGGATACCAAACATCATCAAAGGTTTCCCCTCAGGAGTCCAAGACAATACTTTCCCCCTTGCTAATACCCAAATCCAATTGCCATTTTTATGAAGCATTCTATACTCGCTTTCATAACTTTTCTTTTCACCTGAAACATGAAGCTTCAATAATCTAACGGATTCTTCAAAATCATCCGGATGAACATATTTTTTCCAAGTTTGAATAGTGACATGTCCTAATTCTTCTAAAGTATAGCCTAGGATATTTGCCCAAATTTCATTGATAACCGTTTCTCCTGTCTGAACATTCCATTCCCAAGTACCAGCATTTGTTCCTTCGATTACATTTGAAATTCGATGTTTCTGTTTTGCTATTTCACTTTCGGCCTTTTTTCTATCCGTAATATCCTGCGTAGATCCAATAAGACGGATTGCTTTGCCATTTTCATCCCTGATTATCAGTCCTTTATCCAAGATATTTATATCTTCGCCATTTGATTTTTTTATTCGAAATTCTTGGGACCAATCTGTTTCATTACTTAATAAAGTTTCTTGTAGATTTTTCTCCACCTCGGCCAAATCTTCTTTGTGAATCAGGGATTTCCAAAAACCAGAATGAAGTTGTTTTTCATCCGGTTCATAGCCCAAAAGTTTTTCAAAATTTTCACTTCGAATAGTCGTATTGGAAATCAGATCCCAATCCCAAATAATTTGAGAATTTGCTTTAGTAGCCAACGTAAATCGCTGGTTACTAAGTTGGAGTTCTTTTGTAGTTTCTGTGACTTTTTTGTTTAGAATAATCGGCTGCTGAGCAAACTTAAAAAGCAAAAAACCAATAAAAATTGCCAATAAAAATCTGCCAATTGATTCGGGAATTATTGAAGTAAATGCTTTACTTTCATTGAGTTGGACTTTTATTATCCAATTGCCTTCTTCCACGCTAATTCTCCCAACTGGTCCATTTGCTTCAGAAAAATCAATCCCTAAAAGAGATTTTTCAACCCCTTCATAAGGGTCAACCTTCAATAAATCGATCGTGAATTCTGAATCAAATTCTCGGAAACTCCCCAAAACTCGGTTCTTAAATTTTTCCCAAGAGATGATCACTGCTGTAAATCCAGAGAATTCATTAGAATCAAAAAGTGGAAGCCTACCGACAATTGCTTCACCTCCTTGCCTTATTTGGATAGGTCCTGCGAAAAACAGACTTTTTGATTCAATTGCAAAAATAGCCTCTTGATTTCGGCTTGAATCTGAAAGGACATCATATCCGATGACGGATTCATTTCCAGCCAACGGGTAAGTAGCTATAATCACTCCGCTATCAAGAAACTGGATTTGATCAATGATATCGACATTTTCGATTATGCTTTTCCCGATTAATTCAAAATTGTCATCTACTTTGTCCGCCTGAACTAGGTATGCAAGTATATTGACTGTGGAATTGGCTGTTTTTATAACCTCTTGCACATTGTCTTCAATTTGCTCACTTAGACGTGTCACTCTATTCTTCTCCTCCAAACGGATAATTTGATATTCTTTAAAAGAAAGAAATAGACCAAAGCCGAGAATTAAAAGAAATGCTATAAACCCAGTTATAAATGGTGATTTGAAAAATAAGTCTCTAATCCAGATCATATTTTTTCTGGTTTTTTTATGGTGAAAAAGAAGGTTGATCCTTTCCCTTGCTGAGACTCTACCCAGATTTTACCATCATGTTGATCTATGATCTTTTTACTGATGGCCAGCCCTATTCCTGTACCGGAATATTGATCCGAAGTGTGCAGTCTTTGAAAGATGATAAAAATCTTTTCCAAGTATTCATTTTCTAATCCAATTCCATTATCCCTCACGGCAAATTCCCAATAATCCTTTTTTTCATTGCCAGAAATCCATATTTCAGGGGTTTGGCCTTTAGGTTGATATTTGATGGCATTAGAAATAATATTTTGAAAAAGTTGGATCAACCTGCTTTTATGCCCATATACCTGAGGTAGCTTAGTTAAATTAAAAACTGGTGTATTCCTTCGTAGTTTCCAATTAATAAAAAGTTTTGATTTTTCCACCAATTCATTCGTGTCAAGCCAAGTCTTTGATTCCTGAAAACTGTCCAATTTCGAAAACTCTAACAGATCTAAGATTATCTGCTTCATTCTTTTTGCTCCATCTACTGCAAAATGAATGTATTTTCTCCCACTTTCATCCAAGACGTCATTATAACGCTTTTCCAATAAGCCTAAAAAACTAGTAATCATTCGAAGAGGCTCCTGCAAATCATGTGAAGCTACATAAGCAAACTGTTCTAATTCTCTATTGGAATGCTCTAATTGCCTATTGGATTTTTCTAAAACTATATTAAGTGATTGTAGGGAGCTCTCGTACTCTTTCCTATTATTGATATCCTGTATGGCACCAATCATTCTTATCGGAAAACCTTCTTCGTTCCTGATAACTTGTCCAGAGTCTAAGACATAAATAAATTTATTATTGGGTTTCTGAACTCTGTATTCTATTTCATATTCTACTAAATCGTTCTTAATCAGTGTTTTTTCAGAAAAGTAGCTATTAACTCTTTCTAGGTCTTCAGGGTGAATTTTTTTTGACCATTCCAAGGAAAAATCTTCATCATTCAGAAGATCTATTCCAAAAATCTTGGAAAATCCATCTCCCCAAAATTGCTTTCCTTTTACCAATTCCCAATCATAAATGACATCGTTGGTTGCTTTGGATATTAATCTGAAACGCTCATTTATTAATTCAAGCTCTAGTTCTTTCTTTTTCTTTTCGGAAATATCGCGCTCAATAACAATCCAATGCGTCAGGTTTCCAGCAGGGCTAGTAAGGGGAACTAAAGAAATATTAACCCAAAATGGCGAACCATCCTTTTTATTATTTATCGTATCTACTGAAGTACTTTTCTTTTCTCTAATAGCTTTCTTCAATTGTATAATGGCATTTTGATTTGAATCTTTTCCCACAAGAATTTTTGGGCTTTTACCAAGAATTTCCTCACGTTTATATCCAGTCATTTCTGAAAATGCCTTATTGCAATAGATTATTTCATATCCATCCTGACCTTGTTTGGGCTTGGTGATCAAAATAGAATCTTTGGTATTTGTAACCACTGATTCTAGTAGCTTTAGATGATTCTCTCTTTCCTTTTCTTTAGTTGTGTCTTGAAGAGCTCCTACCATTCGTAAAGCCTCTCCTTTGTTGTCTCGAATAATGATCGCTTTTTCAATTACAAAAGCATAGTCCCCATCATTTTTTTTAAATCTGTATTCTCCACTCCAATATTTTAATGATTTATTATTTTTTGCATTTTGAATACTTTGCGCTATTTTTTTTCTATCCTCAGGATGGATATAATTCATCCAGTTTTCCCCTTCTATTTGGTTTTGTTCCTCCGAATATCCAAAAAGCTTATGAAATCCGCTTCCCCAAAAAACAGAATTCTTTACTAAATCCCAATCCCAAATTGCATCGGACACTGCTTCTGAAACTAATTTAAATCGATCATTACTAACCCTCAGAGCTTGCTCGGCAAGGTACCTTTCAGTATCGTCTGAAACAGTAGATATCATCAAGTTCAAATCAGGAGCTGGAATAGATTTGGTATTTACGATTTTCTCATCCTTGTTTTTAGTTGTAACTAATATATTATTCCAATTCAATCGTGCTGGATCACCACTTCGTATATCTTCCAACATTTGACTTTTAATCCATGTCCTATATTCTGGATTAGAATATACTTTTTCAAAAAATGAATCAAAGTATAGGAATTCATTTTTTGGCCAACCGTAAATTTTCTCAAAAGCTTTATTCACAAAAGTGAACTCACCATCTGAGATTTTATTTACCGCAACTCCCAACGGAATATTTTCAAGAATCGCTTCAATAAAAGAATTCCTTTCTTTTAGTTTTAACTCATGCTCCTTTTCTTTTGTAATTTCTTGAGCTGTCCCTCTCAATGTATTGCTATCGCCCTTTTCTCCTAATTCATGAATATATTTCAAGTTTCCGTTTTGCGTAATAATCCTGTAAACGAAATCAAGATTCTTTTCTCCTGAAACAGCTCTATTCCTATGATATAAGAAATCCTGACGGTCTTCCGGATGAATAGACGTAAACAAAAAATCTAACAGTACCTTATCAGTTTGATTTTTTACTTCCCAGATTTTATACATTTCATCTGACCAATAGAGCAAATTGGTTAGTAAATCACTCTCCCAATACCCTGTTTTTGATAATTCCTGACCCCTAAGGAATTTTTTATTCAGTTCAATTATTCGCTCCTTATTATTTTTGTTTTCTGTGATATCTCTGGAAAAACAAGCTAACCCAATAATTTCCCCATGTGAGTATATTGGATTGATTTTGGTCTCAAAGTAAATGGTAGCGTTTTCATTTTTGGAGTCTATTTTTGACTCAATTTTAACTTTTTTCCCTTTAAAAGCTTTTCTATAGTTTTTCTCCCAAAAATTCAAGGTTTCCTTGCCATTGATCGCATCAGAAAGAAGGTTGTCACCTGGTTTGATTTCCCAATTAGTGGCGGTTTTCATCAATTTCAAAAAAGCCCTGTTTGCACTCAGTAATTTGAAATCTAAATCTAAACTCCAAATCAAGTCTGGTGAACTATTTAGAATGGTCTGTATTCTAATATTTTCACGCTTTTGTTTATTTTTAATTTCAACTATCTCAGTGAAATTTCTTGCTACACCCAGAATCTCACCTGTCTCTTTTTTAAGACAAGCTGTCCAGTTGAGGTAAACTAAATTTCCTTTTGCATCCAAATACCTATTTTTAAATCTCTTGATTTTTTGACCCGAACGAATTTCTTCTGTCACTTTTTCAGATTTTTCCACATCGGAGGGGTATAAAAAATCAATTGGCCTCATGCCTATGACTTCTTCCAGAGGATAACCTAAAGTTTCCAAAACGCTATTTGAAACTTTTGTGATGAGACCTTCTTTATTGAATAAAAAAATCAAGTCAATTGAACATTCCAATAAACTTTTTAATTCGTAATCGACTTTTGTGCGTCCTTTAGTAATCTTGGACCTTGTAATGTCTTTACAGCTTATGAGAAGAATTTTTTGAGTATCATCATTTTCCGATTCAATAGTTCCTTCAAGAATCACATACTTGACTTCTCCAGAAGCACTCACTATCCTGCTTTCAATTTGAAATTGTTCCAACGTTATTGTTGCACTTTCAATGGCAAGCTTTATTTCAGCCCTATCTTCGCTATGAAAAAGAGACAATCCTAATTCAGTAGATGGTATGGTATTAGTTGAATCAAATCCAGAGATTTCATAAAAATTTTGAGACCAATAGTTCTCTTTTGTTTCAAGATCTATTCTCCAAAAACCAACGCCGCTTACAGCCTCAAATTTTTCGAATAATTCCTTGCAATTTTTTTCCATAACTTCTCTAGTTTCAACTTTTCTTTCTACTCACTACTCAAAAATTACAATCAATAAATCTATTTTAATTTTAGATTTAGCTTAGTTATTTGATGTTCAAATATTACAAATGTAAAGCTGATTTATACAAATACAATTTTTAAATTTTGGCGGCAAATTAACGCTTCACACGTTACTTACCAATAAAAAATATAATGGAATATAATCGTATCTGAATATTTAAAATCATTTAAAAACTATATTTAAATGCCCTAAAAAGATCTTTTAAGGATTTAAGAAATCCTTTTCCTCTAAAAGACTGAAGTCTACTGATAGACATGAAGCCTCTTTAAATCAAATATTTTGTATTTTGAAAATAAAAAAATGGGATTTGTATTTTTTATGGAATTAATTGAATTTAAGATTTGGAAATGGATTTCATATAATGCTTTCTTTGCACCATGAATCACCCTATTTCTAAAGAATTTCACCTCATTCCTACAAATGAGATGGAAAGATTAATGGCCTTAAATGATCTTGATCTTGATTATCATAACCTTGAAGAATCCCTTTCTGATCTAACTAAGTTGGCGGCAAAAATTGCCGGAACAAAATTTTCCCTAGTCAACCTTATAGATCATTATACACAATGGAGCGTTTCCACTTTTGGAATTGATATTGACCAAGTGCCCAGGGAAGATTCTATTTGTCAATACCTTGTTTATGATCATAACAAAAAAGATCTTGAAATTGAAAATCTATCAGAAGACGAGCGGTTCTTGGGTAAAAATTTCATTACAAACGGAGCAAAATTAAATTACTATTACGGTATTCCACTTAAAATACAAGGAGAATTAAGCTTGGGGGCTTTATGCGTAATAGATACTGATTCCAAAAAAATCACTCCCGAAAAAAAAGAAATGCTTGCTATCATCGCAAATGAGGTAGTCAATAGGTTAAGAATCAATAAGGCAATTGACGGACTGAAAAATAAAGTTCAAGAAAGCGAAAAAGTCAAAGTAAAAGTTGCCCATGATATTAGAGGTCCACTTGGAGGAATAATTGGGTTGGCAGAAATAATTCAGCTTCAGGGAAATAAAAACAGGCTAGAAGAAGTTTTGGAATTTATAAGCCTAATCAGAAAAAGCAGTAAATCTCTCTTAGAATTAGCAGATGAAATTTTAACGCTGGATTATGGCGGAAAGTCAGAAGCAAAAGGCAGCGGGGAAGAGTTTACACTTAACAGTGTGAAGTCTAAAATCAAGACGATGTATGAACCTCAAGCACTTACTAAAAACATCCAACTTTCAATCGAGGTTGATTTTCCTAATGCTGATGTCCCAATCCCAAAAAACAAAGTCCTTCAAATACTGGGGAATTTAGTCTCCAATTCAATCAAATTCACTCCTTTTGGAGGTGAAATAACTGTTAAACTCAACTTAGAAATTCTTGGTTGTGAAAAACTAATAATTTTTGAAGTTAGAGATTCTGGAGGAGGAATGGAGGCCGATAAAATTCAAAACATTTTAAATGGAAAAGCAGCATCAACAGATGGCTCTATGGCTGAAAAGGGATTTGGGTTTGGGCTCAATCTTGTTCTACATTTAGTAAACTCCTTAAATGGAAAATTGGAATTAAAATCAAAACCTGGAATTGGCACAACGTTCTTAATACAAATTCCCGTAAACTAGGGAAGACTTATGAGTCGAATTCCCTGCAACAAAATGGATTGACTTAACATGGTGCAATCTAATTTTATCTCTAAAATCTGTGACGCATTTTCAAAACAAATCACCTGTTTTTATTTCTAATTGCTACTTTTCGAAATCTCATTTTTTGATTTTTCTGGAGAGGAAAACCTACTCCAAAAAACATGTTTATTTTTGTTGATAATACAAAAATAAATAAACCTCTTTTCTTGAAAATCTTCAATCAAATAATCAATTTTATGAAAATTTGGTAAGACAAGAATTTTATCAAATTATAAATCGATTTAGTTTCATTGATTCTCTAAAGTCCTCAAGACCAAATTAAATTTGGCGGAAGTACTTGAACCTTTAACTGGAATTAACTGAAGTTTAATTGACAGTAAAAGAAACTTTATTTTATTTCGCACCCTGATGACAAAGTTGATTACGAGAATTATACTTTCACTCTGCATCCTTCTTTCCAGCTGGTATAGTCAACTATATTCCCACGATATGGAGGATGGTCATCATTTTGCCCAAAACGAAAACCTTCCAGGATTTGACAATTCTACCGTAAAGACAAATCGTGTCAGTCAGATCCCAGTTATTTTAGATTACTCTTCCAGTTCAATCAAACTCGATCCTACTGAGATTGAGGAAGAAGACGATGTCTTACTTTCATTTAAAAAGTATGTAGAGAACAGTATTTATTTCTCTGCCATTTTTTGTACGCTGATTTTAGCTTTTTTATTGAAATTTATTCAGCGGAGCTTATTCTTAACAAAGCATTTTTATCATACAATATCACATAGAAGGCACCTCTTAATGCAGGTCTTTACTATATAATATTGTTAGAGGTAATTCCCATTACCTACATACCATCAGTTCATTCTAACTGAACCCTATCCTTCAGGTCATTTCCTGAAGCATAGTTTATCGTGCATCTCATTCTCGCACGTCAAAAATTTAAGAATAACTCCCGCTAAAATCAATTTTATGAAATCGAGAATTCTCATGCTCGCAGGATTGTGTGCAGTGCTATTCCACACAGGCTGTAACTCTCATGGAGAGGAGCACCATGAAGCTGAAACGACCTTCCAGGTCACTAGTCCATTACAATTGGACACCCTGATCACTAAAGAATACGTGTCTCAGGTTCATTCTATTCAACACATTGAACTCAGAGCCTTGGAGCGAGGCTATCTTCAAAAAATCTTTGTCGATGAAGGCCAATTTGTCAAAAAAGGCACAATGCTTTTCAAAATCATGCCTAACATCTACCAAGCTGAATTGGAGAGTGCGAAAGCAGAGGCTGATTTTGTCCAAATCGAATATGAAAACACGAAATCACTCGCCGACAGAAACATCGTTGCACCCAACGAACTGGCAATGGCCAAAGCCAAAGTCGATAAAGCAAACGCAGAACTTTCACTAGCTAAAGTACACTTACAGTTTACCGAAATCCGAGCGCCTTTTGATGGCATCATCGATAGATTTTTGGTAAGAGAAGGAAGTCTATTAGAAGAAGGGGAACTCCTTACCAACCTATCTGACAATAGTAAAATGTGGGTGTATTACAATGTTCCGGAAGCTGAATACCTGGATTACAAAGCACAGGTAAAAACGGATGAAAAAGTCCAAGTAGTATTCCAAATGGCGAATCACAAGCAATTTGAATTCCCGGGAGTAGTAGAAACCATTGAAGCTGACTTTAATAGTGAAACAGGTAATATTGCTTTCAGAGCAACTTTCCCAAATCCAAACGGTCTGTTAAGACATGGGGAAACAGGAAATATTCAAATGAATATTCCACTTAAAAACACGCTACTGATTCCTCAAAAAGCAACTTTCGAAGTCCTTGATAAGAAATATGTTTTTGTCATCGATGAAGACAATATCGTTCGCTCCAGAGAGATCACTATCGCCGCAGAACTTCCTCACATCTATGCTGTAGTCGATGGCCTAAAAGCCACAGATAAAATCCTTTTGGAAGGCTTACGTCTGGTAAGAGAAAATGAGGAAATCAACTTTGAATTCGTGAAACCCGAAGCTGCTTTATCCAGCTTGGATTTGTATGCCGAATAATTCGAATCCCAAAAGAAAGAATTCATGTTTAGCAAATTCATAAAAAGACCGGTTTTAGCGATCGTTATTTCTATCATAATTGTGTTTGTGGGTACCCTTGCTATGAAGCAAATGCCTATTTCACAATTTCCGGAAATTGCCCCTACGACGGTAAGTATTTTCATAGCTTACCCAGGATCCAGTGCTGATGTACTGGTGAAATCAACTTTGATCACTTTGGAGAACTCCATCAATGGCGTGCAAGGAATGAG
>CBFHWO010000052.1:0-14804 GCA_965659625.1 uncultured Algoriphagus sp. | reverse complement strand
TGTTTCCAATAGGCTTTTCTTAGCGGGAGGGGGAATAATTTGTTGATCCGTATGCCCCGGGTTAACCCCGATAGCTATCGGGGCCATGGCTATAAACAGGTCGCTCCTCTGAAGCTATTTCCAATGGTTATCTTCATTGCGAAACCTTTGTGTTCTTCGTGTTCTTTGCGGTTAAAAAAACATTTCACTCAGCTATTTGGCTCCCTATGAATATCTAGGATGCAATGACGAACCCTAAAACCTTCACTTTTCTTTTTAAATTGATGAGTAATTGAAACTGTACCCAATTAATTCAGCCCAAAATGAAGCCAAAAACGCTTATTTTCTTCTTCTTAGCTTTTGCTATTCTCCAAGATGCCAATTGTCAAAACGCTCAAATTCCTCATGTGATTTTTGATACGGATATGGGGCCTGATTATGATGATGTAGGGGCAATCACTTTACTCCATGCTTTTGCAGATCAGGGAAAAATTGAAATTCTAGCTACGATGGCTAGCACAAAATATGAAGGGGTTGCAGGAGTTCTTGATGTATTGAATACGTACTTCCAAAGACCTGATTTGCCAATTGGGGTTCCAAAAGGTAAAGCAATAGAACAGCGTGATCGTCAACATTGGACGGATACCTTATTGGCAAATTATCCTCATAGCTTACAGAAGAATAGCGAGGCTCCGGGTGCAGTGGCTTTGTATCGAAAAATCCTTTCTTCTCAACCAGATGAAAGCGTGACACTTATTACGGTTGGTTTTTTTACCAATATTGCCAATCTCCTGCAATCCGAACCTGATGAGTATTCCTCCTTATCCGGCATTGAGTTAGTAAAAAAGAAGGTGGTAAAAATGGTAAGTATGGCCGGCTATTTTCCCGAAGGATCAGAATTTAACGTAAATCAAGACGCTTCATCTTCCAACTATGTGGTAGATCATTTCCCAAAGCCAATCATTTTTAGCGGGTTCGAAATTGGTAAGGAAATACACACAGGAATTCCTTTAATAAACAATGAAGAAATCGTGAACAGTCCAGTAAAAGATGCTTTTTCAATATCCATTCCCATGGATGAGCAAGATAAAAACGGCAGAATGAGTTGGGATCAAACGGCTGTGTTTGTGGCTTCCTTGGGATATGAGAAATATTTCACCCTGGAAGAAGGTAAAATGACTGTTGCAGCCGATGGATCAAACAAATGGGACAGATCAGGAAAAGGTCAGTACAAGCTAACTGGAAAGAGCAATATGATGGGGATTGAAGAGGAAATCAATACCCTTATGATGCATCAGCCAATTAAAAAATAGAATTGCAAAGCGTTATTCATTTCAATTAATCAGGAGGTTTTAACCAAAAAATTTATACTCCAACACATCGATATTTTTGATATTCTTATTGATCAAATCAAATTACAAATTTGTTTAATGGAAAAGTGGAAGTTCATCTGACAATTGTGGCGGAATACACCTAGTCCAAACCAAATTCCTTCTTCTACCAGATGTTAACTTTTCTTTAATAAGATTTAAATCTAAAGTTTTATCCATAAAAAAACCGGATGAAAAATTCCATCCGGTTCTTAAACTTATCAGCTAAAACATTAATTACTTATGCTCTTACCTTATCAAAGCAGGAAGAGTTGGGTTTTTCTCAAAATCAAAAGTAATTGGTATAACATTTAGTGATGAAACTTCAACACCTTCTACCTTTGCAGGTGACCAATTACCGGAAGTTGCCTTAATAGCAGACACGGCTTGATTTTGAAGATCTTCTAGATATATGTCTACAGAGGTTTCTATATTACTTGCTGTCGAAGCAAAACGGATTCTTCCATCATCTTCCACTACAAACTTAACATAAATTGTACCTTCAACTCCCCAATCTTTAGCTTCTGAAGGGTACTTCAAATTCGCAAATAGGGCCTCGTTTAAATCTCCTTTAAATTCTGCTGGTTCATCAACTGAGTAAAAAACTCCTACTCTGTTTGGTTGATTTTTCAGCATATTTTTGTTGCTTTTTAGATCAAATAATACAACTTCTAACTTCTTTCTATCATAGTTATTGTCGATTCCTGTAACTGTAACATCTGCAACTTTACCATCATCAAATGTGTAGCTATAAGAAAATGCAGGATAATCTTTAACGATTTCATGGATTTGTTTCATATAGTCCATGTCTTGATCTTGCATTTCTTCCATTTCACTGTTAGTTAACATGTCGTTATCCTGAGCATTCACGGAAAATATTGTTCCCATAAATAGAATAGTAAATGCTAGCGAAAGTGATTTGATTAGTTGTTTATTTCTATTTAAAATTCTTATAAATCTATCTTTGCTCATAACATCCTCTATCTTTCTTTTTTTATAGTTAATTAATTATTTATGTATTTATCTTCTAAGAATAACGGTAAAATACTATTACCACTATACTTTAAATACAAATTTCAACTGAATTAAGTTCCATAAATCAACGATTATTGGATTCACAGCATTTTTTAATATTAAGGCGATGGACTCGATTAGAATAAATCGGAAAAGGCTAAGAACCTTCAAAACCCACTCTTCGACTCCCGATGAATATCGAGGATGTAATCTCGAATCCTGATCATAGGATTTTCAATCCGAAGAATTATTTCAAGTCAAACCTCCATCATCAGCAAATAGGAACTCATGGATTTACCATGCTTATCCAAAGTCGAAGCACTGGTCACTCCCCCTTCTAGAGCATCATAAAGCACAAAATTCAGTGCACCCAACTGGGGTAATTCGTATCGAATCACTTTCCCTTTCACCCGATCATCAAACCAGGATTTTACTTTATCTTCGGTAACCTTACTGAGTATCAAATCAAAGTTTGACTTGTCGTAAGCTATCACAGAAATATTACTGATATTTCCTTTATCTCCTGTTCTGGAATGTGCTATCTCCCAAAGTTTCATATCAGTCTATAGTTTGATAAATGACATTTGTTTTCACTTCTGATTTTGGTAACAAGACCGACGCAATGGAAATCTGTTCGCTCAACTTCTGCGTAGCTCCCCCTCCTCCTGCCGGTCCATTGGTATAAAGTGCTTCCACTTCCATTCCTATTAGCCTTGCCATTGCATCATATTTGGATTTTCCGGCAACCCGAATCCTCACTTCAGTAGGTTCTAGTAGATGAGTTGATGCGTTTAGCGGATTGATGGAATTGACACCGATTAGTTCAAACCTCACATCCGTAAGTTCTTTACCTTCCAATCTTTTTTTGAGGATTTCGATGGCCAGTTCCGCCCGTTTTAAACAATTAGCACCTCCATAACTGATCTCTCCTTCACCCAAAAATCCATTTCTATAGCCCACGCTCACTTTATATGTATCCGTAGCTTGATTTCCACTTGCTCCTTTAAAAGCAATTTTATCTTTTTCCAACTCCTGAAATTCTACTTTCGAAAAATCAGCCACGCAGTCTGGGGTAAAGTAATTTGCAGGATCATGGATTTCATAAAGTAATTGCTCCGTGCAAGTTGCTGTACTTACCAAACCTCCTGATCCATCTAGTTTGCTTACAAATCCATCACCGGATTCATCCACTTCAACAAAAGGGAAACCAAGATTCCATAGATTCGGAACATCCTTTATCCCAGGATCTGCGAAATATCCCCCACAAACTTGTCCAGCACATTCTAATAGATGGCCGATCAAGGTACCTTTTCCTAATTTGACAAAATCATCAAAGCTCCAACCAAACTCATAAATCATTGGAGCCAAAAATAAAGAGGGATCCGCTATTCGGCCTGTGACAATAATATCTGCGCCGTTTTGCAAAGCTTCTACTATCGGCATTGCACCCAAATAGGCATTCGCAGAAACAATATTTTCTTGGATGGAAGATAAGGGATGGCCCGTTTCAAGAATCATCAAATTATCCTGATTCTTGACTTGCTCTAGCACATCATCTCCGATTACGGCTGCGATTTTCATTCCTTGAGCGCCAGCTTTTTTTGCCAAATCAGCAATAATTTCAGCCGCTTTTTCAGGATTAGCGGCGCCCATATTCGTGATTACTTTGATCTTGTTTTTATAGGCCAAAGGAATCACCTGCTCCATTCTATAAGTCAGCAAATGATTGTAACCTTTGTTAGGATCAATTCTCTTTTGCTCTTGTGCAATGGCAATCGTCCGCTCTGCTAAGCATTCAAATCCAATGTAATCCAGATTTCCATGCTTCATCAACTCGATGGCCGGTTCCAATCGGTCCCCTCCATACCCTGCTCCGCTTCCGATTCTTATTTTTTTCATTCGATTAAAACTTGATTTTTAATAGCCGGATGAAATCATGTGTAATTGATAATCAATCCAGTGTTTGAATATTTGATAATGATCGATTTCATTTTATTAAAAGGAAATAGCCCCCACTAAAAGTGAAACAGTCAATATAATCATACTTACCAAGAAGGCATAAGGAATAGTTTTTCGCTGATGATCTGCCAAGTCAACACCTGTCAAACCAATCAACAAAAATGTAGCTCCTGTCAATGGGCTTACAGGAAAACCTGTAGTCATCTGTCCCATAATTGCCGCTCTTCCCACTTCTATTCCTGAACCTCCGAACTCCACAGCTGTAGAAGCTAATAAAGGTAAAATTCCAAAATAGAAGGAATCGGGATCGAAAAGCAGGCTAGCAGGCATGGACAAAATCCCAGTGATCACTGCCAAATGATTCCCAATCCAATTTGGAGTATAAGCAACAGCTGAATCAGCCATTGCCGATATCATCCCTGACCCTTTCAAAATCCCGGTAAAACATCCGGCAGCAAATAATATACTTGCCATTAGAATGGCTGCTTTGGCATGCGCGTCGATTCGCTTTCCCTGTTCCTTTACTTTTGGATAATTCACGGTAATGGCGATGCAAAAAGCAATCATGAAAATCACATGTGGTGGAGCTAATCCAGAAACAAGAACTCCCACAGCTAGAAGAATCAAAATAATATTAAACCAGAACAATTTCGGCCGTTCCAGCTCGCTGAATTTGATTTCTTCTTCAATTTGAACTTGGATTAAAGCCTCGCTTTTTCTTTCACTTTTCCCCAGAAAAAACGCAATCAAAAGTACAGCTATCAAGCCTACCAAAACTGGAATAAGCAAAGGATTGAACAATTCAGTAACTGGCACTTCCAAAGCCGAAGCGGCTCTAATCGTCGGGCCACCCCAAGGAAGAATATTCATTGTTCCTGCAGAAAGAGCCACGATGCAGGCAAGATTTGCCCGACTCATTTTAAGAGCGTCATACAAGGGCAAGAATGCGGGAATCGTCACCAAGAAAGTAACGGCACCGGATCCATCCAAATGCACAATCATTGCCAAAGCTGAAGCGGCAACTGAAATTTTGGCTGGGTCATTTCCAGCAAATCCTAGCAGCTTATTGATGATAGGCTGAAAAGTGCCTGCATCAGTCAAGATCCCAAAGAATAGAATAGCGAAAATAAACATGACACCCGTCGGTGCGATGGTCTTGATCCCATCTGTCATAAAGTCCACCAATTCAAAACCAAAGCCTCCAATCATTCCCATCACCACAGGAACCATGATCAAAGCCACTACCGGAGATGCCTTTTTTGACATCACCAAAACCAACAATATGACTATAGTAAGAAATCCTAAAAGTGAAAGCATAAAAGCAAATTCTGATTGATTTTTAAAGGAATTAAAATTCTAAATACTCATCAAAAAATGGCAAAACTTGCTGAGGTATCCGACCATCTTTGGTATAAATACCGCTGGTGTGGGTTCCAATGTACTCTTCTGCAAAATGGGTAATTCCCACATTCTCCAATCGTTGACTAAACATCTTGCATTGAATGGTGAATCGATCTCCTGCATTTCTTCCCCAATCCAATTTGATGGCTTTCAATTTTTGAAGGTTTTCAAGATTATCATCTATCATATGTACCGGCATATTTGCATACCATTTTTGCAAAACATCCTCATGAACGATTAATTGCTCGCCTTGATATTCAAATGGAAAATCGCAATAAAATGGAGCCTTGTCAGGATTGGGAGACCAAGAGCGCCCAAAAGCCATCATCACACTTCCAAAGTAGGTTTTGCGAAGTTCTTCAAGAGATGTAATTGTTGAGAGTTCTTTGAAAGTATCGCTGTTGGGACCATATTCTCGCACAATTGTTAAAGCACCTGGACTAATTGCATACACCGTATTGAAAATATCGGGATGATGCATTGCCAGTTTAATTGCACCATAACCTCCCATACTGTGTCCGGTAATCCCTCTACTTTCTTTTGTGGCTATAGTTCGATAATTTTTATCCACATAGGAAACTAGATCGAACGCAGTGAAATCTTCCCAATTTCCAAAATATTCGGAATTGCTATAAAAACTTCCACCATAAGTGGTCAACTGATTGGGTATAACCAAAATAAAGGGACGTATCCTTTTTGATTCGATGGCATAATCCAAGATTTCCTTCATCCCCTGCATTTCATGGGTTCCCGTAAATCCATGCAAGAAATAAATAACAGGATACCTTTTATTGCTTTCTTCATATCCGGGAGGAAGATAAATACTGATTTTTCGAGTAGTAGCTTCTCCAAAATCATTTTCCAAATAGGCACTATATAAAGAATCCACCTTGATTTCCCCTACTGATTGGGAAAATGAAAGACTCGAAAACCCAATGATTAACAGTAAAACCAGGAGTAATTTTTTCATAGATTTTGGGTTGGTCAATTTCTGTAAAGAAATAAAATTTACTTGGAAATACTCATTATTTCTAAGCGAAACCAATTTGTATTGGTAAAGATTATTCCCTCATCCCGGCCAAACCTGTCCGCCTGGATATTCAGAATAGGTATAAACAATAGACATCCGATCAAATTTCTTCAACATGACTTGGCAGTTATCCTAAACAGCGATTCGGCTCCCGATGAATATCAGGGATGCACTATCGAAACCTGATCCAAGGATTCTCAATCCCAAAAAATTTCGTGTTCATATTTCAGCATCCATATTCCTTTTCAAATTTGAAATACCACATAACAAGTAGTCTCATTTAGGAAGATTTCTTAACTCCTTCTCTCCTCTCATTCCCTAATCAACTATACAACTAATCGGGAGAAAATAGAGTCTTTCTTACTTCTCCTAATCGAAGGATTGATCGAGCTCCTTTTGATAACGTAATGCTAGTTCAAGGTACTTTTTACCCTTATCCAATTCTTGGCTTTTCTTTTCGGAGTCGGGTTCGGACTTGCTGTTCAATAGAAACACTTTGGCTCTGACATTGGCTCTCAGGCACTTGAAATAAAGGAATATTTCTTTATCCTCCTCTTTTGGGAAGCATGTCAAAATGGAGTCATAGGTTTCCAAAAACAAGTCTGAAAGGTCTTTCATACCAAAAAATTCAAGGTCCATACAAAGGAAAGCGACCTCATATAATACGTCAATCTGCCTGAACGCATCCTGAAATTCTATACAATCAAAAATGACAGGATCTTTGTACAAAAAAATATTGCCACTGTGAAGATCTCCATGAACATCCCTTTTGAAACCTTGCCTGTTTCTTTCAGCAAATCTCGCTGTATGTTTATTTAAAAAATCATCACTGAATGAAATCAACCGGGGAATTACCTCTGAATAATCTTCTCCGAAATCCTGCAACACCACTTCTTGAACTGAGTTCAAATCGTTGAATAATTCCTTTGCATGTTCTTTGACGAAGTCATTGCGAATGATTTCAGCTGTTTGGTGAAACTTTGCCACCTTCTTGGCCAATAGGGAAATTCTGGAGGAATCGACATTGTTTTGGATAAGAAGCAAATCCATTCGTTTGTCATCTCGCATCCGTTTCATGCAAACCGCATATTCAACTACCTCGCCCTTTGCTTCTCCCAAGGTATATTTCCCATCATGATGGGTGATCGGCAGGACGGAAAGGTAGATAGGTGAAAATCTTTTGTTGAGTTCCAATTCCCTTTCACAGTATTTTTTCCTCAAATCAAGGGTGGAATAGTCCAAAAAGGATAATTTGATTTCCTTTTTTATTTTGAAAGCATGGCTTCTGCTCAGAATTACCCAAGAGATATTGGTCTCTTCCAAAACCCCTTTGATAGGCTTACCTTCAAAAACCCCTTTCGCCGTCAACTGATTTACTTCTTGCCTATTCATGTTCTGAATGGATGTATTCTAAAGCTTCTTCCAGACTTTTTTCAAGAGCACCATCTTTGGATTGGATCAAAAGATGGTCTTCCCGGATCGGTTCAAACTCTGATTTTATCTTCTGATAAACTTCCATATCTGCCTCGCTATCCTCCCTAGGCTTAGAAAGCCTTTTTGAAATCAGACCTTCATCTGCTTTAATATGGATAATTGACAGTTTCCATGACAATGACTCCGCCAAAAAAATAAAAGGATCACGGACTTGTTGCAAGTAAAAAGTACCATCTAAAACCAGGCTTTTTCCCGATTTATTGATTTCCTTGGCCCGATTGAGCATCTCTTCGTAAACAGATAATTTATTATCGAGTTGATATTTTCCCATCAACCCCATTTCTTTTCGGAGTTCATCACTTCCAAGATACTCTGCCCCTATTTCTTTAGCCAAGCCCTTTGCAAAATAGCTCTTTCCAGAACCTGGGAGTCCCATTACTATGACCAATACTGACTTATCTTTAGAATGCTTTTTCATAACTATTTAGTCCTTACCTAACTTATTGGAGCTTTAAAACTCAACTATAATTTCAAAACGTATGATTTTGAAGAAGGATTGTTTCACCCTAAACTATTTTAAAAGGTTATAGTCCGTAAAACCACCTTGCCTTCTGAGTAAAGTAATCCCCATTTTATAACTAATTGATTTATATTCATTCATTACATTTTGTATTTGAATACAATAACTTACACTTCAACAACCCCTGCTCAATCATGAACCATTTCAAGAAGAACAAAAGACACAAAAAGGAAAATTCCAGCTATTCCCCCATTAAAATACTAATCCTCTGTTTATTTCTTTTGGCTTCATTCAGCACATCAGTATTTGCTCAGCAGCCTACTAATTATACTTCATTTAAACCCGGAGGAAAATGGCTTGCGGATGATGGAGAACATATAGATAGCCATGGAGGAAATATCATTTATGTAGAATCTTCCCAAACTTATTATTGGTATGGTGAGCACCGAGGGCTTCCAAGAGGAGCGTCCTGTTACTCTTCCAAAGACCTTTACAATTGGAAAAATGAAGGTGTGGTATTGGAAAAAGGGGAAATTGAAGTATTCGAAAGACCAAAAGTCATCTATGATGAAGTCAATAAGAAATTCGTCATGTGGTTCCATTATGACAATTCAAAATATCTAACAGCGGAATTAGGAGTGGCCACAAGTGACAATCCTTTAGGTCCATTTGAAATACAGGAACATTACCGCCCAAATGGACATGAATCCAGGGATATAGGAATGTACTTCGAGCCGGACACAAAAAAAGCTTACATAGGCTACGCTGCAGATCATATCAATAAGACGATTAGAATGGTGGAATTGTCTGAGGATTATCTCTCTACCACTACCAATGATGTGGATATCGAAGCACACTGCGAAGGCCCAGGAATCCTAAAGAAAAACGGTAAATTTTACCTGCTCACTAGCGGTTGTTCGGGTTGGACTCCCAACCCCGCCACTTACTACACTTCGGAGAATATTATGGGACCTTATACGAAACATGGAAATCCCTTTGTCGGAGATGCAGGAAACAACTCTTTCAATTCACAACCTTGTTTTATTTTTAAAATTCCAGGATATAAAGATGCGTACCTCTACATGGGAGATCGATGGAATGGAAGAGGTAGGCCAGAGTCAGAATATGTATTTCTTCCTATCACCATTACAGAAGAAGGTGAAATGGAAATCCACTGGTATAGGGAATGGGACCTGAGTATGTTTACTCCTGAAAAATAGGAACCATATTAAAACTGAGATAGTTACCTTTAGTGTAAACCAAGGAATATTAAGGAGAAAGAATAAAAGCAACTTTAAACGACCGCTTTTCCTTCCAAATCAATGCATTTCCATTTTTGATTCAGGCGCATTAAGGCATGTCTGACCAATTTTGGTTTATTATTCAGTGAAACGCATTTTAACATGAGTATAATCCCAAAATCTTTTTTATATGAAATCTTACCTACCTCTAGTAATACTCTTTATTCTAACCTCAAGTCAGGCTTGTTCCCAGAATAATCAATCAAATGGACCGTCCCAAAATGGTGACATAACTGTTGTAGAAGCTTTTCCTCAGTTAAGTTTCACGAGACCTGTAGATTTCCAGCATGCAAAAGACAACTCAAATCGACTTTTTGTAGTGGAGCAGAGAGGAATTATTTCAGTATTTCAAAATGAGAGTAATACCTCTGCAAAAACTGAATTTCTAGATATCGAAAGTCGAGTAGATGATTCCGGAAATGAAGAAGGTTTATTAGGACTCGCATTCCATCCGGATTATAGATCCAACGGGTATTTTTATGTGAACTATACCGCCTCAAGTCCCAATCGAACCGTAATTTCACGTTTCAGTGTTTCTTCATCAAACCCAAATCAAGCAGACGCTTCCAGCGAATTGGTGCTTTTAGAATTTGACCAGCCCTTTTCAAATCACAATGGAGGACAAATTTCATTTGGGCCAGATGGCTATTTATACATTGCTGTCGGTGACGGAGGAAGCGGAGGCGATCCAAGAGGAAACGGTCAAAATCGAAAGTCTCTATTAGGCAGTATTCTTAGAATAGACATTGATAAGCAAAATGGTGCCATCCAATATTCCATCCCTGAAGACAATCCATTTGCAAATAATACCCTAGGTCTCAGAGAAGAAATATATGCCTATGGTTTACGAAATCCTTGGAGATTTAGCTTTGATTCTTCTAATGGTCAGTTGTGGACTGGCGATGTAGGCCAAAACATGTATGAGGAAGTGGATATCATCAAAAAAGGCGGAAACTACGGCTGGAATGTCATGGAAGGTTTCCATTGCTTCGGATCTAGTAGCTGCGATATGGAAGGGTTGGAATTGCCTATTTGGGAATATGGTCGATCGCAAGGAGATATATCCATAACTGGTGGATTTGTCTACCGTGGGCCAACCATAACAGAATTGGAAGGAAAATATATCTATGCCGATTATGTATCTGGGAGAATATGGTCTTTGGATTTCAGTGACCTAAAAAATCCAATAAATACGGAATTGCTGAATGCCGAATTTCCAATTTCCTCCTTTGGAATTGATCAAAATCAAGAATTATATATCTGTGGATTTGATGATAAAATCTATAAGTTAAAGCTGGAGGAATAACTTAATGACTATCAGGAAGTATAACCCTCGTATTTATAAAATTATTCTTCGAATTGATTACCTTTTAATTCCCCAAATAACTGAATTGGTTAACGAGTGTTTGCTACACTCCTTTCCCAAAAATCGGAATACTATTAGCCTAATAACTAAGGCAACGAAAAATTTGACAAATGCGCTTACGTACCAGTTGTAGCATAAAGTTTGAAATTCCATCACCCACACCTTTTATCCTCATGTTGCGCCCACGAAGTGGTACGCATCAATGGGTAGAAAGAGAAGAATTTAAAATCACTCCAAATACTCCTGTCTTCGAATTCACGGACAATTATGGAAATCTATGCCAGCGTTTGATCGCACAAACTGGGATGTTTTCGATAGAGACTTCTTCGGATGTGATTACTTCCAATTACATCGATCAGGGATTTAATTCTCCATTTATTGAAATCCAGAATTTACCAGACTCTGTTTTAAGTTACCTATTGCCCAGTCGATACTGCGAATCAGATTTTTTTAATGAAATGGGTATGACGATTACCCAAGGCCAATTACCAGGATATAATCAAGTTTCGGCGATCACCAACTGGCTGAGAGAGAGTATTAACTATGTACCGGGCAGCAATTACCAACCTTTATCCGCAATACAAGTAAATGAAAGAATGTTTGGGGTTTGTACAGATCTTGCTCATTTGGGAATTGCTTTGTGTAGGAGTTTAAGTATTCCCGCCAGAATTGTGGTCGGCTATTTACACAACTTAGAGCCAATGGATATGCATGCATGGTTTGAAGCGTATGTCGGAAATCGATGGTATACTTTTGATGCAACGCAGAATGGTTCTTCGGGCGGATATGTAGTTCTTGGTTTTGGTCGGGATGCAGCTGACGTTGCTATTTTCAATCAATTTGGACCTCCTGTTTATCCTATCCAACAAATCATCAAAGTGGAGTCTATTGAACTTACTAATTAAGACTCTTTTTAAATCTAAATCCTTCTTGAAAAATTATCGATTAGGCGTGACTTATATCATGTTGAGTTGAACGAAAGCTTAGAGATTTTTATATTGAATAAGCCATAGGCTTTGCTATCTAAACAAATACTTTATTGGCTAAATTTTGCATTTTTTACGCTATCAGAGGGGATCTCAAAAACGGATTCAAACCTGCTTTTAGAGATCAAAAATGGTGTAGAAAAAGATAAAATAGCTTCTTCAATAAGCATAGGCAGTTTTCTCTTTTATGTGTTCATTCCCAATAGAGAAAACAATACTTGAAGCGGAAGGAATTTTTAACAAGTTGATTTTCTTCAGATAAACTGGCTCATCATGAAAACAAAAGAAGAATTAGAACGAGATATTATTAATGTCATCATGAAAATTCACCGGGAATTTCCTGAATTGTCCAACTACATAAATGAAATACCCGAACAAGATTCTGACATTGGCACCGGACAATTAAGTCCTTGGAAACTAAAGCAATACTACAATACGCTGGATGAGATTGTAAAAGAATATTCAAAAACTCATCTGGGAAAAAATGATGAGAAATCCTCAAATTTTGAAGGATATCCATTGTATCCTGCCTCAGAAGATATCTATAGAAAAGCCAAGAAAGAAATAAATGTAGACCCTGCTAATCCTGCAAATAGGAAATACCCTAAGAAAAGAGGGAGGGGATTTAATGAAAAGGTTTTTAAAGATGATATGTCTGGAGATGATTTGGATGTTCCAGGATCAGAGTTGGATGATCAGCAGGAACGGATAGGAAGTGAGGATGAAGAAAATAATTATTACAGTTTGGGTGGTGATAGACATGATGACCTGGAAGAAGACAAATCTTAGGGAAAATAGTATAAATGCATAATTCTTAGGTATTTAAACAAACTTAAAACTTCATTTTTTATATAATAAACCTTCACAAAGTGTAATTGAAACCAAGATTATTAAAAGGCTTATGGAAATCACCTTGTTCATTCTTGGTCTGGTTTTGATAATTTTCCTCTTTAGAAGAATACAGGCATCGGTAGTATTCAGTAAAGAGGTGAAAACGCTTTTTTCACAATCAAAAAATATATCTAATCAAGTATTCCATAAAAATCAACTTGAAAACCTTCCAGATCCCGTCCAACGGTATTTTAATCATGTTTTAAAAGATGGCCAGCTCTACATTAGTTATGCAAGAATTAAACATGTAGGACAATTTAAAACAGGCATTGATGAAAATTGGATCAACATAAAAGGGGAGCAATATGCCACTATGGAAAAGCCAGGATTTATCTGGAAAGGAACGACCACCGTTTTTGTAGCAAAAGATATGTACATCGCTGATAAAGGAAGGTTGGTTGTTTCAATTCTATCCCTATTCAATGTGGTGAATGCTTTTGGAGAGCAATACGATCAGGGAGAACTTCTTCGCTGGTTAGGGGAAAGTGTCCTGTATCCAACTAATTTATTACCAAGTGAAAGCCTTAAATGGTCTCCCATTGATGCTAAAACAGCAAAACTCACCTTCAATTACAAAGGACATTCTTTGTTTTTCAAGATCACGTTCAACGAGATCGGCGAGATTACTGAAATGGAAACAAAAAGGTACATGGATGAAAAGAATCTGGAAACCTGGCTGATCAAAACCACCCAATACATGCTTTTCAACAAGGTATTAATTCCTACTTCCCTAGAGGTGATATGGAACCTCAAAAAGGCAGATTTCAGTTATGCGAAATTTCTGGTCACAGAGGTGGAGTATAATAAACCAGAAAAATTTTAGCCCAGGTTAATTTTATTATAGCTATTAAACTCAACATTCAAAAAAGTAAATGAAATCACCTGGAGCTTATCGGAGTTACTAATCTAATCTCTAATCAATCGCTTTAATTAATTGGTTTTCTTTACATTACCCCTATTGTTCAATTCAAAATTGCCTTCATAACCTTAATTTATTATTTCAGTAAAAATAGTATGTATCAAAAAGGCAGAGCCATATTCTATCTCTTTGTCATTTTTATTTTTCTGTTCGCTGGCTGTAAAAGGCCAAAAATCAGAACGATGGAAGTGAAAGCTTCTGCCTATAATTCGGTAAAATCACAAACATCCAACGAACCTAACATTACTGCATGGGGAGATACATTGAAGCCAGGTATGAAAGCGATTGCAATTTCTAGAGATCTGCTCGATTCAGGATTGTACCATAATCTGGAAGTCAACATTGAGGGACTGGAAGGGACGTATGTAGTCCTTGATTTAATGAATCGTAGATGGACAAAAAAAATAGATCTGTACATGGGTACAGATATAGAAAAAGCAGAAGAATGGGGAAATCAAAAAGTCACAATCAGTTGGTCGACGCCTAAAAAAAACTCACAATAAACTGGATAATTCTATCTCTTCCCTTTCCATTCCGAGCAACTACAGATTTTGAACCTTCGCAAGCATGAAATCGAAGTAAAAGAGGAACTGGTACTGGAAAGTTCTAATACCAATCTGGTGGAGAAAAATCA
>CBFHWO010000051.1:0-16571 GCA_965659625.1 uncultured Algoriphagus sp. | reverse complement strand
CCTTGACCCAGATCGTATTTCGATAATCTAAAATCAAAAAGATACCCTACACCTAGGGAATATTGCTCTCCAAAAACTTCGAGCTTTTCAGAACTATAAGTCGTTAATTGTGGCAGATTAGCTTCAGGAGCAGCTCTCTCTACCATCCTTTTCCCAAACTGTCCTGGAGTCACGGTCAGGAAAAATGCGGTGCTATCTGAATGGGTATTGAAATAAGGATTAGGGATTTTTTCAAAAGAAGAATAAAGAAGCGAGTCCAATGTCCCATCATTTCTTAATCCATAAAAGTCAATAAAATCTCCTGTATCCAACTTCCCGTCATTTTCTCCTGAGATAGAAATAGCCACTTCTTTTCCCCGATGAAACATTCGAATTGTTCTTGGATCAATCGAATTCAAGTTTAGACCGGAAGAACTTAAAGCCTCGGGAGAAATCCTGTAAATCCCATCTTTGGCGGTAAGAATCTTATAATACGTCAGTTCATACGAATACCAAGCGGGTTGCTGGGCTTGAACACTGAGATTCAAAGCAAAAGCAAAAATGAAACTGACTATGCCTTTTAGTTTGCTCATCGATTCCATCCTTTAAATTTTCTGAATTCCGGATCCAATTTTTCCAGGCTAACTTTCACGCTAAACACATGTGAATAGGGAGTTTCAGAAACATTCCCGATATCAGAAAGTGCATAGTCAATTTGAAACTTTTCATTTAGCACCACTCCCAAACCCATGCTCGGTTGAAAATTAAGAGATTCGGTTCCGTCAAAATCCTTGATGTATTGAAAGTTGCCAACACCTGCCCGTAAATAGGCGATCTTTTGGAAACCAGCTTCAAGACCAATTTTTGGATCTATACTCATGACAGAAGTGCTGATCAAGGTATTTCTATTTCCATCAAAAGTCATATCCAGATCCGCTACAGTGAGTAGCGAAAAATCCCCTCCTAATTTCCAATCATAGGCAATACTTCCGATCGCTCGCGGCAACGTTAATTCTACCGAGTTTATCGGAATCTCATTGTCCGTTTGAGAATAAATATCCCGTACCAACTCAGCATCATGTGACCATGCATTAAAAGTAGTAGTGATGTCTCTCACCATCAGACCCAAAGTCAACTTATCCTTCACATAAATTCCTCCAATGTCCAATCCAAATCCCCAAGCTTGAGCAAACTTTCCCACATTTCGGTGGATGACTTTAGCATTCATTCCCACTTTGAACTTATCAGAAAGGTCGCGGGCATAGCTCAACAAAAGGGCATAATCAGCAGCATTGAAAAATTGTATGTTGTTATAATTGAGAGCGCCATTGGCATCGTAAAGAAATCTTGTATCCGGAATATCATCGACTCCAAATCGAATTAAGGATATGGCTACTTGGCTTTCACTTTTAATAGGTGTGGAAAAACCAAGGTAATCGTATTGAGCTACTCCGGCAAAATATTCAGAGTGCATTAATGTGAACTCATATTTGTGTTGAATCCCCATCAAAGCGGCCGGATTCCAATAAGCTGAAGTTACATCTCTTGACGCAGCGGCTTGTGCTCCTCCCATCCCCAAAGCTCTTGCCCCAACTCCTATGCTCAAAAATTCATTTGAATATTTAGGTGCAAGGGACTGTGAAAAACCAGTAGTTGGAGTCAATGCCACCAGGAGTGGTATCAGAAAAATGAAAATTAAAGCGAGGTGTGTGGTCTTCACGAAAACAAAATAAAGCAAATATCTAAGTCGTTAGTATTACTTGGCAAATTTCTTTTAAAAATCAGACACCTGTACGCAACCGTACATATTTCTGTCCACTTTTTTGCAGTTTTTTTAACACTGACTTTATGTTACACTTTGGTCAATATTTTTTTTGATTGATTGGAAAAAACGGAAAAGTGCCATAATACGCTCTAAGCCATGGTTATTCCTTATTTGGTAATCCAAACAAGCTTTATATCACAAGGAATTAGGTTATACAAGGTAGCTTAGAAAAGATTGGTATCATTTTTCCATTAAAAGAGGAAACGGAAAATGAATTTTCCATTAGGAAGGAAAATAAATCACCTTAAAATATGAATGTCGCCAACACACAGATTCAAATGCGCAAGGGACTCTTGGAGTTTTGCGTTTTGCACATTATCTCTCGAGGTGAGGTGTATACTTCAGACTTGATCGATGAACTGACGCAAGTTCAGATGATCGTGGTGGAAGGAACACTTTATCCCCTACTCAACAGACTAAAGTCTGCCTCATTAGTTCAATATCGCTGGGTAGAATCTGAATCGGGCCCTCCTCGGAAATATTATTCCATTACCGAGGAAGGTAAAGAATTTCTAGGTACACTTTCAGAAACCTGGACTTCGCTTGTCAATTCCACTTTACAAATCACCTCTAAGAATTGAACCTATGAATCTGAGCAGCACATTCCAGAATCTTGCCTGTTACTATTTCAGCGTGATTCCCTGTCCTACGGCAGGCGGGCATGTGGCAACCCTCTAACTTGAACAACACATGAAAAAGACGATAAGCATCAACATCAGTGGAATTCTCTTCCACATAGAAGAAGACGGATACGATACTCTTCGGAAATATCTAGACGCCATCAATAAGCACTTCTCTTCTTATAAAGATAATCATGAGATCATCTCTGATATCGAAAACCGTATTGCTGAGATTTTTCTGAGCAATCTGAAAAACAACAAGCAAGTAATCACCGCTGAAAACGTGGAAAAACTCATTGAGAAAATGGGGACGATTGCTGACTTCGCAACGGTAGAGGAAGAAAAGACAGAAGAGGAATTTAATAGCTCTTCCGAGAAAAAAGACGAAGATTATTATAAGTATGTAACTCCTCCTCAGTCAGAGAAAGGTGGGTACAAAAAGTTAATGAGACTTGAAAACAAGAAGATTCTTGGTGGAGTCTGTGCAGGAATTGCCCAGTATTTCTCTATTGATCCTTTGTGGACAAGACTGATCGCCATCCTGCTTCTATTCAGTGGAAATATCAGGTTCAATACAGGTCTGTTTGATATCATGCCTTTTGACAATCTCCGATTTGGATTGAACTTCGGCTTTTTTGCGGTCGTAGCCTACATCGTACTTTGGGTAATTCTTCCTGTTTCCTATGAAGTAATCGAGGATAAAAACATAAAAAAACTGTACCGAAATCCAGACGATAAAGTTTTGGGTGGCGTGGCCTCCGGATTGGCGGCATACTTCGGAATAGAAGTGATCTGGACAAGACTTGCTTTTGTCTTGCTGATTTTGGCAGGAGGATCAGGATTCTTAATCTACTTGGTATTGTGGATCATTACTCCGGTAGCTAGCTCTATTACAGAGAGGATACAGATGAAAGGTGGAGAAATCACATTGGATAATATTGACACCACTGTGAAGGAGAGTCAAAACCCAATTCCTCAAATACCGGAATCAAATACCCGAAAAATCCTTTTGACTCCATTTAGAGTGATCGGGCAAGTGATCGAAGCCATTGGCAAAGCCTTAGGGCCTGTCGGGAGAGCTATCCTAGAAGTGATCCGGGTTATTTTCGGATTGTTCGTCTTCTTTATTGGTTTGGCAATAACCATTGCTCCATTGGTCACTATGGGTATTTATTTCGGGATATTCACAAATGACGATTACGGTGTGATGATGGATAATTTCCCAATTGAGCTTTTCTCTAATCTAGTTCCGGTTTGGTTGATTATTGCTTCATCTTTCCTTCTAATCATACCAGGAATCATCATACTCTTGCTAGGACTAAGTGTGCTTGCAAAAAAGAGCATTATCGGAGGAAGAATGGGACTTGTGGCTTTGGGACTTTGGTTACTTTGTGTCGGAATCTGTGCATTCCAGATACCAAGAATTGTAGCCTTATTCAAGTCTGAAAACTGGTACAAAACCGAAGAAGTACTTCCTGTAAAGGCGGGTGTCATGATCTTAAACTTAAACCCGATCAGCGACGAAGCCACTTTCAATGAAGTGAGTTTAAAAATCGAAGGAACTTCAGATTCATTGGTAAGTTTAACAAAAGATGCTTTCTCAAGAGGGAAATCCAAGGCTGAAGCCATGGAAAATGCCCAGAAGATCATTTACAATTATGCAGTCAGTGATTCAACAGTGACATTTGATGAGGGATTTGATGTAAGCTCTCTAGAAACTTTTAGAGACCAAAAGTTAAATCTTGTTTTGAATATCCCGTATGAGAAACCATTCATCATGGAAAGATCACTTTTGGAGATTATCAGAAATACCATTTATAGAAATGGCTATAGATCTTCCCAAGTGAATCAGCGTAATGTTTGGGTATTTAATGAAGCCGGGCTAGTATGTGTTACTTGTGATGAGGATGAGGACGAGGATAATGACGAGGAAGACGAAGAAGTTTATTTAGACTCTCTTTCCCGTGAAGAACTTGACAGCATCAGTAAGGCCAAGTTTGAAATAAGAAAATCAAATTCAGATAGTATTTCTCAGTAAGGAAATACTAGAATTAAGAGATGATTTATCTCATATTTAAAAAGAAAGAGGCATCCGTATTGGGGCCTCTTTTTTTTTGTAACTTCTCTTTTCAAATGAGCAAAATCACTATGGATGTTACGGTCAAGTTTCTTGGAGGTGCAGGGGCGGTCACAGGTTCAAAGTACCTGATTGATATTGGAGAGTTTGAGTTTTTGGTGGACTGCGGCCTCTATCAAGGAAAAAGGGAACTGAGAGAACGAAACTGGGATAAATTCCCGATGCCCCCTGCAGAAATGGAAGCCATCGTTCTAACCCATGCCCATTTAGATCATATTGGATATCTTCCTAAGCTGGTCAAACAAGGATTTACAGGGCCTATTTATTGTACCGAAGCCACGGCAGAATTAGCTAAAATACTTCTTTTGGATTCTGGTAAACTGCAGGAAGAAGAAGCAGAATATGCTCGCAAAAAAGGCTATTCCAGACATGACAATCCTATGCCCTTGTATACAAAGGAAGATGCAGAAGCAGTTTTCCCAAAATTCGTTCCCCAAGAATTCGAAAAACCCTTCGCCATCCACCCCCGGCTAACAGTCACCTATTATCATGCTGGACATATTTTAGGGGCTGCCATTACCAAAATTGTAGTAAAAGGTGATTCACAGGAGAAAAAATTAGTGTTTTCAGGTGACTTGGGGAGATATCATGATCCAATTTTATATCCTCCTACCAGAATACCTAGAGCGGATATTTTATGGATAGAATCTACTTATGGAGATCGCGTAAGCCCACCCATCAAGGCCGAAGAGGAATTGGGAAGAGCTGTCAGAGATACGTTTAAAAGAGGTGGATTGGCGATCATACCAGCATTTGCTGTCGGAAGAACGCAAATGGTGATGTATTACTTGTTTCAGTTGATGGAAAAAGGGAAAATTCCGAAAGTTCCTATTTTCCTGGATTCCCCTATGGCGATCAATGCCACTAAGCTTTATTTGGATTTTAAAAATGATCATCAATTAACTGCAGTCTTGGAAGAAAATGGAAACCATCCTTTCGATCATCCACAGCTTCATTATTTTCAAAAACAAGAGCAATCCCGATCTTTGAATGAATACAAGGGAAATGCCATCATCATTTCCGCGAGCGGAATGGCAACTGGTGGACGTGTTTTGCATCATCTTTTCCACCATCTTCCAGAGGAAAAAAACGGTGTTATTTTCGTAGGTTTTCAGGCGGAAGGGACGCGAGGTAGAAGATTGGTGGAAGGTGAGTCCGAGGTCAGAATTTATGGGGTGGAAGTTCCTGTGAAAGCCAAGATTTATCAAGTCGAAGGACTTTCTGCCCATGCGGATCAGGAGGAGTTGATCGATTGGGCCGAAGGTTTTATAGATCGTCCAAAAATGACGTTTATTATTCATGGAGAAGAAAACAGTTCCGCGGTATTAAGTCAGAAACTCCATGAGGAACTAGGATGGAATACCGTCATTCCTCAATATTTAGAGTCGTTCAGGATATTTGATAATATCTAGTCAACCTGGCAAAGAATACTACTCAAACAATTAAATCTTTCACAAATGAAAAGACTTTTAAAATTGCTTGTCCTCTCACTTATGTTGGTGTCATTTTACCAATGCAAACCCTATGTACCGGAAGGACAGGGAATAATTGGAACAGTCACTTGGATAGAAGGAAATCAAATGCCCATGATCCAGGATGGAGAAGATCCTTCGAAAGAAGCTAAAAAAGTGGAACGGACAATCCAAATATTTCCACTTACAAACCTATCAGATGTCAAAGTAGAAGATGGGTTAATTACCTCCATCGCTTCTAAAAAAATCAAGGAAGTAAAAACAGACGGAACTGGAAAATATGCAATCGATCTTACTCCAGGCAGGTATTCTATTTTTACGGTAGAAGAAGATGGGCTATTTGCCAATATTTTTGACGGGGAAGGAAATATCCAGCCTGTAACTGTCAAGGAAAATGAGTGGGTTTTGCTTGATATAGAAATTAATTACAAGGCATTTTATTAATTTTCTATAAATGTCAACCTGACAGAATAATAACATAACTGTTTATTTATCAATATTTTAAGATTGTTTTTCAAATAGATTAAAAATTAATTAACTTTTTTTCACCTTCAAAAGCAACCATTTCTGAATGCTTCGCATCTACCTTATTGAAAGCCACTAGTAATGTTCAGCAGAACCAATTTTTCTACCGAAACAGGAATAATACAAGGATGCCTTAAGGGTGATCGGTCCGCTCAGCGCCACCTGTATGAAACCTATTCGGGAAAATTCTTGGCCATCTGCATACGATACTTAAAAGATCGTGAACATGCTGAAGATGTAATGATAGAAGGATTCATGAAAATCTTCGATAAACTACCCCAGTTTCAACACAAAGGAAGTTTCGAAGGATGGATGAAAAGAATTATTGTCACACAGGCTCTCATGACATTAAGAAGTAATAGACATTTGATGATGGAGGTAAACATGGAAAATGATGCAGAGTTTAAGGATCACAACTATGAACTTACATCTCTAGAAGCTGAGGAGCTTTTGGAAATGGTGCAAGCTCTTCCCGTGGGATATAGAACAGTCTTTAACCTTTATGCAATTGAAGGTTACTCACATAAGGAAATAGCTGACCTTCTTGGAATCAATGAAAGCACCTCAAAATCTCAGCTGAATAGAGCAAGGAATGTCTTAAAGGAAAAAATTGCCAGTCTAATACCAAACGAAAGGAGAATCAATGGCTAAATCATCACATAAGTTGGACGAGGTTTTCAAGGAAAAACTTGACCAACACAGCATCAAACCCAGTGCACTAGCTTGGGAAAGACTTGAAAGAGAGCTTCCAAAGGAACCTAAATCCAAGAAAGGTTTCTGGTGGGCCATTGCTGCTTCTATTGTGATCTTGCTTTCTGCAGGCTATTTCTTATATCCTGCCGATTCAACCGACTCCCTTGATACCATGCTGGCCACCAAGCAGGAAGTAATTATTCCTGAGGAAAAAGAGGAGGCAAATCCTGTAACGCCAGAGAGTAATGCGCCTGAAGAAAAAATAACTGAGGCTATAAGTGAGGTAGAAAAAGCTCCTACTTCAGCTAAAGTTCAAGAACAACCTAAGAAAGAAACTATTACAATTAAACAACCTAGTGCTCAGCCAAAAATTACGGAAGTAAGTCCTCAAAATCTGATCGCAATGACCGAAACGCGAGAAGCAAATGAAAAAATTACTGAAGTAGTTGTTCCAGAAGAGAAGCTAGATACAAGGTCATTGGTAGAACCTGAAATGGATCTTCCAGCCTTGAATCTTAGTAATGCCGTAGCAGAAACTACTCAACCAGCAGAAGAGGAGCCAACTTATCGCATTAAGATTTTCTCAGATGGGCTTAAGGAAGAGCCTAAAGACAAAAGTCTGATTGCCGGAATCGGGAAAACAGTCAATGAAGTCGGAGGGCTGCTTGGTAAAGTAGACCAGGGATTTGCAGACTTGCAAGATGCAAAGAACAACCTCTTTACCAATGTGACTTCCAAGAAGGAAACAGCTGATAAATAAGAAATCGCCAACTAGAAATCGAAATTAAATCATGAAAAAATATTTGTTATTATTCTGTCTGATGGCCCTGGTACAAATTGGATTTGCCAGTAATATGCCATCCAATGACAACTACAAAACGGTCATGAGCGACAGTGTCGTAGTAGAATTCGGGAAATCCGGAAAAATAGTCATCATTGTGGATAGCAAAGAAGACTTTGAAAAGCTTAAGTTGATGAATATCAACCAGATCATCCGTGAATTGGATCTGGAAGAAAATGAAGATTCCGGAGAACTGACAATCGTCGAAATCAGGAAAAAAGACGGGACTACCAAAGAGGTGGTAAAAGTGAGAGAAGATTGGAACGAAACAGAAGTATACATAGGTGGAATGAGAATTCTTGTCGATGACTCTGGCGAAAACACCAAAGTGCGAGTGGAATCTGGCCTTAAAAAGAACAGTGATCCTCCATTTAGAACTTACTTCAATCTTGACCTAGGTGTAAATAACTATTTGGATGGATCGGGAAGTTTCCCTACTTCAGATAACCCATATGCTGTAAAGGGCTGGGGAAGTTGGAACGTAGGAATCAATTGGATGGCCGCACAGCGATTATCAAAGGGATTCTATTGGGATTTTGGTTTAGGATTCCAGTTCTACAATTTCAAATTTGAAAATAGAGACTTCCAGGCAGTGCGAGGTGATAATATGATTGACTTTATTCAGCGCAACGACGTGGATGGTTTCAAAAGTAAAATCTCAGCTTCCTACATTACAGCCATGACGATGTTGGAACTGGATTTTGGAAAAATGAACGACAATGGAAGAAAAGGCCTTAGAATTGCCGCTGGACCTTATGCCGGGTACAGACTAGGTGGACAATCTAAATACGTATACCGTGAATTAGGGGGTTCGGGTAGGAAAAAAGACAAGCAAAACACTGGGCTATATCTAAATAATTTTAGATACGGAGTAAGAGGAGAAATTGGCGTTGGAAGAATCACCTTCTTCTCAACCTACGATTTAAACACCTTGTTCCAAGAAGACAAAGGTCCTGAACTGAATCCAATCACTTTTGGAATAGTATTCTAAACGCGAGGGTCTAAGCCCTCGCTTTAAACCACTTTTAGAAATGAAAAACCAACTAATATTGCTGCTTCTCTTCGTTTTTTCGATGAGTACAGCTTTTGCGCAAAGCAAGCCCGACACCGTAATATATACGAAGAATAAAGTCATCAAAGTATTTGGAAACTCCTGGAAGTACTCAAAAGGCGAGAATGGAAAATGGATACTTGATGTGGAAGAAGAGGATGACATCCAGATTAAAGAAAGGTACAAGCCAAGAAAATTCAGCACTGATTTCAATACTGAGCTTGGCATCAACTTAGTAAATCCTACAGGCGAAATGCCTGATATCAAGCCTTGGGGATCCTGGTATTATGCGATCAATTTGGAAGGAACCTATAAAGCTTCGAAAAATTTCCATTTGATTTCAAGCCTCGGTGTCAACTGGTATAATTTCAAACTGGAAGATCGGAGTCTTATTGCGGTAAAAAATCCAGACGGGATTACTTGGGAAGAATTTGAAGGAGGTACTGGTACAAAATCTAAAATATCAGCATCCTATGTCAATTTCACGTTAGTCCCGACCATCATGACAAACAATCAAAAACTTCGATTAGGTCTAGGAGGATATGCAGGCTTGCGAATCGGAGGGAGAGGTAAATTTGTCTACGATGATGAAAATGGAGATAAGCAAAAAGTATTTGAAAAATCGAATATGTATGTGGAAAATTTCCGATACGGAGCCCGTGGAGAAGTTGGAGTCGGAGATGTTACTCTTTTCTTCAATTATGATCTCAACAACCTGTTTCAAGAAAATCTAGGACCAGAAGTGAATGCCATGAGCTTTGGAATAACAATACGATAATCAAAAAACTATGAAAAAACTATTCAAAATCAGCCCGGTACTTGTTGCAATGCTATTTTTTGCAACAGTCAGCTTTTCCCAAAATGTCATCGTAGACACAAATAAATCTTACTCAAATATCAGTAAGATCGAAGTGAGTGGAGGTTGGCTCAATGTTTCTTATGACGGAGGCTCTGGTGCCGACGTAAAAGTGCAAGCCTACCTTGAATCCAATAATGAAGACCAGGACATAATCTTTGTGACTGTGGGTGATGTTCTGAAAATCTCCTACGAGCGAAAAAGCAATAGCAGCTCATGGGGTACTAACAGAAATAAGGGCTTCATTAAAATCACTGGACCCATGGCTATGATTTTGGATATCAAAAATAGTTCTGGAACAATCAGCGTAGATGGAGTAACCAACGATGAAACTAATCTAAGAGTAAGCTCAGGAAAGGTTTCAGCTTCAAACATCAAAGGAGATCTAAATGTAAAAGCCAGTTCAGGATCACTTCTTTTGGATGAAATCGATGGCAATGTCATCGCTGGTGTTACTTCTGGAAATGCAGAAATTACCAATGTCTCTGGAGATGTTGATTATGAATCTACCAGCGGCTCTCTAGATGCAGATGAAATCGGTGGAGAACTTAGCTTATCCTTGACTTCCGGAAATGCAAAGCTTGACAATATCGGTTATTTGGGAGAACTGAAATTTACTTCTGGAAATATCCGGGCTTCCAACGCTGGCCTAAATGGCAACACAAAACTCAACGGTACTTCAGGATCGTTTAGAATTCAGACACCAACAGATTTGAAATCCCTAAACTTCTCTTTAAGAGCTTCTTCAGGAAACCTGAAAGTAGGAGGAATCAATACAGGAAGAAATCTCGAAATTGACAACGGTTCCTCTGATTGGGTAAAAGGATCAATTTCTTCAGGAAATATTACGATTGAAAACTAAACCAACCCTATAATTGAAAAAGCGCCAGTCTGTATCAGATTGGCGCTTTTTTTTATTCTGGTCTAGAAGCTATGAGAATTACGTCTCTATCTTCCTTCTTCAATTTCATTAATCTTCCCATCCGTTCAGGGGTAGGTTTTGCCAGGGAAAAGAATATTAGCGTTACCGCAAAAAGAATGACAAAATAGGGGTTTCCATAAAACAATAAACCTAATGTAGCGAGCACAGAAGAAGCAAAAAGAATAAAAAAACGCTCTTTTGTAGCATCTGAATAAACCTTCACCTTTCTAAGAAGCTCCGCATACTGAAAACTCACTTTCAACTTTTTATGAAATAAATAATACTGAATGACTAAAAGTGCGGTCCCTCCTCCTGCTAATACCCCATTAAAAAAATCAGGTATTTCCGGCAGCTCCCAGTCTAAATTACCTGAATTATAATACAAGTAAATCATCCCAAAAAGCGGTAAAGCGATCAGCATTAAAATCAAGACTAATTGCTCAAGATTTTTATAAATTCTTCGGATTTCTTCGATCTCCATTGGTTTTTGGGAATTACTCTATTCTGATCTTAACATTGTCAGTCATCGGTCTTCCGACACAGCATAGGATATAACCTTCATTGATCTCACTTTCATTTAAACCATCGTCTTCGTCCATTTTCACTTCTCCGCTGAGCAACCTGCCTCGACAAGCGGTGCAAAGCCCACTTTGACAGCTATAAGGCATATTTAAATCTTGTGCTAAACCAGCTTCCAAAATAGTTTTGTCAGGTGATACTGTGATCAAATACTCCTCTCCTTCCATCTCTACGATGACATCTCTTGTCAATCCCTCTAATGAAGCTGCAGATTCATGAGCCGCTTCAGCAGCAGATGAATAGAAACTTTCCCTGTGGATTTTCTCTTTTTCAATATTCATGGAGGACAATACATCCTGAGTAGTTTCCAAGATACCTTCAGGCCCACAAATAAAATATTCAGTTTGAAAATCTGGTTCAGCCTCTGCTTTTTTAATCAATTCAGAAACCGTTTCGCTCTTTAAACGACCTTTCAATCCAGTCCAAGCTGAAGTTGGCTGGCTCAGATTATGGATGATCTGTAGCTTTTCAGCATGCTTATTCTCTAAATCAATAAGTTCTTTTTTGAAGATAATATGCTCCTCATGACGGCTGCAATAAAGCAAAGTCACCTTAGAGTTAGGTTCATTCGCAAGTACTGATTTCAAGATTCCAATGATCGGAGTAATACCGCTTCCTCCCGCTACCAAAAAGAAATGCTTTTGGTTTTTGGAATGAAAATCTGTCGTAAAATTTCCAATTGGCTTTAAGACATTTATTGTTTTTCCAGGATGGATTTTCTCATTCAAAAAATTGGAAAACAATCCTCCAGGAACTCTCTTCACCGAAATTCCCGGAAAAGGGTCAACATAAGGAGACGTACAAAGACTATATGATCTTCTCTGTTCTTTCCCTTCAAATTCCATCACCAAGGTCAAAAACTGTCCAGGCTTATATTCCAAAAATGGCTCTGGTTGCTCAAAATAAATACTTACCGTGTCTGCCGTTTCTTTTACTACTTCCCTCACTTTCAAAGGGAGATAAGCTGGCTTCTTAACCTCCTCTTTCTTTTTCTTGAATAAATTGAACATCAGAATTCTAAACTTTTTAAGTGCTTGCTATGAGTCTGCAAAATTAACCTCTCGGCCCAATTAATCGCCTTTTATCAGGATAATTTCGAAAGCTTAACCACATTTATCAGAAGAGGGTTCGGAAATATCTTATAAAAGTCTTGAAATCAAACCCGGGAGACCAGAATTTTGGAGTCAAAAGCCTAAATTGCAGCCTCCAAAATCAAACGGATAATCCCAATGGAATTAAATGCGTTGACAGCAGTCACATCAGTCGATGGACGCTACGCCGGCAAAACAGCCCCTTTAAGAGCCTATTTTTCAGAATTCGCCTTAATCAAAAACAGAGTTCATGTGGAGGTAGAGTATTTCATCGCGCTTTGTGAGCTGCCTTTACCCCAGTTAAAGGATTTTGATCATACTTTATTTTCAGAGCTTAGACTTATCGTTGATCACTTTTCTTTGGAGGATGCAGAGAAAATCAAATCAACAGAAAAGATTACGAACCATGATGTGAAAGCAGTTGAATACTTTCTGAAAGAAAAATTTGATTTGCTAGGTCTTGAAGCCCAAAAAGAATTTATTCACTTTGGCTTGACTTCACAGGACATCAATAACACGTCCACGCCGCTGATGCTAAAGACGGGAATGACGGAAGTTATTTTACCCCAGCTAGAAGCAGTGATGTTGAAATTGGAGGAAAAAGCTGAAAGCTGGAAAGCAATCCCAATGTTGGCAAAAACTCATGGTCAACCTGCTTCCCCAACCCGTCTCGGTAAAGAAATCAATGTGTTTGTAGTGAGAATTGAAAAGCAACTTGAGCTACTTAACCAAATCCCATACACCGCTAAGTTTGGTGGAGCAACCGGTAATATGAATGCCCATCAGGTAGCTTATCCTGAGGTCGCTTGGAATAGTTTTGCTGTTAATTTTGTGAGCAATTACTTAGGATTAGTCCGAAGTTTCCCTACTACCCAAATCGAGCATTATGATAATTTGGCAGCCCATTTTGACGGACTAAAGAGAATCAACACCATTCTTTTGGATCTTTCAAAAGACATTTGGCAGTATGTGGCAATGAATTATTTCAAGCAAAAAATCAAAGCGGGAGAAATAGGTTCTTCAGCAATGCCTCATAAAGTCAATCCGATTGATTTTGAAAATGCCGAAGGAAATCTTGGAATCGCAAACGCCCTTTTGGAGCACCTTGCAGCAAAACTCCCTATCAGTAGATTGCAGCGCGACTTAACTGACAGTACCGTTTTGAGAGTAATCGGAGTTCCATTGGCGCATATGGTTATCGCCTTGGAATCTTTGGCAAAAGGATTGGATAAACTGGAATTGAATGAAGCTGCAATCCACGCAGATTTAGATGACAATTGGGCGGTAGTCGCCGAAGCAATTCAGACCGTGTTGAGAAGGGAAGCCTTCCCAAAACCATACGAGGCATTAAAAGATTTGACCAGAACCAATTCAAAAATAACGGAAAGCTCTATTCGTGAATTCATTGCGAATTTGCCTATTTCGGATGAATTGAAAGCAGAATTGAATAAAATCACTCCATTTAATTATACTGGAATTTAATATTATCCCATTCTAGAATCAGAATTAAAAACCGAGGCAAGTGTCTCGGTTTTTTAATTTTTCGCTGAGTAGGAAAAGGGCGCAAAGGTTTTTAGAGTTACCTATCGTGAAAACGTTTAAATAAACTTTGGGAAATTAATCAAGCTGCCTAAATTCAACTTTTTCCGAAATGAAATGATACAAATTCTTAGAACTGATTCTTCCAACCCTGATTTTCAAAATCTTGTAAAGAAACTCGATGCTTATTTGGCTTTTATCGATGGGGATGAAACTGCTTTTTATTCACAGTATAATAAGATTGATAGTTTGAAAAATGCAGTGGTTCTGTTTGAAAACGGAAAGGCATTGGCTTGTGGTGCGATCAAAAAAACGGATGATCATTCGATGGAAGTGAAAAGAATGTATACCGAGGAATCAGCTAGAGGAAAAGGTTTTGCAAGGAAGGTATTAACAGAATTGGAAGATTGGGCAAGAGAACTGGGTTTTGAATCCTGTGTGTTGGAAACAGGAAAGAGACAGCCTGACGCAATCGCTTTATACGAAAAGGCAGGTTATAAACAGATTCCAAACTATGGGCAGTACATCGGTGTGGAGAATAGTGTTTGTTTTAAGAAAAAACTTCTATAAACCCCTACTTCACTTTCGGTAAAAAAATCTCTGCCATCATACATCGCGCACTTCCACCACCCAATTTTTCAATGGTAGGAATTGAAGGACTTATGATGGTAGTGTACTTTTCTATTAATTGAATTTGCCCAATATTCAATGAATCCAGTGCTGTCTGAGACATGACCGTAAACTTTTCTCCCCCTTCATTACCTACTTCCAGCATATTTCCGGCAAAACTGAATTTCTGCTTTGGAGTGATCGGAATGACTTTCTTTCCAGCTTTGGTCAGCGTTTTTTGAACTCGCTGCTTTTCTGAAGCCTTCGGGATGCTATCTAAACAAACAACTGCCAAATCTCTACCAATGTGCATCATCACATTGGTATGATAAATTGCGGAAACCTTGCCATAGATCTCTTGTACGGAATTAAAGCCTACGATTTCATAGCCAAGCAATTGCCCTACATATTTTAGCGGAAATGAGTGCGTCCGTTCAGAATAGCAGGCAAATATTGTCTTGCTATCATGGTCAAACACCATGCTTCCCGTTCCTTCTAAATACTGCTCATCGTTTTCAAAAAAACTCAAATCAATAATCTCATTAATTTGATAGCCCTTCGCCATGAGCAATTCTATGATGTCCTTCCTTCTCTCCAACCTTCTATTTGGTGAAAACATGGGATATAAGATAAACCTTCCATCAGAGTGAGTACTAAACCAGTTGTTTGGAAAAACTGCATCTGTTTTAACAGGTTCCTCAGAATCTTCAATCACCTCTACATTTACCCCCTGATCCCTCAAGAGCGATACAAATCCATCAAATTCACTTCTTGCCAATTCTCGAATTTCTTTGGAAGTCCTTTGATCTTGCTGCTGATAAAAATTACTTATGGCAGTCTCTTCATTGAATCCAAAATTCGCCGGACGGACCATCAAAATATTCGAGGATGTTTGCATCTGTATTAATTTTTCGGGTATCGGTAGAGAACAGGTTGAATGTCAAACCTAACTTCGCTGATGGTGTAAAATGCTTCTCCAGCAGGTGTAAACCCTATTGCCTCACCTTGAGGCTCTGGAGAATAAGGTAATCGAATCGGATTTCGCGAAAGTGATTCCGCTAGGTCCTCATCACCTATTCGCTGCCAATAATATACATCAAGGTAGTTTTTAATAATGATTTGTGCCCCATCTTGAGAGATATCTCCTCCTACAGAACTTGTGAGAGGCAACTTCATGATTTCTTCCAAAACAGCTTCTCCTTCCCCAAATCTATCTGCGGCAAGCCGAAATAAGGTGTTTTCTTTATCCCTTTTAGAAAGAATGAAAATATCTCCTGTCTTTGGATCTACCATCAATGTTTCAGCGTCCATAGGACCATTGGGAAACTTTAAATTAATTTTCTCAGGAGGTACACGCATGGACGGTTTTAGATGGATGGGTTCTGGAATTCTAAAAACGGTAATGTATTCGTACTGAGCGAAATTATCCCCGATGTCTCCCACATAGATACTGCTAAGACCATCCTTTCCCGGCCCGACAGCGATATCCTCCCAATCCCGGTTTTTGGCACCCAAAAGTTCAATCTCTCCCAATTGATTCCCCAATGAATCTAGTATATAAATTTTTGGTTCTCCACCACTATCGTTATGCACATAGACTAGGTCCTGATGCAATTTGCTAAAAGCCAGGCCACTCATTTCATTGAGCTCTGATGCATTGACTGTTTTGATAGAAATTCCTTCTGAAAAAATGGAGTCAATCGGAAAATCCTGAGCGAAAATTGGTTGGCCAAAGCTGACCGAAAAAAGAAGAATGATGATTTTTTTCATTTCGATTTAAATAAACAGCTCTAAATTAGGTAAAAACCAGTACCCTAGGAGTACTACAAATA
>CBFHWO010000050.1:0-16943 GCA_965659625.1 uncultured Algoriphagus sp. | reverse complement strand
GATCATGAACTGGGTGCGGGATGGCTTCCTGCTGAAGCGGGAAGACCACAAGCAGAAGGATATTTTTATCTCCCTGATCGACTACGAGAATCCAGAGAATAATATTTTCAAGATCGTGAATCAGTTGGAGATTCAGGGATTTGAGAAGCGTATCCCAGATGGCATTCTCTATGTAAATGGTTTGCCACTGGTGGTTTTTGAGTTTAAGTCATCCATACGGGAGGAAGCGAGTTTGCATTCTGCCTATGTACAGTTGACTACTAGATATAGACGTGATATCCCGGATCTATTTAAGTACAATGCCTTTTGCGTGATCGGGGATGGGGTGAATACCAAGGCAGGAAGCTTTTTTGCTCCCTATGAGTTCTTCTATGCATGGAGGAAGATTGCGGGTTTGGATCAGGAGATCGATCCCAAGACTGGCCTCTCCACCAAGGTGCATGGCATAGACTCTATGTACACGCTGATACAGGGAATGCTGGACAAGCATAGACTCTGTGACATTATCCATAATTTTATTTACCTGCCGGATAGCTCCAAGAAGGATGAGAAGATTGTTTGCCGCTATCCACAGTACTATGCGGCGACCAAGCTTTTTGAGAATATCAAGCTGCATCAGCTTCCCCATGGAGATGGCAAGGGAGGAACTTACTTTGGGGCGACGGGCTGTGGGAAGAGTTTTACCATGCTCTATCTCACCCGCCTGCTGATGAAGAGCGTGGACTTTGCCAGTCCTACGATTGTGTTGATCACAGACCGCACCGATCTGGATGATCAGCTGAGCGGACAGTTTACCAATGCCAAGGGTTTTATCGGTGATAATGTGATCAAGTCAGTGAGCAGTAGGGTAGAGCTGCGGGAAGAACTGAAGGGAAGAAACAGCGGGGGAGTGTTCCTGACCACGATTCATAAGTTCAATGAAGACACCGAATTGCTGACCGAACGAAGCAATGTGATCTGTATTTCCGATGAGGCACACCGCAGCCAAACCAATCTGGATCAGAAGGTTCGGGTGACTGAGCAAGGTGTGAAGAAGAGTTTTGGCTTTGCGAAGCATCTCCATGATTCCCTGCCGAATGCCACTTATGTGGGCTTTACCGGAACGCCAATCGATGCGACCATGGATGTGTTTGGGGAGATCGTGGATACGTATACCATGACCGAGTCAGTGATGGATGAGATCACGGTGCGGATTGTCTATGAAGGAAGAGCAGCGAAGGTGTTATTGGAAAATCAAAAGTTGCAGGAAATCGAGAACTACTACGCCAGTGTCGCTGAGGCTGGTTCGAATGAATACCAAATCGATGAAAGCAAGCGGCAGATCACACAGATGCGGACGATTCTCGGTGATCCGGGACGTATAGAAGCTATCGCAAAAGACTTTGTTGCCCATTACGAAACTCGAATAGAAGAGGGGAGTACGCTTTTGGGTAAAGCGATGTTTGTCTGTAGCACCCGGGAGATTGCTTATCAATTGTATCAGCAGATCATTGGTTTGCGACCTGCTTGGGCCGAAATACTTACCGCAGAGGGAGGAGAGGAGTTGACTGAAAAAGACCGGAAAGAACTGAAGCCTATGGCTCGGTTGAATATGGTGATGACCCGTTCGAAAGATGATCCGGAAGATCTATGGAATGCCTTGGGAACATCCGATTACCGGAAGGAGCTTGATCGACAGTTTAAGAATGGAAAGAGTAATTTCAAGATTGCCATCGTGGTGGATATGTGGCTCACAGGTTTTGATGTGCCGTTTTTGGATACCATGTACATCGATAAACCCCTACAGGAACATAGTTTGATTCAGACGATTTCTCGGGTAAACCGGAAATTTGAAGGAAAGTCAAAAGGTTTGGTGGTGGATTACATCGGGATTAAGAAGCAGATGAATCTGGCGCTGAAGCAATACTCCACGATTGACAGCCAGAACTTTGAGGATATACAGCAATCGATCATTGTGGTAAAAGATCATGTGGATTTGCTTGAGGCGATCTTTCATGCTTTTGATTACAAGCAATACTTTAGCGGTTCACCGCTGGAGCAATTGCATACTTTGAATAAAGCCGCTGAATTTGTTCAGTTGACACAAAAGCTGGAGAAGCGCTTTATGAATCTGGTGAAGCGGATGAAAGCGGCTTATGATATTTGCTCAGGTTCGGCAGCCTTTACCAATGAAGAAAAGGATAAGATTCATTTCTTTATTGCAGTGCGCTCCATTGTATTCAAACTCACTAAGGGCGAAGCTCCGGATACGGATCAGATGAATGCCAAAGTGCGGGAAATGATTCAGGAAGCTATACAGAGTGAAGGAGTAGAAGAGATTTTTAAGTTGGGAGAAGACGATCAGAAAGAGGTAGATATTTTTGAGGCAGACTATCTGGCCAAGATCGATAAGATCAAGTTGCCACATACCAAGATCAAGTTGCTACAAAAGCTTCTGGCGAAAGCCATCGATGATTTTAAGCGCATCAATAAGGTAAAGGGAGTGGATTTCTCGAAAAAGATGTCCCGATTGGTGGAGAAATATAATGAGCGGAAGGAAAAGGATACCTGGGATAGTGAAGAATTAGAAAACATCACCAATGAAATAATTGACCTCTATTTCGCAATGAAAAAAGAGAAGGGATCCTTTGCTGAATTGGGGATAGACTTCGAGGAAAAGGCTTTTTATGATATTCTGAAGGAACTAGCCAGAAAGTATGATTTTGCATATCCGGAAGATAAGTTGGTTCATCTTGCCCAGCAGGTCAAAGATGTGGTGGATGACAAAGCCAAATACACCGACTGGAGCAAGCGGGATGATATCAAGGCAGAGTTGAAGGTAGATTTGATTATCCTATTGGCAGAAAACGACTATCCTCCCGTTGATCGGGATGAGGTGTACAAGGAGATTTTTGAGCAGGCAGAGAATTTTAAGAGGTATCAGAAGAATTAAATGGATAATTAAATGTTTCCAACATACCAAGCCAGAAAGCTACTTAAAATAATAGATGCCAAACATGGTCATACGGAGCCATGGGTAATTCTTTGTGAGAGTAATGAAGGTTTGGAAACTTTTGTGGTAAAGGTATTTACCGAGGAACATTTATTAGAAAAACCTCGAGTTCATGGTGAGTTTTGTGGGACTTGGATGGCAGGCGAATTTGAGCTTTTAACACCTGAAGTTGCTTGGATTAGATTCGATCAAGATTTTATTCAAACTCTTCCACCAGAACTTGAACAGAAACTGGATTTTCATGATGATAGATTAAAGTTTGGTTCCAAAGTTCTAAATTCCTTCCAACATTTTCCTCCCGGAATTAAAAACTCTCAATTTGAAAAGTACCTTCCAGTTGACAGATTATTCGCATTTGATATTTTTATTAGGAATGCTGACAGAGGGTCACATAAGCCAAACCTCTTATTGACACCTAATGAAAATGCGTTTTTAATTGATCATGAGTATGCTTTGGAAATAGGTTCATCAACGATCTCGGATATCGAAAATTCCATATTACCAGGTAGGTTTAGTTCAACACATATAGCATATCCAGTGTTGGTTTCTGGTTCAGCAAATCTAAAACAACACTATTTTGAAGAATTTGAAATTTACCTCAGCTCATTGAATTTAAATGATTAAAGTAAGGTGTTGGCGGAAGTTGGAAATCAAGGTTATCAGGCAGATATTGGCATGATCATGGATTATTTTAGATTCGTTAAATCAAATCCAACTATCTTTGTGAATCTTTTGAAAGGAGTGCTATAATGAAAAGAGAACTTTTTTATTCGATTTTAAAATACAAACAGGGTTTATTTCTAGGTGAATCCTTGAATGCCGGTATATTATTTTTTGATCCAAAATCAAATCAATTCAGTTTTGAAGTAGGTGATTTAAAAAGGATTGCAAAGGCTTATCCAGAGCTTAATGTGAATTTTCTAAATCAATTTATAAGCACATTAGAAAACAATATTAAAAGATTGGGAGGAAGTAATTTCTTTCTATTGCAAGAGGATAAGTTAGAAGATTTCATTACAAAAGAACTGTTTTTTTCTGATGCTGCAGGTTTATTATTTGATTCATTAGAGCGAATTCCGATCTCTGAAAATAGTGATTCAAGTAAAACCAAACATTACCTGAAAGAACTATACCTAGTTGGTCAAGGTATATTGGAAGGGCAAAGAAGAAAAAGAAATGAGGACTATATTCTTTCTGAGGTCAATAAGATTTTAAAAAGAAAAGCGCCTAGTCTTACAAATAGAATTGAAAGAAATAAAACTATTACGACTCCATTGATTCAATTTACATTTGATTTTTATTGGAAAAGTAATGAAGACCATTTAGTAAAAGCTTTAGCATTTGATTTAGAAAACGGGATTCTTATTCAGAATAAAGCCTTGCAAATCTATGGTGCTTTGGAACAATTAAAACCAGCCTTTTTAGGAGATACTCAAAAGTCTAAAGTGGATTTGTTGGTTTCTAAGCCTCTTGAAAAAAGTAATTTCAAAGAATTTGACAAAGCTTTGGATATCATAAATAGCGTAGAAGTTCCAGTAAATATTTCTTTGGAGAAAGATTGGAATAGATATACTGATACCATAATCAGTAATGCCGAGGAACTGACTTTTATTTAGAAAATCCCATCGACGTTGTTCAGGTCCCGCTAACCGCCGCAAATTTAATTTTGTACCTAGATCATAGGAATTCAAATCTTTAGATCGATCCTGAAGAATATATTCACGATTTTCATCGAGACACGAAGAACAAGGGAGTTATGGAGATTAAGTTGTTCCTTCCCGATACAATCCTTGAGAAAGATTTTTCCATATTTTTAGAATAAACTCAATCTGAATGAAAAAAATAACCATTTCGTTTTTCTTAATCCTTTTAGTGATGCAGCTTGGTTTTGCTCAAAGAGACCTGATCCATGCCAAGCCGGCTACACTAGGATTTGATGAAGGCTATATCAACCAAAAAGTGGATTCTATTATGGAAATGGGCATGGACAGTTTGGCCTTTCCAGGCGCCCAACTTTTGGTAGCAAAGAACGACACGGTTATTTTTCATAAAGCCTACGGGTATCATACCTTCGACAAGAATCAAGCGTTAGCCCTGAATGACTTATATGATTTAGCCTCGGTGACCAAAATTGCCGGGCCTTTACCAGCCATAATGAAGTTGGTCGATGAAGGAAAACTTGATCTAGACGCTCCATTTAGCACTTATTGGAAACCTTGGAGGCGCCGAAAAGACAAAAAAGATCTAACACTTCGGGAGATTTTGGCCCATCAGGCGGGTTTAGTCCCTTACATTGTGTTTTTGAATAAAGTAGTTCGGGAAAATGGCAAGATCAAAAAGAGATTTGTGCATACCTCATCCAATAAACAATTTCAGGGACAGGTATACGATGGGCTTTATATCAACAATCGTTTTGAACGGAAAATGAACCGAATCATTAATCGGTCCAAGGTCTCGGAAGAAAAGAAATACCTGTATTCGGGACTCACTTTTTTGATTTTCCCCAGTTTGATCGAGCAACTCACTGGCACAGACTATCAAACCTATTTGGAAGAGAATTTCTATCAACCGATAGGTGCTAATACTCTTGGGTATCTTCCATCGAGCAAGAAATATGAAAATGATATCGTCCCTACTGAAGTGGATTCCCTCTTTCGGAAAACCTTGGTAAAAGGATGGGTGCACGATGAAAATGCAGCGCTTAAAGGAGGTGTTTCGGGTAATGCAGGTTTGTTTGCTACGGCGGATGACTTAGCCAAATTGATGCTCTTTTACCAGAATTATGGCAAGGTGGATGGCTTGCAGCTTATTTCAGCCGAAACCGTGAAAGAGTTTACTGAGGTGCAGTTTCGCGAAAACGAAAACCGCCGCGGGCTGGGTTTTGACAAGCCTTTGTTGAACAATGCAGAGCTTCCCCTGGCGGAAGCGTATCCTTCCCCTTTGGCAAGTCCTAAAAGTTTTGGTCATTCTGGTTTTACAGGAACTTTTGTGTGGGCCGATCCCGAAAATAAACTCACTTATATATTTCTTTCCAACCGGGTTTATCCGTCCAGAGACCATCAAAAATTGTATAGTTTGAAAATTCGAGAAGCTTTGCAAGATGTTTTTTATAGGGCAGAAGGGAAGTAGAATCCTAAAGTGGAGAAAAAAATCTGGGTAGGGGTGTTTTTTAAACCGCAAAGATCACGGAGTTTTACACAGAGGACACAAAGGTTAAAATGCTAAAGTTTAAAATTTACCATGCTTTTCAGATCTCGATTGCCATCTTAGGTTTGATAGGTTGAAAGATTTCAAATCTTTGGATTAAGCTTTGAGATTACATCCTCGATTTTTATAGTGACTCGAAGAGCGGACCACAAAGTGCACAGAGTTTTACACGGAGGACACAAAGGTTAAAATGCTAAAGTTGAAAAATTACCGTGCTTTTCAGATCTCTCTAGCCACCTTAGGTTTGATAGGTTGAAAGATTTCAAATCTTTGGAGAAAGCCTCGAGATTACAAATCTCGAAGAGCGGAGCAGAAGAGAAGTAGTGGTTGTAATCATTTTCATCTAAATGTCGAATAGCTGAACGAATCAATGGAATTATTAAAGGAGAATACCTGGATTGTTATGAGGTGAATTCCATTCAAGAGGCAAATGAGTTGCTTATCCAAGTAGTCAATCTCTACAACCAAGAAAGGCCTCATTTGAGTATAGGAAATAAAACTCCAGAAGAAGTCCACCAAACCAATCAAAAAACAAATCGATTATGGAAAAACTATTATCCCCAAAACCGTACACTTGTAAACCAATAAAAGGACTAATAGAAATAGTCAATCAGTATCAGGATTTAAAAGCTAACCTGTAAACTGTTTTTAGGACGAGTCAGTCTTCCCAAACTTTTGAAAACCAAAATTATCGAATAAACTATCAAGCTGCTTCACGCTCTAAGGCTAAATAATGGGTGATCATTTGATTCGAATCAAATAATGGAATAATAGTGATTTGGCACTCATATTCAAAGCCATTTTTCTTGTAGTTAGTAACTGTATCAGAAATCCGCTCTCCTTTGCTCAACTTTTTGCGAATTCTAGCTTTAACAACTTCGGATGTATTTGGTCCTTGAAGGAAAATCGGCTTCTTCCCAATTGCAAAATCAGGTGCATAGCCAGTCATGTGCTCAAAACCACTATTTACCCAAACTATCTTCTGGTCTAAGTCAGTTAGAACAAGCGTTTGGTAGTTGATAGATAACTCCTTTACAAAATCTACCTCCCATTTATTCATCGAAGATAACTTAGTTAAGATCTCAAGATCCTCTGTCTTTTTACTTATCGCATTATAAATTGGATTGGAAATGTCCCAACTGATCAAGGGATGATAGGTTGTTTTTTTCGCTGCTTTAGTATTCATTAAAAATTTATTTCTTCAGTCAAATTCTTGCCTTATTCTCCAATTTTAAAATGACAACATCCAAATCGAACAATTGTTAGAAAAATTTAAGTTTTCGTGCAAATAAATTTAGTCACAGTTGAAAAATATTGGAATTTGGAATGAACAATCGTAGCAACTTATAAGGAATCCGAAAATTCAAAAAAATGAGAGAATCTCGTTCTTAGAGTCAGGAAAAAAGACCGTAATCATAGCCTCATTTTACCTTTTAATACCAAAATGATTTTAATCGGCATTTTATTGTCCCTGATAAAAATTGTAACTTTTAGCAAAAGATCAATCCAATAACCCTAAAAATAAGACCATGGATAAGCTAGAAAAACTGGATTTTATGGATAAAATTCTTCGGGAATTTGACGATTTGAAGAACAGTCAAACTTCTGTATTAAAGAAAATATCCAAGATAGAAGCAGATAATATCAACTTGGGAGTAAAGCTTCTGGATCAGAAACTGCCGGATATGTGGCAGAATGTCAATAACAATTTGACCCTTGTCACTGAACTGGAAGAAGAGTTTCAAGAACTTCGGGATAAATTCTATTCTGATAATAATTTAGGAGCGATACAAGAGGGGTAGAGGTTCAAGGATTCCTACCGGCAGGGTTGTGGTACTGGGCTTTCATATGGCTTTTATTAAGAGTATGAAAATCTTAAACAACTCCCTCTACAAAGTACATCTTCATATTCCCTTTATTCTTAACATCAATATCTCCCCGATCTGAAAAATAGAATTTTTCTAAAATCAGTTTATGGGTGTCCTCGGAGATATTTATCTTGCCCACTTCAGAATTGGACTCCATCCTTGAGGCACAATTTACCGTGTCTCCCCAGATATCATAGGCAAATTTCTTTTTTCCAACCACCCCGGCAACCACCGGTCCAGAACTGATTCCAATTCTCATGTCAAAACGAATTAGAGTATCATCCTCTTGTTTTTTGGATTTTTCTACAAAATCCACCATTTCCATAGCAGCCAATACAATCCTTTCTGCATGGTCATCTTGTGGAAATGGAAGGCCCGAAGCACACATATAAGAATCTCCCAAAGTCTTGATTTTTTCCAATTGAAACTTTTCCACGATTTGATCAAAAAATGAGAAATAATAATCAAGGCTTTTTACCAAAGCCTCAGGCGATAGATGTTCTGCATGTTTAGTGAAACTTTTAAAATCAGTGAACATGACTGACACAGACTCAAATCTTTGTGCCTTTACTTTTCCAAATTCCTTCAGCTCATTTACGGTTTCTTCAGGCAAGATATTCCTTAGTAAATGATCAGATTTATTTCGTTCCTTATCAATGATGAGGTTTGTCTTACGGATAAATGAATTCTTTTTGTATAGAACAGCCGATAGAATTCCTATCAAAAGCAAAGCAAAGGCCGTAGAAAAAACCACGATCTTTTGATTTCGGTTTTTTTGGTTCAAAAGATCTACTTCAATTTGTTTTTGGGAAACCTCAAATTCACGAGTTTTCTTTGCGATGTTCTCTATTTCTTCTAGGTTTCTGATACTATCTCGAATAGCTATATAATTCAGGTGATAAAATAAGGCCGAATCACGATCACCAAATTTATTATGCAGCTCAAAAAGTAAGAGACTGGCATCAGCTTTCTCCTTTTTTAAGTTATATGTTGTGGCAAGTTCTAAACTGTGCAGTGCATGATTAAAAGCTAATCCTCGATTGTTTTCCCTTTGAGCAATGTTAGCTAAATATAAATAGTAGACAGAAGTTGGATAGTAGTCTTCATTTTTTTCCAATATGCCAATTGCTTCATTCAACAGCTTCTTAGCTAAATCATCTTTATTTTGTCTGGTATAAACCATCCCTAAATTCCCGGAAGAATATGCTAGTCCTATTTGAAAATTTATTAACCTGAAAATTTCATTGGCTTCTTCTAAATATTGAACTGCCATTTTGAAATTGTTGGCATAAAAATATCTGTCCCCTATATTAAAGAGTGCTTTTCCTAAAGGGAGGGAATCATTGGCGATTCTAAGTGATTGAATGCCTTTATCATAATAGCTGTCTGCAGTTTCATAATCCTTCATATTGGAATATGTGTCGCCCACACTGATATATATTGCTGCGATTTTTTGATCTTGGTCAAATCGTTGGGCAAGCTTTATACTTTGGAAATAGGATTCCAAAGCATCAAAATAGTCTCCTTTTAGTTTTGAGCCATTTCCTTTTTGTAAAAAGCCACTGACTAGATATTTTCCAATTGAATCTTCACTGGCCTTTTCGATTAGTTTATTCGAATAGAGAATAACATTCTCAGGATTTGCCTGACTTTTTGCAATTTCATCAAGTAGCTCAAGTTCGTCTTCATATTGACCACTTTCATAAATTTTCACTAAGCTGTCAGCTTTGGCTTGATCCTGTGCATTTACTATTTGCCCCACTAGGATGAGGAAAAAAACAACAGTGAAAAAGAAAGACCCAAGTCTAAACATGTCTTTTAAGTCATTCTAAGTTGTGGGTCAATCATATAGGTTTGGGAGTTCCTATAGTCATCAGTGATATTGAATATTATGTTGTAATCATATATATCCCCAGGGTTCCCATGATTTGGAGTGGCTATAATTAAATTGCGTACAGGCAAGAGGGGATCAAAGTCAAAAAATTCATAGTGACTTGATTTCTTCTCTAAAATGCATACTAATTCTAGCCTATAATCCTTTCTTTCAGAATTGTCTTCAAATTCTATTTTCCAAAGTAAAGCACCGCCTTTTTTTACATCTGTAGAAAAGTTGCTTTTGGGATCCCCATAATCTGAAATATTCCATTGATTTTCAAGCTTGGTATAATCGTTAATGGCAGTCTCATTTTTTGGTGGGTAGTCTGCCATAAATAATTCAGAAACTTTTACAGTTAGTCTGATGATGTTACCAGCTTGGTCAAGTTGGTTTTGGTTAGTATTTAACATAGCTATTGGAGTTTAACATGTAAAAAAAATTAATGAGAAAATGTGTTTAATAGTTGATTCTTTAAAAATCGGTCACAGCAATTGTTTGTGATCAACGTAATTAATATACAAAAAAAAACTTTACAAAATATTTAATCTGTCTTTCAATTCATTTTGTAAAAATCTCTAGTAGTGGTAGTTACCATTATTTACGCCATTGTCCCAAGCTTGGAGAACAGAAAAAAATCAGCATTGCTCTTGACTCCAATTCCAGTCTAAACATCAGGGATAATATTTCTTAGGAATATATTGGCAAAGGACATGGAAAAATCTCTTCCTCCAAATAATGGGGACGATAGGTAAAAAAGATTGGTATCCGTAGCTAATTCACTCTAAACGTACAAATAACGCTCTCTGACTTTCAGGTGAAAGGCTATGTCTTAAAGGTGTTGAGACATAATTGATTATTTGTAACAAGTAAAACAGGTGGTTTTTACTTTAGAAAAGCAATGAGACTTTTCTGTTATTTTTTAGCTTAACTTAATAATTCAATGCTGTTATGGAAACCATCAAAAGAGGACAACTGATAGTTAAAAGATAAGGTTTTGAAGAGCTATCGAAGAAAAGGATTTGAATAAATAGCGTTATCTCTATTATTAACTAAAGTATTGGCTTTATTCTCTTTATAGATATTGACTGTAAGTCAGAAATATATAATAAATTGTCTATCAGTTTTTGACCTGATTATTTAATAAAATACAAACTTTAATTTTTATCAATTATGCCTGTAATTAGTAACCTAACCGAATATTTAAAGAAACTAGAGGTTTTAACTCCATTTCAGAAACCATTATCAGAAATCCCGAATGAGGACTATAAATTGGAAGTTTTGGATATCAATGAAACGCTATCAATTGCCAGAGCCTCCATCCAGTTTATAGGAAGTTTGAATATTGGTCCCCATCTTTTTGTATTCAATGATCCGGATGATTCCAGCCGGGAACTAGACCAAGATGAACATGACATTGTCAATCCTCAAGATTCGCAGGATGAAGTATTGATTGTTCCGAATTATGATACTCATGCTATCATCCAATATGGTTTGGGCGTATCCATCAAGGCCGGGATTTCCAATGAGCAATTAGGCTTTCTTTTTTCTGGAAGTGCCAATGTTAGAGTCAATACCTACAAGCAGCATCCTAAGACTCAATCCTTGTTAAAAGCTACTACACAGGATTTTAAGAGTTTTCCATGGATTTTTAAAATCCAGGAACTGAAAGACCTGAAGAACAATGAAGCTTGCACCTTACAGTTTGCCGGAGAGTTAAAATCATCCTTGGAAGTGAGTTGGAGCGATTTATATTCAGGAAGTTTATTGGGCGTATCCAGCTTGTTAAATGCACAAGCACCTTTGACCATTGAAGTAGATGCCGGCGCTACTATTCAATTTGATTTTGGTATTCAAGATGATTTTATCCTGGTGATTAAAAAAGTCTCGGGAACCACCTATAAGGTGGGAGTCAAAAAGAACAAGATGCAATCCATAGGAGCCGGTGCTAAGATTGGTTTTTCCGCTTCCCTTTCAGCTAAAAGCCAAGGTGTATTGGAGCAGATTTTGAACAGCTTACTGGAGCAATACTTACAAAAAGGCAAAGAGGAGATAGCCTCTGTTTTGGCTAAGTCAAAAATTGCTGACTTGGTCCAGAAAGAGCAGGATACGCTAAAAATGATCATGGAAACCATGGGCTATACAGGGCCTACCGATAAAATAGAAGAAATCAAGGCGGAATGGGAAAAGTATTTGACTAAGATCCGGGAAACCATCCAGAAGGTCGCAACCTCCAAAATTGAAGCAGGAGTGAATTTTGAATACAGTCAAATAAAAACGGAGAACTGTTTCCTAATAGGTGAGTTTTCAGTGGATGCTTTGGAGAAGTACCATGGAGATCTCATTAAATTCAATATGGTTAGTATCCTGAATGATCAAGATCCGGGAGTTAAGATTAATAAATTTCTGGAAGAGAAGAGCTTCCAGCGCAAAAGAGGATTTGGCTTTGACTTAAAATTTGGTGAAAAAGGGCTTGGATTGGATTTTGAATCCAAAATTGAAATTCTTACTCGAAAAAATGAGAAACCGGGATTTCTCTATGTAAGCACCAAATCTGATAAGTCCTATGAAGGAGAGTTTTTTGGAGAGAAATTCAAATGGATTGCCGGTTTACAGGCAGGAACGAAAGACTTTGTAAAAGATCCCAAAATAAGTGATCTGAATTTTAAGCAATATTTGGGTTTTGAATGGAGTGAAAACAAGAAGTTGGAAGAAAATGAAATCAATAAAATTGTAGATACCTCGATTCTTTGGGGCTTGATCAATGGATATGATCGGGCAGATGCCTATAAGAAATTGAGCGAAGAACTGAAGACGAGAAAAGCCAAGAATATTACAGTGTCCCTAAACATTGAAATTCCGGAAGATACCTTCAAGGAAATTATCAGAACGATTTATGAGGTTAAAAATAGAAGCTTGACTAATTATTATTCAAACCTTTCCTTGGCCTTAGCTGCCTGTATGTTCAGTAAAAAGGAACCTATTCGGGACAGAATCGAAAAACATGGCAAGAATTTCTTCGATTACCTGACCATACCTACCTATCATCTGAGCGATGACTTAAAAGTTTATTCCGGGTATATCAACCAATCCCATATTGGTCAGCTGAATAATGCCATCGATATGATGATCAATAGAGGAGGAGAGAGTTTTTCAGAGGATGGTTTGAAGAAGATCATCAAAGGATTTAATAAGTTTCATAATAATATCTACCGGGTAAAAGTGTTGGGATTTTTGCTTTTCCATTTTGCGAGAATTGCTGGAAGAGCAGCAGAAATCGAACCTTCCTTAAAAATTACTTATACCAAAGACAACGAAGAGAAAGTGATCAATATGGTGCAGAATCTTAACCCTCAATATTTAAACTATTGATAAATAGAACGATATGGGGAAGTAGTTTCTCCCGCATTCAGTAAAGCCCTTGGCAAATAGGGAATTATCTTCCCAAAAAGGGTAGAGATTCTGTTGGAAAAATAAGCTGATCACCTCCTCAGGAGCGGTAAACCTTCCTGTTTTGCATGGCACCGCTTTTGGAGTTTTTTAAGAGTAAACCCTTAAAACTTATTTGCCATGCCATTTTTAAAACACGAAAACGGAAACGAAAAAGTCAGAATCTTCTACCAGGATTATGGAAAAGGAGATCCTGTAATATTAATTCACGGTTGGCCGCTGAGTCATCAGGCTTGGGAAGGACAAATCGCAACCTTGGTAGAGGCCGGCTATCGGGTGATCGCCTACGACAGAAGGGGATTTGGGAAATCATCCCAGCCTCTGGGAGATTTTGACTACAGCGCGTTGACGGTAGATCTCCGGGAATTGATCTTGGAACTCGATCTGACAAATATTACGTTGGTAGGCTTCAGTATGGGAGGGGGAGAAGTAGTTCGATATTTCACGGATTACCAAGGAGATCGGGTAGTGAAAGCGGCCTTGATTGCCTCTATTATTCCTTTGGTGGCCCAAAAAGAAGATAATCCCAATGGTGTTCCGCAGGAAAATCTGGATGAAATCATGCAAAATCTGAAAACTGATCGCATCGGCTTCTTGAAAGGCTTTCATGAGAATTTCTACAACTTTCAGGAATTGAAAGATCGGGTATCTCAGGCAAATCTCGATTATGATTTTTCCATTGCCAGCCATGCCTCGCCGATAGCCACTACCAAAACTGCCGAAGCTTGGGCAACCACAGATTTTAGGTCTGAGATGAAAAATGTAGATGTGCCCACCCTGATCATACATGGAGACGCGGATAAGATAGTTCCTTTTCAGACTTCGGCAAAGCAGGCAACAGAAGGAATAGCCGATAACGACTACCATCTGATCCCGGATGCTCCACATGGCTTAAACCTTACGCATAGAGAAGAAGTAAATAAATTATTGCTGGATTTCTTACAGAAATAAGAGCCCTTCGAAAAGAGTAAGCCTGATTGGATAGCTTTCGAATTCTGGACAGGTCACTCTTAATTTATAGAAATCAACGTCGCTAATTGACTAAAAACAAAAGAATGATGATGAACAAGTTTCTAAGTAAAATTACGAGCCTTTCAAATTTCCTTTTGACAATCATTCTCCTGATTCCGAGTATAACCTATGCCCAATATCAGGAGAACATCCCCAAGCCTAGTGGTCCTGTCGATTTATCTAAAACCAGTAACCAAGTCATTTTTATTTATATCCCTTTGGCTATCATTATCATCTATTTGATTTATAGAAAGAGAATCAAGAGGATCAAGGAAGAAAAAAGAAAGAATATGTAAACAGGAATGGGAAAGCAAAGAATATTATTAACCGGAGAACATGAAGCCTAATATTCCTACCGTAAAACCCGTGAAGTCTTAGGCTTCAAAGAGCAGCATCCTTGAAAAAGATACTTGGAGTGGGAGTAAAAAGAATACAGATTAATAATTCAGCTAAAGCCGGAATATATCTTTAGAATATTATTAACCTCCATCTGAAGCAGAAGGGAATTCATGGATATAAAATTTCTACGAAGGTTCAAATTCTCTTTCAATAGGAATGCGGCTTTAGCCAATTCCTATTTTTGATCATCTACGCTAACCGGCTTTAGCCAAAAACGATATAAATAAAATCAGAATTCTGGATCAAAATTGAAATAGATAGGATTCGACAATCCAAGCATATTTTTACTAATACTCATAGAATTAGGTACTTCAGGAAAAGGAGTGGGAGTACCTTCTACAACTATTCGATAATACGTTCGTCCGATTTCTTCCGGCGTATCCTCGAATTCCACCTGAATATCCTTTCCAGAAGCTTCTATAGTTTCAAACTCCCTACCGTTTTTAATTACTTTGATGGTATAGATGGAATCAGGTAGGGTAGTTCCTGCCAATTTAACCCTGAATTTGACGGGGTTGGTAGGAGCATTGGCATTATCTCCCATCATCATGTCCATGATACCATCTTCATCCAGATCAGCATAAAACTCTACTCTCGGAGATTTTGGATTTACGCTGATGGAAACACGCCCATTGGTCAATGCATCTACCACCGCTTCCCCGGACTTCTCAGGGACAAATACCCAAGTGGTAGGAGTTCCTATGTAATTAAAATTGCGTTCAGGGGTGTTTTTTGTAGCCTCTTCAGGTGTATCAGGATAGCCATGATGGGCATCACTTCCTCCGCGTCCTGTGATCATTCGGCCAGAAGAAAGCATATCGTCCCAGATCATAAGTGCCTCTACATTTCTCTCCCATAAAGCAGAATTCCAAACTTCAATAGAATTAATGATATCATAAGAATAGCCGAAATGATCTTTTCCGCTTGGGTGATTGGCAGACAAATGTATTCCCATTTCATTTTTCACTCTTCCGATCAAGGTGTCGCGCTGATCACGGATATTGTAAAAAAGCTGGTGGTCATAAGGGGTAGCAGAAAATGTGTTACCGTGCCCCCGGGTGGTTGTCCATTCCGCACCATATAAAAGAATCAGTGAATCTGATTTGAATTCAGGATCTGCCCAGGTATTATTGGCTACATCTCCTTTCACATGATTATCATGATCAGTAACACAGATAAAACTCATTCCCATGGATTCTGCAAAGGCAAATATCTTTGGCAAGGGATTGTTGGTGGATTCAGTACTATGACGGGAATGTAAATGTAAATCACCCGATAACCAGAGTCCTTCAGTTATACTGGCAGGAGCTGGTATGCGCTCCAATTTCTTGGCTGCCCATGGATTTTCTATAAAAGTCTGTCCCAAAGCATCACCGATTCCAGCAGTGGTCAGTAGGAAAAGTAAGAGGCCATAACTCCATATCTTTCCGCTGAATTTGTTCTTCAATTGTTTACTACCTGAGAAAAATCTTTGGCTCTTTGCTGGAGTAAATGCTACTGTGTAATTCATGTAATTATAATTTGCTGATTAAAAGTCATTTTCCCTGTCCGGTCAGTCGTTTCTGATGAGAGAATCTCACAGGATTGACAATCATCTTTCAATAGGACTTCTATGACCTGCTGAATGCGATTTCCTTAAATGGTTATAGTTGGTTACACCGTGGGTTTTCTGTCGGCAAAGAAAGAGAATTTTAACCTGTACCATTTTACAGGCAGGTTAAGTTTATTTTATGAAAAAGGTTTCAGATGCTGTTCAGCACCTTATTGCCAGGCATTTTTTAAAAAATACTGTTCAAACATGTAGTTAATAGGAATTCGGCTTTTGTCCATTCCGATAAATCGATCATTATAAAACCCCGGCTTTAGCCAAAAACGGATAATATAGGATCAGAATTCCGGGTCAACATCCAACACCGGAGCCCGGTCAACCGACGAATTCACCAACCTCCTTGGGAGGAGCTATCGTTTATCGCCATACCTCCTGTCCTGCCTGTCCCGATGTTATAATCCCGAGAATGAAGTGATTCGGGAAGCATAGCGATATCGGAACCCCCAAATCCCTCAACCTATGCAGCTAATTCTGTTGATAGCCTGGAGAAAATACTACTTTCTTAATTTCTCTTTCTAAACTCCGTAGGAGTAA
>CBFHWO010000049.1:0-18760 GCA_965659625.1 uncultured Algoriphagus sp. | reverse complement strand
TTACCTTGCCAAGTACTCCCGTAATCTGATCGAAGATTGATCAAACTTCTACCTCGGATGACGCTGTTTTCCACAGTGAAAGTTCCTGTTCCGATGGCGTTGATTCCCATGTGCCCCAGAGTAGAATTCCTAATAGTCGCATTTGCTACCCCCATATGTGCATCAAAGCGCGAAAAGGTGCAAGAATCGAAAAGCAAATTTTTGCTATAGTTCGAGCCCATAATTCCCCAATAGGTACTGTCATCGATGTTATTGGTTTGGCTGCAATTGATAAAAGATACATTCAGTGCTCGATTAACCAGAATATCATAAGATCCCATTGAAACTTTCGTTCCTGCATTTCCTATGGTTTGATAGGTTTTATGACCAGTTAAGATGGTGTTTTGCACCGTGACATTGGTGCAATTGCTGATGTTGAGAAATCCACCATAAGGAGCACCCTGATCCTCTTCACCTCTAATGTGATGCTCGAGTCCATCTACGATTACATTGGATCGCTGAATAGAGATATTTCTACCGTAATAGTTGTATTTCGATTCCTCTTGGTTGGCGATCGTTGTAAAATGACCTCCGGTGATCGTGATCGTTTCCTCATCAATTGGACGAACAGACATTTCCGTGATTTGATCAAAATCCCAAATGATCGGTGAATTTTCATCTACATTTCCATTTTTATCCACTAGAAAAATATCCGTCTGTGAAGCTCCGTTATTTTGATTTGCACCAAAGCGAATATACCTTTTCGTTGTTGAATCAGTAACAGTGATCAAAGCAGATCCGGGTAATTCTAGCTCAACTTTTTCTTGATTTTTCTCAAGTGAACTGATTCCATCAACTTGATATGCTTCTAGAGATGAACTGACCAAAAAAACTGGAACTGTTCGATTTCCCACCTCCCGGTCATCAATAATAAATGAGGCGTTGCCAAAATCAGTATTGGTTTTTACGTTCACAGTCAATTCCTTTCCGCCAATGAAATATACTGCATCATCGTCTGCTTTTACCGGTAACTTATTCTTATTGGCAAATTCATGAGCCGCGTAGATAGCTTTTAAATCATCGGTTTTCCCATCTCCTTTGGCACCAAAATCACTGTACTTAACCTCGCCGGAAGCTATTAATTTTGCAGAAAAATCAGGTTTAACCAATTGCTCAATTTCGATTTTGTCTGTCTTTGAAATCCAAAGTAATGGAAACTTAACAGGCATATTCCGAATGACCTCCGGTGTGTCAAAATCAGCTTCGAGAGAATTCCATAAAGCCAAGTATTTTTCCTGACCAAATGCCATCCCGCCAAAAAGCAAAAAGGAGTGTCTCACAGGCCATTGATCCCAATACATGACATCCTTTTGATAAGGCCAAGAATTTTTATCTACCACAAATGGATATAGAAAAGAAATTCCTTTTGCTAAAGATTTTCCATCTGGAGATTCGTACTTAAATAAGCCCTCTTGATCATTAGAATAAACTTGGCAAAGTGTAGCCATCGCATCCAACGTAAAAAGTGAATAACCATAAGGCTTGGTTCGTTTGAGTTCCAAAGGGAAACTGCCATTGGTAGCCATTTGATCAGGGAGAAGCACTTTTTTGTACATCTCCTTGCAGTAATCCAGAACTTCTTGGTTTCCAACTAGCTTCGCAAAAACAGCTGCTTGCATAGCCCAGCAGACGCTATGGTTATTTCCATGGTCTCGCTCATCAATCCCATAGGAATGCGTGGTGATCCAAGTCAAATAATCCGAAAACCAGTCTTTCATCTGTTTGATTTCAGCTTCAGAGATTAACCCAGAGCCTTGGACGGCTTCAATCGCTTTGGCAACTTCCATCAGATGGATGGTGTCTATGATGCCAATTCCGCGTCCGCTAACTCTGCCTTTAATGGCTTGGGCATAAAGGAGATTTGGATTCATTTTGGTATCCTCATCGATAAACCATGCTTTGAGATGTGGTGCCAATGCTCGGACATAGGCTTCATCTTTTGTTACCAAATAGGCTGAAGCTAAAGCTCCCGAAATCTGGCTTAGGCGAATCATGGCTTCCCGGTGTGCGGTGAAGTTATCGGGATTTGTTAAGCCATCTCGCTGGATATAGGGTCCATCTGGATTTGTTGGATCTGGCCACCAATAGTCACCTTCGGAATAAAAGTCGTGTATACCTCCTGAGCTCCTAGGGCTGTTTGCTGCGGTTACGGTTATTGGTTCAAGGTTCTTGTATTTCTCAGCCAATTGGATGACTCTGGCCTGTTCTCTGGAGAAAAGGCTTTCAGTAGAAATTTCAGTTTTTTGCTGATTTATGAAAAATGAACAAAAAGTAAAAAGTAGATAAAAGGTGTTTTGGATCATTTTGGGCATATCAAGTAAAACAGGCTTTAAAATGCAATTTATTCAGGGTTTTTGAAAACCAATTTCTTTTCCTTCTCCTTCATAACTCAAAGGAATTGAGTTTTTTAATCAAGGAAGAGTTAGGTTTTTAATACTCATAAATTCAACTAAAGAGGAGGTGTTAAATCCTTGATTTAATTTTGAGAAGGTAGATGAGGGGAATCTATTTATTCGCACAAAAAATTGCCATTAAGTCGGATTATCTAAATCTCCTTCTTAGCTTCCGATTTCATTTTTAGAATGGTCTTTTTCATGAAAAGTAGAAGAAAGTTTATTCAGAAGTTATCACTAGGAGCATTAGTTCCTGGCTTGATTGGTCTTAAACCTAAGTCAAATTCTCTTAACCACTTACTAGAAGGAGATGAATTCTGGGATAATGTCCGTGAGCAATTTCCATTGACAAAAGATCGTGTTTATTTTAATAATGGGACGTTTGGACCTTCTCCAAGTTCTGTCCTGAATGCTATGAAAGACTCCTTTGACGAAACGAATACGATAGGAGAATATGGTCATATCAATCCTTTAAGAGGGCAGTTGGCAGAATTTGTTGGAATTAAGGAATCTGAAATTTCTCTGACTCACAATACGACAGAAGGAATCAATATCATGGTTTGGGGACTTCCTTTGAAAGCTGGAGATGAGGTAATTATTACGTATCATGAACATGCTGGAAATGCGATTCCATGGTTGAACCGAGCAAAATTAGATGGAATTGTTCTTGTCCCCTTTGAGCCAGCTCTTACCCAAGTCGAAAATCTGGACCTGATCAAGAAATTAGTTACACCAAGAACCAAAGTAATTGCTGTTCCTCATGTCACTTGTACCACGGGTTTGGTTTTGCCCATTAAGGAGATTTCTGAATTTGCCAAGTCCAGAGGAATTTTTACAGCCATCGATGGAGCTCATGGAGCAGGAACATTTGATTTGAATTTAAAGGAACTTGGAGTAGATTTTTATGCGAGCAGTTATCATAAATGGGTCCTTGGTCCTAATGGAACTGGCTTTCTTTATGTAAAGGAGGAATTATTGGATCAGTTGCAGGCCTATCAAGTAGGAGCATATTCTGATTCAGGTTTTGATCTTCATCAAAAACCTTTGCAACTCGATGGCTATGTGCCAACGGCCCATCGATATGATTATGGAAGTCAGAGTTTGCCGATGATCAAGGGAGTTTTGGCAGCTGTTGCTTTCCATAATGAAATCGGAAAAGGAAAGATTGAATCACGAATTCGAGACTTGAATCAATACCTTTTTGATGGTTTGGAGGAAATGAAGAATCAAGTGGAAATAATCAGTCCATCAGAAAGAGAATCCAAGATTAGTATGGTGGCTTTTAAGCCAAAAAATAAGAATTATCAAGAAGCATATAAGAAAATCAGTCAGGAAGGTTTTAGAATTCGTGAAGTTCCTGAAGGGGGAATTAATGCAATCCGCATATCAACCCATATTTATAATAGCAAAAATGAGATCGACTCTCTTTTGACTGCAGTTCAAAAAGTGCTTAGCTAACAATTTATCACTTCTTTTTCTTTTGGGCTTTTAAAGTTGCATTCTGAATCGCTTGTTCTTTTCTGAATATGGCAATGTCAGAAATAAGTTTGAGAGGTAAATCTTGATCATATGGAATTTGAATGGCTCCTTTTGAAGTCTTGAAATCTTTCAATTCCTCTTTGAATTCTTCGATTGGTTTGCCAGTTGGGTAAAAACCTAAATGATTTTTCATAGCAGCGTAGTAAACCAAAACTTCCGTGGTTTTAATTGCTGGCATATGATAGCTTATTACTTCTGTTGCTTCGGGAACTGACTTTTTTAAGACTTCCCGAATCTTTTGAAGTTTATCCTGAATCTCCTTTGGAAACCAAGAAAAATATTCCTCTATAGAACTAGGTTTTGGATTCATAATTTTGGAATAAGTATTTAAAAACTTGTGATCATTGTCAAACCAGTTGCTTTAAATTTATCCATTTCAGGTAATTTAATCACTGCCTCTTCCAAGGAAATATGATTTCCGATCAAAAGTTCTGGATTCATTTTTCCTGAAAGAATCATATCCATCATGTCCTGATATCTATAAGCCTGCATGCCATGGCTTCCATAAATTTCCAATTCTTTGGAAATCACCTGATTCATAGGGATGGCTGCATGTTTATGTTCACCTAGCATCAAGCCAACCTGAATATGTTTTCCCCGCTTTTTCAGATTTGCAATAGAATTAAAACAGGTTTCTGGACTGCCCAAAGCATCTATGGAAACATGAACGCCACCTTTACTTATCTCATGAACTGCTTCAGCTACATTACTGACCATGGAAGCATTGATGGATTTTATTGCCCCTATAGCTTTTGCAAGTTTTAATTTTTCTTCATTGATATCAATGGCAATAACCTGAGCTCCCAAAGCCTGGGCAATCATAATAGCGGATAATCCCACGCCACCACATCCATGAACAGCAACCCATTGACCACCTGAAACTTTTCCTTGATCCACAACGGCACGGAAAGAGGTTGCAAAACGACAACCTAGACTTGCGGCTGTTTCCATGGAGATTTGCTCTGGAACAGACACTAAATTGATCTCGGCTCTTTCAATTGCCACATATTGCGCAAAAGAACCCCAATGAGTAAACCCAGGTTGAAATTGGGAATCACAAACTTGTTGGTTACCAGAAGCACATTCAGGGCATTTGCCACAGGCACAAACAAAAGGAGCAGTGACTGCATCTCCAACTTTCCAGTTTTTCACATCCTTTCCAATGGCTCGAATGACTCCGGCAAATTCATGACCAGGCACATGGGGAAGTTCGATGTCCTCATCATGTCCCATCCAGCCATGCCAATCACTTCTGCAAAGTCCTGTTGCTAAAACTTCAATGACTACCCCATCCGAGGTGGGAGTTGGATCTGGTACTTGGGTGATTTTCGGAGTGGTCTGAAATGATTCGTAAAGCAGAGCTTTCATGGTGTTTATTTTCTTTAAATAGTCAAATCATAATCTTAGAAATCAAAAGCAATTTTAACCACTTTTTAAATCCTATTTCTATCAATTTCAACTAGAATCAAACCTATGATTTTTTATAATCGCATCAATAATATTATCCCCAACTCCTAGGAAATAATTGACTTGAGGCAGTTTATGAGGATTGGTCAGAAAGATAATAAGCAGATTTGTTTTCTTCTGTTCTCAAGCTTGGTACTTTTAATTTTAAATCTTTAGAACCTTAGAAAAGCTCTCATGAAAAATGAAATCACCATTTCTGAAGCACAGGAACAAGTAGATCAATGGATCAAAACAGTAGGCGTTCGATATTTCAGTGAACTAACCAATATGACGATTTTGATGGAAGAAGTAGGGGAGATGGCTAGGATTATGTCTAGAACTTATGGCGAGCAGTCGTTTAAAGAATCCGATAAAGGGAAAGATTTAGGAGATGAAATGGCAGATGTCCTTTGGGTGTTGATCTGCCTGGCGAATCAAACCGGAGTGGATTTGACCGAGGCTTTAAAAAAGAATTTCGAGAAGAAAAATATCCGGGATATTAACCGGCATAAAAACAATGAGAAGTTGAAGTGATTTTTAGTCCCCTAAATTACTTTCAATTTGATAGGATTGTGGCTGACTGAATAATTTCAATCCAAATAATCTCCAAGTTAGAATCCCACGAACTTCTAGCTTATTCTCAATTTTACTGAGCCCCAAAAGCTCCCAATCTAAACCAGCTACGAATCCGGTGAGATTTGCTTGAGTGAATTGGGGTAGGATTTGATTAGATTCCTTATCCTTCAAAATAAGTATTTCAAGATGGTGAGTTAAAGTTTTTCCAACTTCCAAATGAGAAAAAGTCGCTGGTTTATTGGGTTGTTTTGTTTCATTTTTCTCAATTTTTTTATTGCCAGCAAGTAAGCCGATCAAACCAAAAATAAATACTACGGAATAAAGTTTTGAATGCCTTGGTTGGAAACTTTTTGTTTTAAATAGGAGACTAAATCCTATCCAAATCCACCCTAGAATCAATAAGATATTGAGAACTCCCCAAAGTAAGTATATCATGATCTAAATTTTTCTATTAATCTAGTGAATATTTTTAAAACTTAGTTTTCAAGAGAAATTTATTTTTCAAATAACCCAGTATTACCTTTTTCTAACAATGGCATCAATTTTTTGACAATTTCCAGGTTTTCTGCAGCAATGTTAATCGACTCAAAAGGATCTGTTTGATGATCATAAAGCTCTATGGTCGGTTCCTGATCCCGGAAAAATTTAGTGAGTCTATAACGATCTTCTCTTACGGTAATTCCTTGTTTAAAATATCCATAGGCCGTTTGATCCTTCGGTGTTTCTTTTTGGTCAATCAAAGAAACAAGACTTTCTCCATCCAACTCATATGGGGCTTCTATTCCGGCCAATTCCAATAAAGTGGGATAGATATCAACGGATTCCACGATACTGTTCTCAAGTCTGGATTTTTCTTCTCTGCCAGGGATTTTGATGACTAGTGCACTTTTCAGGGCATTTTCAAACAAGGTATGTTTACCCCAAACCTGTTGCTCACCCAAATGCCAACCATGATCTCCCCAAATAATAACTATCGTATTTTCTTCCAAGTTTAAAGCTTTTAATTCATCTAAAATCAAACCAATCTGCGCATCGGAATAGCTCGCTGCGGCATAATAAGCATGTTTAATTTTACGGGCATAGGCCTCTGATGCAGCTGTGTCTAAATTAGGATGTTCCTCTCCTAAAGCATATTGGTTGAATTCACCGCTTGGTATTAAACTGCTTTCGGATACATTTTCAGGTTTAGTTGGGTTTTCCGCAATTTTAATAGACTCCTCATCATACATTTCCCAATACTTTTTAGGAGAAGTGAATGGTAAGTGGGGTTTAAATAAGCCAACTCCTAAAAAGAAGGGCTGATCTTTTTCCTTTAACTCTTGAAGCTTTGAAATCGCAAGTTGGGTGGTCAGTCCATCAGGATAACCCAAATCGTCGACGTCACCTGCCTCATAAGGCTTTACTTGTTTATTCATGCTTTGACGATTTTCACCATCGGAATAAGCGAAGAACGCATTCCAGCCTGTTTTCCATTTTCCGCTGTCGAAAAGGAGTTCACTCCAGCTATAGGGTAATTCTCTTTGATCAGAGACTTCTTCCTCATATCCATAAACCAAGCCGTCAGCAGAGTGACTTATTTTTCCTATTCCAACGGTGTGGTAACCATTCCTTCTCAAATGATGGATAAAAGTTTCTGGCCTTTCTGATTCTGGCTTTAAAGGAAATTCGTCCTGCATGATATTATTGCCAAGTTCAGCTTTTCTTCTAGGTCTCAACCCGGTAAGCATTGCTGCTCTGGAAGCTCCACAAGTAGGAACTTGTACAAAATGATTGGTAAAACTCACAGAGGACGACGCTAGTTTGTCAATATTCGGCGTCAATATTTGAGTGTTTCCAAAATGACCTAATTCTGACCTCAAATCATCCACAGCAATGAAAAGTATATTGGGTTTTTTGGACGGAGTCGAACAACTCAAAATGCCGCAGGATAAAATGAAAAATAGAAAGTTGAAAGAACGGTTCATCATGTCCAATTTTTTAAAGAAATTAATCTTCAATCTAATTCAATTTCAAGAACAAATAAAGGTTCAAGACTTTTTTTGAGAGGAAGAAGATTTCCATTCATTTTTCGGAATAAAAGGAATATATGAGTTTAGGAAAAGGTTTTTTGCTTTGCGATGATATCAGTTCTATTTTTCAATGCGAATCACTCAATAACCAAATATGAGATTATCTGGAAAGGCAGCAATTATTACTGGAGCGACCAGCGGAATGGGAAAAGCGATTGCAGAGAGATTTGTGAAAGAGGGAGCTGGTCTTATCCTCAGCGGTAGGGATCAGGAAAAAGGAAAAGAATTGGAAAAGGCCTTACTGGAATTCGGAGGGAAAGTGAAATTTGTGGCTGGAGATGTTGGAAGTCCAGAAGTAAATGAAACGCTAGTCAAAACTGCTATTGAATGCTTTGGGAAGTTGGATTTGGTTGTAACCAATGCCGGTATGCTCGGTCTAGGTTCAGTTACAGAGATATCTATCCAAGAATGGATGGAGACGATGAATACAAATCTGAATTCTGTCTTTTATTTATCTCGCTTTGCTATACCGGAACTGCAAAAGCAAGGAGGAGGAAATATTCTTGTCAATAGTTCTATTGCGGCATTCAAGAGTTTCCCCAACCATGCGGCTTATTGCGCAAGCAAAGCTGCTTTAGTAGCATTGGTAAAGGAAATGGCGGTAGATTTTGGGCCAAGTATCCGTGTGAATACCATTTGTCCAGGTCCTGTCGATACACCTATGATTTGGGATTCTGCAAAGGCCTTTGAAAATCCTGAAACGATTGTTCAGCAAACCGCTAATAATACCCTTATGAAGCGATTGGGCAAACCAGAAGACATTGCTTCACTTGCCCTGTTTTTAGTGTCTGATGAAGCTTCTTGGATTACTGGCTCAGCATTCACCATTGATGGAGGTATTTTGGCCAAATAAATCGATCAGACTTCCTGACTTTTTAAGATGCCATTCTCCACTTTGCCTATGATAGAGAATAAATCTAAGGTCAAACAAAAATCAATGTCTGAATCAATGTTATGATTTTGAAGTCGCTTGGCGTGGGATGCCTGCGAAAGAAAACCTTTGAGGTCATGACCTTCCTTTTCAAAAAGTGCTTTCATGGCCAAAGCTCCATCTTCAACAGCTTCGTGCGTTGCTTCAAGACTTTTTACAAGTGCTCCAGCATAAAGAGAGTCTTCAAGATTAAACATGCCTTTCCAGCCCGCACAATGGATTAAAACATCTTGGTTTTTGCCTTGAAGGTATTGGATCGTGGCACTTAGATTTGGAAAAGCTCCAATTAAGATTTCATCAGCACTGGAAGATTTAGAAATAGCCAAAGTCCCATTCGTTGTCGTCATCGCCAATTTTCTTCCTGCGTGCATTTGGTTTAAATAAGCCACAGGGGAGTTTCCCATTTCAAAACCTGGTGCTGTGAGACCATTTCTTTCTCCAGCGATCAGGAAGCCTCGCTCTTTCATGGCCCGGCATTCTTCCAAATCAGCAAATGTTTGAATTTCTGAAACTCCGTTTGCCAAAGCAGCAATCATTGTGGAGGTGGCCCGAAAAATATCGACCACCACCACAATTTTACCTTCTAAAGAATGTAAATGGATTAACTCAGGGCTAAAGCAGATTTCTACTTTTTTCATATGATTTTAATGGCTTTTTAAATGTCATATGGAATCTCGCAGGGTCGTTTTCATTCCAAGAGGTGATTTTTATCATGCTTAATTTTATGCTTTCAGTAGTGGTAATTTCTCTACCTGAGCTTTGATGTTTTTATTTCTTACCTGAATAAAAATTTCTGTTCCAGGCTTGGCAAATTCAATTTTTACATAACCTAAACCAATACCAACTCCCATGCTAGGAGATTGAGTTCCTGAAGTTACCTCTCCGATTAATTCACCTGCTGCATCCACGATAGGATAGTGGCCTCTTGGAATACCTCTTTCTTGCATCACAAATCCAACCAGTTTCCTAGTAACTCCAGCTTCTTTTTGGGCTTTCAAAGCTTCAGAATTAGTGAAATCCTTGGTGAATTTTGTGATCCAACCCAAACCAGCTTCTATTGGTGAGGTGGTATCTGTGATGTCATTCCCGTATAAACAATACCCCATTTCCAATCTCAACGTGTCTCTTGCACCCAATCCGATTGGTTTGATGTCAAAATCTTTTCCCGCTTCGAAAATGGCTTTCCATACCTGCTCAGCATCTTCATTTTTTACATAGATCTCAAATCCACCAGCACCGGTATAGCCTGTTCCTGAAATGATGACATCTTGTACACCTGCAAATTCACCCATCGTAAAATGATAAAATTTTACCTCTGAGAGATTAACCGGAGTCAGTGATTGGACAGCTTCGATTGCCTTTGGACCTTGTACCGCAAAAAGGGAAATCTCATCAGAGATATTGGTCAATTTGGCACCCATCGTATTATACTGATTTACCCACGCCCAATCTTTATCAATATTGGAAGCATTGACTACCAACATGTATTTTTCATCAGCGAATTTGTAAACAATCAAATCGTCCACTATTCCGCCCGTTTCATTAGGGAAACAAGAATATTGCGCCTGACCATCTACAAGTTTGGATGCATCGTTGGAAGTAACTTTTTGAATTAGGTTCAACGCCTCAGGTCCTTCTACCATAAACTCACCCATATGAGAAACATCGAATACTCCAACTCCATTTCTGACGCAGAGATGCTCTTCATTATCTGAACTATAACGAACCGGCATATTGTATCCGGCGAAAGGCACCATTTTGCCTCCTAGGGCAGTGTGCAGGTCATTAAGTTGAATTTTCTTGATTTGCTCTTCCATATATTGGGTAAATTTTATCGTTGGCAAAGGTAAGGATTGAGGTGGATATTGAGGAATTGAAGTATTAAAAAGTCAACTAGAGATGCCCGAACTCATTAAAAAGTGTACAAAAAAAAGACAGCTGATGAAGGCTGTCTTTTCAAAAGGTCTTGATTTATCTTTTAAATGGAGAAGCTTTCGCCACAGCCACAAGTTCTAGAGGCATTTGGATTGATAAATTGAAATCCTTTTCCATTTAAGCCATCCGAAAATTCCAATGTAGTACCTGCAAGGTAAAGTAAGCTTTTTCTATCTACGATGATTTTCACACCTTTATCTTCGAAAACATGATCCGTTTCAACAGTAGTGGCATCAAATCCTAGGTCATACATTAATCCTGAACAACCCCCACCTTTTACCGAAACACGGATGTTTTCTCCCTCTTTGCGATTTTCTTCTCTTTTGAGTTCTAAGATTCGCTCTTTGGCTTTGTCAGAAACGATTATCATATTTTTATACTTTTACTTTATATTCAATTCTTTAGTAAATATGCGAACATCTTTTACTTCGTAATAATTCAAAGCAAATATAAGAAATTTAAAAATGAAGAAAATTGAACATATAGGAATTGCTGTTGCTGATTTAGAAAAGTCCAATCTTCTTTTTGCAAGATTATTAGGGAAAAAGCATTTCAAGAAGGAATTGGTAGAGGGGGAAGGGGTGGAGACTTCGTTTTTTCAAGTTGGGGAAACTAAAGTGGAATTGCTCCAGGCTACCAGGGCAGATAGCCCCATTGCTAAGTTTATTGACCGGAAGTCAGAGGGAGTGCATCACATCGCCTTTGACGTGGAGGATATTTTTGCTGAAGTTGAAAGGTTGAAATCCGAAGGCTTTGAGATTTTGAATGAAATCCCAAAACTAGGAGCAGACAATAAATTAGTGGTATTTTTGCATCCTCGAAGTACCAACGGGGTGTTGATTGAATTGTGTCAGGCGCGGGGAATTTGATTTAAAAGCTTGTCTGCCACGATGGATTGGATGATTTGAAAATCAATAATAGATGAGGTTTTAGGGTGGAAAAGTTGGGAAGTAGAAAGGTTTTGAAAAAGACGTTAGCACTACTGTGTGTGTCTTAAATCTTACTTCGTAAATCTAATTTCCAGCATTATCCGAAAGATTAAATGAGTTTTAACAGCTGCGGCGTTGCGTCGTCGCGAGAGATAAATACTATGTCAGAGAAAAGAACAGAAATAAGTGATTTGGGAGAATTTGGTCTAATCGATCGTCTCAATGAAAAAGTAAATATTAAAAATCCATCTAGTATAAAAGGAATAGGGGATGACGCTGCAGTGATTGAAGCTGGTGATCATGTGAAAGTTGTTTCGACTGATTTATTGATTGAAGGGGTTCACTTTGATCTTTCTTATGCACCACTTCCACATCTCGGTTTTAAAGCCGTAGCGGTGAACGTTTCAGATATCGCAGCTATGAATGCCATTCCCAAGCAAATCACTGTAAGCATTGCCTTATCCAACCGGTTTTCATTGGAAGCAGTGGAGGCATTATACGAAGGAATTTATGCGGCTTGTGATCATTATGGAGTGGACTTAGTAGGAGGGGATACGACTGCTTCTCGTTCTGGTTTAGTCATCTCAATTACTGCAATTGGTGAGGCCAAAAAAGAGCAGATTTCTTACCGTTCAGGTGCCAAAGAAAATGACATTCTATGTGTGACTGGAGACCTTGGAGCAGCCTTGGTAGGCTTGCAGATTTTGGAGCGGGAAAAGCAGGTTTTTATCGCTAATCCAGACATGAAACCTGACCTGGAAAAATACACCGTTATCACAGGTCGTCAGTTGAGGCCAGATGCCAGAATGGACATCATTCATGAGTTTGCTGAACTGGGTGTGGTGCCTACGAGTATGATGGATATTTCTGATGGTCTAGCTTCTGAAATTTTCCATATCTGTAAAGCTTCTGGGGTAGGAGCGACAATTTACGAAGACAAGCTTCCAATCGATAAGCAGACGTTTGATACAGCTGTGGAATTAAATCTTGATCCTATCACCTGTGTCCTGAATGGGGGAGAAGATTACGAACTATTGTTTACGATCGGTCAGAAGGATTTTGCTAAACTTGAAAAGCATCCGGACATTCATTTCATTGGTCATATCACCAAGCCAGAGGATGGCAAATATCTAGTGACAAAGAGTGGAACAGCAGTTCAAATCAAGGCTCAGGGATGGAAACATTTTTAAATTGAACTTGAAGAGAAAATGGCTGATATAGATATTATCTATGGAAAATGAATCTAAAAATGACTTAAAGTAAAAAGTTATAAATTATTGAAAGAGAATAAATTAAAAATCTCTACCTAAATTAAAGATAGAGATTTTTTTATGCTTCTTACTTTACTTATTCATTTGGATATGGGATGTAAACAAAACTTGTAAATGCACCATCCATGACAAAAAGGCAGCAAAATTCATCGGGGTCTTTGTAGGCTTTTTTGAAGTCTTCAAGTGCTTCTTCAGAGATTAATTTTCGCTGTACAAATTCATCTACATAGGTGATAAAATAATTCCAATCCAAGTCTTTTTCAGCCATGCCTAAAAATATTTTCCCGATCGGTTGCATCTCTTTTGAGATTGGAAATATCGGATATTCGGAAAATTTCCTAGATCGAATCTGATAAGAGGCTTCTTTTAAAGTATCGGAAATTTTGATAAAATCACTCGTGATTGTACCAAGGTATTTCCCGTTTAAGGTAGGGTCGTTTTCGTCTGAAATCATTTTTTTAAACTAGTCTGATTAATCAATATCCTCAATATAGGACTACTTAAAAACTGGTTAGTTTTTGTATATCTAAGAAGACAAAGGTCGCATAATTTTGGTTCAATAGCCACGTTTTTTTGAACTGAATGAGGTAGATGAATCGAGTAAAACAGTTGAAAATAGGGTCACTAAATAGTCAAAATTTCAGTGGATTTTTATTGAAATTGAGTGTAGAATTTTCCTCTTTATTAGTACAATTTCCAACAGTAAATTCCACTATTTTTTGGTGACTATTTAATGAGTTTAATGAACTTTAAAAAATGTATCAAAGGAACAGGAATCAAACTTCCAATTGCAATAAGGATCCATATTTCTTGTGACGGAAAACTGAGTTCAAGAAGTGTATTAAATGGATTTATAGTACTTGCCAATACCAATAATATGGAACAAAAGACAATGGCTCCCCACAAGTGAAGATTTCTAACAATTCCATTTTGAAAGAGATTTTCTTCCCTTTTTATCAAATTGAAAGGATGAAATAACTGGGCAAAGGCAAGGGTTAAAAAAGCTACGTTGTTTGTTTTATTTTCTTCAAGTCCCATGATCTTGTCCGAATAATAATAAACTCCCAAAACGCTTATAGTGAGAACTGTTGCATAGACGACCAGTGATTTCCAATGGGGTTTTGTAAGGATTGGTTCATTGATGGTTCTAGGCTCCTGAAGTACAGATTCTTGGGTACTCTGTCCCATACCCAGCGCAAGAGCAGGAAACACATCAGTAACTATGTTGAGGAAGAGGATTTGCAAAGGAAGTAAAGGTGAACCCCAGTTAAAAAAGGCTGCAAAGGACACTACCAGGATCTCACTTAAGTTACAGGAGAGTAAATAAATGACAAAATTCCGAATGTTATTAAAGATGATTCGACCTTGCTTTATCGCTACGACTATAGAAGAAAATGAATCATCCTGTAAGATCATATCGGCTGCTTCTTTCGCCACTTCTGTTCCTCTTTGACCCATTGCCACTCCGATGTTAGCTTTTTTTAGAGCGGGAGCATCATTCACTCCATCACCAGTCATGGCTACAACTAGTCCCTGAGACTGATAAAACTCTACTAATCTCAATTTTTGTTCAGGACTTACTCTAGAAAAAACGGAGGTGTTTAGTAAATCAGTGTTTTCGTTTTCGTCAAATTTTAAGTCTTTTCCTTGGACCACATGATTCTCATCCTCTTCGATCAAGCCTATATTTTTGGCAATTGCCTTTGAGGTCTCCGGATGGTCCCCTGTTACCATTACCACTTGTATTCCTGCATGATGACATTCGGATATCGCATCAAACACATCTGGCCTTGCAGGATCCTGAAGGCCGACAAGGCCTATCATTATTAGGTCTTCTCCTTTTTCAATTTCACCATCTTCCGAAGTTTTATAAGCTCCTGCTAGTACTTTTAATCCTTTTGAAGAAAGCAGCTTGGTCTGCTCTATCCAATAGTTTTTTCCTTCTTCATCCAATTCTTTTTTCGAACCATTTTGTTCATGGTATTTACACTTTTCGAGCACTTCTGCAGTAGAGCCCTTCATGGAGGCTTGAGATGTTTTATCAGCCTGATGAAACGTGGTCATGATCCTCGTTTCACTTTCAAAAGGGATTTCTTTAGTCTTTGACCATTGTTCCCGTAACTGCTTCACCGAATCGGAAGTAACCTTTTCCGACCACAGCAACAAGGCGATTTCTACAGGGTCGCCAACATTTTTATTACCATGATTTATCGCAGCATTATTACAGAGAACCATTACCTCCTTGAGTTTTTCAAAAGACTTTGAATCATTCTCATCTGGTGCTGTCTCGATTACCTCTAGTTGATTTTCTGTCAGTGTGCCCGTTTTATCAGTCAAAATAATATTGGTTCCTCCTAGCGTTTCAACTGCTGCTAATTTGCTGACAAGCACCTTCTTTTTAGACAATCTTAGCATTCCGCTGGCCAAAGCAATTGTCGCCACTATCGGAAGCCCTTCGGGAATAGCAGCCACGATCAAAGCGATAGCAGTTTCAATCAAAAGATAGAGGTCTTTTGATTGGAGAAGCCCAATGCCTACAAAAGGAATCATAATCACAAAACTCAACCAGATCAACGTTTTGCTGAATTTGTTCAGTTTTTTGTTTAAAGGAAGTTCCTCTGCCTGAGCCTTATCTATCATGGAGGAGACATTGCCGATTTCTGTGTCTTTTCCTGTAAATACAATTACTCCCAGACCATTTCCTCGAGTGACCGAGGTACCCCTAAATACCATATTGGTTTTATCACCGATGGATACCTTATCTTCTAAAGCTTTTGTTTGTTTACTAATGGGTATGGATTCTCCAGTCAGTGCAGACTCATTAGTTTCAAGTGAATTCACCTCAAGTAATCTCGAATCGGCTCCAATCAAGTCACCGGCTTCTATTGAAATAATATCTCCAGGAACTAATTCTTGGATTGGAATATGAATAATATCTCCATTTCTGATGACTTTTGAATTAGGCTGTTCAAGAGCTTTTAAGGCATTCATAGATTTATTTGCCTGAGATTCTAGAATAAAGCCGATAATCGCATTGATAACAATAACTGCTAGGATGGCTATGGCTTCATATAAATCACCAAAAAAGTAAGATACTACAGCTGCAAAAAGTAAAAGAACTACTATTACATTTCGAAATTGAGAAAACAAAATATCCCACCAAGAGCGGGGTTTAGCAGAAGGAATTTCATTCGAACCATGGGTAGATCGCCGATCTAAAACTTCTTCATCAGTCAACCCTTTTTCAGGATCTACTTCAAATTTTTTAAGTAGGTCTTCAATAGATTGATTTTCAGGGTTATTCACGAGATATCAAAAAGGTCTAATTCAAATTTGAAGTTTAGAATTGGTTTATCCAATGATAAAAGTTTGTGTTAGTGCAAAATCTTCTTTCATCTAACCAGAAATTTTGGTTTCTGGATCTTTTTATTGTTTTCTTTTATGTCATCTTTTCCAAGTTTGATTTGGCTAGATATTTTTTGATTACAGAATACAGAGGATTTTGTCTCCTCTTTTTGATTAGCATTGCTGGAGAAAAATGTTCTAAAGTGAATTTAATTGGGGGCTCCTTTATAATTAGAATTCAAGAGCTGAAGAGTAGGGATTATTAATACAAAAAAGCAAAAGTGGGCATGTATCTTTTCGAAATACACACCCACTCAAACTTGTAAATTCCGTAGTACTTACAAGATGTCAAACTTCCGTTATTTTGGCTTCATCCTACTCACCCAATTCCCTTGAACTGAGCTTTTAAAATCAAAAATCAATTTTCTTCCGACTTTTCCCACTTAGTTGTATAACCAACCAATATTCTAAGTCATCCAATAATCGATTCAGGTGGTTTTAACACTTGCCTTATATCTTTTGCTTGACATTTTAAAGTTATACTCTGAATACGAAAACAGGAATGATCAAGATCAATTCAACTAATGATAATGATCAATCTGGGAAAATTTTCTTAAAAAAGTGCCCCCCTCTCTTTTGATTGACCTTCAGTCAAAAGGTAGTTTCTTTATTCTGATTTAGAAGAAAGGAAGGGGGCTAATAAATCTAATTCTTAAAAAAAAGTATGATTTAGTTTGAATCTCCTACAAACAAAAAGTGGGTATGCCTCCATTCGAAGTGCAAACCCACTCAATCTCGTAAATCCCGTAGAACTTTCGAGATATCAAGCTATTGTTATTTTGGCTTCATCCTACTCACACAATTCATAAGAACTGAGTTTTTAGAATCTAATCAATTATCTTCCTACTCTTTCCAATTAGTTGTATAACCAACCAAAATTTCTGAATCATCTTACAATCGATTCAAGTGGTTCTAGCACTTGCCTTTTATCCTTTGCTTGATGTATTAAAGGTATATTTTGAAACGGGAAACAGTAATGATCTGGATCATTTCCACTAATGATAATGATCAATTTTTTGATATTTTTTGCAATCAATTCACCTTGAAAAATTGGCACAGATAGTCACTCAATAATACTCATGTTCTTAAGTGAGTCAATCATGCAGTTTTTTCTTCTAAAAAATGATTGAGAAATCATGAGGTGTATAATACCCTAAAATTGAAGATTGATTTTCTTACGTTATTAGAGGATTGTTCTGGGAACTTCCATAAGCTTTCGAGCTCTAAAGAATGCATCGGTCTTTGGATTCAAAAAGAGATCAACAGCTTACAAAAGACAAAAATGAGCTTACTAGAAAAGACCTCTGACTCCTAACATTATCTAACCTTCTATTCGCTATTTTTTTTATAGCCGACTACAAGGAAGTTGGCCTCTGTTTCACCCACATTTTCCATGGAGTGGCTGCAGGCATCATGCCAATGGATATCACCAGCCGCAAAATACTTTTCCGCTTCATCCACTTTTTCAGATTCATATTTCAAATCATAACCTGAAAGCGAATAGATAATTCGGTTAACTCCTGAATGGGAAGGGATTTTTTCCCCAAATGGCAATTTTACTTCGGTGATTTTAAAATCGTCATTGTCAAATAATATTTGAGTAAAGTCAGGTGAAACTGAGTTTACATCCATTTCAACGGTAGTTTCCCCACAATCTGGCAGATCCGCATTTTTCTTTGAAAACACTAACCATTCTGCGATTGTTGTTCCATTATTCATAGCGGCATGAGTCCCAGCTTCATGATAGTGAACATCTCCCATTTTCCATGTTTTGGTCCCCAGTTTTTCTCCGTTTTCCTCCCAATCCAGATAGTAATTAGTCAATGAATAAATGACGCGCTTTCCTCCTTCATGATTTGCTAAAAATTCACCTGGGGCAAGTCTGATTTTTAAAACTTTAGCATAATCATTTTCAAAAACCACGGTGGAAGAACCTTCTGTCGCCAGTTGTTCTTGCTGGGTCATGGAATCCTGTGATTCATTTTTATACTTGCAGGATGATACCATTAGCAAGAATATGCTACCAATCAGAATGATGTTCAGATTAAAATATTTCATTTTTATTTCTTTAAATCAGAGCAGTTCTTTTTTCAATTTTGAAACCTAGGGATAGCGGTGAAGCCAATGCCGGTTTAACTCAGACTGATTAATGCGTATTTTTATCCTTTTTCAAACCTGCCATGCCATTCTTTAATCTTAATACAATAAGTAATGAAATGGGTAGACG
>CBFHWO010000048.1:0-18948 GCA_965659625.1 uncultured Algoriphagus sp. | reverse complement strand
GGCTTTCCGACGGCAGACTATTTAAAAAGTTTGGTGAAGGTTGGGACTATTGATGTTGAAGGAGAGATGGAAGTGGACACGGAAGGTTCGGATTTCATCAAAGCCAAGTTGCTGGATGAGGACATGGAGCCGATTTATTTGCAGGTTTGGGGTGGGACGAATACCATTGCCAGAGCTTTGAAGTCCATTGAAGATGACTTTAAAGGAACTCCCGAGTGGGATGCTGTCTATCAAAAAGTGATTGACAAGGCGATCATTTATACGATTTTGGATCAGGATGCTACCTATCGAACCTACATCGCTCCGAATTGGCCTGATGTCAAGATCTTTTATAACGCCAGCCAGTTTTGGTGCTTTGCTTATGCCTGGAAAAGTGCTGTTCCTGAGTCTCAGCATTACCTTTTTGAAGGAGAGTTTATGGGAAATGAAATCATCAATAATCATGGGCCTTTGCTGAAGCAATATTACAGCTATGGAGATGGGCAAAAGCAAGAAGGAGATGATGAACATATCCATGGAGATCCAACTAAAATAAAGGATGCCCAATGGGGAAGTTTTGGGGTATATGATTTTATTTCCGAGGGAGACTCACCTGCGTTTTTACATTTGATCGATGTGGGTTTGGATAATCTGATGCATCCCGAATGGGGAGGTTGGGGTGGTAGGTTAGCCCAATCCGAAGAGCAACCAAACAGATGGGAGGATGGAGAAGATGTGTTGGATTACAATCCATTTACGGAAAAGATGGATGCCACCTATCCTCAAATCCGATGGGTGGAGGCCATTCAAAAAGACTTTGCGGCCAGGGCTGATTGGTGTATCATGGATTATGCAGATGCGAATCATTCTCCAATTGTAAAAGCTGTTTCCCCAAGTCAATCCATGGCAAGTCCTGGAATTAGTTTTACGCTAGAAGTGGAAACTTCAGACCCTGATGGAGATGAGCTGACAACTGTTTTTTGGATCTATAAAGAAGTGGGAACGTATACCGGTGAAGCAATGCTGGACACGGACGGTAATACCGTGACTGTTACTTTGGATGATAGTTCCCTCGGTCAACTTCACATTATTGCTGAGGTAACAGACAATGGCGCTCACCCGATGACAAGGTATCAGAGATTTGTAGTGGAGGTGGAGTAGGGAGTTTGGAAGTTGGAAGGCTCCGTCCTTGCGAGCTTTTTTGCGAAGCAATCCCGTTTAATTAGGGTTGGAAATGTTGTGTTGGTTGTGAGTTGTTGGTTGCCCAGTTCATTTTTGTTCCGCTGTCCTGCTTCTCCAGAAGCTGGATAGGATTCTTTTGGGACCGTCATTGCAAGGCACCAAGCAATCCCGTTAGTAATTACGAGATTGCTTCGTCAGTCAAATTCAACTAGTTTTCTTAAAAACACTATTCCTAATTTCTTAACCTTACTTCGCTATTCGACCTTCGACATTCATCATTCGATATTATAAAAATCTCTTTCACTTTACCTGTCATTCCCTGATATAGGTTGACTGTACTCCGCTGTCCTGCTTCTCCAGAGGCCGGGCTTTGTCAATTTCGGTTTGTGGAGAGACACAAACCTGGGGCGAAAACAATTCCGATTTAAGAGCTCGGAAATGTTATAATGGTTGTGATTTTTTTAATACTTAATTATTCGACCTTCGACATTCATCATTCGAAATTTTATACTTCCTACTTCCTACTTCACTCTAAATACCCCCTCAATTCATCTTCTATTCCAACAGGAAATCCTTTTTTCTCTTCTACTCCCACATAGATTAAGCAGCTGGAAGGTGTTTGTTCAAAGATGCCGTTGAATTTTGCCAGCCATATTTCAAGATGAGATTTCAGGTCTTTTAAGCGAGGGATTTCCCCCAGTAATTCTCGATGGGTCTTTATCAAATCCAAGGCTGTTTGATTGTATTCCTTCAATACATTTTTGGTATAAGAGCGGATCGTTTGGTGAAGTATCAGTTCATCCTTTGACATTTGATCAAAGTATTCATGAAAAAAATCCTCGTATTGAAGTTGTTTGGTATTCGGGATTCTGTCTTTGATTTTTTGTGCGAGCTTGTTCCTTATTTTTGCCTGAGCCTGGAAGGTAGTCCATGCAGTATCCAAAATTTCCAGTAGTCTTTCAACAGCATCTTTGTTAGAAAGGGTAGGAGTTTGATTTTCTTCTGGGATTTTTGCTGATCCGGGAAACTCAGCCTTACTCAAATCGAATGGATTTTCCTCCGATACTGCATCTAGGATCATTTTTTTGGAGATATCCTGATCTTTTCCAACCAAATCAACATAGACAATTGACTTTAGCATTTTTGGAAGCTCACAAGGTTTTACTTTGATTGGAATTAGTATTCGTTTTGCTCCGGTTGGGTCTGCTTGAAAAGCTGCTCCCCATTCTGGCATGGTATATATGGATGCAAAATAGTCAGCAGAATAGACTGCAATTGTTCGCTTTGCTTCCACAGCCTGATACATTTCATAGACAAAATTAGAGCCTGGTCTGAAGTCTTTTGCTTGCAATACAGTGCTATAGTTTTCTTCCTCCAGGATTTTGCTAATCCAAATGGCCCAATCCACATCTTTTCCGGTATAGCTAATAAAAAAATCCTTCATAAGCTGGTTACTTTAAATTTTCAATTCCAACCCAATTAAGTTAACTATTCCAAAATCAGAAATAAGGCCTAACATGAAATATTCCTTTGTTAAGGTTCGGGCAGGATAGTTAAAAGTAAAATCTCCTTTTCTTGCAGCATAACCCATTGAATTTCTCCTATGAATAAGGTCTTGATGTTTCTACTCTTTGCTTTTTTACTCGGATCACCGATTTTTGCTCAGCAAGAAGATCCGAATATCATCTTTATTCTCACGGATGATCAGCGATGGGATGCGTTGGGATTTGCGGGAAATGACATTATCCAGACTCCTGAAATGGACCGACTGGCAGCGTCGGGAGTTTATTTCGAGAATGCATTTGTCACTACGCCGATTTGCGCAGCAAGCCGGGCAAGTTTGCTGACAGGCTTATATGAGCGAACACATGGCTATACTTTTGGTCCAAACGAACTTCAGGAAGCCTATGCTTCTAATTCATATCCGGTTCAACTGAAAAAAGCAGGATACACTACTGGATTTTTCGGAAAATTTGGAGTGAGATATTCAGGTTTTGAAAACCTTTTTGATCAAGGAGATAGCTATGACCGGGATGTTCAGTATCCAGATAGAAGAGGTTATTTCTACAAAACCATCCATGGGGATTCTGTTCATCTGACCAAATACACTTCCTATCAGGCGCAGGAGTTTATCAAAAATGCCCCAAAGAATAAACCCTTTATGCTTTCCTTAAGTTTCAGTGCGCCACATGCCCATGACCCTGCCGAGGATCAGTATTTTTGGTCAGAAGATGTGGATCATTTGTACCAAGATTTAAAGTTTCCAAAGGCCAAACTTAGACAGGATAAGTATTTTGAAGCGCAGCCAGACTATGTCCAAAAAGGTGAAAACAGGACCAGATGGTATTGGAGATACGATACTCCCGAAAAATATCAGCACAGCATGAAGGGGTATTATCGGATGATTTCTGAAGTGGATCTGGAAATCGGTAAAATCCGAAAAACCTTAGAAGAATATGGCATCGATAAAAATACCGTAATCATCCTGATGGGGGACAATGGCTATTTTCAGGGCGAGCGTCAGCTTGCTGGAAAATGGTTGATGTATGATAATTCCATTCGGGTGCCTTTGATTATTTATGATCCAAGAAATCCAGGCCATCGAACCATCAGTGACTTTACTTTGAACATCGATGTGGCTCCCACGATTTTGGAATTTGCAAATGAAATAATCCCGACTACTTGGCAAGGGATAAGTTTAGCGGAATATGTAATTGGTAAAAATCCGGCGAGTGAACGAAAGGATTTTATCGTGGAGCATTTATGGAAAGTGAATATTATTCCGGCAAGTGAGGGATTACGTACCGAGGACTGGAAATATTTTAGATATCAGGATGATTTGGCGCATGAGGAATTATATGATCTGAAAAAGGATCCAATGGAGACAAAGAATCTTGCTCAAAACCCTAAATTCAAAGAAATTCTTGTTGAAATGAGGGAGGTGTTTGAGAGACAAGCTGCTGAACTGGAGGCTGAAAAAGTGAAGTGATAAGGCTATTTGGGATAATTTTGGGAGATCTTTTTCAGATAAATCAATCATCTTAAAAATCTCTGATGTGCTTCCACTTCCGATAGGAAGAGAGGATACCAGTTCCTCCAAATCAAACCAATCGCTAAACATCAACAGATGCGCCAAACTCTCATTACTATCTGGGGCGTTTCCGCCAATATCGGTGCTGATTAAAACTCTTGGTTTAACTTGTTACTGCTGAGAGTAGGTGAAAAATGGAAATAGTACCAAGCAAAATAGAATCCTGTTCAGAAAGCATAAAATCGTAAAAAGGGATTAAGAAGCTGTCCTTTGCTGTGAAGCAGTAACTAGCTTTCTATTAAATTTTCACTTTTTAAATTTGCCCTTACTTTCCAGAACCAAGGTTTTGAAACACAACCAATCCATCTTTTCCGGCCACTACAATATCCTTCCAGCCATCGCCATTCAGATCTGAAACAGAAAAATATAGCCCGGAACCTTTGCCTTCCCCGACAGGTCCGTAACTGATGATGTTTTTGGAAAATGACTCTCCATTCCATTTAAAATAATACAAACCGGCATAATCCTTTCCTCCCGGATCCTTACCGTTATGAGCACGGTAGCGCTTTCCTGTTACCAGTTCATTTTCACCGTCATTGTCGATGTCCACCCATTCCATGGTATGATATTGAGATTGATATGGGTCTATGTCATGCTTCGCAAAGCTGATTTGATTCTCCTCTTTTTTCTGCTCCAACCAATACAATCCGAAGCCATGTGCCTGACCTACAATGATATCATTTTGCCCATCGGAGTTTACGTCAGCAATGATCATCGGAATACTGGCATCTCCCAAATTGAAATCCTCATGTAAAATCCATTTTCCTGTTTTAAGATCACTCGGTGCCTCAAGCCAACCCGTTGAAATCACGAGATCTTTCCTCCCATCTCCATTGATATCTCCCAAGCCTAATCCATGCCCATGCATTTCTGCTACGGGATATTTTTCAAATTGATCAGGACCGGTTTTTTTGTAGAAAGCCAAAGCTTTTCGGGGAGTATTTGGGAAAATTTCCAAGACTCCATCTCCATCAATATCCCAGCCTCTGGTTGTTTCGATATTTCCTGTTTTGGCAATTTCATGAATAGGCCATTCGCTGCCATCTCCGGGATTTTCTTTCCAGATTAGCGTTCCTTCAAACCATCCTCCAGTCACAAAATCCATTTTCCCATCCTCATTGACATCCATTGGTATCGTGGAAAAATCTTCGTGATATTCCCCAAATCTTTTTACCGGCCCGATTAAACTCCTATCTATAAACTCAGGGCCTTTGTACCAAAAACTCCCAGAAACCAAGTCCAAAATCCCATCCTTATCCACATCAAAAACACCGACAGATTCAGTGCTTTCGAAAGCGATGACTTGCTTATGAAACTTTACAGTCATTTCCTGAGAAGAAGCCAAGAAAGGTGCTAAAGCCAGTGCAAGTGCGAAAAAAGGTTTAAGTAGATTCATGGTTTTGGGTTTAATATTAGAAAAGTATTATTTACGAAATATGAAATTTTGGAAGAAGTTGCCACTTTGTCTCAAATCATAAATCCGACATCATACAGCAGAAGTCAATTTTAGAAACGTCATTGCGGGGAAGTCTTTTCGACTGACGAAGCAATCCCGTAATTATTAACGGGATTGCTTCGTACCTCGTAATGACGGTCCCAAATATAGACTGCAACTGCCAACTGCAACTGCCAACTTAAGTTCTAATACCGAGACTGCCGCGGGGTCGTTCCTTACCCTCGCAGTGACGGGTTTGATTTTGACTACTGCCAATTGCCCACTGCCCACTGGCAACACTGCCACTTCCATCTGATCACTTTTCCAAAGGATGCATTTGCAATAATTCCGCAGGCTTATAGAACCCTTCGTAATCTTTGATTTCCTCTCTTACTTTTCTCACCAATTCAGGAGAAATGGCTGAGGCTTGGTTGCCAAATGAGTTTCTTACATAGGTTAATACTGCCGCTACTTCAGAATCATCCAGCATCCCTTCGAATGGAGTCATTGGCACCTGACCTGGATAATCTTGTCCAAGAACCGTAATAGGTCCCAACAATCCTTTGAGGACAATTTTGATCAAACGCTCTTCGCTTCCAGTTACCCATGGAGTGCCGGCAAGTGGAGGGAATTGAGATGCTGTTAATCCTCTGCCATTTGGTTGGTGGCATGTGGAGCAATAACCTTCTCTTGCATAAATCTCTTTACCCAAGACGAATAATTCCCGATCAGATCCTGTGAGAGAGGACTTGATATCCTCCTCTTTTTTCTCGGCAACAGAGAAGTTATTGATATGTGCTATGGCTGTTTCCAAGGTTCTTGGAATCCAAGTATCGTCTTTTTCCTGCTTTTCGGCTTCCGCCAAAATAGGAATCCCCACTTCTTTTGGAATCCAAGATGCAGCGGCAATTGCTTCCATTCTGACTCTTCCATGTGGATCTTTCACCGCTTCCATCAATAAGGCAGGTTGATCTTTCACCTGATGCCCCGTATATCTCAAGGCTCTTACCGAAGCGGCTTTCACCCGATAATCATCGGATTTAAGAAGCTGTCTAAGAAGATCCTGATTGATTTTATTGATGCCCCAGGTTACCCAAAGAGCTTCTAATCGATGATGCTCATATCGAGGATCAGATGGCTCCAATTCAGTAAGCCATTTTTCTACCGCTTGGTACACTTCATCTTGGTTTCTGCCTCTCAGTTCGGCTCGGGTGCGGTATCGAGATCTATACTCGGGAAGCTTTAAGTTTTCCAATAATTGCGGAATACTTTCGCCATCTATTTTTGCAGGTTCCACCAATGGTCGCGAAGGATAAGTCACTCGATAAACCCGTCCATGCACATGATCCCGGAATGGGTCTCTTGCATTGTGCTGCATGTGGCCAATCAGGATATTATGCCAATCTACCACATAAAGGGATCCGTCGGGCGCAATTTCCATATCGACAGGTCGGAAATTTCCGTCGGAAGAGGTAATTAAATCCTGTGCCCAATTTGTGGTAAAACCAACGGTGTCATCTTTGACTTTATGTTGTTTGGTTCCCAAAAAGCCAATGGTGTTATTTATAATAAGATCTCCTTGGATATCCTCTGGGAAATGTCGGCTGTAAATAAACTCTAGACCTGATGTGGGGCGAACCATGTGTTTCTGCTCGATCAGGTTGGGGCCTTTGAAGTTGGCATTTCCATAGCGTGGATAAACAGAACCCGGAAGCATCCAGTTGACATTTGGGCCGGAAGTTTCAGCATAGAAGTTTTGTCCCCAATCGTCAAATGCTATTCCCCATGGGTTTGGAATACTTACCTGATTTACCCGCTCAAGTTTATGTCTTTTTGGTTCGTATCGGTAGAAACCGCCATTGGTAGCTCTTACAGGTCCATAGGAAGTTTCCACGTTGGTGTGCAAGAAAACTCCTTCTGCCATATGGATGGCGCCACTTTCATCTGTGGTAAATGCAGAAATCGCATGGTGAGTATCGTGATCGTCAAAGCCACTTAATAGGATTTCTTTTTTATCTGCTTTGTCATCCCCATCTGTGTCGGTTAATAAAACCAAGTTTGGAGCTTGGGATAAATAAACCCCTTCAGGCGCTATTTCAAAACCAATTGGAATGGATAAACCATCTGCAAATACTTTTACAACGTCAGCTTTGCCATCTTTATCGGTGTCTTCAAAAATCAGCAGTTTATCATCTGGTTTAGAATCTCCCGGCTTGTAGTGCGGATAACTCGGCATCACTGCCACCCAAAGTCTTCCTTTGTTATCAAAAGACATCTGCATCGGGTTTGCGAGTTCAGGGAAATCCTCCTCCGAAGCGAACAATTCAATTTTATATCCCTCAGGAACTTTGATGGTTTTTAAAGCTTCTTCCCCGTATTTGTATTCTAAATCCCCATTTGCATCAGGGTTATAATTCGTTTTTACTTCCGGAAGGCTTCTGGTCAAAGCATCTGCGGCAGCTAAATCTTTCTTCTCGCCTTTTGTTGACATCCAAATAGCCGTATCCCGAATGGCAGTCATCTGCCTGATTTTTTCTAGTTCAAAGGGATAATTGTCAGGACCAAAGGGATCATATCTTCTACCAAAAACGTGAACACCATTTGGGATTTTGTAGTCGTTATGCCAAATCCAGTTTTTCTCCATGACCGCTTCATGGATCAGTTGCTCATGTTGGGTAGCTTTCTTGTTTCCTCCGAATAGTTCATCCGCTAGGAACTCAGAAAAAATCCTGTAGCCTTTGTCATTCAATTGTGAACCGTCGATCGTTAATGGTTCATCTTCTAAGGCGTACCATTTTTCACTTGTACCGAAAGCATCAACAAATAAAACATTTTCATGCTTTGCAGCTACGGCTTTCATGGCCTCTGTGTACAACAATAAATTCTTGTTTTCTTCCACACCATTTGGCACATCTAATTGATCCGAAAGGTCTTCAAAAGCAATAGGGGAAATCAATACCAATTGTGGAGGCGTACTGTCATTGTAATTTTGCGCAAGCGTATGACGGATGAATGCATCTAATTCCGCTTTATAGTTTTCAAGTCCTGATTCTCCCTGAAAACTTTCATTAAAGCCAAAAAATCCAATGATCACATCTGCTTTTAAACGAGATAACCATTCGTCAGGCTTTTCAAAAAATCCTATGCTTCCAGAAGGAGTAGCATATTCATCCTGAAACTCTTCAGCTCCTGGGAAAGCCCAAGGGTCATTGGTGCTTGATCTTGGACGAAATCCTGGTGTATCTCCAGGGTCACACATGTTTCTGATGACCAATTGATTGTCAGGAAACCTCTGGTAAATTTCGGTTTCAAAATACCCGAAATTCATCATTCTGGAACCGAGGTTATTTCCAACCATCATAATATGGCTGTCTTTGTTGATTTCAAGAACTCGGTCGGGGGTACAGCTAAAAGCTAAAAGTCCAAATGCCAAAATTAGAATTGGCATAAAAGAATTAATTTTTTTCATTTTTGATAGATTCATCCAACCTAAGTTTAGCTAGAAAATAAGGTTTTATCAAGCTGAAATTGTCAATCGGATGCTTTTAGGGTTTTAGGGAAATTGAAGAGGTATTTACTAAATATAAAATATGTCCCATCCTGTACTGGTAGGTGGATTTGAAATCACGAGGCAAAAAAAAAGCGCAGAATGAATCCTGCGCTTTTACTTGAAGTTTAGTAAGGATTAGAATATTCCTTTGAAGCTTTCAATCTTCTGATCGACTTGCGTGTCTACATAAAAAGTCAACATGGTATCTGCCCACATAAAGGAGACGGAAGCAACTTTGTTGTCTTCAGCAGAAATAAAGTAAGCCAATCTTTCAAATGTTTCTGGAGCTTGAATTGGTGTAACTTTGATCGCAACGGCATCGTCTTTTGCTAGTGCTGCTTCGTCAATTTTTCCATCTGCCATAAAATCAAAAACAGCTTTTCCTGAAGCATTAAGGTGAATAGTCCAATCTCCTGATTCCATAGGTGTGATGAATAAGGAATATTTGCCTGCATTAAGATTTTTTCCTCCAATGCTTACAGGGGTACTGAATTCTATGATTGTTGGACTATTTGCACCTGCTCTCCAAGTAACTCCGTATTTCTCAAGATCACCGAAAATTTTTCTGCCTTTTACAGCCGGGGCAGAATAGTTGATGCTGATTTTTGTAAATCCTACATTTGAAGAAACTGAAGCTGCTGGGCTAGGTGCAGGAGCTTGAAGTTGTGCGAAGGATTGTGAAGTGAATGCCAGGCATAATGAAAATGCCAAAGCAAGTAAAAAGGATTTTTTGTTCATTTGAATTTTTGGGTTAATAAAGTCAGCAATTTACTCGAATTAAATGGATAGTAATACCCGTCAACAGCAATTTCATTTCTCCAATTCCTTTTTGATGAAAGCGATGCTTAAGGGGATTTGACTTACAGATCTGGAGCTTTCATCTTCTATAGTAAGGTATTTAGTTCCTTGTTTTTTAGCCTCTTTTATTAATCCAGCTATGTCTACATCTCCGGTACCCAGAACTACATTTGTTTCAATATCTCCATGTCCATCTTTTGAGTTTGGCGTCCCAATCTGTCTATCTTTTAAGTGTAGCATGGGGAATTTTCCTTTATTTTTCTTCATGATTTTTAAGGGATCTCCTCCGCCCATTTTCACCCAATACACGTCCATGTTGAAAGCAAAATCTTTTGCATTCTTCAGCATATAATCGAAAACTACGCCGTTTCCCTCTTCCGCAAATTCATATCCATGGGGATGATATAAAAACTCAAGCCCTTCTTTTTTCAGTTCTTTTCCGGTCTGGTTAAACAAGGCCGTTGCAATTTTGATTTCATCCAAGGAGATAGGTCCTTCAGTATGAGGAATCCAGTAACAGGTCACGTATTTCGCGCCTAATCTATTTGCCTCTTGAATAATCGGGGTGAGCGACTGAGTAAGTTGGCCGTAATCAGCTCCCACACCAACAAACTGTAGGTTATTATCGGCTAATAATTTTTCATATTCTAGATCCGACATTCCGTAATTCCCTCCCCCTTCCAAATTCTCAATTCCCCACTCCGAAATAAGCTGATGGTATTTCAAAGGATCTTCTTTCATTTCATTACGAAGTGAGTAGAGCTGCAGGGCGATTTCTTGGGAGAACGCGGGTGAGATTGGAAGGATACCTAAAATGGCCAATGCTACTAGGTAAATCTGGTTTTTCATGTGGGTTTAATGTTTTGTTTCTCGTAAATTACAAAGATTGTTCGGTTTTTTAAGAAGAATTCCTTCATTACGTCAATAACAAGAAATTATGAAAACAAGTCGCAGAGACTTTGTCAAACAAACCTCCCTAGCAGGGTTAGCCATGAGTATAGCACCATCATTTTCTTTCGGATTTAACACAGATGAAATAATCGGTCACGGTGATTTCCAATATAAAGTAGATGCTAAATGGGGGATGCTCGATCCCACGAAAGTTCCTGTTGTCAATTGCCATGAAATGGTAATGGACCGGAAAGGCCGGATGATCATGCTGACCGATGAGGTAAAAAACAATGTGATTATGTATGATCAGTCGGGGAAGCTTTTGAAAACCTGGACTTTAGGATTGGATAGGGCACATGGACTGACACTCGTGGATGAAGGTGATGCAGAATATCTTTGGATTTGTGATAATGGAGGAAGGGTTTTAAAAACAACGTTGGATGGGGCTGTGGTCAGTGAGATAGTTGCTCCTGTCAAAGAGGAGATTTACACAGAAAAGATGGCTTGGGTTCCTACCGAGACGACTATAGGCCCAAATGGCGATTTGTATATCGCTGATGGTTATGGATCACAATTTTTTCTTCAGTACGATAAGGATGGGGTTTTTAAAAGAAAGTTTGGAGGCCCGGGCTCTGGCGATGGGCAATTCAGCACCGCTCATGGTATTACTGTCGATCAAAGAGGAGGTAAGGCTCCCACACTTTTATGTACCTCACGTAGTCACAATTCTTTCAAGAGATTTTCACTTGATGGTGACTATTTAGAAACAATTTTTCTTCCTGGAGCATTTGTTTGTCGACCTGTAATCCATGGAGAAAATTTATATGCAGGCGTTTGTTGGTCGAGATTGAGATATTTAGAACAAACCCCAGATTCAGGATTTGTAACTATTTTGAATAAGGACAATCAAGTGGTTTCCAATCCAGGAGGAACAGCACCTGAATATCGAGATGGGAAATTACAAGTGATGGTTCAGTCGCAGCCGATTTTCAAACATTGTCATGATGTGTGCATTGATCAGGATGAAAATATTTATGTCTGTCAGTGGAATGCGGGAAAGACCTATCCCATAAAATTAACTAGAGTATAAGCTTATTAATTTAACCCCAAATGCTATGAAAAATGTAACTGTTGGTTGGTTTGAAATCCCTGTCGAGGACATGGATCGGGCCATCTCATTTTATGAAAAGGTTTTTGACTGCAAGCTCAATAAGCAAGTGATGGGTGATTTTCAGATGGCTTGGTTTCCATGGGAAGAATCCGGAAAAGGTGCCGGTGGAAGCTTGGTCTTTCATAAAGATTTTTATGCTACTAGTAAGTTAGCAGGTACGTTGATTTACTTTTCTTCAGAAGATTGTAGTATTGAACTGGATAAAGTAGAAAAGGCGGGAGGAACTGTACAAATTCCTAAAAGAATGATTGCTCCGGATATAGGGTACATGGGCGTATTTTTGGATTCGGAAGGAAACAGAATAGCAGTCCACTCCACAAAATAAAATTACTAAAACCCCTGATGTTTCGATTTTAGGGGTTTTTCTTTGTCTTCATAAATGATTTTTGGACTAAAAAATAAAGATAAGTTTGAATGAGTTTATTTGATTTAGATTTTGATTCAAGCAAAAATCTGCTTCCTGAAGGTGGCACTGTTAATTATTTTGGTAAACTCATGAATAAGGATGAAGCAGATCATTATTTCAAGGTTTTATTAAATGAAATTGAATGGAAAAATGATGAGGCGGTCATTTTTGGAAAGAAAATAATCACCAAAAGAAAAGTTGCTTGGTATGCGGATACAGCCTTTGAATATACCTATTCCAACATCAAAAAAACTGCTATTCCTTGGACTAAAGAACTTTTGGAATTAAAGAACTTGGTGGAGAAGGAGGTTGGGACCGCTTTTAATTCCTGTCTTTTGAATCTCTATCACGATGGAAGTGAAGGGATGGCCTGGCACAGCGATGGAGAAAAAGACTTGAAGAAAAATGGGGCAATTGGTTCTTTGAGTTTTGGAGCAGAAAGGAAATTTGCTTTCAAACATAAAGAGACCAAAGAAAAAGTGGAAATGATTTTAGAGCATGGGAGTTTGCTGGTCATGAAGGGTGAGACCCAAAGCAATTGGCTTCATCGACTGCCGCCGACGAAATTGATTCATCAGCCCAGAATCAATCTGACTTTTCGAACAATCGTAGAAAATCGATGATTTTAAACAAGCACTACTCTCAGGCTTTTTGCGCCATGGGCACCGATCACAAGTGACTGCTCAATATCAGCAGTTTTGGATGGGCCGGCAATAAATAGCCCAAAACCAGAATGATGTAAACCGATCAAGGAGTAAGCATCATGCATGTTTCCCACAATTTTTGATTTCTCCAACACGATAACTAAATGTTGGGTGATAAAAGGAACGGCCCTTAATCCTAGATTTGCGTCTTCAAGCCAGATCGCTGCATTTTCAGCTACTCCAAGTTGGCCATCGATAATCGCAAGATCCAAATCATTTAGATCTGTGGCCTTTTCAGGAAGATCAAAGGTCTTTAAATCCGGTATAAGTTTGGAGCCTGAATATACTTTTGGATAAGCTCCAGAATTCACCAAATCCGCCAATTCAAGGGTTGAAATAATGCTTCCTTTATTGTTTTTCAAAGATTGCTCATAAGTTTCAACAAGATTATCTTCAGATTCAAAATTGGGCAAATCCGGTAATGGTTTAGCCTCCTGACGAAGCCCTTTTATTTTGGATAGTATCAGTTCTTTGCTGCTCATGATCTGTTTTTTAGATACCAATCTTTAAATGATTCTTTTGGCAATTCCGGTACATTTCTTCCTTTTCCCCAAACATTCAATGGGTTGTAAATCAATGATTTTGGCAGAGTTTTCAGGGTGGCCCTAAGAAGTTTTCCTGAAATTTTATACGCTAGTGGGCTTTTAAAAATCCCATTCGCCATTTTCATGGACATACCTTTTGCGGACCAGCCTTGCGCTTTTGTGATTTCCTGACGCCATTCGTAGAGTTGTTCGTGAATGTTGATCTTCACTGGACAAACATCCGTGCAGCTTCCACATAAAGTAGAGGCAAATGGCAAAGTGCTGTATTTTTTGACGTCAATCCCAGGAGAAAGAATCGATCCAATTGGACCAGGAACGGTGCTTCCATAACTGTAACCACCACTTCTTCTGTATATCGGGCAAGTATTCATGCAGGCTCCGCATCGAATACATTTCAAAGAATTCTTGAATTTATCCCTGCTAAGTTGTTCTGTTCTTCCGTTGTCAACTAAAATCAAATGAATTTCTTTTCCCGGTTCCGGGCTTCTGAAATGAGAATTATAATTCGTGATCGATTGACCTGTCGCAGATCTTGCCAGTAGCCTAAGAAATATCCCTAAATCAGCTCTTCGAGGAATTATCTTTTCTATTCCCATGCAGGCTATATGTACGTCAGCCAAATGAACCCCCATGTCCGCATTTCCTTCATTGGTGCAAACGACAAACTCACCTGTTTCGGGGATGGCGAAATTAACTCCTGTAATGGCGACTTTTGCAGCCATAAATTTATCTCTGAGATGCTGTCTAGCTGCATGGGTCAAATAAACAGGATCTTCATTGCCCTTTTCGGTATGGAGTTTTTCATGAAAAATATCAGAAATATCTCCTTTTTTCAAGTGAATTGCGGGAAGGACAATATGACTTGGCGGTTGATTTAAAAACTGGACAATCCGCTCTCCAAGATCTGTATCCACCACTTCTACTCCATTTTTTTCCAAAAATGGATTGAGGTGACATTCTTCGGTGAGGATGGATTTACTTTTGACAATTGCTTTGCATTTTTTCTTCTCTAAAATGCTCAAAACAATTTTATTGTGCTCTTCCGCATTTTTTGCCCAATGGACTTTGATGCCATTTGCGGTAGCTTTCGTTTCTAGTTCCTCTAAATAATAGCCTAGTTTAGAAAGAACATGATCTTTTATTCCGGAGGCAAGATTTCTAAGTTCTTCCCATTCAGGGATATTTTTGCTTGCTACATCTCTTTTCTCCCGAACAAACCAAAGGGTTTCATCATGCCAATGTGCCCTTTTTTCGTCCTTCAGGAAATTTGCTGCTTGACTAGGATGGCTCATGAGATAGCTTGGTTTAAAATTTCCGCCAAATGCATAAACTTGACAGGTTTTTGATTTCTTTCTGCGATTCCCTGCAAATGCATCAGGCAAGAAGTGTCTCCTCCACAGATGATTTCTACTTGGTGATCCAAGTGATCTGCTAATCTGTCTTTTCCCATTTGTATGGATAATGCTTCCTCTGAAACTGCAAATGTGCCACCGAAACCGCAGCATTCATCTTTTCGGGCAAGTTCAACGAGTTCCAAATCCTTGATCCCAGCAAATAAGTCTTTTGCTTTATTGAAGGGTACTTCATTTAATTCTGAGGAGGAGCTTAATCGCAGTCCTCTTTGACCATGACAGGAAGAATGAAACCCTATTTTATGAGGGAAAGAACCGTTTACTGTTCCAACTTTAAGTACATCAGTCAGAAACTCACTCAGTTCGTAAATCTTGGATTGAACCTCCTTTTGGGATTCCTCAATTTCCTCAATTTCCGGTTGGTGTTCTTTAATATGCAAAACGCAACTTCCCGAAGGGGCTACGATGTAATCATATGATTTAAAAGTCTCAATAAACTGACGTGTCGTTCCTTCTGTTTCTCTTTCAAATCCTGAATTGGCCATGGGCTGACCACAACAAGTTTGATCCATAGGATAGCTAACTTTGCAACCTAATTTCTCAAGCAACTCTAAGGTCGCTTTGGCCACATGCGGGTAAAACTGGTCAATATAGCAAGGGATAAAGAGCGCAACTTCCATGGATTTCTATGGTTTTAAATTAAACAGGTTTAAAGAACCATGTGTTTTCGTTTTTCAGGATTTGGACTGAAATGAATGGGTTAAAGTACGGGAGGTTCAAAATCAGGCTGAACAAGCAAAGCTGCTCCAAGTGCTGTTCCCAAAGCAAAATCACTGGTCAGAATTTCTAGCTCAGGAAGTTTTTTTCTCAGCATTCCTACAAAGATTTCATTGGCATTAAAGCCTCCGTCAATAAACATTCTGGAGACAGAAGAATCTGCCCAGACCAAGCGAAGTGCGGCAATTTGCAGCTCTGTCAGTTCATGCAGAAAACTATAATAAGCATCTTCAAAATCCTCGAAAACTTCAAAATTCATTTCATTGGCTTGCGAAAGACCGTAATTTTCAGGTTTCAAATAATGAAATTTTATTCTTTGCGGCTTGGTTTTGACTTTTTCAAAACGCTCTTCCTCAAACGCTAATTTCTTGTATGTTCCCTGAGATTTTTGGAAAAACTCATACATTTTTTCCACTTGATACTTATGTTCCTCACCAATGAATAAGCGGCTAATTTTAATCGGGTCACCAGTGATGCCAATAAATTGTAAGCAATCTTTTAACAGTTCGGATTCGGTAAGAGTACTTTTATTAAATGGGTTAATGCTTATGGCCCAAGTACCTGTGGATAAAAGCATAAACGGCTCTTTTTCTCTTTTTAAATAGGGCAGTAAAGCTGAAGACGAATCATGAACACCTATTCCCGAAGGAATTCCTCCGAATTCCGGTAAAGTTTTGAAGATAGATGAACTAGCCATTGCCGGTAGAAGCAAGTCTAAAACGTCGTTTTCCTTCAACCATTTATGGTACTCTTGTTTCTGAAAATCCCAAAGTCCGGTATGGCAGCCAATGCTTGTGAAATCAGATACAAACTTGCCTGTAAAAATGGAACTCAAATACTGAGGTAAATGGAAGGTGTGTTTTATTTTTTTGAATTGTTCTGGTTTTTCATTTTTGATAAAAAACAGTTGCAAACCGGAGTTAAGCATCGCCAATGGTGGTGATGCTGTCGTGGTACAGAAATTCATCTTCCCACCTTGTTCCTCATAAAACTGATCCAATAATTCTTCCGGAAAAGGCTTTAGATAATCATAAAGTGGCGTCACAGGGATGCCATTCTCATCAGTATGAACGAGAGTAGCTCCATAGCTGGTGAAATTGATTCTTTCGATTTCAAACTCCTCCATTTGCCGAGCTTTGCTGTAAGTTTCAATCATCCAGGATTTCAACTCATCCAAAGGCTCCGATTGAAATCCATCTTCGTCTTTTCCAGATTCCAGTCGATGATAAGTTTGATAAACCACCTCTAATTCTTGATCAAAAAGGAAGAATTTTTTATTGGTTTTACCAATGTCGAAAATAGCAGTTACAGGAGTTTTACTCATGAATGTTCAAGAACCATTAATATTTAAAAACCAGCTAGAGTGATCTTCTAACGATAAGCCTAAAAGGATTTTTGATTGGGATTCTATCTTCAGTTCCCAATATTTGCTTGGCAATAGATCTTCCCATATGAATAAAATCAGTAGAGATGGTTGAAATCCCTTTATCTAATATTTCTTTTAGAGGGGTTTCATTGTATGAAATCAATCCTACATCCTCTCCAAGGGTCAGCATCTGTTCTCTGGATTTTTTGACGATACTTACAAGATCTGATTCTGCTAAGACAAGCAATAAATCTCCTTTGTATAGAGGTTCATCGTCAATTCCATCAAGGATAATATTTTCAAAATCATGGAAGAAGCAAAATCTCTTAAATCCATCCACTATTTCCACTGGATACATATCTCCCTTTGGAAATACCAAAATCATTCTTTTATACTTTCTGAGATGTGTAAGCCCTGATTCTAAAGCTGCAAAGATGTCTTTTGCAAAATCCTGATAGATTCCAGGGAATTCATTTTCATGACCTTTTACCGCTCGATCTATGATCAGGATTTTATCTTTTGGAATTTTTTTCAACAGGTCACAGCCACATACCGGATGAGTTTCCTTATCGAAGAAATGAGGTGCGATTACATAATAATTATACTTTCCAACACTTTGATTAATCAAATCCTCCAATACGTTGATATTGTAATGATGAATCTGCATGTCCACGGTTGCGTTGTCCCCAAGTGTCTCAATAATTGAATAGTAAATGATCTTTTTATAAGAACTGAGTTTGTTGAAAAGTAGAAGAACTTTTAGTTTGTTTTCTACATTAGTTGAACTCACATAAAAGCCTTTACCTCTCACAGATGTAATGATACCGCGATCTTTGAGCTCATTATAAGCTTTTTCGACGGTATCTCTGGAAAGCAAGAAATCAAAACTTGTTTCATTTATTGAGGGAATTCGATCCCCGATGTTTAGTTTTCCTTTTTCTATTTCATCGAGGATCAAATTCACTACTTGCAAATATTTAGGAGTCCTCGAATCCGTATGGATCCTTTCCGATTTGTCGACAAGCATAGCATTTTGGGTTATGTTGGGTATGGGTATTCATTCTTTCTATCTTGGAAAAGCAGCAGCGAGTCCACCGTCGACATTGATCATATTTCCGGTAGTTTTGTTGAGCATTCCGGATACGAAGGCAAAAGCTGCCTCTGCGATGTCCGAGGTTTTGACAGCTTCTTTGAGTAAAGTCCTGTTTGCATAATAGGCGGGCAGGTCTTTGACTTCAATTCCGTAAGCCTTGGCTCTGTTTTCGGCCCATCCACCTTCCCAGATGTTGGAGTTTTCGATGACCGCATCCGGGTTCACCACATTGACACGGATTTTATCTTCTCCGAGTTCTGCGGCCATGAGTCTGGACATGTGGAGCTGGGCGGCTTTTGCGGTACCGTATGCCACGTTTTTGGGACCTGCGACCAGGGCGTTTTTACTGACGATGTTGATGATGTCCCCACCGAGTCCCTGCTGCCTGAGCACTTTGACCGCTACCTGGGATACTTCATACTGACCTTTGACCAGGATGTCCAGGAGCCGTTCCCAATCCTGATCCGTATGTGCTTCAAAAGGTTTGGAGATGGAGATTCCCGCATTGTTGACGATGATGTCGATACCGCCAAATTTCAGACAGATTTCCTCCATGGCTTTTTCGAGGCTGGCAGTCTTGGTGACATCGAGTTTCACGCCGAGGAAAA
>CBFHWO010000047.1:0-19338 GCA_965659625.1 uncultured Algoriphagus sp. | reverse complement strand
ACCATATTCCATTTCAATCCTCTTTCAGAGTTTAGAATTGTTGCATTCACAACCGCTTCTATTCCTTGGTTTTGAATCTCACCAGCATTGATGATTCTTGATGCGTATCCTGTGGCAATATCCAATTCGATTGGGATAATCTGGTTTCTGGTTCTGTTATCAAAATAAGTGAAATCCAATCCCAGTCTACCTTTCATAAATCGAATGTCCGCTCCTACTTCAAATGCTCCTGTTCTTTCAGGTTTTAATTCAGAATTGGAAAGTCTGCTGGACTCAGATTTCGCTTGGATCGTACCCCAAGCAGTTTGCGAACCATAAACATTTGAAAGGCTGTAAGGATCTGTATCATTTCCCACTTCAGCATAAGCTGCTCTTAACTTCAGGAAAGAAATCGCTTCCGGCATGGTGATCATATCTGAGATCACCGCACTCAAAGTAGCGGATGGATAGAAATAGCTATTGTTATCAGCAGGCAAAGTACTTGACCAATCATTTCTACCCGTTATGTCCAGGAACAACACGTTTTTGAAGCCGATCTGACCAAATCCGTAAAGTGAGTTGATCCTCTTTTCAGAAGTATATTGGTTCACCTGAAGATTTACAGCAGTATTGGTAAAGTTGTAAATTCCCGGAATCAAAAGTTGCGGGGCCACCGTCTGCACATATCTGTTTTCTTGACGCATCGCATTTCCACCAAGAGCTACACTGTAAGACCAAACTGGCTTGGTGTGCTCTGTATAGGTCAATAAAAAGTCAGAGTTTTGCTCGCTAAAGAATACATCGTCTTCTCTGTAATTTCCCTTCGGAAATCTCTGGGTGCTGAATGCTCTTTTACGATCTCTTAGTTCGTTGTAAGTATCCAAACCTGTTCTCAACATCAAATTCAGCTTATCAGTGAATTTGTAATTCACAGACACATTTCCATAAATCCTATCCTTTGACTGCCCGTTGGTATTTTCATACACATTGAAATAGGGGTTGTCGTGGTAGTTATAGTTGTAGTTAAACTGCTGCTGACCTTCTAAACCTGGCATCCAATAATCTCTAAGATTTCTGGTATTGATCTGACGACCATACCAAATCCACAAGTACATCAGATTTTCAGTACCATAACTGATACTTGGTCTGTTGTCACTGTCAGTTCTTTGGTAATTGACTACCGAATTCACCGAAAATTTGTCAGTGATTTTCATTCCGCCGTTTAATGCAATCGTGTTTCTCTTCAAATTCGTGTTTGGAACAATGCCTTTTTGGTCAAGGTTAGTCCAGGATAATCGAATATTAGAATTATCGTTTGCTGCTGCCAAAGAGACATTATTGGAAAGTGTAATTCCCGTTTCAAAAAAATCATTGATATTATCTGGACTTGCCACCCAAGGAGTAGCAGAAATCGTACTTCCTGCAGGTGCATTCAGGTCACCACCTCTAAAACCTGCAACAGATCTTGGAGAATCAAATTGGGGGATCATCAATCCGGCATCCAATGCAGGACCCCAGCTTTCATCTACTCCATCTGCAATCCCTGATCCTGCACCATCCACAAATTCAAATTGACCGTTATTTCCCTGGCCATATTTATCCTGCCACTGAGGCATGACCAAAGGATTGTCAAAAGTTATGTTTGAGTTGATTGTTACTCCCAATCCTTTTTTGGATTTCCCGGATTTGGTAGTAATCAAAATAGCGCCATTTGCTGCTCTAGAACCATACAAAGCTGCTGCAGCTGGGCCTTTCAGAACTGTCATCGAGGCAATGTCATCTGGATTGATTTCGCCGGCAGCATTTCCGTAATCGACTTCCTGATTTCCAGAACCGGAAGAACCCACCACGTTATTGGAAATCGGAACACCATCCACTACGAAGAGCGGTTGGTTTGCATTGATATTCAAGGAAGATTCTCCCCTGATGGTCACTCTAGAAGAGCCTCCTAATCCAGAAGAACCATTGGTAATCTGAACACCTGCAACACGTCCACTGAGTGAGTTGATCACATTGGTTTCTCTCGCTTCGGTGAATTTATCACCATCCACGGCCTGCACAGAGTATCCCAATGCTTTGGTTTCTCTTTCCACTCCAAGGGCAGTTACCACTACCTCGCTGAGAGCGACACCTTCACTAAGTGTCACATTGATCATTGAAGAATTCCCGACAGTTTCTTCGACTGTTTCAAATCCCACAAAAGAATAAACCAAAATCTCGCCTTGGCTAGACATAATAGAATAAGACCCATCAATATCGGTCACCGTTCCTCTTGTTGTTCCTTTCACGAGCACAGAGGCTCCCGGCAAAGGTTCATTGTTCTCATCAATCACCTTACCTGTGACCCGGGATTCCTGAGCGAAGGTGAGGTTTAGGGTGAAAAGCAGCATTGCTGTCATCACTCCATACAAAATGCTTTTCTTAGCAGTCATTTTACTGTAGAGTTTTTTAATAGTGAGTTTTTTATGGTTATAATTTTTACCAAAGCTAAACTCCAGAACAGTAAATGAGATGAATCCTAGTTTATCAAAAAATGAATTAATTTAATGTTAAAATGGACTTAAATGGTCAAAAAACACCTTAATGACATCTATAAGCGAGTTAAGTTTAATTAACATTGAAGCCCATATTTCTTTAATTTTAAGATTTCATTATGATAAAAATATATTAATACTAAACTTTTTAAAATAAAAAAAGCCTCGCAAAGGAGGCTATTTTGCACTGAATTTTTTTTTCCCTTTAAAGCAATGTAAATCCACCTTTTACAAGAATCTTGGAATTCTCATCCAAACTTGGATTGGGATAAATCTCTACCATCTCATCATTCTGCCTCCCCAACGTTACCTCCACTTTTTCAAGTTGAAAATCACCATTGGTATTACTCCTTTGAACCAAAACATAGGGGATGCCATCTGCTTCTATGATCGCAGTGGCCGGTAAAGACAAACCTTCCTTTGGCTCCAATTTGATTTTTGCTTCCAAAAACATCCCCGGAACTAATTTTCTTTTCAGACTTTCCCCCACTAAATCTGCATGAATAGGAACAAACCGCTGTTCGCTGATCGATTGGCCAACTACATGGACTTCGGCTTCAAATTCTTGTCCCGGCAAATCTGGCATGGTAAAAGTCACCTTCTGCCCTTCTTTCACATTCACCGCGTCTTTTTCAAAAACATTTAATTCGATATGTAAGTTTTCAGTATTGATAAGGGAAACTGCTCTAGAGGCAGAAGGCAGAAATGCTCCGGGAACTGTAAAGATCGATTCAACAAATCCGGAGATCGGAGAAATAATTGGAACCTTCGTCTTAATAGTTTCAGCAGTAAGGTTGTTGGTATTGACCTGGATCATCCCCAGCTGTTTTTTAAGACTTTCAGCGCGCACCAACGTGGTCATGTATTCTGATTCTGCTTTCAGGTACCCTTTCTGGGAAGCAATTTTCTCTGAAAACAAAGTCTTTTGCCTTTCATACTCCTCCTTCAAAAAATTAAGTTGGCTGAAGGCTTCTAGATAATCTTGCTGTAACCTCACTAACTCTGGACTCTCCAAATAGAAAAGCACCTCTCCTTTTCTGACTTGCTGTCCCTCAATGAGGGTAAGTCCGCTAACATACCCACCAAAATAGGGCGTAATGTCCTGCATCCCTTCTACAGGTAATTTCACCTCCCCCTGCACTTTTATTTCTTGGGAAAAAGTTTTTGATACCAGTTCTCCCCATTTCATGTCCATAGCATCAAATTGAGCTTGAGTAAGTGTAATCTGACCCGAATCTGTTTCTAGAGTTCCAACCTCATTAGCAGTCCCGTTGTCATCAGTTTTTGAATTACATCTGACAAATATTGCAAAGCTCAAAACAAGAATAAGCGATGCGTAAATTTTTGATTTTATAGCTTCCATCAGTTGATGAGATAATTAATTTCTAAAATATTGATTTGATAATTGTATCTGCTTTGTAAGTACTGAAGTGTGATATTCATTGAATTCTCCATAAGCTGCACATATTGAAGAAAGTCAATTTCCCCTTCCTGGAAAGATCGTTGTGCTTGCTCCATTAATTGAGAGGCAAGCTCCTCTCCTTCTCCTTGGTAATATCGGATCACTTCTAAATTCTGATCCAACTTATATTGGGTCTGATTGTAACGGGAATTCAGCTTATTTTCATAGCTCAAAGCCTCCAGTTCCATCATTCCTCTCTGAAACTCACTGGCTCTGACCTGAGATCTTTGCGCTCCAAAAAACAGAGGAACGGTAATCCCACCATGGATTCCTGGATATACTTTTGAATCTGGATAAGTATTGGACCCCCTAAACAAATCGATTTGGATATCAGGCAAAAGCTTTCTTTTCTCTACCTGAACCATGTGATCTGCTTGGATTATAGCATTTTGATAATAATTCATGCCTGGATGAGATTCCGCATTGAAGTCAATTCCCTCCTCCAATTCTATTTCTGTAGGAACAATCTGTAAATCACCTTCCCAGTTTAATTGACTTTTCAATTCTTCCATGGAAATCTGATAATTTTGATTGGCTTCAGTCAATTTTAAAGCAATTTCTCTTTGCTTTCCCGAGGCTGTCAATTTTTCCAAATAATTAGTTTCTCCTAATTCAAACCTTCTATCGGATGCTGAAGCAAAGGCTTTGTATAAACTATCCAACTTGGAATAATGTGCTTCGACTTCCTTCCAATGCACCGCCGTCATATAGGTTTGACTCACCTGGCCTTTGAGTGCTCGTTCTTGAAGATTCAATTGGCTTTGCTGCATAGCCACCTGATCTTCCAACACATTTTTTTGTGCTGAATACAAAGATGGAAATGCAAAACTTTGACTTATTCCCCATTTGTTATTTGCAAAGCCGTTTTCAGCAATATCATTTTGATCACGCTCATAATAAATTTGTGTTTTGGAAACATCCCAACCTGCTCCTGTTTTCACGGTGGCTGCCTCTAGCCCTTTGGAAGCCGCTTGGAAATTCAGATTTTGCTCTAATGCGATAGTTAGCGCCTCCTCTATAGTGATCATACTTTGCTGTTCTTGTTCCTGTGCGAAAGACACATTCCCAAGACCTAAAAGAATTAAAATACTTAGGCCTGCTTTTTTTGCATTGGAAAATGAATGTTTTCTACCTCCTCTAAACAAAACATACAATATAGGAAGTACTACCAAGGTCAAAATGGTCGCTGAAATCAGCCCTCCAATCACAACTGTTGCCAAAGGCCGCTGAACTTCCGCTCCGGCAGAACCTGAAATTGCCATTGGCAAAAAACCTAACGCAGCTGCTGAAGCAGTAAGCAATACCGGTCTAAGTCTTTCTTTGGCACCAATCAGTACCAATTGCTTGATATCAGAATATTTTGATTCCATAGATTTAAAATGTTCTATTAGTACGATTCCATTCAAGACTGCGATACCAAACAAGGCAATAAAACCGACCCCCGCAGAAATACTAAATGGCAAATCTCTGATCCAAAGAAGAAGTACTCCTCCAATAGCAGATAATGGAATCGCTGAGTAGATCATCAAGGCATCCCTTGAAGAGGAAAAAGCAAAATACAGAAGAATGAAAATCAGAATTAATGCAATCGGAACTGCGATCATCAATCTATTTCTTGCCTGCTGAAGATTTTCAAATTGCCCACCATAATCCACTCTATATCCTTCAGGAATCTCAATCTGTGTGCGAATAATTTCTTGAATATCGTCCACCACGGATTGGAGATCTCTATTTCTTACATTGACTCCAACCACAAGCCTTCGTTGCGTATCATCTCGGGAAATCTTCGCCGGGCCTTTTGTATAGGTGATTTTCGCCAATTCTCCGAGTGGAACACTACCTCCAGTTGGTAATAAAATTGACGCTTGCTCCAGATTTGAAATATCTTTCCTGAAGTCTTTATTAAACCTTATCACCAAATCAAACTGCTTTTCTCCTTCGAAAACAGTACCGGCAGTAGCTCCTGCAAATCCCATTGTCACGATATCATTCAGCTTAGAAATGTTCAATCCATATTTAGCTATTTTACTGCGATCGTATTCAATTTTCATTTGTGGCAACCCATCCACTTTCTCAACAATAATATCAGCAGCGCCTTCTACACCTTGGATAGCCGCTTCAATTTCCTGACCTGTTTTGAGCAACTGATCCAAATCTTCCCCAAAAACTTTGATTGCCAAATCTGCTCTTACCCCGGTGATGAGCTCGTTAAATCTCATCTCTATCGGTTGGGTAAACTCAAAATCCAACCCTGGAATCACGCTCAATGCCTCTTTGAATTCATCCGCCAATTCATCTTTTGTCTCGACTGTAGTCCATTCTTCAGGAGGAAATAGAGTTACGATGACGTCCGTTTCCTCCATTGACATGGGATCTGTGGGGATTTCTGCAGCACCAATTCTGGTTACCACTTGATTCACTTCAGGAAATTTCTTCAAGATCTTTTCAATCTGAGTCATTGTCTCCACGGTATTAGTTAAGGAAGTACCCGTCTTCAAAACCGGTTGAATCACAAAATCCCCTTCATCTAAAGTGGGAACAAACTCTGAACCCATGGTTGAAAACAACAAGGCGGTAGCAAAAAGCAAGGCGAATGCTGTTCCAAGTACAATTTTGGTGTTATCGAGAGCCCACTTGATAGTCGGTTCGTATACTTTATTTACTTGTCGGATTATGATAGTTGAAATATTTTTTGGCCCAGGAGGAGTTGTTTTTAGAAACAGAGAAGAAACAACTGGCACATAAGTCAAGCCCAGAATCATGGCCCCGATCAGTGCAAAGCTGAATACTTCCGCCATTGGTCTGAACATTTTTCCTTCCACTCCAGAAAGTGAGAGGATAGGGATAAAGACAATAATGATGATGATTTGACCAAAAATCGCCGAATGCATCATTTTGGAAGCTCCATTAAATGCTACTTTATCTTTTTCCTTCTGAATATCATTTTTGCTAAGTCCGGCAAAACTTTGATGGACCTGCGTAAATCTGAAGGCAATAAATTCTACAATAATAACCGCTCCATCGATGATAATCCCAAAGTCAATAGCTCCCAAACTCATCAGGTTCGCATCTACTCCAAAGATGTACATCATGGACAGAGCAAATAGTAAACTAAGTGGAATGACAGAGGCGACGACCAAACCTGAGCGAAGATTCCCTAAGAGTAAAACCACGACAAAAACCACAATCAAACAACCTTCAATCAAGTTTTTGGAAATAGTCGTGGTCGTCCTGCCTACTAATTCAGACCTATCTAGAAACCCGTTGATTACAATCCCTTCTGGCAAACTCAGCTTCATTTCTTCCAGCCTTTGTTTTACCCGATCAATCGTTCCTTTTGAGTCTGCTCCTTTCAGCATCATCACTTGCCCAAGAACTTTTTCGCCCTCCCCATTTCCAGTGATAGCACCAAAGCGATTGGCATGACCAAATCCAACATCAGCTATATCCCTGATATATACTGGGGTTCCATTTCGCGATTCCACTACTATATTCCCAATATCTTCCAGGCTTTTCACTAAGCCTTCTCCTCTAATAAAAAAACTCTCATTGGTTTTCTCAATGTATCCTCCCCCAGCGATCGAATTGTTTTCTTGCAATGCCAGATAAACATCCGACAAATCAATTCTCATCCCTTTCAATCGTTCGGGATTTATAGAAACTTCATATTGCTTTAAAAATCCACCCCAGGTATTCACTTCCACCACTCCTTCAATTCCTGACAGCTGTCTTCTCACTATCCAATCTTGAATTGTCCTTAAATCCGTAATAGAATATTGATTTTCATACCCAGGTTCAACATCCACTATATACTGAAAAATTTCACCCAGACCGGTGGTGATTGGTCCCATAAAGGGTTGCCCAAATCCTTCGGGTATGCTTTCCTGAGCAATTTTTATTCTTTCAGCGATCAGTTGTCTTGGCAAATAAGTACCCATATCATCATCAAAAACGATAGTCACAACTGACAGTCCAAATTTGGAAACTGACCTGATTTCTTTAACTCCTGGAAGGTTTGCCATCTCTAGCTCGACAGGATAAGTCAGATACTTTTCCACATCTTCGGTAGCCAAATTTCTTGAGGTAGTGATTACCTGTACCTGATTATTGGTGACATCAGGCACTGCCCCTATCGGAAGATTAGTCAATGCATAAACTCCAAATGCAACCCATCCAATGATGAAAAGAAAAATAATGAGCTTATTATTTATACTCCACCGTATAATCTTGTCTAACATAGAATCAACTAATTATTCTACTAAAATCCACAATTAACAAGAAACAGTGTTACTACAACTCTTAAGATTGCCTTAAATATGGAATGTGGTTAGAATCCTAGACGGAAGGTACTTCCATGGCCAATTTCACTGGAAACGCTGATATCAATCCCACTTTCCTGGGCAAGTTTTTTGACAATTGCCAAGCCAAGCCCCGTCCCGGGAATGAGCTTTTCTACAGCGGACTGTCCCCTAAAAAATGGGTCAAAAATCTTATTTAATGATTCTTCGCCTATCCCCTGACCCTGATCGTTTACAAAAATTATCGGTTTGCCATCTTCATATTTTACCTCCAAATCAATGGGACCTTCAGAATATTTGATAGCGTTATGAATTAAATTATGCAAAATCATCTGAAGGGATTTTTCACTTACTTTCACAAATAATGGCATGGATTCAAGCGTATGAAAATGAATCTCTCTGCCACTTTCTCTTTGAATCTGCTGTGCAACTTCCTCCACAAAAGACATGATCTCTACCTCATCTTTTGGTGAAATTGTTCCATTTTCAACTCTTGCCAATGCCAGCAATTGATCGATCATGGAGGACATTCTATCAATGCTTGAAAGAGCTGTCTGAATTTTGGCAACATATTCCTCTGAGGTCCTTGGCTTTCTGATCAACACCTCTAAAGTACCCCGTAAGACAGATAAGGGCGTTCTTAATTCATGGGAAGCGTCAGATGTGAATTGCTTTTCCCGAATCATAGAAAGCTCCAACCGATTCAGCAATTCATTAATTGATGTCGTCAATTGACCGATCTCGTCTTCCTGATCCAAGACTGGAACTCTTTCATTTAAGCTACTCTGGGTAATCTGATTGGTTTTTGCAATAATTTTCTGAATCGGCTGAATGCTTTTTCCTGCAAAAAATCTCATGGTGAAAAACAGGGAAATTAAAATCCCGGGATAAAGCAGTAGCAAAATATTCCGGAGATTAGTTAAAAGTTCGCGGGCATCTTCAAATGAAGTCGCAACTAAAAGATAGCCTTCTTCCTTTCCGTTGTGTTTAAGTAAAATCTGCTTTTGCCTAACTTGATGTCCGCCAATATCAATTGTCCAGGCACCTTCTTTTGTGTTCCAACCCGGATGAAACAGTAATCGATTGTTACCGAGATTTGGAGATTTATCCATTGATTTTCCCTCCAAATCCACAATCTCAATAAAAATTGGATTCAGTTGAATTTCTTGATGTTCTTCTTCCAGCCATTCGTCTTTGTGGACAAATTTTATTTCTCCATTTGCCAAAAAAATCTGACCAACATGTTTATCCGATTCTATCTCGAGTTCCCTGTCAATATTACTAACCACCGTATAGTCAACTACCAAGTAAATAATACCAAAAACCAGCATCACAAGCAATGCTGTAACAAAGGTTAATCTCTTCGCTATTTTCTCTTTATAGGACTGTTTCATTTTTCCTTGGCCATATACCCAATTCCTCTGATTGTCTGTATGTAATCTTCCTCTTTTTGAAGATCCAATTTCTTCCTTAAGGAATTGATAAAAACATCTATTACACCCGTATTGTATTCAAAATGAATATCCCAAACACTTTCGATAATCCTAGTTCTTCTACAGACCTTGTTTTTGTTTCTTAACAAATACTCCAACAGCGCAAATTCCTTTTGTGTTAGTTGAATCTCTTCACCATCTTTTAAAACCTGATGTCTATCTGTAAACAATTCAATTGGGCCAAGGGTAAATTTTTCATTTTCTCCCGCTTTTGATCTCAATTGAACCTTAATCCGCTCTAATAACTCTTCAAAATGGAAAGGCTTTTTGATATAATCATTTGCTCCCGACTGTAATCCAAAAATAGTTTCATCAACTGTGTCTTTAGCGGTAAGGAAAATGATCGGTGTGATTGGAAACTTCTTTCGGAATTGCTTCATAATCTCAATCCCGCTTAAGCTGGGAAGCATCCAGTCCAACAGCAAAAGTTCATAATTTCCAGAAAGAGCCAATTCCAGTCCGCTTTTTCCATTTTCTGCTACATCCACGGCAAAAGATTCTTCCTCCAATCCCTGCTTTAAGAAATTGGAAATACCCGGTTCATCTTCAACTACTAGAATTCGCATCGCTTATTGATTTTGGATTAATTATAATACTTCTAAGCCATCATAGATGAAAAGTATCGTACATCAAACCATTTCTATTATCGATTTGAAAATAGCTACTTGTGAAGTAAAAATCTACTTCATGTAAATCAAGAATCATGATATTTATTAAAGCCATCATAGAAATAACGAAGCTAATGTCTTAGTTTTTTAATTTCCAGAATCGAAAAAAGACTTAAGATTTCCTTAAAATCAATTTTCTTCGGACCAAGATGTGACGCCCACCATACTATCAGCAGTGCCATAATAAAGCAACCATTGGCCATCTAAATAAACTAAACCTTCCAAAAAAGTCGTGCCTTCTGGGTATTGACCGGACTTCTCAAAAGGAAGAGTCGGCTGGATAAAAGGTTCATTCCCACGATCTAAAAGTTTCCAGGGTTCGGTAGCTGAAAAGAGTGCCTGACCACCTGTATAAACCCGATTCCCTAAATTTTTAACACCTACTTGTTGAGAGTTGCCTGCATTATAAAGCACCAAGATTCCATCTTCTGTCAAAACTGGCGGCGGACCTGCTTCGACCAACCAAGAGTCAAAATATCCTGGACGTGGGCTTAACACAGGCACTCGATTTCCTTCATGATTTTCCACTGGTTCCCAATGGATCAAATCTGTGGAAGTCGCTAGCCAAATATGAGGCACACCGTAATACATCCAATATTTCCCATCGATTTTGGCAGCTGTAAGTTTACCATCTTTCAGCTCCGTGACGATAGCACCGGATTTCGATTCTGTGTTATGATATTTCCCTTCTTTCCATTCTTTGAAGATTGGTCCATGCTTTTCCCAGTTTCTGAGATCTGTCGAAGTAGCCACGGCAAGTCTTGGTACATCGCGATTCCATTGGGTATATGTCAGAACATAAAGCCCATCTTGGGTTTCTACGATACGAGGATCCTCAGTTCCACCTGTCCATTCAAATTCCTTTTGATTGTCCTCTTGTGGATAAAAAATCGGACTGCTTTCCCGCTCAAAAGAAAACCCCTCCTCTGAAACTGCCAAGCCTATTCTTGAAGTATGTCCTCCTATTTCTTTTTCGCCCAGTTTTTCCTCCGCACGATAAAGAACATACACTTGCCCATCTTTTACAATCGCTGCTGGGTTGAAAGTGGCCATAGATTCCCAAGCAACGCTTCTTCCGCTCATTGGGTCTTCGAAAATCGTCGAAGATCTTGGTGAAATAATGGGTTTGGCACTTTCCGGTCTTACAAATGGACCCAACATCCAAGCTTTTTCCTGAGCTTGAACAGAAAAGAAAACAATAAATAGAAAGACAAAAGAAATCTGCTTCTTCATTTTGAGCGTTTTTGTTACTGCTCAAGGTAGGCTTTTGGAAACTAGAAAAAAACAGGTGTTCTTAAGTATCAAGGCCAAATCAAACTATCATTGAGCCATCTCAAATTTCTTTTTTTCAGTTTCTTTACTTTTTGGGGACTTCTTTTTCTTTTTGTTCAACCAGATCAAAGTACCTGTAATAGGTAAGCTAGTGGCAATCAAACAAGTGATAAACCAGATAAACTTGGTGAATTGACCAAAAATCTCTCCAGTATGCAGTGATTTCACAGATCTACCAACTTGCTGTCTGAAGGGGAGTTCTGAAAAAAGATTTGCTTCGACTATTTCCAGGGAACTCGAATTAATTTTAAGTTGATCAGAGCCTGATCTGGCAAAAAATCCTGTTCTGTATTTACTTACACTTACAGGATCGGTATCATTTTCAGGAAGCGAAATTCTATAAATTCCCTCGTAAGGAAGGGTATTATTTGTGGCTTCAATAATTTCATCCAGTGTATGAAATTCACTTGAGGTGGCCAAAACCTGTTCTGGTTTACTATTTTCATCGGCTTTTGCATTAGGATCTTGATAGGTATCCCAAGTTTTTTGCCAACCTTCTCTGTACCATTGAAAAGACCAAAACGGTCCAGTTGCGCCCATCAGAAGCAAAAAAATCAATGAATAAAAAGCCAAAGTATTGTGCAAATCATGATTTACTCTCTTCCAATTTGCATTCCATTTCACCTTCAAACCCTGTTTCCAGTTTCTTACTTTTTTTGGAAACCAGATAACGATTCCTGTAACCACTCCAAGTGTAAATAGCAAAGTGGCTATTCCATTGATAAATCTGCCTAAATCTCTGTTGGACATACTTTCCAACATCGGAGTTTCTATTCTATCTAATAATAACCAGCGGTGAAGGCTAAACATATAGCCCATAAACTCGGACGTTTTTGTTTTCACACTGGCATCTCCCAATATTTCACCGGAATAAGGATTGATAAAATATGTGGTGCCTCTTCCCTTCTCCTCTTCCTTTTTTAAGGTAAACTGTACGCTTTGCTCTGGATCATTATTCCAATTAACACCAATCACCTTAGACTCCATTTCAGACTCGAGTTTCACTCTAAGGTCTTCTGCGGACATTCTAGTCCCTGATTCATCTACGGTGTAAAGTTCCGGACTGGCACTTTCCCTAATTTCTGAATTATAGACATAAATGGTCCCACTCAAACAAACAGCAATGACAACTATTCCCGAAATCAAACCTGCATAGAGGTGAATTTCATTCGTAATAATTCTTATCGTATTCCAAAGTGTCGATTTCTTCATAATAGGCTTAGTTGCTCGATCTTTTGACTTCAATCAATATTTCTCACTTAATAAGCCAAAAATAAGAATCGTAATTATTATTTAGACTAATTCCACTTTATTTTTTTAAAAAAAATATCACGATAGGTTTTAGCCTATGAAAAACGGACAATTTCCTTTACTTTGACCCTTCCTTAAAGCAGTAAATTTTCTTATGAAATCATTCTCAAATGTTCTGATATTAATTTCGATCGTTGTCCTTAGTGCCTGCTCCGAGCAACCTTTAAAAGAAATTCCTCAGGTAAGTCCCGAGTACAAGGAGTTACTGGATGCACATGGAGATTGGTCAAAATGGATCCATGCGAAAGCCATGAGCTTTGTTATGATTCATGAAACCAACCTTACTCAGGAAAATTACTTCATCAATCTAGACTCCAGGAAAATCAGGATAGATGCTGATAATTTTTCGATCGGAAAAGACGAAGAAGGAACATGGGTAAGTCCAAACAGAGAAGCGTTTGGAGGAAGATCAATCGATTTTTACCATAATCTGTATTTCTACTTTTATTCCATTCCTTACGTTTTTACAGATCCAGGAATCACGGTAACTCAAGTAGAAAACAAGATGCTAAATGGGGTTTCTTATAAAACTTTACAGGCAAAAATGAGCCCCGAAAACGGTAATTCTCCTGATGATCAATATTTCATGTTGCTCAACCCGGAAACTGGAAGATTGGAATATCTATTATACACCGTTACCTATTTTGGAAATTCCTCACCCACCTTCAGTGTATTAAAATATGAGGATTACCGAAATGCAGATGGATTGGTTTTCCCAAGATTATTGACAGGCTACAACTTTGAGAATGACTCTACAAAAGGAATCAGGATTCAGGTCAGCTTTGCAGATATTTTACTTCTTGATGAATCTTTTGATAAATCCATTTTTGAAAAACCTGATACAGGTGTCTACGCAGATTAATTTTCCAGAAGTTTAATCTGCACATTTGTTTTCAAAACCGACCCCCCTTCTCCTGTAAATGATCCTTGGACAGGTGATGCCAATTTTGGTTTGGCATGGACTGCAAGTGGTATATAGCGGTGATCAGTCAATAGCCCTAAACTAGGATCTAAACCAATCCATCCGGCTCCAGGAAGGAAAACTTCTAGCCAAGCATGTAATTCATGTCCGTCATCCAACTCTGGATTAAAAGCATACCCACTTACAAACCTTGTTGCCAGCCCCAGATTACCAAGAATATTCATAAGCATCCAGGCTAAATCCCTACAAGAACCCCTTTTGGAATTATAAGTAAACTTCGGATCCCAAATATCTTCTTCATGCCGAATGATGTGCTCCCAACCAATTTTTATAGCTGAAGTAATCCTTACAAAAAAACCTATCAAATCCTCATTTCCCTTCCAATGAAGGAGAATTAACGTCTGAAATTCTTCTACTCTTTCATCAAAAATATAATATGAAACCAAGTCTTTCTCCAACCCTGAATAATTGAACTTAGGGAAAGGATGATTTTCAAAAGATTGACTAAACTGATCCTCCACCAAAAAAGCAAATGGGTTAAAACTCTTGAGCTCCAACAACAAATCACTTTGAATCGTCAGCGTGCCGGTAAGGTCTTTAAACCATACCAACGAATAAATATTTCCGGAAAGATCCTGTCTGATACTCTGATTTTCGGGTTTAGGAAAAACCTCAATATTTTGCTCGACAATTTCAAAATGAAGTCGGTACTGAGGCATCAAATAAAAGTGATGAACCCCTAAGAATACCTGACTTTCGTAAGCGTACTCTGTGAAGTGTTGAACTTGTAATCTCATTAAGATTTTTCTTAGATTTTTTTATTCAGGTTAATTATTACTAACCGAGACACTAGATAAAGCAAAGTGTATATCGCTAAAGAAAGATTTTAAACTGCTTTAAGCACAAACCTTTTGAAAAATCAAACTCAATATTACGCTTGCTCGCTTGATTGGGATTGTTGCATCACATTGTCCTTGATCTTAAAGAAATTCTCATTCACCTGATTTGAGATGTGATTAATTTTTACCTGCAAACTGTCCAAATACTCATGTAGACCAATATTGATAATCTCCCCTACTTCCGCGAATTCCAACTTGGATCGCAACTCTCCCATCGCTTTTTCGGCGCCATTTTGATATCCACCGGATGAGTTTCCTGAAATTGCCAGAAGGCATTTTTCGGCTTCTTTTATACAGTAGTACATGGATCTTGGAAAATATTTGTTCAACACCAAGAACTCGACTACTCCTGCAGGATCAATATTTCCATAAAGTCTTCTATAAGAATTAAAACCTGTTACAGACTTCAACAATGCCATCCAATGAAGAAAATCCAAAGGAGTTCCTACTTCTTCAGGTGAGGGCAATAAAATATGGTATTTTACATCCAAAATCCTGGAGGTCTGATCTGCTCTTTCTAGAAATTGGCCTAATTGCCTGAAAAACCATCCTTCTACCCTAGCGACTGTATTATCTGCAATTCCATAAATAAGCAAAATCTGGTTTTTGATTTTTTCAAAAAATTCCCTTGGATCTTCCTTTTTCCATAATTTCTTTTCGGCTCCATGCTTGATCATGTAATAGAGCTCATTGACTTCTTCCCAAGTTTCCTTGCTCAAATTTTCACGAATTATTCTCGCATTTTCCCTTGCTTGATTGATCGAATTGATCATGGAGTTTGGATTCTTCTCATCAAAAGACAAAAAGTACAAGACCTGTTCTCTGGAGAAAGTTTTGTTTGTTTTTAGATAGGCATTTAAATCTCCCGTCGCGGCAATTAAAGGCTGCCATTGCTCCTTTAAATCTAATGGCAGATCTTGCATCAAATTAAAATTCACATCAATAAAACGAGCATAATTTTCTGCTCTCTCCAGGTATCTTCCCAGCCAATAAATATGATTTGCTACTCTGCTTAGCATAAATTTTTTAGTTATATAATACCCATGTGTCTTTACTCCCTCCTCCTTGTGAACTATTCACGACGAGGGATCCTTTTTTGAGGGCAACTCGGGTTAATGCGCCAGGAATTACTTCAATATTTTCTCCATACAAAACATACGGTCTCAAATCCACATGTCGTCCCATCACTCCTTCTTCAGTTAAGCTTGGGACTGTTGATAAGGACAAAGTAGGCTGTGCTATATAATTTGTCGGGTTATTTTTAATCAGCGTTTTAAAATGCTCATGCTCTTCTTTGGTTGCCTTGGGACCTATCAACATTCCATAACCTCCGGCAGCATTGGTTTCCTTGACAACCAAATCATGAATATTATCCAAAACATATTTTCGATCTTGCTCCTCCCTACATAAATAAGTCGGGACATTATTTAGAATCGGTTCCTCATTTAAATAGTATTTGATGATTTTTGGAACGTACGCATAGACTGCCTTATCATCGGCAACTCCAGTTCCAGGAGCATTTGCCAAACCAATATTCCCAGCTTTATATGCTTCAAAAATCCCAGGTATACCTAACATCGAATCCGGATTAAAAACGGTAGGGTCCAAAAAGGTATCATCAATTCTTCGATAGATCACGTCAATTTGCTGCAAACCCTTTGTCGTTTGCATGTACACTTTCTTGTTTTTCACGATCAAATCAACCCCGCTCACCAATTCCACTCCCATTTGAAGTGCTAGGTAAGAATGTTCAAAATAAGCTGAATTGTAAATACCCGGAGTCAGTACTCCTACAACTGGTTTTTCTTTACCACTAGTATTCTGCAGCATTTTCAGAAGTTTTGCCGGATAATCCGAAACAGGCATAACACCTTTTTGAATAAACAATTCGGGATACACTCTCTTGATGATCTCCCGACTCTCCAGCATATAGGATACTCCTGATGGACATCGGAGATTGTCTTCCAAAATATAATATTCCCCGCTTTTATCTCTGACCAAATCCGTACCTGTGATGTGACACCAAATCCCTTTTGGTGGAGTCAATCCGATACAAGGCTTTAAATAATCCTTACTTTTCAATATTAACTCAGCGGGAACAATCCCATCTTTTAGAATCTTCTGATCATTATATATATCCTGAAGGAATAAATTCAATGCATAAACCCGTTGTTTCAGTCCCGCCTCTAGTTTTCTCCATTCAGCATTGGATATGATCCTTGGTATGATATCTAAGTGAAGGATTTTTTCCATCCCTTGATTGTCATGGTACACATTAAATGTCATCCCCATCGCTAGCTGCGTCTTATTGGCAGAGAATTGAAGGTGTTTCATTTTCTTTGCCGAAGCTTTATCCAAAAATTTGAAAAAACCTTCGTAATGTGGACGGACTTCTCCTTCTGAAGTAAACATTTCGTCAAAATGCTCACCTGCACTATATCCTTCTGTTTTCATTAAAAGTTCACTTTAAAATTTGAGGTCAAATAAGATAGCTTAAAATAGATAAAAGTCAAACTTATTTACAAAATCAGATCATTTTTTTACTATATACCAATAATAGTAAGCAAATATTCAATAAATAGGTCTTTTCATTAATTATTTCAAAACATTCTAATAATTAGTCAGGATTTTGTGTTTGGTTATAAATTCAAGAGTTAATAAGACTTTACCCTTTGCTAATCTGAATAAAATTTAAGTAGAATCATTATTTGAAACTACTTTTTATCCGCTTATTAAAAGCTTTATTTTGCATCAATGAATCACCAAACCATTTTGACTGACAATCCAAGTATTATTTCAAGATTGACTTCCTGGAACACATGGAAAGATTTTCTTTTTATTTCCATTGGTATTTGCATGGCAAGTATTGGATTGAAAGGTTTCCTTCTTCCCAATGGTTTTTTTGATGGTGGTGCCATGGGCATGTCTCTTTTACTGGAAATTCTGACTCCTATCAATTTATCGGTTTTGATAGTCCTGGTCAATATCCCTTTTATCCTTCTTGGAGCAAGACAGTTTTCATGGGCATTTGCTCTCAAATCCTCCTTGGCAATTTTGGCTTTAGCCTTTTTGGTACATTACATAGAGGTGCCAACCATCACGGCAGATAAACTTTTGATTGCTGTTTTTGGTGGATTTTTCCTCGGAACCGGAATTGGATTTGCGATCCGAGGAGGAGCTGTAATCGACGGAACAGAAGTTTTAGCTATCTCTATTAGCAGGAAATCCAGTTTAACAGTAGGTGATTTCATCACGCTATTCAACGTCTTCCTTTTTGCATTTGCAGCCATTTTGGTCAATCTGGAAACAGCCATGTATTCTATGCTTACTTATATTTCTGCCTCAAAAACCGTTGATTTCTTTATCAATGGTGTGGAAGAATATCTGGGTGTAATGATCATGTCACCACAATCAGAGGAAATCAAAACAATGATCTCTTTTGATTTAGGACGTGGAGTCACGGTATTAAAGTCTGATGGTGGCTACGGGGAAAAAGCCAGTCAACTTCCTGATAGAAAAGTGCTTTTTTGTGTGATCACGAGACTGGAAGTAACTCGATTATTGACCGCAATCGAAAGAATTGACCCTAAAGCTTTTGTGATTCAATACCCGATCAAGGACACCAAAGGTGGAATGATCAAGAAACGACCGATGCATTAGAAATTTTCAATGGACAATTGTCAATAATTAATTATCAAGTGTTGGCCAACTTGAACATTGAAACTTGAATTTGATCATTGATAATTTATTACGTCATATTTTTCTTTGCATTAAAAATAATCTTCCCGAAAATCGCACATTGTTCTTTTGATTTTGGCTCCAAATTCTGAATATGTAGGAATTTTCAATCTGGTACGAGACTCCTTTAATTCTTTTATAACAATACCATTTTAATCATAAAGTCTTTTTTACCTTCAGCACCTTGCTCCTCACCATAAATTAGTCAAGCCCCAGTTGAGTATCTAATTAACTGATTTTTCAAATGTTTTTCGGCAAAGGAATCCCTCATAGAGTTACAAAATTTGATACTTTTTCTAGAAAAGCGAACTAATCGTTCTTCTAAGTCAAATTTCTTTTCAATAATAATTAATTAAAAAACCCAATTGAATTTAATCAATTGGGCTAATTATTAATTGTCAATTTTCATGTCTTAGCTTCAGTCCCTGAAAATTGAATTTGATCATTGTTCATTGGACATTTAAGAAATTCCCGATCCACTCGCCGTTCCTTCATGAGGAATGAGCAGTTTCAACTTTCCATCCTTATCTTCTGCCATTAGAATCATTCCTTCTGAGTCAATTCCCATCATTTTTCTAGGTGCTAAATTGATCAGCATCGTCACTTGTTTTCCTATCAGAAATTCAGGTTCAAAATGCTCGGCAACACCACTCAATACTGTTCTTTCGCCCAAACCTGTATCTACTTTCATTTTGATCAGTT
>CBFHWO010000046.1:5364-19487 GCA_965659625.1 uncultured Algoriphagus sp. | reverse complement strand
TTGACTTTTTCAAAAAAACTGTTTTCACTCTAGTTTCTTTTCCGAAATAAGACCGTGCAGATACACCATCTCTTCTTGGGTCAGTCCTAAAAGTTGGGGGAATTAACACAATTCATTTTCTTTGCTGAAAAAAGAATTGGAAGAAAAAGACTACCTCAGCTTGCTTTTACCTCAAGGCCTGCTTGAATTTTTCAAGGTTACTTCAGCAGGACTCAAAGACAATGCTTACCACATTTATCTGGAAGAGCTCAATATTCATCCCGAGCATCTACAGGGATCCAAACTCACCTCAAAGGGCTTTTATGATGAGGTGAGCATACAGGACTTTCCGTTACGTGGCAAAGCCTGTTTTCTGAACATTAAAAGAAGGAAGTGGCTCAATGAAGAGACAGGAAAGAATGTGAGTAGGGATTGGAGCTTGGTGGCAAATGGTACGCGGATGACAGAGGAATTCGCGCTTTTTTTAAAAAGGAACGACTGGATTCATCGCCGGTAAGTTGCAAAAGCCTGGCGGATAACTTCCATGTAAACGGAAAAACCCTTGAGCATCAATACGTTTTCCATCTGAGCAACTTCCTGGATTGGCCACAACACCCACATGCTAAAGACTGGATTCTTTTTCCTGAAAATCTGGGAACACATCTCAGCATTGATGAAACAGCCCTCTCTCAAGGAGAACTGTATACTGTCCTGACCAATAAAGCAGCCAAAGGTAAGAAGGGGGCTCTGGTTGCCATGATAAAAGGGACTGAAAGTGAAACAGTGAATGCTGTTCTCAGGCAACTACCCGAGAATAAACGGAAAAAGGTAGAGGAAGTAACACTGGATATGGCCGCCAGCATGGAAAAGATCGTACGCCGTAGTTTTCCCAAAGCCCAATTGGTCACTGACCGATTTCATGTCCAAAAATTGGTCTATGATGCAGTTCAGGAAATGAGAATCGCCCACAGATGGGATGCGATTGAACAGGAGAACAAAGAAATGGAGCTCAGTAGAGAGTGTAAAAAAACATTTATTCCACACAAGCTCGAAAATGGTGATACCGAAAAACAACTGTTGGCCAGAAGCAGATACCTGCTTTTCAAAGGAGAAGATAAATGGACGGTATCGCAGGCACACCGGGCCGAGATTCTCTTCCGGCGCTACCCTGATCTGGAAAAAGCCTACAAACTATCGAGGTCTCTGGCAAGGATCTATCAGACAAGCAAGCTAAAAGGTGTCGCCTTCACCAAGCTGGCACATTGGTACAATGAAGTGGAAGAAGCAGGCTTCAAATCATTCAACACGATGTCCAGAACCATACAGAATCACTACACTTCTATTCTTAACTTCTTTGAAAACAGGAGTACGAATGCCTCAGCAGAATCATTCAATGCAAAAATAAAAGCATTCAGGGCTCAGTTCAGAGGAGTCACCAACATTGAGTTCTTCCTGTTCAGATTATCCAATATCTATGCTTAAAAGAACTTGCTCCCCAGATATTCCGACTGATCCTAGATTTTGAGTCTGACCGGTGTAAAACCGATCCTTAGCTTGGGAATAAAGGATATATACAAAAAACATCATCTCAACTTAACCCTTGGCAAAGTTACTAAAACAAAAAACCACTCGAGTTTTTCGAGTGGTTTTGACTTTAAAGAGCCTCCTATCGGGATCGAACCAATGACCTACTGATTACAAGTCAGTTGCTCTACCAGCTGAGCTAAGGAGGCTTTTTCCTTTAACGTGGTGCAAATATAGGCCTTGCTTTTATTCACTCCAAACCCATTCAAAGGATTTTTTCTATCTCTCTAATTCTGAGAGAGAAAAATTTAAAACTCTCTTAGTATTGATAACTTTTTCTTCAACTTATCTATCTCCTCCTCCGCTTTTTGAATCTTTATATCAAATTGATCTTTTAGCTTATCTGCAGTCTTGGAGGCTGCAAAGAATTCAAGATTATTTTTCCATAGGGTAATGTTATTCTCCAGATCAGAAATCTGCTTACGAATTCCGTGCTCTTTCTTGTTTAATGTTTTCGAAGCATTTGGATCAGACTGAATCTTGTTCAAGTTTAACCTAAACAAGAAGTCTTCTCTATCAAATTCAGGATCTAGCTTTTCCAAATAAATATCGACAGCGGCTTTGAATTGAGCCTGAACTTCTTTCATGTTTTTCCTTGGAACGAAGCCAAGTTCATTAAACTTACTGACCAAATCAGTCAGATTATCTTCACTTGCATCTTTTGCAGATTCAATCTCCTTGATTACTTCCTGCTTTTTGACAAGATTCGCTTCAAACTCAGCGTTGTTTTGTTTATTGGCATTTCTTCTATTATCAAAGAAGGTATCACATGCAGCCTTAAACTTTTTATAAAGTGTATCTCTACTCTTTTCTGGAGTCGGTCCCAGTCTTTTCCAATCTTGCTGTAATTTCACTAACTGATTGGCAGTACTTTGCCAGTCAGTACTATTCATCAGTTCTTCTGCTTGTGAAATCAATTCTTCAGCTTTAGATTGATTTGTTGCCCTAATTTCGTCAAGTTCTTTGAAGAACAGATTCTTGTTATGGAAGAAATGTTTAAATGCGGTCCAGAATGATTTGTTTATTTCTCTTCCAGCTTCTTTGGGAACAGGACCAATTTTCTCCCACGCCTTTTGAATTTCTAAAATTTCCTTTGTTTTGTTATTCCAGTCCTTAATCCTCTCAGCTTTAAAATCAGAGAAAGCCTCTAAATTCTTGATTAAAACTTCCTTTTCAACCTGATTTTTTTGAAAGACCTCTTTTTGACCTTCGTAATATTCCTTTCTCCTATCATAAACTGCATCTGAAGCGGCTTTAAATCTTTGCCAAAGGCTCTCCTGCTCATCCCTTGGTACAGGGCCTATATGCTTAAATTCCTCATGAAGTTCATTTAGAGATTTGATTGCATCTTTAAGGTCTTTGACATCTTTTAATGCTTCAGCTTTTTCACAAAGCTCAGTTTTACTCTCTAGATTCTTTTTACGGTCAAGTTCTTTTAACTCAAAATAAATACTTCTATTATCATAGAATCTGTCCATTAGAGCATTGTAACTTGCCCAAAGGCTTCTGTTTTGTGCGGATGGAACAGGCCCAATAGATTTCCATTGTTCTTGAATTGTTTTAATGGAGGCCATGCTAAGGGTAGTTTCTTCACCATCAACATTCTCTCTCAATTTATTCAGCAATTCAGTTTTAGCGGCAAGATTAGCTTCCTTTTGCTTTTCTGCATCTTTACGAATTGTATTTACCTGCTTTTTAAACTCGTAATAATGTTTATTGAATTCTTTCTCTTCTTCGCTTGGTTTAAAGTCAAAATCATCCTCTGCACCACCCTCTTCTTTGAATTTTGATAAGGCCTCATCTCTCTCTTTATGGACAAATTCATCGAAAGCAGATTTTATCTCATGCACAGTCTTATCCATCTTCAACACATTTCCATGCTGAACTTTTTCCTTCAAAAGATGAACTAGTTGGATTTTTGAAAGTGAAGAAAGGTCTATTTCTTCTTGATGATCATCCTCTTCCTCCTCCTCTGATTCCTCACCTGAACTTTCATTACTTGACGAAACCTCTTCCGTTTTGGATTCGGTTTTTTCCTCAATTTCAACGACTTCCTCTACTTTTTCATTCGGAATATCTTCTTCAGAAGTACTTTCTTCAGCTTCAACCTCCTTCTGTTTCTCAGTCTCAGATTTTACTGGCACTTCTGGAGTTTCATCTGTAGATTCAACTTTGGATTCTTTCTCGATACTCTTTTCCTCTTCCTTTTGGGAGGCTTGAGTCACCTTGTCCTTGTCGGACAAATCATTACTTTTATCAGTCATAAAAACGCTACTATTTCAAGGCAATATGGGCAAAAGTAAGGATTTTGCCTAATTTAATCTTGGGTCCAACGGATAATTTGCGATTACCTTAAACTCTCCTCCCATATTTTTTAGAAGCTTTCTCCAAAGCTCATCAGGTGTGTATTCAAAAATCTGAGAATCTACCTCATCCTTACAAACAATCCATGTTTTATCTTCCAATTCTTCTTCTAATTGATCCAGCCCCCAACCACTATAACCAATAAAAAACCTTACATTTTCAGGAATCATCAGACCAGTTTTCAACTTCTCTATCAATTGTTCAAAATCACCACCCCACCAAAGATTTTTACCAATCTGAATACTCCTGTCAAGATTTTTTTCACCTGAATAAATATAATGCAACGTATTTTGCTCCACTGGTCCTCCCACAAAAACTTCACTATCCAAGAAATCAAGATCTTGAACTAACTCTCCCAACTTAAGGATTGATAACTTATTTAATACCAAACCAAAGCTTCCCTCCTCATTATGCTCGCAAAGCAAAACTACAGATCTTACAAAATTCTCATCTTGTAAAAATGGCTCAGAAAGTAATAAATCTCCTGCCTTCGGTGTTAGTTTTTCATTTCGTTCCATTCGCTAGTTGGTAAATTAAAATAAAAATATAGATCATAATTTTTTAAAATCAATAGCCATAGTACATTTATCCAATAATTTTTATTGAAAATAAATTATTGATGAATATTTCAGCGATCCGTAAAGAGTATAGTTTAAAAACATTGGATATCAAAGACTTATCCATTAACCCTTTAGACCAATTTAACCTTTGGTTTCAGGAAGCTTCAGAAGCAAAAGTTATTGAAATAAATGCGATGACCTTGTCTACTATCGGGATAGATGGAATACCAAATGGAAGAATTGTGCTTTTGAAAGAAGTTGACTCAGGCTTTGTATTTTTCACAAATTATGAAAGCCAAAAAGGAAAAGAACTCGCAAAAAACCCTGTTGCTTCGCTTACTTTTTTCTGGCCGGAACTTGAGAGACAAGTGAGAATCAAAGGGAAAGTAGAAAAAGTTTCTGCAGAATTATCTGATGAATATTTCTTTTCCAGACCACTGGGATCACAAATTGGAGCATGGACATCCCCTCAGAGTCAAAAAATAAATTCGCGGGAAGAATTGGATCAATTACAAAAGATAACTGAAAGCAAATTTAAAAATAATCCTATCACTAGACCACCTCATTGGGGTGGCTATAGATTAACTCCTAATTGTATAGAATTTTGGCAAGGAAGACCAAGCAGGCTACATGATAGGATTTGTTATGAGAAAAAGGATTCAAATGAATGGGAAATTTCAATTTTAGCACCTTGATTATTTGAGATCAAATAAATCATTTACGCCTATAAAGCGCTCCACAGTAAAACCTTCTCCATACGTTGTCATAATTCTATGACCGAATTCCCTAGCCCTAGATTCAATAAAAGGTAAAAATTCTGGATCTGAAATAAAGCTTGCAGGCTCTTGGTTTGTTGGGTCAAAAAATTGAGACTTAAATGCTTTGATGCTTTTGACCTTATCTTCCCAATAAGGGGTAATGTCTACAATAAAATCCGGCTTAATAGGATTGTTTTGGATGTAGTGATACACATGTTTTGGTCTCCAAGGATCTTGATTTACACCATTAAATGTTGTTTCAATTTTTCGAAGTCCACTCATAAAACACGCAATACTAGCCAAATCAGCCCCTTTTGCATGGTCTGGATGTCTGTCCGAAACAGCATTTGCTAATACTATCTCCGGTTGGTATTTTCTTATTATTTCAATAAGCTGATGTTGATGATCAACATCGTTTGAAAAATAAATGTCTTTAAATTTAAGATTTTCGCGGGCAGATAATTTTAGGATTTTTCCTGCTTCCTCCGCTTCTTGAAGGCGAATTTCAGGAGTTCCTCTTGTTCCCATTTCACCTTGAGTCAAATCAACAATCCCAACCTTATATCCTTTTTCTACTTGAGATAAAATTGTACCTGAACAGCCTAATTCCGCATCATCTGGATGTGCTGCTATTACTAATACATCAAGTTTTATCATTTTTGACTGTTATTTAATAACTTATTTCACACGAAGGTTTTGTCCTATTTTTAAAATACTTCTTGAAGAGATTCCATTTAGCCGAGTAATCGTGCTAATGGAGACACCATATCTTCTAGAAATAGAACCTAAAGTTTCTCCTTTTTTTACTCTATGATAGGCCGCAGTTCTTGCTTTGACTACATGAGAAAAGGTATTGGGAGTTATTAAAAAATTCGGACCAATAATTTTCTCATCCTCAAACTCATAAACATTTTGTGGATCAAATGGCAAACCTCTATATCTTAATTCATAATGCAAATGAGAGCCAGTACTTCTTCCAGTACTCCCTCCTTTTGCTATTAAATCTCCGGCTTTTACTTCTTGTCCTATGTCTACTAAAAACTTTGATAAATGTCCATATAAAGTTTCTAATCCATTTTTATGCCGAATGACAAGGTAATATCCATATCCATATCTATCATAAGACCGGACACGAACAATCCCATCAAATCCACTATACACAGGATCACCAGTTATTAGATCTAAGTCGGTACCATAATGCCACCGTCCCCATCTAGATCCAAAAGTTGATGTTACAGGTGTTTTTGTAAGAGGCATTTTCCAATCATAACCGTAGAATGGATCATAAAGTCGGATATTCACGGAATCCTGGAATGTCTTTGGATCAAAGTTGTAGATATCAATTTTCTTACTATCCCAACTGGAATAGTATTCATAAGCTGTAATCCAGATACTATCAATTTGAATTTGCTCTGAAACCTTAACTAATTGATTGGTAGGAGCCCAAATCATCACATAAGGATCCTCACTGACTATAGATCTAACTTTACCTAAGTTTACATTATTTTCAAAAATGATCGAATCAGTTACTGAGGAAAGTCTCCTTAAGTACGATTCTTGGTCAAAACCTCTAAGTTCAATACTTTTTCGCTCCTGTGTACCAGCAGCATTCGAAGTAGTATTATTTTTCTTAATAATCTTAGGAAAAACTTGAGCATTGGCTTCAAAAAAACCAATGCTCAAAATTACTCCAAAAATGATTTTTAGAATGGAAGACCTCATGAATTGGGTTTATGGATTCTCAATTTCGGCCAAATACCTTTCTGCATCCAAAGCTGCCATACATCCTGTTCCAGCGGCCGTTACTGCTTGTCTATAAATATTATCTTGTGCATCTCCGCAAGCGAAAACTCCTTCAATATTAGTTTTAGATGAGCCCGGAATTGTTTTAATATAACCAGAATTATCCATATGGATAAACTCTTTGAAAATCTCAGTATTTGGTTGGTGACCAATAGCAACAAAGAAGCCAGAAATTACCAAGTCTGATTTTTCTCCTGATTTATTGTTAAGAATTCTAACACCATTAACCTCCTCTTCTCCTAATATTTCATCTGTTTGAGTATTCCAAAGAATTTCAATCTTGGGATTATTGAATACTCGTTTTTGCATAATTTGAGATGCTCGCATTTCATCTTTCCTCACTAGCATGTATACTTTAGAACAAATATTAGCTAAATAAGAGGCTTCTTCACAAGCTGTATCTCCTGCACCTACAATCGCTACTTCTTGATTTCTAAAGAAAAAACCATCACAAACAGCACATGCTGAAACGCCTTTTCCATTAAGCCTTGTTTCACTTTCTATTCCTAACCATTTTGCTGAAGCTCCAGTCGAGATAATTACAGTATCTGCATGAATTGTTACTTGCTCATCTACCGTTATTATCTTTGGATTGGAGTTAAAATCAACTTGCGTTACTTGTCCATATCTTACCTGCGTTCCGAATCGCTCTGCTTGCATACGGAAATCCTCCATCATTTGAGGCCCCATGACACCATTTGGATATCCGGGATAGTTTTCCACATCATTCGTAATTGTTAATTGGCCTCCGGGTTGGCCTCCAGTATACAGTACTGGAGATAAACCAGCTCTTGAGGCATAAATCGCTGCAGTATACCCTGCTGGTCCTGAGCCAATAATCAGTACTCGAACCTTTTCAATTTCTTGATTCATTAATAGCTTGTATTAAATCGGTTATATTATTACAATTTTGATGGATAAACAATGCCAGTTACAATTGAACTTTTAATAAAAATATTCAAAGATCAAGCACAACTAATAATATTAATAGAATTGGGTACTATTTTAAATAATAAAAAAGGGGCTAAAAGCCCCTTTTCCTTTTTTGACTTTTATCCCAAATAGGGTTTCAAGGTCTTACTTCTTGAAGTATGTCTCAGCCTTCTTATAGCTTTCTCTTTAATCTGTCTAACTCTTTCTCTAGTCAAATTGAATTTCTCTCCAATTTCTTCCAAAGTCATTGCATGCTCTCCGTTCAGTCCAAAATAAAGCGTGATTACATCAGCTTCTCTTTGAGTTAAAGTGGACAATGCTCTCTGAACTTCCTTTCGAAGTGAGTCATTCATCAATCCATCGTCTGGTTTTTCGTCTCCATCATTTTCCAAAACGTCCAAAAGGCTATTCTCTTCCCCTTGAACGAATGGAGCATCCATAGATACGTGTCGTCCAGAAATTTTCATAGTATCGACTACCTCGCTTGCTGTTACTTCAAGAACTTCAGCCAATTCTTCAGGAGATGGCTCTCTTTCGAATTTTTGCTCCAGTTCACTGAAAGTTTTGCTGATTTTATTTAAAGAACCAACTCTGTTTAAAGGAAGACGAACAATTCTTGATTGCTCTGCCAAAGCCTGAAGGATAGATTGTCTAATCCACCATACTGCGTAAGAGATAAACTTAAAACCACGAGTTTCATCGAATCTCTGAGCAGCTTTAATCAAACCAAGGTTTCCTTCGTTTATCAAATCTCCAAGGGAAAGTCCCTGATTTTGATATTGTTTTGCCACAGAAACGACAAATCGAAGATTGGCTTTAGTTAACTTTTCCAATGCCAATTGGTCGCCCTCTCTGATTCTTTTGGCCAGAACTACCTCTTCATCTGCTGTTAACAGGTCTACCTTACCGATCTCCTGAAGATATTTATCCAGTGACTGGCTTTCTCTGTTGGTAATCTGTTTGCTAATTTTTAGCTGCCTCATTCAGAATTATGATTTGTGAATTTTTATAAAATAAGATATTGTCAAAATAATCAATTATGTGATGAACCCTATTCTTGACTAGAAGGTTTTTCAGGTTTTGGCAATAAAGCTTTTCTGGAAAGCTTGAATTTACCGGTCTTTTTATCGATATCGATTAACTTAACCATTATTTCTTCTCCTGGTTCAAGAACACCCTCCATGGTCTCAACGCGTTCCCATTTGATTTCTGAGATATGTAGTAAACCATCTTTACCTGGCATAAATTCCACAAAAGCTCCGAAAGGCTGAATATTTTTCACTTTGCCAGAGTAAGTCTCTCCAATTTCAGGTTGTGCTACGATTGCTTTTATCCTACTGATTGCAGCATCCATGTTATTCTGATTTGCAGAGAACACACTGATTTTACCCTGATTATCAACTTCCTCAATCACAATTGTAGTAGAAGTATCTTTTTGAATCTCTTGAATTACTTTTCCGCCAGGACCAATCACGGCACCAATCAATTCCTTTGGAATCATCATCATAAATGATCTTGGTGTATGTGGTTTCAATTCTGACTTGGGAGCAGCAAGAGTTTTAGTGATTTCATCTAAAATATGAAGTCTACCATCTTTAGCTTGAAGCAATGCTTCTTTCAATACTGAATAATCAAGTCCTTCAACTTTCAAATCCATTTGACAAGCTGTAATTCCTTTGGAGGTTCCTGTCACCTTGAAATCCATGTCACCTAAGTGATCTTCGTCTCCCAAAATATCAGAGAGAATGGAGTATTTACCTGTTTTTGGATCTGAGATCATACCCATAGCAATACCTGTAACGGCAGATTTAATAGGAATACCAGCATCCATCAATGCCAATGATCCCGCACAAACTGTAGCCATTGAAGAAGAACCGTTAGACTCCAATATATCGGATACGATCCTGATAGTATAAGGGTTCTCCTCAACTGGAGGAAGTACTTTCTTCAATGCTCTCATGGCAAGATTACCATGTCCAACTTCTCTTCTTCCTGGTCCCCTGTTAGGTTTTACTTCGCCAGTAGAAAATCCAGGGAAATTATAGTGAAGATAGAATTTATTATATCCTGAAATAGTTGCTCCATCTACCATCATCTCATCCATCTTAGTACCTAATGTACAAGTAGTGATTGATTGGGTTTCACCTCTGGTAAAAACTGCAGATCCATGAGCAGAAGGTAAATAATCGACAACAGACCAAATAGGTCTTACTTCGTCAAGCTTTCTACCATCCAATCTCTTTTTCTCATTTAAAGTCAAATTCCTTGCAGCCTCTTTATGGATTTTGCTGAAATATGGACCTATCAAACTTGTCTCGAATCCATGGTCTTCACCTAAATCCGCAACAAATTCTTCTTTGATTTTCTTAATTAAAGCTGATCTTTCTGATTTGTTGGCAATTTGCTTGCTTACTGAATCATAAAGTTTGTCATACACTTCAGCTTTCATTTTATCAAATAGAGCCGGATCAGACTTTTCATGACTATATTCTCTTTTTATTTCTTTGCCGACAAGCTTTGTTAACTCAATTTGAGCTTGACAATGCCTCTTGATCTCCTCATGAGCATATTGCATTGCTTCTAGCATCTCTTCTTCCTGAATCTCATTAGCTTCTCCCTCTACCATCAAAATAAAGTCGAGAGAACCCGCTACGATAAATTCCAAAGAAGCTTTTTCCAATTCAGTTGGACTTGGATTAATCTTTAATTTTCCATCTATTTTAGCTACACGAACTTCAGAAATAGGACCATTAAACGGAATATCTGAAACTGCCAAAGCTGAAGAAGCAGCAAGACCTGCAAGGGCATCTGGAAGTACATCGTCATCACCGCTAATTAAAGTAATAGCGATTTGGGTATCAGCATGGTAATCATCTGGAAATATCGGACGAATCGCTCTATCTACTATTCGACTTATTAAAATCTCATAATCGGAAAGTCTTCCTTCTCTCTTTAAAAATCCTCCTGGAATTTTTCCAGAGGAAGCAAATTTTTCTTGGTAGTCAACTGACATAGGTAAAAAATCAACCCCTTCACCAGCTTCTTTTTTGGATACAACTGTAGCCAATAGCATGGCTTTACCCATCTTCACTACAACTGAACCATCAGCTTGTTTAGCCAATGCTCCTGTTTCAATAATAATTTCTCTGCCATCTTCAAGGGTGATGGTCTTGGTGATCAAGTTTGGTAACATAAATACGTATTAGTATGAAAGCGTCAAAATATAAAAGTGCGGGATACCCTTAAAAAAGAAAAAGTAAGGTTCCCCACATAGAGAACCTTACAAAAGGGTTATTTTCTAATTCCTAAATCGGCAATAATAGATCTGTATCTCTCGATTTCTTTTTTGTGAAGATAATCTAGAAGTGATCTTCTCTTACCTACTAGCTTCAAAAGACCAAGTCTAGAAGAGTGATCCTTCTTATTTGACTTCAAATGCTCAGTCAAATGCTTAATCCTGTGTGTAAAGAGGGCAATCTGAGACTCAGGTGAACCTGTGTCAGTTTCAGATTTTAACCGTCCATGATTCTTAAACAACTCTTGTTTCTTCTCTGAATTTAAATACATGTTTAGCTAAATTTTTTTTTAAAACAACCACAAAGGTAAGGCTATTATTGATATAATAAAAGCTCAGATTGTTTTTGGACGAAGAACTTTCAGTTGTTTTTGAATACTATTCCAAATCCTCTGATAAAAATCAGGTTCAAATAATCGCGCATCATTTCTGGCCTGTTTTAAAAAGAACAACCCAAATGGCAATAAACATAAATTAGAAAACCATGTCCCAAAAAGTGGATCTACAATTCCTTCTTTAGCCCACTTTTCACCAGAGATCGTTAACATGTAATAGATTATAAAAAAGATAATTGAAATTAAAACGGGCATTCCCAACCCTCCTTTTTTTATGATGGCTCCTAACGGCGCCCCTATAAGAAACATTGCAAAACAGGCAAAGGCTTGTGTGTATTTTTGGTACCATGCTATTTGATACCTTCTAAATTCTCTTTCGTCAGTTTCGATCTGTGCTTTTTTAATATCAAATGAATTTTTCAGATTTCTGGAATTATTCATTGCCATAGTCAATGCATTTGTAATGTAACCTTGCTCATAAATAATTGAATCAATCCTAGCTTTCTCCTCCATTGTTAAAGGCGCTGTCCTTGCCAGTTTCTTTTGTTCGGTTTTTACTGAAATAGGAACAGCCAAAGAATCCAAATATTCTTTTTCTGGTTCTTCGGTATTTCTTCTACTAAGTCTTTTTTGCAAGAATAAAGAATCATTTGCAAGAGCCTTAGTTCCATTGACAATATTTCCCGTCACTTTATTCCCATCAGCCAATGAATCAATTGGTCTACTAGAGATTACCTCTGCCCTCTGGGTACTATCCTGCTTTTCTTTCAACCTTCCTAATGAATCTGTAATTGCCCTTTCCATCATCATTTTTATTTGACGCAAAGAATCATCGAGAGCTCTTCTCTCTTTAATATGAGGCAAAGGCTCTAACTTTCTTTCTCTGGTAAAAAATGGGAAGATTGATTCTGCAGATTGATAATTCTGAAAAATCTTATCATTGACCAACGTATTAATTGAGTCTAAACCATCCTTAATGCCAGAAATGTCTTTGATAGCTCGGTTTGTAGACCAAAGGTCCTCAGGAGTTCTGCTTAATTGAAAGGCATCCAAATTAAAAATAATGACATTTTGGTCAAATGTCGCCCTACTAAATTCAACTGGCTTTTCAGATATTCCTCTTGTTGATCTTGACTCTTTGTAGTTGGTTCCTTTATATAAGGTTAATCTCATATAATTATCATTAAAAAATGGCTCCATACGACCCGAATCAGCTAAAGTCAGATTCAAGTTACCTTGCCCTTCGTTGTGATTATAAATGATGATATCTTTTAATCTTACATCATCCAATTTTTGATTTACCTTAATACTGTAGCCAGGGATTCCGTCATAAAACACCCCTTCTTTGATGTCCAAAGCCGGAGATTTCATACGGATATCATACAAAAGGCTAAATGTCTTTAAGTTTACTTTCGGAACGAGGTGGTTATTTGATAAGTACGCTGCGAAAGCTAAAAAAACAACAAAAACGCCGATAGGCCTTAAAGCTCTGAGAAGTGAAATTCCACTGCTCTTGATGGCTGTTAATTCGAAATGCTCACCTAGATTCCCAAAAGTCATTAAGCTAGAAAGCAATACTGCCAAAGGTAGTGCCATAGGAGAAATACTGATCACAAAATAAGAGATCAGTTCCATGTAAATCCAAAATCCAAGGCCTTTTCCAAAGATTTCATCGAAATACTTTAGCATGTTGACAATCAATAAGATGAAATCAACGACTAAAAATGTCAATAAAAATGGGCCTATAAAAGACCCAAGTATTAGCTTATCAAGTTTTTTCATGCGCAACTTACTTCCAAGCGGATTTACGTCCTTTTAGAAATGAAGTTCAAAAATGGTGATTTGTATTCACATTACCCACCAATTATTTCTTTTAGAGTTCCAATAAGTCCTTCCCATATTGCTGAGAGTTCTTCCTCATTATAACTATCTGAATAATCGATCACCTTTAGGAATAAGGTTTGAGTCAGTTCATTTTCTTCCAATTTAAATTCGATAAATGAATGATCTGAACTATCTGGGTTAGCTGGATCATAAAACTCAAATTTCACATGAGAATTAGTTCGAATTGAAGAGAGCTTGGCATAATGTTCTTCATTATCGAAATTGAAAATATAATTTTTATCCTCGTTAATTTTAACTTCATCTGCAAACCATTCTTCCAAACCACTAGCTGTACTCAAATATTGAAAAACAATTTTTTTGGAAGCATTTATTTGATAATCAGCAACAAATTTATTTTTGACCATGACATCTACTTTTTCTTTGCGAAAAATTCACTTTTTTAAATAACTCAAACTTGCATTTCACAGGACAAGACCTCATATTTGCATTCCCATTTAGCAGGGAGGTTTTCTGGATTAAATATTATTCTTTTAGGCCTCAGATTATTTGATTTCGTCGGCGGTTTAATATAGCCATTAATTTCAAATATCAATACCCGAAAAAGTTTATCAGGTATTTAAAAAAGTTAAAAATCAAAAATAGCCAGGCGAGATTTCTCGAAGGTTAT
>CBFHWO010000046.1:0-5266 GCA_965659625.1 uncultured Algoriphagus sp. | reverse complement strand
ATAAAATATTTGGCGAGGTAGCTCAGTTGGTTAGAGCGCAGGATTCATAACCCTGAGGTCGGGAGTTCAAATCTCCCTCTCGCTACTAAAGGCTTTCAGAAATGGAAGCCTTTTTTATTGTAATGATTCTTGAATCGGTATAAAGAATTCATATTGATAAAGCCTTTTTAACAGGCAGAAAAATATTTCTCTATTTTTAATGGATGACGTCACCCGAAATAAAGAATCCACCTTCCTCTTTTTTTGAAAAACTAAAATTTCTAGGCCCTGGCTTTATTCTTTCAGCATCCATAGTTGGATCTGGCGAATTAATCGCTACTACAGTACTTGGGGCTGAAGGAGGATTCATTACTTTTTGGGTCATTTTAGTGAGTTGCCTGATAAAAGTGGCCATTCAATTAGAATTTGGTAAAAATGCAATCATCACAGGAAAGCCGCTGATGACTTCATTTTCTAAACTTCCTGGTCCAAAAAACTGGGCAGTTTGGATCACATTCTTATTGACACTTTTCAAAATAGTACAATTAGGAGGCATGATCGGTGGAGCTGCCATTGCCTTGAGTATGATGATACCCCAGCTATCTCCTATTCTATTAGCATTTATTTTGGGAGCTTTTACTAGTCTTTTGATTTACAGGAATTATTATAGCTTAGTAGAGCGAACATCCATGTTCATGGTATTTGGCTTTACTGTTTTTACTTTGGCATCAGTGATAGCTGTTAGCTATAGTCCTTTTGCATTTACATTTTCCGAGATAGCGAGTGGATTGACTTTTGAATTACCATCAGAATTGATTTTCGTAGCAATTGGAGCATTTGGTATTACAGGAGTTGCCAGTGACGAGATAATCGCCTATACTTATTGGTGTCTGGAGAAGGGCTACGCCAAATATGCTGGCGAGAATGACGGTAGCTCCGAATGGAAAGTCAGAGCAAATGGATGGATAAAAGTTATGTATTTGGACGCTATTGTAGCAATGGTAATTTATACAGTAGTCACAGCTGCATTTTATCTATTGGGCGCTTCTATTCTATACGGCAATGAAGTGATTCCAAGTGGAAATCAACTCATAGAAACCTTGGCCAATATTTACACTCAAACTCTGGGCGAAAATGCACGACTTGCTTATACAGCAGGAGCCTTCTTTGTTCTTTTCTCTAGTGTGTTCGCGACGCTTGCTTATTGGACAAGGCTTTTTCCGGACATTTTTGGAGAATTAGGCTGGATTGATTGGGCAGATCTGAAAACCAGAAAAAAATGGGTGGCGATCTTGGCCTGGGTGTTACCAATTCTTTGGGCTATTGCTTTTGCCTTTGTGGAGCTACCTGCTTTTATGGTCTTGTCTGGTGGCGTGATAGGATCTGTTCTGCTCTTGTTGGTCGTCTATGCCGCCGTAAGCTTTCGATTTAAGAACAACACATTAAACCTAGCTTCTGGAGCTTTTTCAACTATCCTTTTTTGGTTAAGTGTGATCTCCATTGGGTTGGTATCTGTCTACGGAATAGTGAAGCTATTTTGACTCTATATAAGTGTAAAATTGTAGGCTAAGTAAATGAACTTTCCTTTTCAGAAATCTCTGAAACCAAAAAAGCCTTCCCGAGGGAAGGCTTCCAATAAAATAAGGCAGTGCAACCTTATTTTACTCTTTCAACTACAGCTTTAAATGCTTCTGGGTGATTCATGGCTAAATCTGCCAAAACTTTACGGTTAAGTTCGATTTCACCTTTCTTCAATAAACCCATTAATTGAGAATAGGATACGCCGTGCATTCTTGCACCTGCGTTGATACGCTGAATCCACAAAGCTCTGAATTCTCTTTTCTTCGCTTTACGATCTCTGTACGCATACTGAAGACCTTTCTCATACTTGTTTTTGGCTACTGTCCATACGTTGCTACCTCTTCCGAAGTAACCTCTTGTGGCTTTTAGCACTTTTTTTCTTCTTGCTCTGGACGCTACCGCGTTTACCGATCTAGGCATAGTGTTTTGTTTTTTGACAGTTGGTGCCCCGAGTGACCGAGATCTTGATTACCAAACTATCTGGTGAATAAATAAACCTTAATTAATTGATTTTTAAGCTACTGCGGAGAATCAGATTCTCAACATGTCTCTTACTCTACCTTCGTCAGACTCGTGAACAAGACCAGTTTTAGTCAAGTTACGCTTCCTCTTGGTAGCTTTCTTAGTTAGGATGTGGCTTTTGAAAGCGTGTTTCCTTTTGATTTTGCCGGTTCCCGTTAAAGCGAACCTCTTCTTTGCACTGGATTTGGTTTTTACTTTTGGCATTTTGCTGTATTTATTTAGTTGAAATTTATTTCTTTCCTGCTTTCGGTGTAATGAAGATGTTCATTCTCTTTCCTTCCATCTTTGGAAGCTGCTCTACTGCTCCTAAATCTTCAAGAGCTTGCGCAAATTTCAATAAAAGCATTTCTCCTCTTTCTTTGAAAACAATAGTACGACCCACGAAATGTACGTAAGCCTTCACTTTTGCTCCTTCTTTTAGAAAGTTTTGAGCGTGCTTTACTTTGAAATTAAAATCATGTTCATCCGTATTAGGGCCGAATCTAATTTCTTTTAAAACAACTTTCGCAGCGTTAGCTTTGATTTCCTTTTGCTTCTTTTTCTGCTCGTACTTAAACTTTGCATAGTCAAGAATCTTACAAACAGGGGGATCAACATTAGGAGAAATCTCTACAAGATCCAGGTCATTTTCTTGAGCAAGCTTTATTGCTTTGTCTGTTGGAAGTAATGCGTTTCCTCCTTCTACGAAATCACCCACTACCCTCACCTCACGCGCTCTGATTTTCTGGTTTACTTTATAAGGTTCCTCTTGTCTACCTCTATATGGTTGTCTGTTGTTTCTCAAGTTTGATTAGTTGTTTTTATGAAATGCCTGCAAATATCGGAATTATTTCTAATTAAGAAAAGCACAATCTATTATTACCGATTTACGGTTTAGTAAGTGATGCTGAAATAATGCCATTAAAATACTTAATAAACTCCTCCGGAGAGTAGTTACCAATGTCGCCTTCACCATGTTTTCTCACAGAAAGTAACCGCTCTTCTTGCTCCTTTTCGCCTACAATCAACATAAACGGCACTTTCTTAACTTCTGAGTCGCGGATCTTACGACCAATTTTCTCATCCCTGTTATCTATGGACCCTGTAATTCCTACCTCATCCAAAATTTCTTTTATTTCTTCAGCGTATCCAACATATTTCTCTGAAATTGGAAGAATATTGATTTGCTCTGGTGAAAGCCAAAGTGGGAAGTTTCCTGCACAATGTTCAATTAATACCGCGACAAATCGCTCCAAAGAACCAAAAGGTGCTCTGTGAATCATCACTGGTCTATGCTTCTGATTATCTGATCCAATATATTCCAATTGGAACCTTTCTGGCAACTGATAATCCACCTGTATAGTTCCCAATTGCCATTTTCTTCCTAATGCATCTTTGACCATAAAGTCTAGCTTAGGACCATAAAAAGCAGCTTCTCCTAGTTCAGTAACTGTTTCCAAACCCTTCTCAGCAGCAGCTTCGATGATTGCAGATTCTGCCTTATTCCAGTTTTCATCTCCACCGATATATTTGGATGGATTTTCTGGATCTCTCAATGAGATTTGAGCAGTATAGTCTTCAAAACCCAATGCTTTGAAAACATAAAGCACCAAATCTATCACTTTGATAAACTCTTCCTTCACCTGATCCGGTCTACAGAAGATATGCGCATCATCCTGAGTAAACCCTCGAACGCGGGTCAAGCCATGTAATTCGCCGCTTTGCTCGTACCGATAAACAGTACCAAACTCCGCATATCGAATCGGCAACTCTTTATATGAGTGAGGTTTATGCTTGTAAATCTCACAGTGATGTGGACAGTTCATCGGCTTCAGCAAAAACTCTTCACCTTCATGTGGTGTGGTAATTGGCTGAAATGAATCTTTTCCATATTTTTCATAATGGCCAGAAGTTTCATACAAAACTTTATGTCCAATATGAGGTGTAGTCACCTGCTGATAACCTGATTTATCCTGCGCTTTTTTCATGAAATTAATCAAGCGCTCACGAAGCAAAGTTCCCTTTGGCAACCAAAGTGGAAGTCCCATTCCAACTTTTTCAGAGAAAGTGAACAATTCCAATTCTCTTCCGAGTTTTCTATGGTCACGCTTTTTAGCTTCTTCTATCAGCGTCAGATATTCTGTAAGTTCTTTGGCTTTAGGGAAAGTTACTCCATAGATACGGGTCAGCATTTTACGCTTCTCATCCCCTCTCCAATACGCTCCGGCAATATTGGTAAGCTTTACAGCTTTGATAAATCCTGTATTTGGAATATGTGGTCCACGACAAAGATCCGTGAAATTCCCTTGCTCATAGAATGTAATGGTTCCATCCTCCAAACCTTCCAATAAATCCAATTTGTACTCATCTCCTTTTTCCTGGAAATAAGAAACAGCATCTTGTTTGGAGATTTCCTTTCGGATGTATTCATTCTTCTCTCTGGCCAACTCCACCATTTTCTTCTCAATGGCTTCCAACTCAGATCCATCTAAGGTCTTGTCTCCGAAATCCACGTCGTAGTAAAATCCGGTTTCAATCGGAGGTCCGATACCGAATTTGATACCTGGATGAAGTGCTTCCAATGCTTCAGCTAGCAAGTGAGCGGAAGAGTGCCAAAAAGTATTCTTTCCCTCTCCGTCATTCCAGGTCAAAAGTTGAACTTTTGAATCCTCATTGATCGCTCGGGTTGCATCCCAAACTTGACCGTTTACTTTTGCGGCTAGAACATTCCTGGCTAAACCCTCGCTGATACTTGCAGCAATCTGTAGTCCGGTTGTTCCTTTTTCAAATTCCTTCACAGTGCCATCCGGAAGGGTGATTTTAATTTGTTGTGACATTTACGTTTTTATTTCTGCCCATACAAACAGGCATTTGGTTTAAGTTGCAAATATGCAAAGAGCCATTGCAACCAAAAAATTTATGGGAAAGGAATACAGAAAAGAAACGTTATTTCTTCGGAGTATAAATAATGAGCACTGGATTTTCGGAATCTTTGGCAGCTGTAGCTACTTCGGCGAAGTTTTTCCCCTTCCCATTTACAAATTCCTCAAAAGCCTCTTGGCCTAGATCTTCTTCCTTTTTTTCTAAGATTTCATATAGATCCTTGCCAGGGATTTTTAGCCCAACTTTATCCATTCCAAAATTGTAGGTAAACCCGAATGGATCATATCCAGCATCTATATCATTCTCAATCGTTATTCCTACC
>CBFHWO010000045.1:16819-19905 GCA_965659625.1 uncultured Algoriphagus sp. | reverse complement strand
AAACCAGAAACTTCATAGTTGAAGATAGGATAAAACAATTAGCAATCGACTTTACACTGTCAGATGAGAACTAAAAAGAGTAAAAAAACCTCCAAAACAAAATCTAAAAAACAATTCAAACCAAATTTTTATCCCCCCAATCAAAATTAACCGTCAATCATAAAATTGACATATCTTGATATGACGATATAAATAGTTTAAGTTTTTTCAACTAGTTTTAACGCAAGCTAGCTTTTTAATAGTTCTTTAATTTTAACTAAATTTCAAATGAAAAAAACAATGATTTTAGCCTTGTCCGTACTAGGTATGGTCCTGGGTAGCTTTGCAGTGGTGCGACCGGCATTGGCGAATATGAATGATCCATGTGACCACTCTGAAGATGAATTTGGATGAGATTTAGCAGACTGTGGCGATTGTATTGCTCGGAACTGTGATATTGAAGAGCAATGTGCAGACGGAGACTGTCACATTAAGTCTGTATGCATATAATCAAATTGTTAAAAATGAAACAGCGCTGTTATCTATTTGGAGCATTTTTTTTCGCTTTATGGTCTTGTCAATCAGCTGAAGAAAAGGGTGCTCTTCCTACTTTATTAGAACTTGTCATTGTGGACTCATCTTTAGTTAAAGAAGAGCATTTTTTTATGAACGTACCTGCCAAGGTAGAATTAATCGGAGACAGCTTATTGGCCGTATCCTCCAACCGAACTCCTGCTGTAGGAATTATTCGTAAAAACGGAGAACAAATAGCAAATATCGCCTACGGAGACTTTCCAATCGGGGCTTTCATGCCCTCTTCTTTTGATATCTCAGCATATCCTATTGTCTACATCATAGATAAACGAAGCCAGTCTGTACTGGTATTCAATGCGGCATCTCAGGAATTTATCGAAAAAATAAGACTCAACCCTTCAGAAGACAAAATCATCCGAACAATAGGAGCAGAATTCAAAAAAACCGATGAAGGCTTTCTGGTCGAACTATACAACCAAAAACTCGATGCCTATCTACCAGACTTTTATCGCAATTCAGGTGATCTACTATATTTTTTTGATAGCAGCGGAGAATTTCAAAAATCTATAATGGAATACTCAGAGGAATATAAAGCCATGGACGGCTCGTTGAGCCCGACTAACTACTTAAAAATGAGTGATAATAACCAAACCATCCTGCTTTCCTTTCCACACAACAAGAAACTACACCGATACACGAACAAGGGCGAAGAGCTAGAACAAATTGATCTCCCCCCTAGTAGAGTATTCGATTACCAACTGAGGGCTGCCGATAGAATCATTGACTTCAATAGTATTATGGCCGGAGAAAAGGGAAGCACCAAAACTCCTGACAACCATTATTTCAACTCTATTTATGAAGATGAGAAAGCTATTTATATTGGAACCTGGATGAAAATCGGAGAGGGGGGAATCCAAAAAACCCGTTTTACCCACCTGATGGTGTATAATAAAGAAGAGGAAAAATGGTATGAGACCCAAAATCCGAAAGGTATACTTGATATAGGAATGCTTGCAGGAGTAGTTAGAGACACCTTGTACTTTTATGAAGGAAGCATGATGAAATATGATGATAAATACATCAAACTAGCAGTCCTAAAACCCATTGATGATTAATTGGCTTTTAACTTTTCCAAAGTTCAAAACTTTGGAAAAGTTCTACTACTAAAACCAAAAAGTCCAACCCTTACGAGTTGGACTTTTTGGTTATCTCTTATTGGTAGCTTATGCCACGACTTTCTCAGCTAGCAAAACAATCACATTGTCTTTTACTTCCACTACTCCGCCATCCACGATCATGGATTGCTTGCCTTCTGCAGTGGTAAAGGAAACTGTTCCTTTTGCCAAAGCTGAAACGATCGGAGCGTGATTATTCAGCACTTGAAAAGCACCTCCGGCACCTGGGAAACTGGCCTCGGTCACTTCACCCTGAAATACTTTTTTGTCCGGTGTGACGATTTCTAAATGCATCTGATTCGGATTTATATAAAAGCAAACGGCCAAGGAACCTTAGCCGCTGCTCTATTTTTTAATTATTTAACTTCTGCCAACATTTTCTCTCCCTTAGCGATCGCATCTTCGATGCTACCTACCAAGTTGAAAGCTGCTTCTGGAAGGTGATCCAACTCACCGTCCATGATCATGTTGAATCCTTTGATGGTGTCTTTGATATCTACCAATACACCTTTCAAGCCTGTAAACTGCTCAGCTACGTGGAATGGCTGAGAAAGGAAACGCTGTACACGTCTCGCTCTGTGTACGACTTGCTTATCCTCTTCAGAAAGTTCTTCCATACCCAAGATCGCAATGATATCCTGCAATTCTTTGTAGCGTTGAAGTGTTTCTTTTACTCTCTGAGCACAATCATAATGCTCATCACCCAAGATTTCTGCAGAAAGAATTCTTGAAGAAGAGTCCAAAGGATCCACCGCTGGATAGATACCCAATTCGGCAATTTTTCTTGACAATACAGTAGTAGCATCCAAGTGAGCAAAAGTCGTCGCTGGAGCTGGATCCGTCAAATCATCTGCAGGTACATAAACCGCCTGTACAGAAGTAATGGAACCGTTCTTTGTAGAGGTAATTCTTTCCTGCATGGCACCCATCTCTGTTGCCAAAGTTGGCTGGTAACCTACCGCAGATGGCATACGGCCAAGAAGTGCTGACACTTCTGAACCTGCCTGAGTGAATCGGAAAATGTTATCGATAAAGAAAAGAATGTCTTTACCAGCACCTTCTCCATCACCATCTCTATAATATTCTGCCAAAGTCAAACCTGTCAAGGCTACTCGTGCACGTGCCCCTGGAGGCTCATTCATCTGACCGAAAACAAAGGTTGCTTTAGAGTCTTCTAATTTTTTCAAATCAACTTTGGAAAGATCCCATCCACCCTCTTCTTCAAGGCTATGGACGAATTCATCACCGTAAGTTACGATGCCTGATTCGATCATTTCACGAAGCAAATCATTTCCTTCTCTCGTTCTTTCACCTACTCCTGCGAATACAGAAAGACCAGCATATGCTTTCGCAATGTTATTGATCAATTCCTGAATCAATACGGTTTTACCTACACCA
>CBFHWO010000045.1:0-16720 GCA_965659625.1 uncultured Algoriphagus sp. | reverse complement strand
GCACCACCGAAAAGACCAATCTTACCACCTTTTGCATAAGGCTCGATCAAGTCAATTACTTTAATACCTGTAAATAAAACTTCTGTAGATGTAGAAAGGTCTTCAAATCTTGGAGCCGATCTGTGAATAGGAAGTCTTTTTCCAGCAGGAACTTGAGGCAAACCGTCAATCGCTTCTCCAACTACGTTGAAAAGACGACCTTTGATAGCGTCACCAGTAGGAACTGAGATTGGCTGACCCAAATCTTTTACTTCCATACCACGAACCATCCCTTCAGAAGAGTCCATCGCGATAGTTCTTACTCTGTCCTCACCTAAGTGCTGCTGAACTTCCATTACGACCACTTGGCCGTTTTCTTTGGTTACTTCAACCGCGTCTAGGATGTTTGGCAGGTTACCGCCTTCGAAGGAAACGTCCACTACGGGTCCAATTACCTGAGTTATCTTTCCAATATTTGCCATTTGATAGAATGAAATGTAAAAAGAATGTGCTTTTTGAATTCGTCCGCAAAATTAACCAATAAAGCCTAATCCCAAAGGATATTTGGAAAATAATCCGAAGCTTCTTATAGAATTGGTGATCAATCCCCTCAAAAGCCCCTTTTTATCAAAAAATTATTCCATCACTCTTCGGGCAAACAAAAATACTTTTGACCAATATCTATTACTCAGATAATCTTCCGAAACCCCCAATGAAGTGGAAGAATGGATAAATCGCACATCATTCTTGGCCACTTCAGTGACTATTCCTGCATGGGTAACCTGATTTTTTCTTCTCCCCGTTGCAAAAAACAACAAATCCCCTCTTTTCAACTCTCTTTGATTTATCTTCTTTCCCACTTTGCTTTGATCAGCTGAAACCCGAGGCATACTGACTCCTACGGAATAATAGGAATGAAACACCAAAGCAGAACAGTCCATTCCGGCACGAGTGGTTCCTCCATATTTATAAGGTGTACCAGTATAACTTCTCGCTGTGGAAATAACTACATCAAATGGATCTGAAGCAACCTTCTTTTTAGAGGCGCAGGAAAATGCCAGTAATGCTAAAATTGGAATCCAAAAAAGTACTCGGGGATATCTTTGTAAGGCCATTCTCGATTTTTGCTCTTTCAATAATAAGATACTTAACGGCAGGAATCAACCCTAACTTATCAATAAAGGTCTTTCATTTCGTTATATTCGCAATCGGAAGCTAAGGACATGAGCAAAGAAGAATTTAAAAATCTCCCTTTTCATAAAAAAATCAATACCCTTTATACAGAAGGCACCTTTGTAGTGGGCATCAGGTATTATAAACACAAGGTCAATCTTTACCTTCTGGAGAGTGAATACGTAGAGGTTTTTTATAATCATAAATTAGACAAGATCGATAAGATCGACTTTTTGCCTAGAGACCATTCAAGAATGAAGTTTTACCTCGATCAGATCAAATTAGCGTAATTATTCCCATAGGCTCGGGAAGAAAAAGATACTAGCCTACGCTGAATTTATTCCAAAATCCCGAAGTAAAAATTTCAAAATCTGAATTAGTTTTTGCGGCCATCTTCGGAAGATTCACAACCAAAGAATAAGAGACCGCTAAAAAGACAAATGAAAAAATTTAGCTTTGAGATTTTCATGGAGTTGGGTTTAGGTTATGAGTGGAGAAATCATTGAAATTTTAAGCAATACGATCACTGTGACCAAATGGAATAACAAGATCTCTTAAGAAACTGTCCATTTTTTATCATTCCGCCCATTCTGGAACAAACTCTTTGAAAGCCAATATCAATTTGCCTTCGATTGGCTGTCTTAGGAATAAACCTTCACCACTTACGGTTTCGTACATATTCACCTTCAGTTCAATCTCTACCAACAGTAATTTTTTGTCTTCTCCCTTGGCATTTTTATAAAAGCCTTCTTGCTGACGAACCACTCTAAAATAATTATCGATTGGCTTTTCCTGATCACCTATGGGGTAGTATGGATTATATAAACCTGATTCATAAGTAAACTCCTTGCCTGGAGATGCATAATAAACTTTGAATAAATCCGACACTATTCCAGGATCCTCCTCCTCTTCATTAATCTTTTTATCTCCCATGCTAAGAATCTCTTTTACCTTTTGATAAGAATAAACTTCTTCAAAAACGGCTTTTGAATTAAAACTTTCATCAGCTACATCCGACCATTTAAGTTCTGGAAGTCTCAAAGAAATTTTAAAATCTCTCGCTAAATCGTTTAGGTGCATGTAATGAGAGGCAACATTTCCTTCAATGACCTCACCATCTGGATCAGGATCATTTTTGAAATTGGTTACGATAGGCTCACTATTTGCCACATATTCAGATGGAAAACTAACTGTTTGACCATCTGGCAAGTTGCCTTCAAATCCCACAGTTTCAAGTAATAATTGAGGTTCGGAGTCATCAGAAGATTCACAACAAAAGAATAAGAGACCACTAAAAAAACAGATGAAATAATAAAGCTTAGAGATTTTCATTGATTTGGGCTTAAAGTCAGATGAATAGATAACTAAACTACTGACGGACACAAATAAAAATCTGCTACAAAGAATTTAAACAAAACTTAATAAAAGCATAAATTTTAAAACGATAAAATATTTTATCGGTAAAAATAAACGCCATAACTTTTTATTTTTTGCTTCTCCCTTCCCTAAAAATTCAAGTAATTCGCATTGCTAAGTAAAGAAAAAACATGAAGAGAAAAATTGCTCTTGTAACAGGAGGTTTTACCGGTGAATCAGTAATCTCATTAAAAAGTGCTGCTGTCGTTGAAAAAACAATCGACAGAGAGCGATATGATGTGTACAAAATTCTGATTTACCCTGGAAACTGGTATCATTTGACCGAAACTGGAATGAAGGTTCCTGTGAATCTAAATGATTTCAGTCTGGAAATTGACGAGCAGAAAATCACTTTTGACGGAGTCTTCAATATCCTTCATGGATCTCCTGGAGAAGATGGGAAATTAGCTGGGTATTTTGATATGGTCGGACTACCATATACCACTTGTGATCAACTCACCTCAGCGATTACCATGAATAAAGGTTATACCAAAGCCATTGTCGATGACATTGAAGAGTTACATATTGCAAAATCTCTTCAACTTTTTGAGAATTCACCAGAAAATCATGAAAAGGTAAAAAGTGAATTAATCTTGCCGCTTTTCATTAAACCTAATAATGGTGGAAGCTCTATTGGTATGAGCAAAGTAAAAACCTGGGAAGAACTTCCAGAAGCATTGGACCAAGCTTTCGCAGAGGACAAGCAGGTTCTTGTCGAAGAGTTTGTTTCAGGAAGGGAATTTTCTATTGGTTGCTTTAAAGGAAAAGGGGAAATAACTGTCTTACCAGCTACTGAGATTGTAAGCAGCAAAGAGTTTTTTGATTACGAAGCCAAATATGTGGCTGGAGTTACTGAAGAAATCACACCTGGAAGAATGAACGAAGAGGAGGTGGCTAGAGTAAATAGAATCATACCAAAAATCTATGAAAAGCTTAATTGTAAAGGTGCTGTCAGAGTAGATTATTTCCTTCAGCATGATACTGGCAATTTTTATTTTATAGAGATCAACACCGTGCCAGGTCAAACCGAAACTAGTCTGATTTCACAACAAGTGAGAGCTATCGGTATGGAAGTAAAGGAATTCTACACTCAACTTATCGAGGAAATGTTTTGACATTTTTTTCAGCAAAATAGAAGTAGCATCAAAACCCACTTTTTCTTGGTGTGAAAATTTGATCCCAAGCTTGGAATATTATTTGGACTACTATAGAGTGAATTCATTAAATGTTCATTTTATCGCTTATTAGGCCAGAAAAATGGATTTAAAAGGAAGGAAAATTTGACCCTTTGGGAATATTTTTCCCCGATTTATGAAAATTTTTGGCCAGTAAACTTCATTCCAAAAACCTGACTTGATATGAAAAATTACATGTTAATATTCTTACTTATGGGCCTATTTGTAAGCTGTGGTCCTTCAGAGCAACAAGAAGAAAAGTTGAAAATGCTAGTAGCAGACTGGAAAAATTCCTCAGATAAAATAGTGAGTATTTCTGAGAAGATTGGAGACCAAATGTATTTGTTAGAGTCCAAAAAAAGTGCGGAAGATGGCTCTGAAATGATATCACTAACTATTGATGGTGAAGAGAGCACTTGTGAGGCAGAATACTCTGCCATGAAAGAAAAAGTGGACGATTTTATCGAAGTTTGGAGAGAAAATTCTCTTAAGGTCGATGAACTTACGAATAGAATGGCAATTGGAAAATGGACGATAGAAGAGGATGAAAATCTCAGTGCTCTTGACTTAGAGGCTAAAAAAGGTGAGGTGAATATTGAACAATGGGAGATAAAACTAGAAGAACTTGCCTCTAAATGCCAGATCAATCCAGAATCTTCCAGCTCTTAGGAAGAACAAATTTTAATACAAATTCTTTCCTAAAATTAATAAAAAAACCATTGGCTTATTTCAAAAAAAAGCCTTCCGAAGATATCGGAAGGCTTTGTTCTTTATAACCCAAAAGCAGTTTTGATTTTATCTACAAAATCTAACTTTTCCCAAGTAAAGAGTTCTACTTCTAAAGTAATCTCATCTCTATAAGGAGAAAGAAATGTTTTAGTTATCACTTCGTTTGTTCTCCCCATGTGTCCATAAGCTGCAGTCTCCTCATAAATAGGATTTCTCAGTTTCAATCTTTGTTCAATCGCATAAGGACGCATATCAAATAGCTCCTCTACTTTTTTGGCTATCTCACCATCATGAAGATCCACTTTGGAAGTGCCGTAAGTGTTTACATAAATACCCATCGGGGCAGCAACACCAATTGCATAAGAAACCTGAACCAAAATTTCGTCAGCTACACCTGCTGCTACCATATTTTTAGCGATGTGGCGAGTAGCATAAGCGGCTGATCGATCCACTTTAGAAGGATCTTTTCCTGAGAAAGCTCCTCCACCGTGTGCACCTTTTCCACCATATGTATCCACAATGATTTTTCTACCTGTCAAACCAGTATCACCATGTGGCCCACCGATTACAAACTTTCCGGTTGGGTTGATGTGGTATTTGATATCAGAAGTAAACAATTTCTGAATTTCAGGCTTCAATTGAGCAACAACTCTTGGTATCAAAATCGAAACTATATCAGATTTGATTTTTGCAAGCATTGCTTCTTCCTCATCAAAATCATCGTGCTGCGTAGAAACTACGATCGCTTCAATTCTTTGAGGAACATTATCATCAGAATATTCAATCGTCACTTGAGCTTTTGAGTCAGGTCTCAAATAAGTAATGTCTGAGTTTTCTCTTCTCAAGGCTGCCAATTCGCGAAGGATCATGTGAGAAAGATCCAAAGCCAAAGGCATGTAGTTTTCAGTTTCGTTGGTAGCATACCCAAACATCATTCCCTGATCACCTGCACCTTGTTCTTCTGGATTTTTTCGATCAACTCCCTGATTGATATCTTGAGACTGCTCATGAATAGCTGATAATACTCCGCAGGAATTTCCTTCGAACATATAATCTGACTTGGTATAACCAATTCTATTGATCACATCACGAGCTATTTTCTGTACGTCTAGATAAATATCAGATTTTACTTCACCGGCTAAAAAAACCTGGCCTGTTGTCACCAAAGTTTCACAAGCAACCTTTGAATTGGGATCGAAAGCCAAAAAATTATCGATCAATGCGTCAGAAATTTGATCCGCAATCTTATCTGGATGCCCCTCAGAAACTGATTCTGAGGTAAATAGATATGCCATAAATATTAATTTGTATTGCTTTTTTTAAGGAAGCCCAAAAATACAGGAACTCCACGAAATAAAAAACTAGAGTGGGAAGGTTGGTGTCTAATATGAAAGTATTTACAAAACAGGTTTCAACTTATATTTGAAATTTTCCATTCTCTTCTATTATCTTACTTTTTGAATTAATCCTCAGCAAACCATGAAGTCTCCCAAGTTTATACTTTTAATCTTCCTTTCCTGCTTTTCTTTTTCATTTCAAAATCCAGAAAAAAGAGATGAATACCGTGATTTAGTTTCTCTTTTTAAAGAATGGAGAAACTTTGAAAACCCTCCACTTTTAAATGGAGCGCCGGATTATAGAAGGGAGACCTTCGATAAACGTCAAACTGATTTCAATAGTCTTCAATCCAAACTTTTAGCCTTGGACACTACTGGCTGGTCAATTGACCATCAAGTGGATTGGCGTATTGTCTGGGCGGAGATGAATGGCTATGATTTCAATTATAAAATTCTAAAACCTTGGGAACGCGACCCTGCATTTTATAAAACTGTCTGGGCCGAAAGAAGTGATGTTCCAGCCCATGAAGGTCCGACTCACCATGGTGTCCTAGAACTTTGGCAATACAGTTTCCCTTTAGAAAAATCAAGCAGAGAAAAGTTTTTGAAAGAGCTCAAATCTATTCCACCACTAAATACACAAGCAAAAATCAACCTCACCGGGAATGCAAAAGAACTTTGGGCGGCAGGAATTCCGAGTATTCAGGAGCAAGCAATCGAATTACAAAGCATGCTGAAATTAGAAGGGGTGGCTGATGATGCGGAACTTGTAAAATCAATCGATGAAGCAGTAAATTCCACGAGTGATTTCGTCTCTTGGCTAGAAAAAATGGCTCCTACCAAAACTGGAGAATCAGGAATTGGGAAGGAAAATTACACCTGGTATCTTCAAAATGTTCACTTAGTACCATTGACTTGGGAGGATGAAGTGATGATTTTGAAGCGCGAATTAGCTCGAGCTTGGTCTTCACTAAAACTGGAGGAACACCGAAATAAAGATTTGCCAGAACTCGATGACGCTAATTCCCCTGAAGCTTTCGACCAAATGGCCGAGGAATCCATGAAAAGCCTTCTGGAATTCTTGGATGAAAAAGAGATTGTAACAGTCAAAGATTATTTTGAACCGGCACTTCGGGAACACAAAGGGTCTTTTATCCCCAGAGAAAAACGCAATTTCTTTACGATAGGAATGCACTTTGATCCACGTCCTTTATACTCTCATTTTTACCATTGGTTTGAACTAGCCCGGATGGATAATGAGCCGCATGCTAGCGAAATCCGTCGAGGCCCATTACTTTATAACATTTGGGATTCTAGAAATGAGGGAACAGCAACCGCAGTAGAAGAAATTTTTATGGATGCAGGGCTATATGAAGACTCACCTCGATCGAGGGAAATTGTTTTTATTATGATTGCACAACGGGCTGCTAGAGGACTTGGCTCACTTTACGCACAGGCAAATCAGATGACTATGGTTGAAGCCGGAAGCATTCATTCTGATTACACACCGAGAGGATGGATGAAAACAGAAAAAGAACTTTTGCTGTTTGAGCAGCACCTTTATATGAGACAGCCTGGATATGGAAGTAGTTATATCACAGGAAAGTATTTATTGGAAAATGCCATGGCGGATTACGCCAAAATGAAGGAAGATCAAGGCGAAGAATTCAAGCTAAAAGACTTCTTCGATCAATTGAATAGCATCGGAAGTATACCAATTTCGCTAGGTCACTGGGAAATGACGGGAGTAGATCAGCAAAAGGAACTCAATGTGGATTGAAGGAAAATGTAGAATTTTAATGTGAATTTATGCTTCTGTTTTGAGTTCAGAATTTTCATTTCTGCTTTTCACAAACCCTTCAGTGATCTCATTCATCGCTTTTACTTTGTATTCAAAGTCTCCCTTGAGTGTTTCACGGTAAGCATTTAAGTTATCAAGCAAATCATCCAATTCCTCCGGAAGTACATCTTCCAGTAATTGGCGAAGTCGCTTGGCAGCTGTGGGTGATTTGCCATTTGTGCTTATGGCTATTTTTAGATTGCCTTTGGTGACAATTCCGCCCAAGTAAAAATCACATAAATCTGGCGTATCTGCCACATTCACCAATAAAAATCGCTCTTTTGCTTCATCACGTATTTGCCGATTGACTCCTTTATCATCGGTTGCTGCAATGACAATATGTTTTGCCCCAAGATATTTCTCATGATACACATCTTCTATCATGGTGACCGTGTCAGTCTTCTCAGCTAATTCGACAAAGCTTTGAGAGAATTCTCTCGAAACTGCGGTCACCTGAGCTTTCGGACTGGATTTGAGCAAAAATTCCAACTTCTCTGTACCCACGTTTCCTCCTCCAACTAGCAGGATATTGAGTTCATGAACTTTAAGGAAAATGGGATAAAGATGATTCATGTGATTTAGGATAACCTTTGAGGTGTCATTTCGAGCGAGGGACGAGTGAGAAATCTCCTTGAAGGTTTAAAACCTTTTAGACACCGTTCACTAATTTATTAACAAACCCTTCGAGGTACAAAAAAACCTCAAAGGTTATAATTTACAACTTCTCTATAGACTTCGGCAAGTTTCAAGCTCTCTTTTACCACTTCACCTATTATGATAATGGCCGGAGCTTCAACCTTGTTTTCAATTGCTTTCTGTTCTATGTCTCCAATGTAACCTGCTGTGATTTTTTCATCTCTGGTGGTGCCACTTTGAATAATTGCAATCGGCAAATCGGACTTTCCGAAATTTCGATAAACTTTTATGATTTCTTGAAGTTTTTTTGTCCCCATTAGCACGACTACTGTTGCTGTAGATTGGGCAGCCAAAGCTAAATCACCGGAGAGCTCACCTGCCGAAGTTGTACCTGTAATCACCCAAAAACTTTCCGAAATACCACGTTTTGTTACCGGTACTCCAGCAGCTGCCGGAACTGCAATTGCTGAGGTAATTCCGGGAATCACTTCAGTAGTTATACCAAACGTTTCAATATAATCCAATTCTTCCGCCCCTCTGCCAAAAACAAACGGATCTCCACCTTTCAATCGAACTACATGTCCATGTTTTTTGGCCATAGCTACACAAAGCTCATTTGTATCTTGCTGCGGAAGGGAATGCTTCCCAACTCGCTTTCCAACATAGATTTTGATTGCAGTATTTGGAGCATGTTTTAATAAAACAGGATCGATCAAAGCATCATACAAGACGACATCTGCTTTGTTCAAAGCCAATACAGCCTTTAGAGTGATCAGATCCGGATCCCCAGGACCTGCCCCAACAAGTGTTATTTTCGGTTTTATTTCTATGTTCATGCCTCTACCTCAGCTTCTCTGAAGCTTTTTAGTTTTCCATAAATCTCAAGAGCTTGCTTAGCGTAAGCATTTGCAAAAGCTTCTGTGGGTTCATTCTTGTTGATTTCGTAAACTTTCTCTGTGAAAGTTCCTCCTAAATCAATTTTGCCTGTTTCAACGAATTGCTCATCAAATTTTGCAATGATATTCGCATAGCTGTTCGTAGAAATGTCTTCACCTAACAATAATGCTTTTGCAGCATTAATCAACCCTGCATAATGATGGTAAATACTATCTGACCATCTTCCCTCTGCCAATGATTCTTTGCCCAGTTCCAGTTTTTCTAATGCTTCCAAAAGTAAAGTTGAAACCAAATCCAAGACCACCCCGGCACATTCTCCAACACCCACTGCTATTTTATAGTCTTCGGTATTTCCCCAGTCGATATAATCCGCAGGTGTTACGGTTGATGCATCTCCCAGTTCTTTTAGTAACTCATAGAAATAGATCTGCCCTTTCGCATCGTAATAGCTCAAGAAGTCTTTACCATCTGCATTACTTTCAAAATCATTCAGAAGTATTCTCAACGCTTCCGGTCCTCTTTTACTTGGAATTTTAGTCACTTTATCGGCAAACCTTCCGTTTCCGTTTCCTAAATTCCCTCCACCCAAAAGCACCTGAAGAGCGGGAATTACTACTTTCCCTGCTTTCATGGACATGCCCTGAAAACCAATGTGGGCCATATTATGCTGGCCACAGGCATTCATACAGCCAGAGATTTTGATCACCAAATCCTTATTTTTCAAATATTGAGGGTACTCTGCAAGTATCACTTTTTCCAATTCTGCTGCGATACCCGTCGAACTTGCAATTCCAAGGTTACAGGTATCCGTTCCTGGACAAGCAGTGATATCTGCCAGTGTATTGTATCCTCTCTCTGCTAATCCTATTTTCTTCAGTTCCTGATAGAAATAAGGAGCTAAATCCTCTCTTACATCTCGAATCAAGAAATTCTGACGCAGGGTAAAACGAATTTCTGAATTAGCAAACTTCTCAACTAAGTCCGCTAATTTTCTGGCCTGATCAATGTAGAAATCTCCCAGAGGAACGCGCACTCCGATGGATACAAAACCCATTTGTTTCTGAGGAAGTACATTGGTCAATTTCCATAAGTCATAATCCAAGCCTGGCTGCTCGTCAAGAGTTACTTCCGGTGGATTTGGTAGGCTTTGAGCAGCTTCATATCCGCTGAATTCTATCGGAAAGCTGGTATAAGGCAATGCCTTTTTTTCCTGCTCAACCAATTCCAAGAATGCCTCTAAACCCAAATCCTTCACCAAGAACTTCATTCTAGCCTTGTTACGTCTCGCTCTTTCACCATGCCTGTCAAAAATCCTCAACACTGACTCGATAAAAGGAATGATCTGATCCGTCTCCAAAAATTCATAGACTACATCTGCATGTCTTGGCTGGGAACCTAAGCCTCCACCAAGCAAAACCTTGAATCCGCGAACTTCATTTCCGTTTACCGTTTTTACTTTTGGTATAAATCCCAGATCATGTAGATAGCTCAGCCCTGTATCTTCATCAGAAGAGGAGAAAGACATTTTAAACTTTCTTCCCATTTCCTGACAGACCGGGTTTCTCAAAAAATAGTTGAATGTAGCATCTGCATACGGAGTCACATCGAATGGTTCATTCGGATCAATTCCTGCAGTTTCGGAGGCAGTCACATTTCTGACAGTATTTCCGCATGCCTCACGAAGCGTGACATCATCCCTTTCTAATTCTGCCCATAATTCTGGCGTGCGATCCAGACTCACATAGTGAATCTGAATATCCTGACGCGTAGTTATGTGCAATCTTCCGGTAGAATATTCCTCGGAAACTTTAGAAATTCTTCTCAGCTGATCGGAACTTACTCTGCCATATGGCAATTTGATTCGGATCATTTGTACTCCTGGCTGCCGCTGTCCATAGACACCACGTGCCAATCTAAGACTTCTAAATTTTTCCTCATCGATTTTACCTTCCTTAAAGAGTGCGATTTTACGCTCCAAGTCGATGATATCTTTTTCTACAATAGGATTTTCTAATTCGGTTCTAAAGCTTTGCATGGCTTTACTTGTTTTTCCCTATAGGGATTGTGGTTAAAATATTTTATGAAAACGTCCAATGTAAATACAGGACGTTTTTTTATTTTGAATCAGTTTATTTCAACTGATTACCTTTCTTTTTTAGTCGATAAATCCAACTGAAACAGTATCAAAATCGCCTTCTTCAATCAGGATAAAGCTCCCATTCGATTTATTATCCTTATAGGAATCAAAATGTATCGGCTTGCTCAATCTGAGTTTCACTTTACCGATATCATTTAACTTCAATTGATCCGCCTCTTCAATTCCTGAAAAGTCTGTATGAATTCTTGATTCGATCTGATCCACTTTAGCCATGACCCGGTTTACTCCGTGCTGCAAAATATATTTCCCTCCAACCCGAAGAGCTTTGTTGTTCACTTGACAAATAGTCGCTGATATCTGCTTTTCGCTTTGAGGTACATTTGAGCTTTTCACCAACATATCTCCCCTGCTCAGATCCACTTCAGTTTCCAAAGTGATGGCAATAGAACTTCCCGGAGCAGCTTCAGCTACCTCCTGATCAAAGAAATGAATGCTTTTGATTTTGGAGGTATTCAGCGAAGGAAGCAAAGTCACTTCATCCCCAACTTTCAGACTTCCACCATATAATTTTCCAGAAAAACCTCTGAAATCATGAAATGCTTCGGTTTTTGGACGGATTACATATTGCACAGGAAATCTTGCTACGGAGCTTTCCTGTAAGTCTGCAGGTTCAAGAACTTCCAAGTGATCCAGTAAAGTATTTCCAACATACCAAGGCATCTCTTCAGACTGTTTGGCAATATTTTCTCCTTTCAGAGCCGAAACCGGAATGAACGTAATCTGGTCTTCAGTAAAATCTGATTTTCCAACCAACACATCGAAATCTGCTTTGATTTTTAAATAAACTTCCTCATCGTAATCCACCAGATCCATTTTGTTGATCGCGACAACCACATGACTCATCCGAAGTAAATTGGCGATGAAAAAGTGTCGATAAGTCTGCTCAATTACACCTTTTCTCGCATCAATCAAAATAATCGCAACCTGTGAAGTGGAAGCACCAGTCACCATATTTCGCGTGTACTCCACGTGACCTGGAGTATCGGCAACAATAAAGTTGGTCTTCTCGGTATTGAAATAAATATGGGCAACATCAATGGTAATGCCCTGCTCTCTTTCCGCTACAAGACCATCTGTGGCCAAAGAGAAATCCAAATAATCATAGCCTCGCTGTTTTGAACTTCGCTCGATAGCTTCGATTTTATCCGTAGTCAAAGATTTAGTATCGTATAGTAATCGCCCAATCAACGTGCTCTTGCCATCATCGACAGAACCGGCAGTTGCGATTTTTATGAGTTTTCTATTTTCGGACATGTTGTTTTAGTTTTCTGCTATCCTGCTCTCCAGAAGCTGGATTTGTCTTTAATTATGTTGTCCTGCTTCTCCAGAAGCTGGACCAGTACTTATCAAGATGTGATTAATGCTGCTTCTGGAGAATCAGCATAACGGAAGGTGGACTTGATTAATGCTGCTTCTGGAGAAGCAGCATAACGGAGAAACACAATGACACCTTCGCCGGGTTTACTTAGCACTTTGTTCTTGGTACTTTGTACTTTTCTAAAAGTATCCGACTTTTTTTCTCGTTTCCATCGCTGCCTCGGATCGCTTGTCATCGATTCTGGCACCTCGTTCAGAAATAGATGAATCTCTAATTTCTCCAACTACATCATCCAAGGAAACAGCTTCAGAAAGTACTGCAGCGGTACATGTCATATCACCTACAGTTCTAAACCGAACCATCTTTAGCATTACCTCTTCATGATCTTCTCTGAATACAAACTCATTGGCAGTCCAGATCATGCCATCCCGGAAGAAAACTTCACGCTCATGAGCAAAGTAAATCGAAGGAATCTCAATATTTTCTGTTTTGATATACTCCCAAACATCCAGTTCCGTCCAATTCGATATTGGAAAACAACGTACGTTTTGACCTACATGAATTTTTCCATTAAGCATGTCAAAAAGCTCTGGACGTTGATTTTTCTCGTCCCATTGACCGAAGTCATCTCGTACAGAGAATACTCTTTCTTTAGCTCTGGCTTTTTCTTCATCTCTTCTCGCTCCGCCTATACACGCGTCAAATTTGAATTCTTCGATTGCATCCAACAGTGTCGTGGTCTGTAAGGAATTCCGGCTTGAATACCTTCCTCTTTCTTCTCTCACTTTTCCCTGATCAATAGAATCCTGCACATTTCTTACAATGAGTTCCAGGCCAAGTTCGGCAACAAGTCTATCCCGAAACTCAATGGTCTCTGGAAAATTGTGCCCTGTATCTACATGCAATAATGGAAAAGGGATTTTCGCCGGATAAAATGCTTTTTGGGCTAATCTAACAAGCGTTATCGAATCTTTTCCTCCAGAAAAAAGCAAAACCGGACGCTCAAATTGCGCCGCCACTTCTCTGATGATGTGGATCGATTCTGCTTCTTTTGGATTAGGTATTAATAGGTTGTTCATTTCCTTACTATTTATGTCTTCCGATTGACTTCAATATTCGCAATTCGGTGTTCGTCATTCTTACTTAATCATTTAACTTTGAATGTAAAATGCTGAATAATGAATGTTGAAGATCCAATGTCTTATATCTTATTTAGCGTGCAACCCACATTCTTTTTTCGAGTCTTCCCACCACCATCTTCCTGCTCGGGCATCTTCTCCAGACATGATTGCCCGGGTACACGGAGCGCAGCCTATGCTGACAAAACCTTTATCATGAAGTGGATTATAAGGTATTTTCTTTTCTTCGATGTAAGAGATCATTTCGTCAAAGCTCCAATCCAAGAGAGGATTAAACTTTAAAATCTGATTCGCTTCATCCCATTCGATCCGCTTCATATCAGATCTATTGGAAGATTGCTCTGCTCGAAGTCCAGTAATCCAAACTTGATTCCCAGCCAAGGCTCTTTTTAATGGCTCGACTTTGCGGACAAAACAGCAGGATTTACGGTTTTCAACGGATTCATAAAAGCCATTGATCCCAATTTCAGATACCAGTTTTTCTACCGATTCAGTATTGGGATAATAGACTTTTATATGTTGTTTGTATTTGGCTTCGGTTCTGGATAATAAATCCAAAGTCTCTGGAAACAATCTACCCGTGTCCAATGAAAAGATCGAAATTGGCAAATTTGCATCAGCAATCAACTGTGTGATCACCTGATCTTCTTGACCTAAAGAGGTAGAGAAAGTTACTTTGCCTGGAAATAGATCTGCGATCAAAGCCAAACCTTCTTGCGCACTCAGTTCAGTCAACTGAGCCTCCAGTTCATGCATATTCTTCTTGAGTGTCATTGGCTTTTATTTTAGGTGTAGATTCCCAAACCCGCTCATGGAAATAGTAAAGAATAATCTTAGAGAAAACCTCCACAGATCCGATTGATAGCGCCATCACAAATTCCCCAGTTATGAAATAGGAAATGATAATAGTATCAATCGTACCGACAATTCTCCAAGAAATTGACTTGAGCAGGCTCTTGGCATTGCTGTCTTTGCCATGCTTGTTGCTAAAAAGCTTCTTAAGTGGTTGGTCTAAAATCATATCAGATTTATACGAGCGTAAAACACAAAAGTATATAAACCCTATAAATATTATAGGGTTTATGGTAAAAAAATTTTAATCTATTTTCAAAACATCTTCTAATGTCTTGTTTTCCAGTATCTTAAGAGTCTCGTCACGTACCTGAATCATTACTTTATTTATTCCACATTGAGTTTCGTTTTTACATTCTGCACAAGGTTCGTAATAATTTAAGCTCACACAAGGAAGTAATGCAATAGGTCCATCCAGCAGACGAATCACTTTAGAAAGTGGAATATCTTTAGGTTCTTTGATCAGATAATATCCTCCGCCTTTTCCTTTTTTGCTACCAAGCAATCCTGCTTTCTTCAACTCAAGTAAAATGTTTTCTAAAAATTTATGAGAAATCCCATGCTCTTCTGCGATATCGTGGATCAAAACTGTTTTTTCATCCATATGCTTACCAAGGTAAGTCAGGGCATGCAACGCGTATTTGGTCTTTTTTGAAAGCATAGACAAAAATAAGCTTTTTCAGTTAATACCCTAGTACGGCACTAGGCTTTAATAAAAATGACAAAAAAAACGGGTATGAAACCATACCCATTTTAATTTTTACAATAAATCGCTCGTAAATAAGGCAATTTCACAGTTCTCTTTATTAAAACTTATTTTAAAACCGAGTTTTAAAAATCACAAAAAACTACTTAATCCAATTCAAATCGAAATAGATTAGCCTTTCCATCGTCAACATATCCAACCATAAATTCATCCTTTTCATTCACAGCTATCATACTAACTTCCTGATCCAATTCTAAAATTTTAACTGGGTTGCCGTCCCAATCGTAAACAAGAACCCGGTTACTTTTTATTGGAAACAGATATTCCCAAGGCTGGTCAGAATACAGCACGTAAATAAAATTTCCACTGACATCAGTGCTCACATTTCCAAATCTATTTTCCTTTTTAATGGCTGCATAAAATTTATTTGCTTCCGTCGATGCTTCAAACTCAGGAGGCCAAAAGTGTAGGGATTTCTTTATAGTTAACTGGTCTTCATTTTTAAGTTCCAAAATATCCATGTTGAATGAAAATACCGAGGTTCCTAAGGCAAGAGGTTTAGTAGGATGAAGAATCAACTTATTTTGAAAAGCCATATCTAAATTCATTGGATCCACACCTTTGAATTGATCGTAAAAGGGAAACTGACCAATAGCTTGAACTATTTTATTTCCAAGGAATAGTGCATAGAGATTTTCGCCTTTTGGCGTACCAATAAAATAATTCCCCTTTAATTTATAAATCACACGACTTTCATAATCAAAATTCCCTTGAAATGGGATACATGGGGGATCGCCTTCAGATTCCAGAATACTATCAAAATAGAACTCCTGGAACTCTCGAGTTTGCATCTCAAATATCCCAATCATATTACCGTCTTCTCCAGATTTGGAAATAATAGAGCTAGGTCCCAATTCACAAGGACCTTCACCAATTTTTCCAAATTGTTTGATAAGCTGATCTTGTCTGATATCGATGACTTTAAATAAATAATCCAACTCATCATCTTTGACAATTAAAATAGAATCAAATAATAGTAAACCACCTACTCTGAATAAGGAATCTGAAGATTGTAGTCTCTTTGAGGAAAGGTTTTCTTTATCCTCAAAATCAAGCAGAGGATCTTTTAATTTTGGACTAGATGAACAAGCATTCAAAAAAATTACCCATGAAAGGAGAAACCCAAAAAGAGATGATTTTGAAAGATTTGGATAATTTACATTTATCATAAAATAGAAGAATTAGTTAACTGTCCTAAATAACATTTATTTTTTTAGTTTTACATAGATTCCTGATTTCAAAATCATTTTATTTAACAGGTTATCAAGATTAAAAAAACCAACCCATTAATTACGTTAAAAAAAT
>CBFHWO010000044.1:0-20292 GCA_965659625.1 uncultured Algoriphagus sp. | reverse complement strand
CGATTTTTTAAACAGATAGCCGAAAAATGGGCTTTAATCCTAGGAAAATCATAATTTCGGAGTTCGTTCATTTGAAAATGGCATGGTTGCTGAAAAAATACGTTTACAGGAAGATAAAGATAAGGTTAAGCATTGGAAAAAATGGGGGCCCTATTTAACTGAGAGGCAGTGGGGAACTGTAAGAGAAGATTATAGTCCAGATGGTGCTGCATGGGAAAATGTGACTCATGAAGACGCCAGAAGCAAAGCTTATAGATGGGGAGAAGAAGGAATAGGTGGTATTTCTGATTCCAAGCAAAAACTTTGTTTGGCTTGGGGATTTTGGAATGGTAAAGATCCTTTTATCAAAGAACGCCTCTATGGCGTCACCGGGAACCAGGGAAATCATGGTGAGGATGTAAAAGAGATTTATTACTACTTGGACTCTACTCCTACTCACAGTTACATGAAGATGCTTTATAAGTATCCACAGGCTGAATTCCCCTATAAGGAGCTCTTGGCAGTGAATCTCAAGAGAGGAAAAACCGATCCTGAATATGAACTGATAGATACTGGCGTTTTTGACAAAGACGAGTACTTCGATATTTTTATCGAATATGCCAAAAATGATGTAGAAGACATTGTAGCTACAGCTACTATTCATAATCGTGGTCCTGAGAAAGCTTATATATGTGTGATGCCAACACTTTGGCTGAGAAAAACATGGTTTACTGGTCATGAACCATTCTTGCCCAAATTAAGCAAGGCCAATGAAAATACGATTCGAGCATATAATCCTAAATCTGGAAATTTTACAATTTCCTTTGATGGGGAGCCAGAGTTGAAGTTTTGTGACAATGAGACCAATCGAAAAAAAATCTATAGCATCGCTAATGAGAAAAAATTTCTCAAAGATGCTATCAATGATTATGTGGTTAATGGTGAAACCAAACACTTAAACCCAGATAATTTTGGCACAAAAGCTTCAGCAATCTACCATTTAGAAATCCTTCCAGGAGAAAGCAAGACTGTCAAACTCAGAATGATGCATCAACAGATTGAAGCACCATTGGAGTTTTGTGACGAAATAATGGCAAAGGCAAAAGCCGAGGCGGATGAATTTTATGGTGAAATTCAAGATCGAGTTACGGATCCAGATTTGGAAAAAATACAGCGTCAGGCCTATGCAGGCATGATGTGGTCAAAGCAGTTTTACTATTATGATGTAGAGCGCTGGTTGGAGGGTGATCCAGGAAGATATGTCCCACCTGTTTCGCGGAAAAAAGGCAGAAACAGTAATTGGAAACATCTCCAGAATTACGATATCATTTCTATGCCAGACAAATGGGAATATCCTTGGTATGCGGCTTGGGATTTGGCGTTTCATTGTATTCCCATTGCGAGAATTGATCCTGAATTTGCAAAAGACCAACTTCTTCTTCTCCTCAATGAATGGTACATGCACCCAAACGGTCAGATACCGGCCTATGAGTGGAATTTCTCGGATGTAAACCCTCCTGTTCATGCTTACGCCGTACAGCGTGTATATCAAATCGATATGAAAGCAAATAATGGGAAAGGTGACTTTGAATTCCTTGAAAGAGCCATGCATAAACTCATGCTCAACTTTACCTGGTGGGTAAACCAAAAAGACAGTGATGGCCAGAATATTTTTGAAGGTGGGTTTTTAGGACTTGATAATATCAGTGTTTTTGATAGAAGTCATGCAAAACAATATCAGGGTAAATTAGAACAAGCTGATGCCACATCTTGGATGGCTATGTTTTCACTCAATCTGTTGAGAATTAGTCTTGACCTTTGCGAAACAAATAAAGTCTATCAGTTCACCGCGACTAAATTTCTAGAGCACTTCTTATACATCGCTGGGGCAATGAGCAATATTTCTTCAGAAGGAATTTCTCTTTGGGATGACGAAGACAATTTCTTTTATGATGTATTCCATGTTCCCGGTAAGGAATCCAAGCGAATGAAAGTGAGATCCATCGTTGGATTAATACCACTTTTTGCAGTGGAGCCCATCCGCGAGGATCTTTTCGATCAATTACCAGAGTTTAAACAGCGATTGGAATTTTTCCTTAGGGAAAAGCCAAAACTGGCCGCTTTGGTTTCAAGTTGGATTCAGCCTGGATTTGACAGAAGACGCCTTTTCTCTCTTCTAAGAGGACATCGAATGAAAAGCATTCTTCATAAAATGTTAGATTCAAATGAGTTTTTAAGTGAGTATGGCATTAGATCACTTTCTAAATACCATCAAGAAAACCCATATACCTTGAAGGTTGCCGGCGATGTACTTTCTATAAAATATACTCCTGGTGAATCAGACACAGTGATGTTTGGAGGGAATTCCAATTGGCGGGGGCCAATATGGTTTCCAATCAATTTCTTGATCATAGAATCTTTGAAGAAGTTTGATTTTTATTACGGTGGTGATTTCTCTATAGAATACCCAACCGGATCGGGAAGATTTATGACCATGGATATCATCGCAAAAGAACTTTCCTTGCGCTGCATGAAGATATTCATGCGAGATGAGAAGGGAAATAGACCGGTCTATGGATATAACAAAAAATTCCAGGAAGATCCTCATTTCAAGGATTACATTCTGTTTTACGAATATTTCCATGGAGACTCAGGCCTGGGATTAGGCGCATCACATCAGACAGGATGGACAGGACTGGTCGCGGAGATGATTCATAAATATTATAAAATCAGAGAAGACAAAGAGCATGACTCTCAAACCCTTTTTAGAAGCTAATCGGATAGAGGCCGGCTGCGATGAAGTTGGTAGGGGGTGCTTAGCTGGGCCTGTGGTTGCTGCGTCAGTAATCTTACCTTCTCATTATTCCAACAAATGGATCAATGATTCCAAAAAGCTGGTTAAAAGACAGCGGGAGGATTTAATTGAAGAAATAAAGGACAAAGCCCTAGCTTGGAAAATAGCGGAGGCTTCTGTCGAGGAAATTGACAAGGTCAACATTCTCAATGCTTCTTTTCTTGCAATGACTCGGGCTGTGAAAGGTTTGTCGATCTCTCCCGAGCATTTGCTGATTGATGGAAACAGATTTAAATCGGAATTAACCATCCCCTACACTTGCGTGATCAAAGGAGATGGAAAATATGCAAGTATTGCCGCAGCTTCGATTTTGGCGAAAGTCTATAGGGACAATTTCATGGAGCAACTTGCTGAAGAATTCCCCCATTATGGTTGGGAAAGAAATGCTGGCTATCCGACAAAAATTCATAGAGAAGGCATCCAGGATTATGGATCATGTATTTGGCATAGAAAAAGTTTTCAGCTTTTACCAAGACAATTACATCTGAATTTGTAGAGAGCAAAAAAAATTCAAGCCAATTTCCCGGCTTGAATTTAAACATCTATGGTGATTAAATGAGCTACTTTTCTCCTTTCACAAGTATCCTTTCGAAGTACAATTTTCCACCACTAGTTCCATTGGCAGAAACTGGTTCCAAAACCAATTTATTTCCTTCCAATTCAATGATTTTGGCTTGCTTGACATCTTCACCCTCCTTAATTGTCATCAAATTATCATCACTAATTTCAATCTTGGCTTTTCTTAATACGATGGCTTGATTGACAAAATCCGTATACGTCAAGCTATCTCCTTCAAGGAATTTATACACCGTATTTTCAAGCCTATAATTAATCTTCGTTTCCAAATCTGCCCTAAACGGAGCGCTTGAATTTAAGTATTGAGGGGATGTTTTTATTTTCTTGATTCCATCAAAATCAACGAGTTGCCAATCTCCTATAAGCTCTTGGTGTTGAATCTGGTTCCAACCCAGAACCAATGTTAAAAACAGGGTATTAATAAAAGATAGATTCATACAATTTTGAAGGCAATTATATTGCCAGAAAATCAAAAGATTTCTCTTCTCTCAAATCTATGAAACGGTTATTGAATTACTTTGCTCGCCAAAAATGGCAGCCACTCCTCTGCCTGTCTTTCGGCATATTCTGATAAAAAAAATGAAAGCGTTGGTCTAAACGGCTCCTTTTTAAGAGTTAGACCTGCTTGCTCTGGAGATTTATCACCTTTATTCACATTACAGCGGTGGCAGGCTGTTACCAGATTCATCCAGTTCGTTTTTCCTCCTTTTGACCTAGGAACTACATGGTCGATAGTTAAATGCCTCTTGCTTCCGCAATATTGACATTCCCCATTATCTCTTCTGAAAAGATTTGATCTGTTCAACAAAACCCCACGATATGGGACATTTTTATAAGATACCAAACGAATCACAGCCGGGTATTCAAAACTGCGACTCACTGTTCGGATTTTTAATAATTCATAAGTAGATAGGCAGTTTGCTTTTTCCATTAGCACTAAGACAATCGCCTTTTGCACAGGTACGACTGCAACTGGAGAATGATCTAAGTTTAATACCAATACTCTTTTTTCCATTTTAACTTATGATTGAGTGGCCCTTCAAAACATATTGTTTGTTAGAATTGTTTTTTTGATTGCGTTCCCATTCATCTATGTCTGAGATTCTCATTTTCCCTTCCATCCATAGCACTTCATCGGCACCGATATACAAGGATACTTGGGTGAAATTTGATTCTAAATCTCTGAAAATAAGCAAATCTCCCGGGATTATCTCCTCAAGATCAATCATTTTTCCCTGCATTTTATCCAAGGTCCAATGATACCCAGCAGTGGCATAAATCAGCTCAAAACCTATGATTTCATCCAATCCAAAAATACTTCTTCCCCCAAACTGGTAAGGTGCGTTTAGGTATTTCAGTGCAATTTCTAACAACTCTTCCCTTCCAGCTTTGATCGCATGGCTCCTCACAGATCCGGTAAAACCAATATGATCTTTCCAATTAAATAGCTCTACTTCTGAAAAATGAAGTCGACTCCCCGGCAATAAATAAAGATTGGTCCCCATGTATTCAATAAATGCAATAGGGCTAGTGACTACCTGAAAATCCTGGCTTAAAAAGCTTGCGTAATCAGAGGGCAGTATGGTTTTGATAGATTTTGAAGTGATCCATCCTTCAAGTCCAGTATCTTCATGAAAAATCTTGTACCAGCTTTGGTCAGGATTGATCGCTTTTACTTGGTAGCATTCCCCAAAAAGTAACTGGGAAACAAGCGCAGATTCAAAAGTAGGTTTTCTGTAAAGTGGTAAAATTGTTTGCCTGCATATCCCAAAGACATCAGTCAAAGGCCATTCGTTGGATTTCCCTTTTCGCATCTTTTTCTTTCAGATCGTGCCGTTTATCGTGAACCTTTTTACCTCGACCTAAGGCTATTTCCATTTTGGCTAAACCTCGGTCGTTTATAAATATACGAACAGGAATGATAGTCAGACCCTTTTCATCTGACTTAGTTTCCAGTTTTTCCAGTTCTTTCTTGCTAAGCAACAGCTTTCTATCTCTCACAGCCACATGATTATAGCTTGCTGCCATTGTATAGGGAGCTATGTGCATCTGACGAACATATAACTCTCCCCTTAAGAAAACACAGAAAGCTTCTGTCAAAGAAACCTTGCCTTCTCTGATGGATTTGATTTCCGTGCCTTTCAGCACCATTCCACAGACAAACGTCTCAATGAATTCGAATTGAAAACTCGCTTTCTTATTCTTGATATTGATGATCTTATCAAACTTACTGGGCTTCGCCATTTTTAGATTTTCATTTTAGCCAAAGGTGTCACATCAAAATCTGAAAACTCCTTTGCCAGGTACTTATAATGTGCAGCCATGGCTATCATGCCTGCATTGTCTGTACAATATTCAAATTTTGGAATGTACAGGTTCCATCCTCTTTTCTTGGAAAGGTCTTGCAAGGTATCTCTCAATCCCGAGTTTGCAGATACTCCACCTGCTATCGCCACCTCTTTCACTCCATATTGCTTGACTGCCTCTATCAACTTGATTTGAAGCATCTCTACCAACGTCCACTGAATGCTGGCACAAAGATCGGCTAAGTTCTCCTCAATAAACTTTGGATTTTCCTTCAGCTGATCTCTTAAGAAGTATAAAACCGCTGTCTTTATTCCGCTGAATGAGTAATTTAATCCAGGCATTCGGGTCACAGGAAACTTAAATGCCTTCGGGTTTCCTTCCTTCGCATATTTGTCAATCAATGGCCCTCCAGGATATGGCAACCCTAATAGCTTTGCTGTTTTATCAAAAGCTTCTCCTACCGCATCATCCTGTGTCTCACCGACCACCTCCATATCAAGAAAGTCCTTCACAAATACAAGTTGCGTGTGCCCTCCACTCACTGTCAAACAAATAAATGGAAAGTTCGGTTTTGGATCATCAATAAAGTGGGCCAAAATATGTGCTTGCATATGGTTGACTTCAATCAAAGGGATTTTTCTGGCAAAAGCCAAAGCTTTGGCAAAACTCACTCCCACCAGCAAAGATCCCATTAATCCAGGACCTCTTGTAAATGCTACAGCTGAAAGCTGATCCAATGTAATTCCTGCTGATAAAACAGCCTCCTGAACCACAGGGATAAGATTTTCCTGATGTGCACGAGAGGCAAGTTCCGGAACCACACCCCCATATTTTTCGTGGACTGATTGTGTAGCGACAATATTATTAAGTACTTTGCCGTCTACTATTACAGAGGCAGAAGTCTCGTCGCACGAGGATTCAATTGCTAGAATAAAGTTATCGTTGGTACCCATTGGAAAAGAACGCGAAAGTTACGGATTTTTTGCACAAAGCGTTTCGGATAATCCTTTGGCTTGTATTTTCTATTATACTTCTATTCATTTTTATTGCTCTTAGTCTGCAGATCACTTTTGTTCAAAATTGGGCGGTAGATTCCGCTGCAAACTATCTGAACCAACGAAGTGATTTCAAAACAGAAATCGGTAAAATCAGGCTCAACTGGTGGGATGCAGTCAAACTTCAGGATGTAACCATCTTTGACCACAAAGACAGTTTGATGATTGGTTCCCAAGTAATTGAAGTGGATTTTGAACTCAATTCGCTTTTTGCAGCAGGAAACCCCAAGCTACAAGAAGTGATTTTGACCAATCCCGATCTTCATCTTATCTCACACGAAGGTGACAGTTTAATGAATCTCAACCTGTGGGTTCTACAAATGACAGAGGTTTTTGGTTCCGGAACTAGCTCGAAAAGTGACTCTAAATTTGGTATTGATTTAGTTAAAATCCGGGGCGGTACAGTTCATATTGAAAACCTAGGCTATGCACCTTTTGAAGAAGGGTTTGATTACAATCACTTAAAGTTCGATGAGGTATTTTGTAATGCCGACTCTTTCTATGTCACAGGCGGAGAGATCGGAATCAATGTCCAAATGATCACTGGAATCGAAAGTTCCTCCGGGCTTGAGATCAAAGAACTAGTTACTGATTTTAAGTACTCTAATGATTTTATGGAGTTCGCAAATTTGAGTTTAAGATCAGAAAAAACTCATATCAAAGATTACGTTCGATTTGATTCGATGACGGACTCTGCATTTTCAAATTTTATCAGTGAGGTGAAAATCACTGCGAGAATGGAGGAAACCTTGCTTAATTTATCAGACTTACGAAAATTCGCTCCGGAACTTCCGCAGATTGAAGATCAAATTTATTTAAGTGGAGAGGTGATTGGCACCATCACTGATTTGAAATCAGAAGAATTTTTGATTCGGCTCGGAGAAAAAACAGCCCTTTTTGGAGCATTTGAACTGGAAGGTCTTCCAAATATCGAGGAAACTTTCATCAACCTTTCTTTGAAAAACTCAACTGTATTGGCCAGAGATCTCGGCCCTTATCTGAAACCAGAAGTTGAACAGCAAATTTTTAAATTTAACACCATAAATTTTAATGCAGATTTTGCCGGATATACCCGGAGGTTTACTACTTCTGGAGATTTTAAAACTAGCATCGGTGAAATTACGGGTCGGATCAACTTTGATCTTGTCGATGACAAACCTTCTGTTGTTTCTAGACTGACTGTCACAAACCTGGATCTTGGAATTCTTACGGAAGATCGTGCGCTTTTCCAAAAAGTAAGCTTAGATGGAAATGTAACCTTACAAGGAGATTCGAGAGAAAATATTCTAGTCGGGGTAGATGCTACAATTTCAAAAGTTGGGATCAAAAACTACATCTATACCAACATAACCACAGATGCTACTTATGGATTAAATCTTTTTAAAGGAAATCTTGCTATAGCAGATCCGAATTTGAAAATGCAGGCAACAGGGCTATTAAATTTAAATCCATCTATAGATTCGGTGAAGATGCAGATTGATCTGGATACAGCTTTTCTTCAAAATATCAATTTGACAGACAAGCTTAATTTCCTCAGCGGTCAATTAAACATTGATACCAAAGGCGTCACCATTGATGACATTCAAGGAATAGGCCGATTCACCAATATGGCCTTGGGATATGAAGACAGGTTCTTAGAGCTAGGTGACTTTAACTTCCAATCCCTCTTTGCAGGAGGGACACGAACCATGTCGATCAATTCGGATTATGTGGTCGCCGCAGCTTCTGGTCAATTCAATTTGGAACAAATCTCCAAAGATCTCGACGTCTTATTGGATCAGTATATCGCTATTATTTTGAATGAACCCCAGCCAGTGGCAGATCTGGAAACAATTTTTGCAGAATCATACAATCTGGATCTGAACATAAGAATGTTTAATGTCAATCCCATTGTGCAGCTTTTCTATCCAGATATTTACATTTCAAGAAATACTATTTTGGAAGGAGCTTATTATCAAACTCCTGAAAACACAATTTTCAATTTCTTCACAAGCATTGATACCCTAAGCTATCAGAACAAAACTGCCTACGCTACAAATGTGGATTTCAACACTTCAAAAATCATCAACTCTGAGGAGATCCTGGCTTCCTTTTATATCTATTCCAAAGCTCAGGATATAGGCAAAACCATTTCATTTTCTAATCTTGGTTTAGAGGCAATTTGGGATCAAAACAAAGTGGCTTTGGATTTTACATTAGATCAAGATTCTACCCAAAGTGCAGCCAGGATTAATGCAAACGCACAATTTTCTCAGCAAAACACGAAAATCAACTTCGCTCCTTCTTCCCTGAAAGTATTGGATCACGAATGGAAGTTTGTAGAAGATAACCTGATCACGCTCATTCCCCGGGAAATCGATTTTTCCAATGTCAAAATCTATCATGAAAACCAGTTTATTTCTTTGGATGGAACCATTTCTGAAGATCCTTTGAAAGAATTACAACTTTCCTTAAATCAGGTAAATGTTGATTTTTTAAACACCCTGGTTCCTCAGGAATTTAAAGGCACCGCAAATGGCTTGTTTTCTGTGGAAAATGTGTACGAACAACCGATTGTTCAGGGAGAAATCAGTATTGATAGCCTGGAGATTAATGCTTTTCCAATTGGAAATCTTAAAGGAACTGCCAATTTGAATAGTGAGCGAGTAGCCCTGAACTTATCCAATACCCGGAATGGCAAGAAAACAATCGATGTTGACGGAACCATCGGAACAGAAAACCAAGACATTACGATTGATGCGATTCTAAGTGAAACAAACTTAATTATCCTCGAGCCATTCTTGTCAAATTACCTATCACAAATGGATGGATCTGTGACAGGAGATTTTCAAATCCGCGGGACCACACGTGAACCCCAAGTGTTAGGAATCGGGAACGTTAAAGAAGGAAAGCTTCGAATTAACTTTCTTAATACTTCCTATCAAATTGATGGGAATATCGCGTTCAATCCAGAACAAATAAATTTTAGGGATTTGGTTCTTAGAGACATCAATGGAAATCTGGCGAACTTAACTGGAGGAATTAATCACAGAGGTTTTAAAAACTTCTATCTGGACATAAAATCTAATCTGACAAATTTTCAAGTTTTAAATACCACGGCAAAGGACAATGAAACTTTTTATGGAGATGCTTTTGTAACAGGCACAGTGGATTTTTTGGGTAGTACTACCAATCTTGATATCAATGCCAGGGCTACTAGTCAGCCCAACACAAGAATATACATTCCTTTAGCAGACGATAGTAGAATCGCCCAGGAAGAATTTATTCATATCATCAACATTCGGGATACGGTAAGAATCAGGGAGATAACGGAAGAAATCAAAAGACTTGATATAGAAAATATTCGAATGAATTTCATCTTGGACATCACTCCCGATGCACTTGCCGAAATCATCATAGATCCAAGAACAGAAGAGGGGATTTCCGGAAGAGGAAGAGGTGTATTGACTATGAATATTGATACTCAAGGTAATTTCTCACTCACAGGGAACTATGAGATTACGGAAGGGAAATACAATTTCTCTCTTTACAATATTGTCAAAAAGCAATTCAATATTAGACCTGGAGGAAGAATCACCTGGTATGGAGATCCTTATGAGGGAGTGATGGATCTGACTGCAGAATATGTGGAAAATGTTTCTATCCAACCACTTCTCAATGCTACAACCACCACAGATCCTGATAACTCTCAGGCTCGAAGAAGGTACCCTGTCAAAGTAATCATGGATCTGGAAGGCGCACTGCTTTCTCCAGATATCCAATTTGGATTTGACTTCTCTCAATTCCCGTCTTCGGGAGATATCCAAACCACGATTTCTGCTTTTCAAAATCGAATCGCCAATGATGAACAAGAAAAAAACAGGCAGGTTTTCTCGGTGATCATGTCTCGTTCCTTCTCCCCGGAAGGTCAATTTGCCGGGGTAGCCAATATCTCTTCCAGCTTAGGGCAATTACTTTCTTCGCAGCTAAATGCATTCTTAGGTCAGGTAGATAAAAACCTGGAAATTGATGTGGATTTGGCTTCCTTGGATGCGAATACCTTGGAAACTTTCCAGCTTTCTGTAGCCTATACATTTCTGGATGGAAGATTAAGAGTCTCTAGAGATGGAGGTTTTACCAATAACCAAGGAAATGCCAATGCTGCTTCCATCATAGGAGATTGGCAAGCGGAGTATTTGTTGACAGAGGATGGGGTTTATCGAATCCGTATTTTCAACAGAAACAATTTCAATGTTTTCACCTCTTTGTCACTTTCAAAAAATGTGGCTACCTATGGAGTATCTGTATCCCAAAATGTTGCTTTCAATTCTTTCTCTGAACTCTTCAAAAAGCTGACAAGAAAGAAAGAAGAAAAACTGAGAATCAACGATACGGATGATTTCCTTCGCTACAATTATGAAAATGGTGAGAAATGGACTCCGATTAATTTGGAAAATCTAGAAAATAGATTGGACTCTCTGGAGCGAATTCGACAGTCCATCCCAGTTCCAGATTCAATTCCTCAAAAGAGAGATTCTCTAAACAATTTTATACTAAAGGAGCTTTTCTGATAAAGTAAAACTATGGAGAAAATCAGCATTTTTTGGTTTCGAAGAGACCTTAGACTAGAAGATAACACGGGCTTATTCTATGCCTTACAACAGGAAAGTAATGTATTGCCACTCTTCATTTTTGACAGAAATATCCTCGATGATCTCGAAGATAAAACAGATGCCCGAGTATCTTTTATCTATGATCAAATCGAAAAATTAAAGCAGAAACTAGAAGAAAAAGGAAGCACGCTTTTGGTAAAATACGGAAAACCGGAAGAGGCCTTTGAGCAGATTTTTGAAGACTATGAGATTTCATCTATCTATACCAATCGGGATTACGAACCTTATGCCAAAAAGAGGGATCTCGCCATTGAAAACCTAGCAAATGAAAATGAAACTTCCTTCTTGACTTTCAAGGATCAGGTGATTTTCGAACCTGGAGAAATACTCAATGGATCTGGAGAATTTTATAAAGTCTTCACTCCGTTTAGTAAAGTTTGGCTTCAGAAATTTGAGGAAACAAGCATTGAACCTCTGACTAATTTCCAGTGGAAAAACCTATTACCAACAGATCCGGAAAAATTAATTTCCTTGAGTGATATGGGTTTTGAAAGCTCGGAAATCAAAATTCCATCTTCCAATCCCGATGAAGAAATCATTAGACACTATGATGAAACAAGGAACTTTCCAGCAGTCAATGGCACTTCACGATTGGGAGTGCACCTGAGATTTGGCACCATTTCTATCCGAAAACTTGCGATAAAAGCGAGTGAACTAAACAAAACTTATCTTAATGAATTGATCTGGAGAGAGTTTTATATGATGATTTTAGCTTTTAATCCTCAGGTCGTAGATAAAGCTTTCAAACCAGCCTATGATCATATACCTTGGAGAAACAACGAAGAGGAATTTGAAGCTTGGTGTGCCGGAAAAACAGGTTATCCTATTGTAGATGCAGGTATGAGGGAGTTGAACCAGGCTGGTTACATGCACAATCGAGTACGAATGATTGTTGCTTCTTTTTTGACCAAGCATCTGCTGATAGATTGGAGATGGGGAGAAGCATATTTTGCCAAAAAATTATTGGATTATGACCTCTCTGCCAATAACGGTGGTTGGCAATGGGCGGCAGGTACAGGAACGGATGCCCAGCCTTATTTCAGGATATTCAATCCAGAATCCCAAACAGAGAAATTTGATAAGGAACTGAAGTATATTAAAAAATGGGTTCCGGAATTTGGAACTGAAAAGTATCCAAAACCTATTGTAGATCATAAATTCGCCAGACAAAGAGCACTGGACACCTATAAAAAAGCCTTGAATAAATGAATATTGGAGATAAAGTAAGATTAATACGTGGGACGGAAGAGGGAATTATCCGAAAAATCTCATCTGGAGGAAGAATAGAAATAGAAATCGAGGATGGTTTTATCATACCAGCCATGAAGAATGAGGTGGTGCTCGTTCATGCGACCGAAAAATCTTATTTCGGGGAGCAGGAAAGCAAAAAACCGGAACAGGAAATCCCTCAACCTATTTCAGGCCCAAAAGATCAAGGACTTTACCTCGCTTTCATTCCCATCAATGATCAAAGTCTGAGTCTATATTTGATCAACGACAGTAAAAAACCATACTTAGCTCATATTTCGGAAGTATTCGGAGATAATCACCGAACGCTTATGGCAACCACTTTGAGTTCTGGAGAATCTAAAAAATTTGATGATCGATTACTCAAAGAAATGGATGAATGGCCGGCATTTTTGCTCCGTTTTATTCCAATCCAAAATAGCCTGGAAAAAGCTTTGCCTGCTTTTGAGCGACAGCTGAAGATGAAACCAACCCAGTTTTTCAAACATTTGAGCAAAGCTCCTTTACTTGGAAAGAGTGCCTATATTTTCTCTTTGGAGCAGACTACCAAGGAATTGGATATTCGTGCTTTGAATCAGGAATTGGAAAGTTTGCAACCCAAAGCAGAGGCTATTCAAACAAGAAGACCTCCCAAATCGATCGATCTTCATATTGAAAAATTGACTCCAGATCATCAAGGAATGAGCAATTCTGCCATGTTAAAACTTCAATTGGAAGTATTTGAGAAGAATTTAGATCAGGCAATAGCCAGTGGAATGGATGAGATCACTTTTATCCATGGAATTGGAAATGGGGTTTTGAGAAAAGAAATTCACCGTCATTTGAGTCAATTAGGAAATATTAAGTACTTTCAGGACACACAGAAAGACCAGTGGGGTTACGGTGCCACTCTGGTAAAAATTTCCTAAATCATGCAGAGCAAGGTCTCTCCGATTTTTCAAGTTTTTGAACATCAGCATTCCGATGCCAAAGATGTTTTTTTGGCTTTGGGTAAACAGATCAAATCCAAAAAAGCAATAGAGCTATTGGGTAAAATGGAGTTTTTGGAACTCTATTGCGACCTCCTAGGCAAGATTCATTTCGAAAAAGTCGGACTTAACTTTGATATTTTTTCTTCCTTTAAAAAGCTGAAAAAGAATCTTCGAAAGATTCATCACTTTATTTTGGTGCAAAAAAATTTTCAGGAATATGAAAAGAAATCCAAGCTTACTTTCAACAGCTACCACCAATACCTAGATAAGGAGAAGAAAAAATTGTACAATGATTCCTTTGACTTGGTTGTGGGAAGCACCTTGAAAAGCTGGGATGAGCTTTATTCTGCGGCTCATCATTCCAGTAAAGGTCTCAAACCCTTGGCTATAAGTTCGGCAATCAATCAGATCATCAGTGAGGAATTGGAGTTTATTCAATTAGACTTAAAAGCCAGTCTGGATAGTAAGGCGTTGAAGGAGATTTTCGATGCTTTAAGAACCATTATCATGCTTGAAAATCTGCTGATCCATTTAGGATTCAATCCAATATTTGTGGAAAGTATCCATTCAGAAATCAAGCAATTGAAAGATAGTCTGAAGCCTTGGTACTCAAACCAACTTGCACTTCAATCTCTTACCCATTTTGTGGCAGAAAAAGAAAACGCTTCCAAGAAATATCTGGATTGGATAAACGAGCTTAAAGTTCAAAAGAAAAGCCTATCGGCATTGGCCGAAAAGCAATCACATCAGCTTTTTGACAAGATCTTGATTTAATGAAATCTTAATTATTTTTCCAAAATCATCGAGTTTACTGTATCAATTGAAAGAAAATATTCTTTTTAGAAAATAAACCCATGAAAATCATTTCTACAAATATTGGGAAGCCCACAACATTCATTTGGAACGGGAAAGAGGAAACTACAGGAATCTATAAAAAGCCGACCGATCAACCCATTTTTTTGACGAAAAACGATGTCATCAATGATGAAGTATCCAATCGACTCAATCACGGAGGATATTACAAGGCTTGTTATATATTTTCTGCCGAGCAATATCCATACTGGCAAAACCTGTATCCTGATTTGGAATGGTCCTGGGGTATGTTTGGAGAAAATCTTACTGTTTCCGGATTGGATGAAAGAAAAGTTTTCCTTGGAGATATTTATCAGTTGGGTGAAGCATTAGTTCAGGTTTCTCAATATCGAGAACCCTGCTACAAGTTTGGTCATAAATTTGGTTCGCAGCATGTGATTAAGCAATTCATAAATCATGGCTTTGGCGGTACCTATCTTAGCATTTTGGATGAAGGCAATGTGGATGTTGGTGATGAATTTATTCTTGTCGACCGACCTGAGACAAGTTTGACTGTAGCAGATTTATTTCATTTGGTTTTTGCTAAAGAAAAGGATCAAGATTTATTGAAAATTGCTGCCAGTAGTAAAGCAATCCCTCCCAAAAAGAGGTTTTTGTTGAGCTCTTATATTAAATAAGAAGTTCTTCATTTCAGTATTTTTCCAATCATTCGTTTGGTCTATTTCTACAAAGGTTTTGAATGTATCTTATGCCAAACACAAACCTCCAGAAGAGATTATTGATTTGAATTTTCGAAATAGGTAACTTTCATTAAAACTGATTCCATGGCAGAAATCAACATTTCACGTAAGCAGGCTATTCCTGGTAAATATGAGCGTTATTAGGAACCCAACTTGTTTGAACCTTATGCATAATATACAGTTGACGGGACGCTTAATTCTCCCAAAACAATGTCAGAACTTGGAGCCGGAACGGGAAGAGCTTCTCGCTATATAGCCTCAAAAATAGGTGGAGAAGGCAAGCTGATTGCCAGCGATTTCAACGCCGGTATCCCTAAAAGAGCAAAAGGTAAAATGGATGCGGCTTAAGGATTTGTAGAATGCAATGCCATCATCCATGAAATTTTAGATGTTGGTATGGATTTATGGGTAACCATCAAAATCGCAATAAAAATAAACTCGCAAGTATCCCCAAAGCTAAATGCTTAGTACGGAGAAGCATATAATAAACAAATAATCTAAAACAGAATATCACAATCAAAATGAGAATATTATTTACAGGAGGATCTGGAAAAGCAGGAAAACATGTCATCCCCTATCTTCTCGACCAGGGCCATCGAGTAATGAATGTTGATCTAAAACCCTTGGATCACCCGGGAGTGGATAATCTGATTGCCGATATTACGGATTCAGGTCAAATGTTCAATGCCATGAGTTCCTATGCTGGTTTGGATGAATTGGAACTAGGGAATGGCGTACCAAAATTTGATGCGGTAGTACATTTTGCTGCCGTTCCGAGGATCCTTATCAATCCCGATAATGAAACTTTTCGGGTCAATACCCTTGGCACCTACCATGTGATTGAGGCAGCTGTAAAACTTGGGATTAACAAGATTATTATCGCTTCCTCAGAGACAACTTATGGAGTCTGCTTTTCTGATGGGAAAACCGATCCAAAATCACTACCGCTCGAGGAGGATTATGACGTGGACCCCATGGATAGTTACGGATTATCAAAGGTGGTAAATGAAAAAACTGCACGGACATTCCAAAGACGCTCAGGAGTTGATATTTATGCACTTCGCATTGGAAATGTAATAGAACCTCATGAATACGCTGAGCTGTTTCCACATTATTTTAAAAATCCAGAAGTCCGACGTAGAAATGCTTTCTGTTATATAGATGCCCGTGATCTAGGACAGATTGTGGACTTATGCCTGAAAAAAGACGGGCTGGGTTTTCAGATTTTCAATGCTGGAAATGATCACAATGGTGCGATTATTCCAAGTAAAGAACTGGCAGAAAGATTTTTTCCTGGCGTGCCTATTACACGGGAATTGGAAGAGCATGAGGCCTTATTTTCTAATCGCAAAATCCGTGAGGTTTTAGGATTCAAAGAACAGCACAACTGGCGAAACTATGTGAAAGGTGAATAAGGAAAAATCAGTCAGTAAGCCACCAACCAATCAACCTATTATTTACCAAGTCCAGAATTTCATTCTGGACTTTTTTAGTTTTCATCTTTGCAAGAATGACTGGAATTCTAACTGAAAATGGAGGTTCATTAGTCCTCGTTTTCCTCCATTAATACCTGGTCACTTATACCAAAGGTAAGTCAGATTGAAATTTAACCCTTAATTCAATCTTACCTAAGATTGCATCAAAAGCGGTAATTCTCTATATTCAGGAGCTTTTTAAACATCAACTCCTCGATTTTTAAGTAAAATTTAGATTCATAAAGAGAGGATATACTCCGCCTGTTCAAGGCAAATTGATTCAATTAAAGCAGTTAAATAAACTAGTTTTGGATAGCAAAAGCGCTCAGTTTTTACGTTTCAAACTATCTTGATTTTTCAGACACCATAAAAAACAACTACATGAAAACCTATCTGCACAGTTTATTAAAAGAGGAGGAAGATCCAATTTGTACCCAATATTTAGAATACATAAAAAATGGATTTCCAAAAAAGAAAGGCAAGAAGAAAGATGTTTTGGTTGTTGGTGCTGGGATGGCAGGAATGGTATCTGCAGCTATTTTGAAAGAAGCAGGCCATAAGGTGACGATCGTGGAATCGAATACCCGGGTTGGTGGCAGAATAAAAACCTTTCGGAATTCAGCGGAGAAAAAATATTGGGAAGATGAGCTATTATATGCTGAAGCCGGGGCCATGCGATTACCGGATTTTCACTATATGCTCATGGAGTATTGCAAGCAACTCAAAGTAGACTTAGAACCCTTCTACTATGTTTCTGTGAATAAAGAAGAAGCGTTAAAGAATAAGAAGGAAGCTTATAAAAATTATAAAAAACTCAGCGAAACATTTCCCAAGAAAACATTCAACTCCTTTATTTATGTAAACTATAGGCAGGTTCGGCAGAATGTTTACAATGATAGCACCAACATCAATGAGCTCCTGAATTACCATTTACAGGAGAGCGTTGGTAAGGTGGGCTTGGGAGAAAATCAAAGAGCTGGCGCTTTATTATCTGCAGCTTTGCAGCCGCTTATAGATTTTATAGCCATCGATCCAATGAAAAACTGGCCTAAGCTACTTGATAAATTAGGTGAGTATTCGATGCGTAGGTTTTTGAAAGAGTTTACCAATTACTCTGAGAATGCCATCGAAATGATCGGTGTCCTACAGAATCTGGAATCGCGGATGTCCTATGATTTTATCCAAAGTTTCATAGAATCCAACATCATCAAAAACGACACGGTATTTTGGCAGGTAATCGGTGGTACAGATGTGATCACTGAGAAATTCTTTTCAGAATATAATTTGAAAGAAATTACTCACTTGGACACAAAAATGACCGACATCTATCTGAGAGGTGGAAAAGTGAAAATTTCAACTGAAATCGAAATCAAACGAGACCCTTATTATTATGTAAAGCTGGGTTATGAAATAAAAGAAGTGCCTGTGTCGGATATGGAATTTGACGAGGTAATAATTACCGTGCCTTTCTCAGCATTGAGAATGGTCCATATTTGGCCGGAATTCTCTCAGAAAAAAAGGAAAGCAATCCGTGAACTTCATTATGATGCAGCTACTAAAGTTTTGATTGAATTCAAAGAAAGATGGTGGGAAAAAGATCCCTATAATATTGTCGGCGGCGGCACTATTACAGACATGTCAAACCGTTTTATTTATTATCCCAGTCAGGACATAGATGGCAAAGGGCACGGGTTAATGTTAGCCTGTTATTGCTGGGCAGATGATGCCAGAAAGTGGGATTCGATGGGTCATAGAGATCGATATATTTATGCATTGGATAATATTGCCGTCGCACATGCACCCGATGATTTAAAGGAACAAAGAAGAATTAAAGCCCTCTCTGTTTTTGACCCAAAAGCACCGGACCTGCCAAATTACGCTGACGGAATCAAAGGTGCTGCTACTGTTTCTTGGATGCAAAACCCCTATGCTTTTGGTGAAGCCGCCATTTTCTCGCCAGGCCAGCTGAAGTTATTGCAGAAACACATCGAAAAACCCGAATGGGAAGGAAAAGCACATTTTGCCGGAGAACACACTTCTCTTAAACACGCATGGATTGAAGGAGCGATTGAGTCAGGTATTCGTGCGGCACTGGAAGTAAATGAAACACCACTTGAATTTTCAAAATTATGAGTCAAATTACTGTTGCCAAATATTTACAACTTCGTTTAGAAGAGCTAGGACTTGGTCATGTTTTTGGAGTGGCCGGAAATTACACCGCTCCTTTTTTGAATACCATAGTAGAAGATCCCAATGCCAAAATAAAAATCGTTGGGAATACAAATGAGGTAAATGCAGGACACTGTGCAGATGCCTATGCCCGATTAAATAAGATTTCTGCTGTCGCGGTCACTTATGGTGTAGGGGCCTTTAGCCTTATGAATCCTGTGGCAGGCTCTTATGTTGAACACAATGCCGTGCTAGTCATTAATGGTGCTCCAACAAATGCAGAACAAAAAAAGAACATGGGCGAAGGACTCATCGCTTCTCATATGACTGGTGATATGTATGGAAATATCAATGTTTTTCGAAATGTCACCGTCGCTGCAGAACAAGTCACAAGTGGTGGAGAAGCGCCTTACAAAATAGATGGGGTATTAAATGCTATGGTCAGTTACGGTAGACCAGGGTACCTGGAAGTTTTTGAAGATGTTTGGCGATCGAAATGCGAAGCACCTGATAGGCCAATTACCATTAAACACGGTGATACTTGCAACGAAACAGCCAAAAGTGCTGCAATAGCAACTGCAGATTTAATAGAGGCAAAAGACAATCCGATTTTTTGGGCTGGGGTTGAAATTCAAAGGCAGAATTTACAAGAACAGTTTTTGAGCCTGGTAGAAAAAACACAGATCGAATTTACCACTTCCATCATGGGTAAATCCACCTTTTCAGAAGATCATCCTTTGTATAAAGGTGTCTTTAATGGAAAATCATCCCCGAATGATGTTTATGAAAGATTTACCAAGGCAGGATCTAAAATCGGAATCGGAGCATGGACTACAGGCAAGAATTTAGGAGGATTCAACATTTGGGATGACAATACAGTTTTAGCAAGCTCTTCTGGAATTCGTGTGGGAGCAAAGTTCTATGCCAACATGTCACTGAAAACCTATATTGAGTATCTGGAAATAGAATTGGTCAGCAGGAAAAACAAAAAGAAATTCCAGCCGCATGAAATGGATGAAGCGATAGGCTCCAGCAAATTGATGCGCTCAGCCCAGCCTGAGGCTAAGGAGGAAATGACCTACGATCTCTTTTTTGATACAATGAATTCAAATTTGAAAGATTCTGACACCCTAGTGGTAGACGCTGGATTCCCATTGCTCGGTGCCCAAGGGATTCACAGAGCAAAGCCAAATACATTTATTGCACAAGCAAGTTGGCTCTCAATTGGATATTCTGTTCCGGCTTCCATTGGCGTTAAATGTGCTGCGCCAGATCAAAGAGTCATGGTTTTTGTGGGTGATGGAGCTTTTCAGGAGACCTGTCAGGCCGTTTCTACACAACATCACCTAAAGCAAAACACGGTTGTGTTTGTCTTGGACAACAAGATTTACGGCATCGAACAAATGTTGGTCAATCCCAATCCATTCAGGGGAAAAGATAAAATAGATTATCC
>CBFHWO010000043.1:0-20886 GCA_965659625.1 uncultured Algoriphagus sp. | reverse complement strand
GTTGCCCAAATACTATATCGACGAGCATTATATAATCTTCTAGAGGCCCTGTTAGAAGTTCTTTCAGCTGCATAAGAATACTCTCCGGCCTTGCCTTCTCCTACACCTTTTTTAAACGTATAAACTCCATACCATTGAAATTCTTTTCCCTCCCTTAAAGTGGCTCCAATAGAATTTGTACCTAAATCAATTCCCAATATTTTTTCCATAATAATTTTTAATTACATTTAAGACGAAAGACAATTCACAACAAGGCTATAAGCCGAAGATTTTCTCAGCCTCGCATACTTCTGTGAGGCTTTATTTTTGCTATTAAGGATTATTCCGTTGTGTAAACATTAAGTTTGCCTCTCGACTTTAACTGGGAGGCATTTTTTTTGTAATTTTTCATTCTTCAAAATACCTCGGTTAATTCATAAAAAAATACCCAATTCAGGGTATTTTAAGGCTAATCAGAAGGCATTCGGACGGTTCTTGTCATAAAAACTGATCTTGATAAGAGTTTTCAGGATCATCTTTTTTAAATTCAACCAACTTCCACTTATCCTTAGACCAATTTGAAAAAAGGAAAAACTCTCCCACTACTAAGTTCAACTAAAAAACTTAATCTTTTTTAAACATCTATAATTAATAAAGTAATTTTCATCAATTGTAGACTTAATCACCTACACTATGGCCAAACTTTTCCTAACCAGTATTTTTTTCCTTTTTTCAGTCTTGGGATTTCAAGAGAAAGAGAAACCAAAAATCCTGATCATTGGTGATTCAATTTCCATTGGCTATACGCCATATGTTGAGGAAAAATTTGGCGATCAAGCTATCGTCAAGCATAACCCCGGAAATGCACAACATACAGGGACAGGGCTAGAAAAAATAGAAGAGTGGTTGGGAGATGAGGACTGGGACATCATTCAGATCAACTGGGGGCTATGGGATTTATGCTATCGCCATCCAAGCTCCAAAGAATACGGGGACCGGGATAAAATAAATGGGGCAATCACTTTTAGTTTGGACGAATACAAAGCAAACTTAGATTCCTTGGTCACCCTTATTCAAAGTAAGTCCGAGGCAAAAATGATTTTTGTGACCACTACCTATGTTCCAGAAAATGAGGCTGGTAGATTCAAATCGGATGTTCAAAAATACAACCAAGCTGCCAAGGAAGTCATGAATGAACATGGAGTAATCATCAATAATCTGTATGAATCTTCCGTTTCCATCCATAAAAAGTATGGAAAAGGTAAAACCGATGTGCATTTCAAGCCGCGGGGATATAAACAACTTGGTGAAATCATATTTCAATTTCTTTTGAAAGAATTAGAAGTACTTTAAAATAAGACTCAAAGAATCAACTCTCTCAAAAATGAATATGAAAAACAGCTTATTTATAGCAACTAGCCTAGATGGGTTCATTGCCGGGAAAAACGATGAACTGGATTGGCTTTCCACTTTTCCTGAAATTGATCATATCGATACAGGATTTAATGAATTCACATCCCGTGTTGACGCTATTTTGATGGGTAGAAATACCTTTAAAATTGTGGAAGCATTTGAAGGCGAATGGTTCTACAAAAAACCGGTGTTTGTCTGGAGCAATTCCCTAACGGAGATTCCTGAAAGACTAAATGACAAAGTTTCCCTAGTCAAAGGGACAATTCACGAAGTTCTAGCCGAAATTCACAGTAAGGGATTTCATAAGCTTTACATTGATGGAGGAAAAACAATCCAGAGCTTTTTAAAAGAAGATCTGATCGATGAAATGATCATTACCACCATTCCTGTTTTATTAGGTGGTGGGATTCCTCTTTTTTCCGACTTACCTAACCAATTGGTATTTGAATGTAAAAAGACCACCCTATTTCTTGATAAGGTGGTCCAAAATCATTTCGTCAGATCAAGATAATTTATCTCGCCGTCCAGCCCCCGTCAACTGTAACCATAGATCCAACCATGTATTTTCCAGCATCTGAGGCCAAGAAAATTGCTGCTCCCTGAATTTCTTTCAACTCACCCCAACGCCCTAAAGCAGTAGCTCCGACAACAAACTTTTTACCTTCCTCGGTATCGGCGATAGGCAAATTCATTTCCGTCAAAAACGGTCCAGGGCAAATCGCATTTACGTTGATATTAAATGGAGCAAATTCCAATCCCAAGGCTCTGGTCATCTGAACCACAGCACCTTTGCTGGAAGTGTAAGGTGTTCGATTCGACAATCCCACCAAGCCCAATGTACTTGCTAAATTGATAATACTACCGTTTTTGGCAGCTTTCATATAAGGAGTCACTGCTCGACTGCAAAGCCAAGTGCCAGTCACATTGATATCCATTACCATCTGAAAATCCTCTAAACTCAATTCATCAATAGCTCCACGAATATTGATCCCTGCGGAGTTTATCAAAATGTCAATTCTTCCAAAAGCATCCATCGCAGCTTTTGCCATGGCAATCGTCTGGTCTTCTTTTACTACATCTGCCTGAAACGCGACTGCTTTGACACCGTATGCTTCAGCTATTTCTGCTGCTGCCTTTTCTCCTTCTTCCAAAGTTCTGCTGACTAGCATGACATTGGCACCGGCACTTGCCAATCCTGCTGCCATTGCCTGGCCAAGTCCTTTGGATCCTCCCGTAATGATGGCCGCTCGACCTGATAAATCAAAAAGTTTTATTCCCGGCAATTCGCTACTTAGTTTGTTCATGATCTATTTTAAGTATGATTTTTCAAATTAATTTTATTTCAACCCTAATTTTCTTTGACTGTAGTACAAGCAAGACACTACATTCTTTTCCTCAAAGGCGAGCCTTTCTTCCTCACTTAATCCGCTCACTTTTGGTAAATTTCTTTTCGATTCAACCTTCTTAAGATCCTCAAAAACTTTTATCTGTTCCTCTCTAGAGAATTCTGGGAAGGTTGACCAATATCCCTCAACTTGAACAGGGATTTCCAAAGGGTCCCGCGTGATCATTTCTAAACTGAAATTAATAGAGGGATTATATTTTTTGCAGAGCTCAACCCCAGCCTTTAAATCCACTATTCCTTGACCTAAAGGCACTTCAGAAAGAAGAAAACCAAAGTTGTAAGGTTTTATGCCCATATCTTTTACGTGGGTAGAAAATGCCATCGGAGCCAAAGTAGCAATGACTTTCATCGGATCCTCCAGCAAGGCCACATTATTTCCAAAATCAACTGTCACTCCCACCCATTCACTTCCCAAATTCTTGATGATTTCGGCCAATTCTTCGGCTTTCCAATCTTTGTGATTTTCTACTGCCAACTTCATTTGATGTTTTCTCACGATCGGTTCTGCCAAAGCCAAGGCCAATAAAGCTCCGGTTTTGAAATCAAGAAATTCTTTCTCTTGCCTGAAGTTCTCATACCTTCTGCCATTCAGACAAACGGTCCTCAAAACCTCTGCTCCCGCTTCTTTGGCTGCGAGCACCTCTTTTTCAAAATTGGAAACCTGATCTGCCGATTTTGGCAGACTGATACTTCCTTCTAAGTATAATCCGCTTTTTTCTCGAACATCCCTAACCTGCTTCGCAAAGTCGCTTGCCCAGCCATTCACGCCTACCTGAACTCCACCAGCACCGATTTTTTCGCAGTGGGCAATCAAATCAATCGCATTTTCAAATGCCGGATAGGTAGAACTTCCTGCTTTGGAATTCCATCTTGCCCCATACGAATGAACCACCACTCCCATAGGAATACCGGCTAGATTTTCAGGGATTTCAGGAAATGGAAAACTCATGGCTAAAGTCCCTAAACTTGCTTTTTGAAGAAACTCTCTTCTCCCAAGGTTCGAATTTGCAAACTTATTTTTCATAGGATAATGGGCTAAAGTAATTGCTATTTTGGAGCATTGGCTTCCAAATTTTCCATGTGTTGGTTTAATTCTGCCGCAGACCATGGATAAACTCTTCCTTGGTTCATCACACGTAAACCTCCGATTGTTCTTCTGCTAACGGGCGTTGCTTGATTTCCCCACTCATTTCGGATGTAAGTAAGAATCGCTGCAATACTGGCATCATCCATCGTGGAATGAGCTGGCATGACCGGAAGTATTTCAGGAGAATTATAAATCTTCCCATCGACTTCAATCGGACCTTCCAATCCATGCAATAAAATCAACGAAAGCCTCTTTTCATCTCCCAGAACCCATTCTGAATTCACCAGAGGAGGCCCCATCCTATTTGCGCCTTTTCCATTTGCTCCATGACAACTTGCACAACTTACCAAAAATTTCTGTCTGCCATCTGCAAACTGCTTCATGGATTCTTCATCCAAGGATCCTGAAGTTAGAACCGCCTCTTTTGGATTAAAACCTGGCCATGAAAACATGCTTTTCAACATATCCAACCGATTTGGCACTAAGGGTAAATCACTGCGTTTGAAAATAGTAGGTTCCGAATTAAATACCACAAACCCTTTTTCAGGTGAATTTGCCGATTGAATAGCCAAGGATTCCAAAACGGTACGTTCCTTCCATCCTATTTCAGTTTGGTCAACTAAAGCAAGTAATTCTTTTATCTCTTTTCCATTGGCCTTTTTGACAATGGAAGCAGTTAGCATTTCCATGAAAATCTCCTGATCAGATTGGTTTTCTCCCAATTCATCAGTCTGCCAAATTGCCTGCAAAAAATCGAATTCTCTTTCGGTCAAACTACTCATCACAGCATCTCTAATCAATGCCTCATTCCCTCTTTTTCTTAAAATATTTGAAAGAACAAGCTGAGCATCCTGGTTATTAATAACATAAGAACTCAAGGCTAATTGCAAATCGAGTGTTTCACCGGCATTTGACACTAGCAGGATCATTTGCTTTCCTAGTTTGCTTTTGAGTTCAGGGTATACTTCTGCCTGCTCATCTAAGATTCTTAATGCTGAACTCTGAATTAGCTCACTTTTACTATCCAGAAGTTGAAAGAGAAAATCTTCATTGGCTTGCTCCAATCCTTCCAATGTCCAAAGGGCATGAAAAGCCGCTAATTCATTGGATGAGCTTAAGGCTAATTCTTTTAATTGTGGAACTACCGATAAGTCCTTTTTCTCAACAAGAAGTCTTTGTGCTAAATCTCTATACAAACCATCTTGGTGAGAAAGGAATCCTACCAATTCGGTGCTGTTTTTCTGGGATAGCTTTTCTATTTTTCTAGGGTCTTCATTCTCCGGTACTATTCTCCAAATTCTACCCATATGAACCGGCGCATCAAGATTTCTATTGATAGTTTGCTCTCTGAGATACTCCGTCATATAAGCAATATGCTGTACTATCCCATGATACATATCCACAATATACAACGCACCATCTGGCCCGACCGAGCCGTGAACAGGTCTAAACCTTTCATCCGTGGAAGCTAAAAATTCACGCCCTGGATTTGGATCATTTGCTTCCAGATAAATTCCGTTTTCTTTTACTGCATTTCGTTTTACAAGATTCCCGGCATTCTCCATTACGAAAATATTCCCTGCGTATTCCTCTGGAAATAAAGTGCTTCGATAGACAATGGGGGAACAAGCGGAGGTAAACTCCAAAAGTCTTCCCTGATCGTCTAAAGTACCTGGAATATACCCTCTATTGACAGCAAGATTGGATCGAATAGGGTAGATCCTGCGATCAATGGTCAGCCCCTGATCAATTCCTGTTGAAGCCGTGTGATTTGGGTTACGAGAGAGATAATTTGCAGGAACTAAATCTCCATGAAGCTGAGACCAATTGTAATTGTAGATTAGTCGGCCTTTATCGTCTTGGGAAATCCCCCATTGTCCACGAAATTCCGTGCTGTCTCGAATCCATTCATCGCCAACCATTCTATACCGAAGACTTGACTTTGCGCTGTAATACCAATTGTCAACATTCCTGACAAACCCATTGTCAGTATGCTCCACCACTCCATTGCTTGAATAAGTAGAATCCAACAATACTTTGGTGTCAGCTTTTAGATCTCCATCTAGGTCTTTGGTTACCCACAAAGCATTGTTTTCGGCAACCAAAGCTCCTCCAGAAAACAATCCCAAAGATCTTGGCATTATCAAGCTGTCAAGATAAATGGTTGACTTATCCATTTCTCCATCGCCATTTTCATCTTCCAAAATAGAAATCCTTCCCATGGGCCTGTCTTCCTCACTTGCTTCGATGTCAGTCATATAGCCGCGCATCTCAATAACCCAAAGTCTACCATCTTCATCAAACTGGATGGCAACAGGCTCTTGAACCATAGGCTCAGATGCTACTAATTGAATTTTAAATCCGGGCTCTAACTCAAAAGACTTGAGTTCATCCTCTGGTGATCTGGGAGGCGATATGGCAGCTGGGTCTTCGTTTTGTGGATTGGAGCAAGCTAAAAACAACAGCATCAACAGATTGATGCTCGAAAATCGGTAAATTGACATGGGTAAATTTCGGGTTATTCATTTGCCCAAACTATGAATTTCACAATATGGGCAGTCTTCCTAATTTGATACTTATTCAATTGATACACAAGCGTATTTTATCTATTAGTCTATTATTTTTATTTAAACAGTCATTAACTTCCATAAACAATCCACCATTACATGATAACTTTTAAACCCCTTTTCACACTGATTTTAGTGATTTTTACAGCAGCCACTACCTTTTTATTAACCACTAAAAAGTATGAAAATAATGAATCGGTGACTCTTATATCTTCAGAAGAGAGCTGGAATGGAAGCTCAATTCCCGCATATCCAGAAGGCAAACCAAAAATCTCAATTCTCAAAATCACGATCCCACCAGGATCAACTTTGCCAAAGCACATCCATCCGGTGATCAATGCGGGGGTGTTACTGACTGGAGAATTATTTGTAGAAGATGAATTGGGCAACCAACTTCATATGAAAGCCGGAGATCCTATCATTGAGGTGGTCAATACGGTTCATTTTGGTGAAAATCGAGGAAAAGTCCCTGCGGAAATTATCGTATTCTATGCCGGTACGGAGGGAATGACAATTACAGAGGTGCTGGATAAAAAGTAATACTGATCCGGAAGGAAAACCAAAGGATGTAAACAGATGAAGCCTAAAACCAAGAGTAAATCTTTTACTAATTTACCTCTTGACTTTACGTGGAAGAGTAGCGATTAAAAATGAAAAAAAATCTAGTCTTACTTTCAATTTTCTCAGAATCAAGGATAGGATTTTGATGATCCTTCTTAAAAACTAAAAGTCAGTTATTTCATTTTCAACAATTAGTCAAGCTTTCTATTTTTTTGTTAAAAAATAAGCTTGAATTTTACGAACTCAACAAGCAAGAAGCCTGTTTGGCTAAAATCGAATAACAGGGTTTAATTCAATTTTTCATTGGTAAAGAAGATCTCAAAAAAGGAATATTTCAAAATTGTTCTGATTCTCGGAGCACTTTGTACAATAAGTCCATTTTCCATAGACATGTACCTTCCAGGATTTCCGGCTATGGCCAGAGATCTGGATACTTCTATTGCCAACATTCAGTTGTCATTGACTGGATATTTGGTTGGTATTGCAATCGGTCAATTATTTTACGGGCCTCTTCTTGATAAATACGGTAGAAAAAAACCACTTTATGTGGGTCTTGGTATTTATGTCCTAGCCTCAATCGGATGCGCGCTATCAAATTCAGTTGAAAATCTTATCATCATGAGATTCCTTCAAGCTATCGGAGGATGTGCTGGTATGGTTGCCGCACAAGCAATGGTTAGAGATATTTTTCCTGTCAAAAAAACTGCTCAAGTTTTATCTTTATTGACTTTGGTGATAGCTGTATCACCGATGATTGCTCCCACTCTTGGAGGTTTTGTGACTGCCTATTACCACTGGCATTGGGTTTTCATCGTTTTGGCATTTCTGACAGTGATTATTTGGATGGCAGTAATCTGGGTTTTGCCAGACGGAGCTGATCCGGACAAGCTTGTATCTTTGAAACCCAATCAAGTTTGGAAAAATTACATCCAAGTACTTCAAAACCGCCAATTCCTGGTTTATATGTCTGTTGGCGGAATAGCTGGTGCTGCACCTTTTGCCTATATCGCTGGATCTTCGGATGTATTTATGAACATTTATGGAGTTTCTGAGACCCAATACGGCTGGATTTTCGCGATTTTAGCATTCGCTATGATTGGCTCTACCCAGTTAAATCACCTATTATTAAGGAGATTTACGAGTCAGCAGATCATTCATTTTTCCATGCATTATCAAGTCGTGGTAGGTATCATCCTCGTCTCGGGAATCTATTTTCAATGGTTAAGTTTAGGGATTCTTTTAGTGCTGATGTTTGTATTTCTTACGGCGCACGGACTCTTTAGCCCTAATACTGCCGCATTGTCTATGGCTCCATTTTCCAGAAATGCAGGAAGTGCTTCTGCAATTTTAGGGAGCATGAGAATGGCATTTGGAGGTTTTGCTTCTGCCGGAGTCAGCTTTTTTCATAATGGCACTTCACTGCCTATGGTCGCTGGGATGGCAGCCTGTGCAGTAGTGGGGTTTATCGTGTTAAAATTGGATCAAAATATCAGCGGCACAATCAGCAAAATTCCTCACAAAGAACCAGTAGCTGGATAAAATCGTCAATCAAAAGAAATTTGGCTAACCGCAATCAGAGAACATCCCTACCTTTGTTGAAACTGAAAAGATATGACGTTTGCCGAACTAGGATTGAATGATCAATTGCTCACTGCCATTGAAAAAGCCAACTACAAAGATCCTTACCCTATTCAAATCGAAGCGATCCCAGAGTTTCTAAAACATCAGGATATCTTGGGCATCGCTCCTACAGGTTCTGGAAAAACAGCATCCTATATCCTTCCTATTCTTCAGCTTTTGCAAAGCAAAAAAGAAAACAGGAGCAGAAATGTTCCAGTTTTGGTTTTGGTGCCCACCAGGGAATTGGCATCTCAAGTAGCACAAGTCGCTGATAATTTTTCCAGATTTTTAACTAGACGTATCAAGACTGTCGCCGTATTTGGCGGGGTTTCTATCAACCCACAAATGATGAAAATGAATGGGACGGACATTTTGGTAGCTACGCCCGGAAGATTGCTTGACTTACTTTCTAAAAACTCCCTTTCGCTTTCTGAAGTAGAAATTTTGGTCATGGATGAAATGGATAAAGTTTTGAATATGGGTTTTAGAGAAGAGGTAGATCAAATTCTCGCTGAGCTCCCAAAAAAGCGTCAAAACCTACTTTTTTCGGCTACCATGGATGAAACCTTGGAAGAGATGATTTCTTCCTTACTTAAGGATCCAAAACGAATTTCTGTAAAACCAGCAGAAGTAGAAGTTGACCTCATTGATCAATATGCTTATCGTGTGAGTGCTGAGAAAAAAGGCCCATTATTACGTTATATCATAAGTTCAGGAGATTGGGAACAAATTCTAGTCTTCACTTCTTCCATTAGGACAGCAAATAATGTTGCTCAAAAGCTGGTGAAAAACGGGATTGATGCTGTAGCTTTTCACGGAGACAAAAGCCAGGGAGCAAGGACAGAAGCTTTGGCAAAATTCAAATCAGGCAAAACTCGGGTCTTAGTAGCCACAGACTTGGCAGGCAGAGGAATAGACATCCAATTTTTGCCTTTGGTAATCAATTTTGAGTTGCCCCGATCTCCAAAAGATTATGTACATAGAATCGGAAGAACAGGAAGAGCCGGAGCAACAGGAGAGGCAATTTCTTTAATTACTGAGGAAGATTTACACCATTTTAAAATCATCCAAAAAAAGATGAAAAAACATGTGCAGTTGAGAAGCACAGATGACTTTGAATTCTAGTAAATATTTGAATTATCCTTTTTTTAAGGGATCTTTTGTTTCGATCTAAGCTCTAAAAAAAATGATCCAAACTAAATTTTTGTCGGTTTTTTCAATCTTATTGACTTGTCTCCTCTTTAATTTTGGGCAATCTGTTTTTTGCCAATCGTCTCCCAACATCATCCTGATAATCACAGACGATCAGGGATATGGTGATTTTGGATTTACTGGAAACCCGCATGTCTCCACGCCTACTTTAGACAATCTGGCAAAGGAAAGTATAGAATTCACCAACTTTTATGTTTCTCCGGTCTGTGCTCCTACGAGATCAAGTTTGTTGACTGGTCGTTATTCTTTGCGAACAGGAATCAAGGACACCTATAACGGTGGTGCTATGATGTCCACAAATGAAATAACCATTGCCGAGTTACTCAAAGAAAAAAACTACACTACTGGAATTTTTGGGAAATGGCACTTGGGAGATAATTATCCAATGCGGCCAAGCGACCAGGGGTTTGATGAATCCTTGATTCATTTATCCGGTGGAATGGGTCAAGTGGGGGATTTCACCACGTATTATCAAGGAGATCGAAGCTATTTTGATCCGGTACTTTGGCACAATAACAAACAAGAATCTTATCTAGGCTATTGCTCAGACATCTTTGCCGGGGAAGCAATCAAGTTTATTGAAAAAAATAAAGACACTCCTTTTTTCACATATCTCTCATTCAATGCCCCTCACACTCCTCTTCAGGTTCCAGATGAATATTATCAGAAATACAAAGATTTAGACCCTTCAGAAGGTTTTGGAACAGATGGCAAGCCTTTTTATTCAATGAATGAATCACAAAAAGAAGATGCCAGAAAGGTTTATGCGATGGTAGAAAATATCGATGATAATCTGAAAAAGCTCTTTAACAAGTTGGAGGAACTAAATATTGCAGAAAACACCATTGTTATCTTTTTGACAGATAATGGACCTCAGCAACAGCGATATGTAGCCGGACTTCGGGGATTAAAAGGGAATGTATTTCAAGGTGGAGTCCGGGCTCCCTTGTTGATTCGCTATCCAGAAAAATTTTCAGGAAACCAAAAAATCAGTGCATTGACGGCGCATTTGGACCTATTACCTACCATTTCTGAATTAGCGGGTCTTAATGTGCCAAATGACAGAAAAATCGATGGCAAGAGTTTGCTACCTCTAATTAATGGAGATAGAAGTGACTTTGAAAATCGAAGTTTTTTCTCCTATTGGAACAGAAAATACCCTGAGAAATACACGAACATTTCTATCCAAAATTCAGGCTGGAAGTTAGTTGGAAAAACAGATTATGATGCATCCATTGAAGAATTCCAATTGTACAATCTACTGGAGGATCCTTATGAGCTAACAAACTTAATTTCCGAAAAGAAAGAAAAAGGTCTGGAGCTGAAATATGAAATGGATCAGATTTATGAAGAACTGGTGCAGGAAAAAAATCTAATCGACCAACCTAGAATCCATATTGGATATGATGCTGAAAACCCGACATTTTTAAATAGAAATGATGCAGCTGGGCAAAGGGGGATTTGGGCGCAAGAAGAAATTTATGGCTATTGGAATGTGAAGCTGGCGGCTGGAACTTATGATTTCAAATTCAAATTTGTAAAGCCGGTGCCGGCAAATGGGAAAATGTACTTGGAGACTGGAGCCATCGTCAATTTGCATACCGATAAATCTGAAAGTGACATTGAAACAATTGAAATGAAAGGAGTTGAATTAGTTGAAATGGAAAGCAAAATAATTCCTTTTTATGAGGTAAACGGGAGGCAAATTTTTCCTTTCTGGGTGGAAGTCTCAAAAAAATAATCCTTTCCTTTTATCATTTAATTCAGTGAAATCTATAAATCAGATTTAATAGAATGGTTTTTTAGCTTATCTTTTTGCCTACAAAAATCGAAAATCTTAGAGTTCATGCCCGAAAAGCCAAGTCTTGAAATTCAAGAAAAATTACCAAGAAATTTAGGACTTTGGGGAGTTTGGATGCTGGTAGTCAATGGGCTAATCGGAGCTGGAATCTTCGGTTTACCTTCCGGCGCTGCAAGACTTGCAGGGGAATACAGTGTTTTTATCTATGCATTTTGTGCCTTGCTAATACTTCCGGTCATTTTATGTTTTGCGGAATTGGGGAGTTATTTCAAAGGTACGGGCGGTCCAATCCGGTATGGGAAATTAGCATTTGGTCCTTTTGTAGGATTTCAGGGAGGTTGGCTTTACTATTTAGCCAGATTAATTTCATTTGCGGCAAATACCGTTTTGCTCACAGATAGCATCGCATATTTCATTCCGATTGCAGCCGAAGGACCCGGAAGACTTATCTCACTTGCCGTCACCTGTGGCGGGCTTAGTCTCATCAATATTTTAGGATCCTCAGAATCCATCCGCTCCATGACGGTGTTCACCATTATCAAATTCACGGTATTAGTAGGTTTGATTTTTGGAGGTTTTCTCTTATTAGGTTCAAGAGTGATCCCTGTATTTGAAAATCCACTACCTGAAAGCTCAAGTTTGGGAGCTGCAGCTTTGTTGTTGATTTATGCATTTGTTGGTTTTGAAGGGGCTGTTGTACCTGCAGGCGAAGCAAAAAGACCTGAAAGAGATATGCCATTTGGGTTGATCCTTGGGTTGATCATTGTAGCGGGATTATACATGCTGATTCAACTCGTATCCCAAGCTGCTGTCCCAAATCTAGCAGAAAGTAACACGCCTCTTTTGGATGCATCTTCCGTACTTTTCGGTAATACTGGGGCAGTTATTTTAATGATCGGAGTGGCCACTTCTGTCATTGCCAATCTGATCGGGTCGATGTTTTCCGCGACACGGATTACCTATGCGCTCGCCTTGGAAAAATCCTTGCCTGATTGGTTTGGAAAAGTTCATGAAAAGTTTCTCACTCCCGCCAACTCCGTCTTGTTTTTTGGAGTTTCAGCTTTTGCTTTGGCAGCTTTTGGCACCTTTACATTTTTGGCTGCTATGACTGTTTTATCGAGACTATTTCTTTATATCATGAGCTGTGCTGCTATTCCTGTTTTGAGACCAAAATTCAAAGCACAAAGTCCATTTATTCTCAGAGGTGGTTATTTGATTCCAATTCTGGGAATCCTTGCATGCTTGTGGTTAATGATTCAGGTGAGTTGGACTTCAATCTGGCTAACCGCTGTTTTAATAGTAATAGGCACTATCTTATACTGGCTTGGAAAAGATCAGAAAAAAGAAGCATAAAAAATTCGTAGCATTGTTTCTATAGTCAAAATGAAACCTTGACATTTGCCATCTGTTCAAGCATCTGAAGGAGTATCTATTCCTTCTACTTTCCAATTTTGCTTTAAGTAATGACCAATCAAAATCTCGCAATTCGAACAGTTATTTTCAGCATGCTGGGAAATGTGGCTTTGGCTAGCATTAAATTTTTGGCCGGCATCTTTGGTAATTCTTATGCTTTGATTGCAGATGGAATCGAGTCAGTTGTGGATGTATTTTCTTCAGTTTTGGTTTTGATTGGACTTCAATATGCTAACAGACCCGCAGATGAAAACCATCCGTATGGGCATGGCAAAGCAGAGCCTTTAATCACTTTTTTAGTCGTTGCCTTTTTAATAGTTTCAGCTGCGACCATCGCATTTCAAGCTATTCAGCACATCCGGGTTCCTCATGAGACTCCTGAAAGCTTTACCTTATGGATTCTAGGAGCCATAATTTTATGGAAAGAGGCTTCTTATCAGATTGTCATTCGAAGAAGTAAAAAGATAAATTCGGATTCTTTAAAAGCAGAAGCCTGGCATCATAGAAGCGATGCGATCACTTCCATAGCGGCATTTATTGGTATTTCAATTGCCCTGTATTTCGGGGAGGGATTTGAAGTAGCGGACGATTATGCTGCTTTGGTAGCCGTATTTTTCATCATTTATAATTGTTATAAAATTTTCAGGCCGGCTTTATCTGAAGTGATGGATGAAAATAACCATGAAGAAATGATTGAAGAGATCCGAAAAATTGCCACACAGGTAAAAGGAGTAAAGGGAACTGAAAAGTGTTTTGTCAGAAAGGCAGGAATGGACTATCATGTGGATTTACATGCGCTGGTGGAAGGAAATCTCACCGTTAAAGAAGGACATTATATTTCCCATGTTTTGAAAGACCGACTTCAAAAAGAATTTCCCGAGATCGGTCATTTATTAATTCACATTGAACCATATTAGACCGTAATAAACTGCTTTAATAACCTATTTAAACCTGCATGTACCATGACTAAATCCACCATTGACGAAATTAGAGAGCGATTCGATAAGGATGTAGAAAGATTCTCGAACATTGATACTGGACAGATTTCCACCATCGACGCTCAAATTTCTCTGGAGCTGATCACCGAAGCTGCCAAAAGAATTACACCAAATGCAACCCATCTTTTAGACGTGGGATGTGGAGCAGGAAATTATTCTTTGAAAATGCTTTCAAAGCTCCCAAAGCTAAATTGCACTTTGGTGGATTTAAGTTTGCCAATGCTGGAAAAAGCGCAGCAGCGTGTAGGTGAAGTAGCAATTGGGAAAATCAGAATTGTTCAAGAAGATATTCGCGAGGCAGAATTAGAAGATCATGGGTTTGACATCATCCTTGCGGGTGCAGTCTTGCACCATTTGAGAGATGATGAAGATTGGGAGCAAACCTTTACCAAACTTTATCACTTATTGAAACCAGGAGGTTGTTTGATGATTTCCGATTTGATTACTCAGGAAAACCCCATACTTGATGAGTATACTTGGGAGCGCTACGGAGATTATTTGGAGGCATTAGGAGGTAAAGAGTACCGGCAAAAAGTATTGGATTATGTAGCAAAAGAGGATTCTCCAAGATCTATGAGCTATCAGCTAGAATTGATGAAAAAAGTAGGTTTTAGCAGTACAGAAATACTACACAAAAACATGTGTTTCGGGGCATTTGGAGGGATCAAATAATCTTAATCACTTCAAAAAAACTCATTATGGAAGCTTATAGGCTTGTCTCGCTATAAGTTTCCATTCTCCTTTTTCTTTCTGCCAAACCAACATCACTCCTATTTTTATTGAGTTTTTTTTTCCTCCATCCACAATATCTGCAACTAGGAAATGGCGGACAATGCCTGTGTTTTTTTCCACTAAAACACTTTGATCTTCGAATGAAGCAGTAGCAAAATCAGACTTTCCAGAAACGAGTGCCTCAATAAATTCCTCTTGATTTTCCAGCAGTCCATTGGAATGACCGTAGGTCAAAGAAGAAGAACTCAATTTCCTTAATCCTTCCTCAGTTGGATCAATTAACGCTAACCTGAGTTTTTCAACTTGAGATTCCAAGTCTTTCTCAGATTGGCTATATGCGCTAAATGTGCAAAGAATTAGAGCAAAGGTTAAAAGGGTTTTCATAGTAGGTTAAAGTTTTAATTCTCTTGTGATAGTGTTTGATTTTACTTTAAAGATTGGATTTTATAGTTGGTTTCAACTTCCCTCCTTAATTGGTTTTTTATGCCAATAAGAAGCCAATATGGAACCACTGACATTCATAAACGGACCGAATACTGCAGGGGCAAGACCCACAGTTGCAATTTTCCCCATTTCTTTTGCGATACCGGAAGCAAGTCCCCCATTTTGCATCCCTACTTCTATGGCTATAGTTCTGCAATCCCTTTCATCAAGTTTAAATAAACGGCTTGCCCAATACCCCAAAGTATAGCCAGCTAGGTTATGGAATATTACCAAAATGATCAAAATGGGACCAATCTCCAATAGACTATCTCTTCCAGCCGCAACAATTACCACCAAAATAAGCGCGATTGCACCCATAGATATTAATGGCATTAAATCATCTAACCATTTTGCTTTTCCACTTAAGAAATAATTAAATATCAATCCAGCGCCGATAGGGATAATGACCATTTTCACAATGCTGAACATCATTTCCACTACGTCTATCGCGACAAACTCTCCAGCTAGCCAGCCCATCAAAAATGGGGTCACAAGCGGAGCAAGCAGCGTTGTTACTGAGGTTACGGTGATGGAAAGGGCCAAATTTGCTTTCGCCAAAAAGCTCATCACATTGGAGGCCATGCCACTAGGGGAACAACCTATCAAAATCATTCCTGCAGCTATTTCCGGAGGGAAACCACTTAATTTTGCCAACCCATAGCCTATAAAAGGCATAATGGTAAATTGGCAAAGCACTCCTATCAAAACTCCTTTGGGCATTTTTACTACGCCAAGAAAATCCTTGATACTCATGGAAGTTCCCATACCGAACATAATTACTTGGATTAAGGGAACAATCAGTGCGCTGAATTTGAACCCTTCGTATTCCACAAAATATTGGGGAAAATAAAGAGCCAAGGCAACTGACCCGAAAATCAACATGGAAAAGGAATATCCTTTTAATTTGGGGTTTCCTAAAAATGAAATGGCACAAATGAAGAAAAAGCCAATCCATAAAAAACTCGCATCAGCAATCCCTGAAAAAACGCTGGTTGCTATTGCAGCTACGAGTAAGATGATGGAGATAATGGAAAGAGTTTTTGTGATTTTAGGATTCAAAATGCGGATATTTTGGGTGACATCAATTAAAATTATTCTGAAAGCTGATTAAAGAACCAGCTTTCAGAATCTTGTTATTATTAATTCTAGCTTTAACTGTAAGTTCTGTCATGGGAACGTTTGTCATTCCACATATCGGTAGGTGCAAAGTAAGAATTATCAGATGGATGTAAGTGAGCTTTAACAACTTCCTCATTTAGCTCTACTCCTAATCCAGGAGCATCCAAAGGAACTGGAGCATACCCTTTGTCAATCATTTTACCTCCACCAGTCATAGTGACCAAATCTTCCCACCAAGGAACATCTACTGAGTGATGTTCCAAAGCAAGGAAATTTTGAGTTGCCGCAGCACAATGAACATTTGCCATAAATGATATAGGTGTTCCAGCTTGGTGCATCGCCATAGAAATTCCTTTTTCCTCCGCGTAATCAGCAATTCGCTTGGTTTCTAAAAGTCCTCCTGAGGAAGCCAAATCAGGATGAACGATATCCACCGCATGATTATCGATTAAGTCTTTGAAGTAGTGAAGCAGGTAAATATCTTCTCCAGTGGTAGTAGGAGTATTTAATGCATCAGTGATGGTTTTATGCTGCTGCCACATTTGCCAAGGCACCATATCCTCGAGCCAAGCAAGTCTATACTTATCCAAAGCCTGACCAAGGCGAATACAATTATTTAAGTCAAAATGACCATAGTGATCTGTTGAAATAGGAATTTCATACCCCACCATACCTCGTACATGATCTACAATTTTAGCAAGTTCATCCAAACCCTTTTCAGTGATCTGAACCCCAGTGAAGGGGTGGGCTGTATTGGCATAAGACATATATCCTCCTTGCCACTGACTTTTACCCATTTTAAAAATTTCGGGATTGACGATGCAACCAGGAATATCCATGATCTCCCCAATTGAAACATCCATTTTCAACCAAGTATATCCTTGGTCTTCCGTTCTGTACTTTATTAGTTTCAACTGTTCTTCAGGCGAATTTGCCTCTGGAGTATCTGCATAAAGTCTGACAGAGTCTCGATACCTACCTCCCAGTAGTTGCCAAGCAGGAACATTGTAAGCCTTACCACAAAGGTCCCAAAGTGCCATTTCCACTGCACAAACTCCTCCAGCCTGTCTGGATTGACCGCCAAATTGCTTTATGATTTTGAAAATCTTTTCCACATTACAAGGGTTTTCTCCCAGAATTCTGCTTTTCAGCATCAATGCATATTTTGGATCTGCCCCATCTCTTACCTCACCCAAACCATAAATACCTTGATTGGTATCAATCCTGATTATGGCGGTACCTCCCATTACATTCGTCAGGGCATATCTAAGATCAGTTATTTTCAAATCCGAGGGTGCAGAAGCTCTTTTTACATTCTTGGTTGTTTCGGCCATGGTATCCTCCAGAGAAAGTCCCATCAAAGCTGTGAGACTAAGTCCACCTAGTGCTGTTTTTTTAAGAAAATCCCTTCTATTATCCAAAGTGAAAGGGTTTTCAATCTCTGCTTGCCGTTCTGCAGCATATTTTTGCTCTCGGATCTTATTCTTTTGTATTAGCTCTTTCAGTGTATTTTTCATGGTAAATTGGGTTATTGAATGATCGGTTTTTTTGCGATTAATTCTATTGTCTGAAAATTTAGGAACCATAAATTCCCAAGCTGTCCGAAATAATTGTGATTAATTCAGACATATTTAATAATTGAGAATTCTAGAATTTTCTAATTAATAATTGCGCTCTTTGAGGTAGTTATCAAGCTCTTCTTTTGTCATTGGAAGCTTTCCCGGATAATTGTTCAGCCAATCCAAAAAGTCCTTTTTAATTTCTTCAGTCCATTGGCTATCGATTTGTCCTGGCAAATATTTCCCCTCTCTAAGCCTTTGATGACCAAATTCATCCCTCAGGCCTGTCACTTCAGACGTCAGCACCAACTCCTCCACCAAATGAGCAGGAATAAAAATCACCCCATATTTCTTTGCCAAGACGACATCGCCGGGAAGGACAGTAGCCCTGCCGATCCGAATTGGTGTATTGATAGAAGTAAGCATCATTTGCTGTATATAGGATGGGTCTTGCCCTTTCATCCAAGCATTGAATCCATCGATCTCAGATAATCCTTCTTGGTCACGGACAGACCCATTGAAAATCACTCCTCGTTGAGACTTGGCATATATTGCATTTCCCAGATTATCACCTATCAAAGTGCCATCCACTATTTTCCCATAGCCATCAGCTACGTAAACATCGCCTGTTGTCAAGACATCAATAGGCCAAGAATTGGTACCGCCTTTTGGTGATCTTCCTTCCTTTTCTACTCCTTGATCTTTTATTTGTTTTTCTAAATCCGGCCGAAGAGGCATATACTGCGCTGTCACCACTCTACCTGTCATAGCTTCATTTGGAAGCATAATCTGCCAATCTCCTTCGTATTGATTTTGGTAGCCTTTATTGCGGAGCACTCCCCAAGCTTCTTCAATTGAAATATTTTTCAATCTTTCTAAAATCGCATCAGATACTTTTGGTCTTCCATCAGGAAATCTCTCTCCGGTCCAATCACTTGTCATGGCTTTGATATAGTCGGGAGAAGCGCCGACGTTTTGGGCTTTTAGTTCCTGCTGATGTATGAAAAACATCGAAGCAAAAGCCAAAACAAAGAGGGAAGGTTTTTTCGGAAAATTAGGTTGCATAGGTATTTTGGGGTTTTATTGATAATCTGATTGTTGTATTTCTCTTTTTTTATTCAAAAAATGGGATATCTGGAACAGCATACTTTCTCATTCCCTCTTCATTTATTTCTACTCCGATTCCAGGTTTTTCTGAAAGTGTGATAAAACTATTCTCTGTCCTAGGTCCGTCATAAGTCACAATATCTTTCCATAAATCATCCTTGTCCATATAGATTTGCCATTCCATGATCTGGAAGTTAGGCACTGAGGCACAGACATGGCAAGAAGCCATGGCTCCAAGGAAAGACGCCACCATATGGGGTGAAAACGGCACATAATACAGGTTGGCCAAATTTGCAATTCTTTGCGCTTCTCCAAGTCCGCCAGCCTTCTGTAAATCCGGCATGATGATATCCAGAGCCCCATCAGACAATAACTTGGTAAATCCATAAGCGAGGTAAATATTTTCTCCTGCACAGATCGGTGTACTGGTTTCTTGGGTAATCTTTTTATAGACTTCGGGGTTATCAGCAGGAACCGGTTCCTCTAGCCACATGAGATTCAAAGGCTCATACATTTTGGCCATTTTCATTCCTGTAACAGCATCGTATCTTCCGTGCATATCCACGCAGACATCGATATTTGGTCCAACTTCCTCGCGTACTGCAGCAATGGCATTATACATTCGATCTATTTCCGCAGGGCTTGCTGTCCAATTAAATCGATCATATTTATTTGGATCACGCCCATCATCCACGTCAAATTTCACTGCATTATACCCTCTGTCCACTGCATCCCTGGCTGCGGCTGCATAATCGCTTGGTTTAGGATTGGTAGAGGTATAAAGTGCAGTATCGCAATACACGCGTATTTTATCTCGGAATTTACCTCCTAAAAGCTGGTAAACAGGCATTCCAAAAACTTTTCCCGTGATATCCCAAAGGGCAGTTTCTATAGCTGTCAAAACTGCAACGAAAACACCAGATTGAGCACCACCAAAAAATGAGCCCTTCCTCAACTGCTCAGCAAGTCTGTTTGGATTGAGCGGGTTTTGACCTTTAATCTGATTGCCTAATCTTTTTACCAAATAATACGAGCCATGGATGGCATCTACAGCTTCACCACATCCCCAAACATCCTGATTAGTATAAACTTTTACGTAAACTGCTCCACGGACAAATCCGCATTTGACATCTGTAATTTTAAGATCTGCCGGATTGGAATAAGGATTTTGATTTTTTACAGCAGCATTTAAGCCTTGACCAAATGTTGAAAGTATTCCTGCACCTGTAAGTCCTGCTACTGCACCTTTTTGGAGAAATGATCTTCGCGAATTTTTGTTTTTCATTCTTGTTTAATAGGTTAATTATTGGGTTACCAAGTTCTCTTTTTCAATATTTCCTGAATCTGTTCCCGAGCTATCGGAAGTTCATCGATATGAGCTTCCAACCATTGTGAAAAGTCTTTTTCTATCTCATCAGACCATCTTGTGTCGATCTGACCTGCAGTATAGGTTCCCTCTCTCAATCGCTGATGCCCAAACATATCTCTGAGTCTTACCACCTCTGAAGTAACCACAACTTTCTCTGCCAAATGCGCTGGAATAAATGACACACCACCGTCTCTTCCGAGCACTACATCTCCAGCCATCACGGTTACCTGATGGATTCTCGTTGGCTTATTAATGCCAATCAACATGGTATTTAAATCTCCAGGCTGATTGTGATGAGAAGGATGATAACTGGAAACATAGGAAGTAAATCCTCCTATTTCCTTAAGGCCAACTACATCCCGGATCGCTCCTTCGTAAACTATTCCGTTACCTGATTTAGCATAGATTGCGTTGCCCACATTATCTCCGATGGTAGGACCTCCATTATGAATCCCAAACTG
>CBFHWO010000042.1:0-23202 GCA_965659625.1 uncultured Algoriphagus sp. | reverse complement strand
ACTTCCCCACCTTCTTCAATTACTTTTTTGGTCGCTGCCAAATACATTGTAACTGCATCTAGATCGATCAAAGGCCCAACATGGTTTTTCTCATCCAAGGGATTTCCTATTACCAATTTTGAATAGGCACTTGCCAAACGGGTTTTCACTTCTTCGAACACACTTGAATGAACAATCAACCTTCGCGTTGAAGTACATCTCTGTCCAGCTGTACCCACTGCTCCAAACAAAGCTCCTCTAATCGCAATATCCATATCTGCTTCAGGAGTGATAATGATTGCATTGTTCCCCCCAAGTTCCAGTAATGACCTTCCTAATCTACTTCCTACAGCCTGACCGACAAGTTTTCCCATCCGAGTGGAGCCTGTTGCCGAAATCAACGGCACACGAGGATCTTGAGACATCATCTCGCCAACTTTATAATCACCGATGATCAGTGAGCAAATTCCCTCGGGCATACCATGTTTATGTAATACTTTTGCGGCTATCTTCTGGCAAGCGATACCTGACAAAGGAGCTTTTTCAGAAGGCTTCCAAAGACAGACATCTCCACAAACCCAAGCTAATGCGGCATTCCAAGACCACACTGCCACAGGGAAATTAAATGCGGATATAATCCCAACAATACCAAGTGGATGCCATTGTTCATACATTCTATGTCCAGGCCGCTCAGAGTGCATAGTGAGCCCGTATAATTGCCGAGAAAGGCCGACTGCAAAATCACAGATATCAATCATTTCCTGCACTTCCCCCAAACCCTCTTGATAGGATTTCCCCATTTCATAGGAAACAAGCTTCCCTAAATCCGCTTTCATCTCCCTTAGAGCATTCCCTATTTCCCTCACTATTTCTCCTCGTTGAGGAGCTGGAACATTTCTCCAACTTTCAAATGCCTTTTGAGCCTGTGAAATAATGGAATCGTAACTTTCTTGATTAGCGAACTGTACTTCGGCAATTATTTTACCATCAGCAGGGGAGATAGATGAAATATAGGACTCTCCTGAATCTTGCCAATTTACTCCAGATGAAACGCCAAGATTCTTTGATTGAATCCCCAACTTTTGAAGGGATTCATGAATTCCAAATTGATCAGTCATGATTTGGGTTAATTTTAATGCTCTTCAAAGCTAAAAATAATTAAAAGATTGACTCCCAAATAAGCACATTAATTCAAACCTAGAATTGTGAAAGGATTAATTTTATGGAACCACCGTTCAAACTTTTCACTTACACTGATTTTATAAATAAGATTTATTCTATAATTTCCTGTGTTTATTGAGTTATTATAACTGTCAACCCTCACAAGGTTAGAATGCTTATAAACATAATTTGCGTTGATAGAAAATCGGCGGTTGTTATAACCGAAAAATCCTCTTAAAAAGTAAGTTGGAACAACCCCCCATTTTTTGGAGATATTTTGGTTTTCCCACTCAGAAAATCCAGCACTTAAATTTGCAGATGCCACTGCGGTAAGAAAAAAACCTCCTCCAAAAACCAATGTCCCAGCTAGACCTGCATTGGGGCCTGCTTGAAAATATCTGGATTTACTAAAATTAACATTGTCTTCTATCAGTTCTGTAGTTGGTAGTAGCAATGAATCTCCTTTAATGGAACCACCATAGGCCTCAAAGCCCACGAAAGGTGAAAAGGCAGATTTTTTTTGAATCTCAGATTGGTTGAAGGAAGCTAGTAAAGAAAGCTTTTCTCCAAAAAACAGATAGTTCACATTCATCCCTAAGGTTATTATTTTCATGTCCTCTCTGGGATAAGCTTCACTAGAATTTTGCAGATACTTTGGGTCAATAGAATAGCCATGATAAAATTGCCCTAAGAAATCAATGATAAAATTTTTGGGGTAAACATGCACCTGCATATCTAAATATTTTGGCCAATCTTTATATCTATTTGGATTCATAAATGATAAAGGTGCTGCAACATTTAATGTGAAGCGTTGATACGTAAATCCAACTCCAAGATTTAATCCTGAATTTGGTAAAAACCTGTATCCTTTTTCCTCATTTGACACATTAGCTACCAGATCAGTATATTTTCTAGAAGTATATAACCTAAGGAGCATTTTATTAGATCCCCTTTCCACGAAAGCCGTATCATATCCAGATATTTTTTCTTGAGCTGTTGAATTGAAAACGTGAGAAAAAAGCAATAAAAAGCAAATGTAGATTTTTGGATATGGAGACATCGAGATAAATTATCCCTAAAAGTTCTACTTAATTTTAGAAAAAAAAAATCCGGATCGCAATCCGGATTTTTGAAAATTGATAGAGTTCGAAAAATAAATTCTTATTGAATTTAAAAGTCTTAAAAAATCAAATAATAGAGAAAAGTTGTTTAATCACCGATATAAAATTATCATATCCATTTAATTAAACAAATTTCTTTTTGGATTTTTTCAGCTTAATTCAATTTAAAAAGGCTTAATTTTTGATTTATAGAATATATAATAATTAAGCGAAATAAAGTTTAAGCTTTGTAAATTCTAGCAATGAACCAATCTCCTCCCCTAGTTTCGGTTATTATTCCTTGTTACAATCAAGCTCAATATTTAAAAGAAACTGTATTATCTGCTCTAAACTCAGACTATCCATCTTTAGAGGTTATTATAATAAATGATGGTTCAACCGATCAAACCTCTACCTTAAGTAAAACATTATCAGAAAAACATGAACAAGTCAGCTACTTAAATCAAGAAAATAAAGGAGTTGGAATTGCAAGAAATACAGGAATAAAAGCCTCCAAAGGCAAATATATCCTGCCTTTAGATGGAGATGATTTGATTTCTAAAAATTATATCAGTGAGGCTATAAAAATTCTTGAGTCAAACAAAAATGTAAAAGTTGTTTATAGTCAAGGAGTCAAATTCAATGAAAAGGGTGAGAAATCCTGGAAACTAAAACCATTCAGCAGAAATGCTTTGGCAAGGGATAACATGATTTTTGTATCTGGGGTTTATAGACGCTCGGACTGGGAAAGAATCGGAGGGTATGCGGAGGATTTCAATTTGGGAAGAGCAGACTGGGAATTTTGGATCCATATGCTTAAAGATGGAGGTGCAGTAGTCCAGCTTCCTTTTGTAGGGTTTCACTATCGATTAACTGGAAATTTTAATAGCCTCAGAAAAAGGACGGGGAACAATGAAGCGAAAAGAAAAAGGATAGCTTACCTCAACCAAAAGTATCCTGACTTTTTTGAGAGAGAATTAAATGGGCCTCTTAGATTCTACAGAACTTTGTCAAAGCCCTATAATATCCTTATGAAATTTTTAGGGAAACTCTAATCAGCTTTCAGAAAATCCTTAGTGGCCTCTATCATTTTTTTTCCAACAATCCCCATTTGTTAATTCCTACGATTGAAAAGAAAACTTAAAAGCCCTTTCTTTTCTTTAGGTTGAGAATTTTCTTTTAAAAATTTCAAAGAAACATTGTGCCCCCTATTCCTTTTAATGTACTTGAAAAGCTCAACCCTAGGTATACCATGAATAGAAACTCCCGACAAAAAAGACGCTATTGGCAAGCTCAATTGATCTCGATGGGAATTTTCTGAAAATACTTTCGCCCATTGTTTTTCCAAATCTTTTACTTTTTGTGATTTATCCCGAACCAAAACCATGCTTTCAAAAAGGCCTAAATCATCTTCGAAACCTTGTTTTTTTGCAAATTCTAAGGTTTTCTCCACATTTTCTGGCAAATCTTTTTTCTTTCGGAGAATCTCTTTTGCTTCCTCCTGCAAGGTCGAGCGTTTTGGATGAATACACGTCATGAAACCACCTTTATAATATAAATTCAGAAATAATTGTGGGTTTTGAAGTATCTCCATATTCCCATCTATATAAATCGTTAAATCATAATCAGGAGTATTTCCGAAACTGTCGATTTTTATTAATCGTTGCTGTTTGATTGGGTTTTCTGACTTTGGAATTAACTTTATTTCCCAACCTTTCACCTTCAAATTTTCCTGATCTGTAAACAACCAAAAATCAAATCCTGGATAATTATTTACTGGTTTTATCGTATCATACTTATTGGTTACTACTGAATAAATTAATTTTCTAGACATGAAAATGGTAGGGATTTAATTTTTGCTAAATATCGATAAGAAAGCACGAAGTGAAAAATGCTTTAGGCTTGAAATTATTAGTTAATATTGGATTCCCGTTTATTAAATATTTGACACACTATTCGATTTCATGCTTAAACATAAAGTCAAGTCCTCCTTTAAGTCATTTTGGAAAAGGTTCAGATTTAACCTTAGCGCCAATGACAATCCCCTTTTTATCTCATTTTACAAACATTTGTATCAGCCAAAAAAAGGTAGCTTGGCTGAGTTCCTTTCTGCTTATTCCAAATCAAAAAGTGGAGATTTTTATGTAATACAAATTGGAGCAAATGATGGAATAACCCATGATCCTATCCATAAATTCATTAAAAGAGACCGATGGAAAGGAGTCCTGTTAGAGCCTCAACCTGATGTCTACAAAAATGAACTGAGCAAGATTTACCAAAAAAACGAAGGCCTACATCCTATTTGTGCTGCGATCGGAGAAGAGGATGGCTCCCGGAAACTTTATAAAATCGGCTTTTCTGAAATGCGATGGGCAACTGGCCTGGCATCCTTTTCCTTAGAGCAAATCGAAGATCATTTCAAAAGTGGAGTGGTTCAGTTGAATTGTGATAAATACGGATTAGAGATCCCTAAGGACCCTAAACAACAAATCCAAGCGGTAGATGTGGATGTCATTTCACCGCAAACCTTAATCGAAAAATATAAAATCTCAAAAATAGACTTGCTCCAAATAGATGCTGAGGGATATGATCTCCAGGTGATTTTGATTTTTGACATTTCCAAGACCAATCCGGAGGCGATAATTTTTGAAAATGAAAACCTGGACCCAAAAGATCTGGAATCGTGCTACCAGTTACTTCGATCCAATGGATATTTGCTGAAAGAATTTGGAAGAGATACGCTTGCGTTAAAATCTACCAATGTTGAAATGCGGAATTTTATGAACTGATTAATTCTAAATCTTGTCCAAGCCTTTCCAAAATTTCAAAAAATAATATTTCAAAGGATTGCTATATTTCAATTGCTTCCAAGGACGGCTAGCGTGGGGTCTGTGCCAAACTGGAGTATTCATTAACACGTAGTTCTCAAAGCCTAATTCAATTGACTTTTTTGAAATGAAGGTATCATACCAATCTTTTGCCCCATCTAATTCTGTAAAGTCAAACGCTTTTAAAAATGTCAATGAAAATAAGGTGCAACAAAAACTCAGGCTTCTTTGAGTAGATATCACCTTTTCTTTGATCCCTTTAAATTTTAAATAGGGGAAATTTACCACTCCTTTTTCATCCACTGTTACCGAACCAATCAATCCTGCATTAGTATGAGATTCTTGAAATTGTAATACCTCAGCAATAGTGGTTGGTTTTACCACCACATCAGATTCCACAACTAAAACTGGCAAATTCTGCTCAAGCCCCATTTTTTGAGCCATTTGAAGAACAAGTTTATAATTTGGTGAAGGGTTTTCTGTCAACTCTTCTAAATGGATCAATTCATATCCAATAGTAAACTTTTCACTTTCTAATTTCGCTTTTGTTTCCTCAGAACTGAAATCATTAAAAATCACATGCTTTACCTCCACCGACGATGCAGCGATAGCTCTTGCAGTGTCCAAGGTTGTTTCAATTGAATTTTTAACTGGGGTGATTACGATAACTTCAGCCATAAAAAAGATTTATTCAAAATTACGTCTTTCCGGCAAGGCAAAAAAATAACCCTGAAAATCTTCAGGGTTATCCTTTTCTATAAGTTATGATTAAGCTAATTCGCCCAATGCTTTTTTGATTCTTCCTAAAGCCTCCTTCAAATCATCCTCTGAAGCAGCATAAGACAATCTTACACAGTTAGGCGCTCCAAAAGCTGCACCTGTCACAAGAGATACATTTGCTATTTCCAGTAAATACAAGCAAAGATCGTCTGCATCATTGATAGTTTGACCATGCGCTGACTTTCCGAAAAACGCCGTCACATCTGGGAAGAAATAGAATGCTCCTTCTGGAACGTGGGTCTTGATTCCAGGAATTTCTTTCAATAATCCCATTACCAGTTCTCTTCTTTTGAAATACGCATCAGCCATTTCTTTAGATGGGGTTTGATCACCAGAAATACCGGCCAGAGCAGCTCTTTGAGCTATACCTGTCCCTCCAGAAGTAAACTGACCTTGCATCTTTTCAACTGCTTTTGCAATAAAAAGTGGAGCACAAATGTATCCAACTCTCCAACCTGTCATAGCATATCCTTTTGAAAACCCATTTACTGTAATGGTTCTTTCAAACATACCCGGAAAGGAACCAATGCTGTAATTTCTCCCAACAAAGTTGATCAACTCATAAATTTCATCAGCGATGACCATGATGTTTTCATGCTTCAATACTACTTCAGAAATAGCCTCTAGCTCTTCTTTGCTGAAAACTGATCCCGTCGGATTGCAAGGAGAAGAGTAAATTACAGCTTTAGTCTTAGGAGTAATTGCCGCTTCTAGTTGAGCTGCAGTTGCCTTGAAATTATTTTCTAAAGTCCCTTCGATCAAAACTGGTACGCCTCCGGCTAATTTGATGATCTCAGCATAACTAACCCAATAAGGGGAGAAAATCACAACTTCATCACCTTCATTGACCATACACATAAACACATTCGCTATGGAATGCTTAGCTCCGGTAGAAACAACTATGTTTTCAGCTTTTGCCTCAGCAATCTCATTTTCCTCACGAAGCTTCTTTGCGATAGCTTCTCTCAGGTCCTGATATCCTGCCACAGGTGGGTATGAAAAATATTTCCCCTCATCAATCGCATCTTTGGCAGCTTCTTGAATATGCTTTGGTGTTTTAAAATCAGGTTCACCGAGACTTAATCCAATGATGTCGATGCCTTGGGATTTCAGCTCTCTGGCTTTTTTTGCCATTGCCAGGGTCGCTGATTCTTCCATATTAATAATCCGATCTGATAGAATAGAATTCATTATTTTCTGTGGTTTATTCAAAATCCCTCAAAAATAGAGAGAAGATTATAAAATCTAAACAAATGTCAGCTTTTGATATTGAAATGTTAATTTTGAAATGAAATACTCGGGAGGAAATTCCGTTTTAAACACACTATGAGCAAATTCTCTTTATTTATTTTATTTACCCTTTTAGTAACTAAAACGGCTTTTTCTCAAAAGTCTGAATCAAATTCCGACTCTGATTCTTCAGGTGTTGTCAATTCAAGTCTTCTGCCTACAACCATGCCTTTGCTTCTTTTTGATGAAAACAAAGAGAAGGAAGAGAAAAAAGAGATTAAGAAAAAGGCGAGAAAAAACATTTGGTTTGGAATTAAAACCAGAAGAGGGTTTGCCAAAAGAGAAATCCGTGGACAAGAAATTTATGAGTATTTCAACTACACGGAAGATTCAAGAAGATCGGATCCTTATATCCGTGATGTGTATTGGTTTGATACCAAAGAGCGAAGCATAAGAACTTCAGATTACGATGAAGCAAAAGGATATTTATTGCATGGTCCATATGAGCGGACTATCAATGAAACTGTGGTTGAAAGTGGTATGTTTTACTATGGAACAAAGCATAAAACCTGGATGCTATTTGACTCAAAAAATGTACTTCAGGACAAAAATCACTTCAATGAAGGATGGCCAAAAGAATCAAGGGTTTCCTATTATGAAATGCCTACTAAACCAATAGAAGAAATAACTCCTATCCAATACGGGCTTGAAGAAGGAAATTACTTTTATTTCTACGACGACAGTCAAGTTGCTGTGACAGGTGAATATCAATATGGTGAAAAGGTAGGACTTTGGACGGAATATTGGGATACCGGAAATACGAAAGCAATCAGAAAGCGTGAAATCCAATATCAAGAAGAGGCCTATACAAAAAATTTCCGCCCTTACATTCGTGCAGAATGGGATCAGGACGGAAATCTAGTTTATCGAAAAGAAATGTAAGTTTTTTATTTTTCCCGAAATTTGAATTGCTGCCCACCTACTGAAGCTTCATACATCAATCCTCCTTTGGTTCTTGTAAAAACAGCAATCCCATCAACATATTCCGCATTTAAAGAAGCTCCTGATGCTGCTGCCACTGCTGAAACCTGGGCTGCCATCTCAATTTTATTTTCCTTAAATCGATCAAACTCATCCTCCGATTCAAAAAACACCACTTCACTATAAGCTTGTCCTCCAGCTTGAAAACCAATTGTCACCTGGGTCATCTTGGCAAAACCTATCATTTCTCCTTGTTCAAAAGCTACTCCATTCCCAGCAGCTCCACCTATACCAAGTCCTCCTTTACCTACATTTGGTAAAATTATATAGGCATAAGAATCATCGAAAAAACTTTGCATATCAGGATCATCTTCCAAAAAGGCTTCTTTTGCCTCTTGGCTGTCCTCAATTATTTTTTCGTCTTTTTTATCCGTTTGAGCGAGTGCCATCAAAGCAAAAAATGACAGGGATAGTGTAAATAGTAGCTTTTTCATGTTAATAAAACTTTAAATAGAGTTTAATCATTTCAATAGAAGGCATCTTCAAAATGTTTGAAATTGATAACGCCAGCTTTGTTTTTGTAAACACCAACAATATCAAATCGGATGTCAAAATCCCAGTTATTTTCATAAATATACTGGTCGGCCGCTTTGATGATTAGCTTGCGCTTGGTGTAGTCAACAAACTCTTCCGCATATCCAAAACCGATGCCAGACCTAAACTTGACTTCTACAAAAACCAACAATTTCTTATGCTTAAATACTAAGTCTATCTCAGCATAACCAAACCGGTAATTTTTCGCTTGTAATTCATATCCTTTTTCGATCAGCCATTGAGCGGCCAGTTCTTCAGCTAATCTGCCCGAATCATTATGTTCAGCCATCTTGAATAATTGCTTAATTTTGAAAAAAATAAAACGATAAGTTCAAAAACTCGGTTCTATAAACCTCTATACCTACTGGATGAACGAAATTATTAATAAAAAAGTAGAATTCCGAGATTTGGGCAAATTGGATTACCAAGAGGCTTGGGATTTTCAGGAGTCGGTATTTGCCAAAACCGTATCTAGAAAAATCGAAAACCGAAACTTGCCTAGAGATCAACAAGAATCGACTGACAATTTTGTGTTTTTTGTCGAACATCCTCATGTCTATACATTAGGGAAAAGCGGAAAAGAGGAAAACCTTCTATTAGATAAGTTTGGTCTTGAGGAACGGGATGCGAAATATTACAAAATCAATCGCGGCGGAGATATTACTTATCATGGCCCAGGTCAATTAGTAGGGTATCCTATTCTGGACTTAGACAACTTTTTTACGGATATTCATAAATATTTAAGATTTCTTGAAGAGGCAATTATTCGTACCCTTTCTGAATACCAAATCCATTCAGGAAGAATAGATGGATTGACTGGTGTATGGATAGATCATATCGAGCAAAAGAATCCTAGGAAAATCTGTGCTTTGGGGGTTAAATCCAGCCGTTGGGTCACTATGCATGGTTTTGCATTTAATGTAAACCCTGATTTAAATTATTTTGGTCATATCATTCCTTGCGGAATTGATGATAAAGCAGTCACTTCCTTAAGTAAAGAACTTGGGAGGAATATAGATCTTAGAGAAGTAAAAGAAAAAGTCAAAAAACATCTTGCAGATCTTTTCGAGATGGAAATAGTTAACTAATAGATGAAAAAGGATATCGATTTTCAGCCAGTTACGGGGGTCAAACTAGCTATTGTAAAAGAAGAAAATGGCAATGAATGGAATGTTTACATTCTTAATCTCAATTTGATCGAACTGAAAACAGTCATGATCACCTCGAAAGGATATGGAATCTTAAAGGGAGAAAAGAGGCTTACCTCTACCTTAAGACATATGATTGAGGAATTAGGGCCACAAACTATAGCTAAGGTTGAACCTATAGATCCCAAAGTTTTTTCATTAACAAATGAATTTTGGGTGAGTTATTATATCCTTGACCAGATTTTTGATAAAAAGTTTATATTTACTCCAGGTAGTTTCGATCCTACCAACTTTCAGATGATTCCTGAATTGGGTCTGGAAGGGATACTTCATAGTTAACTCCACAGCTTATGGCCAACTTTTTTGATCAATTAGGAGACATTCTTTTTTTGGACATTGAGACAGCATCATTGACCGAGAAATTCGAGGACTTGAGTCCGAGGTTACAAGATGAATGGGTCAAAAAAGAAAAGCTTATTCAGATCGACCAGGGCAAAATAGAGCCTGGGGCATTATATTTTGATAAAGCAGGAATACATGCAGAATTTGGTCAAGTTGTATGTGTTGGAGTTGGTTATTTTCAATGGAAAAAAAAGGATAAAAAACTCGTTTTTAGATCCAAAGTTTTCTCCGATAAGGACGAAAGGGAACTTCTTTTGGCATTAAATGGCTTATTAGAGAAGAAAAAATGGGTTCTTTGTGCACATAACGGGAAAGAATTTGATTTCCCTTATCTCTGTAGAAGAATGCTTGTGCAGGGAGTTTCTTTACCGGAACCACTACAGATTGCAGGGAAAAAGCCCTGGGAAGTAAGGCATTTGGACACTTTGGAACTTTGGAAGTTTGGAGATTACAAACATTACACTCGACTGGAACTTTTAGCTGCAGTCTTTGGCATTCCCACTTCCAAAGAAGACCTAGATGGCAGTCAGGTAAATACCACTTTTCACTTAGAAAAAGATATAAATCGAATCAAAACTTACTGCCGAAAAGACGTAGAAGTAACTGCCCGCGTTTATTTGGCCATGCATCCTCAACTTGACGATATGGAAATTGAGATGGTGCACTTAGAAGATTCACCAAAAGATCATAAAGATTAATGCAAAAAGGCATATAAATCTTTATACATTGGATTAACACAACAACCCCGACAAATGGGAAGAAAATCAGACAGAAAAAACAACAAAAACAGTAAAAGAGGACATAGCAACGACACGGCAAATTTGACCAGGCGTATCCTCCAATTTTTAGAGGCTAACTACGGAGTAGAATTCAATTCCAAGCAAATAATTAAAAAATTAGATATTCGCGATTCACTAAGCAAAGGTGCTGTAGAACCAGTATTATCAAAGCTTGTAGAAAGTGGTCATGTTTCAAAAAATCCCAGAAATTATTATTCCTCCACAAAGGATCCAGGCTTTGTTATTGGTACGGTAGATTATGTAAATCCAAGATTTGCATTTATCATTCCGGATGACCCCACCCAAAGTGACGGAGATATCCTTGTCAAAGAGGCTGATATGAAACAGGCTCTGGACGGGGATAAAGTCAGGATAATGGTCATGCCCTTGAAAGGGAAGTTTGGTAAATCAGAAGGAAAAGTCTTGGAAGTCCTTGAAAGGGATCGAGATGAGTTTGTAGGACGAGTAGAAATATCACCTCGTTTTGCATTTGTGGTTCCGGATTTTAAGAAAATGCACAAAGACATCTTTGTTCATAGAGGAGAATTATTGGGTGCTCAGCATAATGAGAAGGTAATAGTAAAAATCTCAGAATGGAGAGAAGGAGATAAAAACCCTACTGGAAAAGTCATTCGGGTTTTGGGGCAAGCAGGATTGCATGAGGTAGAAATCCACTCCATCATGGCGGAGTTTGGACTTCCTTTTGAGTATCCAGAAGAACCTAATGCTGAAGCCAATGCCATTTCTGATAAGATTACTACAAAGGAAATTAAAGCAAGGAAGGACTTTAGGGAGATCCCAACGTTTACCATCGATCCGGCAGATGCAAAAGATTTTGATGACGCTATTTCTTATCAGGTTCTCCCAAATGGAAACCTTGAAGTGGGAGTGCATATAGCAGATGTCACTCATTATGTTCAACCAAATACCGCATTGGAAAAAGAAGCTTATGACCGGGCGACTTCTGTTTACCTAGTTGATAGAACCATCCCAATGCTACCTGAGAGATTGAGCAACGGACTTTGTTCTTTAAGACCAAATGAAGATAAACTTACATTCTCTTGCGTTTTTGAAATGGACAGAGAAGCCAATGTGATCAAACATTGGATTGGAAGGACAGTAATACACTCAGATCGTAGATTTGCCTATGAAGAAGCACAGGAAAATATAGATTCTCAATCTGGTGATTTCTTTAGCGAATTGACCTTGTTAAACAATCTTGCCAAGAAAATCAGAAAAAGAAGATTTGATCAAGGCGCGGTTAATTTTGAAACGGTTGAGGTTAAATTCAAGCTAGATGAAAAAGGGACACCGCTTGGATTGATGGTCAAAGAAAGAAAAGATATTCATAAACTGATCGAGGAATTCATGCTTTTGGCAAATAAGTATGTCGCTGAATTTATCTTTAAAAAGGGAAAAGGAACCGATACGTTTGTCTACAGAACCCACGATTCTCCTGATATGGAACGATTAGAAACGTTTTCTGGGTTTGCGAAGCGATTCGGTCATGAATTTGACATAGAGAATGAGAGAAAAATTTCAGGAGCATTGAATAAATTAATGGATGAGATTCAAGGCAAGCCTGAGCAAAATGTATTGGAACAGCTTGCTATCAGAAGTATGGCAAAAGCAAAATATACCACAGAGCCAAAAGGGCATTTTGGTTTAGCTTTTGCACACTATACTCATTTCACTTCCCCAATAAGAAGATATCCGGATATGATGGTTCATAGATTATTGGATCTTTACCTTCATGCCGGAAAATCTCCTGATGCAGAAACTTGGGAGCAAAAATGCGTTCATTCATCAGAGCGAGAAAAGAGAGCTGCAGATGCAGAAAGAGCATCCATAAAATATAAGCAAGTGGAATTTATGTCACTCGCTGAAGAAAAAGATTACGATGGTTTAGTCAGCGGGATCACTGAGTGGGGTGTTTTTGTAGAAATCACAGAAACAAAATGCGAAGGTATGATTCGCGTTCAGGACATGACTGATGATTACTATGAATTCGATCAGAAAAACATGAGACTGGTGGGATCGAAAACAAAAAAAATGATCACTTTGGGCGACAAAGTGAAGGTCAGAGTAGTTAATACTGATATTGACCGTAGAACAATAGATTTGGAATTTGCAGACAATGACGGGAAAAAGCCACGCGGCAGAGCTATTAGATAAACTCGAGACTTTTTTAAAGTCTCAAAATTTCGGAGAATCACCTAAAGAATTATATGAGCCTATTGAATATATCCTAAGCTTAGGAGGCAAAAGGGTAAGACCATTATTAAGTCTATTGACCTATGGGATGTATCAAAGTGACCCGGGAAAAATCCTAAAACAAGCATTGGCAATTGAAGTTTTTCACAACTTCACGTTAATGCATGATGATATAATGGATCAAGCTCCCTTGCGAAGAGGGCAAGATACAGTTCATGAAAAATGGAATTCAAACATCGCTATCTTATCAGGTGATGTGATGCTTGTAAGAGCTTATGACTTACTCCTAGAAACTGATCCGACACTTTTACCTGGAATCCTAAGACTTTTCAATAAAACCGCTGCCGAAGTTTGTGAAGGTCAACAATTTGACATGAATTTTGAAAGTCTTTCTCAGGTGAAGGAGGAAGAATATTTAAACATGATCCGACTTAAGACCGCCGTTTTATTGGGTTGTGCTTTAAAAATGGGTGCCATTTTAGGTGGTGCCGACGAAGTAGAATCAAATAAACTTTATGATTTTGGAGTAAATGTTGGAATAGGGTTTCAGCTAAAAGATGATTTGTTAGATGTATATGCTGATCAAGCAAAATTTGGAAAACAAGTTGGTGGAGACATCATTTCCAACAAGAAAACATTCTTACTTATCAAAGCATTAGAACTTGCCGAAGGCGAAGACGCCGAGAAATTGAAATTCTGGTTATTTCAGACCGAATTCGATAAGCAAGAAAAAGTAGATTCGGTAAAAGCCATTTATGAAAAGCTCGGCATTAAAAAACTTACCGAAGCAAAGATGAACAGCTATTTTGATGCAGGATTTCACCAATTAGAAAACATTGAATTCAATAACTCTTCCTATTTTGATGAGCTCAAGCAACTCACACAGGACTTGATCTATCGCGAAAAATAAGTATGAATTTATCAATTACAGTTGTTGTGATTATCATAACAGCGATTTCAAGTATCCTAGGATTTAATAAGCCGGAGTTTATAAATCGTTGGATGTTCGTCCCCTATATTATCAAGAGAAGAAGTCAGTGGGATAGATTTATTACCTCAGGGTTAATCCATAAAGATTACATGCATTTGCTGTTCAACATGTTCACTTTCTATTTTTTTGGAGGGTTTGTTGAGCAGTTTCTCGCTTATAAGTTTGGCGTATTTATCGGAGGTGTCGTCTTTGTTCTTTTCTATTTGATAGGGATCGTATTATCTGATATTCCCACGTATTTAAAAAACCAAGATAATAGTCACTATCGTGCTTTAGGAGCCTCTGGAGGAACAGCCGCCACAGTATTTGCAAGTATCATCATTATGCCATTGTCGGACATTTGCCTCTTCGGAATCCTGTGTTTACCAGGATTTATTTTAGGTGGGTTATTCTTGATCTATTCTTATGTCAAGGGCAAAAATGGGGATGATGCAATTAATCATGATGCACATTTATATGGAGCCATTTTCGGGATAGTTTTTATTCTATTTGTCTCTCCTGAAAGTGCTTTTCAATTCTTCGAAGAAATAAAATCCTATAGACCATTTTAAAAAAAGCTCCCGATTTCCCGGGAGCTTTTTCTCTATTTTTTCTTATCCAGTTTGGTCCGCATTTCTTCAATATTGAAAATTTGGGAAATCTGAGTTTGTTCTAACTTCTTAAACCTGGCTAGTTGCACATCGATTTTCTCTGTCAATTCAGCTTTCACCTCATAAGACTGATCCGTAGGAGCCCAATCACCATTTCCAACTACAGAGTTCAAGTGAGCCAATTTGTTATTCAATCTGATAGGGAAATTCAAGGGATCCTGCCGACTTTGGTTTTGAGTTTGGTATAATGTTTTTTCAATCTCATCCATTTCTGTCTTAATCATTTCCAAATTTGCTGGTTTTGTCTCCAGACTATCCATCTCAGATCTGTATTGACGAATAAGCTTAATAACTCTGTGAGTCTCTGTCAACTTATCTCTTACATCAATTAGATAATTATATTGTGCGACTAAATCTTCCTGTGTAGCCTCATATCTTGGATCAGCCAATACTTTAAATGATTTTTCCTGAGATTCTCCATCATGAGTCAATCTTACCTTATAAGTTCCAGGTACAATCTTTGGCCCTCCCAGGCTACCAGACCACATAATAAGGCCATCAAATCCTTCTGCATCTTCCACACGCAGATTCCAGTTAAACTCATTACTTCCCTCTTTAACTTTTAGCGTATCGCCATTAATGCCTTTTGTGGAGAATGCCCTTAGAGGTTTATCATTAGAATCAAAAAATTCAATTTTCAACTCTTCTTGAGGTTTTTCTTTTATGAAGTAATACACAAGAACGCCACCGGGTCTATTGGTTCCAGCTGTTAAGCTCTTACGCTTTACGCCATCTATTCTATATGAATCTTGTGGTTTGAACAGTGTTAAAGAACTATTCTCCATTCCTGGCGCAGTCTGATGTAAAACTGTTAAATCATCAATGATCCAGAAAGACCTTCCCTGAGTTGCAGCTATCAAATTATTTTCTTTAATGGTCAAGTCCGTGATGGAGACTATCGGTAAATTCAATTGTAAAGAATGCCAAGAAGCCCCATCATCTTTGGAATAATACATTCCAGTTTCAGTTCCTGCATATAGCATTCCTCTTTTGACAGGGTCTGCTCTCACTACTCGAGTAAAATGCTCTGCCTCTATGCCTGAAGTTATTTTTTTCCAGGTTTTTCCATAATCCTTCGTAGTATATAAGTAAGGCTCATAGTTTCCACTTTTATACCCAGTCGCCGCAAAATAAGCCTCCGCTGGATCAAAAGGACTTGGTTCTATGCTATTGATCTGCAACCATTCTGGCATATCAGAAGGAGTTACATTTTGCCAAGTAGCTCCATTATCTTGAGTTACGTGCACTAATCCATCGTCGGATCCAGCCCACAAAACTCCGGATTTTATTGGAGATTCTGCAGCTGTAAAGATGGTTGCGTAATATTCTACAGAGGTATTATCCTTGGTGATCGGACCGCCCGAAGGACCTAATTTACTTTTATCATTTCTTGTCAAATCAGGTGAAATCACTTCCCAACTTTGACCTTCGTTGGTAGAACGGTGAAATTGATTACTAGTGGTATAAAGGAGTTTAGGATTATGTGGAGAAAAGAAAATAGGAAAATTCCATTGGAATCTGAATTTCATATCTTCCGCTCCATGCCCCATCGGATTATTAGGGTAAACATTCACAGTCCGTGAAGTTCCATTATCATGGTTTTCTCTGGTTAAATATCCACCATATGATCCTCCATAAACAATATCATTATTTAGCGGGTCGGGAGCTATCCAGCCACTTTCGCCTCCAGCAGTTGGTTCCCAATCAGATTCCGTTATTGATCTGCCATCATTTCTGTGGCGGATTCTTACTGTTGAATTATCCTGTTGAGCTCCATAAATTCTATAAGGAAAGCTATTGTCTGTAGTCACACGATAAAACTGAGCTGTTGGCTGATTCATCATCGTCGACCAAGTACTTCCTCCGTCTTCGGAAACTTGGGCACCACCATCATCCGCAATTATCATCCGTTGATTGTTATCTGAATCAATCCAAAGATCATGATGGTCACCATGTGGGGCATTTGCACTTTTAAATGTCTTGCCGCCATCAGTAGATTTATGATAACTTACATTCAAAACATAAACCGTTTCCTCTTCCTGAGGATCTGCAAATATTCTTGTATAATACCAAGCCCTTTGTCTTAAGTTTCTATCGTCATTTGTTTTCTCCCAAGATTCGCCTCCATCTTTTGAAACATATACACCTCCATTTTCATTTTCGATTATAGAATATATTCTATCTGAATTTACAGGCGAAATAGATACCCCCATGATACCTAAGAGGCCTTCAGGAAATCCTTCTTTCTGAGTCAAATCTTCCCAGGTTTCTCCGCCATCTGTGGATTTAAACATTTTGGAACCTGGCCCGCCACTTTCTAAGCTATATGGAGTTCTCTTAATGTCCCAAGTAGTTGCGATCAATACATCTGGATTATTTGGATCCATTACTAAATCAACAGCTCCAGCCACATCACTTGAATAGAGCACTTTTTCCCAAGTTTCACCGCCATCAATAGTCTTATAAACTCCTCTCGTTTCACTTGGCTTAAAAATATCACCCATCACTGCTGCATATACAACGTCTGGGTTCTCTGGATGAATTCTCATCCTTGAAATAAAGCGACTATTTTCTAATCCAGCTTGTTCCCAAGTCTTTCCAGCATCAGCACTTTTCCAAACACCATATCCAAAAGAGACATTTCCCCTTACGGTTTTTTCACCTCCGCCTGCATAAACTACACTCGTATCACTTTGCGAAACTGTGACAGCTCCTATTGAACCGCCAAAATACCCGTCAGAGACAGGTTTCCAAGTAATCCCAGAATCAACAGTTTTCCAAACACCACCTCCTGTGGAGGCGAAATAGTAAGTATGATCGCTTCCAGCTACTCCAGTCACTCCATCAGATCGACCACCTCGATGTGGTCCAATCAAGCGCCATTCAAGGGCATTGTAAATTTCAGGTTTGGGAATATCCTGCGCAGAAGATACTCCTGCCAAGCCCATAAGAATACAAAGTATTCCCAATCGTATCAGTTTGCTCATAAGAATTAATTTGGTGGTTTTCCAAGTTAATAAATTAGACAAAGTCTTTGGAACATGTATTAAAAAAATGATTGTCGGCAGAATGATAAAATAAAGGCATAAAAAAAGCCCCATCGTTTGAAGGGGCTTCCAATCTGAAATCAGATAAATTAAGCTTCAGCAGGCAACACACTTACATATGACTTGCCATCGAATTTTTTCTTGAATGTCACAACTCCATCAGAAAGAGCGAATAACGTATGGTCTTTACCAACACCTACATTTTCTCCTGCATGATGTTTTGTACCTCTTTGTCTAATGATGATGTTTCCTGCAATAACTTGCTCACCACCAAATTTCTTCACACCCAATCTTTTGGATTGTGAATCTCTTCCGTTTTTGGAACTACCGACGCCTTTTTTGTGTGCCATGGTTTTATTCTTTTATGTTTCCAGAAAGAAAACTTATAGTACAATATTTTCGATCAAAACTTTGGTAAAGTCTTGTCTGTGACCGTTCTTCTTTTTGTAGCCTTTTCGACGCTTCTTTTTGAAGACGATGACTTTATCACCTTTTACATGATCTAGGATTTTCCCAGATACCTTGGCCCCTGCTAAGAGAGGAGCTCCTACAGACACAGAGCCGTCAGCTTCTGCTAACAAGACTTGGTCAAATTCCACGGAAGCGCCAGCTTCACCGTCTAGCTTTGGAGCGTAGACGAACTGATCTTTTGTTACTTTGAACTGCTTTCCAGCGATGTTTACAATTGCGTACATGAGTATTTTGAATTCTTAGTCGAAATCGGAGTGCAAATATAAGGAAGATGATCGGAAGAAAAAAACAGTCTTTAAAATTATCTTATTGACTAAAGCTTCACAGCTACTAAACTAGATTCCCTACAAAATAAACGTATCTTTTTCATTCAAAAATATACGAGGAAATATCTTTGGATTAATATTCCAAAATTATGAAAAAAGATAGTACCATTTGAATATCAGGATCTTGCCTACACCTAAAGCGACTCTATATTTATTGAACCGGGTTCAATAAAGTGTTTGAATTTTGGTAAAAAAAACTTTTTTAAACTTTCTTAAAAAAAATTCAATAGCCATAAATGGCTATTTTGGTTATTGTTTTACTTTATATTTAATACTATAACTACCTGATAAAATATTATTTAAATCAATTTTGAACTCAGTTCAATATAGGGGTTTAAGTACTACTTCAGGGATTTTATTTGTCCGAATTGGTTCACATATTTGTTCAAAGGCTGTTCTGAAAAGGCAGCCTTTCTTATCCCTAGTCGATAGGAAAAAAAATTAAGGGGAACCTTGAAACTTTAAAAGAGATTAAATTTTAAGAGAGAGATGCAGCAAGAACCGATTTTATCAGAGAACAAAAACAGATTTGTACTATTTCCAATCCAGCATACAGACATTTGGCAGTTTTATAAAAAAGCAGAAGCTAGCTTTTGGACAGCAGAAGAAATTGACTTAGGTCAGGACATGGTTGACTGGAAAAGTTTGAATGATGGAGAAAGACATTTTATATCTCATGTTCTTGCATTCTTTGCTGCAAGTGACGGCATTGTTAATGAAAATCTAGCAGAACATTTTGTAGCTGAAGTTCAATACACTGAAGCTAAGTTTTTCTATGGTTTTCAAATTGCCATGGAAAACATCCATTCTGAAACTTATAGTCTATTAATAGACACTTACATCAAAGATGGAGTGGAGAGAGATAAATTACTGAATGCAATCGAACACATTGAATGTGTAAAAAAGAAAGCAGACTGGGCTCTTAGATGGATTGACAATGGTTCTTTTCAAGAAAGGCTGATTGCTTTTGCTGCAGTTGAAGGTATTTTCTTCTCTGGCTCATTCTGCTCTATTTTTTGGTTAAAGAAAAGAGGGTTGATGCCAGGTCTTACTTTCTCTAATGAATTAATTTCAAGAGATGAGGGTTTGCATTGTGATTTTGCCTGTCATCTCTACACTAAACACGTAATCAATCAATTACCAAAAGAAACTGTTCGGGAAATTATTATTGATGCTGTGACTATTGAAAAGGAATTTGTTACTGATGCGCTACCAGTGAGACTCATCGGTATGAATTCTGATTTAATGTGTCAGTATATAGAATTTGTTGCTGATAGATTATTGATGGAACTAGACTGTGAAAAAGTTTGGAACAGTACCAATCCTTTTGATTTCATGGATATGATTTCACTTCAAGGAAAAACAAACTTCTTTGAAAAGAGAGTTGGCGATTACCAAAAAGCTGGAGTAATGAAGTCAACTGAGGCACCGGATTCATCACCAAGATTCTCCATAGGCGAGGACTTTTAATTTTATCACCTAATCCACCTACCCTAAATCTCCAAAGTATATGTTAGTAATTAAAAGAGACGGAAGACGAGAGTCAGTAAGATTTGACAAAATCACCACTCGAATAGAAAACCTTTGTTATGAGTTGGATCCTAAATTCATCCAACCGATCGAAGTAGCCAAAAAAGTAATTGATGGATTATATGATGGCGTCACGACCACCGAGCTAGATAATCTTGCTGCTGAAGTATGTGCATCTCTTACGGTTAAGCATCCTGACTATGCAATTTTAGCTGCGAGAATTGCTATCTCAAACTTACACAAAACCACCAGCCAGTCCTTCTCAAATACGATGAAGCGGCTTTATACTTATATCAATCCCAAAACTGGAGCAAATGCATCTTTAATTGATCCAGAAGTATATGGTGTAATAAAGAAAAACGCAGCAAAATTTGACGCCGCAATTGACTATAAAAGAGATTTTGACTACGATTACTTTGGGTATAAAACTTTGGAGAGAAGTTATCTAATACGCCTAGATGGTAAAGTAGTAGAAAGACCTCAACACATGCTTATGAGAGTTGCTGTTGGGATTCATAAAGGAGATATTGATTCAGTTTTGAATACCTACGACTTGCTTTCTGAAAAGTGGTTTACCCATGCCACTCCGACTCTTTTCAATGCAGGAACACCAAAGCCGCAGCTTTCTTCTTGTTTCTTGTTAACCATGAAAGACGATAGTATTGATGGGATTTATGACACATTAAAGCAATGTGCTAAAATCTCTCAGTCTGCAGGAGGTATTGGTCTTTCTATTCATCATGTAAGAGCAAAAGGGTCTTATATCAAAGGAACCAATGGCGTCTCTAACGGAATTGTTCCAATGCTTAGAAACTTCGACATGACTGCTCGGTATGTAGATCAAGGAGGAGGTAAAAGAAAGGGAAGCTTTGCGATTTACTTGGAGCCTTGGCATGCAGATGTAAAAGACTTCTTGGAGCTGAAGAGAAATCATGGTAAAGAGGAGATGCGAGCCAGGGATTTATTCTATGCACTTTGGATCCCAGATTTGTTTATGAAGCGTGTGGAACAAAATGAAAGTTGGTCACTTTTCTGTCCAAATGAAGCGCCGGGGCTTTCAGAATGCCATGGTGAGGAATTCGAAAGATTATATGAAAAGTATGAGAAAGAAGGAAGAGCCCGCGAGACAATCAAAGCTCAAGAACTTTGGTTTGAGATTTTAGAATCACAGATCGAAACAGGTACTCCTTACATGCTTTATAAAGATGCTGCCAATAGCAAATCAAATCAAAAGAATTTAGGGACGATCAAATCTTCTAACCTTTGTACTGAGATCATTGAGTACACTGCTCCAGATGAAGTGGCTGTTTGTAATTTGGCTTCTTTGGCACTTCCAAAATTTGTTAGAATGGGTCCTGATGGGAAATTATTCTTTGATCATCAGAAACTATACGAAATCACAAAGGTAGCTACCCGAAATCTGAATAAGGTAATCGATGTAAACTATTATCCTGTAGAGGAAGCAAGGAGATCTAATTTTAGACACAGACCCATCGGTTTAGGCGTCCAAGGATTGGCAGATGCTTTCATTATGCTGAGAATGCCATTTGAATCAGCTGAAGCAAAAGGATTAAATGAAGATATCTTCGAGACAATTTATTATGCCGCAGCTGAAACTTCTATGGAGCTGGCAACTATTGAAGGTACTTACGAAACTTACGAAGGATCACCTGCTTCAAAAGGGATACTACAATTTGACATGTGGGGAGTGACACCGAAATCAGAAAGATGGGATTGGAGTACTCTTAAAGAGAAAATCAAAAAGCATGGCATGAGAAATTCACTTTTAGTAGCTCCTATGCCGACCGCTTCAACTTCACAGATTCTCGGAAACAACGAATGCTTTGAACCATATACTACTAACATCTATACAAGAAGGACTCTTTCGGGTGAATTTATAGTGGTGAACAAGCATTTAATGAAGGATTTAATCCGGTTGGGTTTGTGGGATGACACGATGAGAAATAGATTAATTTCTACCAATGGGTCAGTACAAACACTACCAGGAGTACCACAGAATATTAAAGATCTTTATAAAACAGTCTGGGAAATTTCTCAAAAGGTTATTATCGATTTGGCTGCAGACAGAGGAGCTTATATTTGTCAATCTCAAAGTATGAACGTCTTCTTACAAGATCCAAACTTTGGCAAGCTTACTTCCATGCATTTTTACGCATGGAAAAAAGGTCTAAAAACAGGAATGTATTATTTGAGATCACAAGCTGCGACAAGTGCTATTAAATTCACATTGGATAAGAGTAATTTTGAGCCTAAAGTGGACAAAGCAATGCAAGAAGAGATGGATGCTAAATCACAAAAACAAGATGCTATAGCTTGCTCTCTGGATGATCCTGAAGGATGCGAAATGTGTGGAAGTTAAAAAAAATTAGAGTTCGTTAAAATGGTAAAAAGCGTTTGATAGTTTCAAACGCTTTTTTTTACATAAACAAAATGAATGAAAACATGAATGCACCTGAATTAGAAAATAAGCTTGGTCCTTTACATGAAAATACCCTACCGCTATTTGGAATAATGACAGCTCAGCATATGGTAGAACACTTAACCATCACTTTAAAACTTTCTTCAGGAAGAATCAATTATCCTCTATTCACACCAACAGAACAACAGATACAATGGAAGGAATCACTTTTATACACGGACATGGAATTTCCTAAGGCCATAAAAGCACCCGGATTAAAAGACTCATTAATGCCTTTAAAATACCAAAGTTTAGAGATAGCTAAAGTCCAGCTAATTAATAGCATAACAGAATACAACGCATTTTTTTTAGAAAATCCATCAGCAAAAACTAATCATCCAAGATTTGGAATGTTGAATCATGATGAATGGGAATTATTTCATCCTAAACATTTTAAACATCACTTCGGGCAGTTCAATATCTGGTGATAGTAAGTTGACTTTTTCAAAAAAACTGTTTTCACTCTAGTTTCTTTTCCGAAATAAGACCGTGCAGATACACCATCTCTTCTT
>CBFHWO010000041.1:0-24517 GCA_965659625.1 uncultured Algoriphagus sp. | reverse complement strand
CAAATTCAGGTACTAACCAAATTTTTTAAAAGCTTATTCTTTCTATTGGCAAGAAAGCGGATATACCTAAAGAGAAACTTCCAAAAGTATATTCCAAAGATTTAGCTGAAGTCATTTTCAAGCTTCCTTCTACAAAAAGACAAAATCTTATAGATATTGGCTTAGGAACACCAAAACAGTTGGGACCTATCTGATCGAATTAGAAGAAAAAGGATTTTTAAAATCAGTGAGAGTGGGTAAAGAAAAACTATACCTTAATAAAAAATTGATGAGCAGTTTAGAAAATTTAAAAGCACAGCCTAACCCGAAATAGTGGGAAAGGCAAAACATCGGCTTCTCACAGCAATGATTTGACTACTCCGAGCTGGGGACTTTATTCAAAAACCTTCTTTTTTCATTAGAGTTCATGAACGCTTCTCATTTCACCCTACTGAATAATTTGGTAACTTAGATACTTGATGCCCATGCTGGGCACACTCAATGGGTAAGCGACCATGTCGTGTCAGTGGGTTACAAGAGTTTTGCGGTTAACAGCAAGCACTTAGGATTTCCTACTTTGAAAAAAACCAACTACAACTAAATCACACCACGTTTCTTACCTGAAGCGTTAGCGGAAAAGCCAATAGCGCTCATTCCATTGCAAATCGAAATCCAGTGTATCATAAAGATTTATTTTATGAAAACTATTCAACTTAACAACTATGACTTTTCTTATGTAGAAGAAGGAAAAGGAAGTCCCGTGATTCTTATTCATGGAAGCATAAGCGATTATCGAACCTGGGAAAACCAAATGGCTCCTTTTGCAAAACACTTTCATGTGATAGCTTATAGCAGACGGTATCATTATCCTTACGATTCAGCAGAAGCTGATTCCGATTATACAGTTCCACAGCATGCAAAGGACCTTGCTGGTTTTATAAAAGAGCTTAATGTAGGTTCTGTACATCTTATTGGCTCATCCTATGGAGCTTATGTGGGCCTCTTAACTGCTATAAAAAATCCTGCTCTAGTAAAAACCCTTGTTTTGGGAGAACCTCCTGTTATTCCTTTGCTGGTATCGGATGTGGATAATCCCTTTCAAGCCCTATCACTTATGATTAGGGACTTTTCTACAGGAAAAAGTTTTTTGAAATTTGGGATCAAATCTATGAATCCTGCAAAAAAACAACTGGGCAAAGGAAATATCGAAGAAGGCGTCCGTTTGTTTGCGAATGGTGTATTAGGTGAAGGTGGCTATGAGCAGCTACCTAAAGATGCAAAAGCAAAAATAATGGACAATACAACGGCCTTAAAAGGAGAACTGCTTGGTCCAGGATTTCCTGATGAATTTCCAAAAAAAGAAGCCAATAACTTACAGATTCCAGCACTTTTGGTTTGTGCTGAGAAAAGCCCAAAATTTTTTCATTCTATATCCGAAAAGTTATTTAAACTATTACCAAATGGCCAACAGGTTGTTATTCCAGATGCTTCTCATGATATGCATGGGGAAAACCCGGAAGCTTATAATGAAAAGGTTTTAGAATTTCTTCTAAAGCACAACTAGTCCTTTCCGCTCATTTTATTATAAGTCTATCCCATACGTTTTGAAGTCCCGATCGAATTTTCGTACAATTGAAAGCCTGTCTCGATCTTGATCCGGGGTTCAATATTTTCTGGAAGTTGGATGATGGACTATTTCGTTTTGAACACAAACAACTTCATTTTGGACACATCCAAACTTTTCATTCTACTCAGCTTTGTACTTCACAATTAAACAAAAGAGATGAAGTACAAAATTTTAGGAAATACAGGATTGAAAGTCTCGACGCTTTGTTTAGGCACAATGAACTATGGTGGGAAAGGCTTTTTCGGCTATATGGGCAATCTTGACCAAGAAGCAGTGGATGAACAGATTAAAACCGTAACAGAGGCAGGTGTGAATTTTATCGATACGGCCAACATTTATTCCGAAGGACTGTCTGAAGTAATGATCAGTCAGGCAATCAAAAATCTGGCTATCAATAGAGACGATTTGGTTTTGGCGACCAAAGTGAGAGGTACGATGGGGAACAGTCAAAACGACTTGGGGCTTTCTAAAAAACACATTATTCAGCAAGTGGAAGGAAGTTTAAAAAGGTTGGGCACTGATTATATTGACTTGTACCAAATCCACACCGCAGACCCTTTGACACCTATTGAAGAAACTATCAAAACCTTGGACGATTTAGTGCGAAGCGGAAAAATCAGGTACTTTGGTGCAAGTAACCTTTCAGCCTGGCAAATGATGAAAGGATTGGGGTATTCCCAATACAATCAGTTAGACAGGTTTGCTTCTTTGCAAGCCAATTACTCCTTGGATGTGCGGGATGCTGAGCGTGAAATTGTACCCATGTTACATGACCAAAAAGTAGGAATGATGGTTTGGAGTCCTTTGAGTGGAGGTTTACTGACAGGGAAATACAAGAGAAACGGACAAAAGGAAGAAGGAAGACTAACTACTTTTCCGTTTCCACCTTTCCATGAAGAGAGAGCCTATGATGTTTTAGATATCCTTACACCAATGGCAGAGCAAAAGAAGGTATCCATTTCTCAATTGGCGCTGGCTTGGTTATTACACCAACCGGTTGTAAGCAGTGTCATTATTGGCGCCACTAAACTTCATCAGCTTCAGGATAATTTGAATTCCGTAGAAGTTGTATTTACTGCGGAGGAATTAAGTCTGCTGAATGAGGCAAGCAAATTGCCAGTAGAATATCCAGGAAATGTGTTGGAAATAATGACCATGGACAGAAGTGCAGGAAGTAATTTTTTAACTGCTTAAATTCACTAAAATATTAAGTTGGCAGTAAAAACTATTGCCAACTTATTTTAAAAACATGAAACAAACGGAACTGACTATCAAAAAGATAAACTCAATAAAAGAGTTACACTCTTTCCTGGGTTTGCCAAGTCCATTAAACCCGCTGCTTACACTTATAGACCATTCAAAAACAAAAATTAATAAGCAGCCCAATGGCCAAAAATTGCTTTTGGATTTCTATACTATTTCAATCAAAAGGAGCTTTAAAGGGAAATTAAAATATGGCAAAAATCAGTATGATTTTGACGAAGGCACCATGTCATTTATAGCGCCAAATCAAATAATGAGTGTAGATAATGAAGAAGATAGAAATAATGACGGTTGGTCATTACTTTTTCACCCGGATTTGATAAGGCGGTATCCACTTGGAGTAACTATTAAAAACTATGGATATTTTTCATACGAAGTAAATGAGGCCCTGCACCTATCGGACGAAGAAGAAAAAACGATTGAGGCTATCGTCCAGAATATTCAAAATGAAATAAATGCTCGATTGGATAATTTTAGTCAGGATGTGATCGTGTCAAACCTAGAGCTGCTTTTGAGTTATTGTAATCGCTTTTATAGCAGACAGTTTATCACGAGAAAAATGGCTACAAATGATTTGCTGTCCAACTTTGAAAATATTTTAAACAGTTCTTTTAGCAATAATTCAGATCTAAAAATACCAACCGTAGAAAAATTAGCTGCTGAACTTCATGTTTCATCTGCGTATTTAAGTGATATGCTACGCAGTTTGACAGGACAAAATACCCAACAACATATTCACGAAAAATTGATTGAAAAAGCAAAAGGCATTTTAACAACCACCAATCTGACAGTAAGTGAAATTGCCTATCAACTCGGTTTCGAATATCCACAGTCTTTTAGTAAACTTTTCAAGAGCAAGACCAAATTGACACCAATTGAGTATCGGCAATCATTTAATTAAGCGTATGAAACGAATATCATTTTTAATTTTATTTTCAGTGATACTAGTATTTTCCTGCAATAGAAAACAGGCAATTTCACACGATGAAGTGAAAAATATCATTATCGAAAAGTACGAAAATATGCGTGTAACATTAAAAAGTGGCGACCCAAATTATGTCTTAAATATGCATACCGAGGACGCTATTTTATTTTTGCCAAATGGAAAGGAAGTAGTCGGAATGACAGTATTAAGAACATTTTATGAACAGGTGGCAGCTACAGGAATTGACATCAATAGCACCCCAACTTCCATTGAATTGTTATCAGAAGATATAGCTTATGAAGTTGGGACTTTTATATCCACCTCAAAAACAGGAATTCAAAATTCTGCCAAGTACATTAATATTTGGAAAAGAGTGGAAGGAGATTGGAAAATATTCAAAGCAATAGATCAGGCAAAATTATAGACAAAAGATCAAACCGCTCAAATGGAATGACGCCCATGATCCTTAAGACCACAACCTGTGCCTTCTTAATTCGGGAGCAATTCATTGAATCTCAGGTTTAGCCTATAGTAAGCTAGATCATGGATTTTTCTTGCATTTTTTATTTAATTGCCAACATACGTATTCCATTGATCAGTAATTAATGAGGGAGGAATTCCCGGATTAAGAATAAGAAAGACCAGGGGGTTTAGGGTGCTTCCTAGTGAAAATGCATTCAGTGAGGGAGTTGTTCATCTCCAGAGGTCAGACTCAAAGCAGTCAGAAATTAGCACAGGACTTTTTGAATATTCGTGAATTTTTAAAAAGCACAAACATGAGAGATTCAGTTATTGCTACCATTCAGAAACACAAAAATGATTTTAAAAACACGGCCGATTTATACCCTTTAATCGAAGAAATTAAAGATAAAAGAATTGTAATGCTAGGCGAAGCTTCCCATGGTACGCATGAATATTACACCTGGAGAGCTAAGATTTCCAAGCTATTGATGGAAGAACATGGGTTTGACTTCGTGGCCGTGGAAGGAGATTGGCCATCCTGTTATGAACTCAATCGACACGTAAAAAATTACAAAGATGCCGAAGAAGTGACTGAAAAAGTGTTTAAACAGTTTGGAAGATGGCCCTCCTGGATGTGGGCAAACTGGGAGGTTTATGAATGGGCAGTTTGGCTCAAGAAATTTAATAAAGAGCTGCCCATATCCAAGCGGAAAGGCTTTTATGGGTTAGATGTATATAGCCTCTGGGAGTCGCTTGAAGCCATGATGGATTACCTGAAAAAAGAAGATCAGGATGCTTTTGAGACCGCTACCATGGCCATGCGCTGCTTTGAACCTTTTCGAAGTGGAGACGGACAAAAATATGCCATTTCCACAAGGTTGGTTCCCAAAGGATGTAGTGAGGAAGTAAGCCAACTACTCTCTGAAATCAGGAGGAATGCACCAAATTATAATACAGACCGGGAGCATGCCTTCAGCACCGAACAAAATGCGATTGTCATCAAAAATGCCGAAAAGTATTATCGGAAAATGGCATCTGGCAGTGATTCGACCTGGAACATGCGTGACAAACAGATGATGGAAACCTTAAGCCGGCTGATGGAATTTCATGGAAAAAGCGCGAAAGGAATTGTCTGGGCTCATAACACACATATTGGCGATGCTTACTATACCGACATGGGAGACCAAGGCTTGTATTCTATTGGTCAACTTGCCCGCCAAGAATATGGAAAAGATCAGGTTTCACTTATTGGATTTGGCAGTTATCAAGGAACTGTTTTAGCAGGGAAGTTTTGGGGAGCGCCTGTAGAAAACATGGATTTACCGAAAGGCCAAGTGAATAGTTGGGAAGATTTGTGTCACCAGGCAGGAGAGCAATTCCATCTAAACTGTGAGGACTTGAAGTTAAATTTAGCGTTGCAAGCCAGGATCCTCCATCGGGCAGTGGGTGTGGTATATAATCCAAAGGCTGAACGATATGGAAACTATGTGCCGACAGTGATTCCGGAACGCTATGATCATTTTCTGTTCTTCCGCAAAACGAAGGCTCTGCATCAAATTGACATTTCTGTAGAATTGAATTTAACGCCTAAGACTTACCCTTTTGGGGTTTAATTAAAAGCAAGTTGACCTATGGGGAATAAAGAATATCAAAAAAAACGTGATTTCAGTAAAACAGACGAGCCAAAGGGAGGTACTGGAAAAGGCAAAAATGACGAGCCTATTTTCGTGATTCAAAAGCACGATGCCAGCAACCTTCATTATGACTTCAGAATTGAAATTGACGGAACATTAAAATCATGGACTATTCCAAAAGGACCTAGCACAGATCCCAGTGAAAAGAAATTGGCTATTCCTACCGAAGACCATCCGCTGGACTACGCAGACTTCGAAGGAGTGATTCCTGAGGGACAATACGGTGAAGGAACAGTAATGATTTGGGATAAGGGAACATTCGAAAACATCAAGGAAGATGATAAAGGGAAGGCCATGTCGCTCAAAAAATCTTTTGAGGAAGGGATGGTAGAAATTTATTTAAAGGGTGAAAAACTCCAGGGAGGATACGCCCTGATCAAAATGAAGCAAGGAAATCTAGATGGAAACTGGCTCCTGATAAAAATGGACGACGAGAAGGCAGACGCCCGTCGAAATCCAGTCAATACGGAAAACAAAAGCGTAAAAACAGGGCGAACCCTGAAAGAAATAAAAGAAGAAAGCGAGGATTGAAAACACTGGAGGAAATAATCGGAAGCGAATCAGTTGACCTTGCTGAAAAGGAAAATTTCCCAGGGTTTAAAAAGCCTATGCTCGCTACTCTGACTGATGATTATTTTGATGATCCTGAATGGATCTATGAAAGGAAACTAGATGGAGAACGCTGCTTGGTATTGATTAAAGACGGAAACGTATCGTTGTTTTCCAGAAATGAACAGGAACTGAATCAGACCTATCCCGAACTTGTTGAGGCGTTAGATACAGAGAATTATCCCAATCTTATTCTAGATGGTGAAATAGTAGCTTTTGACGGAAAAACTACCAGTTTCAGCAAGTTGCAAAACAGAATGAAGCTCAAAGACCCTGACACAGCGAAAGCTTCTCAGGTGAAAGTCTATTTATACTTATTTGACATCTTTAACTACGATCACTACCCTATCGGTGAACTCCCTTTGCGCCGACGCAAGAAAATACTTAAAAGAGCAATCCAATGGAAAGAGCCCATTCGTTTGGTTTCTTTTCGATATGAGCAAGGAATAAAATACCATAGCGAAGCCTGCCAAAAAGGTTGGGAAGGAATTATTGCCAAAGATGGAAATTCTAGTTATGTACACGGTAGAAGTAAGAGTTGGCTGAAGTTTAAATGTACCAAAGGCCAAGAACTGGTAATCGGAGGATTTACCGAACCAGAAGGAGAACGGGTCGGATTTGGTGCTTTACTTGTTGGATTTTACAAGAGAGGAAAGCTACACTATGCAGGAAAAATAGGAACAGGATATGACACTGATTTCCTTAAAGAATGGCGGGAAAAATTTAGCAAAATAGAACAGGATTTCAGCCCTTTTGAAAATTACAAGGAGGAAAATGGTGGGAATAATCACTGGATTGAACCGAAATATGTAGGAGAATTTGGCTTCACAGAATGGACGAAGCACAACAAACTGAGACATCCCCGATTCATCGGAATACGGTATGATAAAGAACCAAAAGAAGTCATAAAAGAGGAACCCAAATGAAAATCGAAGAAGTTGAGATATCGAATCCCGATAAAATAATTTTTCCGGAGAAGAAAATCACGAAGCTGGATATGGTGAAATACTATGATCAGGTCGCTGAAAACATGTTGCCTTTTCTAAAAGACCGACCATTGACGCTACAGCGATTTCCGGATGGGATTCATCAGGAAGGCTTTTACCAAAAAAATGCCATGGATTATTTTCCTGATTATATAGAAACCATTTCCATTAAGACAGAAAATGGAACCAACACCCAAGTGATCTGCAATAGCAAAAAAACTCTTATTTATTTGGCAAATCAAGGAACGGTAACCTTCCACATCTGGCTTTCAAAAAAGGATAATTTAAACAAACCGGATAAAGTGGTTTTTGATTTGGATCCTCCAAAAAATTCCTTTCAAAAAGTCAAGGATGCGGCTGAAAAAATCGGAGAGTTTCTTCGTAAGGAAGGGAAAGAACCAAAGTTAATGACCACAGGAAAAAGCGGGTTTCATATTTGGTATTCGGTAAGACGAGACAAAAACTTCGATGACCGAAGAGAAGATTCGAAAGAATTGGCTACTAAAATGGCAGAAAAATACCCCGATATTCTGACCACAGCCACGAGAAAAAACAAACGGGATAATAAAGTTTTTATTGATTACCTCCGGAATGCGTATGGTCAGACCTCGGTATGTCCCTATTCACTTCGTCCTATACCATCTTGCGGAGTGGCAATGCCGATAGACTGGGAGGATTTATCAAAAATCGAAAAACCAGATCAGTTTACCCTTTCTGACCATTAGTTTTAACTTGAGAATGGAATTAAGGAATCTAAAAACATATTGGTTTTTAAGTATCAATTTTTTTATCACTTCACTTTAAGCATAACCATGAAAAAGAAAGTACTAGTAACAGGAATCTCTGTCTTCTAGGACCACATCGGATAGGACAAAATCCATAGATGATTCAATGGGTGAACATTAATTAACGAGATTCTAGAGCCAGATGCTATCTTATTTCATCCCTAAAACTGTTTTAGCTAGTTATGCTAAGTTATTTTTTTCTGAAATTTTTCTTAAAAAGTTTCCAGTAATTTTCATTTTTTTCAGAAATCGTGATTTCATCGCCTAGCAAGAAACCAAAAGCATTCAAATCCTTATTTCTTTCCAATGTGATTTTCAATACCCCAATCAATGGAATAAACAAAACCATACCCGAAATCCCCCAAACCCAGCCACCAATTAATATCGCCAAAACTACCGCCAGTGCATTCACTTTAACTTGAGATCCTACTACAAGCGGAGTTATAAGATTATTTTCTAAGAGCTGAATTCCCCACAACACCAAAAATGTCAATAGTGGATAAATAAGTAGATCTGTCGTCAAAAACACATACAATATGGCAAACAAGGAACTTATAAAAACTCCGATGTAGGGGATCAAATTCATTAAAGCGATAAAGACGGCAAAGAGTAAAAAGTACTCGACACCGATGAAATAGAAAAATATCCCTGCGAGTATCGCAACTATGATCGTAACTTTTAAAATCCCTGTCAGATAAAATTGAATCACTTTACCGGATTCTTTCGCCCAGTTAATGATTTTTTCATTTGAATCAGCTGACTTCTTTATCAAGAATTCCACAAAAAAGTCTTTGTAATACAACAATAAAAAGATGTACAAAGGAATAATTGCCGCCAATACTATCGATTTACCGGTGGCAAAAATCGTTTTGTTTAAAATGCTAAAATCTAATAATTCCTTGAAATTTATTAATTCCTTCGAATCGATTTCAAAACCCGTTAACTCCTGAATATCCAGTATATAAGAATTAAGTTTTGAATTAAAGGCTGAACCAATTTCCGGTATATCACCTATTAATCCAATCACCTGATCCATCAATAAATACAAAACCCCAAAAGCCACCAAGCTCACTATTAGAATACTTAAAATAATTGCAAAGCCCCTTGGGATACGTCTTTCCTCCATCCAATTTGCCATCGGATTTAATGCAAAAGCGAAAAAAACTCCCCAAACCAATGGAACAAAAATAAAGGACCCTTCTCTCAACAAAATTGCTCCAAGTACTATAACTATTAACAAATTAGCGATATTCTGAAGGGTGTGATTTTTCATAGATGATTTATTGAAAGTACTAAATTCCGATTCTGAAGGATATGATTAATATCACGAGTAATGAGCTATTATTTTAATTATACCTATTTTGTGCCCTAAATAACCTCAAGGACTAATAACCTATGAAGAATTTCTTTCTCTATCTATTTCTCTTACCATCTTTTGTTTGGGCTCAGGCCAAAGTTGATACCATCGAAGTTTACAGTCCTGTCATGAAGAAAAACTTAAAGGCAGCTGTTACTCTGCCTTCGAGTTATACAGATTCCAATTCAAAATTCCCCGTCCTTTATTTACTACACGGAGGAAGTGGAGCATTTGATGATTGGCATAAAAAAGTTACTAATCCCGGTTTAGTAAACAAAATGGCAGAAGATTATAATTTAATCATTGTCACCCCAGGTGTTGGACCTGCCAGCTACTACTTTGACAGCCCTATTATGGATTCGGTACAATACGAGACCTATATCATAGAAGAGTTGATTCCGGAAATAGATAAAAAATATAGGACCCTTGCAAAGAAAGAATCCCGGGCAATTACTGGTTTGTCCATGGGAGGTCATGGTGCCATCACCTTGAGTGCAAAGCACCCAGAGCTTTTTGTGGCTGCTGGGAGCATGAGCGGTGTGATGAATATTGACACCAGAATGTGGAAAGTCCCCGAAGACTTTCAAAAACTCCGAACCTCTCAACAAAAAGCCATGCTTGGGGAAGATCTAACCTATGACGCTCCATTTTCTACTTTCACGGCTGTGGGATTAGTGAATAAGATAAAAGAAAATGGCCTTGCACTTACCTTGGACATTGGAGTTGATGATTTCTTGATCAATACAAATAGACAAATGCACCAACTTTTATTGGAAAATGGAACTGATCATGATTACACAGAAAGACCGGGAGCACATACTTGGGAATATTGGACGGAATCTTTACCCTACCATCTTTTATTCTTTTCTAACCACTTGAAATGGGAATAATTAGCAATAGCTTAAAAAATCATTTATCTAATAAACTTCAAAAATTGACCTAAATTTTGCTTTTTGCAGCATAACCTATCACTCCGCTATGCCAAATTTTGATTCTATTAGGCCTTTTTATGACGCTGAAGCGAATGCCGCTATTCGGGAAATTGTGGATGACCCCATGATGGAGGCTATGATGAATTTCACTTTTCCATATGATTCTAAAGATCATTGGAAAGATCTAATGCTACACACTCATTCTCTTAGAGATTTCCAAATCAACTTCATATACCCAGGCTTAAAAAAAGTACTTGAAAAAAGCTCTAATGGAATGAGCCTAGGAGGTTTTGAGGCTTTAGAACCTAATACTGCCTATCTGTTTATCTCAAATCACAGGGATATCATCCTTGATACGTCATTGTTGAATTCCGCATTGTATGAAAATGGACTTGTACTCACTACTTCTGCAATAGGAGATAATCTGATCAAGAAAAAATTTTTACATACGTTGTCTCGTCTCAATAGAAATTTTGCGATCAAAAGAGGTCTTCAAGGAAGAGCACTTTTGGAAAGTTCCATACTTGCCTCCGAATACATCAAAAAATCTTTGCTTCATGAAAACAGATCTGTCTGGACCGCCCAAAGAGAAGGGAGAACTAAAGATGGAAATGATGCTACCCAGCGTGGTGTTTTGAAAATGCTAACGCTTGCTGAAGAAGGAAATAATCCTTTTGGATTTTTTGAAAAAATCAAATTGGTTCCGATTTCTATTTCCTACGAATATGATCCTACCGATATTCTGAAAATGCCTGAACTTCTTGCCAAATCCCGTCAAGAAAAATATGTGAAGAGTGAAAATGAGGATTTCTTAAATCTTTTGAGAGGGATCATGGGCACAAAAAAAAGAATCCATATCCAGGTAAATGGAATACTGGATCATGAGATTTCTGAAATCTCTAAAATGGAAATCAGCCAAAGTGAGAAATTGAGTCAATTAGCAGCAGTTGTTGATCAGAAAATCTGGTCCGGATATAAGCTTTGGCCAAGTAATTACATTGCTCACGATTTGCTTTATGGAGATGAAGAGTACAATGCCAACTATACTCTTGAAGAAAAAAGTGACTTTGAAAAACGGCTGAATGAAAAAGTGGACACTAAAAATTCCTTGATGGTGAAAAACTTTTTGGCCATGTATGCCAATCCGGTCAACAATCAGAAAATGAGTTTGGAATCCAATCCTATCCTATAAATCGAATTGAATTCCAACTTTAAAACTAGTCCCCTGCCCTACTTCGGAATCAATATCTAGATTGCCTCCTAGTTCTTTGACGAGATTCATCACTACATTTAGGCCAAATCCAAATCCTTTTTCCCCAGAAGTTCCTTTTTCACTTGATGCTTTTTCAGCTAAAATTTCAATGATTTTGGATTGGGAAATCCCTGTTCCTGTATCTGAGACAGTAATACTCAAAAATTCATTTCCCTCGTTTATTTCCAAGGAAAGCTTGATTGAAATTGAACCATGTGGAGGTGTAAACTTGATCGAATTTGAAATAAGATTCCCTACAATCTGCATCAATTTTGATTTTGGAAAGGGAGCAAAATGATTCTGCCCCACAAGTTCAACAGTAAAATTCAACTTTTTAACCATTGCTTGCGGCCCAAACATGGCCAGAATTTTATTCCTGAACATCAAAAGATTAAACTCATGCTCTTTGGGATCTCGGATCATTTGGAGCTTTTGATCGAAATTTTGATTTAAAATCTCGTCTGCCAAATCAAGAATCGAATTCCCACTATTCTTGATAAGATCCATAAATTCCAAAACTTCTTCTATCTGATTTTCATCTCCCTGCAATTTGATAATTTCTGCCAAGCCAACGATCCCGCTGATTGGACCCCGAATGTCATGAGCAAGCTTTTTCTGGCTTAGCATAATCTCTCCCATTTGACTTTTCAATTCTGCCAATTTGCTGTTGATTTTCAATCTGTCCACGATTTGTCTAGCTATCATTATTAGTAGTTCTCTCTTTTCAGAAGCAATTTGCTTGGCTTCGACATCCATCACGCAGAGGGCTCCTAAATTATAGCCTTCTGTAGTTGTCAATGGAATCCCGAGGTAGTAGGTTAGATTTGGATCTTCTGCCACATAAAATTTCTCTTTAAATCGATCGTCTTTGCTCAGGTCATTGACTTCAAAAATCTCACCCTCCTCATTCTCAATCGTGAACTGACAAACAGAATCCTCTCGGGCCATTTGAGAAATATCAAGGCCCACAGAGGCAATACTCCATTGAGTATAAGAATCAATTAAATTCACTAAAGAAACTTTTGTTCCTGCAACCGTTGCAGTCATTTCAGCTAGCCATTTTACACCATGCTTCCCATCGTAATAATCTAAATCTAAATTGCTCAATGTCAACAATCTTTCTAACTCGTTTCCAAGAGTATATTTATTATCCATTTTCTAAAATTCAACCATTACCAAACGAATCGAAATAAATTCATTTACTATTAAATACAATTTGAATAGTTTATATTTTTATCCTAAAAATCACATACGCTCTATGAAGCTGATCAGATCATTTACCTTATTATTTATTTTCATTTTTAGTATAACTCACGCGCAAGCCCAAAAAAAAATCCCTGTAGGTGAAATCAAGACTCCATATGGGAAAATTCTTATTTCTCTTGATGATCGCACTCCAACTCATAAAGAGAGCTTTATTGAACTGGCTACTGCCGGATATTGGGACACCCTCACGTTCAATAGAGTAATTCCAAATTTTGTAAATCAGGGAGGATGTCCTGATACAGAAGAGGGATTTAAAGATACAGAATACTTATTGGCTCCGGAAATCATCCCGGAATTGACCCATAAATATGGAGCAGTCGGTGCGGGAAGAGATGCAAATCCGGAAAAAATAAGTGCCAGATGCCAGTTTTATATCATTCAAAATCCAGCGGGAGTCCATCGGTTAGATGGCGATTATACCGTGTTTGGGCAGGTAATCAGTGGAATGGATGTGGTAGAAAAAATAGCAAATACCGAGACAAATGAAAAGAATGAACCTCTTACACCTGTGACGATGAACATAAAAATCAAATATCTTTCTACATCTAAAATCCAAAAATTGTCTGATAAGTAAGTAAAAGCAATCACTAGACATAAAACCCAAAAATCATGAACCCAATTAAAATTCTCATCGTCGGTTGTGGTAATATGGGAGCTTCTCATGCAGCTGCCTATCATCAGATGTCGGAATTCGAGATTTGCGGATTAGTAGCGCGAGGAAACAGTAAGGTCCGATTAAATGGCGACTTGAATTCCAACTATCCCTTATTTGATGATTTTGATCTAGCCCTAAAAGCTACCGAACCTGATGCAGTATGCATTAGCACTTATCCGGATACTCATGAAGAGTTTGCTTTGAAGTCTTTGGATGCCAATTGTCATATTTTTATTGAAAAGCCGCTGGCTGATTCCATTTTAGGCTGTGAGAAGATCATTGCGAAAGCAAAAGAGAAAAACAAAAAAGTAGTAGTCGGATATATCTTGAGACATCATCCCTCTTGGATACGATTTATTGAAGAATCTCATAAAATGGGAAAACCTCTGGTCATGCGGATGAACCTCAACCAGCAAAGCCAAGGCTACATGTGGGACGTGCATCGCAATTTGATGAAAAGCCTAAGTCCCATTGTGGATTGCGGAGTTCATTACATTGACGTGATGTGCCAGATGACACGTTCCAAACCAGTTTCTGTTTCGGCCATTGGAGCGAGATTGACTGAAGATATTGCTCCAGATAATTATAACTACGGTCAGCTACAAATTAGATTTGAAGATGGAAGTGTGGGTTGGTATGAAGCAGGATGGGGACCGATGGTCAGTGAAACTGCTTTTTTTGTCAAAGATGTTTTTGGACCAAAGGGATCGGTTTCAATCACTGCAAAAGATGCTGGAGCTACCGGTAAATCAGATAATGTTGACAGCCACACCAAAACTGAGTCTATCCGGATTCACCATTCAGAAATTGATTCCGCAAATAAATTCACCAAAGCAGATGAATGGATTGACATGAAAGATGAGCCAGACCATCAAGAGCTTTGCAATCGCGAGCAAACCTATTTTCTCCGGGCTATCCAAGATGATCTTGATTTAGACAATCATTTGGAGGATGCATTTAACAGTCTCAGGATTGCCTTTGCTTGTGATGAGTCCGTGAAAACCGGAAAAACTATAAAACTGTAGATAGGCATCATTTATTTTGGGAAAAGGTCACCACTGCCTTATCTTAATTTTTCAATTGAAATCATGAAAAATAAATCAATCGTAATTACAGGAGGTGCCAGCGGAATAGGACTGGCAATGGTAAAAAAATTCGCATCAGAACATGCCCATGTTTACTTCCTTGATCTAAATGACGCTGGAGAGGAAGTAAGCAGAGAGCTCACCGATAAGGGTCAAAAAGCAACTTTTATCAAATGTAATATTGCATCTTCTTTAGAGACTGAAAATGCAATTGCCAGTATTCCGGGAAAGATCGACGTGCTTATCAACAATGCAGGGATTTCGCATATTGGCAATCTGGAGAATACCAGTGAGGAAGATTTTGATAAATTGTTTCAGGTGAATGTAAAAGGCATGTTTAATTGCACCAAAGCAGCCCTTCCAAAATTAAAACAAGGCGGAGGTGGCTCTATTCTTAATATGGCCTCTGTCGCAGCTACGATTGGAATTCCTGATCGCTTCGCCTATAGCATGACCAAAGGAGCAGCTTATACCATGACCCTAAGCATTGCCAGAGATTATGTCCAAGATGGAATCCGTTGCAATTGCCTTTCCCCGGGTCGGGTTCACACGCCATTTGTGGATGGGTTCTTAGCTAAGAATTATCCAGGTCAGGAGAAAGAAATGTTTGAAAAACTATCCGCGACTCAGCCTATTGGAAGAATGGCCTCACCTGAAGAAATTGCTGAATTGGCATACTTTGTAAGCTCCGATGCGGGAAGTTTTATGACAGGGACAAATATCCCGATTGATGGTGGATTCCTGGGATTGAAAATGTAATCCCATTTGCGAGTTGCGAATTGGGATTTACGACATTATTGCTCCTATTAGAACCTTTTAGTATTCGCACTTACAACTTCTTAACTCTTATCTCTTGCGCTTCAATACTTGACACTATCTTCTTGATACTTTATACTAATTACTAGATACTAATATGAAACTTATACGATTCGGCGAGGCCGGCAAAGAAAAACCAGGAATCATTGACATAGATGGAAACTATTTAGATTGCTCTGCATTCCATGAAGATTGGAATGAGGCATTTTTTGAAAATAATGGGCTAGACAGATTGGATGCCTGGATTGAAGCAAATATTGAAACTTTAAAAAAAATACCAAAGAACTCAAGAATAGGATCTCCTATTGCCCGTCCTTCAAAAATCGTATGTATTGGTCTTAATTATAGGAAACATGCCCTAGAATCAGGAATGGCGGTTCCTGAAATTCCAATTATTTTTATGAAAGCCACATCCTCTTTAAGTGGTCCTTTTGACCCTATTTATATTCCTAAAAATTCTGTCGCAACAGACTGGGAAGTTGAATTGGCTGTAGTAATAGGAAAGCGGGCTAAATATGTAAACAAGGAAAATGCATTGGACTATGTGGCCGGATACTGCCTACATAATGACGTGAGCGAAAGAGATTTTCAGTTGCGTCATGGTGGACAGTGGGTAAAAGGAAAAAGTGCTGATAATTTCGCACCACTTGGCCCTTTTATGGCTACCAAATTCGAAATCCCAGACCCACATAACTTAAGACTCTGGCTGAAACTGAACGGTGAAACTATTCAAGATAGCAATACCTCTGACCTTGTATTTGATATCCCAACACTAGTAGCACATCTCAGCCAATACATGACTTTGCTTCCAGGCGATGTGATTTCTACAGGAACACCGGCCGGAGTTGGATTGGGATTTGTCCCTCCAAGGTATTTGACCGAAGGGGACGTAGTAGAACTTGGAATCGATGGACTGGGAGTTTCTCGTCAAGTTGCCATGAAAGACCCTGAAGCATGAGATTAGATGCACATCAGCATTTTTGGAAGTATAATCCAAAAAAACACAGTTGGATCAATGACGACATGAAAGCCATCCAGAGAAATTTTCTTCCGGATGACTTAATTCCTCTTTTATCCCAACATCAACTTGATGGATGTGTAGCCGTGCAGGCGGATGAGAGTTTTCATGAAACTGCCTTTCTTATTGATTTAGCAGAAGAATATGAGGTCATCAAAGCTGTGGTAGGTTGGGCAGATCTTGCCAACGATGCATTGGACAAAGAACTTGACCAATTTGCAAAACATCCTAAGCTCAAAGGCTATCGAGAAGTCCTTCAGTCCAAGCCAGTAGAGTATATGCTTCGAAAAGAATTTATTCGGGGCATTGAAAAAATAGGAAAAAGAGGGTATACCTATGATATCCTTGTTTTCTCTAACCAACTCGAAGCAACACTAAAGTTCATTAAATCAAGTCCCGAGCAACCATTTGTCATAGACCATTTGGCCAAACCAAATATCAAATTGGGAATATGGAGAGAGTGGAAAAAGAAAATGGCTCCACTGGCAGAAAGAGAGTATATCTCTTGCAAGTTCTCCGGAATGGTGACTGAAGCCGATTGGAAAGGATGGAAACCCGAAGACTTTCAGACTTATATGGATGTCATGTTGGAGGCATTTGGACCGAAGAGACTTATGTTTGGCTCAGATTGGCCAGTCTGTCTGGTGGCAGCCGAATACGAGCAGGTTTTTGATCTGGTGGATCGATTTACAGAAAAGCTTTCTCCAATAGAGAAGAAACAGATTTTAGGAGAAAACGCAGCCAGTTTTTATGGGATAAAGGAATAAATTAAAGTTTGACAAAACCCAAAATGAATTTAAATCTTAAAGACAAAGTATTTTTAGTAAGTGGCGGTGCCAAAGGAATTGGTGGAGCAATCTCGCTAGGACTTATTGAGGAAGGAGCGATTCCAATTATCATTGACCCTTCAGAAAAAGAAGGGGTAAGAATTTTGGAAAAAGCTCCCTTGAAATCACTTCAGATTCCAATCAGACTGACGAATCCTTCAGATGCTGAAAAAGCCGTCAATCTAACAATTGAGAAATTTGGCCGAATTGATGGCTTGGTGAATAATGCAGGTGCCAATGACAGTGTCGGTTTGGAACATGGTTCACCTGAAGCTTTTGCAAATTCAGTATCCAAAAATCTATTTCATTACTACCATTTGGCACATTATGCCCTTCCCTATCTCAAAAAAACAAAGGGGGCCATCGTCAATATCAGCAGCAAAACCGCAGTAACAGGTCAAGGAGGAACATCTGGCTATACCGCTGCCAAAGGCGCTCAACTTTCGCTGACCAGAGAATGGGCCGTCGAACTCCTACCCTATCAAATAAGAGTGAATGCGGTAATACCGGCGGAAGTGTATACCCCACTCTATCAAAACTGGATTCAGACTTTTGATAATCCGGAAAAAAAGCTGGCCGAAATCACCAAAAACATTCCTCTGGGAAACCGAATGACCAGACCGGAAGAAATCGCTGCAATGAGCATTTTCTTGCTTTCTGACAAAGCCTCACACATGACAGGACAACACTTGTTTGTGGATGGAGGATATACCCACCTTGACCGATCACTTTAATGAGCGAAAAACCAGCATTAGTCCCAAAAAACTTAGTCCTCCCATTTATTCTGATCACCTCACTTTTTGCTTTGTGGGGATTTGCAAATGACATTACCAATCCCATGGTGGCGGCTTTTAAACGAGTACTGGAATTGAATAACACCCAAGCCTCCTGGGTTCAAATGGCTTTCTACGGAGGCTATTTCACCATGGCACTTCCAGCTGCTTTTTTCATTAAAAAGTATTCTTACAAAACCGGAATTCTCTTGGGATTAGGGCTTTATGGATTTGGTGCGCTGCTTTTTTATCCTGCAGCAGCTTGGGAAAGCTATGGATTTTTCCTAGCCTCGCTGTATATCCTAACTTTTGGTCTGGCCTTTCTGGAAACCACCGCCAACCCCTACATATTGGCAATGGGACCAGAAGCTACCGCTACTCAAAGATTGAATTTGGCACAGGCGTTTAACCCGATGGGTGCTTTGGCCGGCTTATTTGTGGCAAAGCAATTTATTCTCAATTCTCTCCAGTCAAACGCAACTGATAGCGAGGGGAATATCATTTTCTCCAGCTTGGATGAATCAGCCAAAGCTGTCATCAGGACGGCTGATTTGATGGTGATACGAGATCCATACGTGATGCTAGGTTTAGTAGTCATAGGAATCCTGGTTATCATCGCCATGGCAAAAATGCCTGAAAGTAAGGACTCGGAAAAAACGATTGATTTCCGGGCAACTATGAAGCGATTGCTTTCCAAACGGAACTTCGTGGAGGGCACATTGGCTCAAATGTTCTATGTCGGTGCCCAAATCATGGTCTGGACTTACATTTATCAATATGCTGAAGTGCTAGGCATCTCCAATGCAGAAGCGGTCAATTACGGTTATGCTGCCTTGATTGTTTTTCTGGTGGGTAGATGGATTTGCACTTATCTTTTTAGATTTTTCTCTGCCCCAAAGTTATTGACAATATTTTCTTTCTTGGCGATTCTATTCACTGCAGGAGCTATTTTCCTTCCGGGAATGCTAGGATTGTATAGCTTGGTGGCAATATCATTTGCAATGTCGCTGATGTTTCCAACCATTTATGGGATTGCCTTGGAAGGACTTGGAGAGGACTCAAAATTTGCAGCGGCTTATTTGGTCATGGCAATTGTAGGTGGTGCAATCATGCCGACTTTACAAGGAATGATTATGGACATCGGTGGTGCTGGTTATGATGACACCTTGATATTAGGCGTGCCAGAAGTCAATTTCTCATTTATTCTCCCCCTTTCCTGTTTTGTGATGGTATTGCTGTTTAGTGTTAGAGTGAAGGAAGTTGGGAAGTAGGAAGCTGGGAAGTTGGGAAGTTGGAAAACTTGCTAATTTTGGCGCAAGCCTTCAGACTTGTGCCGATCCTTATGGAAGTCTAATGACTGCCTACTTTAGTCCAAGTCTATAGACTTGAACTAATAAAGATTTTAAGCAAATCAAGAAAATTGAAAATATGAAAACCCAAACTTTTGTGTTGATCTGTGATCTGAAAGATAATGAAGAGGCGATTCAAGCCTATGTGGAATGTCACAAGGCAATTCATCCGGCCATTGTCCAAAGTTTACATGATTCCGGGATTCTGGGAATGAGCATTTATCGATGGAGAAACAGATTGACCATGATACTCACTGCAGATGAAGAATTTACATTTGAGAAGAAAGCGGCCTTGGATTTAGCCAATCCAAAAGTTCAGGAATGGGAAGCATTTTTGGGACAATTCCAAACCAATCTCCCCGGAACTCCAGACACTTGGCGCTGGCAACTCATGACACAAGTATTCGATTTTCAAGCCTAAAAATAAGCCCCTATGAAAAAGTTATCTCTACTAGTTACGTTCATCATGACAAGCATTCTTGTCAATGCCCAAGAAATTATTCTCCCACTTTGGGAAGGCAATCCTCCACTTCAGAATGACATGGGACTTGAGGAAAAAGCCATCGAAGAAGGAATAATCAGAATAGAAAATGTACAGATTCCCCAGATTGAAGTTTTCTTGCCCAGCAAGCAAATGCGAACAGGACAGGCAGTTTTGATTTTTCCGGGAGGAGGCTATCATATTCTGGCTTACGATTGGGAAGGAAGAGACTTTGCCAAATGGCTCAACACACAAGGAATCGTGGGAATAGTCGTGAAATACAGACTACCTGATTCCAAATCACTGACAGATGCGAAAGAAGTGCCTTTGCTCGATGCACAGCGTGCGGTTCGTCTTGCCAGAAACCATGCGGAAGAGTGGAAAATTGATCCGGGAAAAATTGGAGTGATGGGTTTCTCTGCTGGTGGGCACTTGGCTTCAACTGTTAGCACGCAATATGCCCATGAAGTAGATAGGCCAAAAGATGCGGTCGATGGACTTTCTGCTCGTCCTGATTTCTCGATTTTAGCTTATCCTGTCATCTCATTTCGAGATGCAGGGGCTCATTCTGGTTCCAGAAAAAATCTAATCGGTGAAAATGCCAGCCAAGAACTGATAGACCGCTTTTCCGGAGAATTGAATGTCACGGCAGAAACACCACCTACATTCCTCGTTCACGCTCAGGATGACAGTGGAGTTCCTATCGAAAACAGCTTTCTTTATTACAAAGCCCTTCATGCTCAGAAAGTACCTGCGTCGCTACATATTTACCCAAAAGGTGGTCATGGCTTCGGTTTTGGCTTAGGAAAAGGACCAGTTTCAGGCTGGAGAGAAGTGTTGCTGGATTGGTTGAAAGAAGTAGGAAAATAGGCAGATGGCAGATGACAGGAGGCAGTTTTCAGCTATCGGTTACCATTTGTGAAACGTCATTGGTAGGAACGAAGCAATCCCGATAATTTAATACGGGATTGCCACGCCTCTTACCTCGGCTCGGGATGACGACGCCTTAAAGGATACGAGGTTTTTTAAACGAGATTGCTTCACTCCTACGTCGCTCACAAAGACGACCTAATTAATTTCGCCCTAGAATCTTCCTATTATAAATTTTACAATTCAAAGAAATGATTAAAGTTATAGCCTTCGATGCAGACGATACCTTATGGGTAAATGAGCCATTTTTTAGAGAGGCAGAAGAAGAATTTGCCAACTTACTTGAGGCTTTTATGCCCAGACATACTAGCATCAAAGAACTTTATCGAACCGAGATCGAAAACCTAGGATTGTATGGTTATGGGATAAAGGGTTTTATGCTTTCCATGATACAAACTGCTTTACGGATTTCAGATCATAAAATCCCTGTGAAGCTTATTGATAGAATTCTGGAAATCGGATATGACATGATGCAGAAACCTGTAGAAATCATTCCCGGAGTGGAAGAGGTTTTGGAAGAATTAAAAGGAAATTTTCGTCTGGTGATGGCTACCAAAGGCGATTTAGTTGACCAGGAGCGAAAGTTAAAGAAATCCGGTCTGGATCATTATTTCCATCATATTGAAATTATGAGCGAAAAGAAAGAGGCTGATTTCGCAAAACTGATTCGCCATCTTGACGTAGCTCCTGAGGAATTTCTCATGTTGGGAAACAGTCTCAAATCAGACGTGTTTCCGGTACTTAAGCTTGGCGGGCATGCCATTCATATCCCATTTCATATTACTTGGAGCCATGAATTGATTGAGCATGAGATTGATCATGAAAATTTTTACCAGGCCGAACATATTTCTCAAGTCATTCAACTAATCCGGGAAATGTAAATTAGTTTTTATCATTAACCGCAATGATGCCAGAGGCTTTTTTTCTTTGCCTATCAGGCAGGGAGACAGATGACAGAAGACCGAAGAGACCAAATTCAGGTTCTAGCCTAATTTTCTAAAAGCTTATTCTAACTTCTGGCTAGAATGCGGAAATACATATTAGTTTATGGAGGATTTAAAAGCACTTTCAATCCCACTGCCAAAGGGAGTTGGACTCATTACCTAATGAAATACCCAGACTTATTTTTTTATACTTCCTATATTCTAGCTTGATAGGTATACAACTGATAGTATCTTCCTTCCAAGGCGATCAATTCCTCATGCTTTCCTCTCTCCACAATCTTTCCTTGCTCGATCACTAAAATCTGATCCGCCTGACGAATGGTACTCAGTCTGTGGGCGATGACAAATGTGGTTCTTCCTTTCATCAAATCCTTCAAACTGGCCTGAATCAAGGTCTCAGATTCAGTATCCAGATTGGAAGTAGCTTCATCCAAAATCAATATTTTAGGATCGGCCAAAATTGCTCTGGCAATCGCAATGCGCTGTCTCTGACCACCTGAAAGCTTCACGCCTCTCTCCCCTATCAAAGTATCCAATCCATCCTCAAATCGATTTGTAAATTCCTGAACATGTGCCGCATGAACTGCCTGTTGAAGGAGTTCTTCAGAAGCATCTGGCCGTGGAAATAGAATGTTTTCACGGATAGTCCCTTCAAACAAAAAATCATCCTGCAAAACCACACCTAATTTTGCCCTAAATGATTCCAAAGTTACTTTTGCAAGATCTTTGCCATCTAGTGTGATTGTACCCGAGTCAGGATTTAAAAATGTGGCAGCCAATCCCGCAATGGTAGTCTTTCCAGATCCTGAAGTTCCGACCAAAGCTGTCACCGAACCAGATGGTGCTTCAAAACTAATTTCACTCACCACTTCTTTGCCTTCTTCATAAGCGAAAGATACTTTGTCAAAAACCATTTTTCCTTTGATATTATCCAGCACCACGGTCCTCAGGTTATCATCTGACTCAAGCGGAGTATTCATGATTTCCTCGGTTCTATCCAATCCTGCAAAAGCCTCGGTCAATTGGCTTCCAATATTCGACATCTGAACAATCGGAGCAATCATAAAACCTAGATACAAGGTGAAAGCCAAGAAATCTCCAAAAGTCAACTGCTCCTGCATGATCATATAGCCACCCAATCCCATAATCCCCGCAGATGCAAGTCCCAACAGCAAGGCACCTGCTGAAGTGACAAAACTGGTTGCTGTCAAACTCGCTTTTACATTTTGGAAAAGCTCATCGACTCCTTTTGCAAAAGTTTTGATTTCCTGTTCTTCGGCATTGAATCCCTTGATCACGCGGATTCCTCCCAAAGTCTCCGTCAATCTTCCGGTCACCTGGGCATTGATTTTGCCACGCTCTCTGAAAATCGGTCTGATTCTCCCAAAAGCTTTCAAAGAAACCAGCCCGAAAACCACTACGGGAAGCAGAACAAATAGTGTCATTTTCGGTGAGATACTGATCAATAGAAACAAAGAAATGACAGCTGTCAATATCCCTCCTACCATTTGGGCAAAACCTGTTCCAACAAGGTTCCTGACTCCTTCTACATCAGACATGATTCTGGACACCAACTCCCCTGTTTTGGTATTGTCAAAAAAGCGGATGGGAAGTTTGATGATATGGCTCTGAACCTGTGATCTCAGTTTGGCAATCAGGTTTTGGGCTTCTACACTAAGGATCTGAGTCAAAGCGTAAGAAGTAACAGATTGTACGACTATGGCAGCGACGACAGCGATAATGAGCCATTTCAGCATGTTTAGATCATTGCTGGGAATGACATCATCGACTAGATATTTACTGGCACCTGGCAAAACCAAGCTAGCAAGCCTACTGATAACAATTAAAAATAAACCTAAAAAAAGATGCTTTCTTCTGGGCCAGATAATGGTTTTAAAAACCTGACTCATGGTGACTTTGCGTTCAGCTGTTCTTGCCATGAAAATGTTTGTTAAGACTGGTAAACCCAGAAATTTCTTTTACAGTTCAAAAAGGAAGTGAAGTTCAAAAGTTAATTCAATTTTTTAATAAAAGGGAAAAATCTCATGTATCACCCTAAAAGCATTCCATGTTATAAGTCTTTTGAATTAATTGAATCATTAAATAACTCCAATTCCTAAAAATCATCTCAAAATTAATGTATACAACTAAAACAAGGATGATATATGCCGATTTAACTTAAATATTAATTGGTTTTTACGGAAATAAATAATAAAATTTTATGATTTCAATCAACTCTGATCTCTTTGAGTAAATGAACATAATTTTAAGAATTGTGAAATTAAATTATCAGCACTTACTCTTACAAAATTTCTAATTAAAGTAGGAAGAAAAAATAATTAATATATATATATATATATATATATGCTATTTTGCCAGTAGAAAGAATAAGATTTTAGACAATTAGGTTATAACCTGAATTTGGTGACACTGCCTGAATAAAGTTGACACATTTTGTTGGGACAAAAAACCAATTAAGATGAAAAAAGTATTTCAGATTAA
>CBFHWO010000040.1:0-26013 GCA_965659625.1 uncultured Algoriphagus sp. | reverse complement strand
ACAAAGCATTCCAGGTTGGGATGGAAAGGTTTCCAGACTTTGCACCTACACTTAGGTAAGTAATAAAAACAGCAGAAACCACATAAAGCAAAATTCCATTTAAGGCATACTTTTGCCGCCACTCTAACGTGATCTCCTTATGAATTAAGACAGCGATTTCTTTTAACATCGACCAAAAGTAAGCATTGATGCAGTAAAATGTAAACAGATTGCTGATTCAATAGATACTTTCGGAAAGCGACACATTAAAATCAAACAATTTCTCCATTTAAACCTGGATGAACTAGGATAGGCTGAGTAACTGTAAATGGCAAAACTTCCAAAAAACACTAGTTTTGTGTAGGACTAAAACTTCATGGCAAAAAAAGCAATAATCATTGGCTCGGGCATAGCAGGCATCGCTTCTGCCATTCGTTTATCTTTAAAAGGATACGAAGTAAATGTTTTTGAAGCGAACTCTTATCCCGGCGGAAAGCTTTCAGAGATTGAAATTGGAGGATATAGATTCGATGCCGGCCCATCATTATTTACCTTGCCAGAGCAAGTCGAAGAACTTTTTCTTTTAGCGGGAAAAAACCCGAAAGAACATTTTGATTATTTAAAATTACCAGTCGCATGCCATTACTTTTGGGAAGATGGGAAGAAATTAAAAGCCTATTCTGACCTAGATCTTTTTGCGAAGGAAGTAGAAGCCCAATTAGGCGAATCCCCTTCTAACATCAAGAATGCTTTAGAAAAATCTTCTTTCATATATGAGCATCTATCGCCCCTTTTTATGCATAGATCATTGCATGAATTAAAAACATGGACGAACCCTGAAGCTTTGAAATCCTATCTGAAAATGGGGAAACTAGGAATCTTTTCTACCATGAATGAGGCAAATGAAAAGCAATTTGATAGCCCAAAACTTGTTCAGCTTTTTAATAGATATGCAACTTATAATGGTTCCAACCCCTACGAAACACCAGCTACCTTAAATATCATTCCACATTTGGAATTTAACATTGGCGCTTTTTTTCCTAAAAAAGGAATGCATGATATCACGCTTAGTTTATACAAGCTTTCGCAGGAACTTGGAGTAAAATATCATTTCAACCAAAAGGTAGAAGAGGTATTAGTGGCAAAAAAGAAGGCATTTGGAGTGAAAATCGGAGCGGAATCTTTTGAAGCAGATGTCGTAATAAATAATATGGATATGGTCAATGCTTATAAGACCATTTTGAAAAAACAAAAGCAACCCAAGCTGTTATTAAACCAGCCAAAATCCAGTTCTGCTCTTATATTTTATTGGGGAATCCAGCGAAATTTTCCAGAGTTGGATCTTCATAATATTTTCTTTTCGGATAATTACTTGGAGGAGTTTGATCATATCTTCAAAAAAGGAAGCATTTATCATGACCCGACAGTTTATATAAACAGTACTTCGGTGTATAAACCCGATGATGCTCCAAAAGATGGGATGAATTGGTTTACGATGATTAATGTTCCGAATAATCAGGGACAGAATTGGGATCAATTGATTTTTGAGGCAAAGAGGAATATCATCCATAAACTCAATCGGATTTTAAAAACTGACATTGAGCCTTTGATTGAAGTGGAAGAAATCCTGGATCCCAGAAAAATCGAAATTAAAACTTCCAGTGCACAAGGAGCGCTTTATGGCAACTCTTCTAATAACAAGTTTTCGGCCTTTCTTCGACACGCTAATTATTCTTCCAACATTAAAAACCTCTATTTCTGCGGAGGTTCCGTTCATCCTGGAGGTGGAATCCCTCTTTGCCTACTTTCTGCAAAAATCATGAGCGAAATGATTTAGAGTCAACAGACCACCTTCGAGGGTCGACGGCTTCCCTTAAGTATTAGTGATAGATTGATAAATTTGGTGTCTGTGGACTGTGGTCAGTCGTCTGTCGACCCATTCAAACTCTCAATTGCCTCTTTCACTAAATCTTGCTCAAAGCCTTTCGTCATCAAGTATTGAATCACTTTGTACTTCTTTTTATAGGGATCGGATTCTTTGATTCTTTCCCAATGTTTTTCTACCTGAGACAATATCGTATCATAATATTCATGAGGGTCGATTTCAGAGAGGCCTTTTCGAATGTCCACCTCACTGATTTGACGCATTTTCAACTCCCTTGAAATTCTGCCTCTCCCCCATTTTTTCAACCTAAATTTCCCTCTGGTAAAGGATCTAGAGTACCGCTCTTCATCAATGAATTTCTCCTGGATTAAATAATCAATTAAATCATCCGTATCTGGTTCCTTAATCCCCTTCTCAAAAAGTTTGCGCCTTGTTTCCCAAATGCAACGCTCCTGATACGCACAAAAAGTCGAAAGCTTTTCTTTGGCTTCTTCTAAGGTCCAGTACTTTTTTATTGACTGATCGCTGTTATTTTTTCGCCAGACGGACATTTTCTTTAATTTTAAGCCAAATTACCTTTGAAATACATTCTTTCAAACCTAATTACTTAAAACAACCCACAATTATGAGCAAGAGAATTGTTGCCGGCAACTGGAAAATGAACATGACCTTTGAAGAAGGTCAGAAGCTAACTTCTGAGATTGTCAACATGTATAAAGACGAAAATGTAAAGGATGTCATTGCAATCCTTAACCCACCTTTTCCTCATATTTTTCCAGTTAAAAAGTTGATAGGAGAAACTGCAGGAATATCCATAGGAGCACAGAATTGTTCTGAGAAAGAATCAGGAGCTTTCACCGGTGAAGTATCAGCAAAAATCCTTGCCTCATTTGGTGTGGAATATGTAATCATAGGACACAGTGAAAGAAGAGAATACTTCAATGAAGGAAATGAGCTTTTGGCAATCAAAGTAAAAGAAGCGCTTGCTCATGGTTTAAAACCGATTTTTTGTTGTGGTGAATCACTTGATATCAGAACTGCAGGAACTCACGAGCCGAATGTAAAATTCCAACTTACCCAGAGTCTTTTTGATTTGAGTCCTGAAGATTTCAGTAAAGTAGTAATTGCCTACGAACCAATTTGGGCAATTGGAACTGGCAAAACTGCTACTGCGGATCAAGCTCAGGAAATGCACGCAGCTTTGAGACGCCATATTGGCGGTAAATACGGAAAAGCAATTGCTGCGGAAACTTCCATTTTATATGGTGGTAGCTGTAATCCAAAAAATGCTCAGGAAATTTTCTCTAAGCCAGATGTAGACGGTGGTTTAATCGGAGGAGCTTCTTTGAAATCAAGAGACTTCTTAGATATCATTAAATCTTTCTAAAAAGAAATGGATTACCTGGAGTTAAAAATTACCTGCCTGGAAGATTTCCGGGAAATCCTTATTGCCGAATTGGCTGAAATAGGCTTTGATTCCTTTTTGGAAACAGAAGAAGGAATAGATGCTTATGCTCCAGAAAATGAATTTGAGCGGGAAGCTTTTTTAGATTTAATCGAAAAGTATAAGCTTCCCGCTCAAATCTCTTGGCATGAAAGTAAAATGCCCAAAATCAACTGGAATGAAGAATGGGAAAAAAACTATGATCCCATCGCTGTAGATGATCTGGTATTCGTAAGAGCATCTTTCCATCAACCGGACCCAGGATTTAAGCATGAAATTGTAATCAACCCCAAAATGTCTTTTGGGACTGGCCATCATGCTACTACTTTTCAGATGCTCAAACATCAAGGAGAGATTGATCACAAAGGCAAACGTGTATTAGACGTTGGTTCAGGAACAGGAATTTTAGCAATTATGGCTCATTTACTTGGAGCAAGTGAAGTGGTAGCCTTCGATATCGATGAATGGTGTGTCGATAACGGAAATGAAAACTTTGAATTGAACAATATTTCTACCAAGATGGAGATAGGAACCATCAGAGAAGTCAACCCTACAGGTCCCTTTGACATCGTCTTGGCAAACATCAATAAAAATGTGCTGCTGGATGAAATGGAAATCTATTCAGACTTAATTCCTCCAAAAGGTTATTTATTGCTGAGCGGGTTTTATAGCGAAGATGTAGATGATCTTATGGAATGTGCCGAACCTTTAGGCTTTAATTTGATCAAAAAGCAAAGTAAAGACAATTGGGCAGCCCTGATTCTTCAAAAAAATTGACATGAATGAATTGATTATTTATTCCGCCATTTTTGCTGCTCTGATCGGACATTGCCTTCTAGCAGGAAAAATGTACCGAACTGTACATCAAGATGCAAAATTAAGTATGTATGAGAAAAACGACTGGAAATTAAAAGCGCTCCTATTTCCGGGATATTTTTGGTTTCAATATAAAAAGGGAAAAGCATAGCTTCAAATTCTTTATTATAGAACTTTTTCATCAGTTTAGGCGATTAAAGTAAACACGTTTTTACTTTTCACAAATCTAGAGAGGAACCCATGGAGTACGTTTGGAAGCAAAAACCCAGAGCATCATTAGAGCTATTGGAGCAATTAGGGAGGGATATCAATGTGAATCCCATTCTTGCCAATATGCTAATAAATCGCGGGGTGGAAAGCTATGAAACTGCCAAGAATTATTTCCGCCCGAGCCCAAGTCATTTGCATGATCCTTTTCTGATGAAGGACATGAAAGAAGCCATAGATAGAATTGAAAAAGCAATTGAGCAGAATGAGAAAATCATGGTTTATGGCGATTATGACGTGGATGGAACCACCGCCGTGGCATTGGTTTATAATTTCCTTCAGACATTTTATTCAAAAGTTGATTTCTACATACCGGATCGATATAAAGAGGGGTATGGCATTTCGGATAAAGGTGTTCGATTTGCTGCCGAAAATAACTATAAACTAGTTATTGCCCTTGATTGTGGAATCAAAGCCATTGATAAAGTAAAAATGGCCAAAGAGCTTGGCGTAGATTTTATTATTTGTGACCATCATACTCCTGGAAATGAATTACCCCAGGCTGTAGCAGTTTTAGATGCTAAAAGAAAAGACTGCAATTATCCGTACAAAGAATTAAGTGGGGCTGGGGTCGGATTTAAACTTATTCAGGCTTTAGCAAAAAGAAGGGAAATCGAGGAAGCGACACTTTATCCCTATCTGGATTTATTGGTAGTGAGTATTGCTGCAGACATTGTCCCAATAACCGGTGAAAACAGAATTCTCGCTTACTATGGATTAGATCAAATCAACAACACGCCAAGACCTGGTCTAAAAGCACTGATGTTAAGTGCCAAAATCGAAAAGGAAATAGGCATCTCAGATATTGTTTTCAAAATCGGACCAAGAATCAATGCCTCGGGGAGGTTAGAACATGCAAAAGCATCCGTGGAATTATTGGTCACGTCTGAATTGAATCTTGCCATAGAGCGTGCAAAATTAGTTGATGAAGTAAATACCACCCGACGAAATTTCGACGAAAATATTACCAAAGAAGCTTTTGAAATGATTGCTGATCGTGAGGAATCTGTTGTTTGGAATTCAACTGTTCTCTTTAAGGATGATTGGCATAAAGGTGTAATAGGGATCGTGGCCAGTCGATGTATAGAGAAGTATTACAGACCGACAATCATCTTAACAGAATCAAATGGAAAAGCTACAGGAAGTGCCAGGTCTGTGGTGGATTTTGATATTTATGAAGCGATTGCAGAATGCGCAGGACTTTTAGACCAATTTGGAGGACATAAATACGCAGCGGGACTTACTCTTTCTGTGGATAAAGTACCTGATTTTCAGGAAATGTTTGAAAAAGTAGTAAAAAGCAGAATTCAAGAAGTTCACCGTAAACCTGTCATAGAAGTGGATGATGAGCTTCTATTAGATCAAATAAATTACAAGTTTTATAATATTTTAAAGCAAATGGCACCATTTGGCCCAGGGAACACCGAACCTGTTTTTAGAATTTCCCAAGCTTACGCTGAAAACGTCATTATATTAAAAGACAAGCACTTAAGATTCAATATCGTTCAAGATGGGCAGGTAACTAAACCTGTTTGTTTAGGATTTGGACTGGCAGATCGAGCGAAAGACCCAGATCACACTATTGTCAAAATGTTGCAAGGAAAAATGCGATTTGATATAGTAGCTGAAATGAGAGAAAATTTTTTCAGAGACAAATCCAGTTTGCAACTCTACGTGAAAGATATCAAATTTGACTGATATGATGTTAAGAGCCGAAAACCTCGTAAAAATATACAAAGGCCGCCGTGTGGTAAATGATATATCAGTTGAGGTAAAACAGGGAGAAATTGTGGGATTGCTTGGCCCAAATGGTGCTGGAAAAACCACTTCCTTTTACATGATTGTGGGTTTAGTACAGCCCAATCAAGGAAAGATTTTTCTTGAAAAAGATGATATTACAAGCTTACCAATGTATAAAAGGGCAAAGCTTGGTATCGGGTATTTGGCACAAGAAGCATCGGTTTTTAGGAAATTATCAGTTGAGGAAAATATCATGGCGGTTTTGGAAATGACCAAAATGCCCAAGCAAGAAAGAAAAGAAAAAGTAGAGAGTTTATTGGAAGAGTTTAGCTTGACCCATGTCAGAAAAAATCTTGGAATGGTACTTTCAGGTGGAGAGCGAAGAAGAACTGAAATTGCAAGAGCATTGGCCGTTGACCCAAAATTCGTTTTATTGGATGAACCTTTTGCTGGAGTAGACCCGATCGCGGTAGAGGAGATCCAAACCATTGTCGCAAAATTAAAAAATAAAAATATTGGTATTTTGATCACAGACCATAATGTCAACGAAACACTTTCCATTACTGACAGAGCTTATTTGATGTTTGAAGGAAGACTTTTGAAAGCTGGAACCGCAGAAGAGCTTGCAGCTGATGAGCAAGTAAGAAAAGTATATTTAGGCAGTCAATTTGAGCTAAAACGCAAAACCTTTAAGTAATGGAGGTATTAAATTCCTTTATGACCTGGATTTTTAAAAATCGAATTGGTCAGATTGAAAACTTCAAAAAGAACCCCATACAGGTACAGGATACAACATTTTTTGAATTGATTGAAGCTGGAAAAAACACAGAGTTTGGAAAAGAATTTAAATTCGCTTCCATTAAACACTATGATGATTTTGCCAGACAAGTTCCGATTTTAGATTACGAAGGAATCAAACCTTACATCGACAAAACGATGAAAGGAACTCAAAATGTACTTTGGAATACAGATATTGAATGGTTTGCAAAATCTTCAGGGACGACCTCTTCGCGCAGCAAATATATCCCTGTCACCACCGAAAGTCTGGAGGACTGTCATTACAGTGGAGGGAAAGACATGGTCTCGCTTTATATCGCCAACTATCCCGATTCTAGACTTTTCGCAGGCAAAAGCTTAACCATTGGAGGGACATTAGAGAAAAATCCTTTAAATCCACAGGGATCAGCAAAAGCTGGCGACATCTCTGCAGTCATCATGCAGAACCTTCCAATCTGGGCTTATTTTGTAAGAACTCCATCTTTGGAAACTGCTTTGATGAGTGAATGGGAAGCTAAGATTGAAAGGATGGCCCGGGAAACCATGGATGAGGACGTGACTTGCATTGCAGGTGTTCCTACCTGGACTATAGTTTTAATGAAGCGTATCCTTGAGATTAAAAAGGCTAAAAACATCCTAGAGGTTTGGCCCAACTTAGAGGTATTCTTTCATGGAGCAGTTGCATTTGGTCCTTACAGAAGTCTTTTTAAGGAATTGATCCCCTCAAAAAAAATGCGCTATGTAGAGACTTATAATGCCTCTGAAGGGTTTTTTGGAATTCAGGATCAACCAAATTCAGAGGAATTATTGCTTTTGTTGGATTATGGGATTTTCTACGAATTTATCCCAATGGAGGAATGGGAAAAAGAGAATCCAATCATAGTTCCTCTCGCTGGTGTGGAAGTTGGAAAGAACTATGCACTTGTCATCAGTACCAATGGAGGCTTATGGCGATATAAAATCGGAGATACGGTTAAATTTACTTCTATCAAACCATATCGTTTTAAAATCACAGGAAGAACGAAGCATTTCATCAATGCTTTTGGCGAAGAAGTAATTGTAGAAAATGCTGAGAAAGCTGTTCAATTTGCTGCAGAGCATACTGGTGCAACCATTTCCAACTTTACAGCCGCACCGGTTTATTTTGATAATTCTGGTTCGAAGGGCGCTCATGAATGGCTAATAGAATTTCATAAAGAGCCTGCTGATCAGATGAAATTCAATCAACTTTTAGATCAGCATTTAAGAGAAATCAATTCTGATTACGACGCCAAACGGTACAAGGATCTCGCATTGAAATCTCCGGTAATCCATGCAGCACCTCATGGTACTTTTGAAAAGTGGCTTAGTAAAAAGGGGAAGCTAGGTGGTCAGCACAAAATCCCAAGACTTTCAAATAACAGGGAATATTTGGATGATATCTTAGGTCTAAAACAAGAAATCTAGCCTAAATTAATTAAAAAAAGCGGCCTTATTAGACCGCTTTTGATGTTTCCATCTGGAAGATAATATCCTCGTAATCCAGTTTGTTCCAATTTTCGGTAATCAATGGATCTTGCATTACCCTGTCCATAATTGCTTCTTGAAGCTTTCCTTGTGCATAAGCTTCGGAATAACTGATGTCTGTGAAAGTCACCATGGTATAGAGCGGAATCCAATCGTTTGGATAAAGTTCGTGGAGCTTCGCCTCAATTTTCTTTCTCAATAAAAATTTAGGATCTCCAACAGAATCTCTCATTTCAATGAAATTCTCCATTGCTAATTGACAAACTGCATCCGTATCTCGCTTTCTGTTTTTCTGGAATTTCTCAAAAACTAGATCCCAAGTATTAGTACCAAGTTTATCAATCAAGTCATTTAAGATATGGCAATCTTCAAAACCGCAATTCATTCCCTGCCCGTAAAAAGGTACCATCGCATGTGATGCATCACCTATTAAAAGACTTTGGCCTTGTACCCATGGATAGCAATCGACATTTATCAATGCTGAGGTAGGGTTTCTGAAAAACTCATCCACCAAATCCGGCATTAGCTTAAATGCATCATCAAAATAATTGCTGAATACACTTACTAAATCTCTTTTATCCGTGATCTTGTCAAAGCAAACTTTAGTGCCTTCAAAAGGCAAAAACAAGGTACAGGTAAAAGATTTATCAGGATTAGGCAATGCTATCAACATAAATTTGCCTCTAGGCCAAATATGTAACGCATTTGGATCCATGGCAAACTCACCTTCTGCAGTAGCAGGAATGGTCAGTTCCTTATACCCATGAGAAATATATTCTTGTTTGTAATTGAAGCGAATTTGCTTCTGCATACTTAGTCTCAGCGAAGAATAAGCACCATCTGCTCCGATAAGAACTGGAGCATTTAATTTAATTTCACCTTCTGGTGTTTCAAAAGTAACTTCCTGTGAAGGGAAATCAACTTCTACACATTTATGCTCAAACTTAAATTCAGCTCCTAATCTCTCAGCTTCTTCAGCAAGTAGTTGATTAAACTTGCCTCGAGAAATTGAATAAATGGCTTGTTCTTTCTTCCCGTATGGAATAAATGAAGTTACTCCATGTTCATCATGAATTTTCCTTCCATACATAGGAATAGAAAGCGGCAACACCTTATCCTTTAATCCAACTTCTTCTAAACTCTTCCACCCTCTATGGCTTAAAGCCATATTGATAGATCTTCCGCCTTCATAATAGGGAGTCTTGCGCTTATCAGGCCTCTTGTCATAAACTGTTACTTCAAGACCTTGACGCTTGAGATATATTGCCATCAAAGAGCCGATAAGGCCAGCTCCTAAAATAGATATTTCATTTTTCTTCATTCGGATAAGTTTTATCCCAGCTTCTTTAAGCAAATTTTTTCAAGCTTTGTTCCAAAATCAGACCAAACCTATAAATATCTAAGAAACTATTATACAACGGAGTAGGTGCCAATCGAATCACATTTGGGTTTCTCCAATCGCCAACAACTCCTTTACTATACCATTCATCGAATACAGCCTTGCCACCACGATGAATGTGCAAAGATAGTTGACAACCTCGCTCGGTAGGATTTTTTGGAGTAATAATTTCCAAAATGCCTGATTTTCCGCTGATTTGCTCAATCAAAAAAGCTAAATAACCCGTTAGCTTTTCACTTTTCGATCTCAAATTATGAATTCCAGCTTCTTGAAAAATATCCAATGAAGCCTGATGTGCTGCCAAAGCTAAAACATTACTATTTGCAACTTGCCATCCATCTGCCCCATGCATCGGAATAAACCCTTTTTCCATCAAAAATCTTTGACCCTCATCATGGCCCCACCATCCTGCAAATCTTGGTAAGTCTGGTCTATCAGCAAATCGCTCATGAACAAAAATTCCAGAAACATTGCCTGGACCTGAATTCATATACTTATAGCTACACCATGTAGCAAAATCAACATTCCATTCATGCAATTTCAAACTTGCATTTCCAGCTGCATGAGCCAAATCAAATCCCACATAAGCTCCTTCATTTTGCGCAGCCTCCGTTATAGCTTTCATATCAAAAAGCTGACCTGTGTAGTACTGAAGGCCGGCCATATTGACCAAAGCCAAAGAATCTCCCTGGTTCTTTATTTCTGCTATGATATCTTCTGTTCGAAGTGTGTGCTCTCCTTCTCTTGGCTTCAGCTCCACAATCACTTCATCTGGATCTAAACCATGAAACTTCACCTGAGACTCCAGCATGTACATGTCTGATGGGAAGGCTCCAGCCTCCACGATTATTTTATTACGCTCTTTCGTAGGCTGATAAAAAGAAACCATCAAGAAATGAAGGTTCGAGCTTAAATTATTCATTGCCACCACTTCATGTGTGTGAGCTCCTACAATTTCTGCTAAGGCCGGTTTTGATTTTTGTCGGATATGATACCAGGCATCTTCTCCATGAAAATGTCCATCTACTCCCAACCTGGCCCAATTGTCAAGTTCCTTTCCGATATAAGTTTTTACAGATTTCGGTTGAAGGCCCAAAGAATTACCACAAAAGTAAATAGCTTCTTTACCATTTATTTGGGGAAATAAAAACTTATCTCGATATCCTTTCATTGGATCTTCAGAGTCCATTTTTTTTGCAAAATCCTCTGAAAACTTATAATCTATCTGGGCCATAGGTAACTATCTGAATTCTAAAGGCTCTTTTTCAAAAACCTGAAAATTTATTATTCCATTTCATTTAAAACTGCTTTCCTATTTACTTCTGCATCACTGTTCCACAGTTCTTACAAGTTGTATTTTCTGGATTTGACCAAAACCTATCCATGATAGGTGGAAGTTGGTTCACGATGTCGGTTACATCCGCATATTCCTCGTAAAGCTTTTCTCCACAATTTTCGCAATGCCAGATAAACCCGTCTCTTTCACCGGCCTTTCTATACCGCTCGATTACCAGTCCAATGGTATTGGCAGGTCTTCTTGGTGAATGCGGAACTTTTGGTGGAAGAAGGAAAATCTCCCCTTCTTTGATAGGCATGTCTTTAGGTTTTCCGTCCTCGATGATTTTTAGGATAATATCGCCTTCTAGCTGATAAAAAAACTCTTCTCCTTCATTGTAGTGATAGTCTTTTCGGGAGTTTGGACCGCCTACCACCATGATAATAAAATCCTCATTATCAAGATAAACCTGCTTATTACCGACAGGTGGTTTTAATAAATGTCTGTTTTCGTCAATCCACTTTTTGAAATTGAAGGGTTTTGCGATGGCCATAAGCTTTTTATTTCGGTTAAAAATGAAATTTGCCTTTCAAAGTATGTAACACTAATAAGGCTTAAAAGTATTAAAAATCATGCGCTTTTTTGGTTTACTTTGTTTCAAAGCCCAAAATCATGAATCTACCAATTGTCGATCTTCATTGTGACTTGCTTTCTTACCTCGCAAAAGTTCCAGCTGCAAATCCCTATTCAAAAGATGAAATAGCTTGTGCAATTCCATTTATGAAAGCTGGAGGAGTTCGTATGCAGGTAATGGCAATTTATACCGATGTCAAGCCCGAATCGATGAAAGTGGCCAGTAAACAAGCCGATATATTTCAGGATTTATTGGAAAATAATCCACTGGATTTAAGTTTTGCAGGTCCAGATTTTCTGGCAAACTGGAAAAATCAAAACAACATTGGTATCATCGCTTCAGTAGAAAATGCAGCTGGATTTGGAAATGAATCTGCTTCGATGAAAGAAATAAAAACCCAATTTGACAGTATACTAGGGAAAACTAAAAAACTGGCTTATATCAGCTTAACCCATCATACAGAGAATCGATATGGAGGGGGTAACTATACAGATGGGGTTGGCCTGAAAGATGACGGAAAACATCTATTGGATTATATGTCAGGTAAAAAAATCCCGATCGATTTATCTCATACTTCTGATTTACTTGCCGAAGGTATATTCAATCACATTGACTCAGAAAAACTGGATATCAAAATTATTGCCAGCCACTCTAATTTTAGAGAAATCTGGAATCACAGAAGGAATTTGACAGATGAGTTTGCAAAAGAAATCATCTTTCGTGGTGGAATCATCGGAGTCAATTTCCTGAGAGCATTTTTGGACAATGACGTACCCGAAAGACTTTTCGATCATTTACTTCATGGATTTCATATCGGAGGCAAGAAAGCTATGTGTTTTGGGGCAGATTTCTTTTACACAAAAGGATTTGGCGATCCATCCCGGATTCCTTTTTATTTTCCTTTGGCAGAAAATTCCAGTAAATACCCTTCGATACTAGACCATTTAGAATCTGAGCTTAATGAGCAACAATTGGCCAATTTAGCCTATGAAAATGGCTTAAACTTTTATAAAAACCTCTGGAAATAACCGCATGTCTTCTCATCACTTCGTCAAGGAACAACAAGAGCCTGCAGTTTTTATTTTGAATGCTGATGAGATTCATTTTGATCAAATTTCCCCTCTTTTAGAGTGGGTTCCCACGGTTTTGGTAGTCGAAGACGCTTTGGATCAGGTGCTTAGTTGGGGAATTAAAATTGATGTCATTTTGGCCTCAAAGTCATTTCAAAAGGAAAATAACCATTTGCTGGAAGCCCAATATCCTGTGAAATTTTTGGAATCAGAGCTAAAAAACTTCCTTGAGACTGGATTACATTATTTAATGGAGAGTGATCATATGGCTGCTCATTTGGTAGGAATACCTCATCTCCAAGCTTTAGAACTTCAAGAAAAAATAAAGCTGATGGATCTGACAATCTTAGATGGAGATTGGAAATATTACCCTATCAAAAGTGGTGTTTTTAAAAAATGGTTTGCGGAATCGAGTATTCACATTCATGCAAAAGAAGGGCTTCCAGTGGAGATAATAAACGAAAATGGGCAGATAATTCTGCCCATCACGTATGCTACTTTTTTAGAAGTTCCTGAAGGAATTACTGAAATAAAAGCACCCGGAGTTTTTTGGATCGGAGAGCAAATTCGCTAATTCTCAACCCTCAAATGTGGCAGAAATCATTCGGTTTTTGTCATTCAGATCCCGGAACAAATTGATTTCCTTAAAACCAAGATTTTCTAAAAGTTCTACTGTCTCGGGACCGAAATTGTTATGGATTTCATAATACAGTTTTCCGCCTTTTTTAAGTAATAGTTTTGCTTTTTCGGCAATCACTCTATAAAATAAAAGCGGATCATGGTCTGGAACAAAAAGAGCCAATCCAGGCTCAAAATCCCTCACATTACTATGGAGGTCCACCCATTCCGCTTCAGGCACATATGGAGGATTGCTCACTAAAATATCCAAATCCGAAATTGCTGGAATATCTTTCAAAATGTCGAGGTGAATAAAAGTAACATTGGCCTTCAGGTGCTCCGCATTTTCCATGGCAACATCAATCGCTTCTTCCGAAACATCCACCGAATATACTTCTGAATCTTTCATTTCAAGAGCTAAGCTGATGGGAATACATCCAGACCCAGTTCCTATATCCAGGATCTTCTTTCCCGGCTTGGGATTTTCTTTGATAATCATATGTACCAACTCCTCAGTTTCATTTCTTGGAATCAAAACTGATTCATCCACAAAGAATTCTCTACCGTAAAACGGAGCTTTTCCAATAATGTACTGAACTGGTTCACCTGATTTCAGCCGCTCAAAATCCTGATAAAGAGATTCTGACAAACTATCTTCTTCAAAAGCATCCACCATATCTACTTTTCGAAGTCCTAGATGGTACTCCAAAAGCCAATTGATCAGGTTGTTTGCCTCCTCGGGAGAATATTGGGTCAGTTCACCGGCCCATTGTTTTACTAGTTCGTTGTAATTGCTCATTGCTGTTGCGAATAGCCTTTATTTGCCGTAAAGGTAGCAATCCCATTTCTATCTCTTATGAAAAAATTTCAACTCCTATTTTTCGCATTTTTTTTCTCCTTTTGTGCCAAAGCTCAAAACACAGATTCAAAGTTTTATTTTGGATTTGACGCCAGCTATTGGCAGAGTGCAATTCACAATTCAAATCCATTGGCAGTACAGAGAAATATGTCCGGAAGTATCCGTCCAATGGTGGGACTCAATCTTCAAAGAAACTGGTCAATCGGGATAATTACCAACTTCAGCTCTTACCAGAATCAAGCATCTCCCACTGAATATAATTTTCCCATTTATGGAGAGCCGGATGAAGATAATTATCAACCAATCGTAGGATACAGAGATGTGTATCAGGAGGCTTCGCTAAAAAATAAATTGCGTGGTTATGGAGCATTTCTTAAGAAGAGGATTACTCTTGGTCAAAAAACTTCCATCAATTTAAGTATGTATGGAATGAAGGAATCCGGAAAAGAAGGAAATATTTTAATGGCTCCAGATTTTGGATATTATTTTCCATGTATTAATTGTCTCAGTATTGCCTATTCAAGGACTGAAATCCCCATGGAGGAAACTAATTGGAAAGTTGGATTGGATTTCGCTTTCGCGTACCAATTAAAATCTTGGGTCGCTTTAGAGGTTAGAGCCAATATTTTAGAATACAGAAAACAGATATTAAAAGACAAAAGGGAAGTCTACGAAACTATTGATTTTGCATATGATCCATTCTTTGGAGCTTCCTCTCAGTATTTTGGAAATCACTACGATTTAGGCTCAGCCGTGAGAAGAGATGGAATTCGATTTGGACTGATCTTTAGCCCATTTTAAAAACACATTCCCAGAGAACAGAAAGAAAACCTACCTTTGTGGAGAATTTCTTTCCCATGAAGCTACATAACAATACCATACGTGGAGTGCATACTGCGCTCGCGGCCATTTTCGAAGAAGGTCAATACGCGGATAAAGTGATCGAACGAACACTTAAATCTAATCCAAAATGGGGAGCACGCGACCGCTCTTTCATTGCCGAAACTACCTATGAAATGGTTCGATGGTGGAGACTGATCAACTACCTAAGCCCATCTAACAATCCCTATGATCTGTTTGGAACCTATTGGTTGATGCAGGGTCATAGCCTTCCACCATGGGAAGAGTTTGAAAAGATCCAGCCTGAAAAGCTGAAAGGAAAATACGAAAAACTTGCGGATCCAGCATTGATCGAATCCATTCCTGATTGGTTAGAAGAACTGGGTCAAAAAGAATTGGGTGAAAAATGGGAAGCTGAAATTCACAGCTTAAACCAGGAAGCCGATGTGGTTTTGCGCGTGAACACGTTAAAAACTACTCGAGAGCGTCTTAGAAATATGCTCACGGAGGCCAATATTCAAACTCATACGATCAAAGGATATAAAGATGCTTTGATTCTGGATGAACGACAAAATGTATTCAGGCACCCAGCTTTCAAAGAAGGTTTGTTTGAAGTTCAGGACGGTTCTTCCCAATTAGTCGCAGAATCTCTGGCAGTTGAGCCGGGTATGCGGGTAATTGATGCCTGCGCTGGGGCTGGTGGAAAATCATTGCATTTGGCAGCGCTGATGGAAAACAAAGGAAAAATCCTTTCCATGGATGTGGAAGAATGGAAACTTCAGCAAACCAAACTAAGAGCAAGAAGAGATGGAGTCTCCATCATTGAGAGAAAAGTGATAGAGGGTTCCAAAACGATCAAAAGATTAAAAGAATCTGCCGATAGATTATTGTTAGATGTTCCATGCTCAGGTTTAGGAGTATTGAAAAGGAATCCAGATACCAAATGGAAACTCAGCCTTGAATCCATAGAAAAAGTAAAACAAACTCAGCAGGAAATTCTTCAGTCCTATCCTTCCATGTTGAAACCTGGTGGACAAATGGTCTATGCTACTTGCAGCATTTTGCCTTCCGAAAATCAGGATCAGATCCAGAAATTTTTAAATTCAGATGCTGGAAAAGACTTCGAATTGATAGAAGATCAAAAGGTACTTTCGCATGAAAGTGGCTTTGACGGGTTTTATATTGCAAGGCTACTTAAAAAATAGTTTTAAAGATATTTATCTCAAAATCAAAAAGTTATTTTTAACTTCATTGCTTAATTTTTAAAGCAATGATGTTAGAACTGATTTTTTCGATTGTTAATTCTGTCGCGTTTTTATGTTGGATATTTCTTTTTGTCCTTTACCAAAAACGCTGGGTCTACCAGTTCCTTTTTAGTTTCATTTTTTTCTTAATGAGTAGTGCTTATTTTTTCTATATCTCGCAAGGACTATCAGCTGGAACCGGCGGCGGCTTCGATACCTTGGCAAATGTCAAACTTTTATTTTCAAACGATGAGGCTTTACTGGCAGGTTGGATTCATTATTTAACTTTTGATTTGTTTGTAGGGATGTGGATTTGCCACAATGCAAATCAATGTGGTATTAACCGCTGGATCTTACTCCCCTGTCTTGTGTTGACTTTTATTGCTGGCCCTACAGGACTTTTACTGTATATCATAATCCGGATGATACATTCCAAAAAGTTAATTCAAGAGCCATTTAATGAGAAGTTTATCCCAAGAGTGTAAAAGGATATTTGCATTTAAGAAAAATTTCTAGTCCATTTCAATATTAATTTTGTCAAGGATTAGTTTGGTAAAGAATTTTGTTTGTAATTTTGACGGGCAAATAGGGTTACCTATAACCAATATTTGCCATGAATAGAAACTCCGACAAGTTCCTTTACGAAGCACTCACCTACGACGATGTGCTTTTAGTCCCTGGATATTCAGAAGTCTTACCACGAGACACGAATACTTCCACTCAACTCACCAAAAAAATCAGATTGAATATCCCTTTGGTATCCGCTGCTATGGACACGGTTACTGAAGCTGAATTGGCAATTGCCATTGCTCTGGAAGGCGGTTTAGGATTCGTCCACAAAAACATGTCGATTGAGCAACAAGCCGCTCAAGTACGCAAAGTAAAGCGTTCGCAGGCAGGAATGATTCTGGATCCGATCACCCTTCATATTGATGCTAAAGTTCGTGATGCTGAGACCATCATGCGTGAGTACCATATTGGCGGTATCCCTGTGGTGGATGAGAACAGAACTTTGAAAGGCATCATCACCAACAGGGACCTAAGATTTATCAAAGACCAAAATCGTCCGATTAAAGAGATCATGACGATTGATAACTTGATCACAGCAAAATCAGGGGTTTCTTTGGAGCAGGCAGAGGAAATTCTACAAGAATATAAAATCGAGAAGCTTCCGATCGTTGATGATGAATATAAACTTACCGGTTTGATCACCTATAAAGATATTCTGAAAAGAAAGGACAAGCCAAATGCCTGTAAAGATGAGTATGGAAGACTAAGAGTAGGTGCTGCAGTAGGAGTTACAGCAGATATAGTAGAGCGAGTAGAAGCATTGAAAAATGCCGGAGTGGATGTGGTTTCTATCGATACGGCTCATGGACATTCCAAAGGAGTAATCGACACGTGTAGAAAAATCAAAAAAGCTTTTCCAGATCTGGAGGTAATCGTAGGAAATATTGCTACTCCCGAGGCGGCAATTGCTTTGGCAGATGCAGGAGCTGATGCTGTAAAAGTGGGAGTAGGACCTGGATCCATTTGTACAACCAGAGTTATTGCTGGAGTGGGTGTACCTCAACTTTCTGCAGTCTTCGAATGTGCTGAAGCACTGAAAGACCGTGGTGTTCCTGTCATCGCTGATGGTGGTATTCGCTACTCAGGTGATCTAGTGAAAGCTGTTGCAGCAGGCGGAAGCTCTATTATGATCGGATCCTTATTGGCTGGAACTGAAGAAGCTCCAGGGGAAATGATCATCTTCCAAGGAAGGAAATTCAAATCTTACCGGGGAATGGGCTCTTTGGAAGCCATGGAATCAGGATCAAAAGATCGTTATTTCCAAGATGCAGAAGATAATATCAAGAAGTTGGTTCCAGAAGGAATTGTGGGAAGAGTTCCTTATAAGGGATTGGTATCAGAAGTACTTTACCAACTAGTGGGTGGCCTTCAGGCTGGTATGGGATATTGCGGAACAAAAACCATTGAAGACTTACAGAAGAATGGCAAGTTTGTAAAAATTACAGCGGCAGGGGTGAAAGAATCTCATCCACATGACGTAAGTGTCACCAGAGAAGCTCCAAATTATAGTATCAAAGGATAATTGAAAGTTGAAATAATAGAAAAATCCGGCCTTTGAGCCGGATTTTTTTGTGTCAATTGTAAATTGATTCCTAAGAATTTCTTTTCAGAAATTATTTTGGCTTTAGCCACATCTTAATTATATCTGCGGTGCTATTTTTGCCTTTTTGAGTGTCTCCACTCACAAAAATAATTCGTGGTTTGTGACACAAACCAAGGCATATTTACTGTAAAATCTCCTTTATCTCATAATCCTGAAGGTGGACATTATACCAACCACCTTCAATTAAAGCACCATACTTTTTATAGAAATTTATCGCTGGCTCATTCCAATCTAACACTTGCCACATCATTCCTGTACAGCCATCTTCCAGGGATTTGGCCATGGTCCTTTCCAAAAGTAATTTCCCTGCACCTTTACCTCTTTCTGATTGAGTCACTACCAGATCCTCTAAATAAAGCCGCTTTCCCTTCCAAGTGCTATAGCGATAGTAATAAATGGCAATCCCTATGATTTCTTTGGTTTCAACTTTTTCGCAGACAAACATTCCATAGACTGGCTTTGGTCCAAATCCATCTTCTTTCATCATTTCAAGCGTATTGGTTACTTGTTCTGGAGCTTTCTCATAAAGTGCCAATTCTCTGATCAATTCTAATACACTTGGTAGGTCTTCAACTCGACCTTCTCTCAATGAATACATTTCTATTTTGATTAGGAGGTTATAATTTGGATTTTCCTTTTAGGAAAGGGTAAATTTAATGAAATCAAAGAAACAATGTTTTTAGCAATTGATGCGGGGAATACTAATGTAGTTTTTGCCCTTTACCATGAAAGTGATAAAAAATGGACCAACCATTTTCGAATTGAGACCAAAGGCTCCAAGCTCACTTCCCAACTCAGTAAGAAAGTCCCACTCTATTTTTTGGAACATGGGATCTCATCGACAGATATTTCAGAAATCGGTTTTAGCTCCGTAGTTCCTGAAATCAATGGGATCATTGAGCAATTCTGTGAAAATTATTTCGGAACAATTCCATACAATATTAACTCGGAGAGTTTTAAAAAACTTCCGGTAACTTCTTTACAGCCCAATGAAATCGGCTCCGATTTGATGTGTAATGTGATGGCTGCTTATACCAAGTGCCAGAAAGCAGTAATTATCGTGGATTTTGGAACAGCTCTAACATTTACTGTTGTAGGAGAAAATGGCAAAATCATGGGTATAAATATTGTCCCTGGGTTAAGAACCGCGATCAATTCGCTTGTTCAAAATACTTCTAAACTCCCTACAGTAGATTTGAAAATGCCTGATTCAGCGCTAGGGCAAGACACCGTTCATGCCATTCAGGCTGGAATTCTGTATGGATACACAGGGCTAGTCAAAGGGATGATTGAAACCATAGAAAAAGAAACAAATCAAAAATACAAAGTGATTGCCACTGGTGGACTTTCTTCCGTCTTGACTCCTTTGACAGAAGTATTTGATGAAATTGACAGAAACCTGACTCTGGAAGGTTTGCGATTAATTACCAAAGCTAATTCCTAAATCAAAGGGCAACCCAAAATCAAATTAGGGTCAGGACAGATGGCTTTATATTTCTCGATTTCGCGTTGAGAACAAACTCCTGGAAAATCTCCAACATTTCCTAACATATCAAACATCAATTGGAAATGAAGATGTGGTGGCCAATCTCCATTTTCCGGAAACGGACCGATATGGCATAGTAAATCTCCAGCTTTTACCTGCCCACCAACTTCTAAGTCTTTTATATCACGCAACATTAAATGCCCGTAAAGCGAATATACTTTTTGGTCTAAAATAGTATGTTCCAGAATTATGGTCGCTCCGTAATTTCCAAAGCCCACATTATTCTGAAAGCTATAAATCGTACCGTCAAATGGAGCAAAAATAGGCGTTCCAGCTTCAGCCCAAACGTCTACTCCCAAGTGGATATTTCTAAAATCAGTTTCTTGGGTTGCAAACATTTCTGATCTTCTGTAAATAGCCCGGTGCTCAAAATACCCTCCAATTCCGTATTTCTTGCCTTGATCGGAAAGTTGCTTAAATACATACTCATCGAAAACTTGGGTATTTCTCAAATCCACAATTTCCAATTCCTTATTTGCAGGACTAAAGTCCAATTTCAAAGTATTCTTACCAGTCAAAGGCTCTCCCATGATCGGGAAAAAATTATGCGGATTCCAATTCATCCCCGAAGATTTAAAAAATAATTGAAAGCCCTAAATCAGCGGTCAAGAATCTGATGAATTCATCCTACTATCATTTTATAGGCAAAAAGAAATTCCTACTTTTCGGTATGGAAAAAACTCACTTCCCATCTCTTAATGACATTCGATTCGCAGCAATTCGGATCAAATCATTTATACATAAAACTCCAATTCTGACGAACGCTACCATCAATGAAATGGCAGGTTGTGAGATTTATTTTAAATGTGAAAACTTCCAGAAGGTCGGTGCTTTCAAAGCCCGTGGAGCAGCAAATGCGGTCCTGAAACTGAAGGAGGAGCAGAAAAAGAAAGGGGTTGCCACCCATAGCAGTGGAAATCATGCAGCAGCTTTGGCAAGAGCGGCTAGTGTTGCAGGAATCCAATCTTACATTGTCATGCCTTCCAATGCACCTGAAATCAAAAAGAAAGCGGTCAAGGGATACGGAGGTGAAATCATTGAGTGCGAACCTAATCTCAAAGCACGGGAAACAACGCTTGAAACGGTGGTCAAACGAACGGGAGCAACATTTATTCCACCCTATGATTTTATGGACGTGATCGAAGGCCAAGCCACTTGTGCCTTGGAATTTCATGAAGAACAAGACGATCTAGAAGTCATCATGGCTCCCGTCGGTGGTGGTGGACTTTTAGGAGGAACTGCCTTACTCACGCATTATTGGGATCCGGAGATTGAGGTGATCGGTGCGGAGCCTGCTGGTGCGGATGATGCCTATCGATCCTTCCATGCAGGAAAAATCATCCCTCAAACCGGTCCAAACACCATTGCTGATGGCTTATTGACCTCCCTTGGGGTTTTGAATTTTGAACTGATCCAGAAGTATGTGTCAGACATTCTTTTGGCGACAGACCCACAGATTATCAAAGCCATGCGCTTGATTTATGAGCGAATGAAAATCGTCATCGAGCCTTCTTGTGCTGTGCCCCTTGCTGCTTTATTGGCAAACAAAGAGCGCTTCGCAGGAAAGAAAGTGGGGATTATCCTCTCCGGTGGAAATGTGGATTTAGAAAAGTTGCCTTTTTGAGTTTACTGCAGAGGCCACAAAGGTCTTCGACATGTAAACGAAGTAATTTTAACCACATAGAAAAGCATAGCCACATAGCCACGCTGTTAAGGTCCCGATTGCTATAGAGGATGCAATCCTGAACCTTTATCATAGGATTTCTAATCCGCTTTAACTTTTTCTAAATAAGGAAATTAATCCCTTTTTTTATAGCTAATACTATATTCAGGGTCGAGCTGATACCGAATTGAAGATTAAAAATCTTCGGAAGAGGCTTCGGGATTGCAAATCCCTAAGAGCTGGTTTGAAAGGTTGAAAAATAAGAGGTATTGACATTCAATTAAAGCTATTTGACCGAATCCCTCAAAAGTGGACCATTGATCACTTAAGACTCTGGCCTTCTTTTGCATCAAACTTTTTCTTCATGTCTATAAGTATGACTTTTATCTAGGGTAGATACATCTCCTTCAGGCAATCCAAGCTCCCGGGCTTTCAGCAACCTTCTCAGAATTTTCCCACTTTTGGTTTTTGGAAGGTGTTCGATAAATGAAATTTCCTTTGGTGCTACCTCCGGCCCAATTGTTTTTTTTGCAAAATCAATCAACTCCATCTTCAGTTCTTCAGTCATTTCGAAACCTTCTTTCAATACAACAAAAGCCTTGACCAGCTCTCCGATAGTTGGCTCAGGCTTTCCGATTACAGCAGCTTCAACTACTGCAGGATGCTTCATTAGGGTACTTTCTACTTCATAAGACCCAACTATATGGTCTGAAGTCTTGATGATGTCATCCGCTCTTCCAATAAACCAGAAATACCCGTCCTTATCCATTTTGGCGAGATCTCCAGAGATATACCAGTCTCCATTGAAGCATTTTTGGTAACGCTCTTCCTCATGGAGATACCCCTTAAAAAGTGAAGGAAATCCTCTTTTCAAAACCAAATGACCTTGAATCTCAGGCTGATCATAAATCTTGATCTTTTCACCATCTACTTCAGCAATCGCAGTGATGATTCCAGGTAGGGGTTTTCCCATAGATCCTGGTTTTACCTCAACCAAACGGTAATTTGAAATCATAATCCCACCAGTTTCTGTTTGACACCAGTTATCCAAAATGGGAACACCAAATGCTTTTTCTCCCCAGTTGACAGCTCGAGGGTGAAGTGGCTCTCCCACACTCAATACCAATCTCAAGTTGGAGAGATCGTATTTTTCTTTGGGCAAAACCTCCATCTTCATCAAATTCCTGATTGCCGTAGGTGTGGTGTACCAAACATTGATTTTCTGTTTTTCCAATATGGAATACCAGCGTTCTCCATCAAATTCCGCTTCATCGATGATGCTAGTCACGCCATTGACCAAAGGAGCAATAATCCCATAGGAGGTACCTGTGACCCATCCCGGGTCTTCCGTGCACCAAAAAACATCCCCCTCCTGAAAATCCAATACATACTTTCCGGTGGTATAATGGGTAAGAACTGATTGATGAACGTGCAATGCCGCTTTTGGCATTCCGGTAGTTCCGCTTGTAAAATGCAATAAAGCGGGGTCTTCAGGATCTGTGGGAGGAATAGTAAATTCCTCGGATGCTCTTTCAATTAGTTTGCTAAAGGAAAGAACCTTATTATCCAAATGGTCTGCTGAATCCGTCAGCAAAATAAAATCTAAACCAGGAAGCCGGTCGAGAAGTTTCTTGATTTTCTTCTCATAAAAGCTCGTATTGGTGACCAAAACTTTTGCACCGCCTTTGCTCAATCGTTGAAAAATAGGTTCCGGTTTTAAATCCGAAATCAGTGGACAAAAAACAGCTTTGAATTTCATTGCTCCTAAACCTGCGATATACAATTCTGGCACTCGACCCAATAACGCGAATACCCTATCTCCTCTTTTAAACCGCAAGCCATACAAAACATTGGCAAACTTTGAAGTCAGGGTTTTTAATGCGCAATACGAGTAATCGAAAATCTTTTGGTCTTTTCTTATAAATCTAAGGGCGACAGTATTTTCCAAATGACCAGCAGCATGTCTATCTACTGCCTCATGTGCGATATTCAGTCCTTTTCCACTGGGTAAACCAGTTAATTGATTTCGTTCATTTTGCCAGTCAAAATCCTGATATAGCTCGGCATAATTGGTTAAATTAGGCTTTTTCATAGTCAGATCTTTAGTTCTAAAAATTTCATGAAATCCTGATTTTTGTTGGTTGTGCCCCAACCCTTAATTCCTCAAAACACAGAGGAAGAATTGATCCTTTCCTAATTTACTATTTTAAAAAAACGAAATTCAATTTCAGGTCAATCATTTGGCTATTAATGACTTATATCATCTATTTAGAGCAAAAATGAGGTTTTATTGAGAATAAAAGTAAAAATCCAGTTGCAGGAAAAATTAAAACACCCGTTTCCTTTAGGAAAATGGTTTTGTGGAAATTTCTTCTCAAAAAATTACCCTCCCAGAATTTCTTCCAGGAGGGAATAAATATTTAATAAATATCAGAGATTTCTCCTTCCGCAAGCTTCAGTCGAAATGACTTTGATAGTGTTTTCAGCTTTCTCACTTTAGACTTCTGACTTCACATCTTGCTTTCCGCAACCGCATGATGCGTTGCTCTTGCCGCAAAAGCCATATAGGTTAAGGATGTCTTTTATTATAAGTTAAAACTAATTTTATATTTAGGTTATCGCTTTGGATTTCCAATTTGCATAATGACAGGTGATAAAATATAAGTATTTGATGTAAAACCCGTTTTGGGCAGTATTTTTTCTAATACCTCATCCAAACGGAGGTCGTCAGTTTCAAAGTGAATATATTCAACTATTGCAGGAACTATGATCTGATCAATAGTCAAAAACTCAAATTCTTCCAAGTCAATCCTTTCATTGATATCTTTTCTAGCAAAATCGCATAATCTGGTAATTAAAGGCTTAATACCGCTTGGATAAACTATTTCGGTAACCTTTCCATTATTAATCTTCAAAACTGCATAATAGCCTTCATACTTTACACTATCTATATTACCGAGAGGACTCATCGCAAAAATCCGAGGGGTATTTACTCGCATTGACTTAATGAAGTTCTCCTCATTGATAATTCTTGGGTTTGTAAGTTCCTGTGCTAATAATGCTTTTGAACATAAAATAAACACTGTAAATAGAATTTTTCTAATTACACTTTGTCCCTTTAATACCATATTTATATTCGTTATTAATTTGTCCGATATAATTTTTCTTCGAATCATCTAGCTTGTTAAAAGCTTCTGTTTCGCCTAATCCACCTCCACTCGGCGTAATCAAATTATTGCGTGGACTGGGTGGGATTTGTAATTCCACCCTAGTATCCATACCAATTTGCAATTGGCTTGAATCTAATTGATAATATTTAATCTTTTAAGCGAATTACAAATTAAGCCTTGCGATAGATTTAATATCAGAGATTTCCTTCCTTCGGTAGGCAGGCTCCTTCCGCAAGCTTCAGTCGAAATGACTTTCTGGTAGTTTTCAGATTTCTAATTTAATCTTTCTGAATTTAAAATTCATCTATCATTATTCTTCATAGGAGACTATTATTTTCACTTCATATAAAACAAATTGATATCCAAATTCAAACCTTTTACTCGAACAAAAATCCTCAGGTTTTAAAACAAAAACCTTTCTATCCTTCAATATATCCCAATTTTCAAAGCTCATTTCTGAAGAATAAAATATTTCCTTGTTATTAAGATCAGAATAACTGACTGATTTAGTTTCAGGTTTAAGCTTTGGTTCATTCCAACTATGTCCAATAGAAACAGATTTATTTTTTGGAAGATCTTTTGAATAAATAAAATCACTTTTAGTTCTCAATGCATTGTTTGGTACTGAGCTCCAATCTTGGCAATCGTCCAAAATCAGAATGACAAATTCAGAGTGATTAAAAAATAAAATGTTACAAATAAAAAGAGGTAATACAATAAGTTTCCACATGGTTAAATTAGGGTGTTTGTTGCTTTAAAAAGATCTCTTTCATAATTTCCTTATAGGCGTAGTCAAATTATTGCGTGGACTGGGTGGGATTTGTAATTCCACCCTAGTATCCATACCAATTTGAAATTGGCTTGAATCTAGTTGATAATATTTAATCTTTTAAGCGAATTACAAATTCGCTTGTATGTCAAGAAGTAATTACAAATCACGCCTAGCGATAAAGTTATATTAAATCCCAAAGAACAAAGGGAAATGTGGATTTAGGGGATTTTAAATCTTCAGAATAGGCTTCGGGATTACAAATCCCGAAGAGCTGATTTTATTTGTAATGGTAAAAGCCATCCTAAAAATAGAGATGGCTTTAATAAAAATTTAGT
>CBFHWO010000039.1:7031-29646 GCA_965659625.1 uncultured Algoriphagus sp. | reverse complement strand
ACTGTTTTCCATACCACACTACTGGCCATAATTTGGGATCTGTTTATAACCGGCCTTTTCGTATAATATATGCCCTTGTGAGTGTCTCCACTCACAGTTTCAATAATCTCTGCAAATAGATTTTTATGGAATTAAATAGAGTCTACTTTTTTACTTCAACTATTCACAATTGGATTCCTTTGCTAGCAAATACTTCTCAGAAAGAAATTATACTTTCGAGTTTAAAGTATTTAGTAGATAAGAGCTGTTTAAAAATATATGGTTTTGTTATCATGCCTAACCATATTCATTTAATATTAGAATCTCTAGAATTAAATGGTAAAGAAATGCCACATGTGAGTTTTTTGAAATTCACATCTCATAGTTTCCTAAAAACTTTAAAAATAGATTCAACCGATTTTCTTGAAAAATTTAAGGTTAAAGCAGAAAACAAAACTTTTGAATTTTGGCAAAGGGGAGCTTTAAGTGTTGAGTTATATACCCCGTCAGTAGCTTTTCAAAAATTAAACTATATTCATAATAATCCTTGTCAAAAAAAGTGGATGCTTTCTGAAGATCCTGTTTCCTATTTTTATTCATCCTTAGATTTTTATGAAACCGGTAAGGATAAATTTGGATTTCTAACTCATATAGGAGAAAGGTTGTGATTATGAAGTCAATTGAGATACTAGGTTTTTGATAAAGAAAATGTTCGTGGTGACACGAACATTGGCGGAATAGGTTTTAGTTAATAGAGGATTTGGAATTCTCGCCCCTGTGAGTGTCTCCACTCACAGCTTAATGATTTAGTTATCCGTATTTTGGTCCGTGTGCTCAGGGAAGTTTGAGATGTTCGTTAAGACATGAGCATCGACTCAAATAGTAGCTTTAAATTTCTTTTATGTGGTACAAAAGGTAGGCTCTTTCTTTATCAATGTTGGTTTGTAAAACGGCTGCTTCTCTTTTCTGATTATCATTTTTGAGATACTTGATGAAGGTTTCCAATACGGATAAAAATTCCTCATTTGAATAATGATTAAACAATAGGGGATAATCTCTGTAGATCTTCAATCTAGTTGGATAATCACTCGAGCTCAGATAGAGATTAAGATCTTCAATAGAATGGGTTTCGTCAATGGACTTTATGCTTTTTGAAAAAGATCCATCGAATAAAATATTTAAACCATCCTTTGTATTTATGTAGGATTCACTGTTTCTCTCTGAATAGAATTCTGAATAGTACTTATTAAAGTTGTCAATTCTATTCAGGTTGAGATGAGTTTTTAGAATTTTTGATACTTCCTGATGCTCTTCCATTTCATATTCGTCGTCGAAATCATCCAGGATAGTGTCCATGTCCCATTCAGTTTTCCTGGGATCACCATCATAGATAAGATCTACGTGTGGTATTTGTGTGCAAATGGAAATAAAATCTGAAAAAGACCTAGCAAAAAGAACAGGCGAGAAAGTATGGGTTTCAAAATTTAATCCAGCAGCGGAGTACACCACAATGGGTGCTTCCTCAAGTTTTTTTACTGCCCCAAAGTCCGTTAAGAAAGCAAAGTATGTTCCGTCTACTCCCGTTGTCGCAAAAGGAATCATATCAATTGGCTGCGGTGAATAGGGCATCCAAGGGCATAAATAAAAGCCTAATGCTTCCAGATTAAGAGCTTCTTCCTTTACAAGTTTCTCAAGTTTTATGAGCTGCTCAGGTTTTTGGTAAGTTCCATAAATAATGCTTTCATCAATGGGGCTCTTAATTATCTCCAAGAGTCCTGGAAATCAATCAATTTCCATTGGTCAATTGAGTGGCAACTATGAGGCTTATGAGATTTCAGATTATAAAAATCCTCAGAAAGTCCAGTTTTCTGAAGTAGGTAATCAACTTAGTTTTAGGGCTTCTGTGCCATCGGATAGCAGCAAAATTTGGATAGAAAATCAAGATTCACTCATTCAAGTGACTAGCCTAAAACCGGTTCAGTTTAAAAACTATCTGGCCCAACAGGCAGATTACATTTTGGTAGGTCATCATAAATTGGAGGAGGCCGCTGGCTCCTATGAAAACCCGCTTCTATCCTATGCAGCACATCGCTCGTCTCCTTTGGGTGGAGGTTTTAAAACCTTGACTATTTACATGGAGGAAATTTATGATCAGTATGGCTATGGAGAAGAATCGCCAACGGCTCTTTTTGAATTTCTCAGAACGTATTACCCTGCTCATAAACCAACCCATTTATTGCTGGCCGGAAGATCATTGACCATGTATTCTACAGCAAGACAGAATGGAGTTACCTACTACTATCGAAACAACCCAAGTGCTTTTGCTTTTCAAAGCTTAATTCCCCCTGGAGGATATCCTATTTCGGATAACAATTATGTGCTGGGCTTGGATCCGGATAACCTTTTAACCCCAGCCATGGCAGTGGGTAGAATTCCTGCCAAAAACTCCCAGCAACTGGCGGACTATCTGGACAAAGTCATCGAGAAAGATGCAGTGGGTGTTTCGGCTCCTTGGCAAAAAGAGTTGATTCACCTGGGGGGTGGCGTTTCTGAATTCGAACTGAATCGCTATTTCAATTACCTAAACAACTATAAAACCATTGCTGAAGGTCTGTATCTGGGTGGAAATGTGACCACTTACAGAAAGCGATCCAATTCAACGATCGAACTGATCGATATTTCCGGAGATCTCAATGAGGGAAGATCCTTGGTGACGTTTTTTGGGCATGGTTCACCAACGGTGATTGATATTGAAATTGGTTTCGCTTCGGATCCCACCTTAAACTATCAAAACAAAGGAAAGTATCCGATCATGCTTTTCAATGGCTGTGACTACGGAAGTGCTTTTGGGACTGTTTATACACAAGCGGAGGATTGGGTTATTACCCCTGAAAAAGGAGCCTCTAACATTCTGGCAAATACCTCGATTGGGGTTGATGTGATACTAAATAGGTATTCAGAAACTTTTTATTCCGTAGCGTTTGCAGATAGTTCTAAAATTTATAGAACGATCGGTGAGGTAAAGCAGCAATCAGAAACGGAGTTTGTAAACCGATTTGGGACTGTGCCTTTGAGCTATTCCCATATGGAGCAAATGATGATGCTTGGAGATCCTGGCGTCCGCATGTTCCCGGCAGACAAAGCAGATTATTCGCTGGATGAAAATGAAGTTTTCTTCGAAAGCTTTGACGAGACTCCCTTGAATGCTCTTTCGGATAGCATCAAATTAACCTTTGTATTAAGAAATATTGGGATAGTCAATACCGATTCGGTGGAATATCGAATCAAGAGAAAACTACCGGACGGAACCGAGATTTCCTTTGATGCGATTCAAATTCCTTATATCTCCAGAAAAGATACCTTGCAGTTTTCTGTTCCAAACATCGGTCTGATTTCTGCAGGAGACAATGTCTTTACTCTAGAAGTAAACTCAGGAAAATCCATTCCTGAACTGACCTTTGCGAATAATTTGATCAGCGTCACCAAAATTATTCCTCTCAGCGGAACATTGAATTTATACCCATTGGATTTTGGGATAGTGCCTGAAGCGAATGTGAATTTGATCGCACAGATCCCGGGAAAAACTAACACCGATCGCACGGTAATCATCCAATTGGATTCTGCTTCTAATTTCAATTCAGCATTTAGAAAGGAAATCAGAATTACCACTTCTGGATTGGTGGATTGGCCAGTAAACTTACTGACGACCGGCGATTCTGTTACGTATTATTGGAGGACTAAATTTCAGGAACCCCAAGTAGGTGAAACAGACTCTTGGACTACTTCCAGTTTTTCTTTTATCCCAAATGGCCCCGATGGCTGGACGCAAAGGACCATTTCGCAGCTTGAACAAAGTCAGCTGACAAATTTAGAAGTAAATGATCAGCGCAATGAGTGGAAGTATCTGGATAAGAAATTAGGTATTGAAGTCTTTACGGTTGGGGCAGCAGTGGATACTCTGAGCTTTAGAAATACCCAGTTTTATCTGGATCAAGTGCCCCAAATCATCGACAATGTCAATAATGCGAATAGTCGACTTTGTCCCAACGGCTCCCTGGGCTTAGTGACTTTTGAGCAGAAAAGCCTGATGCCTTATCTGCCAATTCCGGTTCCGGGATTCGATATTTTGGATGGAAGAGCTTGCGGCAGAGTACCTCAACTCATTCAAAGCATTCAGAATTCATGGATTACTACGCCTGGTCAGACCATGCTGGAGCAGTATACTAAAGGAGTGAAAGAGGGGGATTATGTAGTGATTTTCTCAGTTGGCAATGTCACTTTCGATGCTTGGCCAGATGAAGCGTATGCATTACTTCGGGAGTTTGGGGCGAATGAAGCGACCCTGAGAAATCTCAAAACCGGTGATCCTTACATTCTTTATGGTAGAAAGGGAATGAAGCCGGGTGAGGCAATAGAGATTGTGGGTAGTAAGAATCAGGAATTTCCTCCAAACCAACAGACGCTTTCTTTCGAATCCGAACTGGAAGGATACATTACTTCAGGAATGATTTTAACACCTAGAGTTGGGCCAGCAGCAAACTGGGAGCGGTTCTTCCAAAATGTCAATGCGAGAACTTGGATCAACGAAGAGGAAAACACCTATTTTGATCTGATCGGAGTGAAAACCGATGGGCAAGAAGACGTAATAGCAGAGCAAATTTCGGATCGTGAATTGGATCTTAGTTTCATTAATGCGGATGCCTATCCCTATTTGAGATTGCGCTATGCGATGGATGATCCGGAGTCCACCGCTCCAGCACAACTGGATAAATGGCAGGTAAATTATACAGGAGTTCCTGAAGGGGCATTGATCGTAAAATCCTCTCGGGAAAAGGTAAATCTCAAAGAAGGGGAGCAAGCTACATTGGAAATGGTTTTTAAGAATGTATCCAAATTCAATTTCTTGGATTCTATTCAAGTGGACTGGAAGTGGACCAATGTGGATTCTAAAAAAGTGGAGAATTTCTCAAAGAAGTTTCCGGCACTTAAGGCTAGTGAATCCTTTGAATTCAGTCTGGATTTCAATTCCATAGGCAAAGCTGGAACGAATGAATTGTTGGTTTTTGCCAATCCTAGAATCCAGCAAGAGCAGACATTTAGAAATAATCAGATTGATTTTGGGCCTTACATTATTGTGGAGGCAGATGAGACAAGTTCACTCTTGGATGTGAATTTTGATGGGATCTACATCATGGATGGTGATATTGTTTCACCTTCAGTTCTGATTTCAGCGCAGTTGATTAATGATCAAACCTTGATCTATAAAAAAGACACGGTAGGAATGGATATTTTCATCAAGCAAAACTGTGAAGGCTGTGATTTTGCCAGAGTGAATTTCTCCAATCCAAACCTGACTTGGTCTCCGGCATCTGAAGATTCAAAATTCAAAATTTCTTTCTTACCGGGTCCGCTGGAAGATGGAATCTACACGCTGATGATCAGCAATGAAGATTCCCCACAGCCTTATCAGATTACTTTTGAAGTGGTCAACGAATCTCAGATCACTAATTTTTATCCCTATCCAAATCCATTTAGTACGAGTGTGAGGTTTGTGTTTACAGTGACAGGATCGGAAGTTCCGGATGAGATCAAAATCCAGATTATGACCGTGACCGGAAAGGTAGTCCGGGAAATTTTACAGAATGAGTTAGGACCGATCCGAATCGGTAATAACCTGACTGATTATGCCTGGGACGGGAAAGATGAATATGGAGATCAATTGGCAAATGGGGTGTATATCTATCGAGTACTAGTCCGCAAAAATGGCCAGTTTATGGAGCACAGACCAACGGCAGGGGATAAGGCTTTCAAAAAAGGCTATGGCAAAATGTATTTGTTGAGGTAGGTTGCCGTTATTGCGAACGACGAAGGAGTGAAGCAATCTGGTATTGCCTTGAAAATAAAGAGCACTGAAGGTGTATATACTTAACCAAATCCGGCAAGTATAGGTACAAAAGGCATAGCAATTAATAAGTTGTGACTCACCCTAAAAGACGACATTGCAATAAGAAATAATGATACACGAAAGTCATTTTTGGAAAAAGGAACTATACAATAGCTTTTTGACAATTGCTAAATTCAGACATTTAAAACGAATAACTGAACAATCTCAAGTAAATGTTGAAAAAGCTTTAATGATAGGAGCTTACATCATTAGAAAACTTGATGATGCCCAAAAAATACCACAAGACTTTTTGACAAAGAAGGAACTATTAGAATTTTTCGAAAAAAAAGGAACAATTGTTGACCATATGAATTGGCACAAAATTGATACTCTTTACAACTTTGACAAAATAACAAAAGCAGAAAAAGATTGGAGATTTATCATTAACCAAATAATTCATAGCTTTTCATTATTCTATTCCAATGATAGTTCGGACAAACTTGATGGTTTTTTAATTAATTCGGACAAGACAAAAAAACAAGCACTATTTTTTCTTCCTCTTGAAACATTATTGACGATTTTCCTGACTATTTCTGAAGGAGATATTACAGAAGCCCATTTTCATAGAAAATTTATCGGCAACGACAGTAATGGTCAACCAAATTTTGGTGAAATGAAACTGACTAATGCAGTTTACTCTTATCCTGACAATCTTGACATCAAGACAGTTATTGTAAATAGTTTGAACGGAGAATTTTACAAAAGAAAAAATGATTAGTTTAAAAAAACAACAAACGGACGAACAATAGAAGGGCGAAGTGCTAACAGGCATTTGGCCCGATGGCGGGTGACGTGGTTAATTGAACATACTACTTCGCATCAACTTTTGTGGTGTATTGACAGTTTGGTGCTCCGAAATCCGCCACAACGCCAAGCTGCGAAACGTTGACTTCGCACAGGCTGACATGAACTTACTGCTTACCTATCTTCGGCAATCAAGCTTCCTACTGCCTACTGCTACCAAGTTTGCCTACTGAAACTGCCTTCAACTTCTTGCCTACTGCCTACTCCTTCTTACATATCCATAAATCCCCCAAACCCCGACGATCAATAGTCCCAAACCAATTCCCCACTGAAGCGGCGTGTTCATGGATTCTTTGGCCGCGAGATAAGAATTTGCTGCAACTCCCAATGAAAAAACAATGATCGTTCGGGTAAGCATCCCCGGAATTCCGAAGATCAGAACTTTCGCAAGACTGACATTCAGCGAAGCAAATAGGAAGTTGGAAATAGCAAAAGGAACTACCGGACTGATCCGTACAAAAAACACCAACGACCCTTCTTTTTCCTTTCTGGATTCTAATTCTACCTGGAATTTAGGATTCTTTTTAAAGAGTTGTTCGGTCAGATTAGTATTGATCAATTTACCGATTCCATAACCGAGAACTGAAGCCAAAGAATAGCCCAAAATCAAAAATGGCAAAGCAATCCAACCGAAGAAAAAACCCGAGGCCAAAGCGATCAAAGTTGTGGGAAGCAATGCCAATCCCATCACTATAGCTCCAATAAGGGTGTAAATCAAATAATCGAAAGTACCTTCAAGAGCGTAGTTTTCCAGAAAATTATAATTCACCGCAAAAACAGTACTGCCCACTAAGGGCATCGCAGTGACCCAGAGCCAAGCCAAGATTCCACTGGGGTGATCTCCAAAGTAGGAGGAAATAGTTTTGAAAATACTGCCCTTTTTTGTCATCTTTGATCAGCTATTGGGAAGATCATTTTTCCCAACGTCTGCAAGTTTAGCAAGCGAAACCCGAAAACAAGCTATTAGGAAAGGAATCTTTCCTTTATCACGATTCAAAAAGAATAAAACCCCGAATAGATATGAAATTTGGTACCAAAGCAATCCATGCCGGTGTGACTCCTGATCCGACTACCGGAGCCATCATGACCCCGATTTATCAGACTTCCACCTACGTGCAGCGATCTCCCGGAGATCATAATGGATATGAATATTCCCGAACGCATAATCCAACCCGTACCGCTCTGCAGGATAACCTCGCGGCGCTGGAAAATGGGAAACACGGCATTTGTTTTTCCTCGGGCTTAGGAGCGATCGATGCAGTGGTTAAGCTTTTCAATCCAGGCGATGAGATCATTTCTACCAATGACTTGTATGGCGGAACTTACCGTCTGTTTACCAAAGTTTTCGAGCGCTATGGGATCAAATTCCACTTTGTGCCTATGGGCGATCCGAAATCCATAGCTACTTATATCAACGAAAATACCAAGATGATATGGGTGGAGACTCCAACCAACCCGATGATGAATATCATCGATATCGCAGGTGTAGCGAAAGTGGCAAAAGCTCATAAGCTGATCCTTGCAGTAGATAATACATTCGCATCGCCCTACTTACAAAATCCACTCGATCAGGGTGCGGATATCGTGATGCATTCGGTGACAAAATACTTGGGCGGACATTCCGATGTGGTGATGGGAGCCTTGGTGCTGAATGACGATGAACTTGCATCCCAACTGGTTTTTATCCAAAATGCTTGCGGAGCAACTCCAGGACCACAGGATTGTTTCTTAGTGCTGAGAGGCATCAAAACTCTTCATCTAAGAATGGAGCGACATAGCCAAAACGGTAAAACCATCGCGGCATATCTGAAGAACCATCCGAAAGTAGACAAAGTCTACTGGCCGGGCTTCGAGGATCATCCCAACCATGACATAGCCAAAAAGCAGATGCGTGACTTTGGAGGGATGATTTCCTTTACTCTGGTGGGTAATAAACTGGAAGATGCCAAAACCGTGATGGAGAACTTCCATCTTTTTGCCTTGGCAGAATCTCTGGGTGGCGTGGAATCTCTTTGCGGACATCCGGCATCTATGACCCATGCGAGTATTCCGAAGGAAGAACGGGAAAAAGTAGGCTTGGTCGATTCCCTGATCCGACTCAGCGTAGGCGTAGAAGATGCCGATGACCTGAAGAAGGATCTGGCAAATGCCTTAGCGAAAATCTGATTTTAGAAATATAGCTTTAATTAAAAACCCAGCAGATTCGAGTGAGAATTGGCTGGGTTTTTTGGTTTACCAATGTTTTATAAACTGTGAGATGAGAAGATCAATTTTAAATCTTCTAGAATACAAAAGTTTTTCTTAAGAGTAAGTGATTGGAGGCAATTTTGGAAAGGAAGGTTTGTAATAGGGTATTAATAAAAGCGGGGCTTTAGGCCCCGCTTTTTGGTAAAACAGAAAAATTGTTAATCACCCTTTAAAAAAATAGTCTTTATCTGGCTCACCACGATCAGATAAATTCAGTTAGTGGTCGTTGCGTTAAGTTTAATCAGGGTTTTACATCAATACTTTTGATAAACTATCTATTTCAATAATTCTAAACTAAAAGCACAAATGCATGTATCAAGTATACAAGCAGTTTGTAGCCTTTCCTATCAGTATTTATCCAAAGACAGATCATTGATCCATCGGTTGATCAAACGGTCTTTCTGCCTTAGGATTTCCGCTTGATTAATTCTGATTTTGAGTTAGTTACATTTTCCTATCTTTAAGTGCTTTCCCCTCAATAGAATTCATCCTCTAGATATTTTAATAGCTAGCACATTGGTTTTCAGAAAGTAAAAGTGATTTACTAAAGGGTTAATTTTGTTTGCGCCTAAGTGATATGAACTTCAGATTTACATACATTGATCTTTCGAATGTTCAGTCTATTTCCCGTGGAGATGACTCAAAAATGAAAAAATATATTCTGCAATTTGAGGAATTGCTCACAGAGCGATTGGAACTGCTCAACACTGCTATGCAGGAAAAAGATCGGAAGCAGATCAGACAAATCACCCATAAAATGATCCCGCAATTAAAATTTTTTGGTGTACCGGATGTAGATACTCCTATCGGCCGATTGGAACTGGAGTATGAAACAATGGCCATCACAGAGCTTCAAAATTTGGTTAACTTAATTATCTTTAAGCTAAGCGGTGCATTGCAAGAAGTTCAACAATTCTCCCATCATCACCTTGACTGACTTCAATTCAAAAAAGATCCCTTGTGCGATTATCGATGATGATCCTTTCATCAGGGATCTATTGATGGATAAGTTGCAGCAATATTTTCCGGAAATCCAAGTGGTGGCGATTGCAACAAATGGAAAGGAAGGGATTCAAAAGTTGCAGGAATCCAAACCAGAACTGGTTTTTCTGGACGTGGAAATGACCGATATGACCGGTTTTGAAATGCTCGGGCTGCTGCCGGAGGTTTCTTTTAAAACTATTTTTATCACTTCCTACAAACACTATGCGATCAAGGCAATCCGTTTTAACGCGCTGGATTACCTTCTCAAACCTTTCGATTTGGAGGAATTGAAAAATGCAATCTCAAGATTCAAGGCCCTTTCAAAAAAGTCAGATTATGCCGACCCTATCCATCAGGCATTGATCAATTTTTCCACCTCAGATCCAAACCAACATATTCTGGTCATGAATACCCAGGATGGAAAGCTTCAATTAGCCTTGAAAGAAATCATTCAAATCCAAGGTGACCGAAATTATAGCAGCATTCATTTGACCGGCAACCGAAAGGAAGTGGTTTCTAAAACCCTCTCTGATATGGAAGAAATATTGGATGACACTATTTTTTTCAGATGTCATAAATCCCATCTTGTCCATCGAGAACATATTAATGCTGTCACCAGCAGCCATCAAATCCTTCTGAGTTCTGGAAAGACCCTTCCGATTTCAAGAAGAAGAAGAAATGAGTTTACTAGTTGGTTTTCTGAATCTAAGGAGCAATGAAGCAATTGATTTTCATCTTAGTACTCGCCTCAAATTTCAGCATCCCTGCCTTTTCGCAGCTGTCAGATTCCTTGTCCGGAGATTTAGAAGATCTGACTACTCAAATCTGGGCGGTAAAGAGATCCGGCACTGTTGAGGAATTGATCCAGTTGGAATTTGATAGGTTTTATCTGAGTACCCAAACCCTCAACCACAATCAATCTTATGTTTGGGGAATTGAACTGGAGGGATTAATAAACAATAATCCAGACTTGGAAGTCACCCGAAAATTGATTCAGCCCTTTTACTCCCGAATGGGATGGCTGTTCAATATCTTCAGTGAATACCCCAGCAGCAAAGATTATTATAATCGATCGGCTGCTCTTGCAAAACAGGCCGGGGATAATTATTCCATGTATAAGGATTTAGGGGCGGTAGCATTTAGTGAGTATTTACTTGGCAAAGTTGAAATTGCAGAAAATCAGTTAGAAACGCATCTGGCAGAGGTCAAAGAACTTGGAGAGGAAGAAATCATTGCTGAAATCAATTTTCGATTGTATAACATTTGGATTGACAGGGATCCTAAAAGAGCTTTGGGCTATGCCAAGCTTAGTCTTTCGACTCCCAACCTAAAGGATTATTCCCATCGTCTTATTAATATAGGCACATGTTTTCACCGCCTCGAAAATTACGATAGTGCCTTGGTGTATACCAAAAAGGGCTTACAATTAGCTCAGGAGGAATCCTTTTTTACACAAATGTCCAATTCACATATTCAACTGATGGAAATTTATACCAGCTTGGGTGACTATAAGCAAGCCTTGGAGAATTTTGAGATATACCATTCTCTTCAATTGAATACAAGGTCTTTTCAGTCTGGGATGATGCTTATGGCCAAGAATCAAGAAATCTTGCAGGAAAAGTTGGAGTTACAGGAAAATCTGGCCGATGAGAAGCTATCCAATCAAAGCGCATTGATCTGGGTTTTTTTCATTTCCAGCCTCATTTTGGGTATGATCCTATTCTATTTGTATAGCAGGATAAAACTGATCAAAAAGCAGAAGGAACAAATAGAAAAGGAGAAAAACCGAGCTGAACAATCTGAGCGTTATGTTGAGCAGTTTCTCACTAATCTCAGTCATGAAATCCGTACACCTATGAATGCCATCTCGGGTATGGTCAACGCCCTGATCAGAAATCCGGAATCCGAATTTAGAAGAGAGTACATGGAAGCCATGCGAATCAGCTCAGATAATTTGTTGGTCCTTTTGAATGACATCCTTGACTTGGCAAAAATTGAATCGGGAAAAATTCAAATCATGCCTGAACCTACAAATGCTGTGCAGGTTGCCACCGGAGTGGTTCATTTATTGAAATTCAAGGCTTCTGAGAAAAACCTGAAATTGGAAATACAGGTGGAGGAGAATTTCCCGGAGACCTTATTGATGGATCCGGGAAAATTGACTCAAATCCTAACAAATCTGATAGGAAATGCCATCAAATTCACCAATAGTGGAGGCATCTTATTGCGCTTGAGCAAAGAGGAGGAAGAACTCAAATTTGCCGTAATCGATACAGGGGTAGGAATACCGCCAGAAAAGCTGGAGGTGATTTTTGATAGTTTTGAGCAGCTGGATAATCTCCAATCCCGAAAACATGGAGGAACAGGATTGGGCCTGAGTATTTCCAAAAAATTGGTTGAACTGCAGGGAGGGAAAGTTTGGGTGGAGAGCGAACCCGGCAAGGGTAGTGCCTTTATCTTCACCTTACCGCTCAGCTTAGGGCCTTATGCTAAGTTGGATGCTGCTATATCTGTTTCTGATGAGTTGATGACCATCGGGCAAGAATTGCGGGGGATTTCCATTTTGCTGGCTGATGATGACGAATTTAATATCATGGTAGTTCAGGACGACCTTTCCTATTTCATTCCGGAAGTACAGCTGACGATCGCCAAAAACGGAGAAGAAGCAGTTCAGAAATTTCAGAGTGGAGCATTCGATCTGGTGCTGATGGATATCCATATGCCCGGCATGGGTGGGATAGAGGCCTCAGTACAGATCCGAGCCAAAGAAGTATCGGAAAATGTAGAAAATAGAACACCGATCATCGCCCTGACAGCGAATATTGTCCCTTCAGAAATTCAAAAATTCATGTCACTCGGGATGGATGATTACATTCCTAAGCCTTACCGGTTGGAGGAAATTTTAACAAAGTTAAAGTCTTTCTATCGGGTGTCTTCTAAGGCTTAATCTGGCTGGATTTATTTTTGTTATTCTTTGGATGAAGGCTGTTTTTGTGATAGGAAAAATTACCTATTAGATGTTAAAATAGGTAGGGTAGTTAAAAATATTTGATTTTCTGTTTAGACTAAAATAGACTTTTTCAATGTTATCCTAAGTTTACTTCTCATGGTTCATATTTTCAATTACTTTTTCTTTAGTCAGTTTCGTGAAAAATTCAATTTCATCATTTTCATTTTCATACCATATTAATGAATAGTATATATTATGGGGCCAGTAGTCTTCCATAAAGGATGATGTTTTAAACCAAAAGACATAAGAATTACCAGGAATAAGCAAATTTTCGTTAAAACATTGAAGAGTATGCCAAATCAAGTTTACATTATTAAGTTCTGGGATTGAGATAGCTTGACCATCTATTCTATGAATTGTTGAATTGTTCAATCCTCGAAAATACCCATAACAAGGGAAATACATCTTATCGCCATCCGGGATTTCTCCATTTGATGAATTAAGTCCCCATTGAACAGTGTAGCGGGCGGTAAATAGGAAACTAAGAGAGCCTTTAAAATTTTGAGGAACAGTAAATTTAATCAGTCCATAGTTTTCATTTTCAATGCTAGTCGCAGCTACTTCGATTAAATGAAAATTTATTTCTCCTGTGAATTTTTCGACCGAAATAGAATTAATTGAAGCTAAATGATCTTTCAACCAGTTAACATTAGGCTGAGCATTTAGAAAAGTGGTGAGTGCAAAAAATGCGATTGAAAATAATAATTTCATCTTAAAATTATTTTAATACCCTTATTCAGGTTTACAGTGAGAATGTATCATTTTCCAGTTTTGTCAAGTTGATGCTTTTTTTCAACTATTTATCCCTCAAAAATTTTCTCTAAGTATCTACTAAAAAGCTACTTAAAATACATTGAATTTTTAAGTTTAACAAGTTTAGCGGATCGGTGGAGGTTCGCTTTTTTAGTTCGAATCCTTTTCAACTTTATTTAAAAATCCAAAATTCTGAACAATCAGAAATGTTCCAAATAGCCCAATGATAGAAGCAATTAGATCATACGGGTCATAGACATTTTCTCCACCAAGGTTGTGAAATTTCAGTTCTTGAGTGATTACATAAACTGAGGCTAGACCTAGAGCTATTAGATAGATTTGTATGTCTTTTAAAAAGCCCAACTTCTGATTGAAATATTGACGCGCTTGTAAAAGAAATCCAGTTAAAATAAGAGTTCCGATAACCGCTTCAGTCAAGTTGGGAATAGAATGAGTTGCAATTTGAAAAATGTCAGGCAGATCGTTTCCCAATATCCAAGGTCTTAGAATTAATTTATTCAGAATAAAAACAAGGATGGCTATTCCGAATAGATATCTGACATATTTTTTTTTGGGGATTTCTTTCACACTCTTACTGTTCTTCAACTTATTTATTATATCTATCCAGCCAATATTTGTTGGATTGGTGTCCTTCTTACACTTTTTGTCAACCAAAACCAACTGTAAAAAGCTCAGTTTTCAGCCCGAATTACTCTGATACAATTCTCTACTGGCCTCATTTATTTCTCGCTACATACTTGCGGTTATTTTCGATATTCAACTCAATATAATGAAGGAAGGGGTCAAGTAAGATGCTTTTTACAGCTGGATTCTTGGGAACAGTGATATTATTTTTGCCAGACGATGCCTTGACTATTTCAGTATGAAGCAGGTTTTCGTCGCCATCATATTGACCAATAGTAAGAAATACATTGCCAGCATCTAATTCATTTTTTTGCGTACTATCGAATTTTTGTAAGCTGAAAGTAATTTCTAAAAGGTCACCGGGCTGCTCTTTTACATCAGTTATCTTATTTTCGTAAAAGGTGATAGATTCCATCTTGTCTTGGATAATGTAATGGAATTCAATGGGAATAGTATTTTTCAAATGTGCAATCAAATCCCTTGAAGTAGGGTATTGATCTGTTCTGAATTTATATTTTTCTAAAAAAACCTTTAAAATGCTATTCAGCTTTTCTTCACCCACATAATACTGCAAGGTGTTGAAAGCCATAGGACCTTTTCCATAAGCAATATATTCTTGCTCAGGATTGACCAGAAACAAAGGACTTTCCCCACCTGACTCTCTTGTCCTTCCTTCCAAATATCGCTGACGCTGTAAGCCTAGAAAATGCTGAGCTTTCTCAGGACCAAAATATCGTTCGTAGACCCTCAGACTTATATATTCAGAGATGCTTTCTGTAAGCATTTTTGCGCCCAAAGCATCCGCAGGAACTAGCTGGTTTCCCCACCATTGATGGGTAAGTTCGTGTGCCTGAACATAAAATGATAAATTAATTTGATTATCTGCAGCCCCATTTCTTAGAATAAACCGCACTTCTGATGTTGGAATGGAGGAACTCATCACCGAGGCATAAGTTCCTTCCGTGAGTGGAAATTCAACAGTACGCACTTCTGCATGCTGATATGGTCCGAAATATTGGGTATTATAATCAAGAGAAGCCTTGAGACCTTCCATCATATCTTTCAAGTTGAACGTATGATTTTCATGATGATAGATCTCTAAGTTTACCCCTTTGTAGTTGGTACTGTTCACAGAAAAGACACCGGAGTTGAATGCAAAAGCGAATTTTATTTTTTCGGCTGTTTTATAATGAAAATAGCTTCGGTTGTTTTCATTCCAATGCTTCATCAAGGTTCCTGGAGCTATGGCAGTTTGTAAATGATTGGTGCTGATAATCGTTTCAACATCCACCAAATCGGCATCTGATGAATAAAAATTTGAGTATTTGGAAAGGCTATCGATTTGATCCCCCTTTTCATTGTCAAAAAAATATCCAAAGCGTGGAAGGATATCGGTTCGTAAAAAAGTACCGTTTTGAAGGATGCTGGAATTTTGATAGAAAAGCGTATTGGGCTTGTTTCTTATTTCAAATTGCATTCCGAAGGAATCTCCCGATTCTAGGGGGTTTTCTAAAACATGAACTGCAAATTGCAGGATGGTATCTTTTTGAATGATTATAGAAGGGACACCAAGTGAATATTCTGTTATTTCGTCATAACCGGTCTTAATCAATAAAGTATCTATGACCTGCGATGTTTTATTGATAAGTAGGTACCGTCCTGTTGTCAAAAATGAATTGCTATCTGGGAACAGCTCCATGTTCAATTTTATGGAAGCTATTTTTGGTTGAATCGCCGACTTAAATTTTCCGAAATCAGCCCTAAAATTTTTAAGGAGCTGTTCATCGTTTCCCGCCGATCTAAATTGATTGTTTTCTTCTTTGTGAATTTTAAATCCTAAAAAGCAGAAAAGAACTAAAAACAATAGCAAAATAATAGAGACGAAACCATTCACTTGCTGAACTGCCTTTTGCAGGCGCTCTTTAGGTGAATACGAAAACCCTCGCTCCCAGAAAAGATAACAGACAATAAGTAGGATTGCTGAAAAGGTCAACCAATAGGCGTTGATGATAAAATTGGCCAATAAGCCTTGTCCGAAGCCATTTAGATCACTATAAATTAATTGAGGTGGTGAGTTGAACCTAAGCAGATAGGTTTCTATTCCGACTTGTGGTAACTGGTCTTTTCCAATCCAAAGTAAGAGCAAAAGAAAAATGCTCAAATACATATTGGGTACTATCGTGTGTATAAATACAGAAATTGCAGCCCAGATTACTAAGGTTGGGAAGGTAATGAGGAACAAATGGAAGAGATATAAATCTATTTCAAATTGATAAAAGCCATTGTATAGTTGTAGTGCAATCCCACAAAACAACAAAACACACAACAGAAGGATCTGTACCTGTAATAATGCCAGTATTTTAGAACTCAAAAGTACCCAATTGCTCGTGGCAGTAGTATCTATTAGTTGATTCATATTTGCCATACGGGCACGGTTTACCAACATCCCCGAATAGATAAAAGTCAACAACATGATCACTGTTGAAAAGAAGAACATGGGTACGGAGAGCACGATGTGGGTCAAAGGAAGAAGGGTCATATCCGCTCTATTCGTTACTCGACTCATAGCAAATAGCAGTGCTAACATTCCAAAAAGTAGCAAAACATAAAAAATCCAGTTTTTTATCATAAACCTAAAATCCATGGCTGAAAGCCTTAGTATTGCCTTAATCTGCTGAGGAAATGAAAAATCAATAGTGGCCTTGGTAGGAAGATAGGCTGGTTGAATTGACTCGGTTAATGCTTTCTTGGAAGATGTCCTTTTGAAAATATTTGGGAATAGACGGAAGGATTCCTGCTCCAATTGGAATTTATTGTAAAAAAGGCCAACTAATACAAGACCGATTGTAGCCCATAGTAATCTGTTCCACAGGACCATTCCTAGTATTGGAATTTGACGTGCATTTTGTTCAGCAAGCGTCCAAAATCTGGTTTCATATGCCACGGCATTTTGTCCGAAAGGGTCAGAAAGAGCAAAAAGAAAGGGATTCCCTTCAAACAGATTATCCATCATGATCTGAATGAAAAACAATAGAATAACTGCTATGAAACCAGCAAAAATATTTCGCAGGGATGCTACCGAAATAAATATCATTAAGCCATAGATGAACATATTTGGCCATACAATAAATAAATAGGCACTGGCGTAACCCCGATAGATAGTTGGACCAATCATTGGGTTTTCTTGCCCGAGAATATGTTCTCCCAAATAAAAAGCAATACCAATAGAAAGAGTTATTAAAAAAATGATGGTCATTGAGCTAAGAAATTTTCCAAGCAGGTAATCTGATTTTTTTATGGGATAGCTGTATAGGATGGGATGAATATGATTTTTAAAATCTTTGTATATCACCATCCCAGTAATCGCAGGCAGTAAGAACAGGAAAAACTTGTTGAAATATTGAAAAATAAAATTGATTTCATAGGCTGAGTTGAGCAAGCGAATTTCCGTATCAGTTTCCGGGACTCCATCAAAAAAACCTCCTGTTCCGAGTATAGATAACAGAGCGATAGCAAAGAACACCCCAAAATAAAAGTAAGTGGCGGGCTGCTTCGCCAATCTCGTCAGTTCATAGGTATAAATGGACCTAAACATATTCCTCCACTGTTTTTCCCAGCGCATTGAAATATACATCCTCAAGACTTACTTTATCTGCTTTTTCAAATAAGTCATCGGGCTTCTTATCTGCCACTATTCTGATGGTCAATGAGTGGTCTTCATTAAAAGAGGAAGATAAATAGGGATAGGTTGTTTTATGAAGTTCAAGTTCATCAGGAAGAATGCGTTTGGTCCAGATTTTTGATTCCAATTCTTTTATCGCCTGGCTTGGAGTGCTTCTCTTTAAGATTTTCCCCTGGTCCATGATTGCCATATCGGTACAAAGTTCTTTCACATCTTCTACCAAATGCGTAGAAAACAGGACAATGTTTTCCTTTCCGATTCCCCTCAAAACGTTTAAAAATCGCTTTCTTTCTTCTGGGTCTAATCCGGCTGTGGGTTCATCCACAATAATTAACTGAGGGTCGTTGAGTAACAATTGTGCGATGCCAAAGCGCTGGCGCATTCCGCCAGAATAGGAACTGACATACTTCTTCCGAACATCGAATAAATTGGTAAGCTGGAGTACTTCTTCTACTTTGGCGTTGCGCTCTTTTCTGAAGGAAATACCTTTTAAAATTGCGAGATAGTCCAACAGGTTTTCTGCAGTTTCCTTTGGATAAACCCCAAATTCCTGAGGCAAATAGCCAAGAGTTTTTCGCAGACTCATAGGATCTTTTTCGATATCAATATCATTGAAAAGTACTTTGCCAGTATCGGGTCTTTGTAAGGTTGCAAGCGTCCTCATCAGTGAGGATTTGCCAGCTCCATTTGGTCCTAAAAGGCCAAACATACCCGGTCGAATTTCAACGTTAATTGCGTCAAGGGCCTTTACGCCATTGGGATACGTTTTTGTCAGATTTTGAATGGATAACATATGAATCATTGAATTTTTTAGGGCTTTCAAAAAAACAAAACCGATTATTGAAAGCAGTCTTGGATAGATCAATATTCTTGATTTTCATCGAGATAGGATTGGATTTAAAGATCATATCCGTCCCAATGGAAGCAGTGGGATGTTTTTTGAGGGAGTGGGGGAGTCCCAGAAAAATCTGTGGGACCAATTCGAAAAGTAGACTACTGGATAAATTGTGATGGGGACATTCCGGTTTCCTTTTTGAAGGCTCTGTAAAAGCTGCTTTTTGATTTAAAGCCACACTGAAGAGCGAGTCCTACAATAGAGAGTTGCTCCAATTTCCCTTCCGCTACCCCTTTTTTAAAGGCAGCAATCCGAAATGAATTGATGTAATCATAAAAATTGGTTTGTAAATTTTGATTGAGCAGTGTAGATAATTTTTTGTCGGAAGTTTCTATCTGGTCTGCTAACTCAGAAAGAGAAAGTTCTTGGTTCATATAAGCTTCTTTTTGGAGTAAGCTGTCTTCCAACTTTTGTTTTAGAGTGGCAGCTTCTTGTTCATTCAATGGCTGAATACTCGGTGTTTTACCTTTCTGTTGTTCAGACAACTGCTTTCCTAAGCGCTCAATCTGGTATTGCTTGACAAACCAATCTTTAGTGAAACGATACGCCAAAGAAAAAGAAAAGGCAATCCAAAAAACATTGGGTTCCCCAAGTAGTAGGCTGTCTTTGCTGCGAAATTCTTTCCAGAATGTAATTTCAGAATCGTACAGACTAAGGAGTCCTGAGCGAACCAATTCCGGAAAAATGAAAATCAATAGAAAGGTAAGAATATAGGTTTTCCATTTTTTCCTATTCAGAAATTTGGGAATAGCCCATAACGAATGTGCATAAAAAATAAAAGGGAAAACGAGAACAGAGAGAGGTGGAGGGGTATTTGGCCGTATTGTTTTATCAAACCAATCTGTGAACCAATTTACATTGACAGCACTAAAAATAAAAAGCCAAAAAAGTACATGGATTGTAACTTCGACATTTATTTTAATCCTGCTTTTCATTTTTTAGGGCTGAAAAAACGTATTTAGAAATAATTGTTTGACTATCAGACTTATTAGACCTCATTTTATAAGTTTTATCACTTTTTACTCTTTAACCAAAAAATCAGTTACCAAAGAGTTTTTGTCAGACTCCATTTCACAAGTCCAACTGTCTATCCACCATCTGCCATTTTCAAAATGAAGCTGTATGCTGTTTAATCCTCTTGTATTAGATTCAACTTTGGGGTCAGTTCTTATTTCAAAAGCACTCCAGACTTGCGCAATATTGCCATAGTGGCTGACTTCTCTTTTCAGTTCCTTTTCATAAAAATCTTCCCTAGGCGCTAGTCCGATTGGAATATATTCTGCTTCCAAAGCATGTGATTCCGCATTCCCATTTTCGTCCAGTCTTGTTATTACAGCATTTTCAGAATGAATGTATTTATCCCTTTCAAATTGCCAAGGGTCTTGACCCGAGCCTGACACAACCTCATAATAGGCATTTATAATTGCATCGATTGATTGTACATCTGAAGCATATTTTTCATCGTTGGTTTGCCCGAAAACTGAAGAACATATCACTAAAGTGATTGCGATTAGTATACTTTTTTTCATAGGTTGGAGACTTATCTAAAGCTTCAATTTTTCCAATTTGGTCAAATTTTTTTTGTTATCATTCAATTTTAATCCTTTCCAGTCTTCTATTAGTGATCTAAAGGACAAATAAACTACCGAGAATCATTAAAAATATTTTACCAAAATCATAGATAAGGTACTAGGTGAATCTGTCTGTTGTCAAGGCATATTTACTTTAAAAAACAGGTTCTGTTTAATTCTTCTAAAGAATTTTTTATTGATTAGTCTCATTCGCTATTTCGAGGATGAAAAATGGCCGGTTTTACGGTAGTTCAATCTTTCCTGATTAGTTGTTTTGTTTTCTCAATAACAGCATCAGTTTTTGTGACAATATCTTCGTAAGTCTCACTTACTACTACATCAGGTACAATTCCACCAAAAGGTTTATCGTTTGAAAAGGTGCCGATAATAGGAATATCTATTTCTATCTGAGAATTTGGTAAACGTAAAAAAAACATGGTACCAGCATTAAGCCCCTGCTGATTGCCTCCCGTTGTTTCCCCAACTAAAGTGGCCAAGTTGTTTTCTTTGGCTATTTCAGCAAAATAGAATGATGCGGAGCTGTTGGAGGCATTGATTAGCAAGTAAATTTCCCCATTGAAAGCTTTTGAGTTTGGTTTTATTTCTATTTCGCTTTGTTGATTTAAGGTATAAAAGCTAGAATCGAATTCTTCCACTTTTTGCGTTAAATCAAAGTAAGTATTGTCCCAAGTGGAAAGGTACGGTCTCAGTTTTTCTGAAACTTTCGTGTAGCGGACTAAATCTTTCTTTTGTGAGATAGTTAATTTTGTTTTAGCAATATTTTCACCGAGATACAGTAAAATATCATCTTGACCGCCTTCGTTCCATCGAATATCAATCACTAGATTTTCGGTTTTGTTCTGATTGATTTTATCAAAAGCATTTTTCAGAAATGTTTTCCACTCAAAAGAAAGTTGGAAACCATCAAAAGTCCCTAATTGCAAGTAGGCGGTATTGTTTTCCCAAAATTCCAATTTCCAAAGTTCACTGGGCTGCGTTGGAAAATTGGGATATTTTTGTTTAAGCCTGACTTTCCGTTCCTCTCTACTGATGGTGTTCAAATTGACGATTTCAGGTTGAGTTGAATTTGGTTTTATTAATTCCAAAGAATAACGCTCGTTTTTAGGTGGGAAAACTAAAGGGAAATAAGCGTCAAACATTTCAAAATCTCCTATTCCAAAAGTATTTAGATCAATAAATCGCTTATTGTCATTTGTGCCATCAGCCTTTACTAGGCTTGCAGTTTGGTTAAGAAAGTCTGAAGTTTTTATCCCATTTATTGATAGTATTTCTGTCCCAAATGGAAAATCCATTTCTTCAGAGACATTCTCCGTGATAAACATTCGGTTTTCGAGCACTCTGAAAGTAAAGGGCAACTTATCATTCCGATCCAATACCACTTGTTTTATAAAGCTATTTTGATTGAAAAAGCTCGGGAAAGTGTGTCCACAATGAATGAAGGAAGTGATTCTTGTGAAATTTAAAAAAGCTGCCTCGTAGGACATTGGTTCTGAAAATACAGATTGGTAATGATTAAAAACAGAGTCAATTTCAATCTTTGTTCTAAACCGATAAAGGCCCGGGTGAATTTCCAAAAGTGCGCTCTTAAAAATTTCAAAGTCAGCCAGTAATTTTTCACTATTTAGCTTTGGTAGGCTTTCTAAATCAATCGCATCGGGTACATTCCAGGTTAGGTTTTTTTCTATTTCACATTCACTTACAAATAAAATCCTATTCTGACCTTCAAGTTCATATGTTGTTTTTTTGTCACCATAGACAAATTTATATTCAATTATATCCTCTGTGCGGCCAAGAAAGCGTATTTCGCCTTCAAAGACTCCATCTTTATCTAAGTCCTCAAAAACCAAGGTTTTTTCCCAATTTAATGGCAATGTATTCCCCCTTATACCAAGAGATTTGGGGTCTTTTAGTTCTTTCGCGTCAATTTTGAATTTTATTGTAATGTTCTCTTGGGCAATCCCTGGAAATCCAAAAAGTAAAATGAAAAAACATAGTTCGATAGTTTTCATGTTTTGTCTTTTTTCAGTTTTTATATTCAAATAAAAATAAACCTCACTGCTTACTACTGCTTTAACTGATT
>CBFHWO010000039.1:0-6878 GCA_965659625.1 uncultured Algoriphagus sp. | reverse complement strand
GACTGGTTTTTTTTGGACGATTCAACTGAAAAAGAATAGTAGCCTGCTGCTGCTTAATTATCTAACAATTATTCAAAAATTGGGATGTAAACTAATCTTAGAATTCAAAGCTGTTTATTGTATTTTTAATTTCGGCAAATGGGACTTTTTCCATTACTCAATTACTTTGTTTCATTCTTTTTTGTTCTCAGGAATTTTTGAAGTCATTAGTTTCCAGAAAACGCCTTTTCCAAAGTTCATTTTAATAACTGACCATAGATTAAAAATAAATAGAGATCCAAAGACACAAATGGTATTTGCCCAAATATGGTACTCATTGGCTTGATTAGACAGGTTTTTAAAAGCCTCCAAAATCCCGCCGTATTCATGCCTGGCTTCAAAGGATTTTTCTAATGCCATGGTTAAAAAGACTCCTGCCAAATACAAAAATGTACGAATAGTCACTTCCACCCAAGCAGGTTTATCCTTGGTAAATGGTAAAGGAATAAACTCGAGCAATAAAACAACTTTGGCTATCACCAAAGCACTCACCAATACGATTGCGAATCCGCTAAATTGGATATTGTATTCCCGAAGAAGTAAGATTTTGATGACCATCAATCCACCAAACCAACAGAAAAAGTAAGTGGTAGTCAATAAAATTGATCGTACCTCAGCTAGTAGTTTATCCTTTTTACCCATGGATTTTATTTATTGGAAGTTGTGTGAATTTCAAACCAGATACAAGGTATGTCAACTCTTAAAATTGACATCCTTTATTGTTTGATATTTTGCTTTTGTATTTTCTTAATCTGAAGAAACAGTTCGTCCATATTGTGCTTGAACATGACGGGCATTATTACCTTCTATTTTATTGATGGCCTCAATCTGCTGTGGTGATGCTTCAAATATATGTTTGGTAATATACCATCTGACTGATTCAGTAAATGGAGGAGTGGTAAGTGAGCCAAGATAGTGGTAATAATTGCTGCCTATTTCAGCGGGAATCGTACCAAATAAGTCAGCTAACTTTACTGTTCCTGCTTTCAGTTCAGCTGCACTATTTTCTTCTTTTGGAATAGCATCTAGAAAGTCTGCAAGGAATTTATTCTCTTTGCCTTCTTTAAATAGGACCCCAATCACAAGGTATTGCGGAGTGGCATCTTTGTCTTCATTTGGCATTAAGTTAACAATGTGCATTTCCATCGGAAAAGTCATTCCATCTATTAGATGTTCTGAAGGTGTGTGAAAGTGGGATTGTTTGAATGCAAATGTCGTGTCATCCTGAACAATTGTACTTCCTTCATCAAAATCGAGTTGAACAGTATGTCCCAGATTTTCAATTTTGTTTATATCATCATTGAAGAACAGTGTAATACTATGATTATCACTGTCATCTGCCGAAGAAACAATATTGATAGGAGATTGTAACAATCCATGGTCAAGACCGGGTAATGCATACCCTTGTTGTGTTTGAGACTCTGCATCTGGAGAAGTCTCTTTTACTTCATTTGCGTTTTCCGAACTGTCAGAACTTGATTGCTGTGCACAGCTGGCAAGAATCAAAAGTGCAGCTGGGAGAAAAGTTTTTAAGTTAAAATTCACGGCTAAATAGTTTAATTGAATGATTTATTGAATTTATAGGTAGCACTCATCTGTAGTCTTACAGCTGATCCTGAAATATTATTGACATTAATACGCTCTCCAAGTACCGCTTCTGCTCCAAATGTCAGATTTTTAACAACATCCCAGAAAAGATTAATAGATCCATAATATCCTGATTGGTAGTCGGTTGCAGTAAGATTTGAGTTTTCTTCTACACTTAAAAGCCCCGCGGTAATAGAAGAATACATGTGTTCCTTCCAAAAATGCTGATATGAAACATTTGCTCCTGCCATTCGAAGAGCCTCCAACTCATTAGTTCCGTTATTAATCGCATCATAATTTAGGCCGCTTGAACCTTCAATGTACTTTGATACTCCTGTTCCCATTACACCCTGGAACCTTATCTTGTCTCTTTCTCCGGCTTTTATAGCTCCCAAAATGGTGATGCCGTAACTTAACAAACTTCTGGCTTTATCACTTTCGTAACGGAGTTCTCTGAGCAAAACCGCTGTTTTAATAAATCCAAATGTCCCATTTATGCGATAAGCACCAATAAGGTCTGGAAAGCGTTCAGGAAGAGTAGTACTACTATCTCCAGCGGTTAATTTTTCAATTGGGTTTTCAATAGAGACAGAAAGAACATTTTTAGACTTATGAGTTGAAAATCGAATTTGTGGAGTCCGTGACAAGGTAGAGTTATTTGGTCCTTCAAAATCAACTGCCACAGGGTTAGCCTCTATATCATAGAAATTACTCCAAGTCATACCGACAAGAACAAATTTATAGCTTGCATAGGCATGTCGCATCCGAAAAAGTCCATTGGCGTCTGACGCATCATTGTGAAAATCCCCCTCAAACTTTAACAAGAGTGACTCTCCTCCTAATGATTGCTTCAGGTCAATTCCCAAACGGGTCTGTTTGGCGCCAATAAAAAAACTGGGATTTTTTGGGCCTTCACCAACTTTGATATTTGCTGGCATAAATAAATCGCTTCTGCCCAAATCTTGGTTATCCCAAACAAAAGTGGTCCGGCCAAAACCATAAATTGTTAATTGTGTTTCATCTCCAGGAGTTGATTGGCCACTTGCGCTGAATGTTATGCCGCAAAGAATAAAGAATAAAAGTAAGGAGGGTTTTATAGCAATCATTTTGTATTAAAAAGTTTAAAGGATTTGTAAAACTAAAAAAAGGATTGTTATCCTGATACTTATTGTTTTTGATGCAAATTAAGATAATTTCAAAAAAACTAGTTTTTTATTGATTTCTCTTATTTTAAATAAACGTATCTGTCTTCATAAGTATGGAGACAGAATTTTATTTAGTCTAGTATTTATAGTATTTCCGCTATTATTAATTTCGATAGCTAAGTGTTTTTTAGTCTTTAACCCAAATTTGAAGAGATGTCTGATCCATCGAAATGTCGATTGTTTCTTCTTCTTCCAGATTCATCATATGATGTCTTGCTCTGATTCCATCCTGAACATTGATCCCTTTGCTATTTCCTATTAGTCTCCAATTGCCTTTTGGAATAGTGATTTTATTGAAAGCATCTGAATTAGCTCCTGCATTGATCAGAACCATTACTTTGCCATCGATGATATAGCCCAGCATGCTTTTGTTTTCGGGAATTATCCATTGATAATAATCCTTTGGCATAGCATCTTTGACTCTAAATACTTTTCCGTAATCAGAGAGTCTAAAAGCATTTAGTCCTTTCCAGAAGGCATGCATATTTTTATAGTCGTTCGAGTTGCCTTTTCTTGGTTTTTGGCCGACTGTTTCCCATTTGAACTGATTGGCTTTTCGGAGGTTATAGGTGTCTCTTTTTCCGTGGAAATAGTTTATGAAACCTGACTTGGTTTCTTTTACCACTTCCATGGATGGCGCACCTGCTTTGTTCCGCATAATTTCGGAACCACCGTGGGTGACTATCGGTCCAAGCGAAGTGTAGAGTAGGGTGGCGGCAATTTTATATTCCTTTTGATCGACTGCAAAGCGGCCGTCAAAATCATTCGTCCCAAATTGGTCGGCTAAAGCAAAATTGTCATGAATGTCTAAATAATTAATGCCGCTTATCGGAGTTTTGTCATCTTTGAAAGTGTTGGAAAGACCTTTCATTACGTTTTCTCTTTCAGAAAAATTTCCTCCAGCCCAACCGCGATCTTTCTCTTTTGAGCTGAGTTCAAAGACTGGACCTTTGAAAGCATTTCGACTTTCATCCTGAAAAAAAGTGATGGGAGCATCTTCCTTGTACCAATCCCAACTTGGATTACTTTCATAGTTAGGATCATTGGAAGCGATCCACGGCTCGCCGTATAGAATCTTATCTTCTCCAATGGCAGCTTTTAATGCTTTCAGTGTTTGCTCATCAATTTGTCCTGCCAGGTCAATTCTGAAACCGTCAACTCCAAATTCATTTATAAAATACAGGCATTGGTCGATTAGCCAACGTTGCGTCATGGGTCTGTTTTCAGTTTTTACTTCATTGCCATATTCGCCAATGTGATTGAAATCTTTGGTTCTGTAATAGTAAAGCTTGTCGATCGCATTGAAGTTGAAGTAATCTTGCCTACCCAACATGTTTTCAGCTGTATGATTAGGCACAATGTCGATGATTACCGCGATGTCTTCGTTGTGGAAAGCTTGAACTAAATCCCGGAATTCGTCCCTTTCTTTCCCTATTTCTGAGCCTTTTGTTCGATACCTTGATTCTACCGCCATCGCATAGGAAGTTCGGTATCCCCATTGATAGTTTTCTTCGTTGATTCCCTGGGCAATCATATATTCATCGTCCTGAAAAGAAGATTTCCAATCGTCATCTGGCCAGTGGACGTATTCTTGAACTGGCAATAGATGCAGGACATTGATACCTAACTCTGTCAAATAATCAAAGCCAATTTTCTCACCATTTTTATTTTTAAGGTTTTTGGTGATCATCCCTGTGAATGTGCCTTTGAGCCTGTTGTCGATAGGTAGTAGATCCGTGAAATCCTGAATATGTACTTCATAAGCGATGACGTCTTCCATTTTAGGAATACCATTTTTTAAAGCAGTAGCTGGAGTTGTTTTGTGCCAAATTCTTCCTTTTCCCCAGGTATCATTACTGACTCGGGCATATGGATCGTTGACATGTACCGGGTTAGTTTCGTAGAAATGATTACCAGGATCATCGGCCCCGTGAATGGTAAAATCATAATAGGTGCCATGAAGATCTTCTTGAAATTTAACCTCCCAAACTCCTTGCGTATCTTCTTTCAATTCTTGGGTTATAAAGGGAGTTTCATCGTCTTTTTCTTTGTAAAGATAGACGATCACTCTTTCTGCTCTTGGGGCAAAAAGTCGAATGGAAGTTATTCCATTGGTGATAGTAGATCCGAGTTCTTTGGTAGAATAGGTTTCTCGAAACCAGCCATCAAAAGAGCATTCCGTTTTCCATTGTTTGGAGGGTACTTCAAGGAAATAGACCTGTTTTTTGTTCAGGGGGAATTCTGGTATGACTAGAAGGGAAGTTTCCTCATTAGGAAGTACGCTTGCTACCTTTATTTGCTTTCCATGAGAATCGGTGATAAGATAATTGCTCGGGTTTAAACTTCTTTCACCTTTGATTTCAGCCCAGATGAGATTGCTGTTTTTTATTTCGGCTTTTAGAAAATCTTCTTTCTTTAGGAAAATGAAATTACCCCCTAAGTTGTTTTCCGCTTCTGCAGGTGGCTCCAGCCACTCCCCACCATTAATCCGGAATTTAAATGGGGTGTTGGGTTTTATGGCTGCAAATCCAGTATTTGGAGTTTTGAGTAACCAAAGAGTTCCTTCTTTTGTTAATTCCCATTCTTGCACATCAAGTCTGGTATCCCATTTTCTGAACTCCCCGGTGACAACTACTTTTTCTGGTTTGAGATCAAAAATGCTTTCATCGAGAATGAATACAACTGTATCATTTACCACGGAGTATCCTTGAAGTTTTTGCTCTGCTGTAAACGATTGACAATAGGAAAAACTAACTAATAAAAATGAGAGAAGGCCTAGAATGAGCTTTTTTAGAATCATAAGATGTAATTAAATTACCTCTAATTTTTCAAAATTTCACTTCCCTAAATTTTAATTTTTCCAATCCTTTCAAACACTTAAAGATCTATACCTAATGAAAAATCCGAATCACTTTTCCATTACTTTTTCGGGTGTCGTTTCTTTCGATCAGTGCGATCAAATCTCCACTTGGAAGTTGTTGGATCGTTCGGACACGGCCTTCAATCGCCAGACCAAAAGTTTCTTTGGTTTTCCGATCGTATTTCATGAGTCTTCGATAGGCCAGCGAACCCATTAAAAAATATCCGTTCCAGTCCGAAATAGAACTGTTTTCTACTTTTAGTAGGCAGGAAGGAGCAATAGCCTGTCCTCCATCATAGGTGGATACTGTCCAGAAATGCTCCGGAAAAACCGTGAAACTTGCAGCAGAATCCTCCGAAATCATGCTCACTCCCAACCCGTCATAGTTGATTCCAGAGGAATACAAAGGCCAACCATAATTCTTTCCTTTTTCGATGATATTAAACTCATCTCCGCCTTTTGGGCCATGCTCTAAGCCAAAAAGCGTCTTGGTTGATACTTCATAAAAGAGACCTTGAACATCCCGATGTCCAAAACTCCAGATGCTTTGTGGTTTAAAAAGCCCATCAAAAATCGGATTGTCTGCCGGAATGCTGCCATCCTCCAATAAGCGATGGATTTTGCCCATGTCGTTATTCAAATCCTGAGCGAATAAAACGGGATTTAAATAGGTGGAAAAATTAGAATTACCAATGTTCAGAAAAAAATGATTGCTGTCCTCCCAGACGATCCTCATGCCATTTCCGGTATAAGTTTCACCTCTGGTTTTGAAAATCTCTTCAAAATCCGTTGCCATTTTGTCTTTGACCTTAAACCTAGAAACTGTCGCATGTCCATCTGTCGGTAGATAAGCCAAGTAAATCCAGCCATTTTCGGGGTAGTTGGGATGAAGGCTCAGTTCCATCAATCCACCATGCATAATTGCCGGTAATCCTGGTGTTCCAAAAGTTACCACCTCCGGCATACCCCCGATTTCTGTCAATATGGAGTCTTGCAAATGAAACAACTTCCCAATTCTGTCTGTGATATAGAATTCTGAATCATTGATGATGGCGAGGCCATAAGGAACAACAAAACCTTCTGCTAAAGTTTTGCTTTGGAACTCATCCTCACTGATAGGATAAGGAGAACCCGGGACTTTGATTTCATAATTGCAGCTCGTAAAGCAAGCCACAAAAAGAATAAAG
>CBFHWO010000038.1:0-30563 GCA_965659625.1 uncultured Algoriphagus sp. | reverse complement strand
CTTCCTAAATAGATCTCATCGCTAGTTATAAAGTTGTTTCTGCTAGGAAAGCCTCCATAGTATCCATCCAAATCAAAAGGAAAGTATCTTAATGTATCTTGGAAGGATTTGTTGACACTGGTAAGAAAATATTCTTCTGGACCGATAAAGGGTGAATAAAAATAATAGCGAAGGTCTTCCTCAGAATATACCCCCGATCCAATATGCTGTTTAAGTTTTTCTTCTCTTAAAAAATCTCCATTCAAAGAAAACCACATCAATTTCGGAGGAAAAACTCCCATTAATAGCAATTCATTATTTACAATTTGAGCATCATCAAATTCGAGGTATTTTTCAGGCCCTTCTCCATATGCTCGGATTTTTGTGAGGTATTGACCCGATTTATCAAAGACCTTGATACAATGGCAGCCAAAAATACCCAAGGTCAGGATTTTATCTTCATGAAAAATAATCTTGTGTAATCCACCGCTTAATTGACCATCTTCCACATCATCTTTTAGCCAGATATATTCAATTTCAGGCTCAAAGAATTCGGAAAGTTTTCCCACTCTAGCTTCGGAAAGATCTACTTTGATGATTTCTAAGCCATCATTTAAAATATTTTTCTCAGACTTTGAACATGAGAGGATTGCAAGAATTAATACTAGCATCCAAAAAATCGAACTCTTCTTCATCCAATAAAAATAGGTGAAGAATCAAAGCATCCAAAAAAATCTACTAAAGAATTATTTGTGCACTTATTTTTACAGCAAATGGCTTTGCCTCTGGATTATCCAAATAGGTCATTCTGTGAAAGAAATCCACTCTGAAAAACTTAAAGATATTCTCAATTCCATATCCCAATTCGACATAGGGAGTCAAAGGATCCAATCTTCCAAAGGTTTCCAATGGGTTTCCCTCAGGATCCACATTAGGAACGTTACTAATGTTTTTATCCTGAACAGAACCAAATAGCACATTTGCATTTGCGACAGCCCTCCATTTCAATTTTTTGATCGCTGGTATCTTATTCAATAAAAAGCCTTCAAAGAAGTGTCTATATCGCAAGCTCATATATTGATCTGAAGCAAACTCATTAAAATTCATGGTATTAAATGCTGCCGAAGTATAAAACAGCGTTTCGTTACCCAAATGGTTTTTCAAGATCGGATAAGGAACTTCCCCGAATACTTTCCCAGCATCCAATTCATACCTTGACACGCCAAGCATTCCCATATTCAGTCGATGATAGAGATAAAAACTCAATTTTGAATAAGTTATATCACCACCTAACCAATTTAACCCACGGGCATAATTCACTTCAACTATTGGCCATTTGGACGGACCAAAAGATACTCTCTCGTTGTCATTGATAATGATGATCTCATCCCTTCCGTATCGTAAGCTAAATCTAGCTTCGGTCGTCTGATAGCTTGATTTATAATCTCTTGTATCCTTGTCCAAATAATAGAATTCATACAAAGGATCAAATTGGGCCATATTGACAGAAGTACTGAATAAAAATCCTTTAAAAAACTCACGCTGGAAATTCAATCGATGATTTGTGGTCAAATATGGCCTTCTCAAGGTACCAAATCGGCTGGCTGCCAAAAATATGCTATTCCCTTCCAAACTGGCGATTTCCAAGCCTACCTGATCAATCTCTTTTTGGGAAGTAAAACTTAACGTGGTCCAATGAACTCTATCCAAAATCCTGGTCACGGATCCGGTATATTTAATTCGTTCGTCCTTAAAGCCATAAGCTAAATATCCCTGAATCAACCATTTATTAGAGAATTTGAGATTGGTTCTAAAACCAGCACCCAATCGAATACCTTCGATATTATTATAATTGAAAAATCCTGGCCAAGGTCCTAAATCTACTTTTCCAACAGGTAAATAGCCCGTTGCAAAAAATTTCAATCCCTCAGAATAAAATCGTATTACGGGTATTTTTTTTAGCGTATCCACCATCTGTAACACGGCCAATTCCTCCAAACTCAATGGATCTTGTCGATTTTCACTCCAAAACTTCTCCGTTCCTGTGTTAAAATCTTCTTTAAGCTCAACAGCCTGGTTAAAAAATGAAGTGGGCTGAGGATCATTCAATTTGACACTATCCGAAGAAGTATAAAACTTGGCCAATAAGCCTGCTGTTTTGGGTGTGACCTGACCTATCTTTATCTGAATCCTGCTTTTTGAAGGAATCAAAGGGCCAGCACTAGTTGGTACTAATTCCTGTTGGATTTTTATTCTTTCAATAAAATTCAGATTACTTTCTTTCGGAATAGTTAGATCCACCTGTTTCAAAGCATAAGTCTCTTTGTTAATCCAGATTGTCCCCGAAAAAGCTAAGTCTTGCTCTCTTCTTGGGTAAACCTGAAGTTTATAGCAGCTGTCTTGGCCAACTAACACAGAATCTAAGAGATCATAATCATAAAATGCTTTCCAGCCATCTGCTATGGGTGAGACAAATTCCTTTTCTAGAATATTGAGCCAGTTTTTATAAAAATTATATTCTTGAAAAGCAGATCCTGTTATTTGCGAAGTAGTTGAACCATCAGTTATCCCTACTCCTGTCACCTTTGATTTTTCTACGATTTCTTTTCGTAGCTCCGGGTTATTTCTATAATAAAATGTGGACAAAGTCTCAGAGAAAAATACCGGTAAAATCTTTTCACCTTCATCGTTTGTCAGTTGCTTTATACTATCCAAAACTGAGGTGACTTTTTGAACAGATTTTCTTTGGGAAAATTCCTCAGACACATGATCAATATCGATTTCTATTTTCGTATAATTCTTTGTCTCATAAGCAATTAGATTACGCTTATCAAAGTCTTTTTTACGATCTACAGCTCTTCGGATTATCTCAAATGCAGGGTTTTCTCCAGATTCAAAAACAAAGGCCTCCATTTGAAAATCGGAAGGCCTCAATTGAAAATTCAAGGTTTGTTCAGTTTCTTGGCTTAAGACTTTAGATTGGGATAAATAGCCGATGTAACTGACCACAATACTATCGGGCAAAGTCCTAGAACTCAAAGAATAATTCCCCTCAAAATCAGTGTTCATTCCTACCGTAGTGCCTTTCAATAACACTGATGCAAAAGGGATCGGATCCCCAGTTTCAGCATCTGTGACTTTACCTTTTACTTGAAACTGTGCGGAGGCCTCTGTCAGAAACAGAAGTGATACTAAAAAAAGAAGGGTTCTGATCATTCGTAGTTGATTTCCAAAATCAAAATCGTCCGCAAGATAAATTCATTGATCGAAGTATTTGCTGATAATTCGTTAAATATTCCCAAGAATAACAAAATTGATCTGAAGGGAAGTCTCTAAAATTGAATCATGCTTCAGTATATTTGAACACCAAAAAGGATCATTATGATATACGACATTGTCATTGTTGGAGGTGGAATTGTAGGGTTGGCGACTGGCTTAAAAATTCAAAAATCAAATCCAGCTTTGAAAATTGCCATTTTAGAAAAAGAAAATCAGCTTGCACAACATCAAACAGGAAACAACAGTGGGGTAATCCATTCTGGGCTTTACTACAAGCCTGGTTCTCTGAAAGCCATAAATTGCATCAATGGATATCATGAATTGATTGACTTTTGCCAACAAGAAAACATTCCTTTTGAAATTACTGGGAAAGTAGTGGTAGCGACAAAAAATGAACAGATTCCACAATTGAATAATTTATTGGAAAGAGGACTCCAAAATGGATTAACCGGAACTCGATCTATTACACTTGAGGAATTAAAAGAATTTGAACCCCATTGTGCCGGAGTGGCTGCCATCCATGTTCCCCAAACCGGAATTGTCGATTATTTCAAAGTTGCTTTGGCTTATGGCCAAAAGATAATTCGTGATGGAGGAGAGATTTTTTTTAATCATAAAGTACTGGATATCAAACATAAAAATAACATCAATTACATTGAAACTTCAAAAGAAGAATTCAAATCTAAATTGGTTATCAATTGTGCAGGTCTTTACTCCGATAAGGTGGCACAAATGAATGAAAAGGATCCGATCGATGTAAAAATTATCCCGTTCAGAGGGGAGTATTATAAATTAAAAGAAGAGAAGGAATACTTGGTCAAAAATCTGATCTACCCGGTTCCGGATCCAAATTTTCCGTTTTTAGGAGTTCATTATACCCGAATGAAAAAAGGGGGGGTAGAAGCGGGACCAAATGCTGTTTTGGCTTTCAAAAGAGAGGGATATAAAAAATCTCAGATCAACCTATCGGAATTGGTAGAAAGCCTAGCCTGGCCAGGATTCCAGAAAGTCGCTGCAAAATATTGGCAAACAGGTTTTGGAGAAATCTATCGTTCTTTTTCAAAAGCTGCTTTTACAAAAGCACTTCAAGAATTGATTCCAGAAATCCAATCTTCAGATTTGGTGGATGGAGGTGCTGGAGTAAGAGCTCAGGCATGCGATAGAACAGGTGGATTATTGGATGATTTTGCAATAAGGGAGTCTGAGCATTCCATCAACGTACTAAATGCGCCATCTCCAGCGGCTACAAGCTCACTTTCCATAGGTGGAACGGTAGCAGAATTAGCTTTAAAAAGATTTCAATAAACTACCTTATCTAAATCTTCTTAGCGCAAGTCTTCTGACTTGTGCCATAGGAATTACAGTTTTCAGACTGCCTTAGAATAGATCCAAGTTCGAAGACTTTTACCGGTTAGCAATTATACCTGGGTATTAACTGTATCAGGGAAATATCTGTTTGCTAGCTTCACCATTTCATCTCCTTTGACCAAATCATGAATACTGATTTGTGAAGTATGAATATGGCCTGTTGCTCCCATTAATTCCTGGACAGCATGAATCGTATTTTTATGGAAATTATAAACCCGCTCTGATTTATCAGACACCACAAGACCTCGTGTAAGGCTGGGGTTCTGGGTTGCTACTCCTGTCGGACATTCGTTAGTATTGCACCGTAATGCTTGGATACATCCTAAACTAAACATAAATCCCCGAGCTGAATTACATATATCCGCACCTAGAGCGATGTTTTTAATAATTGAAAATGCTGAAAGAGCTTTTCCTGAAGCAATTATTTTAATATTTTTTCTCAAATTATATTTCTCCAAAGTACCATTAGCAAAAATCAGAGCTGGTTCCAAAGGAAGACCAACACTATCTGAAAATTCAAGCGGCGCAGCTCCAGTTCCACCTTCTGCCCCATCTATGCTAATAAAATCTGGCCAAATATGCTGAGCTACCATTTCTTTGCAGAGATTCACAAATTCCTCTGTTCTACCAACACAAAGTTTGAACCCGATAGGCTTTCCACCTGATAGTTCCCTTAGTTTGGCAATAAAAGCAACTAGCTCTTTTGGATTTGTGAATGCAGTATGTGATGGAGGAGATATGATGGTGGTTCCCGGCGCTATTCCTCTTATTTCTGCAATTTCTTTGGTGTTTTTTATTCCCGGCAATACTCCGCCATGACCGGGTTTAGCCCCCTGAGAAAGCTTAATTTCTATCATTTTAACCTGAGGCCATCTTGCTTTCTCTTTGAATTTTTCTTCATCAAAATCTCCAACTTCATTTCTACATCCAAAATATCCAGTTCCTATTTGCCAAACCAAATCCCCACCTCCTTCTCGATGATGATTGCTGATTCCACCCTCTCCTGTATTGTGGTAAAAACCTCCTTTTTTGGCTCCTTTATTTAATGCCAGTATAGCATTACCGCTTAAGGAGCCAAAACTCATCGCTGAAATATTGAAGATAGAAGCAGAATAGGGTTCTTTGCAATCTTGACATCCTATTGTAATTCTAGGTTCATCTTTGATTGGATTTACTGCATAGATGGAATGTCTCAACGCCATATATTCTTCACCACCCAAATCTCGCTGGGTTCCAAATGGATGGGTATCATTGACATTTTTGGCCCGCCGATAAACCAATGATCTTAGATTCCTGCTGAATGGACGTCCATCTGTATTACTTTCTATGAAATACTGCTGAATTTCTGGCGAGATGGCTTCAAACATGTATCTAAAATGTCCCACAATTGGGAAATTCTTAAGAATCGTATGTTTTTTTTGGATCATATCATACAATCCAACTAAAAAAATTAGCAAGAGTATCCCAAGAAAAATATACCCTAAACCAAAGAAATAAATACTTAATGAAGTAATAAAGATGAGGCTAACTATCGCTGTAAAAAAAAGAGTTCTCATTTGGGATCAATTTGACTTTAATATAAAACTAACATTTCCAAGTTTAGGTTTGATCGTTAAGAAATTCAAGAAGCCTGTATTCAGCCCAATTAAATTCATTTCCCTTAAGTGCAAATCCAGTATGACCTCCTCGTTCTGGCATTTCCAGGTTTATTTCTGGTTTATTCTCCGCCAATTCAATTGGATAGCATTCAGGGCCTAAAAGAGGATCATTTTTAGCATTTAAAATCAAAGTTGGGATAGAAATTTTCTTCATCCAATTGTCTGGAGAAACTGTTTGATAAAAGTCAGTGGCATCTTTAAATCCATGAAGTTTAGCTGTAAATAGCGTATCAAATGCATCAAAATCTTTTACATTTTCAAGTAGGCTATTCTCGATTAGACCAGGAAATTGCTGGGATTTAGCTGCTATTTTCTTTTTCAGCTTTCCAAGGAAGCGCTTTTTATAAAAAGCATTAGACTTGAGTTTTAGAGTTGCCGCACAAGAAGGAAGGTTACATGGAGTGGAATAAACAGCCGCCTTTTTAATTTCCGTTGGTAAATTCTTCCCCATTTCTCCCAAGTATTTTAACGTTTGGGCACCTCCCATGCTCACACCTGATAAATAAATAGTAGAGTAAGAATTCGTTTTCAATACATGTTGAACAGTTGTATCAAGGTCGTAACTCGCTCCATGATGATATAAGATGGGTAAATTGTTAATTTCACCTCCGCAGGTTCTATTATTCCAAACCAAGGCATCTATCTTATGTTGGTTGAAAAGTTTAACTAATCCTTTTGCATAATGCCTTTCAGAATCCCCTTCTAATCCATGTGATATGATCAATAGTCTATCTGATCCTACTCTTGACCAGTCCAAATTCAAAAAATCTCCATCAGGTGTAGTTATTTTTTCCCTTTGATAAGTAACTCCTTCTATCTTCCTAAAAATACTTGGAACAATGGTTTCTAAGTGTCCATTGAATAAAAATGAGGGGGGCCCAGGGTAATTTGATTTTAAAATTGGCATGTATTTTTAAATGAATTCCTTTACAAGAAGTTCATATTCTGTTAATCCTTGACAAAAAAACCTGCCTTATATTTGTTCTTTCTTCATAAGGTATAAAAATAATAAAACGGGAGTTGCATGTGCAGCTCCTTTTTATGTTATAAGTAAATTAACTTTAAAAATTGCTCTTTCTATCAATTGCTCTAAAGTGGAAAAATGGTAGGAAAAATTTTCTGTAAACCCTTCTAACTCTAAAATTTCCTTTCCTTTTTGTATTTCAACTATCAAATCTTCGAAATCAAACATAGCAAGCGTAGGCTTCAATTTATGTCTAATCTGTTGAATTATTAACTGATCTTTTTCTTGGTATCCTTTCGAATAAATTGTTTTCAATTCAATTAGGCCATTATGAATTGCTTTGATAAGCTCCATTTTAAAATCTTCATCACCATCAGCGATTTCAAGAATTTTATTATTAAACTCTGGGTAAAGTTGTATCATATAGTGCTTTTTACTAGTGATTTTCCAGCTAAATAGCCCGTAGACCATGCAGCTTGAAAGTTGAACCCTCCAGTGATTCCATCAATATTTAAAACTTCTCCTGCAAAGTACAAATTTGGATGATAAATACTTTCCATCGTCTCTGGATTGACCTCATCAATTGAGATTCCTCCAGCCGTAACAAATTCTTCTTTAAAAGTAGTTTTACCATTTACACTCAAAATATGGCAAAACAGGTTTTGAACCAACTTATTATATTGCTTTTTACCTAAACTGTTAAAGGTTAGCTCACTATCAATTTCAGACCTATCACATAAATACTGCCAAAGTCTACTAGGAACATCAAATAAAGAGTAATTAAAAACTTTTCTATTAGGATGAGATTTAGAATAGGAAACCAAATACTCCAAGTATTTCTGCTCATTATATTCTGCATTCCAATTTATTATTGCCTTAGCTTCATATTTTTTTTCTTTAAGCCACTCAGCACCAAAAGCTGACAATTTCAAAACAGCTGGACCAGATATCCCCCAATGAGTGATCAATAAAGGACCTTGATAATTTAGTTTTGTGCTTTCTATTTTTACATGAGCATCGGGCATAGAGATTCCCATCAGCTTTTTTATAGGTTCCTGAGGTGTATTAAATGTAAATAATGAAGGAATTGGGCTGACAATCTTGTGCTTCAATTTGTTCAAAAAAGCATACCCATCCACTTTAGGATGTCCGCCCCCAGCAATAATCAAAGAATCTACTAAAAACTCTCCCTTATCAGAAGTAAGCAAAAAGGAATCTCCATTAATTTGAATGTCTTTAATTCCAGTTGATGTTTTTATCTGAACATTTAATTTACTTGCTTCAGCTTGTAGCGCGTCAATGATGCTCTGAGAATCATCCGAACAAGGAAAAACTCTTCCATCAGATTCAATTTTCAATGGAACTGACCTGGATTCAAACCACTCTATAGTATCCTCATTTTTAAAATGTCGAAAGACCTTTTTCAAGAATTTTTCGCCTCGAGGATAGTTTTTCACCAGTTTAGAAATCTCCATTGGTCGGTGGGTAACATTGCAACGACCACCCCCAGATACTTTCACCTTAGAAAGCAACTTTGGTGACTTCTCAAAAACAGTCACTGTATTTCCCTTCTTACTTGCGTGGATCGCTGCAAAATACCCAGCGGCACCACCTCCAATGACAGCTATTTTCAATAGTGTAATAAATTAATTATCAATTATTTAAACCTACCTCCTTTTACCAGTAAATGAACCTAATATCCCTCTAGTCAATTCTCTAAAAATTGTTCTTCCTAGTTGCCTGAACATCGTATTTTTACTTAGTTCTTCGATTAAAGATTCTTCTTCCTTTGCTCTAGGTCTTGGCTGAGATTTCGGGATATTTGGAGTTGGAAGCTTTGCTTTTTCTTGTGCTTTTTCCACTTCTTCTAGCTTCTTTTCCAACATTTCAAAGGCACTTTCCCTATCCAAATCCTGATTGTATTTTGAAACCATATCAGAGTTATTAACCAAAGAATCTATCTCAGATTCAGTCAGTATATTCATTCTTGTAATCGGAGCTCTTACAAGTGTATGAGCTAATGGAGTTGGAATTCCCTTTTCATTCAGAGCGGTAATTAATGCTTCACCAATTCCCATTTTAGTAAGCACCTCTGAGGTTTCATAAAACTCTGAATCCGGATAGTTCTCTGCAGTTTTGGTTATTGCTTTTCTATCCTTTGCTGTAAATGCTCTTAAAGCATGCTGAACTTTCAAGCCCAACTGACCCAAAATACTATCGGGTACGTCTGTTGGCGTTTGGGTGCAAAAATAGACTCCAACCCCCTTTGATCGAATTAATTTTACAATTGCCTCGATCTTTTCCAAAAGATCTTTTGATGCGGTAGAGAAGACCAAATGAGCCTCATCTATAAATAAACATAGCTTTGGCTGATCTGCATCCCCTTGCTCGGGAAAGGTCTCATATATCTCTGAAAGCAAACTCAACATGAATGTTGAAAAAAGCTTTGGAGTACTTTGAATATCAGTCAAACGAATTACCGAAATTACCCCTTTTCCATTTTCTTGTCTGACAAAGTCCTGTACATCAAAGGATTTCTCACCAAAAAACCGTTCTGCTCCCTGCTGTTCCAACTCGATGATTTTCCTCATGATGGTATTTACCGAAGCGGAAGAAACCTGTCCAAATTCCTTTTTGATCAAGTCTTTTCCTTCGTTGGAAATAAATTGGAGGACTCGCTTTAGATCTTTCAAATCCAATAATGGCAAATGTTGCGTATCACAGTAACGAAATACGACAGCAATTACACCTTGCTGAGTATCATTTAAATCCAAGATTTGAGAAATTAGGACTGGTCCAAATTCAGAAACGGTAGCCTTTAACTTTACTCCTTTCTCCTTTGAAATGGACATAAGTTCGACGGGCAGCCCTTTGGGGGTATAGTCAACTCCAATAACATCTGAACGCTTCTGGATAAAATCATTTAATTCACCTGGCTGAGCCAACCCTGATAAATCACCTTTTAAATCCATCAAAACGGAAGGAATGCCTTTTAGAGAGAGTTGTTCTGCAATCACTTGCAAGGTCTTTGTCTTTCCAGTACCCGTTGCTCCAGCGATCAAACCATGTCTATTCAAGGTCTTTAATGGAACTTTAATTTGGGCATCTTGTACAGGTATTCCGTCTAATACTCCAGTACCTAAAACAATATAATCTCTTTTATAAACCTGACCTTCAGATAGATGACTTTTAAACGATTCTATTTTGCTCATTGGGGAAAAATTTTGAATTCTAAACTACAAAAAAAACCTTGATGCCATTGGCAAAAAGGTTTTTCAATAAAAAAGGTATTTATATAATCTTAGTAGGTCACAACTGGTTCTAATGTTTTTGCATGTTCTACATATTTCTCAACCTGAGAGGCGGCAGGAACAGCTCTGGTCAAACCTTTTTCTTCCTGGGTTTTGACCAAAGCAGCATGAAGATTTTCAGGATTTCTATTTCTCAATTCTTTCACTGTATCAACTCCTGCTGCTTTTAATAATTCAGCAAATTGGCTACCTACCCCATCAATTCTAAACAGGTCTGCCATATTTACCCAATCCAAAATTTTACCTTCAGCGATTCCAGATGCATCAGCAATCGCTTTTCTACCAGCCTTCGTAGCGCCTTTTTCTAGTAACCCCTCTACGGAGGTAACTCCTGCAGCCGCTAATTTTTCTTTCATTACCGGACCGATACTTTCAATCATTGTGATTGGTTTTGACATAATTGTTTGGATTTAAGTTGTTAAATCAATTAAAGAATATTAAAGTGGAAATAGGTACTAAAAGCAATTCAAAATGCAAGAACCTTTTCTTATGCCTAAAATAAAGACAATTTTTAAGTTCCAAAATCCATTTAAAGAAATTTTTAAGATTAACCACTTAGTAAAGTTTAACTTTTACTTCCCAAAACATCTATCTTTATTGCCACATTAATCAAGACAGAACCGAATTGAACACCAAAGTAATCTCCTCTTCTTTCCTTACATTAATCCTTATCTGTTTTTTAGTAAGCTTTAATGCAATGGCTCAATTAGGCCCTAATTTAGGTCAAACTGATAGTTGGATGAAAAGTGCCGTTGCGGCAATGGAAAGAAACGATTATCAAACTGCCAATGGAATTTTTCGAAATCTGATTGATTCGGGTCTCCCTTTGCCTGAGGAAATGCCTTATTATTTTGCAGAGACACTTTTTAATATCGGTCAATTCGATAATTCAGCCAATTTCCTGAACAAATATTTAGAGCTATCTGGCTTTACTGGAGATCATTATCAAGGTGCTCAGGAACTTCAGAAAAAGCTGGAAGGACCACTCAATGATATTCAATCTTGCCAACTTTGCGATCGGAAAGGTTACAGTTATAAAGTTTGCTTCACCTGTGATGGGAATAAAGAAATAGAACAGGACTGTAGCTATTGTAAAGCAAAAGGAGTAGTAGGTTGCAGTAGATGTGGTGGTACTGGAATGATCACCAAAAAGAATATTTTTAACATCATAGAATACTTTGAATGCGAACGCTGTAGCGGCAAAGGTAGGCTCACATGTCCAGTCTGCAATGCATCTTTAAAAGAAGTTAGCGCATGCAGAACTTGTGGCGGTTCAGGTAGATTGGCTTCAGAAAACCTTTGCGACCATAAGGTAGGTGAAGACCACGTGCATTAATAAATAACTCTTTAACTTTCGTGAAGCTTCAAAAGAAGTCAAAATCTAAGACCTCTCTCAAGGTCTTTAATAATGCGCTGGTCAACATTAAAAAACAGTCTCTGAGTTGTGTTTTGCACTCCATAATCAATCCTCGCTAAAGTCTTATTATGAGTCTTTAAAATGGTTTTCCTGCAGCGCTTTTCTCTGGGGCTAAGACATCCTGAAAACAAAAAACCGGCTAAGGCCGGTTTTTTTTATTTGCAATATTTAGTGAATGCTTCTTGAGCTCCGGGATATTCCAGAGAATTTGCTAATTGAAAATCTTCACATGCACTTCCAATTCTACCAAGAGCAACTTTTAATAAACCTCTATTATAATAGGCTTGACCAAAATCTTTATCTCTTTTAATGGCATCTGCATAGGCCGTTAAAGCCTGATCTGATTTCCCCATTTGATGTAATGCCCTTGCTTTTATAAAGGATGCCATTGCGGGTGCACCCGGTATTTCTTCTGCCCTACTTGAGTATAACAAAGCATTGGTATAATTCTTCTCTTTATGGTGAAGATTTGCAAGGCTTAGCAAAACTTGGAAGTTATTGGGATCTAGCTCTAAGGCTTTCTCAAAGTCATTCTTTGCATTTTCAAAGTCCTTCAGTTCTTCATACGCTCTACCTCTATTATAAAGCATGCGAACATCATTGGGATTAAATTTCAATATTTCAGAATATTCCGTGACAGCTTTGTCATATTCTCCTGAATTAAAATATTTATCTCCTTGATTTTGATCAGGTTTAGAACAAGCCCATAAAATCCCTGACACAAACACCATCAAGAGGACTTGATTTAACTTTTTCATTTTAGTTGGTTTATACTGCTACACTATTATCTCTTAAGGCATCATTAAGTGAAGTTTTAAGATCGGTAGAAGCTTTTCTCTTGCCAATTATAATGGCGCAAGGAACGTGATAAGTTCCCGAAGCAAACTCTTTCGGGATTGAACCTGGAATCACAACAGATCTTTCAGGGACAATACCTTTATATTCTATAGGTTCAGAACCTGTCACATCTATTATTTTAGAACTAGCTGTTAAAGTAACACCCGCTCCTATTACTGCTTCTTTGCAAATTCTAACTCCTTCAACAATAATTGCTCTGGAACCAATAAAAGCACCATCTTCAATAATTACAGGAGCTGCTTGCACAGGTTCCAATACTCCACCAATTCCGACACCACCACTCAAATGAACATTTTTGCCGATCTGTGCACAAGAACCGACAGTAGCCCAGGTATCAACCATCGTGCCACCGTCCACATAAGCGCCAATATTAACATAACTTGGCATCATCACTACTCCACTGGCCAAATATGCACCATATCGCGCCACAGCATGGGGAACTACTCTTACGCCTTGCTTGGCATAATTGGTTTTCAAGGCCATTTTATCATGGAATTCAAAAGGACCAACTTCAATGGTTTGCATCTTTTGAATAGGGAAATAAAGAATAACCGCTTTTTTTATCCAATCATTGACCTTCCAAGAACCGTCTTCCAAAGGTTCCGCAACTCTAAGTTGCCCAGTATCCAAATCATCGATGACAGCTTTTATCGCTAATTGTGTTTCTTTCTCCTTTAATAGTTCTCGGTTATCCCAAGCCTTTTCTATGATGGTCTTCAGTTCCATTATTTTAATTAGTTTCGTTTATGGGTCAAAATCAAGCTCCTAAAATCCCTGTCTTAATTGCATCTAGCTTAAAACCGCTCAAAGATACTAGAGCTTGGGAAAAGCTTGGCCTTTCGCTGCGTGAAACAAATAAATACGACCTAAACATCATAGGATTTTCGTCTAAAATCCAAGAAAGAATTGAGGGAGTCAGATTATTCACTTCACTAACCAATAATTTTTCCACCTGGGAAAGAGTTTTATCACAGCTGAGGCTGCTAAAAACCATACTAAAAGTTAAGCCAAAAATCCTCATCGTCTGCACTTATGAATACCTATTTGTGAGTTCAATATTAAAACGATTTTTCGGGTATAAACTCATCTATGATGTCCAGGAAAACTATCTCTTAAATTTGGACTTGAACAATGAATTATCTGAGTTCAAAAAATCACTAGCAGCCAAAATCATCCAATATTCTGAGGGTATCAGAGAAATCGATTTATACTTTTTGGCAGAAAAATGCTATGCCGAAGAGATGCCAGAAAAGAGACCTTTTTTAATTCTCGAAAATAAATTTTCAGGTAAAATTCTTAACAAACCTCCTTTCAACTATTCAGAAACAAATGGATTTCGTTTTCTGATTTCAGGAACTATCACCCCAACTTTCGGGACAATAGAAGGCATCAAGTTTTTCAATTCCATTTTGGAAATTTTTCCTGATTCAAGCCTTCATATTATTGGGCATGTTCCTTTAAAAAGCTTTAGCATAAAACTCCAAAAAGAGGCTGTTTTAAATCCTAAAATCCGATTGGAAATTGATGAAAACCCAATCGATCATGAGCTGATATTGGAGGAAATAAAAGCCTGCGATTTTTGCCTTTTGCCTTATCAAAAACATTCAGCGATTTCAGATAAAATGCCCACAAAACTTTTTGAATGTATGGCTTTGGCCAAACCTGTTTTGATCAGTAAAAATGATAAATGGGAATCTTTTTTAAATCACTATCAAGGAGGAATTAGTATTGATTTTGAATCCCAAAAACTTGCTCAGACTCAATTTTTAAAAGGAATTGAAAAAGATTTTTTTACCAATAAACCAGGAGACGAAATTCTTTGGAGCTCACAAGAACAGCAATTTCTTAAAGCTATATCAGACCTACTTTAAGAATTGAGCTTTGTGGATATCCAAAAAAGTTATCCACTCACCCCCTATTCTTAACACTCATTTTCACAAAATGGAAACTCAATTCCAAATCCATTTATACTCGATAGATTCAAAATCTATCCGTAATACATAATCACAATAATTTGATTATAAATTAATTACAAAAATAATCCATTGAGACTAATTTATTTTTTAGATGAGGCTAAAACTGAAATAACATCTCGAGACAGCTTATCCACAGACGATTTAGTCTTATTCAAATTTTATTTTAGATATATCTAAATATATTTTTACATTTGTCATAGATTAAAATGGCATACCATGAAAATGACAACCGCAGAAGAGAATTATTTGAAAGCCATCTATCACCTATCTGATGGAGGAAAGAAAAGTGTTTCCACAAACGATGTGGCTGCAGAGATGAAAACTAAGCCAGCTTCTGTTTCGGATATGCTCAGGAAACTTGGTGACAAGGAAGTAATAGAATACAGGAAATATTATGGGGTAAACATCACCGAAGAAGGTAAAAAAAGAGCGCTTCAAACCATTCGGAAACACCGACTTTGGGAAGTGTTTTTGGTGGACAAATTACAGTTCGCTTGGGACGAAGTTCATGAGGTAGCTGAAGAGTTGGAACACATCCAATCTCCCCTACTCATCCAGCGCTTAGACACTTATCTTAACTATCCAAAATTCGACCCGCATGGTGATCCTATTCCTGATGAATTTGGCGATGTAAAAGCCAGACCAAGAGTAGCACTTAATGAAATGGAAGTTGATCAAACAGGGCAAATTGTAGCCGTAAAAGATAGCTCTGCTGCCTTTCTCAGATACCTCGATAAAGTCGGCGCTTACATCGGTGCAAGGATCAAAGTTTTGGACAAAGTGGAGTTTGATGGATCTCTGGAAATTTTGGTTGATCAGAAAAAAACGCTCTTTATGTCAAAAGATGTTGCTGCTAATATTTTGGTGATCCAGTCATGAAAACTTTACTAGCTATTTTGCTTCTTTTAGCCTGTTTGGTATCCTGTAAAATGGAGGACAAAACGCAAAGGGAAAAACCATTGGTGGTGGCGACAACCAGTATTCTGGCTGATGGAGTCAGGAATATTTTAGGCGATTTGGTTGAGGTCAAAGCTTTGATGCCCGCCGGAGTAGATCCTCATTTATACAAAGCCTCAGTTAGAGATTTAGACTTACTTCAGGAAGCAGATATCGTGCTTTATCACGGCTTGTTTTTGGAAGGAAAAATGACGGAGATTTTTGAAAAACTTGCCTACAGTCAAAACCTCATCAATGCGGCTGAAGATTTACCTCAAGAATTACTCTTGAGATCCGGGCCGGAAGCACATAGTGTTGATCCACATATTTGGTTTGATGTGAAACTTTGGTCTTTAGCTTTAGCCCATACTTCGGAGGAATTGATCAAATGGAAACCGGAATGGAAAAATGAAATAGAAACCAACACTCTGGTTTATCTAGAAAAACTGAAAGTGCTGGATCTGGAGATTCAATCAAAAGTTGATCAATTGAAAAGTACAAACCAAGCTTTGATAACCGCCCATGACGCCTTTGCTTATTTTGGAAAATCCTACGATCTGGAAGTAAAAGGATTACAGGGACTCTCTACTTTAAGTGAGCCAGGACTGAGAGATTTAACTGGATTGATCCAATTTATCGTAGATAGAAATATTAAGGCTGTTTTTGCAGAGCAAACCATTTCACCAAAAGCTATAGAAGCCGTAGTAGCCGGATGCTCCAATCAAAACCACCACATTGTGATGGCTGGACCATTATTTACAGATAGCCTTGATGGACCAGAAACTCCAGCTGGAACCTACATTGGAATGGTGGAAACCAATTTACTTACCATCTTTAAAAGCCTAAACCCATGATTACTCAGGTAGATAATCCAATTCTTGAAATACATGATTTAATTGTCAGTTACGATCAAAGCCCTGTACTTTGGAATGTAGACTTAAGTCTTCCCTCCGGAAAACTTATTGGAATTTTAGGACCAAACGGAGCCGGTAAATCCACATTGATCAAAGCAATCATGGGCTTGGTTACTCCAAGCAGCGGTTATGTCAAAATCTTTGACAAAACGCTAGATGAAGTCCGATCAAAAATAAGCTACGTACCTCAGAGAGAATCTGTGGACTGGAATTTTCCCGCTTCCGTATTGGATGTAGTGATGATGGGAACCTATGGCAAACTAGGGCTTTTCAAAAGACCTGGTAAAAAAGAAAAAGAAATTGCTTTAAGTTGTTTGGATCAGGTTGGGATGATGTCTTTTGTCAATAGACAGATTTCTGAATTATCCGGCGGCCAGCAACAACGGGTGTTTATAGCAAGAGCTTTGGCACAGGAAGCAGATCTTTACTTAATGGATGAACCTTTTGCAGGAGTGGACATGTCCACGGAAACTGCCATTTTCAATTTATTGAAGGATATGACCGCCCAGGGCAAAACAGTCATCGTGGTACATCATGACATCCATTCAGCCATGCATTACTTTGATTGGATTATCATGCTGAATCTGCACTTAGTGGCTTCTGGCCCAATCGAACAAGTCATTTCGGAAGAATTACTTCGTAAAACTTACGGCGGAAAGCTAAACTTACTCACCAAGGTGACCGACCTGATCAAGCAAAAAGATTTCAACCCATTGAAAAGCTGACATGGAAGATTTTCTATACTTCTTTACATTTCAGGATAGCTCCATCGCTTTTGTAGTGATTGGAATTACCTTATTGGGTTTGGGATCAGCCTATGTTGGCACCTATAGTTTTTTGGATAAAAAAGCGCTTTTAGGAGATGCCATTTCTCATGCAGTGCTTCCCGGAATTTGCTTAGGGTTTATTTTGGCCGGAGAAAAGAATCCAATATACATTGTCAGTGGAGCATTTCTTTCGGGAGCTTTGGCAACATTTCTCACTTCTTGGATCAGAAGCAATACCAAATTGAGTGAGGATGCGATCATCGCCTCTATCCTATCTGTATTTTTTGGATTTGGGGTAGTATTACTTACAGTTATTCAGAAATCAGGCAATCCAGAAATGGCTGGTTTAAACCAATTCATTTTCGGAAATGCGATTGCCATTTTAGAGGAAGACCTATATATCTATGGCGGGCTTGCTGTTTTAATCATCATCACGCTGACTCTTTTCCAAAAGGAATTTAGCATGCTCGTCTTTAATCCTGATTTTGGCAAAGCAGTCGGTTACCCAATGGGATTGATAAGATTGATATTTAATGTCTTAATGATTTTGGCAGTGGTAATCGGAATTCAGGCAATTGGTGTGGTATTGATGGCGGCGCTATTGATTACTCCCGGAGCAGCAGCTAGATTTTGGACAGACAGGTTGCACAAACTTTTGATCATCGCCGGTCTTTTTTCTGTCATTTCAGGAATCATCGGCACCTATATTTCCTTTGTTCTTCCACAAATGCCAACAGGCCCATGGGTGGTTGTTTCCCTTTCATTTTTGGCTTTGATCTCTTTTCTATTTGCTCCAAAAAAAGGAGTGCTTTCAAGAACTATTGCCAGACAAAGGTATCTAAATAAGACCCATAGAGACCACTTATTGAAAGCATTGCAACATGGCTTAGAGAGTGGTAAGAAATACCTTTCCATAGAAGAAATCTATGAGAGCTTCCCCTACCAAATCTCTAAAAGTAAGAAGTCAATTGATAATTTAATTAAATCAGGTTTAATTACTAAAAATCAGAATCTTATCATCTTAACCAATGAAGGGAAATCGGAAGCAAAACGAATTGTGAGATTACACAGACTTTGGGAATTATACCTAAATGAGTACATGAATATTGCTCCTGACCATGTCCATGATACTGCAGAAAAACTGGAACATATCCTTACTCCCGAGGTAGAAACGCTACTGGAGAAAAGATTGAATTTCCCTAAACTCGATCCGCATCAAGAAAACATTCCAAGAGACTATGATGACCTTTGATCAAAACGCTTTTCTAATCATTTTCACAGCTTCGCTTATCGCGATCTCTTGTGGATTACTTGGAGTATTTATGATGCTTCGCAAAATGTCCATGACGGGAGATGCAATTTCACATGCAGTTCTTCCGGGCATTGTCATAGGTTTTTTTATTTCCGGAAGCCAAAGAGGACTTGAAGTAATTATCGGGGCCGGGATTTTGGGAATATTTGCAACGCTAATTATTGATTGGTTGAGGAAAAAAGCCAGAGTTCAATTAGATGCCTCCATAGGAATCACCTTTACCCTACTCTTTGCAATAGGTATCATATTAATCAATCTCCTTGCTTATAAAGTCGATCTGGATCAGGAATGTGTATTGTATGGAGAGATTGCTTATTTACCGATTGACCTTTGGATAACAGATTCAGGTTTTAATCTCGGTCCAAGGATCACCTATTTATCTATCCTCAATGTGACGCTTGTTGTTTCCTTTATCACCTTATTATTCAAAGAATTGACCCTTACTAGCTTTGATGAAAACTTTAGCACAGTAATGGGTCTTCCAGCAAAAGGGGTCAACCTGGCCCTCATGTCAATGGTTTCTTATACTACTGTCAGCAGTTTTGAAGCAGTTGGAGCCATTTTGGTTGTGGCATTATTAGTTGTTCCTCCGGCAACCGCCTTTTTATGGACTAAAAAACTGATGCCTTTAATTAGGCTTACTTGTGGCTTAGGCATTTTTATTGCAGTTTCTGGATATTACTTGGCATATCTGGTCGATAGCTCCATTGCAGGTATGATGGTGGCAGTTTCCGGAATTCTATTTTTGCTGAGTGTGTTAATTAAAGGCAAAAAGCCTAATTTTGCTTGGGAACTTCCTTGGCAGAAGAGTCGTTTAGCCCTCGAAGACAAACAATTATGAAAAAAATATTTCTGATCGCTTTCACTCTTATTTTAAGCTTTGCAGCTAATGCACAGGAAAAAATCGAATGGATGAAATTTGAGGATGCTGTGGCAGCTAATCAAGAGAATCCTAAAATGTTGATCGTAGACGTTTACACAGATTGGTGTGGCTGGTGTAAAAAAATGGATGCTTTGACCTTCCAAGACCCAGAAGTGGTAAAATACATCAATGATCAATTTTATGCCGTCAAACTCAATGCTGAGGATAACAATCGTACCTTCGATTTTATGGGCAAAAAGTATTCTGAGGCTGAAATGGCGGCTGCGATGAGGGTCCAATCCTACCCCAACTTTGTCATCATTGATCCTACGCTTAAAAATATCACTCAACTTCCAGGCTATAGAGAACCTGATCAATTTTTAGAAGGCTTGGGGATTATTGTAAAAAAAGGATTTAGAGGACAATGAGTTTTTCGCTTTCCGAAAGGAATGATACCATCATCGCATTGGCAACACCACAAGGTGTAGGCGCAATTGCAGTAATCCGACTTTCGGGAAATGACGCTATCCGTCTTACCAATGAAGTCTTTTTTGGGAAAAATCTAGAAAAGCAAGAATCTCATACCATTCATTTTGGTACTATCCGAGATGGAGAAAAAATCATCGATGAGGTGTTGGTATCACTATTTATAGCACCAAAGTCTTTTACAAAAGAAAATGTAGTCGAAATCTCGACACATGGATCTTCTTATATCATCAATCAGGTAATCAAGCTTTTCCTAAAGAAAGGCGTAAGACCTGCCAAGCCAGGAGAATTCACGCAACGTGCTTTCCTTAATGGGCAGTTTGATTTGGCGCAAGCTGAAGCTGTTGCTGATCTGATTCATGCTGACTCCGAAACAAGCCATCAAGCTGCATTGAGTCAAATGCGAGGAGGCTTCAGCAGTGAAATCCAACAACTGAGAGAAAAACTGATTCATTTCGCTTCCATGATCGAGCTGGAACTGGATTTTGGTGAAGAAGATGTAGAGTTTGCGAGCAGAACTGAATTACAAGAGTTGGTGGAACGGCTGCTTCGAGTAGTAGAAGAATTGATTCTAAGTTTTGATCTTGGGAATGTCATCAAAAATGGTGTTCCAACAGTGATCGCTGGAAAACCAAATGCAGGAAAGTCCACCCTACTCAATGCCTTGCTGAACGAGGAAAAAGCAATCGTTTCTGAAATTGCAGGAACCACCCGTGATTTTATTGAAGATGAGATCAACATCGGTGGAGTGATTTTCCGATTTATTGATACCGCAGGTTTACGAGAAACAACGGATACCATTGAAGCCATTGGAGTGAGCAGAACTCAGGAGAAAATGAAGACTGCTTCCATGATACTTTACTTATTTGATTTAGGAGATACGGACCTAATTGAGATCAATAGAGATGTCAATAAACTGGAAAATCTAGGTGTTCCCTTTCTTAAAGTTGCCAATAAGATAGACAAGGCTAATCCATTACTTATTAATGAGTTAAAAGAGAAACATCCTGACACAATTTTTATCTCTGCAGGAAACAAAGAGAACCTGGAAGGATTGAAAGTTCGGATTATGGAACTTGTCAACCTGGATAAGTTTAAAACAGGAAATACGCTAGTCACCAATGTTCGGCATTACGATTCTTTGATTAAAACCAGAGATTCCCTTTTGGATATTCTGAAAGGATTAGCAGATGAAGTAACCAACGATTTTGTGGCAATGGACATCCGTCGCTCTTTACATTACCTTGGTGAAATCACCGGAGAAATCACCACAGATGATTTATTGGCTAATATCTTTAGCAAGTTTTGTATCGGGAAATAGTTAGAGTTTTCTTTTTAAAAGCAAAGTGACAACGAAGGTAATATTGCTGATTTTTTACCCTCGAATGAAAAAACGAAGGTAAATTTTACTCTCGTTATATAAAAATCAGACAAAACACAACAGCTGAATGCCCTAACACACCATCTAAAGCTCCAAACTCAAATAAATTAGAATACCTAAAAAGGTTATAGGAGAAATAATTCGCTGGATATTACACAAATGAAACGGAGGAAAGATTTTTCACTATTAACCTTCTCCAAAAGAAGGACATGGAATTTTTTGTTGGTATATCCACTAATTTTTTATTGGAAAAACAGGCCCCGAAAAGGAAAACAAATAATCAATTTCAGCTTCGACATATTCTTCTTTAAAAAAGTCATACACCTGTTGGCGAGCCACCATCCGGATTGATTTATCATCTGAAAAATAATCCAAACTTAATACTTCGAATTGATCAAGTAAACTTTTGGGGTTAGTTGAATAAACTCCTTCACCCCCGTAAAACATCAATTCCAAATCGCCATTTTCTTTCTGATTCACAATCCTACGTGAAAATCCACATCCCTTTATAATTTCCCACTCCTCTGTTTTTGGGTTGAACCAATCCCAAAACATGAATGTATCAAAATCCATAATTGGAGTTTGCTTATTTAAACGCCATTCTATAGAAAATTCTCCTGGTCCACACATTAAAAAACTAGCCGAGTGCTCGGTAATTTGCTCACCTGTATCGCTGAAATCAACCGGAATAGACGTAATCATGGATTCTACAGTATAAATGCCATACGGATCCATAAGGGGTTTTTCTACTTCCTTACACCCAATCAAGGAAAGTAAACCAAAAAGAAATGAAATTTTTCTCATAGATAAATTTAAAAAATTAATTTCACTTTTATCATTATCGGCAATCATGCTAGACAGGATCATTTGAAGAGATAATTGACATGAAAAACGGATTAAATCCGAAGCATATTATACGGGGATTCCAAAATAATTGTATCAGAAAATTTTAAAATGGAAAACCAAATCGAAATATATCAGGGAATTGATGGCCAAACGCAAAATTGAGGTGAAGTTTGAACAGGATACTGTTTGGCTGAATCCGCTCTTCGAGATTTGTAATCTCGAAGCTTTATCCAAAGATTTGAAATCTTTCAACCTATGTTCGGGATTTCATCCCTATGGTTATCGGGATCTGAGCAGCGTATATCGGATAATCCCCCTCACCCCCTTTTCAAAGGGGGATTTGATCCTATTTTTAACCACCAAATGAAAACCACCACTTCTCCTCTTCTACCTCATTCTGAAAACAAAACTCCCCTGATTACTGGGCTTTTGTTTTTGGTCGGGTATTGGATTATTGGCTATGATGGAATCACCTTCAGTGACGACGTCTATTACCTTCTAGCCGGAAAAAGCTTCTGGGAAGGTACCATGGAAGTGAATTCTTACCATTTTTCCAGCCGCTGGGGAGCCTATATACCTTCAGGCCTAATTGGGCATATAGTTGGATTTAATCCTCACATCATCTCAGGATTTTCCCTCATTTGTTACCTCGTCACTCTCTTTGTCTTGGTGAGAATAATACCTGACAAAAAGCTGACCTGGATTCTGGTGATTTGGTTTTGTTCTCAGGTATATTTCCTACATTTCATCACTAAAGTATATCCAGATGCTCCATTGGTACTATGGGTAACGATCCTTCCGGTAGCGGCTATTTTTAGAAATAAAAAACCATTTGTTTCCGGAGTAATCTTTGTCCTAGCCCTTTTTGCTGGCTTTCTGACCAAAGAAACCATTATTTTCCTAGCACCTTTTGTGGTTATTTTGTTTCTCTTTGACTTGAGAAATCAATCAATCAATAAGAATTTTTATATCAGTTTGGTGGCTTCTGGGCTAATCTTGTCTATACTCTACTTGGCTTACTTCTGGATCCAATTTGGAGATCCGCTCTATAGAATCACGTCTATTAATGCAGGCCATTACATTTCCGAATTCACGTATGCTGATAAAGGAATCTGGTCGATTGTGGAGCGATTGACAATTTTACCTTTCACAACCCTAGTGGAGCGTGCCTATTGGCCTTGGTTGATTTTTGCTATTCCCGGAATTTATCAAGGTTTAAAATCCAAGAAATCTCCAACATTTGAGTTCACGGTAGCTTTTCTATGTCTTTTTCTGGGGTTTTGGTTTATGAGTTCTACGCTTGAGTTTTACAACCCAATCTATCTCAATCCAAGACATTTGATCATCCTCGTCCCGATCCTTGCTTTTCTTATCGCTTCCGGTTGGAATACTTGGAGAAATTCCAAACAATGGAAAATAGCTTTGTATAGCTTGATTTGTGTCGGTACAATCATTGCAATGATTCAAGGAGACTCAAAGCAGGCTCTATTTTTATGCGCATTTATGCTTCTTATTTGGATAAAAAATAGAACTTATCAGCACCTATATCTGGCTATCATTTTGATATTACCTGCTCTTTTTTCTATCTATTATCAAAAGGAATTAAAGCAATATCTGAATTTAACTGAAACTATAGATCTTCTTACTCAGGATCCTGAAAAACAATCAGTTATCCTGACAAATAATTTTGTTCATTTCTCACGTGAAGTAATTTTACCCCATGATAAAAATAGGCAAGAAAAGCTTTACCCAATTGAATCATTGGAAGAACTAAACTCTGAACTTCCCCAAGAAATTGAGGTTTTGATTTATGGATATTACAGGCATGCTTATCCCAAAGAACAAGAAGATGTAGACAAGCTGGAAATCTGGCTAGTATCAAATAATTATCAATTAGACTCTGAAGAGGAATCCGGAAATCTCTGGATCAGAAAATTCCATTTACCTTCCAAGTAACCTATTTTGTAATGATAAGGGTGTTTCCAGAAACTGAGGTAGAAAAAACTTTTAATGGTTGAGTTGCAGGACCAGTAATAACATTTCCTTGGGCATCAAATTTAGATCCATGACAGGAGCAATTGTAGGTTGCATTGGCAAAACTCCAATTGGTATCGCATCCAGAATGAGTACAAACAGAGGTAAGGGCAACAAATTCATTTCCAACTTTAGATACGAGTGTTTTTCCTGCGGTAATCAAAAGCCAGCCTCCGCTGACATTTAAAGCAGTTTGAATACTTAAATCGATGCTGATTGTACTTCCAGAAACCGCAATTCCTGTACCTCCTCCAGTACCTGGATTTGTTGGAGTTCCGTTACTACCAGTAGGCTGCATCCCCTCAGAATCCGAGCAAGAGGTAAAAAAACCTAGCCCAAATACTGTTAGCGCAATAGAGAGTCCTGATTTCTCAATAAATTCTCTTCTTGATTTGGTGAGTTTGCCTGATTGGTTGGGAGAAAAATTTTCCATCGCTTTTGAATTTGTCTAGTTATAAACACAAACGATGCAAAGTTGTTTTTTGGATTAAGGGAAGTTGGAAAAAGGGGGAACTTCAGTTAAATATTTTTTGAACTTAGATTCCAACATTAGCTTATTCTGACCAATGGAGGATTAAAGCAACCAACACAGGATAGGTAAAGGTCTAAAAATGTTTTCTGTTTAGGATCTCTGATAATACAATAGCATCTTTCACAGACTGTGGGTTCTTGAGCAAATTGGCATAGCGATTTTCTTCCTTCTCTTTCTTTTCATAAGCCTTAAATGCAATATCTGTAAATTCTAATTGTGAAATCGGAACAGCCTTTTCGCCTGCAGTTTTTGCTTTCTCATACGCTCCATCGTAATAAGAAATCTCCTCATCAGCAGTTTCCTCGTACCATTTCTTTTTTACAGGTTCTGGTTTGATTTCCTCGACTTCTATTTGCTGAGCTTTTGGTTTTGGAGCAGGTTGTGGACGATTAGGGCTTTGTGCTTCTCTGATTTCTCTCATCAAATCTTCGAAGGTTGTTGGCCGGGAAGGCTCGTTCATTTCCTCCTCTGAACCCTCCATACCTGGCTTTTTCCTTTTACTTATTTGGTAAATGAAGTAGCCTATGATGGCAATGATGTAGATGATGTTTCCTAAATCCATAGAGGGAAGTTAAGTTATTTTTTTGAAAAGGAGGAAAGTTGTCGTTGTTGTATTTGTTGAAATTGTTGTATTTGTTGAGAGAGGTAGATTGTTCTTTCTTCTTAAGCGATATCGATTTAGTTGATTTGAATGTAGAGTTGATTTTTTGAAAAGACAAAAGGGTACTAATCATTATCAATATTCTTTTTATGTCACTTTTGAGACCAAAAGTAACCAAAAGCCTCTTCCCTAAACTCTCCTTCAAATCGGAATCGTTTAATGATTAAATTTAGATCCGTTTCGATTTGATTTTTTCACTTTTGCCAATCCTAAAAATCAATGGATTCCCGAAACAAGTTCGGTACTAATTGATTTTCTAAACGGATAGCCTTCAGTTCAAAAACCGGATAGTTTAAGGGAAAACGTCCAAAATTCAATTCTAGTTTTTAAAAATGGATAATAGAAATAAAATTGTTCGGCAGAAGACTCGGCAGTTGGAATTCGTTTATTTGATGTGAAAAATCGTTGCGTAGCTGCGTTGTGGCGTGAAACTAGCGCCTTTGCTCCTTTGAGGGAGCGTTAATCTCCACCAATCTAGTTTTTCAGAAATAAATCCCCAATATAAAAATTCGTTGCGCCGCTGCGTCGTGGCGAGACAATTGCGCCTTCGCTCCTTGGCGGGAACCTTTCAATCCTTTTTGAATAATAATATCCTTTTCCTTCTCAAGATGTTCCAAATCCTTGGACAATCTGCCAAATGATCTTATTTTGTTTCTTTATTTCAGATTAACAAATAAGAATGCTGCTCAGTAAGCTGGAGATCAAAGGGTTTAAGAGTTTTGGGGATAAAATGGTGATTCATTTTGATAAAGGAATCACCGGTGTGGTCGGTCCAAACGGTTGTGGCAAGTCCAATGTCGTCGATGCAATTCGTTGGGTTCTCGGGGAACAAAAAACCCGATTACTTCGCTCTGACAAGATGGAAAATGTCATTTTCAACGGAACCAAAAACCGGAAACCTTCCAACCTCGCCGAAGTCTCCCTGACCTTTGAAAATACCAAAAACCTCCTTCCTACTGAATACACGCATGTGACGATTACCCGTCGCTACTACCGTTCCGGAGAAAGTGAATATCAGATCAACGGCGTCACCTGCCGTCTGAAGGATATCACCAACCTTTTTATGGACACGGGAATCAATTCCAACTCCTACGCCATCATCGAACTTAAGATGATCGACGAGTTGCTCAATGATAAGAACAATTCCAGAAGGGATCTTTTTGAGGAGGCAGCGGGAATTTCCAAATTTAAAAGCCGCAAGAAAGAAACACTGCGAAAGCTGGAAGATACTGACGGTGATTTGGACCGGGTGGAAGATTTGCTGTATGAAATCGAGAAGAACTTAAAGAGCCTTGAAAAGCAGGCCAAACAAGCGGCCAAGTACTTTGAAATCAAAAAGGAATACAAAGTAGCCAGTATCAATCTGGCCAAGAAAAGCATAGAAAAATACACTTCCGCTCTTTTAGCTACTAACTATCAGATTCAGGAGGAAAGCGATAGAAAGCTGCAACTTCAAACGCAGATAGCAGATCAGGAAGCGATGCTGACTCAATGGAAAGCAGACTTGATCTCTAAAGAGAAATTATTGGCTTCCCGCCAAAAGACTCTTAACGATCATGTCAATAAAATCAGGACGTTTGAATCGGAGAAGAAAATCAAGAATGAGCGACTTCGATTCCTGGAAGATCGGTCCCAGAAACTCCGAGAACAGATCGATGCCGATAGAAAGTCCAATGATAGAGCGGGTTTTTCCATTCGTTCGCTGAAACATGAGCAAGAATCTGCTGCCAAAATGCTGGCAGAGAAGGAGATGATCGTAGGCGAACTTAGGGAGGCCTATGAAAGCCAAAAACTGATTCAATCAGAGCATCAACTTAAACAGAAAACTTTAACCGCTTCCTTTGAGCAGCTGAAGGAAAAGGTATACCAACTCGGGAAAGAGCAGGAGATCAAGCAAATCCAGCTTTCTACGCTAAAGCAGGAACTGGAACGGACTTCTTCCGATGATTCCTCTCAGGAGGCTTCTTTGGTGGATTTTGAGGAGAAGCTCATCGAACTGAAAGCTGAACTAGATACGGCTACCCAAGCTTTCGAAGTCATGAAAGCGAAGCAGGAGGATTTGGATCAGAAGATTGAGGAGACGAATCGCGTGATTGAAATGATCCGGGAGGAACTCACTACTTCTTCCCGAAAGCTGGACTCCAAACAAAACGAATACAACCTCACCAAATCTCTGGTGGAGAATCTGGAAGGCTTTCCAGAGGCCATCAAATTCCTGAAGAAAAACAATTCCTGGGGCAAAGATGTCCCACTCCTCTCCGACTTGCTGACCACCGATGAAAAATACCGGGTCACGATCGAGAATTACCTGGAGGGATATATGAATTACTACGTGGTGGAAACTGAACTGCAGGCCATCACAGCGATCAACTTACTTTCTGATACTGCCCGGGGCAAAGCAAATTTCTTTGTTCTGGAGCATTTTGAGCGGTTCAAACCTAGCCAGACCAAGCTTTTTTCCAATGCCATCGCAGCGACAGAAATCATCGAATTCGACGTTAAATATTCCCGTTTGATCAATTTTATCCTGGACAATGTCTACATCGTCCAAGGAGATCATAAGGACTTTCCGCAGGATTCAGAGTCCATCTTTATCTCAGAGAGCGGAAAATTCACCAAGCGCAAATTCAGCCTTTCTGGTGGTTCGGTAGGCCTTTTCGAAGGAAAAAGAATCGGTAGAGCCAAAAATCTGGAGAAGCTGGATAAGGAGATCAAAGACCTGAATAAAAAGGTTTCTGCTACCCGTAACAATCTGGATCAAAAGCTTTCGGATCTGATGAAACTGAAGGAAGTGAGCTATAAGAAAAGCTTGGAGGAAAGCCAAAAAGTGATCAATGAGATCAATCAGAATTACGTTTCCGTAAAGACGAAAAAAGAACAACTGGGAGAACTCCTCAGCAACAATGCCAACAAGCGGGAAGATATTTTAGATCGGATAGCCAGCCTGGAGGAGAGTTTGACCGAGATTCAACCAAGACTTTTTGAAGAGAAAGCAGAATACGTATCCGCTCAGGAAGATCTGGAAGTACTTAATGAGACTTTGGAAGAGGAATCTGCCAAACTCACAGAAAAATCCCAGGCTTTCAATCAGGAAAACATTCTATACCATCAGCAACTCAACCGTGTTAACAGCCTGGAACAAGAAATTGAGTTCAAGCAAAATGCGTATGAGAGTTCGAAGGAACGCATTGAGAAATCACAAGCGGAACTCAGCAACCTTGATACAGAAATCAAGTCCTTGCTGGATAACAATGAAGTGAAGGACGATGAACTGATTGAGCTTTACGCAGAAAAAGAAGGCATAGAAAAAGGCGTGCAGGAAGCAGAAAAGGAATATTATGGAAGTCGTGCGCTGATCGATGAGACCGATCAGAAAATCCGAAACCTGCAAAAAGGCAAGGAATCACATGATGAACTGCTCCACGAACTTCAGAATGCCATCAATGAAACCAAGCTGAAAATGACCGGAATGAAGGAACGCCTGAGCGTGGAATTCGAACTGGATCTGGATCAGTTGATGGAAGAAAACCCAAACCTAGACGAAGAGTTTCAGGACTTCAAAGAAGAAGAACTTCGCGAGCTTGTTCGCAAGCAAAAAGATAAACTCGAGAAGATCGGACCCATCAATCCGATGGCGATGGAAGCTTACGATGAGATCAAGGTTCGCTATGATTTTATCACCAGCCAAAAAGAAGATCTGATCAAAGCCAAGGAATCCTTGTTGAACACCATCAAGGAAATCGATCAGGTAGCGAAAGAAACATTTTTGGATGCATTTGATAAGATCAAGGAGAATTTTATCAAGGTCTTTCGCTCCCTCTTTACGGAGCAGGATGATTGCGATCTGACCTTGGTGGATCCGGAAAATCCTTTGGAGTCTGCCATCGAGATTATTGCCAAGCCTAAGGGAAAGCGACCTCTGACGATCAACCAACTTTCCGGTGGGGAGAAAACGCTAACTGCCACTTCCCTACTCTTTTCTATCTACCTGCTGAAGCCCGCGCCATTCTGTATTTTTGATGAGGTGGATGCCCCGCTGGATGATGCGAATATTGATAAGTTCAACCAGATTATCCAGCAGTTTAGCGGAGAGTCCCAGTTTATCATCGTGACCCATAACAAGCGTACCATGGCCAGCACTGATATTATCTATGGCATTACCATGATCGAAGCCGGCATTTCCAGAGTAGTACCAGTGGATTTAAGGGAGTTGGCTTAGAGATTTTTTCTTTCTTTTCCTCCAGCTAAAGCAGGAGGGAATTCAATAGAAATCAATTTGAATTGGAATGTGGCTTTAACCCATTCCAAATGGATATATTATTCTCTATATTGGCTTTAGCCAAAATCTTTTTAACATTTATTTTTTCAATTATGCCATTTGTAAAAGTCTACATCCATTTCGTTTGGAGTACTAAAAACCGAGTACCCTATTTGAATTCGAAAGAACTCAGATTGAAGGTTTGGAATCACATCCGTGAAAATGCCCATAGTAAAGGGATTTTTGTGGATTTCATCAATGGATACTCAGACCATTGTCATTGTTTGGTTTCTTTGGGAACCGCTCAAACCATCGAGAAAATAATGATGCTTATTAAGGGTGAATCAGCTTTTTGGATCAATAAGAATACCTTAACTCGGGAGAAATTTGAATGGCAGGATGAATATTATGCGGTATCAGTTTCAGAATCTCAGTTGGATAGGGTCCGAAACTATATCAAAAATCAGGAAGTACATCATAGGAAAAAGACTTTTCAGGAGGAATATGAGGAGTTCATTCTCAAATATGGTTTTCAGAAAATGAAAGATGGATTTCCTCCAGCTAAAGCAGGAGGGAATTCAATGGAATAGAATGTGGGTTTAGCCCATTCATAACGCAGGAGGGAATTCAATGGAAATAAAAATGCAATGGAAATCAATTTGAATAGGAATGCGGCTTTAGCCCATTCCTATAAGATTTCATGTGTAGTAAAGGGGGCTTTAGCCCAATAGTTTTCAGCTAAAGCCAGACATAATTCAATAGAA
>CBFHWO010000037.1:0-33044 GCA_965659625.1 uncultured Algoriphagus sp. | reverse complement strand
TCTGCAAATTGCATTTGACTTGGCAGATTAATATTTAATAATCAAATTCAAAAAAATAATAACTCTATCAAAAAAGGACCGCCTTTAATATCACAAGGATTAATTCCATCATAAATTTCATGATCACCATAGAATACCTCCCCTACATATTTTTCATTATCGCTTTGTTTTACAGTTCCGTAGGTTTTGGTGGAGGCTCCAGTTACCTGGCAATCATGAGCCTTTTTCTGACCAATTTCTATGAAATCAGATCTACAGCCCTGATTTTGAATATCTGCGTAGTGACTATTGGCACTTTGATTTTTATCAGAAACAAGGTTTTTGACATCAAATTATTCTGGCCCTTTCTGGTTTCAAGTATTCCTTTGGCCTATTTCGGAGCTCAACTACGATTATCTCAAGAGATTTTCTTTTTGATTTTGGGATCTTCATTGATCCTTTCAGGACTTGCTATGATGCTTCGATACATTCAGGCAAAACTAATTTCCCATGAATTTACCTTAATAAAAAAACTAGGGTTGGGCGGAAGTGTGGGATTACTGGCGGGAGTTTCTGGAATTGGTGGAGGAATCTTCTTAAGTCCAACATTGAACCTGTTGAATTGGGCCAACCCAAGGACCGTAGCCGCTTTGGCTTCTGTTTTCATTTTGGTCAATTCCATTTCTGGATTGATAGGTCTTACAGTTGCAGATACTTTTCAAGTTGACTTTGATTTAATCTGGAAGCTGATTCTTGCAGTAGTGATTGGCGGAAGTATTGGTTCTTACCTTTCCAGTAAAAAATTCAATCTTCGCTTTTTGGGAGGATTGACCGCTTTATTGGTCATTTATGTAGGATTAAGGCTGGTTTTGATGCATGGTTTTGACATCAATATCTAATGAAAATTCCCCAAAAAAACCACCTATTTTCATTGATCAGGATTTCCTGAATCTCTTGGTTTTAGCCGATTTACTTTAATAAAAGGAAATCTATAGATCTAATGCCAGAATTATGGATATTCAAAAAAATTCTAATCATAAGATTTGTGAAACATTCCTGAATAGAATGACAAATCCTTAAATTTGCCGATTGATTTTATCAAAAACCGTCACCAAATAAAGATAAACCTCTCTCCCATTGCTCTTCAATTCTCTTGATTTTGCGATCTTTTTACCGATCGTTTTCATCCTATATTGGTTTGTCTTTCAAAATAATCTGAAATCACAGAATCTATTGATTGTGATGGCCAGCTATTTTTTTTATGGCTGGTGGGATTGGAGATTTTTAGCCCTCATTGCATTTAGCACTTTGGTGGATTTCGTCATAGGATTACAATTAGAAAAATCGGATCAACCCAATAAACGCAAAGGACTTTTGGTTTTAAGTCTCCTCATTAACATTGGTTTTTTAGGGTTCTTTAAGTATTACAATTTCTTCCTCGACAATTTCATAGATGCATTTTCAATCTTGGGAATGCCGATCAAATCGAATACGCTGAATATAATTTTACCTGTAGGAATCAGCTTTTACACGTTTCAGACGATGAGCTATTCGATAGACGTTTACCGAAGAAAATTAAGCCCAACAAAGGATTTTATCGCTTTTTCAGCATTCGTTAGCTTTTTTCCACAGCTAGTAGCCGGTCCCATAGAAAGAGCCACCAACCTACTTCCCCAGTTTTTCGAAAAAAGGAAATTCGATTATTTGCAAGCCAAAGATGGATTGCTCCAGATTTTATGGGGATTATTCAAAAAAATGGTGATCGCTGACAATTGTGCGGAATATGCCAATGAAATATTCAACAATTCCAGCGCCTATGAGGGAAGTACTTTAGTATTGGGAGCTCTATTTTTCACATTTCAGATTTACGGGGATTTTTCAGGATATTCCGATATCGCTATTGGAACTTCGCGATTATTCGGTTTTAGGTTAATGCAGAACTTTGCGTTCCCATACTTTTCCAGAGACATGGCTGAGTTTTGGAGAAGGTGGCATATTTCACTTTCTACTTGGTTTCGGGATTATGTTTATATCCCATTAGGTGGCAGCAAGGGCAGTAAATGGCATCAACTTAGAAATGTTTTCATCATTTTCCTTTTGAGTGGTTTTTGGCATGGGGCCAATTGGACATTTATTGTCTGGGGAGCTTTAAATGCTGTATTTTTTATTCCGTTGTTGCTATTTGGCAAAAACAGACAAAATTTGAATACTGTCGCTTCCGACCGAAAACGGCCTACTTGGAATGAATTTATTGCAATTCTTGTCACATTTTCTTTGACTGTATTTTCCTGGATATTCTTTAGGGCAGAAAATATGCCTCATGCGATTAGCTATATTTCCGGGATTTTTACAGAAAAATTATTTCAATCCCCTGATTTTCAATCAATCCCCGGATCAATCACCTTATTGGTCTTGATACTTGGCTTTATTTTGGTAGAATGGAATGGTCGAGCAGGTCAGTATGGAATTTCCAAGTTCCAGTTTATTCCCAGTAAAGCTTATCGATGGTCGATTTATTTACTGATCGTTTTGATCATTGATATTTTCGGTAATACCTCAGAAGAAATAGAGTTTATATATTTCCAATTTTGAAAAAATCATGATCAAACTATTCTTAAAACAAGTTGGCTATTTTACCCTACTATTGGTGATTGTCAATTTCCTGTTGTTTTTCATGATCAGTGGATTTTATATAAAGGATTATGATGAAGTAGACTTGGATTATAAAGAATATATTCTGGCTGATTCGCACGGGACTCCGATGGGGGATTTTACTGAAGCACATCAAGTTCATAATTTTTCAGGCCAAAGTGATTCGTATTTGGATATGGAGCGGAAGCTCAAATTTTTGATACGAAATACCCCTGTTGAAAGAATCTATCTCACAGTAGATGACCATACACTTTCACCGACCAGAGAAAATCAAAATAACCTGGATCGATCGGCCTATTATACCGATGAAAAGGATTACTCTAGTTACCCGGAATATATTCACGACAAATACCTCAATTACTATTGTGTGTTTTTGAATGATCGTTACAGTTTGGTCATCAAAAATTTCATCCAAAACGAGTTATTTGATTATTCAAAGTGGGGAGGAAGTAGATCCAAGAGCTCGTGGGAAAAGCTTACCAATAGAGAGCAGGTAGAAATCAGTCAGGAACGGATCGAAAATTATTTCCATTCGCCTGATCCTTCGACAAAAATGTCTGATTCTTTTCGAAGGATCATTGCTTTATGCAAAGAGAAAAAAATTGAATTAGTCGGACTGAGATTTCCACTTACAAATACGTATGTGGATGCATTGGATGAAGAAAGTTATGGAGCTGATTCTGTTTTGCTAACCTATGATTTTCCAATAGCGGATTTTGACAGTCTATTTCTGGGACAGGATTCACTCTTCAGGGACATGGATCACTTGGATAAAAGCGGCGGAGAAAAGTTTGTGGATATAATTTTTGATAGTCTTAACATCAAAAAGTCACTCAAAAAAAGGAATTATGAGAGTGAATAAATCCGGCGCATAACTCGAATTTCCTAGTTCATTTGAATTTTTCCTGTGCTCATTGGATTCCACTTCGATGTTTTTTTACCTGCTGCTACTTTTGGATATCAATAAACAAAAAGCACACATGAACAAGGAACTTATCTTTTTAAGAACATTTGCAGTAACTGCCGCTATCAGCTCTTCATTTCTATTTTTCTCATCCTTTAAAAACTCAGGAAACCAGAAATTTGAAACCATCGATGTCCAGCGGATCAATGTGGTGGAAGCCGATGGCACCGTCAAACTGATCGTCACCAATGCAGGGCTTTTTCCTAATGGCGATGAAAAAATCAATGGAAAACCGACCAACATAGAAAGAAAGAAAAGAGCAGGGATGCTTTTTTTCAATGAGGATGGCATAGAATGCGGTGGACTGATTTATGATGGAGAAAAAAAGGAAAACGGGCACAGCGCAGGACTTTCTTTGACTTTTGACCAATACGATGGGGATCAGGTCATGCAACTCCTGACTACAGATTCACAGCGTGGCGATAAGCGCTATGTAAGCTCTTCCTTGGTTTTCAATGATAGGCCAGCAAAAGAATCTCAACAAAAAACAGGCGAAATCATGAAAGAGCTTGGGGAACTTAGGAAGTCTGATCCTGAAGCGTTTAAAGTCAAATACCAAGAATACAAAGCGCAAGAATTGATCGGAGGAGCACCGAGAATCATGCTCGGTAAGTCAAGAAGTCAAAACAACGGTTTATTTTTGTTTGACGACCAGGGTATGCCTCGTGCCATGTTCTATTTGGATAAAGAAAACAACCCTAAATTAGAAGCTTATGATTCACTGGGAAATGTCACTAGTTCTTGGCCTGAAAAAAAATAAATCAAAGAAAGGGAAATTCTTCCCTTTCTGATTCTACCCTATGAAAACGCTTTTTCAACGTCTAAAGATCAACCCTGCTTTTTTAGGGTTGATCTTTCTATTTTCTTATCTGGATTCCATCCGCAGCAGAGTGGCGCCAGGTCAACGAATCGACTGGTATATTTTAACACCGGAATCTGCCATCGTTTCATTGCTACAGGCAATTTTCATTTTCATTATTCTAAGGATTTCTTTCAACTGGCTAAAATCATCTGATAAGCTTCCCATTCCCTGGCTAAAAACTTTGGTTTGCTTTGGCAAAGGATTACTCCTCTTTTTGATTCTGTCCAATTTAGTCAGCATGTTATTGGCTTTGTCTTTTGGAACTTGGGAAAGAAATTTTTTGACTGAAATTCAGATTCCCATCAACATTTCCAGGATTCTTGATTTCATTATTTATGGTGGATTTTATGTCTCCCTTCTCCTTTTCCAGCAATTCAAATCGCAGCAACAACAACTTGCAGCTTATGATCTGGCTTTGGTCACTTCCAAAATGACACATCTCAAACAGCAGTTAAATCCTCATTTTTTATTCAATAATCTGAATATACTCGATCAACTTATCGAAGAAGATTCTAAAGTCGCGTCGAGGTTTTTGCAGAATTTCTCAGAACTCTATCGATACTCACTGAAAAATTCAGAAAGTCAACTTGTCGGTTGGCAAGAAGAGCTTGACTTTGCAAAAAGTTATTTTGAATTGATCAAAGAAAAATATGGGAATGCCTTTCAGTTGGACATTTTTCTGGACAACCCAAAAGGAAAAATACCTCCTCTTTCCCTACAGCTTCTTTTGGAAAATGTCGTTTTCCATAATTTTGGCACCGAAGAAAATCCAGTGACTATTCAGGTCCAACTTGGAGATAAATTGACAGTTTCAAATACACACATTCCATTTCAAATCCCCAAGCATTCGAGTGGCAAAGGATTAGCAAATCTCCGTGAACAATACCGTATTCTATGCGATGAAAAAATCAACGTGACTACCGAAAACGGAAAATTTTCAATCAGCATTCCACTTATCCCATGACACGAATCCTCATATTGGAAGATGAACTTCCGGCAAGAAAAAAACTAAAGCGATACCTAGCAGAATCGAAACTAGAGGTGAAAATTCTGGCAGAAATCGAGTCCGTTTCAGATGGAATTGAATTTTTAAAGAACCATCGGGAGATAGATTTGATCATTTCTGATATAGAATTGAGGGATGGAAATGCCTTTGAAATTTTCAGTAAAATAGCCTTCCCTTGTCCTATCATTTTCACGACCGCTTACAATGAGTACTGGATGCAGGCTTTTGAAAGCAATGGGATTGCCTATTTACTCAAGCCATACAGTCTGGAAAAATTCATTCAGGCCTGGGACAAATTTCAACTCCTAACGCAAAAGCCTGCTGAGGAAAAAGATTGGATGAATCAATTAGCCGCTTTTATCGGAGACAAAAAACTGGATAAAACTGAATTCAAATCCAGATTTACCATTCCGACTTCCAGAGGCACTTATTTTCTACCCCTGATAGAGGTGGTTTATTTTTCGGCAGATGATGGGCTTGTTTTTGGAATTGATCAATCTGGAAAAAAACACCTGATGAAAGAAGCAACTCTTAAGGAAATAGAAAAACAGGTAGATCCCATTCAATTTTTCAGAATCAACCGAAGTCAATTGATTCATAAAAAGTTTGTCACAGGAACAGAACGCTATTCCAAAAACTCAGTGGCCATCAAACTCTTTGGCGTTGATCAATTACTTATCTGTAGTCAAAACCAAACTCCCTTATTTACAAACTGGATTGAGAAATAGATACTTGTAGAAAAAAACCTCAAACCTGATCTTAGTTACTCACTGAGCTGAGGAGATTGATTTTTTATAGTTTTTCTAAAATAAGGCTGCCTTTTATTGAGGAGTTCGGAGATTTTGATTCTATATAAATCATATCCAATGACAATAATTAAGAAAATACAAACTATATAAAAGACATTGTATGCGATGGTAAGGTAGATGTAGCCTGCTGTGATTCCTCCCAATACATAAGAAATCATAATCGTAAGTAAGAGTCTTAATTTGGCTCTATAATTTGGGTCTTCTCTGTAAACTTTTTTCGTAAACATGGAAGCTAAAATCCCTAGATCAGTAGTCAAGCCTGTCAGGTGCGTTGTTTTAACTGCAGAATTTGAAATGGTGGCGGTAAGTCCATTTTGAAGTCCCATCGCATAAAGCATCAAACTGACCATTAGCTCAGTTTCCAACAAGGTTTCCTTGTAATAATACTGGATGTAAGTTCCCACGATTAGAAGACATATTATTTCTAAAAATATTGGGATTGAATGAGCTAAATAGGCATTCTTTTTATTCAGGTTAATTACAATCAGGTTTGATGTGAAATTCCCAAAAAAGAAGAGGGCAATCCAACCTACCACGACCAATGCCTGATACCAGTTTCCACTGGAAATCTCCTGTGCCAGGATCGCATAATGGCCAGTCACATTGGAGGTAAAGGCAAAGAAGATAAATACTGAAATGACATTGACCATCCCCGCAGAAAAAGCAGTTAAAGCTCCTAATTGCATGTTTTCGCGCAGAGACCTATTTATATACCTACTGATCATTTAAAGTAACTTTATATTTTTTCAAATGTCATTTTCACGATTCCTCTAATCTGCATATCAAAACTAAAATGCAAAACCATTCGATCCGAAGTCAATTCCCGGATCTCATAAAATTCCATCCTGTTGTCAGCGTTTTTGAGTTGTAAAATATTTCCTCTTCCCTTCAGTTTCCAGTTAAGAGTAGTCGATTGATCAGCGGCATGCATTTTCAGGATTTCTTTATCTTCAAATTCCCAGATTTCAGCATTGTGAAAAATAATAGATTCTCTAAGCTGTTCTTTGATATGTTCAGTAATCCGGTAGTCAAAATCATCATTTACCAAACTATCCACTTTTTCATACTCCCAAGACACTTCCTTCCAATCTCCAATTATTTCAGATTCAGGGCTTTCCTGAAAAGAAAATAAAGTGAAATAAAAAGTAATCACGAGTGCAATTACAGATGGATATAGGATTTTGACCTTCATGTCAAAGCGATTTTTTTAATGTGCTGTTTGCCCTTGGATAAAAAACAAGGAAGAAAGTTCATCTGCTCTTTCAGTAGTTTCAGATGGAAAAAGCCTTTTCCAATCAATTTTCTGTACACTTATCTTACTATTCAAAAAATACCTACTTAGATCAAAACTATTTCTGTTTTTAAACTTAATTGTTTGATTAATTGGAAGATATGCTTCATCAACATGATTTGCTTTCAGATAATTCTCAAACGCAGCCTGATTGGTTCCACTGAATAAATCAATGACCATAGACTCCAGGATATTTTCAAATTTGCTTCTCAAAATTCTGCAGCTAGCCTCAAATTCAGGTGTTTCTAACTGACTAAGAATTTTATGTTTCGAATAAAACAACAATTCAGAAATTGAAGTAGAATGACTAATTCCATGAATTAAAATCAATTTTACACCACCTTGCTCATCTTGGTTTGACTCTAAAGCTATTTTTGCTGTAGTCAGAGATTTTACTGAAAAATCTATCGGGATTAGGATTGTCTTTGCCATTTTCTTGCAATTAATTTTACAAGAATAAAAGTAGGACCGAGGTATTAGAATGATTTAAGGATGAGATTAAGATCTCATTAGATATTCAGGCTATCAGATTAAAATACGATTAGAGTTCAAAATTGCCTAAGGGCAAATGAATTTCCACAGAGGTCCCCTTTCCCAATTGTGAGGTGATTTTCAATTTGCCTCCATGAATTCTTACAATGTTTCTCGCAAGAGGAAGCCCAATTCCATATCCCTCATGATTAGTAGTATTGGAAGCGCGAAAATACGGGTCAAAAATATAATCCATTTCAGTGGGTGGTATCCCTATTCCACTATCCTTGACAATGATGATGATATCTCTTTCTACTACTCCCAAGCCGATATTCACTGGCTGGCCATTAGAATACTTGCAGGCATTTAAAAGTATGTTTGAAACCGCCAGATGCAATAATTGCTCATTTCCCAAGACCTTTAGCAGAAGTGGGTTTTCCGGCAATAAGCTAAAATCAAGTTGGATTTTGGAATTACTTTGAATCTCCCCTACAGTTTCTTTTACATCCAATACCAATTGATCAATCCTAACCTTTCCAAATTTCTGTCTCTTCCCGTCAAAACCCGTTTGGGCAAGTAGTAGTAATGCCTGCGTTTTCTTATGAAGTTTCTCTGCCTCCTCGAGGATTGCTTTCATGGATTCAATATATTCCAATGGTTCTCTGATCCTGGAAAGTGTCACATCGGCCTCTCCGATTATGGAGGTAAGAGGGGTATTCAGTTCATGGGAAGCATTACTGATGAAATTCTTCTGCGTTTCAAAAGAAGTTTCCAGCCTGTTTAGCATATCATTGAAGGTCTGGGTAAGTTCCCGGATTGAATCATTGCTATCTGGCACTTCCAATCTCATATGCAGATTTTCCAGTCCGATTTTCTTGGTTTTTTTAATGATGTTTTGGATAGGTTCTATAATTTTTCTGGAAAACATGACCGAAAAGACGATGATCAATAAAAAAGCTATTGCCAAAGAAGTAAGGATCAGATTTCTTAAATAGGACAAATGGTGAGTTGAAAAGTAATTTTCTGCTGAAATGATTACCAGGTGCTCGCGTTGATCAGAAGTCTCATATATCGTTCCATAGTAAAATGTATTTTGAGAATTATACGTAGCAATACCTTCCTCGAGAATTTGATTAAGGAAGTTTTTGGAGTACTCTCCTATCCGAGAATCGCTCAGAACCTCAGTTCGGGATATATCCTCTAGTATGACATGGTTTTCATTTGGAAGAGTCTCAAGATAATCTTGACGGAGTTGCTGAACTTCAGTATTATCACTTTGTGATTCCAGTTCAATTTTGGCTGTTGCAATCGCCCTTATTTCAAGTCGTTTGTAAAAATCAGTAAAAGAAAATCTAGAAATCGAATAATAGATAAACCCACTGAAAAGAAGTGTATAACCTAGGAATGCTGTAAGTAAAATGTAGACAATTTTATTTTGAAGCTTCATTGCTCTTCTTTTAATACATAGCCCATTCCAATGACTGTATGAATCAATTTTTGATCTCCATATTTGTCCAATTTCTTTCGAAGATAGTTTACATAAACATCCACCACATTGGTCCCCATATCAAAATTCACTCCCCATACCTCATCAAGTATTTCGATACGAGAAAGAACTTTTCTTGGTGATTTGATAAACATCAGAAGTAATCTGAATTCAGTAGATGTTAAAGATAACTCACCGCCATTTCGAAAAACTGTCTTTTCCGTATCGTCTATGACCAGATCTGCAAAAGTATAAACCTCATTTTCTACTTTGGATCTTCCTCCATCTTGCATACTGCGCCGCATCAGGGTTTTTATCCTAGCAATAAGTTCAATAAACTTGAATGGTTTTACCAAATAATCATCCCCACCGGAATCAAGGCCCAGAACAACATTTTCAGTGCTCCCCATCGCTGTGAGAAAAAGAATTGGAATTTTTTTATTAGCCAATCTAATCTGACGACAAACCTCCATCCCGTTCATTCCGGGAAGCATGATATCCAGAATGATCAAGTCGATAGTTTGACTTAAAGCTAACTCAAGCCCTAGATTCCCGTCATTTGCCAATTCCACCTCGAATCCATTTTCATTAAGACCCTTGGAAATAAAACTACAGACGCGGGCGTCATCTTCTACAAGTAGAATCCTTTTCAATAGCTAATCAGGTTAAATTAAATTCAAAATGCAGTAAAAATTTTTAAGATTCAACTTTAAAATTTAAATGAAAAAAAGCTAATAAAACAAATAACGGGCAGGCTAGCCTGAGGTTCTGTTAGCAAAGAAGTATAAAAGGATTTGATTATTTATCCAATAATATGACAAGTTGATACCCGCTCATTGCAAGGATTCTCAGATCCTTGACTTCTAAAAATTAAAGGATACTATAGTTGAACTGATTAGGTTTAGGAACTTTTGATTCTGTGATAAATTATAAACTAATTTTTATTTATATTTTGAGCTTTCTTAAGAATCACAAAAATCAATTTCAATGCTCTTTAGGTTTTCAATTCTTTCCACAATGCTTTTATTCTTTGTAGGAAATCCCCTTTTCGCACAAGTAGATATAGTAGCAGAACAAGACCAAGACCGAAACCTCACCCTTATTTCCTTTAATAAATCCCAAATACCCTATACTGTACAAATTGAATTTTTACAGCTAGATAATCTAGAATCTTTGGAAGGAAATATCCTGTTTAAAGTAGCAGAACCAGGGAAAACGGATCTACTTAAACTCCAGTCAATCTATACAAACGAAAAGACTGGATTTAGATACAACACCAAATTATTTAAAGGAAACTTAGAAATATTTAATCCAGAAAGAACTCCCTATTTAGTGCCTTTGGAAGAAGGCACTAGTACGAGCATGAGACCTTTGACTGTTCAAAACTCTGGAATTGTAGATTATGCTGGAGTAGGGTTTTTCTTTGAAAATAAAGCGGTCATCTGTGCCCCGCGAAAGGGTACTGTTTCTGAAATGAAAATGGACCAAGTGTTCAATAACTCGGGACCAGCAGATTTAGAATCAGAAAACTTTATAGAAATCTATCATCAAGACGGGACCTTTACCCGATTGTCCGGTCTTGAGGCAAATTCAAGTAAAGTACATGTGGGGGAAGCGGTATTTCCAGGTCAAGCAATAGCAGAATCTTCAAGCCCCAATAATGAGAGCGTACATCATGTCAAAATGATTCAAAGTAGATGGGAAATGAATGAAAAAGGAGTGATTTGGGTAAATTTCCCTGTTTCTATTTTTACAGATCAAAAAGAGGTTTTGAGTATTGAAACCCTCGATAAACTCAATTCCAACCATCCTACCGAGTTGATCACCAAAGAAATGGATAAGAAGGAGCTTAAGAATTTTTTGAAAAAATAATCAATTAGTACTGTTTATGTTAGGAGTATGAAAATCTATTTCCATCAATTTCTATCTTAAAAAATTCTAAACATAGGGATGATTTTAAATTGTTTAATGCCATTTAAACAATGGCTTTCATGGTACTTATTATCTCAATGCTTCATCCCCTTCATTTTCTTGACGATCATATTTACAGCCATTTTGGGATTAAAGCGATAGAGATAGTCCAGCATTCTCGCATCTTTTCCTACCATTACTCGATACTTATTTTTTTCAATTGCATCAATCATGATGGCTGCGGCCTTGGAAGCCGACAGCGTTTTACTGGCCGCATCTGCTTGGGATGCCTCCATTTCACTCGATGTTTTGACATTCGAATTCTTCATGATATTGGTATTGATTGCGCCGGGGTGAATAACTGTCACACCCACTTTAGTGCCGCTCAATTCAGAATATAATCCTTCCGTTAAAATCTTAACAGCTGCTTTGGATGCACTGTAAAACGTCTGTCCAGGAAAAGGAATAAATCCACCCATACTGGAAACGTTTGCAATGTGCGCCTCTGGCCTTTTTTGCAAATAAGGAAGAAAGGATTTACACATGTAGAGCGTACCGTAAAAGTTGACATTCATGACTCGCTCAATAATATCATACCCCAGATCTTCCACATTGACAAAGGGCTGAATGATCCCTGCGTTATTGATAATCCCATCCACTTGACCATGAATTTCAATCACCTGCGCTGGGAATTTCTCTACACTTTCCCGATCAGTAATATTCAAAACATGAATGGAAACATTGCTTTTACCCGCCAGTTTAGCCGTTTCTTCCAGCCCCATCTCATGGATATCAGCCATAGCAACTTTAGCTCCTTTTTGAACTAATTGAATGGTCAACTCCCGTCCCATTCCGCTTCCGGCGCCAGTTACAACAATTACTTTTCCGTTAACATTCATATAAAAATAATTTGGGATTTGGGCCTCACTATTGAATAATAAATCATTGATTTTAAACTTCTTAATAAAATGTAATTAGAAGTTAAGTTTAATTTTCTATTGCTAAAAAAAGCAGGCTATATGCTGGAATGGAAACTTTGCCAGCACTGATTTTTTCCCCGGAAATACTTGGCATTTTCCCATCAGAAGTCAATTGTAACACCTCCCCATTTAGTCGGACAGATTTGCTTTGTAAGGAATCTGCAGTCAACAAATACTTTTCTGCAGATACAGGAATTGTAAATGATGATTCTACAGATCCCGGATTCACCAGAAGAAAACTTTTGCCATTTTTGGATCCTTTGAGATTATGGACAAATACCTCCACTCCAGCAACATTTAAATCTGATTCAAACACTTCTGTTCCCATTAACTTACCCCATAGCAAAGCCGCCCAATAGTTAGGTCTTGGATCCAATGTTTTCTGGTCCAAAAGTGCATATTCACTTACTGCCAAGGTATTATGCATCACCACTTGAACGTCTTTTTTTGCCAATCTCCCCAATTGCTCCAAATATCGAAACGTATCCAAATAGGTTGCCGCCCATGGATTTCCACCACATGCTGCTTCTGCAGTTTCTGTCAGCCAGATCGGAGCATTTGGCAAATACTTATCTCTGGCTTCCTCATAATATTTCAACCCAAGTTCCGTTCGGCTCAGCCACTCTTTAGTTAAGGCATTTTCGGGAGTCAAGCCTCCTCCACATCGTTGTGAAACACCACCGTAATAATGGTAAGTGAACACGTCAAATACCGGAGCCTTTTCTGCAGTGAGAATTTCGTCGGTGGACATTCCTTCATCCCCAGGAATAATCCCCCCTTCTCCCGTGGACCCTGGACCCAGAATTTTCATATCAGGTGCAGCTTGCTCCACAAAACTTTTAAACCGTTCAAAATCTTGAGCATAGTTTGCCGCTTGGTAATTTTCCGGAGCTCCGCCATGACTGGCATGAGAAGGTTCATTAAACATTTCCGCCCCGGCTATTTCTCCGCCAATTGACTTCGTGTAGTCTAATAAATCCCCCAATTGGGTAGAAGTCCAGTTTCCATTTTCATCCCGTATTCCTTCGCTGATCGCAAATGAAGTAATCAACTCAGCATCTATTGCTTCAACAAAATCTATGACGCCTTTCCATTCTTCTCGAGTTAAGACTGTTTCGAATCCTTCTGGAGCTTCAGACAACTTAGGTTGATCGTTATTTTGGAAATAAACAGTATTTGCCCAAGTGCCACTGACCCGCATATAGGCAGGACCTAAAGCGGAAGCCAGCATCCTCAGTTTTTCCTGATATAAGTCGATCGGTTCTATTCCATGCTTTAGCGCTGCGAAACCTTCTTTTTGTACTTTGGCTCGATCTAACAGGTGGTAAGGAACCCAAAAATCACCGCCAACAATCTCACACATTTCTACATTGAAAGACTGGTAGCGCTCATCTACTTCTGCGATTTTTTGGAGTGTTGACAAATTCAAAACAGAACTCGATGATTCTATTTCCTGAGCCAATCCCAATCCCATCTTGGAAAAAATAGCCAAGACAACTACAAGACAATATTCACTGATTTTCATTTTATATCGGGTTATCGTTAATTATTTAAAAATCAAACTATTGCTCCACCACTACCCGAACTCTTTCCAGATTTCGGATGAGTGTAAAAGGAGTTTCCATATTCCCTTCTCGCTGCGAAGCCACTCGCAAAGTGACGAAATAGGTGCCTGGTTTGGAAAATGTATGGGAAGTTTTCAGCTCCATCAAAACTTGAGGATCACTTATCTTTTCTTCATGAGAGAAGCTTCCTTCTCCTTCAAAGTCCCATTCTGCTGATACTATTGTGCCAGTATTCTCCGGAGTAGTTATCAAAGCAGTAAAAGACACTTCTTCCCCCACCTTACTAATAGCTTTCTCTCCGCCATTCACTTTTAAATTAATGGTTGGTTGGATACCTTGTCGTTCCTTTGCTTCATTTGGAACCACCACCTGGCCTTGATCTACTTGATAGACTGTTCCTGAAGGAGGAGTTATTCCTCTTTCAACCCAGTCACTCAGATCCAATAAGGCTTGCTGCAATACTCCCAGATAACTTACAATATGCGTGGGATCTCCCGGATTTTTCGAATCTGCATGGTTTGCATGATCTGTAAAATACAATCTGAAATTTTCGTCAATTTGGTCCCCTAGCTGCTCTTTGACTCTTGCTTTATACCAATCTGACTGCCAAGGATAAGCTTCTGTGTCCCATAATGAACCCAGCAAAATCATCTTGCCGTCAAATTTCCCATTAGGCAATGAACCTACGGTCGATCTGGTGAAAAGTGGACCAATGAGCATAGGGCGCTGGGGATAAAATGGCTTGCTATCAGCATCCTTAAATTGATCCCAAACGGTATATTGATCTCCTGGAACTTGATGCCTATGATAGGTTTGGGCAGCTAGGTAATTGGAGTTATCGATTTGGATCTCGTCCCCAACTTTCAGCTGACTGGATACATTTGGATCAGCTTGCCCCAAAATTACAATATCGTGATGGATCGCTTTTGTAGCCAATTCTTTACCCTGATGTGCTCCAGAAAGAATCTTCAATTCTCCTCCTAAAAACTGGATATCCGGAAGATTCGATGCTAACTGAAAGGCTACAGGTATTGTATCTGCTTTTTCATCTAAATTCTGCCAAGCCAAATCCGCACTTCCCCTTGCTGTTCCCGGTCCACTCCCTATATCAAATCCCATTTCATGGGCTATCTTTTTAGTAATGATTTTCTTAATCACAGACTTCTCTTGCATCCGATCTTTTGCCAATGAACCTGGAGAATCAAACCCTAGATAACCAGGCTTAATCCAGAAATCAGTAAAATAGGCAGCGTCAGCCATTCGCATTCCACCATAAATTGCAGGAAAAGCATGAATTCCAAGATTATCGTAGTTAAACCATGCCTTCATTGGAAATCCCATTTGCGTCACTTCTTTTAGAGCAGCTTTCTCTTCTTCATTCAACCCGGCATACATATCCCCGCTTCCTCCCGGTTCCAATGCATCTGCTATTTGAGGGAGCTTATCCTGTAAAACCCGCATCGCATGCATACGAACGGTAAATACATTGGGAATGGCCATGGGCGAACCTGCTACAAATGGGACAGTCCCATCCCAAACACCGGAAGTATTTTCTGCACCACCGATTGTTCGATAGGCTCCTCCACTTCCTCCAAAAGCATAACCGTAAGTCCTGTGATCACCATAGATTTCCTTTGCTTTTTTTCTGGAGAATTTGGCTACTGCTGCATTTGCTTTATAAGCACCGATAGTAGGATCAGGAGACATTACTCCAGCATCCTTCCCTCCTCCATTTGTTTCGATGAAATAAGCCCCATGAGAAATCGAAAAGCTTATTTTATCCGATTCTCCTCCCTCGTTATTTTGAGAAAGAAATTCATTATCTGGCACTGGTGTGATGTATTGAAAAAATCTACCTAGGTAGGCTTCCTTTTCTGGAAAGTAGAGTGAAAACTTAGTGTCGCCACCTTCAAATCCACCATGTACATACAAATGTCGGATAGGCTCATCTCTCCATTCCTCGATATCGACATAAGGTTTGCTGAACATAGAATCCTGAGCAAAAGCTATTGGGTTTGTCAAACTAATAGCATCCGCGTAACCAAATGAGAATACTAATCCTACCAATAGAATCACATAACGAACATTGCTTAATCTAGACATTATACTTTTTGTTTTGGATTCACTTTTTTATTTCTACTTATTGTCTGACTGCTTTGGCATTAAACATACCCATCATTTTCCCGCTCAGGTTGTTTTGATCCTCTTTGTCCAAAGCAACATTGATATCAAACCCTTGAGCTTTAAAGTAAACTGTGATTTTATCACCAGATTCTTCCACATTAGAGATATCGATGGGTGGATTCGTCCCCGAAGGATCTGTCAAAGTTCCACCGAGTACCCCTCCTTTTCTCTGCAAATCCATGGTGAATTTTGTGTCTCCATTTGGAGTTCCAGTTACGGTCAAATCCCATTTTCCAACATAGAAATCATTGCCGCTAGTATTGGAAATAGCAGCCGTTTCTTCTACAATTGGCTTTTCATTAATCATCTTGAACTCAGCACTTGTTATTACCATTTGTGTACCTTGAGGAGTAGTTTCATTTACAAAAACCAGATATAAATCCTGCATTTCCCCATCGTAATCTGAAGGAATGGTAATTGGTATTTCCATTTGTCCCGACCTAGATACCAATTCATCACTGGCTTCCAAAAAGTCTGATTTCCCTATTAAAGTCCCTGACGGACTTCCCAGATGGAGCTCAACCTGACCTCCCACAGCGTTCAATTGGGCTTTAGGGGCCCTTGCTACCAAATTAAGAGATTTTATACCAGTCAAATCAATCTGTTTAAGAGCAAGGTATGAACCGGATTTTACAGGAAGCACCAAATTAGCACCACTGAAAGCCATTTTATTCACATCTACGAATTCATCAAAACCATGGATATCCAGTTTTGCTGATCTCAGCACAAAAGATTGCTCAGAAGTAAGGGATGGCAATTTGCTTGCTCCTTTATCCTGGTAGGCCGCTCTCAAAATATAAACGCCCTTGCCAGGATCACCTTTCGGAATTCTCGCCACAAATGAACCCGTTGTTGGCAGTGTACTTCCTTTTGGCTTTTCATCGGCAGCGCTTAATACATATTTCACCATTTCCACCGCTTCCTCAGTAGAAAGCTGAGGATGCCCCGCCATGGCAGTTTCTCCCCAAACTCCACTTCCTCCGGAAATAATTTTCTTTGCCAGATTTTCCAAAGCACCTGCATCTCCTTTGTATTTCTGTGCTACATCCATATAAGATGGTCCGATGGACTTTTCTGATACTTTGTGACAAGCCATGCAATCACTTCCCTCTACCAGCTTTTTACCAGCGGCATTTAAAACCGATGCGTCTGCAGCCCGGTGCCCTTGAGCGATCTGGATTTGGTCAAATCCTTCAGCCAAATAATCCACACTCACCGCTACTTCACTCGGATCTATGCCATTTCCTATAGTTCCGTCTTCCGCATCTGTCACTTTAACAGCATAATCCATAGATGTATTTGGTACATAAAATGTTTTATTGCTTCCAGGGAAATCTACACTCAGTAAAGGAGGAGCATTCCCAGCAGTCACTTCCATGGACTGGGAAATTTCACCACCATTACCGTCATTCACGGTCAAGGTCACTTTGTAAATACCCACTTCTTTCAGCGTTATTTTAGTCTCTTTACCTTTCAGTTTTTCATCAAATCCATCTCCAGATGTAATCTCCCAGGTATAATCCAACTCATCATAATCGGCATCACTTGTTCCTTCTGCAGTCAAATCCAGTTCAAATGGAATTGCTCCTCCCATTTCACTGGCAGCCATCTGGAGTTGGGGTTTTCTATTGCCTGCATTGTATTCAATTTTGACCAATCGGGCATCGTCATTGGCAGTAAACCAACCTGAACCGTATTCAAGCATGTATAAATCTCCGTTTGCAGCAAACTGCATATCCATGGGATTGCTAAAGCGGTAACTTGGCATAAATCGCTCCATCGACTTGTAATTCCCCTCTTCATCCAGTGTGATCGCCATGATCCAACCTCTCATCCATTCGTAGGCAAAGAATTTCCCATCATAGTATGCCGGAAATGAGCTTGAGGAATTTTGGAAATCCTCTGAATAAAATACCGGCCCAGCCATTGCGTTACGACCTCCTGCTCCTACCAACGGAAACTCTTCTGATTCTCCATATGGATACCAAACCAATGCATCTTGCGCTGGAGGTAATTTTTCTAACCCCGTATTGTTCGGGGAAGTATTCATTGGAGCGGAAGCATCCCACTTCACCAATGATTTATTATTCTGGAAATCGTATTTTGTGTAGGCTTTATTATTCCCTACAAAATGAGGCCAGCCAAAATTTCCTGCTTGTTTTGCCTGACCGATTTCATCATGTCCAGCTGGTCCTCGGGTATCATTTGGTTCCGAAGCATCTGGACCGACTTCTCCCCAATAAACATAGCCTGTATGCTGATCCACGGAAATCCTATAGGGATTTCGATGGCCCATGGTATAGATTTCAGGTCGAGTTTTTGGCGTTCCTGGGGCAAATAAATTTCCTTCTGGAATAGAATAGGTTCCATCCGCCTCTGGTTTGATTCGGACGATTTTACCACGAAGGTCATTCGTGTTTGCTGAAGACTTTTGTGCATCCCAGGAAGCTCTTCCAGGTCGCTCATCAGATGGGCTATAACCATCAGATCCATGGGGATTGGTATTATCTCCAGTGGAGAGATAAAGATTCCCTTCCTTATCCCATGCGATAGAACCGCCAGTATGACAACATTCCTCACGCTGGGTTGGAATCTCCAGCATCACTTTCTCGGAATCCATCTTTAATTCCTCACCGATCAACTCAAATCGGGATAGCACATTTTTCGATTCGCCAACAGGAGAATAATACAAGTAAATCCAATGATTCTCCTTGAAGTTCGGATCAACATTCAATCCCAAAAGCCCATCCTCAGCTACTGCTTCCACTCCTTCTTTACTTACATATTTCAAATTGACAGGAATCTTGGCGATGGTTTTCAATTCCTTTGTCTGGATGTCGTACATTCTTACTTCGCCCTTTCTCTGGATAAACAAAATTTTCTCCTCATTGAGAATTGCCAATTCCATCGGTTCATCCAGTTTATCGGCTAAAACAACTTTGGTAAATCGATTTTCCTCTGGTCTTGCTTTGCTATAGTCCAAAGGCTTTGGTTCATCCCCACCCATAGCATAGTGAATTCCTGCTGCCAAATGGTTTAGAAAAAGCTCCTCTTCGTAAGTTTCATCCGTATGTCCCATCGCCGTGTAAAATGCACGACCACCATCAAATTCATGGTACCAGCTCATCGGGTGATAATCTGGATTTTCACCTCCTTGATAAGAGCTATCATCAATCGTCAGAACGACGTTGATGTTTGGAGAAATATTTTTAAAACTGTAAAACTCATCCTCCCTCTCAAAAGTATCAGGCATACCCTTCGTAGCCCAGTGATCTTTTTCAACAACCGTAAACTTTCCATTTTGCACATTGCTAGGCGCTGTAGGATGCATCAAAAAATAGGCTCCTGCCAATCGACCATACCAAGGCCAATCATATTCAGTGTCTGTTGCGGCATGAACCCCAACATAACCACCGCCTGCCTGAATATATCGCTCAAAAGCATCTTGTTGAGCTGGATTAAGAACATCTCCAGTTGTATTCAAAAACAAAACTGCGGTATGCTTTTTCAATTCCTGCTCATTGAATAGCGCTGCATCTTCGGTAAAAGTGACTTCAAAGCCTTTTTCCTGAGCCATTTTTTCCAGCGCAACTTTCCCCGCTTCGATCGATTCATGACGAAATGCGGCAGTTTTACTGAAGACGAGTAAACTTTGCTTGGGAGATTTGCTGCAGGCAGTAAAAGCTAAAACAGCGACGGCAAAGGTGAAAATTAGGGTTCTGAGTTTCATTGCTAAACTTTTGTTATCCAGCCAAATGTAGAAGAATTTTTTAATATCTAAAAAAAAGATATTAAAGATTTGAAATTATTTTCTTTTAAAAAGATATTAAGGCAATTTTACTTCACTTATGAGATTTCACTTTGGATTAACTTTTTTTACATTGCAAGAAAAACCACAACACATGGCCGTCAGTGTTTTAAAAAATTACATCAATCAAGTATCAATTGACTGTGTGATCTTTGGATATAAACAAAACCGATTACTGGTCTTAGTTCCCAAACTAAAACTCTCTACAGATCTTTGGGTATTACCAAGTGGTTTTATCAAGCATGAGGAAAGTATTGATCAAGCTGCCGAAAGGATTTTGGAGGAAAAAACGAAAATCAAAAATGTCTCACTTGATCAATTTCGGGTTTTTGGTGAGGTAGGTAGAAGTAGCAAAGAGATCGTGGACAAGCTTATTCAACTCGATCCTAACAATCCAGATTACCAAGATATCGATCCCGATTATTTAGACTGGATTCGTCAGCGTTTTATTTCAATAGGGTACTATACTCTGGTCAATGCCGATGAAGTAAAACCAGTATTAAGTGTTTTGGATGAATCTGCGGATTGGTATCCGGTCGAGCATTTACCTAAAATGGTGTTGGATCACAACGATATCATCCATCGTGGATTGGAAGCCTTGCGATTGAATTTTGATTCTAAACTACCAAGTTTTAAGGTGCTTCCTGAGAAATTCACCATGAAGGAACTGCAGCAACTTTATGAGGCTGTTTTTGACAAACCATTTCGCAGCAACAATTTCCAGAAGAAAATGCTTGACTTGGATGTACTGGAAAGAATGGAGAAAAAATTCACTGGAGCAGCCAATAAAGCTCCTTATTTGTATCGATTTAAAAATTGAAATCTTTATCATCACCTTAATTCGTAAGCACAAACAAAAAGTACCAATTACTTCTTAATTAATCCTCTCCCGATAAGCTTTGGGTGACATCCCTACCTGCTGCTTGAAAAGTCTTGTAAAGTGTTGAGGATATTTGAATCCTAAATTATAAGCGATTTCACTAATGGAGATTTCAGGATCGTGGAATTGATTTTTGGCAGCTTCGATCAGAGTGAGTTGTATAAATTCCTGAGCAGTTTTGCCCGTTTCTTTTTTCACCAAATCACCAAAGTATTTAGCAGACAAGTTTTGCTCCTCTGCGAAATAACTCACAGATGGAATTCCTACTTCTTTGGCCTGACCAGATTTGATATAAGATTTTAAAGCGGAATCGAAGCGCTCAACCACTCCCTCATTCACCATATCCCGAGTGATAAACTGCCGATCATAAAATCGCTTGCAATAATTCAAAAACAACTCAATGGTGGACACAATGACTGTTTTGCTATGATGATCCAATCGCTCTGTCAATTCATTTTCGATTTTTTCAAAGCAATCCAAAACAATCCCGCGCTCTTTCTGAGAAATGTGCAATGCCTCGTGAAGCGCATAGGAAAAGAAGGAATAATCATCGATGGCTTTACCCAAATGGGTTCCACGAAGCAAATCCGGATGAAACAATAAGGCATATCCAGCCATCGGTTCCAGATTATCCAGCGGCTTGATGTTAATGAGTTGTCCAGGTCCAACGAAAACCAAAGTTCCATCTTGATAATCGTATTTCTGACGTCCATAACTAATGACACAATTAACACCCTGTTTCAAAAAAACACCATAAAAATGATAGCGAACCGCATATTCATCAGTTCTATTCGGCATCACAGCTTTTGACAAATCCACTACACTCACTAATGGATGCAGGCTGGAAAGGCCTAAACCAGAATTGTAATCATTGACAGAAAATAGATCGTGAATAGTATTCATTTAGGAATCTTTGATTAATCAAAAATAGAAACTCTGTTGATATTTTTTTTGAACCAAGGCCCGAAAAGGAAATTTTGGTAGCTAATACAGAAATATAGGTAAGTAGTTTGGAAACAAGGATTTATAGATTTGAATATGAAAAACCTTAAAATAGAAAACATGAAAACCTACCTGTCGGTAATCATACTTTTTATCCTTTCTGCAAGCTTCAGTTTTGCACAAACAAGCACTGAGCAGGAAATCAAACAGCTTTCCATGGACAAGTGGCAATGGATGGCTGATAAGGATGTCGCAAAATTGGAAAAACTCTTCGATGACAAAGCGAAATTTGTCCATATGAGTGGAAGCTGGAAAAAAGACCGTGAACTGGAAATCATCGAATCGGGCAGTATCTGGTACAAAAACGCAGAAATACATGATACGGCCATTGAGATCTCAGGCAATACTGCCGTGGTTTGGAACAGAATTACCTTAACTGCTTTTGTCAGAGGCAGCGATGTAGTCACAGAATTTACGGTGACCGAAGTCTATCAAAAGCAGGGTGAAGACTGGGAAATGCTGGCATTGACATTTAGTAGTGTAAGAGACACCCACGAGATTTCCCATTAAAACTAGGGCCCAGGTTAATGTCTTCACTAACCTGAAATAAAAGTTAAGTGAGTGAGGACACTCACATAGGCGACAAACCACAACTTAAAAAATCATGAAAAAGACAATTCTAGCATTCGTTTTATTGTACTCTGTGGTACAATTCTCCTACGGGCAAGACGAGGCGAGCAAACAAGAAATCATCGAACTCTCCAAAACCAAATGGCAGTGGATGGCAGACAAAGAAGCCGATAAACTTGCCGAATTATTTGATGACAAATCCGTTTTCGTTCACATGGGAGGTTCATGGGGAAAAGAACGAGAAGTTAGCATCATCCGTGGCGGTGGCATCTGGTATAAAAAAGCTGATATCCATGAGGTTTCAGTTGAGATTATCGACAACACTGCCATTCTACTGAATCGCATCACGTTGATCGCCGAAGTAGGTGGAAACGAAGTTACCAATCCTTTCGAAGTCACTGAAGTTTATATCAAAAAAGCAGATGGCTGGAAATTGGGTTCGCTTTCTTTCACAAAACTGATGGGACCGGGAGATCGGTAATTTGAAGTGAGTGAGGACACTAATTATGGCATCGGATATCTCCCCCGCCCCGGTTAGTGTCTTCACTAACCGGAATTCATGAAAATAAGTCAAGCGAGTGAGGACACTCACTTTGGCGAGACTCATTGAGATTTAAAATAATTAGTTGGAGATTACAAATCTCCAACAGCACTGTAAGAGATAATTTTAAAATCATGAAGTATTTCTCCGCCCCGGTTGGTTTCTCCACTAACCGGAATTCATGAAAATAAGTCAAGTGAGTGAGGACACTCACTTTGGCGAGACTCATTGAGATTTAAAATAACTAGTTCGAGATTACAAATCTCCAACAGCACTGTAAGAGATAATTTTAAAAATCATGAAGTATTTCATCCTTTTCTTTTTCCTTTTCAGCACCCTGAGTTGTATCGGTCAAACTCAAAATTGGACTGGTAGGAATCCTGTCGAAATAGACTCGGGTAAAATCCTTGGAATAATTCAACTCAAGGGATTTGAATGGTGTAAGAATCAACTAATTAAAAATCATTAAATTATAAGTCTGGAAAATCAATCCTTGACTTTTTCAATTTGAGAGATCATAAAAATCAAAATCCATGACAATCCAATCTACTAAAATCAATAGGAGATCATTTCTAAAAGTCTCCGCTCTTGCCGGAGGAGGAATGGTCCTGAGTTTTAGTTGGCTTGCTGGATGTAAGCCTAAAATGGAAGAAGCTTTAGGCTTGCCAAAAGAGTGGTTTAGAATGAATGGCTATATCCGAATTGGGGAAAATGGCTTGATCACACTCATGTCTCCAAATCCTGAGGGTGGGCAAAATGTCAAAACTTCCATGCCAATGATCGTCGCTGAGGAATTGGATGCTGACTGGAACAAGGTAATCGTGGAGCAAGCTCCTTTGGATACTGATAATTTTACCAGGCAATTTATCGGAGGAAGTCAGGCAATCCGTACTGGCTGGACTGCTTTAAGAACAGCAGGTGCTACAGCCAGACAACTGTTGATCAATGCTGCCGCCCAAACTTGGAATGTTCCAGCTTCTGAAATCAGTACCGAACCTGGATTCGTCATTCACTCACCAAGTAATAAAAAAGCTCATTTTGGTGAACTAGCTACTTTAGCTGCCACACTTCCTGTACCGGAAGAAGTGCCTTTAAAGGAAACCAAAGATTTCAAAATAATAGGTACTTCTAAAAAGAATGTGGATGCTCCGAAAATCATAACCGGAAAACCACTTTTTGGCATTGACTACAAAAAAGAAGGAATGCTTTATGCCATGATTATTCACTCTCCGGCCTTTGGAATGAAGCTCAAATCATTTGATGCTTCCGCTGCCAAGTCCATGCCAGGCATTCGAGATGTATTCCAAATCAAATCCCTTCAGGACGACTATAAAAGAACATTTTTTGATACGGTTCAATTTACCGATTTGATAGCCATAGTTGGTGAAAGTACTTGGCAAGTGCTTCAGGCAAAAAAAGTCATCGAAGCTGAATGGGAAATTCAGGATGGCTATGAAGAAAAGCGAGATATGTTTGGTAGAGATGGAATCAGAGTAGTTCCAAAAGGACTGGAAAGCACAGATTCGCAAGAGCAATCTATGAGATTGGCTTCTCAAAATCCACAAATTCAACGCAAAGAAGGAAATCCAGAAGAAGCTTTTCGCAATGCGGCCAAAGTCATAGAAAGGAGTTACACGGGTCCTTTTTTGGTGCATAACTGCATGGAGCCGATGAACTTCTTCGCGCATGTGCAAGGAGATAAAGTGGAATGTGCAGGACCTTTACAAAAACCAGAATTGACCGAGCTGGCACTTTCTAACAGATTGGGGATTCCGGTTGAAAATATAGAAATAGCGATGACTAGATTGGGAGGTGGTTATGGAAGAAGATCCTATGCCCATTGGTTGATTGAGGCAGCTGTTATTTCCCAAAAAATGAATGCTCCGATCAAGCTGATCTACACAAGGGAAGATGATATGACTGGAGGAGTTTATCGCTCTCGCTACCAAGCCACCTATAGAGCAGCTTTGGATGAAAACAATAACTTGATTGCATTTCATGTCAATGCCGGTGGACTTCCGGAAAATCCATTATACGCAGATCGATTTCCTGCTGGAGCAGTGGATAATTACCTAGCAGAAGGTTGGGAAGTACCATCCAATATCACGACAGGTTCTTTTCGGGCACCACGATCTAATTTTATGGCTAGCGTGGAGCAGTCATTTTTGGATGAAGTGGCAGAAGAAGCAGGTAAAGATCCGATTGACTTTCGATTAGAATTATTACAAAAAGCAAAAGTAAATCCAGTGGGTGAACGAAACGATTACGATGCCGATCGCTATGCGAAGGTTCTGGAATTAGTCAAAGAAAAGGCTAACTGGGGAAGTTCAACAGCTGGAGTTTCCCGTGGCGTTTCTGCCTATTTCTGCCATAATAGCTATGCTGCGCAGGTTTTAGATTTGAAAATCGTAAACGGTGAAGTTCAAATAGATAAAGTGACCAATGCAATAGATTGTGGATTGGTAGTCAATCCAGATGCAGCCAAAAACCTTTGTGAAGGAGCAGTGGTTGATGGCATTGGTACGGCAATGTTTGGAGAGTTGACTTTCAAGAATGGTGTGGTCAGTAATTCCAATTTTAATCAGTACCGTCAGATCCGCATGAAAGAAGCTCCAAAAGCTATAGAAACTTACTTTGTAGAAAATGGTGAAGATCCTTCAGGACTTGGTGAACCTGCCTACCCTCCTGTTTTTGCTGCTTTGGCGAATGCGCTTTATAAAGCTACTGGCAACAGGTTTTATGATCAGCCTTTTATCAATCAATTGAACAGCTAAACCCATAAATATTTAAACCTGAAAATCATCGAATCAGCTCTCTAAAAAGAATCTTCGTTTGATTTTCGTAAGTGATCAACTTTCGTAATTCCTTAACTTAGAACCAAATACAAATACCATGGTAAAATATAATTTAAAAATAAACGGTAAATCCCTTAGTGTAGAGGTAGATCCAAATACTCCCATGCTTTGGGTACTGAGAGACCATCTGGATATGGTTGGAACCAAGTTCGGTTGCGGTATTGCTCAATGCGGTGCTTGTACCATTCATATGGACGGAGCGGCCATACGTTCCTGCCAGCTTCCGGTTTCAGCTGCAGAAGGTGCTGAAATCACAACCATTGAAGGCATCTCCGAAAATGGAGATCACCCTGTTCAAAAAGCGTGGTTGGAGCATGATGTGCCTCAATGCGGCTATTGCCAGGCAGGACAAATCATGTCTGCTGTCGCTTTGCTTAAAGATAATCCGACTCCAAGTGACGAGGATATTGATAATGCGATGAATGGTAACATCTGTCGATGTGGTACTTATACCAGAATCAAAGCTGCCATCAAAACTGCTGCTAAAACAGCCTAAACCTAGAGATCATGACATTAATAGATAAAAAATTAAATAGAAGATCTTTCCTGAAAGTGTCAACACTGGCAGGCGGAGGAATGATGCTCAGCTTTAGCTGGCTGGCGGGTTGCAAGCCTACCCCGGAAGAAGTATTAACCATGCCGAAAGAATGGTTTGAGTTAAACAGCTACATCAAGATCGGTGAAAACGGAGCGGTAACTTTATTCAATCCAAACCCTGAATTCGGGTCAAATGTGAAGACTTCCCTTCCTATGATCCTTGCGGATGAATTGGATGTCGATTGGAAAAATGTGTTTGTTGAACAAGCGGATTTTTATCCAGAGCGATTTGACAGACAGTTTACTGGCGGAAGCCAGGGAGTTAGACAAGCTTGGATCCCGCTACGCACCGCCGGAGCCACAGCCAGACAATTACTTGTCAATGCAGCGGCCCAAACCTGGAATGTATCAGCCGGTGAAATCACAACAGGTGCTGGAATGATTGAGCATAAAGCTTCTGGCAATAAAGTTGGTTATGGTGAGGTGGCATCTTTGGCAGGTACCTTAGAAGCTCCAGATCCTGAGACTGTTAAACTGAAGGAAATTTCTGATTTTAAGATCATTGGAAATTCCAAAAAGAATGTGGATGGTTCTAAAATAGTTACCGGCAAGCCAATGTTTGCAATGGACCATAAAGTGGAAGGAATGAAGTACGCTGCCATCGTGCAACCTCCTGCTTTTGGGATGCAACTGAAATCATTCGATAAAAGCTCAGTGACATCCATGCCTGGAATCCAAGATGCTTTTGAGATCAAAATTTTCAAGGATGATTACGGAAGAAACTTTTTTGACACCACTACTTTCCCCACAATCATTGCGATAGTTGGTAATTCTACCTGGGAAGTTTTTCAAGCCAAAAAGAAGCTTACCGTAGAATGGGAAAAAGCACCAGCCAGTACTTTTCCAATGGCTGCTAGAGGAAATATGATCATCACAAAAGTGCCTGAAGGCTTAGAGAATACCGAAAGCCATAAGACACAGATGGCAGCATTCATCGAGAAGCCGGGAAATATACTCCGAAAAGACGGAGATCCGGAGGGAGCATTCAAAAATGCCGCAAAAGTGATGGAGAGAACCTACACAGCACCATTTTTGGCACATAATACCATGGAGCCGATGAACTGCTTTGCCGATGTAAAGGGTGACAAAGCAGTAATTTATGGCCCTACACAAGCACCTGAACTGATCCGACAAACTATTGCAAGCAGTCTCGGACTTCCTATTGAAAATATCCAGATCAATCTAGCCCGAATGGGTGGAGGATTTGGAAGAAGAGCCTATAGTCATCATATGACAGAAGCAGCTTTGATTTCCCAGAAAATTCAGGCTCCGGTGAAAATGGTTTATTCCCGGGAAGATGACATGAGTGCTGGGGTTTACCGACCAACTTACTCTGCTACTTACCGAGCTGCTTTGGATGAAAACAATAACCTGCTTGCGCTTCACGTGAAAGCAGGCGGTATCCCGGAATCTCCGATTCATGCCAATCGATTCCCCGCTGGAGCAATAGATAATTACTTGGCGGAAGGATGGCAGATCGAATCAAACATTACCATCGGTGCATTCCGAGCTCCTCGATCCAATTTTATCGCCGGAGCAGAGCAAAGCTTCCTGGATGAACTGGCAGAAGAGATGGGTAAAGATCCAATCGAATTCCGATTGGAATTGCTGAAAAAAGCAGAAACAAATCCAGTAGGAGAAAACAACGATTACGATCCTAAGCGTTATGCCGGTGTTTTGGAACTGGTAAGAGATAAATCCAACTGGTCAAACGTACCTGCAGGAATTTCAAGAGGCGTTTCGGCCTATTTCTGTCACAATTCCTATGTGGCTGAAGTAGTCGATATTACCATAAAAGATAATCAGCCGGTAGTTGAAAATGTATATGCCGCGGTGGACTGTGGAATAGTAGTGAATCCTGATGCCGCAGCCAATATGGGAGAAGGTGCAATTGTCGATGGAATCGGAAATGCATTCTATGGTGAAATGGCCTTTGAAGATGGCGTTCCAACCAAGAGGAATTTTGATACTTATAGAATGATCCGCCACAAGGAAGCTCCAAAGAAAATCGAAGTTCACTTTGTACAAAATAATGAGGCTCCAACCGGATTGGGAGAACCTCTCTTCCCGCCAGTTTTCGCAGCGTTGGGAAATTCATTGTATAAAGCGACTGGGAAAAGATTATATGAGCAGCCCTTCCAGCCACAGCTTTTGGAAATGGAGAATTTGAGGATGTGATTTGATTTAAAACTAACACTTAAGCCAGCTATAAAATGTAGCTGGCTTTTTTTCAGTTTGTAGTCCTGACAAAAGTTGAAAAAAATCGAATTTTTCCGGCGTGAAACAAAATTATTAAATCAGGCAGCGTGCGATGTCCATTAAGTGTTTTTTGAATAAGAACTAGAGGAATTGCCTTTCTCCCATATCATGACTAGCTTTAATAAACTAACTATTTTGCCATGAGTTTGAAGATCATTATTCCGACTGAACCACCCATTTCTGCTGAAATCCCAAGCGATTATCCTGTGCCTCCCATTGGTGAAGAATTCTATATCCGTTTCGAAACCTTCATTACCGATCCTGAAAAATTAAAAAAAGTAAAGGGATTATTAGAAAATGAGGCTTTGACCGTAGAGAAGGTTGAGGACAATAAAATCTATCTCTATATAGGTCAGAAAGTCGATCTTCCCGGTACCATCGAAAGCGATGAATATATGCCTTCTATCATCCAGTATTGGGAGAAACACCCGGAAACTAAACCTGAGCATTAGTATTTTTTTTTCCTCAGAAAAACTGGAAAAGTAACAAGTACATCCAAAAGTTGCCTATTGGATTTTTAAACAATCCTTGCTTTGCCAGAGTTTTAAGCTTGATCTGAAAAATAACAACTTAAGCAGTCTATTCTAGATTTATAGAAACTGCTTTTGAAATTGCTTGGATTTAAAATCCCATGATATTGATCCTTTTTACTTACAAGAAAAAATCACTAAAACTACAACCGATTCAAAATTGGGCTGACTAAAAATAGAAATGCCGGTTGAGTTTGAAAACTAGTTGTAAATTCAAGAACGCTAAACCTTAAATCAAGATGTCTACTTTTTCATTGAAACTCTTTCTAATCTTTTATCTATCTGTCATTTCAAATTCCCTTCCTTTAATTGCACAGGAAAGTAAAGAAACAAACCTGCTCATTTATGATGTCGAAATTTTTGATGGAATCAATGAAACCACTTTTCAAGGTCATGTGTGGATTCAGGGAAACAAGATAAAACAGGTTTCAAAAAGTAGGATTTCCATTCCTTCTGGTCTCGAAGCCACAAATATCGACGGACAGGGCATGTTTTTAATGCCGGGTTTGATTGATGCACATTACCATACCATGTTTGCTACCCTACCTCAAGTTGCCTTACTGACTTCCGATATTGGCTTTGTAAATCTGGCTGCAGGTAGGAATGCAGAAGCAATGCTCCAAAGGGGATTTACAAGTGTCCGAGACTTGGGGGGTCCGGTTTTTGGACTCAAAAAAGCGATAGATACGGGGATCATTCCTGGTCCCAGGATTTTTCCTTCAGGGGCTTTCCTTTCTCAAACCGGAGGGCATGGAGATTTCAGACTTCCTTATGAAGTTCCTTCAGATGATTCAAAAGGCCTAAGCTATTCAGAAAGAATAAATGCTGCCGCCATTGCTGATGGTGCAGATGAGGTCTTGAAAAGAACCCGGGAACAGTTAATGCTTGGAGCCTCACAAATAAAACTGATGGCTGGCGGTGGAGTTTCCTCTGTCTACGATCCATTGGACGTGAGTCAATACACCGAAACTGAAATCAAAGCGGCTGTAGATGCAGCCGAAAACTGGGGCACTTATGTGACTGTTCATGCCTATACCCCGAGAGCAATTCAAACTGCTATTCGAGCAGGAGTAAAATGCATCGATCATGGTCAATTGATTGATGAAGAAACGGTAAAGTTAATGGCTGAAAAAGAAATCTGGTGGAGCCTTCAACCTTTTATAAATGAGGAAGGTACTGTAAACACCACCCTAAGTTCAGAAAGCCGGGCCAAGCAACTGGAGATGTACGAGGGAACTGACCATGCCTTTGCTTTGGCAAAAAAATATGGAATCAGAACAGCCTGGGGTACAGACGTACTTTTTGATGCAACGAAGGCAACGCGACAAGGAAATGAACTTTTAAAAATGAAGCGTTGGTATTCCAATTTTGAAATCTTAAGAATGGCTACCTCAATAAATGGGGAACTTCTTTCACTTTCAGGAAAAAGGAGCCCTTACTCCGGAAAACTTGGTGTAATTCAGGAAGAAGCCTTTGCAGATGTTCTCTTAATCAAAGGAAATCTAATTGAGAATTTAGAGCTAATCAATAAGCCTTCAGAAAATATCCTTTTAGTGATCAAAGACGGGAAAATTTATAAGAATATCCTTCCTTAAATTTCCTCAAATTTTGAGTTCCAAACATCCAATGCAATACTATTCTTTAAGATTATCCGCAATGATGCCAGAGGCTTTTTTCTTTGCGTTTCAGGCCGGGAAACGGATGACAGAAGACCGAAGAGAGCAAATTCAGGTATGAACCAAATTTTCTAAAGCTTATTCTTTCTACTGGCAAGAAAGCGGATATACATCCTATTCTTAATCGCATCAGTCAATTCTTTTTTTTCAAAGTAATAAATAGAGCTTTCTATTCTTAAAAATGATTGACTCTTTGGATTGAAATTTCACCAATGTTCAGGTAAATCAGAACTCAATTGCAAAATCTATGTTAGCTGATGAGGATTTTATGTCATTTCTATGACAAATTCCAATAATCTGGGTTTTAAAAAAAATCCATTACTGCTTCTTATTCGTAAATCGCTTAGAATTCATTTAAAATATCCATTATTCCCACTGACTAAATCATAACATGCATCTTCTATTTTCCACCATTCTCTTCTTCAATTTTCTGTTTTCAAGTTTCTATACGAGTCTTTTTGAGTTAAAAAACAACTTAATTTTAAATAGCAACACAGAAGAAACAACTATCGAGTCAAAAATTCCTTTCGAAAAAAAGCCAATCTGGATTGATACAGACCTGGCAGTTGGAATGAAAAGGTACACCCGACCGGGATATTCTGATGTGGATGATGGGTATGCAGTATTGCAATTGATGAAATCTGACAAAGTGGAAATTGTAGGAATCAGTGCGGTTTTTGGAAACACCAGAATTGATGATGCTTACAGGATAAGTAAATACATGAGTGAGGAATTTGCTGATGGTAAAATCCCTGTTTACAAAGGAGCTGGAGAAGCAATTAATCTCCAAAATGTAGAAAGCAATGAAGCTGTAGAGGCTTTGGCAGCAGCACTAAGAAAAAATAAAATGCGAATTATGGCAGTGGGTCCTGCTACAAATGTGGGACTATTGCTTTTGTTATACCCTGAATTGAGCAGTCAGATTGAGGAAGTAGTGCTAGTGGCCGGAAGAAGAAAACATACGGATTACTTCGCAATTGGTACACAGGGCAACCGGGCCAAAGACTTAAACTTTGATTTGGATAATGATGCATTCCGATTGATGTTTGAACACAAAGTTCCGGTGACTTTATGTCCTTTTGAAATCTCCAACCTAGTATGGCTAAAGGGAAATGATCTTGATGCTCTGGCCAAAGGGGATAAAGGTTCTCAATGGTTGGCTGAACATTCAAGACCATGGCTGGCCCAATGGATCAGTCAGGGAGCTGAAGGATTTAATCCTTTTGATGTGCTGGCAAGTCACTACATGATCAGCCCTGAGGATATCGTTTCTGAGACTTTAAATGCCAGATTGGAAATCCATATCGATGATACCATTAAGGAAAATAACCAGGAGACTTTCAAGCAATACTTGATTTGTGACCAGGGTGAAGGCTATCCTATCAAATACTGTTACAATGTAGTTCCTGATTATCATCAAAAATTGATCAACAGTTTTACTGAATAAATTCTAATTCATGTAAACCAGACATGGCTTTCATCTCGTAATTATCAGAATCAAATAGAAATCTCACCTGAATTTTTCGAAACTAGAATAAATGAAGCAATACAGTCCAAAAACCGCTTTAATGGTTTATGCCGTCTCCCCGAAGATTCAGGCGGCAAAGAAGGCTGTTTTTGGAAGTTTTCATTACAGGGAATCCCTAGAATTATTTGAAAAACTTCATACCAATACACAACGAATTGCTACAAATTCTAAACTGGAAACATTTTGGATTTTTGATGATTTGCAGGAAGGAAAGTCTTTTGGAGAGCGCTACGCTAAAGCCTTTGATGATTTATTCAAGCAAGGATTTGATCAGGTAATTTCCATTGGAAATGATATTCCCGGTTTAGAGATTAGCCATATTCAAAAAGCCAAGGAAGCATTTATTACAGCTACTGCTGTTTTGGGTCCTGCTGAGGATGGGGGTAATTACTTGATAGCACTATCCAAATTACAGTTCGAAGCTGCAAGTTTTGCTGATTTACCATGGAATAGTGACCAGCTCCATAGAACGTTAAAATTATTGATTCAATCTAAAAATGGTTCAGTTTCCCAATTGGAATACCTGATTGATATTGATGATTTTCAATCACTTTCCGATTTCAAAATAAAGACAAAATCCGGTGCCTTTTTCCGATTTATCAATCAACTTCTTCGTTCAATTTCAACTTTTTCCAAAG
>CBFHWO010000036.1:0-36879 GCA_965659625.1 uncultured Algoriphagus sp. | reverse complement strand
GAAGGAGCTCGAATCTCTAATTTGAACGGTATCTATTCTTCCGTCGTAAAAAGCCAAAGCTTTTCCAAGCCTAGATTGACACAGATATATATTTATGAATATGTTAATTCAGGGAATGATTCAAAGTTTTTTTGTCAGATTAAACAGTTTGTCGGAAAAAAGCCTCTGATAATTTTAAAACTACTTATTACATAGCAAACTCCCGTTCAGATGACGGTAATTCATTCATGATTAATTCTATTGTTAACTTAGATTACAAAGAAAATACCCATGAAATCAAGGAACTGAAAATCCTTCCAAATGGGGAAATTGAGATAACAAGCTTAGATAATAAAAATACTTCCAATACCATTACTGGTATTTATCTGAAGGAAAGCGGCGATTCCGCAGATTTTGAAGAGTTTTTAGGTACAGTCTATTTCAAATTACAAGAACGTACCCAAAAAGTGGGACCACAAATGAAGGAAGTTGTTTGGGGAACAAAAATTGCCAATCCCGGGAGAAGTTATAATTCTGTAAAACAAAATGGAATTAAATTGGCCTCAGAAGTTACTCATCTAGCTGATTTTCGCGATTTATCCCAAATTCGGATGAATTATGTCTATCAAAAAATGAATTCAGTTAACTCAACCATTAATGATATAAGTCTATCATTACCCTCGTTATTAAAATATAAATACCAATCCCGAATGGATCCTTTGATCTATTATTTTCCAAATTTAAAGGAGATTTTAGTCGAAAATAAAACAACCGGGGTTACAACTCATAGAATATTAGTGGATAGAGGTTTAAACAGTTTCAGTTTTGATGTAGAACTAACATCTGAAGGTTTAAAAGAAAAGAAAATGGAGGAGGAAAAAATTGCAAGTGCTGCTCAAGCAAAAATAGATAGAGAAGAAGCAACTGCGAATGAAGCAAAATTATCTAAAGAAGGGAAAGACAAATCAGATGCTGAAAAAGCAATATCCAATCCTTCAGGAGCAGTTTTAATGCTTGATGGTTCTCCTAAAGGCAAGCGTAATGAGGTAAATAATTTTTTGTTTGGGGAGGAATTGGTTCAATTATTTGAGCAATATTCAAACAGTGTAGTTAAAGAATTTGAGGACAAGGGAGCGATTAAACCAATTGATACTGAAGCCTATTTTAAGAATATTTTTTATGGCAATTTCTATAAACTAAAACCTGAATTGGTTAGCAATAATCTATTTGGAAGTAAAGATTACTTTCCTGAGTTTCACAATGCATTTATTTTCTATGCTTATGAAAATTTTGGTAAATCCTATTTTCCAAATATGGTTTTAAAAGAGTTTAAAATATTGACAACCGAGACCACAACAAATAATCTTGGAAATAAGGACGAAAGAAAAATTCTTACACCTTATGAAATTTATTTGCCCATGTCCCACCTTGATAAGTTTAACCAATACTTAACTAAAGATCAATTTTCAATGTCTGGAGAAGAATTTTTGGTAGAGTTTGAGTATTTAATCTTATCATTTTTAGACAAATATTCGGCAGATTCTCTTGCATTTGCTCAAATGATGAAAAACTTATATAATTTTTCAAATGGGCTGCCTCCTGTAGCTAATAAAGATCAGCTTAATAATTATTAGCGTTAGGTCACATTATTCCATCTTCTGATCTTTAAAAATAGATCCCCTTTTCAGAGAAGCCAAATAACTAATTTGAACCAGTTGAAACCCCTGGATCGGGTTTGTAATTCCGCTCCGTGGTCTGTGTCCACAGACCACTATTTCGTTTTGGGAAGAAACTAACCGAGGTAAAAAAAACCTTCGAGGTTTTAAAAACCCCAAAGGTTAAGCGAATCACTTTTCTAGACTTCAGACTTTAACTATATGACTTTCTCTTGTATCTAGATACTTGATACCAGCTACTTGCTACTCTAAAAAGCTATTCGCTTTTCAATGAGTTGACTGGATTTGCAGTGGCAGCTTTGATGGATTGGTAGCTCGTGGTCAGCAAGGCGATTACAATCGCAAACAGTCCTGCTCCAAGGAATACCTGCCAGCCCAAGTCCTGCTTGAACTGATAATCTTCCAGCCACTTTCTCATTGCCCACCAAGCAATCGGAGATGCAATCAGAAATGCGATAAATACCAGTTTTGCAAATTCTTTTGAAAGCAGCACGATGATGCTTCCGATACTCGAACCCAACACTTTTCTGATTCCTATTTCTTTGGTTCGCTGCTCTGCAGTAAAGGCCGTCAAGGCAAATAATCCCAAACAGGCGATCACAATCGCAAAACCTGCAAAGATCCCAAAGACTTTTCCCAAACGGGTTTCTGAGGCATACATATTACCAAATCGATCATCCAAAAAGGAATACGAGAAAGGTTGCCCAGGGGCCATTTCATCCCACTTGGCTTCTATAAAAATGACCACTTCATTGGTGTTATTGGAGTTGAACCGGAAAGAAGCAATGCCTCTTGGTCGCTCACTTAAGAAAATCATCACGGATCCGATATTTTCTTTCAGCGATTCAAAATGGAAATTCTTCACTATGCCAACGACGGTTTTACTTTCCAGATTATCCAAGTTCATCGTCTCATTACTTCCAGCCATGGTGTAGATTTTTTGACCGATAGGATCTCCCACAAAGTTGAATTGCTTTGCGGCAGTTTCATTCAGGATGACGGCGCTGGAGTCAGATGGGAAGTTGACAGAAAAGTCTCTTCCATCCGCTATTTCCATCCCCATCGTATGGATGTAATCGTAATCCACCTGCCAGTTTTGTAAACTAACCAAGTTTTCAGTTTGCTTTGGATCTTTCCCTTCGGACCACCATGGCGTATCGCTTCTCCAGGTTCCTGCCACAGGAAGATAGCCTGTAATCGTACCAGACTCCATCATGCTATTCGCCAGAACCTCCCGCTTGAAAGTCTCCGCCTGATCGCCTAGTGCATAGACATCATCCACCGTAATGATCTGCTCCTTGTTGAAGCCAATTTTCTTATTCTGTATGTAATTCAGCTGATTAAAAACCGCGATCGTGGCAATGATCAGAATGATGGAAACCGCAAATTGGAAGACCACCAAAGAACTACGAATCATACCGCTTTTCATCCCCAGCGCTACCTGACCTTTTAGAATGCTGATTGGTTTAAATCCAGAAAGGAAGAAGGATGGGTAAAGTCCCGCCAAAAGCCCTGTTCCAATCGCCCCAAGAATTAAAATTGCATAAAAGCTCACTTGAAATAATGGCATTTCAAGAGATCTACCTGCCAGGTCATTAAATACAGGTAGCAATATCGCCACGAGCGGAATTGCGATTAAAAAAGAAATTACACTAAGTAAAATCGATTCCATCAAAAACTGTCGGATCAAATGTGATCGGAATGAACCCATCACTTTTCTGATTCCTACTTCTTTGGCACGATTGGCAGATCTTGCTGTGGACAAATTCATGAAATTGATGCAGGCAATCACCAGAATAAAAAGTGCCACTGCGATAAAGAGATAGATGTAAGTGATATTGAAATTAGGCTCAAACTCTCCCATCAGGTCACTTTTCAAGTGAATATCCAAGAGGGGCTGAACTTCATATTCCATTTTACCCCCATCGGCAAGCATTCCTTCCAAAGTGGCTCCTTCTCCAAAAACTTTGCTTAACTCAGGCTCTACATTCTTTCTTACCAAGGATTTCAGTTTTTGATTTAAATTCTCAGGATCTGCATCCTCTCTAACTTTAAGATAGGTCTGGAAATTATTGCTCAACCAAGAAGTGGTTTTTGATTCCTCTAAGCCTTCCATAGACAGTAAAAAATCAAAGTGGAAATGAGTGTTTTGAGGAATATCCTCATATACGCCAGTGATCCTAAAATCCTCATCATTATCCAAAATCAGGGATTTCCCCAAAGCACTTTCTCCCGGAAAATACTTATCCGCCATACTTTTGCTGATGGCCATAGTATTCGGTTCTGCCAAAACTCCATCCTGATTTCCTTCTAAAAGCTTTGTACCGAAGACATTGAAAAAGTCTTTACTGGCCCAGATTACATTATTTTCCTTGATGTTCTCATCTACCTTTTTTACCAAATAAGAACCCCTTTGTCTAAAATTGACAGCATACTCCACTTCTGGGAACTCCTCAGGTAGCGCTTCAGCCATAGGAGCCGGAGCTTGGATCATATTCCAGTGATTTCCTCCAAAAATAATATCTGCATGAATCCTGTAAATTCGGTCGGCATCTTTAAAATGCTTGTCATAAGAAAGCTCATTCACTACAAACAGTGTAATGATCATACAAACAGCTACTCCTACAGATAAACCCAGGATATTTATAAAAGTATAAAACTTGTGTTTCTTTAAATTACGGAGGGCGATGGTTAGATGATTCTTAAACATAGCTGAGCTGGGTTAGGTGGTTTATTAAACATCAGGAAATGAGGCCACTGACTTTCAATTAGATGCATTTTCTGGCCAGAAGGTTGCATCCCTTTTTTCTACTTGTAACTACTTTCTACTGCGGCCTTTGTCTCCGACATTGCGTGGAGGCCCTTAGGCCGACTCGGCAATCCTGTAAAAGGTAGAATTTCCTATCATAATATTTCTGTCGGTTTACTGAGAATCCCAATTATTGACAACGAGATCGCTACGCCGCGTTCCCCTTCTCGCAATGAGGAAATCATACAACTGAAATCCTACATCCTTTTACTCGCTCTTCAGAGATTCAACTGGGTTGGCAGAAGCGGCTTTAAATGCCTGATAACCTACAGTCACTAAGGAAATCAGAATCAATAAAATCCCAGAACCTGCGAAGATCCACCAATTTAGATTGGTTTGGAAAGCATAAGTCTGAATCCAACTATTGGCAAAATACCATGCCAGTGGAACGGCAATAAGAATAGAGATCAAGATTAATGAAACGAAGTCTTTTGAAACCAATGTCAGGATACTGACCAAAGATGCTCCCATTACTTTTCGCACTCCTATTTCCTTTTTCCTCTTCTCAGCAGTAAATGCCGCCAAGCCAAATAATCCCAAGCAGGAAAGGAAAATCGCAGTGGTACCAAAGTATTTCGCCAGATCAGAAGCCCTTTGCTCTGATGCATAGAGCGATTGATAATCTTCATCCATGAAGGAATAATTCAATGGCTGCCCCGTAATATTTTCGAACACGTCAGTGATTCCTTCAATACTTGCCTTCTGATCATTGGAGTCAAGCCGGATCATTACTTTTTGTGCAAAACTCGGATCATATTTAAGAAAAGCCGGTTTGACAGTCTCTTTTAAAGACTCAAAATGAAAATCTTTCACCACTCCGATTACTTCCTTGTCTTTTCCCCAAAGATTGACGATTTGACCGACTGGATCTTGGAAACCAATGGATTTTACAGCCGCTTCATTCAAAATAATCTTGTTTTCCTCTTCACTGAATTCCGGTGAAAATGATCTTCCGGCCACCATTTCAAACTCCATGGTTTCAATCAATCCCATGTTGACTGTGATATTTTCAAACTTCACCTGTTCTTCCGGATTTTTACCTTCCCATTCTAGCCCGATTGTCGAGCTCGCTAGCCCAACCAACGGATGAGAGAGGCTGGAAGCATTTTTTACTCCAGGTACTTTTTTTGTCTGCTCCAGATAGGCATCCATTTGACTTGGACTGATTACAGAAGCATTTATTTCCAATAACTGAGATTGATTGTATCCAAGATTTTGATTTTGGATGTAATTCATCTGCTTGCTCAACACGGTGATTCCTATGATTAAAAGCAGTGAAATGGAAAACTGAAATACCACCAATCCTTTTCTGGCTAGCAGTTCCCCGAAACTTCCTTTCAAATTGGACTTCATCACCTCCAAAGGCTTAAACTTGGACAGGTAAATCGCTGGATAAATTCCTGCCAATAATCCCGTGAAAAGCCAAATTCCAAAAAGAATCAAAATCAGATCTGGCTGAAATGAAAGTCCCAAAGATTTTGAAGTGACTTGATTAAAAAATGGTTGAAGCGCATAAGATGTCAAAACTGCAAGCACCAAAGCGAAAAGCGTCAAAACAAGCGACTCAGTAATGAACTGAGTAAATAAGCCTCCCCTGCTTGCTCCCATGGATTTCTTAACGCCGATTTCTTTCAATCTGCTCATGGATCTGGCAGTCGTCAAGTTCATGAAATTGATGCAAGCGATAATTAGAATGAAAATCGCAATTGCGGAGAAGATTTTCACATAGCTTATTCTTCCTCCAGCTATTTTTCCATCCTCATATAATCCATGTAAATATGTTTCCCCAAAAGGCTGTACAAAAACGGAAACGTTTGATTCTGCTTTTTTATCCTTGATAAAATCAGAAATCTGTTCATTAAAGGAGGCGATATCTGTTCCTTCTTTCAGAAGTAAAGTTGCGGTGGCATTAAAATTATCCCAATGCGCTCCTTCACCAAGCATATTTTTAAAGAATGGAAATGAAAGTAAGTATTCGGGCTTTCTGGTATCGAGATTCCCAAAATCTTTGAATACGCCAGTGACTTCCACCTCATTTTTAAAATCAAACACCTGCCAGCTCAAAGATTTACCCAACGCTAATTGAGGGCTTCCAAAAAGTTTAGTGGCCAGCGTCTCAGAAATTGTGATTGAATTAATGTCTGTTAAAGCTTTGTCGGGATTACCGGCAATAAAATCGACATCGAAAATTTCAAAATATTCCTGATCCACAAAATAGCCATCTCCCTTCATTTTAGTCTCTCCTTGCACAAAAGAGACCCCTTCAATAAAAGGTGAAATAGCTGTTGCCATTTCCACTTGGGAAAGTTCTGCTTCCATCGATTCGGCCATTTCCGCAGGAGTATATTCAATGGTTACAATTCCCGTGGAATTATCATGATTGGTCAGCACAGTGAAAATCTGATCAATCTTGGAATGGTATCGGTTAATGCTTAGCTCGTCTTTCACCCAGAGCATGATCAGAATCACAGTCGTCAATCCAACGGTAAGTCCGAATAAATTGATGGCAAAAATATGTTTGGACTTCAAAAAACTACGAATGGCGAGGGTTAGTTGGTGGCGAAGCATGGGGAGTTGGTTTAGGTGTAAGTAGTATGCGTCATTGCGAGCAAAGCGAAGCAATCTCGTTTTAATTAATCATTCCTTCATTTTGAGGATTGGTATTTAATTAAATCGAGACCACTTCGATGGACCAGTTGGCTGTGATGCCTATTTATTATACCCTGGCCAGTGTCCCAGTGTCTTCACTGGCCAGCTAATATTCAAGCCTTGAAGACACGGCCTCGGGCGAAAGATTGCCAGATTCTTAGTTTCTCAAATTTGAAATCCATAATAAATTAATCTAGCATAAAATGGAAGCGAGAGGACTTCCCGCTTCCAACTTCCATTCTTTCAACTCTTTACACGTGAAACTGCTCTCTGATATTTTCAGTTACCACTTTACCGTCAAATAAATTGATGGTTCTGTGAGCATAGTTTGCATCATGCGGAGAGTGAGTTACCATTACGATGGTGGTTCCTTCGTTATTCAGCTCTTCAAGAAGTCTCATTACTTCTTCACCATTGGTAGAATCCAAATTACCTGTTGGCTCATCGGCAAGGATCACAGAAGGTTTTGCTACAATAGCTCTTGCAATCGCAACACGCTGCTGCTGACCACCGGAAAGTTGCTGCGGGAAGTGGTTTCTTCTATGCATGATGTTCATCCTGGTCAAAACTTCTTCGACTCTGGTTTTGCGCTCGTCAGCAGGGATTTTCAAGTATAAGAGTGGCAATTCCACATTTTCAAATACCGTCAATTCGTCGATTAGATTAAAGCTTTGGAATACAAAACCAATGTTTCCTTTTCTTAGAGAAGACCTTTGTCTTTCAGAGAACTTAGCAACTTCATTATCCAGGAAAAAGTACTCTCCATCGTCTGGATTATCCAGCAAACCCAGGATATTCAATAGGGTTGATTTTCCACAGCCCGATGGCCCCATGATAGCAACAAATTCACCTTTTTTAATTTCGATTTGGATGCTATCCAAAGCAGTTGTTTCTACCTCTTCGGTAGCATACATTTTTCGCAGATTGACGGTTTTGATTACATTTTGCATATTCCTTTACGATTTTGATTTATTAATTTCTTTTGAGTTTCAATTTTTTTATGATTAGGAACGGTAGTCTTTAGTCGGAATTTTCTATTAATGCTTTGGATATCTTTGACATTTAGTACTCCCATCTTCAGTCTCTAATCTCCATTCTCCAATTTCCTTTCATCTGTCTTCAGGCTTCAGGCTCCTGTCTCCATCCTCCTGTCTCCTGTCTCCAGTCTCCAGTTTTCAAACTTCCACCTCTCTCATCACTTCAACTCCAGCACTTCATTATTCCCGAAGTTTTCATAGCCAGAAACGATCACTCTTTCTCCCTCTACAAGCCCTTCAAGAACTTCGTAGAATTCAGGGTTTTTACGTCCTAGACGAATGTTTCTCTTTTCAGCATTCCCTGCAGAATTGATTACAAACACCCAGTTTCCTCCAGTATCCTTAAAGAATCCACCAGTCGGTAAAAGTAGGCTTTGCTCACTGTCACCCAACTCCAATCGGATTCTTACACTTTGTCCTCGACGGATTCCTTTTGGACTTTCTCCGGTAAATTTCATATCTACTTCAAATCGACCATTCGTGATCGTCGGGTAGATTTTCATGATTTCCAATTCATGGTCCACTCCACTCAAGGTGAATTTTCCTCTTAGACCCTGACCGATACGTGGCAGATACAATTCATCAATTGGAACTCGAACTTTAAATTCATCCAACACATCGATCTGACCATAACGCTCACCTGAGTTTATTGCTTGACCAACTTCTATCTGTTCCATGGCCAGTTGACCGGAAATAGGTGCTTTGATCACCAGGTTATTCAAAATCTGCCCAACACCATTCAAAGAGGCATTCATTCTGTTCTCTGATTGGCGAAGCTGGGCAAGTTGATAAGACCTGGCGATAGAATCACTTCTATAAGATGCATAGGTTAATTCTTTTCGCTTCAGGTTATATTCATATTGCTCTGCCACTTCTTCGAATTCCCTGTCAGAGACCAACTTTTTCTCATGCAATTCTTTGAACCTTTTATACTGTGGTTCGAGCAAACTGATCTGATAATCTATTTCTGCTAATTGTCCTTGCTGACTCAAATCATTCTGGTCCAAGAATAGACGAGTTTGACGTAAGTTATTTATTTGTTCGTAAAGCATGGTCTCGCGCTGCATGACATCCAATTGAAGATTGGAATTGGCCATGATCAAAATCGTATCTCCTACATCCACCAAAGCGCCGGACTCTCTTACTATTTGGGCGACCATCCCTCCTTCTACCGCGTCAAGGAAAAAAGTTTGGGCAGGCTCAATCTGGCCAGAGACCAGAATATAATCTGTGAATTCTCCTTTGCCAACTGTAGCAATACTTAAACGATCTTTTTCCACATTCATAGTAGATCGATGATCAGCAAATCCTATTTGATAAATAATTCCGAATATCAGAGCTGCTCCTCCGACAATCCATGCAATCCTCCTGGGGGTCCAGGTCTTCTTTTGTATTTTTCTATCCATTGTGTGTATCAGCCTTTTTTAGGCTCACCACTATATGCCAAATGGTATGCCACCAAAAAAACTGGCTTCTGAGGCCTATTTCAAAGGTTTCTTTACCTTCTTCAGTTAGACTGCCGAACATTTTTGTTCGCAGGCGAACAAAATCCGATCAAGTTTAATTAATTTAATGGAGTTAAATTCACGTTGACCTACTCTTCAAAAAGCCTTAATAAAAGAAATAGAGCGGTATTTCATTTGAATTTATTTCGAAATCATAATTCGGTATGCTTTTGGAATAACCTATAGCAATTATTTGAATGTGGTAAAAAGCCAGATTTCAATCCTAAAAATAACCAACGAATAAATGAGTGAGCATAAAATTGGTAAAATTCTAATCATTGATGATAATGAAGATCTACTAAAAGCCGCCAAAATTTTTCTTAAGAGACATTTTGCACAGGTAGATACCGAAACTAACCCGGACTTACTTCCTATTCTCACTCATAATGAGCAATATGATGTCATCATGCTCGACATGAATTTCACAAAAGATGTGAGTTCAGGGCAAGAAGGTTTTTACTGGCTCGACAGAATACTTGAATTGGATCCTTCAGCAGTAGTCGTATTAATTACTGCCTACGGAGATGTAAATCTTGCTGTGCGAGCAATAAAGGAGGGTGCAACTGATTTTGTATTGAAGCCTTGGGAAAATGAACGCCTTCTGGCAACCCTCAATTCAGCTCTTCAACTACGACAGAAAAAACTGGAGGTGGATTTACTCAAAGATCAAAAGCATACACTCCAACAAGATATTGACAGGAAGTTTACAGATATCATCGGTCAAAGCCCTGCCATGCAAAAGGTCTATGAAACGATAGAAAGAGTTGCAGCCACCGATGCAAATGTTTTGATTTTAGGTGAGAATGGCACAGGAAAAGAATTGGTAGCCCGTGCAATTCACAGACATAGTCGTAGAAATAAGGAAGCTTTTGTGGGAGTAGATCTTGGATCAATCACTCAATCACTTTTCGAATCGGAACTCTTTGGTCATAAGAAAGGATCTTTTACAGATGCCAAAGAAGATCGGGCAGGACGTTTTGAACAAGCTCATAAGGGAACCTTATTTTTAGATGAAATAGGGAATCTCCCGTTGCCCCTTCAATCGAAATTACTGGCTGTTTTACAAAACAGGCAAGTCACAAGAGTAGGAGCCAATAGAGCTGTGGATGTGAATATTCGCTTAATTTCTGCCACTAATATGCCGATCCACAACATGGTTTATGAAAATGGGTTCAGACAGGATTTACTTTATAGAATCAATACGATAGAAATTCAGCTCCCTCCCCTGAGAGAAAGAGCAGACGATGTGATGCTATTGGCAAATCACTTCATTTCGTTTTATTCCAAGAAATATAACAAAGACGTAAGAAAAGCCTCAGAACCCCTGATCAAACGAATGATGAAGTATCATTGGCCAGGAAATATTCGAGAACTTCAGCACAGCATCGAACGTGCCGTGATCATGAGTAATCATAATGTTCTTCAACCGGAAGATCTTTTTCTTCAAAAAATGCAGCAACCTGAGCACAAAGATGAGTCAGTAAGTTTAGAGCATTTAAATATTGAAGATGTAGAGAGAATTCTTATTCGAAAAGCTCTTCAAAAACACAATGGACATATCACTAGAGCGGCAGAGGAATTAGGATTAACCCGCTCCTCACTTTATCGCAGATTAGAAAAATATGGTTTATAAGCGGTTTTCCTTAGGCGTGGGCCTCAGGATCCTCCTAATAATTCTTTGTCTTTATTTAGGACTTTGGCTTTACTACAGCCAAGACTTATGGCTTGCCCCAGGTATATTAGGTATCATCGCATTGCTCCAAATCGGAGAGTTGATTTATTATGTCAATTCGGTAAATCATAAACTAGCCCGTTTTTTAGATTCTATCAGATACACTGATTTTTCCAGCTCTTTTACTTCTGATAGCCAAATGGGGGGATCATTTCGAGAAGTCAATGTAGCATTTAACGAAGTGATGAATGTCTTCAAGCAAACCAGAGCTGAAAAAGAAGAGCAAATGCTATTTCTTCAGGTAATCATCCAGCACATCAATTCTGGGATTATCTCTTTCAATTCAGAAGGAAAAATCGGAGTCATCAACAATGCCGCAAAACACCTTTTACAAATCCCACAATTTCGAGATATCTCTGATTTAGGAAAGTTATCTCCTTCACTTTTGGAACAAGTTATGGAGATGAAGCCAGGCCATAGAATTTCTTACCGGGTCAATCCAAATCTGCATTTGATCATCCAATCCACTTCCCTAAAGATGGGAGGACTAAGTTGGACCTTACTTTCCCTTCAAAATATCAATGCGGAACTCCAATCCAATGAGCTAGAAGCCTGGCAAAACCTCACGAAGGTCTTAAGACATGAAATAATGAATTCCATCACTCCAATTTCGAGTTTAGTTGATTCATTAAGTACTATTTTAGAGGAAGACTCATATGTTCAAAAGGAAGGATTTTTGATCAAAAAAGACGGATATCAGGACATACAAGAGGGCTTGGACACCATCGCCAACCGAAGTAAAGGTTTAGTGAATTTCGTCAATGCCTACAGGGACTATACAAATATTCCATTACCGAAGAAAGAATTTGTATCAGTGAAATCACTTTTTGAAAATGTACTGATATTAATGAAAGAGGATTTAAAAGTATCTCAGGTAAAAATTGAGACAGATATACTTCCCGAGGACTTGGAGATTCATTGTGATCCGGATCAGATTAATATGATCCTGATTAATTTAGTTAAAAACGCCAGTGAATCTCTACAGCAACAAGCAGATCGGACTATTTGGATTTCTGCTGTAAGTCAAGGAGATGCGGGGACATTGATTCGGGTTGAGGATCATGGACCAGGGATTATTTCTGAAGCATTGGAAAGAATATTTGTGCCTTTTTATACAACAAAAAAGACAGGGTCTGGGATTGGATTGGCTATTTCCAGACAAATCATGAACCTACATCGTGGCAGCTTACAGGTGACCTCTATTCCAGGAGAAAAAACCGTTTTTACCTTGAATTTTAGATAATAAATTAGATAATCAATCCATTTAAAAATAAACTCTCCATTTTTTATGTTGGATAAAAAGCTTTCTGTTATTGCATTTTACAGATAGGACAAAGATTCATTTCTAAAAATCGTCTTATTCTAAATAAAAAATACCCAGTTAGGGGTATTAATTTGTTTCCCAGACTTTGTAAATTCAAACAAAAACAAGTTATGGAAGAAAAAATCAGCATAAAAGCCCAAGTAGCCTTCCACAATCTAAATGGTCTTATCAATGGGATAGCCATGGATGGCCGAATCACTAAAAGCGAATACGATGCACTCAAATCCTGGTGTCAGACCCACCATGAGTTAAGTAAGCAAGAACCTTTTAAATCCTTACGAAACGAAATTATTGATAAAATCAAAAGTGGCGTTTTAGGTTCTGAAGAAATTTATGAAATCAAAGAAATTTTGGATCGATATAATTCCAAATTTGAGGAAAAAGATAAAACCAAAGCAGAACTTCATTACTTACAAGGTCTTTGTTATGGAATCATGGCTGATGGAGATATTAGTACTATTGAACTAAACCTTCTTCAAAAATGGCTAGATGAAAATTCTCAGCTTAGTGATACATATCCTTTTGATGAAATAACCAAAGTAGTAAAGAAAGTTATTCAAAATGGAAAAATAGGAGATGATGAGTATAGCTATCTAGTCACATATTTCAAGGAATTTTTAAAGATAGACTGACAAAAATAGAAAGCTTACTGATCTGCCCTCAAAAAGTTAGACACTTAGTTTGGGGGCATTCTTGTTTTTTAGATTAGTTGAAACTCCTGTTAAAAACCGATCAAAAAAGTCTTATAGATTCAATTTTCAAGCTAAAAAAGCAATGAGTAGTTGTATCCACTTTTTGAAAAGGAGCTTTAATCAATCTATATTTTTAGCTTATTTTTTATTTCCCGACAAGTCGGAATACTTGAGCAAAAGATTATTTATTCAACCTATCCTAGCATTAATCTTCAGGAAGTATTTCCTTCTTTAACTTCTAGATCCAAAGATTTAATCCCAGATAAATCGAGTTCTTTTCAAAAAACAGAGATAAAGGAGTTGATTTTCATAAAATTATAGACTGTGGATTTACTTAATTATAAAGTAAGTATTGTTTAAACTGGATTTAAGTTTTCTTTAAAATGTAATATCCAAGAACTCTTTTATTACGTAATTGGAACTATGGGAAGAAATTCCATCTTAATCTTTAGAAGTCAAAACAGAATGACTTGAATTGTGGTTTTACCTCAATAGGTATTGAGAAAAGAATCATCCTATCCTAAAAAATTCCTGAATAACACATGAACTATTTAAATAAAATGTCTTTACAATTTCTAACTGCAGGGATCGCACTAGTATTGGCAGCCTGCGGGAACGCACCAGTTGATACTAAGGAAAGTAATATTTCTGACACCGAAAAAATCGCTTCTTACAAAGGAGACACAGAGTTAGCAACATTTGCAGGAGGTTGTTTTTGGTGTGTGGAAGCCCCTTTCGAAGGAATTGACGGAATCATAGCAGTTACCTCTGGATATGCAGGTGGGAAAGAGAAAAATCCAACCTATGGTGAAGTAAGTAGCGGAGAAACTTCACATCGTGAATCTGTTCAAATTTCATTTGATCCGGAGATTATCAGTTATTCTGAGTTGGTGGATATATTTTGGCAAACTTTTGATCCTACGGATGTAGGGGGATCATTTTATGACAGAGGTTCCCAATATGAATCCGCAATTTTCTACCATGATGCTGAGCAAAAGAAAGTGGCAGAAGAGTCGAAGCAACTACTTGGAGCTTCGGGAAAATTTGAAAAGCCTATTGCTACACCAATCTTAAAATACACAAACTTTTATCCAGCAGAGGACTATCATCAGGACTATTATAAAAAGAACCCTACTGATTATTATTCCTACAGAAGTGGAAGTGGAAGAGATGCATTTATCAAAGCTCATTGGCCTGAGCTGAGTGAAAAAAAATATTCTGCTCCTCCAAAATCAGAATTGAAAAGTGAATTGACAGACCTTCAGTATGAAGTAACCATGGAAGATGCTACGGAAATGGCATTCCAAAATGAGTACAATGGGAATAAAGAAGAGGGAATTTATGTAGATATCGTTTCTGGAGCTCCTTTATTCAGTTCAAAAGACAAATATGAGTCAGGTTCAGGATGGCCAAGTTTCACTAAACCAATAGATGCAAGAGCACTTGACAAACCAGTAGATAGATCTGCGGGAATGGTAAGAGTAGAAGTAAGGAGCAAGTTTGGAGACAGCCATGTTGGTCATGTTTTTTATGATGGACCAAACCCTACAAACCTTCGCTATTGTATGAATTCTGCAGCTATGAAATTCATTCCAAAATCTGAAATGGAAGCTGCTGGATATGGAGATTATTTATGGCTTGTTGATTAATCGCCTAATTTTTATATCAAAGTCCGAAAAATTTTCGGGCTTTTTTTTTATCCAATTCAAACATGAATTGACTCTTCCATTCGATTTTAAGGCATCTAATTATTTAAAATCAAAGTGAGAAAAGAATATGTGAATGGAAATAAAAATTGACACTTACTCATCTTAGAGGCTTTTAGATTTGAGATTTTTAAACAATCCATTCAAATATATTTAGATGACTTTCTATATTTAGTAAAACCTTTAAAACTACGTTATGAAAAAATTCGCTTGGATACTAGGTATAAGTGCCCTTGTTATTTTCCTTATCTTTTTTTGGTGGAAATTCTACTTCGTATTTGGTGAAGGAGTAAAAGCAGGAAGTTTAAATTATTTTGTAAAGAAGGGAGTAATTTTTAAAACCTACGAAGGAAGAGTTGTTCAAGAAGGTTTTCAAAGCCCAACTGCCGGAGGATTGCAAAGCAATGAATTTAGATTTAGTGTAGAAAGTGACGATGTTGCCGATCAGCTGGAACGTGCATCAGGTAAGTTTGTAGAACTTAGATATAAAGAATATAACGGGATGCTTCCTTGGCGAGGAACAAGTAATTTTGTGGTTACGGAAGTACTTACCGTAGAGGAAGCAGGCAAAACGGACGGATCCGCTTTGCCTTATGATCAATAATTAATGTGTCCAATAATCTACAACGACAACTTTTGAAAGACTATTGCCAAGGGTCTCACCGAAGGCTTTATGATCAGGGTGTGGCAGATAAATGGCTCGGTCTTCTTCAGAATGAAAAGTCAATGTGAATGCGTGAGTCAAGCCATCATTTAATCCCTCAGGACTATTATTTATTCCCCACTCAAAGCCTCTTATCTGTTCTATTTTACTAGGTAATGCATTGAAGGCATCCACAATTTCTTGGATTTTCTCGGGTGAAGTTTCGTCAGTAAATCCAAACATTACCACGTGTCGTAATACGGAATCAGGTTCCATCGGTTTTTCCATTTCTATTTCTTTGATTTCTTCATTAACAATTTTCTCTTCTTTTTCCTGATTACAGGCAGAAAAAAAGGTAAGCAAGCCTACCACTAGAATCCCTTTGTACATTTTCATAAGTTGATTGGTTTATGGAACTAATCTAGGCAGATTCGACAAATTATGCCAAGTCTTTTAGGAATTGAAATTTCCAATCAATAAAAACTGTATAAAAATAGGGATTGGAAATATCTTAATTTAAATTTAACGAAATTTTCGTAGATCTCCGAAATTAAAATAAATGAAAACTTATCAAAAATTATTCTCTGTACTTTTCATCGCCACTATTGCTTTTTCATCCAGTTGCTCTAAGAAAAATGGAGAAAACTCAAGCAATGCAGAAAGCCCAAACTATTCATTGATGAAAGTTGATTCCTTTCAGGTGGACAATTTCACAAGAGTGAACATTCGTGATTTTAGCCCTTCTGAAAACATTTACTTAGGTTATTCCTTGACAGAGGACGACATTTTAGAGATTTCTGAATCAGGCGAAATTCTCAAAAGAGTACATAAAAAGGGGGACGGGCCTGAAAATTATGGAACCTGGAATCCTATTGGTTTAGGTTTTGGGCCTGACAAGCAAAGAATTGTAGAATTACCATTTCAGGTGATTTCTTATAATCAAGACTATGAAATTGTTCATTCTCATCGGATTATGTCCCCCCTACCCATCCGTGCCAATACTCCTCTGGGAGCTCCTCCCTATTTTCAAAAAAATGACACGACGATGTTGCTTGTTGGACCTAGTAATTACTTAACGGCAAGTCACTTAATCCATAATCAAGAAGGAAAAGACACCCTTCAAAATTTTTATCAACTTAACCTATTGACCGGAGGGGTAAAATCTGTTGTTCCTTATGAAAGTAATTCCATCTATAATTCTACCCAAAACATTTATATGGAATTAATGGGAAAATCATTCTTCATTGATTCGGAAAAAAATGAATTAGTCCTTGTTCAAAATTTAGATCCGGAAATATTGGTTTATGATCTCAGCAATCTATCTCTTAAAAAGAGAATTCCTATCTCGTATTCAGAGTTCCTTACTTACAATCCAGTTCCTATTGGGACAGCTTTCTCGGATGAAATCACACTTCCTTTAAAAAGACTGTCAGCAAGAAACCAAAAACTGCTTAATCTGGGAAATGGAATTTACATTTTGCAGTATTTTACAGGGATTACAGAAGCAGAATTTGAAAATAGAAACACTGAAGATGAACCTTATTCTGCAAGTCTAGATGCATCTGAACAAAGAATTCTTATTTTTAAAGATGGAAATCAAATAAAGGTGGAATTTCCGGGAATTAATGGATTCTTGATCACCTCTCTTCCAGGCAATCGAATATTAGTTCAAGAACCTGAAAACAGAGAAGTAGAAGAAGAGTTTACTAAATTCTCTATCTACCAACTAACGACAAACTAACTAAAATGAAAGTAGCATGTTTTAGTACCAAATCATATGATCAAGAGAGTTTTGATCGGATTTTACCGGAACATGGACATAAGTTCACTTATCTGGAAGCCAAACTAGATAGGCATACTGTTTCGCTTGCAGAAGGATTTGATGCTATTTGCACTTTTGTAAATGATCATTTAGATGAAATTGTACTAAAAAAACTAGCAGAAATAGGTGTAAAAAACATAGTACTCAGATGTGCAGGCTACAATCAGGTTGATTTAAAAATAGCGGAAGAGTTAAGTTTTAAAATTTGCCGCGTTCCTGCTTATAGCCCTGAGGCAGTTGCAGAACATGCGTTTGCATTGATTTTAACATTAAGTAGAAAGACTCATAAGGCTTATAACCGGGTCCGTGACAACAATTTTTCCCTGGAAGGTTTAACCGGTTTTAATCTTTCTGGTAAAACCATCGGAGTGATAGGAACCGGTGCCATAGGTAACGTTTTTTGCAGAATTGCACAAGGTTTTGGATGTAAGGTTTTAGCCTATGATCTGATTGAAAATAAAGAGTTAAAATCTTCTGGAATAGAGTATGTGACACTTGATGAATTACTCTCACAAAGTCAGATAATTTCCCTGCATTGTCCCCTCACTCCTGGGACAAAACATATGATCAATTCTACCACCCTCAAACAAATGCCAAGTGGGGTTATGCTTATCAATACAAGTCGAGGAGCATTAATTGAAACCAAATCTGTAATCAAAGCTCTTAAAAACAGAAAAGTAGGCTTCCTTGGTATCGATGTATATGAACAAGAAGAAGATCTCTTTTTCAAAAATTTATCAGAGGAAATTCTCTTAGATGAGCAAATCACAAGGTTGATGACTTTTCCAAACGTATTGATCACCGGACATCAAGCATACTTAACCAATGAAGCTCTTACGCAGATAGCTCAAACTACCTTAGAAAATTTAGACCAGCTAGAGGATAATAAATTGCTTGAGAACGAGATAAAATTCTCTGAACAAAAAAACATATAGACTTAAAAATCAAACACCTGCCCTCAAAAGAAAGCAGGTGTTTTTGTATCAAAAAACATACGGATCCGAATGGATCGTGATGGATTTGCTTACTTAACTACTTTTACGTTAACTGCATTAACGCCTTTTTTACCTTGAACTAGATCATAGGATACTTTATCGTTTTCACGGATATCGTGTACCAAACCTGACTGGTGTACGAATACATCCTCGTCTGAGTCAGATGGTGTAATGAATCCAAAGCCTTTTGTAGTGTTAAAGAATTTTACTGTTCCTTCATTCATGATTTCTTGATTTTAAATTTGATGTTCTTGTGTTTTTATTATTTTGATTTTGATTTTTTGTAATCTTTACTGGTTCCTCTTCTGGAGGAGTATCGGTGAAATTACCGAAGCGATCTAAATAGACGATCATATCATCCAAGTCACCGCTTTTTGGCTGTGCTTTTCTTTCTAACTTTTTTTCAAATTTTTCTTTCTGTTTTCTTTTCTTTAATTCTGCTTTTTGCTTCTTAATGAAGCTATTTTGATTTTTTGACATACAGTTATTTTAATTGACAAATGTAATGGCATGTCCAGTTTTACCTGCTCTACCAGTTCTTCCGATTCTGTGTATATAGCTATCCATAGTCATGGGCAGCTGATAGTTGATCACATGGGATACATCAGCCACGTCTATACCTCTGGCAGCTACATCAGTTGCTACCAATACTCTGGTTTGACCAGATTTGAATTGCTCAATTGTTTTATTTCTAAAATTCTGAGACTTGTTTCCGTGAATTAATCCAGACTTAACTCCAGATTCATTCAGTTTTTTACTTAGCTTATCTGCGAGCCTTTTGGTTTCGGTGAAAATAATCACTTTATCCATTGAACGATCTTGGAATAGATCGGCAAGCATGATAAACTTATCTTTTCCTTCAGGAACACGAATGATTCCTTGTTCAATATTTTCATTTGTAGTAATTCCTGAATTGATCTTTACTTCAACAGGATTATTCAACAAACTATTGATTAATGCTTTTTGGGAAACCTCTAAAGTTGCAGAAAACAACATTGTCTGATTTCTCTGAGTCATTGCTCCTACCAATTTCTTCACATCATTTACAAAACCCATGTCGAGCATTCTGTCAAACTCATCTAAAACCAAGGTTTTTACTTGGTTCAATTTCAGAAGTCTTCTGTTGGCCAAGTCGAGTAATCGACCAGGAGTTCCTACTATTACATGCAGTTTCTTGGAAAGTACCTTTATGTCTGTATTGATATTGGTACCACCAATAAAAGTAGCTGAATGAAGATTCATCCCTTTACTCAAGCTTTTAAACTCTTCTTCAATCTGTAAGGCGAGTTCGCGAGTAGGCGTAACTATCAAAGCAGTAAACTGTCTTGTATCCTGCAAAGCATGTTCAATAATCGGAATCAAAAACGCTCCTGTTTTACCGGAACCTGTATTTGAAATCCCCAAAAGGTCTCTACCATCCAATAAAGCAGCAACGGATTGCTCCTGAATATTGGTCATGTTTTCATACCCCTTCGCTTCCAGATTTTTCAAAACTCCTTTTGCCAAATTTAGACTGGTAAATGAAGTTTTTGATTGAAATCCTTGCTGACCTGTTGGTCTCGCTTTTTTGACTAGTAAGTTAGGATCTAAAGTAGATTCCTTCTTTTTCTGTACCTGTCTTGGACCCCTATTAGGCCTTGTTATAGGATTTGGTTTGGTATTTCTATTTCTAGTATTATTCATTATTTCAAGCTTTTTGTGGGGCCAACTTCGGAGTATTCCCGAGTATATAGAGCATTTTAAAATGATCTAAAACAGCCATTAAAAAATTAGGCTTGGAATAATAAGGCACATTAAATTCCTCCGCCGTTGCTTTTACAATCGGAGCAATAGTTTTATAATGAACGTGACAAATGTCTGGGAACAAATGATGCTCCACCTGGTAGTTTAATCCACCTGCAAACCAAGTAATAATTCTGGAATTTGGAGAAAAATTGCATGTAGTAGCTAATTGATGAAGAATTCTTTCTCCTTCAACATTTCCATGCTCATCCGCAACTGGAAAATTAACATCCTCTACAATATGAGCAATTTGAAACACCATAGTAATAATAAATCCTGTCACGAAATGCATGGCCAGATAAGCCAATAAAATTGTTCCTATTGAAAATGGAGCAAAAATCAAAGGTAAACCTAGTATAAATGCAAAGTATCCTATTTTCCATGCAATGATGGTCCATAAAGTTTTCTGATAACCATTCTCTCCTTTTACCAAACCTTTGTCATGATATCTTTTCAGCCTGATAAAATCCTTTGCCGTTACCCATGATAAAGTGGATAATGAGTAAAAGAACCACGCATATAGATGTTGGTATTTATGTAGTTTGTTTTGCTCCGCTTCTGGAGAAAACCTCAAAAAGAAAGGAGCATTGATATCATCATCATGTTCATGAATATTCGTATAGCTATGATGAAGTACATTGTGTTGTATTCTCCAAACCTCAGAACTTGCTCCCACCATATTCAGAGTGTAGCTAATATACTTATTAATTAATGGGTTTTTTGAATAAGAACCATGACATGCATCATGCATTACTCCCATCCCAATTCCTGACATCCCAAATGCAGAAAGGATATAACATCCGAATAACTGCCATGTTTCGGTCACTAGACCAGAGATGATAAATAGTTGTGGGACAATGAAAAGGGAGATAAGTAGTATAGTCTTGATGACCATTTCCTTATTGGCGTACTTGGATTTGTTATTGGACTTAAAGTGTCCATAAACCCTAGATTTGAGGGTGACAGAGAAATCTGATAGATTAGACTCTGAGAATCTTATAGTTTTAATATAGTCTTATTTTGGTTAAAATATTATGAATTTCTGGTACTGTTGGGGAGGATTTTACTGCAGGTTTTAATTCGAAAAAGAGCCGTAAGCTATTATTGAATTAAAAAAGTAGAAAAGGGAGAGAATTAAAACCTAGGTGATCGTAAGGGTAAACTCTTGAATTTGCTACTTAAGCAGGTTGATAATCAACGCAAACTTTACTTCAAGGTTCAGGACAAATATTGTTAAGTGAATTCCTGACTGGCACAAAGGTCTATCTATTATTTTGAAATTCCTAATTTGTACCAAAACGGATGCTGACTGGCTACAACAGCTCCTTATAATTTTAAACAAATTCTATTTACTTAAAAGGCCGCCAATTCAATATCCCATTGACATGGATCATTTCAAATTTATTATACCGCTGTTTTGGAGTTAAAGATTTGTCTCCCAATGCTTCTTTATTCATTACTATCAGATGAAAGTCCATTGATTTCAACTCTTTGGGCGTATACTTTAACCCTAAATTAATCTGGCGGTAGGAAGCAAACCCATATTTATTGGCTTGTGGATCTTCTAAATCTGCTAGCCAATGAAATCCAAAATGGATATAAGGCCTGAAACCAGTTTCCCCAATTTTGTATTCAACATAAGTCACTAGGGCATCCATGCTCTCTAAACCTTCATTCCTTTCTCGCGGAATAAACGTATACCAAGCGTCCTTTCCCCATTCTCTTGGACTCAACCAACGGCCATTTCCATCTAAGTGAGTATAACTCAAATTTGTTATCAAATTATTAATTGAATACCCTAGCTTTCCTGAAACTACCCAATTTACATCTTTAGGATTTTTGTATTGAAAAGCAGGATCAACATTCCCACCTTCCCCTATTCCATGTTGAAAACCAATTTGCAATCCTGTAAACCATGTCCCTTTTTCCACATTTGCAGATCCGGTTTTTTCTATTTGCCCCCACAATGTGTTGGAGATATTTTGAACAAAAGTCTCTGAAATACTAATCGTACCAAACTTTTTAGTTTTATGCGAAACTTCTATGATTCCAATCCAATCACTATCTGTATTGCCGGCATACTGAGATCCATTTCCATCAACATCTCTCCCCTCGGGAAATACTCCAATAGATTCTCCAATGCCAAGCCATTCAGAAGTACCTCTTACGCCGATCCGATTAATGGCCCAAAGCCCCAAATCCCATGTTGAACTTGGAGAAAACCAAGTATGAACTCCTTCAACAGCCGTTGGTGCCAATCTTCCATCTTGTGCATTGATCCAATCTGAGTTAATTCCCATACGACCAAATTTTAAGCCCCAATTAGAAAGTGAATAGCCCAAAGAAAAGGTTTCAAGCTTCCCGAAAAATTTATCATCTTGATTTAAAAGGTCAAAAAGACCTACTTCATACCGATTATTCAGCCCTGAAAGAGGATCTGGCGCGGTTAATTCGGAACTCCATAAATTCCCATAAATTCTATATCCAATATGAAACTGAAGTCTCTCTGCGAAAGTGATTTTTGTACCGAGATTCAAACTTGAGCCCAAGGCAAAGTCATTTTTAAAATCGGATGGATAGCTGGTACTCATCCAAAACATTCGGAAATGGACATCTGGTACTATTTCTAGCTTTTTCTCAGTGACTTGAGAATAGGCTCGGAAAGAAAGTACCAGGAAAAATCCTAGTAGTATCTTTCTCATTTCAATTTTGTGATTGCCTCTTTTATCGGTTGGAAAGGACCAAACTTATGCTGTTCTTCTGAGAACTCATCGGCATAGGGCCCAAATGGATGGTCCATTGGTTTTTTGGAAATATCCGGCCAATCATCGGGAAACTCACGGGTAGGTCGTTCGAGACTATTGACATAGGCGGCGACATCCCAAGCCTCCTCATCAGTAAGGATCGGGTTTTCATAAGTCGCACCAAAAGGCATATTTGCACGAACATAGCCTGCAAATCTTGAAATTCTAAAAAGTCCCGCTTTTTGATTGTAGCTGTGCTCTCCCCATAATGGTGGATAGGTATACCCAGAACCATCAGACTTTGCCACCCCCTCTCCATTCGCCATATGACAAGCAATGCAATCTTTTTCATAGACCAATTTCCCTTTGATCGGATCTGCTGCTCTATCTAAAATGGGAATTTCATAAATCCCAGCTCCAATCGGCTTTTCTCCCTTGGGAACTCCTTGGCCTAACCAATTCATATAGGCCACCATCGCTATCATTTCTTTGCTATCATTTGGCAAAGTTCCCCCATTAAGACTTCTTTGAAAACATCCATTAATTCGGAGCTGAATATCCTCTTCTGTCCCAGACCTTCCTCTTACTTTTGGATAGGTACTAGCAGCAGCAGAGTAATTATTTCCTAATGGAACAGTACCAGCCTGCAAGTGACAATTTTGGCAATTTAACCCATTGGACATCTTTCTTACTTTCCCATTAGGGCCTAAATACTCTGAGGTATTTGCAATTAAATCTTTTCCATATTTAATCAGCTCTGCATTTTTTTCCTCCTCCACTTTGTTCCAATCAGGAGCTTGCCACATTTTGCTAGGATCCATTAAAGCTTTTGAAACAGGCATTTCAAGCACTTGAGCTACAGCAGTTTCTTCTTTGGAAGAAGGAAAGTTTACTCCCGAAAAGGATAAATAAATCACAAATCCTATAATCCCAACCAAAAGACTCGCCAGCATTAATAGACTTAACACCAGAGTCATCAATTGCAGAAATGGCTTACCGATCTTTTTCATATTGAAGTATTAAGCTACAAAAATGCGGAAGTATTAACCTATAAAGCTGTGACAAGAATCACATCTCAATTGTTTTTCAATGTTAAACATAAAATTTTGTGGTGTTTTCCGAAGTGTTTTCATGTCAAACCAAAAAAATAATACAAAGACTCTAAATGTTCTAAAACTACTTAATCCACCCTAGGCTAAATGAAAGGTTAACAAGTACTCATTTTTCCATATTCTTCAATTCTAGAAATAGATTTTTCTTTTGGTCTTCAGAATAAATTTTAGACTTTGAAAGTGAGCTTGTAAAACGTTCAGTAGTCTCAGAAATATCTTGATTAAGTTTGAGTTGAGCTTGAATGATATATAAATAGGCATCAGAGAAGTTGGGATAGGATTTTATCAAAATCTCCCAGGCTTCAATTGCTTTATCATATTTTTCATCATTATAAAAAAACCATCCCTTTCCATTCAGGACACCTATAGAAAGTTCTAAGCGGCTACCATAATTCTCAATAATCTCTTCTTCTAAAGAATTAATGATTTCTAAATTTAATTGGTCATTACTGAAGTATTTTGATTGAATTTCTGACCAATCTTCAAAAATTTCATATAACGAAATGCTAATTGCCAGACCTGGAGTTACATTATGTGCAGCTTCTTTAAATAAAAATCCTTTGGTATTAATATTTCTATTTTCAAGTTTCTTGATCGTAGAATCCATTTTATGGAAGTCATCTGGATAGTCATCTCCAATTCCATAGCGGTAATACTTTTTTGAATTAAATGTTTGATTCGCTAATTCGGCTATAGAATCTGTCAGGTCTACATTATCCTGCTTAAAAAAGGGGCTTAAGGAGACAACAGCATTCAACTCATTAATTCTGGAATGAAACAAGGAAGTTGTGAAATAACCATATCTCGAATGACCAACCAACAATCTAAATGAAGATGCATTGTATTTTTTTTCTATAAGGGGAATTAATTCATCAAAAATGAATTTCTCGTTTTCTAAGGCAAGACCTTCTTCACCGGATGCTTTATGCGACGTTTCTACAAACCGATTTTTCTCTGACCCAACACTTACGATTATTGATGAAGGCATTTGTTCGTTACTGGTCAGGTAGTCGATTGTACTCAAAATATAATTATGACTTCTACGGTTTTGTCGATCAAATACGATGATCAAGGGGAAATCACGATCAAGATCTTCTTGCCATTCAAATGGAACCGTAATAGTTATATTTTTATCATATCCGAGATAATTAGACGTAATCGTTGTATCTGCAACCTTCTTATACCTTTCATATTCTTGGGAATAAATGCTACTTATACATGCGAACATTACTATGATAATTTGTACTATTTTTTTCATCGTTTCTAGGATGTTTGCCATCCTATTAATAAGCTTCAGCTACAAAGACGAGTTTATCTCCAACCGAACCTTGAAAAACAATACGATCTTCAATCTGGAATAGATTAATTACAACTAAGTCCCCTAATCGACATTCTGCTTGAAAATTGATTAAAAACTTTTCTTTGTTAATTCTGCGCTCTTTAAGAATATTTTCTACCCATTCGATATAACTAGTGTTATTCACGTGATAATTTAGGTCTAAGTCAGAATAACGTACTTTCAATTGTTCTGTCGCAAAAAGCACCCCTTCTACTTTCACTTTTGCTGCTTGCCATTCAGGCTTTTCCAAGGGATTAAACAGGTGTCTTGGTAATACCTCCTCAGGTCTTACAGGTCGCTTCGATTCAGTACTTAACAAGAGATAAGATGTCATGCATTGCACTAAAACTTGATCATTTTCATCCGTCATCAAAAATTCTCTAAAAGCAAATAACGTTTCTACCCCTCTACCAGCAGTATAGACTTTCACACGTTGTCCCCAAGAAGGTGGATTAAAACAATGAAAATCCATTCTCGACAACACCCACATTCTTTTTTTCTCAATTAAATTTCTTCCAAAATCGGCAGAGTCTGCATGTGCCCAAGAAGTTTCCTGAAATAAATCACCAACACAACTAAGTCTTACTTTTCCTTCCGGGTGAACTTGAAAAGATCCGATTTCGAAGTCCTTTCCATATTGGAAACTCGCAGAATTACTCTTCATTTTAGAGATGTTATTTTTTTTTAGGGATTAAGAATACAGCCTTGCGAAAGCTTGAGAGTAACGTTATACCCAAAGCGCAAATCGCAATCATCGCAAAAGAAGTTTTAAGATTAAATAAATCTGCAATAAAACCTATCAAAGGAGGCCCTAATAGAAACCCAAAGAACGAAATAGTTGAAACTATTGCTAATGCTACACTTGGCACATACAATTTTGATCTGCCCGCTATACTATAAGAAAGAGGAATAATGGATGCAACTCCAAACCCGACTAATAAAAAACCTACTGTAGAAATGAGAACTGTTGGAAAAACAACGGATAAAACTAAACCTAAAAAAATCAATACTCCGCTGACTTGGATTACGGCTACTTTCGTAAATCTAGCGGCAATTTTATCGGTAATAAATCTACCTGAAGCCATAGACCCCATAAAAGCTACATAGCCTAAGGCAATCAAGGATGGATCTGCCTGAACCACTTTCTTGAAATAAACACCACTCCAATCAAACATGCATCCCTCACACATCATACCCAGAAAAGCAATCATGCTGATCCTTAGAAGTAAAGCATCTGGTTTTTTCAATACCAAACCTCCATCTGACGCTGCAGCTTTTTCCTTTACAATGAACCGTTGTGCTGAAAAAATGAGGATGAACGAAATGACCGTTACTACAGCATAGTGAGTAGTCGGAGATAAATCCATAAAAATCATGAATGCTCCTATTCCCGCTCCGGTAAACCCTGCCATACTCCAAAGCCCATGAAACGAAGCTAAAATGCTTTTACCCATCTGATCCTCCAGATTTAAAGCCTGGGTATTCAAAGAAATATTCATCATATTTCCCAACATTCCATATAGAATTAAAACAGGTACAAGAAGCCAAGTGGATGGCGCCAAACCTATTAATGGCAAAGTCAACGCATAAGATATTGCTCCTACCATAATCACAATTCTACTTCCAAACTGATGTACTGCCCATCCTGCTATTGGTAAACCGATCACAGAACCCAATGGGAGAAATAATAAGAGCGTTCCCAATTGCCCTTCAGAAAGATCAAACTTGGCTTGAATATCAGGTATTCTTGCAGCCCAGGAAGAAAAGCAAAGTCCTACGAAAAAGAAAAAAGCTCCTAAGGCAACTCTGCGTTTAGAAAATGAAATCATAAATAGGTTTAGGTATATAGGTTCCGAAATTTAGGAAGTTTACACTAAAATGCCCTACTTTCTGCCTCCAGCACTCTTAAACTATTTTGGATGAGTTCAGTTATCCATAAAAAATCGCCCATGGAATTTATCATTGTAGGAACTATTATCCTCACTATCATTTTTTTGATCCGGTTTATTATTCGTAAAGTTTTTGACTAAAAAAGCCACTTCCTTTTCAGAAAGTGGCTAACCCTGTTACTTACAACCAACTCTAATTTAATTAGGAAGTTTGTCGGAGAATTTTCCATATACCCATGTTCCTGCAATCGCAAAAAGTAGAGTAACGAACACGACCAAAAAGCCGCTTCCGATCTGAGCAAACAATGGACCGGGACATGCCCCTGTGACCGCCCAACCCAGACCAAATATAAATCCTCCTATAATTTGACCTTTTCTAAATTCTTTTTTTGGAATATTTACCGTTTCCCCAGCAATAGTTTTGACCCTAAACCGCTTTATGATCTGAATGGAAATAATCCCTGTGATAATTGCAGAGCCTATCACTCCATACATGTGGAATGACTGAAGACGGAACATTTCCTGAATTCTAAACCAAGAGATAATTTCAGCTTTCACAAATACAATCCCGAACAAAATTCCGACAATAATGTATTTCAATAACGCTAAGCCTCTTTCTGTATCTATTTGCGAATTTGGGGCATCACAAACTTCCGCTTGAATATTTTTTTCTAATACACTCATTTCATCAATTATTTATAATCCCACCAATTTCATTAAAGGTCCCAAAAGCAAGTGTGTCATTACAAATCCCCCCAGCATAAAGAATATTGTGGCGACAAGTGATGGCCATTGTAAGGAACTAATTCCCATTATGGCATGCCCTGAAGTACATCCACCGGCGTACCTTGTACCAAAGCCCACTAGAAATCCCCCAACAACAAAAAACAGCAATCCTTTTGCGGTAAATAACTCGCTCAACGAAAAGATATCCGCAGGCATCAAACCTGAGAAATCTGTAATACCTAAAGCGGTAAGTTCGGCCTTAGTTTGATCGGCAATAATGAAATCCTCAGGGTTTGCAAGAAATTGAGTGGCTATAAATCCACCTATCAATATTCCTAAAACAAACATTAAATTCCACATTTCTTTTTTCCAATTATAGGTAAAGAATGGGATTCCCGATGGTACACAAATAGCACATGCGTGTCTTAAGGAAGAAGATATTCCAAATGTTTTATTGCCAATTAGAAGTAGGGTTGGAACCGTGAGTCCTATTAGCGGTCCGGCTACATACCAAGGCCAAGGTTGTTTAACCCAGTCTATAAATTGCTCCATTTTCTCTTTATTTTCAATTGTTAAAATCTATAATCTACTAGTAAGCTATAGTTCATCATATTCACTTTATTAATAATATTTTCAGCAGAAAGCTCCTGTTTTGGACCTTCCTTTTTCCCAACTACTTGAAGTTGAAAATCTAATCCTCGAAAGTAACCTCCAAGCCGATAATCCACAAGTCCAGACACTTGGTAATAATCTGGTAGTCCGTATTTATTCAAGCGTAAGTCATTCTGATCTGGGTTATTCACATAAGAAAACCCCATCCCTATTTTCAACTTGTCCTCTACTAAATTTTGATCATATTGGATCATTTTGACATCAACTCCTCCAAGACCTTCAAAGCGTTCCCGTGGAAGACTTACAAAGAATTGTTCCCTACCCCATTCTCTGGGAAAAAGAAACCTTCCATTGTCTGAAATTTTCAGATAGTTCAATGTCAATTTACTATTTGGCCATTTCAATCCTCCTCTCAGACCAAATCCGTGGGTTTGCTCACTGGGAAGAATATAAGCTTTCTCCGGATCGTCATTCCCTCCATTTCCTACAGCTGACTCATAGAATCCTTGCATTCCCCACAGAAATTGTGGACCTGCTTTCATATTCAATTGACCAGTCGCTTGAAGCATTGATAGCCCGAAAACCCCTTCGGCTAGATAACTCCAAGATTCGATTTTAGCTTGACCCATCGAATAGTCCAAACCTAATGAACCGATTCCTTTTGAATCGACATGATGCTTATAAGACTCCTCTAAGTCCATTGGATTTCTACCTGTATTGTATAGACCGAAAGACTCACTTATAGATAACCATTCCAAAGATCCTCGTGAAATAACATGTGAAAACCAGGATGCCTTAATTCCTAACCTACCAGGTTTAGCTTCAATTGAAACCCCACTGAATAAATTAGGGCGCATTCTATTATCAGATGCATTCAGTAATGGACTGTTGAAATGGTGTCTTCCAACCCAAATGCTAATTGACTCTTTTTCGTAGCTTAGGAAAAGCTCCTCCAGTCTATCTAAATCCTTATGATTATCAGGGTTTTGTAGATCATAGAGTAAGATTTCATATCGGTTTGGACTTTGGGTTAATGGATCTATTGCCGTAACATTTTTTTCAAAATGTCGAAAGACAAAAAAACCACTAAATCCTATACCAAAACCTTTCCATCGTGGAGAGAAATATCCAATCCCAGCTCCGGTGCCCCAGGTAGTGTAGTCTAAAAGACTCCCCTGGTTCTGCGTGGCCATAAAATAGGATCTTAGGTGAAATTCTAATCTACCTTTTTTCAATACGTTTCCAAACAACGTTTTGTCCGGATCATTCTCATTTGACTCCTTGGCGCTATGTTGAGCGAAAGTCTGATCTGACCAGCTGAACAAGAGAAAGAGAAGGGAAATAGTGGTAAGTACAAGTTTCATTGCCGGTGTGACTTTAGTCACATGGGGTTACTTTAAATTTAAAATGGCAAACCTTTCGGCTTGCCATTTTGGAATTAAGCAACTTTTCTCACTCGACTAGAGTAAGGTCGTTGGACAAACATATTCTGTAACCTCAAACTTCTCAGAATCTTTGATGGCTTTAAAACCACCATCAACATCAATCAGGTTATCGTAACCTCTTGCCCTCAGGATAGAATTAAAAACCATAGATCTATAACCTCCAGCACAATGCACGTAATAGGTCTTATCCTTATTTATTTTTAGCATACTTTCGTTAATGTAGTCAAGAGGAGCATTTTCGGCATCCAAAACATGCTCTGACATGTATTCGCTATTTTTCCGTACATCAAGAATATGGATATCAGGATTCTTTGCTTTTCTAGCTGCCAGTTCAACAGCTGAGATCGATTCAATATGATCCACTTCGTGACCTGATTTTTTCCAGGAATCTATCCCGCCTTCCAAATATCCAAGTGCATAGTCATATCCTACTCTTGCCAATCTGGTGATCACTTCTTCTTCTCTACCTTTTTCAGCCACCACTAAAATTTCTTGTTTCAAATCAGGAATCATCGCTCCAACCCAAACCGCAAAGCTTCCATCAATTCCGATATTTACAGAGTTAGGAACAAAGCCTTTTGCAAACACTTGAGGATCTCTGGTATCCAAAATCAAGGCACCAGTTTCATTTGCAACAGCTTCAAATTGAGCTGAAGTCAAAGGTTTCACGCCTCTTTCCAACACCTCATCTATGCTGTCATATCCTTGAATATTCATCATCACATTTTGAGGAAAATAGGCAGGAGGAGGAGTTAATCCAGTAATGACCTCTTTGATAAATTCTTCTTTGGTCATCTCCTGAAGCGCATAATTTGTCTTCTTTTGATTTCCCAAAGTATCTGAAGTCTCTTTACTCATATTTTTTCCACAAGCAGAACCTGCACCATGAGCTGGATAAACGATCAATTCATCTGGCAAAGGCATTATCTTATTTCTTAAAGAATCATATAAGTGTCCTGCCAACTTGTCCTGAGTAAGGTCTTTTACAACTTTCTGTGCCAAATCTGGCCTTCCGACATCTCCAATAAACAAAGTATCTCCGGTAAAAATCGCCTCTGGTTTTCCTTCCTCATTGTAAAGCAAATAACAAGAACTCTCCATCGTGTGACCTGGCGTATGAAGAACTTTTACTTTTGCCTTACCTATTTTGAATTCTTGACCATCTTCAGCTACGATAGCATCAAATCCCATTTTCATGGTTGTTGGTCCATAAACTATCGGTGCTCCAGTTTTTTTAGAAAGATCCTGATGCCCAGAAACGAAATCAGCGTGGAAGTGCGTCTCAAATACATATTTGATTTTCGCATTTCTTCTTTCAGCCTTCTCAATATATGGCTGAACTTCTCTCAATGGATCAATTACCGCTGCTTCACCGTCTGATTCGATGTAGTATGCTCCTTGAGCAAGGCAACCGGTATAAATTTGTTCGATTTTCATATGACTATTTTTTCTGTTGTTCTTTTTAAAACTTCTTCAAAAGTATTACTGGCAGCCTTCAGACTAAATGACTTTTATCACATTAGACTTAATACTAGCTCTTAATATTAGATTCGATCGTTTGAACCAATTGATGGGCTGGAACTACTCCTGATTGCCTCCAAAGAATTTTTCCGTTTTGGAATAAAATCAAAGTCGGCACTCCCCTCACTTGAAATTTACTTGCGGCCAAAGGATTTTTATCTACGTCCACTTTCAATATTTTAACTTTATCACCCAACTTCTTAGAAGTATCTTCTAAGATTGGATGCATCATTTTACATGGACCACACCAAGTAGCTGTAAAATCCACCAATACTGGCTGGTCTCCATCAATCAATTCCTGAAAGGTTTTAGGTTGCGCGCTCATGGTTTCTATCATTTATTAACACTACAAAAGTACGGTGACTTTTGCTTCGCTACAGTAATTTATATCACAAAGCGAGATTTTTCTCTTTTCCTTAGAACTTTTAAAAAGTGCTAAAAAATCCGCAGTTGGCGATTATTTTTTTATTTTCGCCAGTCTAATCTTCCGAATTAATGCTCAAGTATAAGCAAATCAATAATTTAACTGGCTGGGTAATCTTTGCAGTAGCTGCAATAGTCTATATTTTGACAGCCGAAGAGACCGCAAGCTTCTGGGATCCAGGAGAATTCATCGCAGTATCTTACAAACTTCAAGTTCCTCACCCTCCTGGAGCTCCTTTCTTTTTGCTGGTTTACAGGATGTTTAGTTTTATGGCTTTCGGCGACGTTTTGGAAGTTGCTTACTGGATGAATGTCGGTAGCGCACTTTTCTCAGCATTTACCATCTTATTTTTATTCTGGTCCATCACTCTTTTTGGAAGAAGACTTTATAAAATAGAAGAAGGTAAAGAAAGTAAAGGCCAGGTGATTTCTTTGATGGGGGCTGGGATTGTAGGATCCTTGCTTTACACATTCACAGATAGCTTTTGGTTCTCTGCTGTAGAAGCAGAAGTTTATGCCATGTCTTCTTTTTTTACTGCGATCGTGATTTGGGCTTTTCTGAAATGGGATGTCATAAAAGACCCTAGAGAAGAGAATAAATTCATGATCTTCATTGCCTATTTAGTAGGCCTTTCCATTGGAGTTCACTTGCTGAACTTGGTGACTTTACCGGCATTGGCATTGATCTATTATTTCAAAAAGTACGAAAAGCCAAACCTCAAAGGTGCTTTCGCTGCGATGTTAATTGGTGGAGTAGCTTTGATCATCATTAACAACTTGATCATACCGGGACTTCCAAGCCTTGCCGGTTCCATTGAAATCTTCTTTGTGAATTCGCTAGGTCTACCATTCGGTTCTGGGATCATCTTCTTTTCCATAGCATTCTTCTCAGCATTATATTTTGCATATAAGTATTCCAGAAGCAAGGAAAATGCTACGCTAAATACAGCACTACTTTCATTGGTCTTTATTTTAATTGGATATAGTAGCTATGCCTTAATTGTCATTCGCGCCAATCAAGATCCAATTATTAATGAAAATGCGCCAAAAGATATTATCAGCTATGTTTCTTATCTAAAAAGAGAGCAATACGGCTATAGACCTTTACTCCATGGTCAGTATTTCACAGCCAAACTGGTAGACCAAGAAGAGGGCGATCCTGTCTACATGAAAGGAAAAGACAAGTATGAAATTGTGGATTATGGTTTGGAAAATATCTATGAAAAAAGTAAAACGACCATACTACCCAGAGTTTATTCCACACAGGAAAATCATAAAAGGATTTATCGTCAAAAGTTAGGTTTGAGAGAAGGTCAAGATCCTACTTTTGGTGACAACCTATATTTTATGTTTAGCCATCAGCTTGGCCAGATGTATTGGAGATATTTTATGTGGAATTTCTCAGGAAGAGAAAGTGATTTTTCAGATGCTCCCTGGATTGGAATTACAGATGCATTTTCGGATAAATTCCCAGATTACATCAAGGAAAACAAAGGTCATAACAACTACCTAATGCTTCCACTTCTCTTAGGGATCATTGGTTTATTTTTTCAGGCGAAATATGACCCAAAATCTTTTTACGTCAATCTGATGCTATTCTTAATGATGGGGGTTGTTTTGGTACTCTACCTGAATTCCCCTCCGGTCGAGCCGAGAGAACGAGATTACATTTATGTGGGTAGCTTCTATGCCTTTGCAATCTGGATTGGTATGGGCGTGATGGGTATTGCCCATGGAATAGCAAAAATGAATAAAAATCTTGCGACAGCTGGAGTCATTGCAACCTTATTGACTTTGCCAGTAGTAGGCTTGGTAGCAAGTCAAACTTGGGATGATCATAATAGACAAGGAAGGTATTTCTCTGTCGACTCAGCAAGAAATTTCCTCGCTTCCTGTGCTCCAAACGCTATTTTATTTACCGGAGGTGATAATGACACCTTTCCACTTTGGTATGTACAAGAAGTGGAAGGCTTCCGAACAGATGTCCGAGTGATAGTTTTGAGTTATTTTGATACTGATTGGTATGTGGAGCAAATGACTCGTCCTGTCAATGAATCAGAAGCACTTCCATTCAGCTTGGACGAATCCAGGTACCAAAAAGGCACCAACGATGTGCTTTATGTAACAGGAGATGATAATCCAAATTCTGCTATTTCGGTAAGAGCTTATCTCAATTTATTGAATGAAGGTGACCCAAGATTAAATGTAAATACTGGCGGAAAAAGTGTGGTCAATATGGTACCATCAAGAAACCTTGTTTTAGATATCGATAGTACATCGGTAGCTAATAAGGATATTATTCCAGAGGAGTTTACTCCCTTGTTTACACCTCAGATCAATTTAAGGGTGAAGGGCCAATATCTAACCAAGGGCACTTTGATGTTGATTGACTTAATCACCACCAATAATTGGGAAAGACCTATTTACTTCAACAATACCTCACTTTCTACCATCGGCATTGACCTAGAGGATCATGTTGTATTTGAAGGCTTGACTTATAGGTTGCTTCCCATTCAAAAACCTGATTTCATCCGTGAGGAATTAGTCAATGCAGATCTTGCCTATAAAAACTTCATGGAAAAATTTGCTTTCCGAGGAATGGATGATCCAAATGCTTATTTAGATGAAGAGTACAGAAGATTTGCTTCAAATCATAGAAGTGCTTTAAACTCGATTGCCATCGCATTGCTGGATCAAAATAAAATGGACAAAGCCGCAGAGCTCTTAAATTATGGATTGGAAGTAATGCCGAATGAGGCTATTCCATATGATCTCTCCAGCGGTCAGTCTGTTCCCTTATTCTTTGAAGTTGGGGAAGAAGAGAAAGCCCTTGACATAATCAATGAAGTCTCTAAAAAATCACTGGATATGATTGAGTTCTATACTCGAGAAAACAGGGACTACGATAGAGAAATGATGATTTCCATTGAGATGATCCGTTATTTCATACCATTATTGGAAGAAAGAGGGTATCAGGAAAAAGCGGATGAACTGAAATCAAGACTTTCTTCCTACATGGGATCTGAAGCCCTTCCAAACCAAATCGATAGAAGGTAGTATTTCAAGAAAAATTAAAAGCGAACCCAAAGTCTTGGGCTCGCTTTTTTTTGCTTTATAGTAAAGTAAAACCTTCCCATTTTTCTCCAAATCATTTCCTTATAAGCCTTCTAATAAGAGATATTACTTAATAGCATTTGATACACTCGCTCGTAGCTCTTTTGACTATACTACTCTTATGATTAGTAATGGAATTAGGGAGATTCGCAGAGACAAATTCTACCCTTAAAATTTCAAGTTAGGTTTAGATTTAACGGCTTCACTCGATCTTTAATGAATGGAAAAGAACTTAGTATTTTCAAAATGGGAACTTAGAAGATTTTTAAGTTTCCGAATTGATCACATTTAACAAAAAAATCCTGCTCCAAAATGAAGCAGGATTTAAAGTTTAAATCACCATATTCTTAGTATTTGATTAAGCGTTTGTACATGACCATATTTCCAACCTTGAGCTGAACCGTGTACATGCCAGGTGCCAATCCATCCAATTTGAGAGTATGGGTGAAGCTTCCTTCTTTGTACCCCTCATCTTGGATCACCAATCTGCCAATTGCATCATAGACTTGGAAGCCTACCGTGGCAGGTTGATCCAAATCCAACATGACATTGGTTTCATTCTCAGCCGGATTCGGATACAGGAAGAATTCTCCAGGTTTTAATTCTCGGCTTAAAATGATCTCCTTGCTGATGGTCTGCCCTACACGATCGGTGCTAAAGACTGTCACTATAATTTGTAGAGCCGGGATATTTGTCCCCTTCCAGATCAGGTTGTTACCCTCGATTTCCAGTTCCGGATGCGCGTCCATGCTGTAAGTATGGATATCGTCGGCAGGATCAATAGTGTTTAGATTTCCAATGACAGTTCCGTTTGCGATATCTTTTGCTACAACATTTCCGCTTAGCTCAATATCAAGTGCTTTTGGTTTATCCTGTACCAAAACCTGAATTGAAATCGGTTCATCCAAAGCGAAGAACTCATTCTCAACCAGCTCAGCTTTCAACTCATAGAAGCCTGGAGTCAATGGATCATAAGTGCTTGCATCAAGAGTAAGAGCAAGTTTTCTACTCTCAAACCAGATTGCACTCATCTGACTTACTGTCTGCTTGATGGTTTCTAAAGGAGTGTTCCAGTCCACAGTGATGAGTTCAGCGGATACACGTTTGTTTCCTTTTGCTTTGGCCTCATGAATCACAATTGAGCCACCACCAAGAACAGTTGAAGCATCAGAATTATCATCCGCACCAAGTCCGTTGTCATAGATCACTCCTGTACCTCCCCAGATCTTAATTCTGAATTGATCAGGTGATGTGCCTCCGTTCCAATTTCCATCAATCGCAGTAATTGTAAATCTAAATCCGGATACTCCATTGACTGTTCCGTCTCCTCTATAGGTAGCTTTCCTACCTGAGATCACCAAAGTTCCTGCTTCGTGAAGCGTGGATTTAAAGTTCAGATTTCCTGCCTTAAACTGGAATTCTGTATTTCCATCCACCTGATTTGATCCCTTCTTGTATTTGGAAACAAAACCAAAACTAGCTTTTCCAACTAATGAAGGATCTTCGGAATAAGCTCCTTCCGGAGAATTAATCCAGCCTCCACCGGTTACAAAACTTCCATTCGGATCATAAACAGGCAAGTATGCGATTGATTCTGAACAAC
>CBFHWO010000035.1:0-37706 GCA_965659625.1 uncultured Algoriphagus sp. | reverse complement strand
TGGAAAAAGTGCCTGGAACTGTAAAAGGCGTTTTTCTTTACCGGGATAATGCATGGCTGCCCAGGATTCAAAATGATCCTTATGTTCTTCATACAGGTGAATGGCACAAACTTCTAGGTCTTTCTGTCCCAAAATCCCCATTTGCGTTCGAAGCTCAAGTGCCACATCGCGAAGCTCTTCAGAATTCTGCATGGCCATCGCTCTCGATCGGATTCGCTCTAACGCTGCTTCGATTTGCGCCTCACGGGCCTGTTCTTCCGCTTTTTGAAGATCCAGGAATCGGGTATAGGTCAGGTCAAATACCTGTGCAAAGCGCTTGAAAATTTCTTCCTCTTCACAGGGCACTTCGGTAATGATGACCAAATATCCAGTCTTAAAGTAAGCTGCATGTAAGCGCTGCCAGTTTGGACGCGGAATTCCTGAGCCTTCCATGTCTTCAAAAATTTGCTGCGCAATAGGAATGCGCATCAGCCAGTCGTAATGCTCTATTAACTGCTCATTTTCCAGGGTTACTGTGCGGAAAGCTTCTCCTTTTTTCCAGCCTTCATAAAGCATTTCATGTGCATAATCCCCAATATTTGGGAGGGAAAAAGGCTTAATCAATCCGTTTGAGAGACTGAGCCACCATTCGTCTTCTTTTCGGTTTTTTTCACAAAGCACAAAACCACAGGTCCAAAGATTGTCCACCAGGGTATTCATCTCACCGAACAATACCGTCGCTACTTCGCCCAATTCTTCGGCTTTTTGCATGCCCATGGTGCGGGATCTCACGCGTTCCAAGGCAGCTTCAATTCGAGCTTCTTGAGCTTGGGCTTCTGCTTTTTTCAGGTCGAGAAAACGCGTGTAGGTCTGCTCAAAAACCTTGGTAAATCGCTTGAATAGATCATGAGCATCCGGGACTGCTTCATAAGTGATAAAAAGCAGGAAGCCTTGGGAAAATTTGCAGAGATGATTGATCTGGTAGGTGGGTAAAGATAATCCGGCTTCTTCAATTTCTTTGAATATTGGGGTCAACTGCGGTAGGGACTTCATAAAACCATAATGGCTTTCGATTGCTTTTCCTCCCAGTTCTTGGGTAAAAAATATCCTATCGCTCTGTACAAAATCATCCCATTCTTCAAAGGAAGCTTCCCCATAATGTGGCAGCATAAAGGGTTTTTGAAGCGTGCCTTCACTGCTCATGATGCAGGTACTCGATCTGCGGTCTTCCAATAAAATACAATAGCCACAGCTCCATGCCGGGATGCCTAAAGCCTGAACTTCCAAAAACAGGAGATTGGCTACTTCCGGGAGCTCGTTACTGGACTGCATTCCCATGGTTCGGGAGCGGACTTTTTCGAGAGCGGTTTCGATTTTAGCTTCCCTTGCCTGCGCTTCTGCTTTTTGAACATCTCTATATCGAGTATAGGATTGTTGAAAAGTTTTTCCAAATCGCTGAATGATATCAATATTTTGTGAAGAAAGAGGTTCTTCACTTCCGGTCATCACTAATCCAAAATCACTGATGGCACTTGTCGTACAGACTTTACCTTCATCGTTCATGCCTTTCTTCACGGCTTCCGGCAATTGGCCCAGTTCGGTTTCATGAAAGAGGAAATCCTGCCATGAAATTTTTAATTCTCCTTCAAAATCATAAAGAAGCAAAGGTGTCTTTTCTTGCCAGGCTTTGAGGTAAGTCTGAAAAACAGGATGGTCTGTGAAGGGAACTTCGAAACAGGTGGCTGTGCTTTCCACTTCTGAATTGGCAGACCACCAGCTAAAGGTTTTCTTTTCAGGATGAAAGACCCAAAAAAGCACCCTCACTAAGGTCATATCCAATTGGGCCAGCCCCTTAAAAATATCCGCCAGAATCGAGGCGATCTCTTCAGATCTTTGCATAGCCATAGTCCTGGCCCGAATTCTTTCCAAAGCCAATTCAATTTCTGACTCCCTTGCCTGCGCTTCAGCTTTTTGGAGATCGAGGAAGCGGGTATAGGTCTGATCAAAAACCTTAGCAAAACGTGTGAAGATATCGTGGGCCCGGGGAATAGGGTCAAGTGTAATGAACAGAAGGTTACCCTGTGAGAAGTGAGCTGCATGGTGTACTTGCCGCTCAGGCATCAGGTGGCCGGCAAATTCAGATTTTTTAAATGCCTCGTCCAGTAACGGGAAAGATCGTAAATACCGGAAATACGATTTCATCTCTTCACCGTTCAGGTCTTTTACGGTGAAATCGTCTCCCTTTTTCCAGCTATTATACTGTTCTTTATGCCATTTTTCTTCTTCAATAGGCATCCGGAAGGGTGGATTCATGGAGCCATCAGCATTACACATCCAGGAAACAAGTTGCCCCTGTTTTTCATCCCAAATAGTGAATCCGCTGCTATATGTATGAACACCCAATGCTTCCATCTGCTGAAATAACAGGGAAGAAGCTTCAGCCAATTCATCACTACTGCGCATAGCCATGGTCCGGGCCCTTACCCGTTCGAGAGCCAATTCGATTTCGGCTTCTCTTGCCTGCGCCTCTGCTTTTTTGATATCGAGAAAACGGGTATATGTTTGCTTAAATTCTTTTGCAAAGCGTTCAAAAATTGAAAGTTCCTCATCTGAGAAGGGTTCTAGATCCCAGCGAACTATGGAGACGGTTACTTTCTCCAAAAAAGCATCGGCGATTGTTGAACCGGGATTAGAATAAACTAACTCCATTATCTTTTCTGGAACAGCAGGCGCATACTTCCAATAGTGATCAAGAAATTCGTCTTTTTCCGCTTTTGAGAAAAATTTAGTCTGAATAGATTTGCCGGTCCTTTCATACTCCTCAACAGCCATTGCTGTTTTGGTAAAAAAAGGAGTATCTATGTAGGGGATGTGAATTTTGTGTGTGAAGTTATCTGCATTTGGGACATGACTCCATAATTCCCAATCTCTATTTTTTGTGATGGCTCCTTCAATAAAGGTAACATCAGTGAACCTCACAGTCAGATCAATCAGTTGCTGGCCGAATAATTCAATAATGCCAAGTAGGTCTGATTGGGTTTTCATCGCCATGGTTTTGGCCCTGATTCTTTCCAATGCCAGTTGTATTTCTGTTTCCCTTGCCTGCGCTTCAGCTTTTTGGAGATCGAGGAAGCGGGTATAGGTCTGTTGGAAAACCTTTCCAAACCGCATGAGTACTCGATTTTCTTCCTCTGTGAAAGGTGTAGTTGTATAATTTTCGATATACAGTCCTACATTATCCAGCAACACAGTGGAGATAGAAAGGCCTTCTTGGGCAAAATAGAAGTCTTGTTTCTCTTGTGGTAAATCTGGGATTAACTCAAATAATACTTTGTAAAAGCTGTTTTTGGCTTCAAAATCCAGGAGGTTTGTAAAAAAATCTTCTCCCTTTGCCTTGGCTGCTATAAAGCTGTTCCAATGAGGAGAATCAAAATAGGGAAAGGTGATTTCGGAATGGAACTGATTGGAATCTGCCAGCCAGATATTCATATCCTCACGATTCTTATAATCCATGATAAAGCCGGTGTGCTCAATGGGAATTCCCAAGCCGAGGAATTGCTGGTATACGACCTGAATGACTTCCTGCAATTCCTCACTTCGCTGCATGGCCATACTTCGGCTTCTTACCCGCTCCAAGGCCAATTCAATCTGGGTTTCACGGGTTTGATGTTCCGCTTTTTTCAAATCCTCAAATCGCTTATATGCCAAATCAAATACTTTCGCAAAGCGGACTAAGGTATCCATAGATTCCTTAGGAGGATTTGGGACAGATCCTGGGAGACTAAATCCAATTTCACCATGACTGGTTCGGGCCATAACAAAGGTCAAGCCCTGAATATGTCGAATATCATCCAAGGTTGGGGCTTGAGGATCTACTCGTTCAAAATCACCCCAAGTGATCATTTTCTCAACATAGTCAACGGCTATCTCTGTCTCCATTGCTAAAACTAAGATGGGATCGGAGCCTTTTTCCCAATCCGCCACCAACTTGATATCTCCATGAATACGTCTTGGCAAACTCATCACCATTCCTATCTGAGTACCATCGCCTGAAGTCATGGCTTTTTCATAGGAATCAGGAAGCCAGCGCATATGCCAGAAATAATGTGCCTCATGCCCTAAAGCAACAAACTCACTTCGCATCGTGACCATGATTTCCAGAAGCTCTGTGGATTCTCTCATCGAAGCTACTTGTCCTCTGATCCGTTCGAGAGCAGCCTCTATTTGCGATTCTCTAGCCCTTGCTTCAGCTCTCAATAAATCCTTATACCGTCCGTATGCCAAGTCAAAAACTTTGGAAGCTTTACGAAGTACCTCCTTGGTATCATTTGAAGCAGGAGAATGAGTTACTAACAAAAGAGATCCTCCATTAAAATCCGCAAAATTCCAGAATTCGGAGTGATCAGATAGCCTTCGGTTGTTTACAAAACCTACCCTTCTTTCTGCTATGGTAGGGGCGTATTGTAACATTACCTGCTGCCATTCTTCTGCCTTCTGTTTATTGAATTCGATGGTATATTCGGTGGTTTTTGAAGCATACATATCCATCATCAGTTCAATTTGATCCATGGCATCCACAGGGAAATACACATCGGCAAGCACAATCTCACCGGATTCACCGGGTGGCCTTACCGCAGCAATGGATTCAAACATCGGCTCCTTTTCCGTATACAGATGGACGACACTTGCTTCTAAATCTAGCTGTCCCAAAGAATCAATTTGTCTTCGGATCTCAATCATCACCTCCATCAATTCCTCTGAAGTACGCATGGCAATGGCTCGACTTCGAATTCTTTCCATGGCCGCTTCAATCTGAGCTTCTCTTGCTTGAGATTCCGCTTTTTCTAAGTCTTCAAATCGTTTATAGGCCAGATCAAAGGCTCCCCCCATTTTAGAAAGTATGGATTCTATCTCTTTTGAAGGCGGCTCCAATAAGTCTAAAATCATCCTACCCTGGTTGAGCGGATAGGTCGGATGATAAGACTTGGTGATATGGGCAGATTTGATGAATTGTTCAGCCTCTTCTGCTTCTTTGATCTTGTGATGTTCGCGAAGCCAATTGCAAGAAATTTGTAGTGATTTTTCGTCTTGAACGATCACGCTATAGGCTGAGCCTTCTTTCCAAACCTTTCTCAGATAGAACCCTGGATCGGTTTTTTCCATTTCGAAAGGGATGTCCAAGGGAAGGTGCATGTTTTCTCCATTCATCTCAAACGAAGTAAGATCCCAACTTCTGAACTTTCCGTTTTTTTCTTTCAGTAAAATGGCTGCTGCAGCAACTCCAGGGATATCAAGTCTCATGATTTCCTCTTTCAGCTTAAATACAACTTCCAGAATTTCATCAGATTTAAACATAGCCAAGGCCCTAGCTCTGACGCGTTCTACCGCTAGACTTATCTGCGCTTCTCTTGCCTGTGCTTCTGCCTTTTGAAGGTCTAGAAAGCGAGTATAGGTCTGCTCGAATACTTTGGCGAAGCGCTTAAATACCTTGTGCATTTCAGGGAAATGCTCGTAGGTGATAAAAATTAAATTGCCGTAGGCAAAATTGGCTAAGTGGTCGATCTGATAAGTGGGCAACTCAAAGCCTGCATCCAACATGCTTTTCAATAAGTCCCCAACTCCCGGTAGCGAGAACATATATTCATAATGATCCTTTTGCTCCTCGCCTTCTTTCTCATACACCAACAAATCGATTCCCTTTTTTCTGGAATCATCAAACCTTCTGAATACGGGATGCTCATTGAGTGGAATTTTGCAGGGAGAAGGATTAATGATCCCATCTGGAGTCCCCGGATAATAGGTAAATGCTTCCTCCCCAAGTTCCCAGATATTAAATCCGCAATTCCATTGAGGAACTCCCAAGCCTTTCACCTGTTGAAAAAGTACGGTTGCCACTTCCAATAATTCCTCGGAATGCTGCATGGCCATGGTTCTTGCTCTTACTCGTTCAAGTGCCAGTTCGATTTCGGCTTCCCGAGCCTGCGCTTCGGCTTTTTGGAGATCAAGGAAGCGGGTGTAGGTCATCTCGAAAACTTTCGCAAAACGAATGACTAGTTCCTGTTGCGCTATCGTCAACAATGTTCCTCCTACAATCAATAGATATCCATAGGTAAAATTGAACGTATGGACCTTTAATCTTTCTGGTGAAATCGCCAGCAATTTTTCTTTGGGAATAGGAAAATTGATACAATTATCTGCAATGTAAGTCTGATGCTTTATGGTTTCCTCAGGATTCAGTTCGATAACCAATTTGGATTCCTGCTTTTTCCAACTTACGTAAATGGACTTTAGTACTTCATTCCCCTGCAACGGCATACCGGTTGGATGTGCCCGGACAGATCCATCTACCGGATTGATTCCATAATTCCAGGACATTTTTTCATCTTCCTTGATCAGCACATATCCGCTGGTTAGTTTTTCAATTCCCAGCTTGGAAAGTTCACGGTATAATAAGGCTCCGGCTTCAAGCAACTCATTACTCTCGTGCATGGCCATGGCCCGACTTCTCACCCTTTCCAGAGCCGCTTCAATCTGCGCCTCTTTTGCCTGTGCTTCCGCTTTTTGAAGATCAAGAAAACGGGTGTAGGTCTGATCAAAAACTCTAGCGAATCTTTTTAAAATACTGACCTGATCTTCAGATAAACGGTTTCCATGGAAATCATTAACGGCCAAAACAGATTTTTTAGCCGGCACCATGGTAATCTCATAAACTTCGCTTTCTCTGATCATGGAATTTACCTCAGCCGGTAAATCCTTCAATTCAGGCAGTTTTAATACAACATCGTAAAAGCTGTCTTTCTCTTTTTTTGAATACGTGCCAACATAAAAGTCCAGTTCCTTCCCACGGGCATTGTGAAAATCTTCTAAGATCGGATGATCGAAATACGGCAAGACATATTGACTGATTACAATGCCGGTTCCCACATCACCACACACAAAACAATGTACATCTTTAGAGCTCTCTGAAAAGGTTTGAATAGCAACGGCAGTAGATGGAACCTCAAGCTCGGTCATTTTTTCAAACAAAACCTTCACCACTTCATTCAGCTCATCACTCTTGTGCATCGCCAATGAACGTGACCGCACTTTTTCCAGGGCAGTCTCAATTTTTGCTTCCCGAGCTTGTGCTTCCGCTTTTTGAAGGTCAAGAAAGCGGGTGTAGGTCTGTTGGAATACTTTACCAAAACGTTGAAAAATAAGGTGAGAATCGGGGTGTGGTTCGAGGGTGATGAATAATAAAAAGCCATAAGAAAAAAAGACACAGTGATTAATCTGAGATGTAGGCAATTCGATTCCTGCACCCTCAATTCCATACAAGACATCTTTTACAATAGGAAGGGTTTTCATGTACTGGTAGGTTGCTGCCAGTGATTTCCCTTTTGATTCAAAAACCAAAAAATCTTCTCCTCTTCTCTTTGCCTTTAAAATTGTTTTAAAGAAGTTGTCTTCAGTGGACGGGATACGATAGGGGGCTGTGATGCCTCCTGTTGGAGTCGGGTTATAACCCATAAAAGAGGCATCCTCATGTTCCCAAATATTAAATCCACTAGTCCAAGTCTGAATTCCAAGATTGCTTATTTGCTCAAACAACAAGGATGCTGTCTCCGCCAACTCCTCACTCTTTTGCATTGCCATAGTTCTGGCCCGAACCCGCTCTAAGGCTAACTCAATTTCTGCTTCCCTTGCCTGCGTTTCGGCTTTTTGAATATCCCGAAAACGTTGGTAAGCCAGCGAAAAAACCTGATGAAACCGCTTGAACAAAGTCAGAATTTCCTCTGCAAACGGTTGGTACAATGTCAAACCTAGGCCTCCTTCTCCAATAGAAAGAAAGCAATAGTCCAGTTCTTTGGCTTCATCCAAAAGTGGATCAGGGAAATGATTTTCTTCTTTTCGGTGCAGTCCAAAATCTTCCAATTCCTTTCCTGAAAGGCTTCCTTTAAAGTGACCATCACGGGAAGCAAGCATTTGCCTGACCATCTCATGTTCCACCGGACTTTTGAGGTATTCGGTTTTTTCAATAGTGGTTTTGTCATAAGGAGTGAAATACTGGTAGCAGAGGTATTGACCTATGTTTTCGTCTATGATCGCGGTCTGAATATTCCGGATTTTATCTACTCCAAAGTGCCGTAGCTGAGTGGAGATTACCCGGCAAACATCCAACATGTCCTCTGGCTTTTTCATACCCATGGCCACTGCTCTCACTTTTTCCAAAGAAGCTTCAATCTCCAGTTCCTTACTTTTATTTTCCAGTTCTATTGTGCGTCGTTTGATGGCATCATGGAGCTCAAGATTTTCTTTGTTGATTTTTTCTATCGCCAGAGTTTCTCCTTGTGCCACCCGCATATCCGGAAAGGAGCCATGTTGCTGGGTTATCTTCCATCCCGCTTCAGTTTCCAATAGCCAAGTGGAGATCCTGATTTTGGAGTAAAAACTCCATTCAGAGTCAGCCAACACATAAATATCACAGTCCTCATTGACCAACATGTAGGGATCTTTAGATAGCAGTTTGATGTGCCGGTTTCGCATTTCACCTAATCCTATTACCTCCTCCATTTGGCCTTTGAAAAATGCGATTCCATCTTTTTTAGAATGGCAAATCTCCGATTCCGAGGTGCCGATCATCTCAAAATTATCATCTAGGGTAGAAGCAAAGGCATCGATGTCACCCTTCTGGTAGCTATCCCAAAATAGCTCATAAACCTTTTTTGCTTCTTCCACTCTGGCATTAACTGACGTCATAATTATTCGGATTCTATGGGTAAAAAGATGATCATTTCTGTTCCTTCTTCTTCAATACTTTTCACTCGAAGATCGCCTCCATGTGCTTTGATGATATCGTAGCTCAGTGACAAACCAAGACCGGTACCACTTCCAGTAGGTTTGGTCGTGAAGAATGGTTGGAAAATCTTATCCTTGATCTTTTTGGGAATACCGCCACCATTATCTTTTATACATATTTCCACTCCTCCGCCATTACCGTTTAGGTCCACCAGTCGAGTTTGGACTGTCACTTTTGGGTTGTAAGTGCCATTTGCTTTGCCATTGGATTCTAGCTCTTTAGCTTTTTGGCCTACTGCGTAAAATGCATTATTGATCAGATTCAAAATCACTCGGCCCACATCCTGTGCGACGACATTTACGCGAGGGAGACTGTAATCCAATTCGGAATCGAAGTCAGCAGAAAAGCTTTTGTCTTTGGCGCGCAGACCGTGATAACTTAATCTTAAAAACTCCTCTGAGAGGGCGTTGAGATCGGTCGGTTTTTTGTCATTTGTATTGCCTCGACTATGCTCGAGCATGCCTTTCACAATACCATCAGCCCGTCTTCCATGGTGTTTGATCTTAGAAAGATTCTGTTTCAGGTCATCAGAAATTTCCAAGACCAATTTCATATTTCCTTTTTCCAACTCTTCCCTCATTTCGTCAATGAGTTCCTCGCTGACTTCTGAGAAGTTGTTTACAAAATTCAGGGGATTCTGAATCTCATGGGCAATGCCGGCAGTTAGCTCACCCAGAGAGGCCATTTTTTCAGAATGTATCAGCTGGGATTGGGTATTCTTAAGGTCTTCATATGCCTTCTCAATTTCTTTTGCATGGGCCAGTTCTTTGTCCTTATTCTTGTCCCTTTCTATGGCCAAAACACGACCTGTTTGAAATCTCACAAGTCCAAAGACCAATAGTGCAAAGCTGATGGCATACAAAAGGTAGGCCCACCAAGTAGCATACCAAGGGGGGAGAATGTCAAAAGAGTAAACGATTTCCTCAGAAATGGTATTGAACGTGTTTTTTGCCTTTACTCTGAAGGTATAAGAACCATAGGGTAGATTAGAAAATTCGCGATAGATTTTATCCTCCCAATCGGTCCAGTCCTCATCGAGACCTTCCAAAAAAGTCTGGTATCGAATCTGGTTTTCTTTTATAAAAAATGGTGCTGCATAGCTGAAACTAATGCTATTGCCTTTGAATTCAATTTCTGGAATGGATTCATCTGACTGCTTATTTAGAGAAAGATTCTTGTTATTTGATGAAACCGAAGTGAAATACAAAGGAACCGGATGGTCAATCCTATACTCTTTATTGGGATCTATTCTGAGCAGCCCTGCATCTGTGCCAAACCAAATTATTCCATTGGGTTCGGTATAGCTAGAGGATATAAAGCTTGAGTTTATAAGATTAAATGGAAAAGCCTGAAGCTTATAGGTGCCATCTTGTTGGTGAAATGCCAACCTCTTATCACCTTTAAAATCCAGGTAGACGTTACCAGTTTCGGCTGCAGCCAAGCCATAAGTGTCCAGATTAATATTGGCTATTTCATCTGAAAAACTAAAAACAGGGTCTCTTTCAAATTCTTGGGTACTGGAATTGAAAAAGTAGAACCCATCAATCCCTGAGGTGTAAATCTTTCCGTCAATTGGCCCTACGGCAAGTCCTGAAAGCCCTCTGACTCCGTCATTTTCGCTTATTTCTTCCACTCTAGCATTGGGTACGTCCAGATTGCCGGAAGCTGTTTTTGCGAAAACTACACGAAATAAAATTCCCGCTTGGGTGCCGCCCCACAATTCTCCTTCTCCATTTTCGGCTAAACTATAAACTGACCGTTGCACACCTGAAATAGAACCTACACTTTCGTATTCATATGTTCCATTGCCTGCCAACGCCCGTTTTAATACATCAATACCAAATCCCCCACTGACGAAAACATATCCAGGATGCATTTTGGAAATAACAACCTGGAGACTTTGTAAGCTTTCAGTGCCTTTAATTATGGTGGCAGTTGATCCTTTGATTTGATATATGCCTACTCCCGTGCTTAACACCAGATTACCATCAGGCTCTAAGTCAAATACTTGGGTATTTGGTACCCCATCCACTTTTTTGACTACTCCATCTTCAGGGTCAATGTATAATACAGTAGTAGAAGTACCGATGTACAATGTATTTCCGTAAGAGCCGAGAGATAGGACGTTTCCTATTTCATATACATCCGAATCGAATCGTGAGACGGGTGAGAAAATTTCAATTTTGGACAATCCAGAGTTGGTCCCAACCCATAAATTGCCTGTATTGTCCAAGTGAAAAGCATAGACACTTTGATCAGGAATGGAGTTTTTGATATCGAAATGGGATTTGATTTTTCCCGCACTATCAAGGATGAAAAAACCGTGACCCAAAATACTCATCGCATAGGTGTTGTCTGGTAAAGCCAGCGCTTTGTACAGACTTCTTTCTTGTAGCAGTGAATCAATTTCAGTCGGAAAAGGAATAAAATCCTGTCCATTATAATGATAGAGGCCTCCAGCGAATGCTCCCACTAAAAACTCTCCTTTTTCCTTATAAGGCAATAGAACCTGAACCCGCTCTTTTCCTAAAAATTCACTTTCTGGCACCAGTTCCAAGATTCCGTTTTTTTCTTTAAAAAGGCCAAGATTCATCTGATGGGTAAAATAGGTTCCCTCAAGGCTGAAGCTATACATAAACTCCGTGTCAGGTTTCCATACTTTGATGCTACTTGATAGATTATCGGTGCCAGGGGTGTAGACGAAAATAGCTTCCCGCGCCTGAAAATAAATTTTTCCATCGCTTTCTCGGATAGACCAGATGTCATTAAAAATCATATCTGATGGGAATCCTTCCAGAAGGGATTTTTCAATAGTTTTTCCGATGGAATCTGTGGTAACTATTCCAAAGTCTCCCAAAGATCCAAAGTAAAAAGTGCTATCTGAAGCAAGAAGTGTAGATCTGACATTGGTATTGAATTCGGTAGTGGGAGATGCCAGAAGTTCCCAATTTTTGCCATCAAATTTCTGCAAGCCGGAACTTGTTCCTACGAATAGAAATCCATCCTTATTTTGGTTCACGCTCCAAACCTGCTGTCCTGCAAGATTCAAATCACCGACGTTATAATTGGTGAAGCTTGGAACTCCCTTCGAGGCGTTGATTTGGCCAAATGCATGTGTGCCGAATAGGACAAGCAAAAGAATACTCAAGGCTTTGGTGTATTGCAAAAAGTATTTTTTCATAGGTAGTTATCGTTTTAAGTAAAATCTATGTGAGGAAAGCCCAGAATCACTCCTTTGGCTTTTTGATAGGTAGTTCTCTTATGAAATAAATTTACCCTGGAGCTCGAAGTCAATTTCCAGTATGGCTTCCAATACCTGTCCAGCCATGCTGTAAGCTCAACTTTTAGTGCTTCAGTAATTTTCATGTAAGCATTTTTTGTGATGATGAGATAGGTAGGAGATTTTGCCATTGCTATTCATCAATTTCATAGGGTGATCATTTTTAAAAAACATCAAAGTCAAAACTGCTTAGCAGATACTAAAATTTTAATCCATCAATCTGCCTGCTGAAAAGAAGTAGAACGTTCAAATTCCAGACAAAATCAGTCTGAAAATATGTAGTTGAATAACCTGTAAAAATTCAGTTTGGCATTGACAAAATACAAATTCTTGGACATAAAACCACCAGAATATCGTTCATATTTTCAGCTGATTAGAGGTTTTCTCATTTTGTCAGCTCACTTGAAAAAATATAATTTCACCTAAAAAAGTCTAATAGGTAAATGGTAAGGAAAATGGCTTTTATCGGTCTTTAAGTAAAGAGCATTGATCGGCGGGGAAACTGGTTAGGTTTATTTATTTCTGGATTCAAAAATATTCTGCCTACTAGAATACCAGTACAAGCCTTTCGATTGGAATTAAAGCCTTTTTGAAAAGTTTGGATTACTTATAAAAATCAAGCTTTTTGGATTGATTTCAGGAGTCCAAACCAAATGCACTTAGTTTACCGATAATAATCACCAGGATTTTCAGGATGTATTCCGGCCATTTTTGGTTCAGGATGGAGAGGATTTTTTTCATGAGTCCAGTCTGTTGATTTCTTGATCCAAATCCTGGATCATCGAGGATACTGAATTCTCAAGGTTATTATAAAAAAAGTCAATATAGGATCTGGTCCGGTTTCGTTGGGTTTTAAGAAAGAACAAAAAGCTGTGATCGGTTTTGAGGGACTCAAAGTCCAGTGGAATCATACTTCCCGTAAAGGTATTATCCGAATTCGGATAGTTATAAGCCTCCTCAAATCGTCCTGGCAGAATATGCCTCATCCCATACTGGACCTCAGCTAATTCCTCTGCCTCGCCCTGAAGGAAAAAATCATACTGAGAATCATACAGCGAAATCAACTTTGTCCGGAGGTCTGCATTGGAAATAATATCCAGGCCTCTGGCTTTAGCAGTTTCAAAGGAGCTGGTCGAGTGTACAAAATGCATCGGAAGCAAGGTGTAGTTGAAATGTGAACTTAGCGAATCATGGTAAGCTCCGTCATTTTCCAATACCCCAAGGATAAGGCTCAGGGCTTTCTGACTTTTTTGAAGTTCTTCGGTATTCCATTTTATTTCCGCTAAATCCGCCATCAGTTCAGTTTTGCAACTTTTCAGGATTTCGAGCTCTGCCTTTTTCCGATTACTGTTTTCTCCATAATTCGACAGCTCAAAGGCCCCATAGATACCGATGATCAACACCAAAATCTCCAGAATATATTCCGGCCATTTTTCTTTGAGGGTAGATAGGATTCGTTTCATTTAAGTTTGATTTGCGGAGTAAAAAACCTCATTTTTTATTGCTTCATTGGCTATTTTGCTGGCGATTAATGGATCATTCTTTATCGCTACGGGATTATAATAGATCATGAATCTGATCAAATTTGGGTTTTCGATTTCCAATTCCATCCCATTAATTCCGATTTCATATAGAACCTGATGCAGGTTATTTGTTTTACTTAAAATAGTAAGGTTATCGTTGAACGAGAGGGATTTTGCCTTTAAATCCTGAACAAGATTATGTAATACTACCTGTTCAGATTGCTTGGCTTTGTAGGCCTCATTTCCATTGTTGATTTGAAGGGCGATCAGGATGCCGATGACCACCGGGAAAATTTCTCCAACCGCATAGGCCAAGTAGCTCGACAATCGATTCTGAGAAAGGAGTTTTTGGCGGATTTTGCGGAAGATTGAGATCATCGTTTAGCGGTTTAGTTGGTTTTCGATCCGAGCCAGTGATAGTTCTGTGGTACGCTTCATTTTCTGCAAATTTCCAATCAAATCTCTGCTATTGAGCAGGCAAAGTGAAAAACCATTTTTGTAAGCAGGATCCTTTAGAAGTTTCTCAATCACTTCCGGGGAAGTGGGTTTCGTTGGAATTTGCTCCCCTCCGTTCACTATTTTGAAATAATCTTTATAGGCTTGCCCCACATCACCGGTGCGGAAGAAAGGGCCGTACAGATATTCTTGGTAGTCAAAGCGTATGTGTTCCTGGGTGCCATCGATTTTGTCATAGGTGAGTTCCATTCGCAGCAGTTCACTTTTCAGGCTGTCGTCAGAAAGTATTCCCAGGCTTCCTGAACTGATCAGCTCTCGCATGGTACTGTTGTTTCGTATGAAAGGCTCCCAGTACAAAACTTCCATGGTGTAGAAATTGAGGGAATCAGTACTCGGAATGGGAGAACCTTCGAAGTAGCTGATCATCACTTCTGCAGAATTTGAAGCTTTAGTATATCGGTCGATGCTACGATCCAGTTCATTCATGTTGAGTAGCAGATCCGATTTTAGTCCGTGAAGAAAGGCCGTTTCACGAGCTTTGGTGATTTGAGTTTCTCGGTAGTTATTTACCTGGAGCGCAATTAAAATTCCAATAACCACCAAAAATATTTCACCGATGGCATAAATAAGATATCGGGTAAATTGATTTTGTTGAAGGAGTTTTTGACGGATTTTGCGGAAGAATGAGATCATGAATACGGTTTAATATTCTGGTTTTTAGAACTTAATAATTCCAAGATTACTCGGCTTCTAAGGGTAAATAGATGATCATTTCGGTTCCTGATCCTTCGATGCTCTTCACTCGAAGATCTCCTTGATGGGCTTTGATGATGTCATAACTCAAACTCAGACCAAGCCCAGTTCCTTGGCCTGTAGGCTTGGTGGTGAAAAAAGGTTGGAAAATTTTGTTCTTGATTTCTTTTGGGATTCCATTCCCATTGTCCTCGACAGAAATTTCTATTCCCCCTTTGCCGCCAAGATCAACCAGTCTTGTTCTCACGAAAACTTTAGGATTGTAAGGATCGGAACTGGTTTTAGCTTTTTCCCCAACAGCATAAAAAGCATTATTGATCAAGTTTAAAATGACCCTGCCAATATCCTGAGGTTCAGTTTTTATCTGTGGGAGATTGGGGTCTAGATCAGTTTCAAAGTCCGATGAAAAACTCTTGTCTTTAGCGCGGAGACCATGATAGCTTAGTCGAAGAAATTCATCGGCGAGTGAGTTTATATTGGTTAATTTTTTCTCATTAGAGTTGGATCGGCTATGCTCCAGCATTCCTTTCACAATAGAATCAGCTCTTTTCCCATGATGATTGATTTTCTCCAGGTTTTCCTTTAGATCATCTGAAATTTCAATGACAAGATCATGGTTTCCCTTTGCTAGCTCTTCTTTCATTTCATCAATCAGCTCTGTGCTTACTTCAGAGAAGTTATTCACAAAATTCAGCGGGTTTTGAATTTCATGTGCAATCCCTGCTGTCAATTCACCTAGAGAAGCCATTTTTTCGGCCTGAATTAATTGAGATTGGGTAGCTTTTAGTTTGGTATAAGCTTTTTCGATTTCTTTCGCTTGGGCCACCTCTCGTTCTAGGTTTTGAGCGCGTTCCTTCATTCGAATTCTTGTTTTTAATCCTGAATAGGCCACTAATACAAACATTCCCAGTGCTAAGGTGTAAAGAGAATAAGCCCACCAAGTTTTCCACCAAGGAGGAAGTACAACGACCGAAAGAGATTTTCCTACGTCATTCCATACGCCATAGGCATTGGACGCGATTACTTTGAAAGTATAGGTTCCAGGCTCGAGATTGGTATATGCCGCAAAGTTTCGGTTGTCATAGATCCAGTCTTGATCCAGGCCTTCGAGCATATGAGCGTATTGATTTTTGGTTGGGTTTGCATAATGAAGCGCCGCAAATTCAAAGCTCAGATCATTCTGATCATGGCGCAGGGTGATTTCATCAGTGGAAAGCAGATCCACATCCAAAGGAGAACTTTCACCCATATCATAGATAGAACGATTGGAAATTAAAAGATTGGAAATAATAATAGAAGGTGGGATTTTATTAGAGGCGATAGTTGAAAATGTGGTCAATCCATGATCACCCCCAAAGTAAAAATTGCCGCCTGGGGTTTTATCTGCAGCAAGCGAAAGAAATGATTCTCCACCCAATCCGTCGTCTTCGTTGTAGTTTATGAACGTAACTTTATCCAATGCCACATTTTGCATCATCTGGATCAAACCGCTTTGGGTAGAAAACCACATTTCTCCATTTTCCCCCGGTAATACGGTTTCGATGAAATTGGTTGGCAAGCCATCCTGCTCTGTGAAATAGGTAATTTCATCCTTTCCAATATCCAGGATGTTGATGCCACCATAAGTTGCCATCCATAGTTGTCCATCTTTTTCCAGTAGATCAAACACTTGTCTATCACTGAGGGTGGAAGGATCCAAGGGATCGCTGGTATAGTATTTTACAGAATTTGTCTCAGGATCAATTCTTGTGACTCCAGCTGCTATGCTGGCGATCCAAATGTATTTTTCTCCTATCTCAATGTCAGAAATGTTTGCATCCTGGATAATTATTTCGGCATTTTGCTCATTGACATTGACCACAGTGGACTCGGCGTTTACTTCCTCATCTTGCTTAAAAATCGCTATCCCGTAAAGGTCTATAAGATCAGGCTCCGGTTCATTCCAGCTATCGTAATGATGGCTGTCGTCAGAGGTGTAGCGAAGTGAATAAGAACCAGGATTCAGTTCAATTTGAGCAATCATAAGACGGTTTTTAAATCCTCCACCTGCCCAAAATGAATCGTCTATGGTTTCCATGCCTATGATGGTTTCTCCAAGGCCGTTTTGTAGCCAGCCATAATCAGCCATACTTCCTGGATCCCCTTCTCCCACCGTTACTAAAAAATAAGTGGCCCGCTCCGTGATTTCAAAACCCTGAGTAAGTTCTTCACTTTGCTCCACTCGCTCTATGCTGGCCACCTGCTGATCCGTTTCCAACCAATTATTTATCTGGGAAAGGATTTCCTCCGAATAGGTCTGGTTATACTGACTGACAATCTGCTTAAAGTTTTCGGATCCAGGGTTTATGATGGCGAGCCCCCCATTAGTTCCAATCCATAAATTTCCTTTTTTATCCTCCCGAATCACCCGAACTTGATTATTGGGCAAGCTATTTTCGCTCTCCAATGGGTTGAATTTGAATCGTTTGATTTCCCGATAGTTTTCATCCATTTTGATCAGACCATCTCCCCAGGTTCCTACCCAGATTGTTCCATCTTTTTGCTCAAAAATGGATCTAGCTGATCCGCCAAACATGTCATTGGAAGAGGAGAAATTAATTTTCTGCACAGATTGATCTGATTCATTAAAAATATCAAAGCCATTTCCTCTGTTACCAACATAAATTTTCCCTGGAGTGATTTCGGAAGCAAATAAGCCAAAAGTACCACCTGAACTTAATGAATTTGGGTTTTCTGGATCATGGCGGTAAGCAGTGAAAGGTTGATTGACCGGATCATATTTGAATAGGCCTTTGGAACGTGAGCCAAACCAAAAGATTCCGCTTCGGTCGATCGTTAATCTGGTGAATCTATTGGTCCAAGTACCCGTATTTGTTTTCCTGTTTCCAGGGATTAATACTTCTGTGTACACATCGCTATTGCCTTCAAATTTGAGAATCCCTCTGTAATTATTTAAAACCCAGATATTGCCATCCTTATCCTTATTAATTGAATTGAGAAAAGTAGCAATGTCTTCATTTTCAGTGCCATATTGGATGATTTCTCGGAGTTTCTTATTCTCTACATCGTACTTATAGACACCCTGTCGACTCGTGATCCAAAGAATATCATCTTTGTCCAGAAAGAGCCCAGTTATGTTGTTTTCATAGCTGTTTAAAGTATTTTCTATATCAAATTTGATGGATGTAAATTCAGAGGCGCCTTTTGGTAAATACATCAATCCATATTCTGATGAACCACCCCATATGACTCCGTTTTTGTCTTCATACACAATCATAGATAACGAGGAGTGAACGGCTGGTTTCCCATTGATATTGGCATAGGGAGCATGTTTCCAAGTATCCGATTCTGGGTCAAATTGAAGTATTCCTTGGGCAATGGTTGTAGCCCATACTCTACCCTGAGTATCTGGGAGCACATTTACGGTTCTAGAAGTCCCCGCTGTCCCAAACATGGAGTCTACCTTGTAATTTTTGAAGATGTTTTTTGATCGGTCAAAGTAAGTGAGGCCCAACTCATTAGCAATCCACAGATTTTGAATACTGTCTTCAGCAACATCAAAGGTCTGGTTATGCTGTAGGCTATTCGGATCCCCTATGATATTGCGATAAGTTTTCCAGTTGTAGCCATCATATCGCTGAAGACCATTGCCAGTAGCAATCCAGAGTAAGCCATAGCTATCCTGCATCACGTCAAAAACGAGTGGAGAAGCTAAGCCATTGGAAATGGAGATGCTTTCTAGATTGATTTCTTGTCCGATTGCCTCTTCTATCGAAAAAATGGAGATTAGGAAAATTAGGTTTAGAGACAATACTATTCTTGATTTTGCTAAGCAATGATTCATAGTGTTTGAAATTTGAATCAGCCAAAAAATTGAGGCTGGGTGATTTTATTTTTGGAAGCTTAAAATCTTATTTGTCCTTTCTGAAAAAGTAATCATTTGATCCTAAATTGGAGTCTTAAAAATCAAGCTAAATGAAATTTTAGTTTGATATGATTTCTTGAAAACTTTCAATTTACCTGAAAATCATACAATTTCTTTTCTGAACTTAATTCTTTTAAAATAAGTGATTTTGGAGGAATTTCAACTTGAAATCTTTTAATAAATTGTATTTTTTCAATCTGAACATAAAAAATATGAATCTTAAAACCGTATTTTCTCTTTTAACCTTGGTCCTTTGTATTTCTATTGCAGAGGGTCAAAACCAGTTAGGCTATTTTATGCATCCTGATCTTAAAGCAGATCAACTCGTCTTTGTCTCGGAAGGCGATATTTGGAGAGTGCCAACAACTGGCGGGAATGCCATTCGATTGACCTCGCATCTTGGGGATGAGTCTGATCCGAAGATTTCTCCAGATGGGAAATGGGTCGCTTATGCCGCGAGCTACGAAGGACCTACGGAAGTCTATGTGATGCCAATCGCTGGAGGACTTCCAAAGCGACTGACTTTTGAACCTTCAGCCTCTATCCCTACCGCTTGGAAATCGGCGACTGAAATTGCCTATGTCACCAATCAATACTCTACGCTTCCAAAACTCAACACAGTTACCGTGGACGTGGCAAGTGGCGCAAAAACACTTCTTCCTTTGGAAATGGCCGCTGAAGGTAGCTTTTCCGAAGATGGATCTACTTACTTTTTTGTTCGACCGACTTTCCATAATAATGTCACCAAACGCTATGAAGGAGGAACCGCTAGACAACTTTGGAAATACACTGAAGGAACTGCGGAAGCGGTAAAGCTGACCAAAGATTACGACGGTGAGGATCATCATCCAGTACCCCATCAAGGAAAAGTATATTTTCTTTCTTCTCGCGATGGCATCGTAAATGTCTGGAGCATGGATGAGACCGGCGGATCGCTGACTCAAATCACGAAAGAGCCGAGCTTCGATATTCGGGAGTTTTCTATTTCCGGAAATCAGCTGGTTTATCGAGTTGGAGCTGATCTTAAAATGATGGATTTGGGAAGTGCCAGTGTGCAAACTTTGGTCATTCAACTCATCTCTGACTTTGACCAACTTCGGGAAAATTGGGTGGATGATCCCATGACTTACTTAAGCGCCATGGCTGTATCAAATGATGGTGAACGTGTGGTAATGACTACAAGAGGCCGGGTATTTTCTCTTCCGGTAAAAGATGGGAGAACAATTCGCCTTAGCAGAAAAGATGGCGTTCGCTATCGAGATGCAATTTTTTCTCCTGACGGAAAATCGATTTTAACTTTTTCAGATGAAAGCTCTGAATTTGAAATCCATGAATACAATAGCTTGGGAATGGATCAGGGAAGGCAACTTTCAATAGATGGAACTACTCTGAAGTTTGATATGCTTCCTTCACCCGACGGATCAAAAATAGCCTATCGGGATTTGAATCAGACTATATGGGTGATGGATAAAGCTTCAGGATCTCAGACCAAAGTCACCGATTCAGATGAAGACATCAGCTCAAGTATGGCTTGGTCTCCGGATGGAAAATGGTTGGCCTATGCACAAGCCGCCAGCAATACCTTTTCGCAGATCCATGCTTTCAATATCGACAGTAAGAAGCGAATTGAGATGACTTCTGACCGGGCAAACAGCCTTAGCCCACAGTGGAGCGCGGATGGGAATTGGTTGTATTTTCTTTCTGATCGTAATTTCCAATCAGTAATCGGTAGTCCTTGGGGTACCCGTCAGCCTGAACCTTTCTGGGAAAAGCAGATGAAAATCTATCAAATCGGATTAAAGTCAGGCTTGGTTTCTCCCTTCTTTTTCAACAATGAGTTACAGAAGGAAGCAGAGAAAACACCAGAAAAAGTGACTGTAACGATTGATGAAAATGGACTCGAATCACGACTTCGGGAAGTCCCAGTTCCCGCTGGAAATTACAGCAATTTGATCGTCACGGATAAAGCATTGTATTATCATGAAATCGGTCCTGGAATGGGAATCTATTATGGTGGTGGCGGAAGTGCTGATCAGAAATCTCCGCTGATGATGCTTCCTATTTCTAATAAACCAGAGCCAAAAGCCTTCATCGATAATGTCAGAAGCTTTACCGTTTCACTCAATAACAAATACATTCTAGTCAGAAGCGGATCGACATATTCTGTGGTAGAGTTGGGAACTTCACCCGTTTCTGATTTGTCCAAAACAAAAGTTGATCTGAGTGGAGTGGCCTTTTCCATCGATCCTCGGGAAGATTGGAAACAGATCTACACAGATGCCTGGAGAATGGAGCGCGATTACTTTTATGATACCGGAATGCATGGCGTCGATTGGGATGCGATGTATCAAAAATATCTTCCTTTAGTGGATCGGGTAACGACTCGCGCGGAGCTTTCGGATGTGATCGGGGAACTGGTCGGAGAGCTAAGCGTACTTCACACTTCTGTTAGAGGAGGTGATCTGAGAACAGGAGAAGATGACATCAATTTTGGAATGCTTGGAGCAAAACTGAGTAGAAACGAGAAACTTCGTGGCTATTCCATAGACCATATTTATTTATCTGACCCAGACTATCCTGATGAAATGTCTCCACTGGCTCATCCTGATTTGGCTATTTCTGAAGGTGATGTCATCACGCATATCAATGGAGTGGCTGTAATGGAAGTGCCAGACTTGTATTATTTATTGAGGGACAAAGCTGGTAAGCAAGTTAGAATCTCTCTACTTTCTGCCGAAGGCAGTGCCAAAGCCGATCAAATCCTAAAGCCGATGACTGCTCGTGCAGAGTCCAATCTTCGCTACAATGAATGGGAATACACCAGAAGACTGGAAACGGAAGCTAAATCCGATGGGGCGCTAGGCTATGTACATCTTCGAGCGATGACTTCAGGAGATATTGGACAATGGTATAGGGACTTTTATCCTCAATTTAAAAAGGAGGGATTGGTGATCGATATGCGTCAAAACCGTGGAGGAAATATTGATTCCTTTATTCTGGAAAAATTAATGCGAGAAGTATTTTTCTATTGGAAGGGCAGAACCGGCGAACCGTATTGGAATATGCCTTATGCTTTCCGAGGTCATCTGGTTTTATTGGTAGATGAGTTTACCGCTTCAGATGGGGAGGCATTTGCCGAAGGCTTCCGAAGATTGGGTATGGGCAAAGCCATTGGTGCCCGAACTTGGGGTGGTGAAGTTTGGCTTTCTGGCTCGAATACATTGACCGATAATGGCATCGCAAGAGCTCCAATGAATGGAGTGTATGGAGTGGTTGGTGAGGGAAGCGACCAAAAAACAGAATGGCTAATCGAAGGAGTAGGTTTTATCCCTGATATCGAAGTGATCAATATGCCAAAGGCGACTTTCGAAGGAAAAGATGCACAATTGGAAGCTGCGATCGAGCATTTGAAAGAATTAATCAAAGCCGATCCAAGACCTATACCAGCTCCACCGACTTATCCGGATAAATCATTTAAGAATAATGGAGACAATGATTAATAGAATGAACCCTTCACTTTTGTTTATGGATCAATTCCCTGATTGAAGCTTAACTTGTAGCTGATTGGTTGGAACATTGCATGACCGAAGACTGCGGATAAACCCTTGGGATTGACTTTGGTAGAAGGAATTTCTGTGTTTATATCACAGGCTAAAGTTTGCATTGGAGACAAATAGTCTTAATTTCCTTTTCCTGACTTTTCAATTTCCCCACTTCCGGAAATAGTAATCCCGGTAGGAGGATCTTATGGATGGCATCATCAATAGAAAAAGAATTGAAAAACGTAAAGAGGGATCATTCCAAAATAAATTTCGAACCGCTGCCTGATCTCTGGCAAGATGGTATTGCCAATAATTATTTTACAATGGTAAGGTTTGAAGAATCGAAACATTCAGCAGGCCGAATTTACCTTTCAAGTTTTCTATAAGAGTATTTCTTGATTGGAGTGAAGTCCAGAGGCTGGAATCCGTGAGTCTTAAATTTATCTTCCGCAATTGAATCCAGCTCTCAGTGGGAGTAAGCCCTTGAAAATGGATAGCTAATGGAGCATTTTTTTTCAATTTTTTCGACCTTTAGAAAAAGGAAGAAATAGCAACGTAAAAAGTAAAAGACTAAAAAAACCGATGCATTTACCATTATTACAAGACATACTCGTCCTTTTAGGTTTTTCGGTTATCATTGTTTTTGCCCTGCAAAAGCTTAAACTCCCTTCAATCGTCGGTTTTCTGATTACAGGAGTGATTATCGGGCCTTATGGCCTGAGTTTGATCGAGGCAGTAGAGCAAGTAGAGATCCTTTCTGAAATTGGTGTCATTCTGCTACTTTTTGTGATTGGAATGGAATTGTCGATCAAACAATTGATTTCTATAAAAAAGACAGTTTTTATAGGAGGATTCTTTCAGGTTGCCGTGACTGTACTGATCGCCGCACTTGTTTTTTACTTTCTCGGTCACACTTGGAATCAGTCTGTATTCGTAGGATTTCTTTTTTCACTGTCCAGTACAGCGATCGTATTGAAAACCCTTCAAGACCGACAACAAATCTCCGCTCCTCATGCGAGGAATGCGCTTGCCATATTGATATTTCAGGATATCATCGTAGTGCCCATGATGCTGGTCACACCGATGATCGCAGGAGAGACTACAGATCTTTTTACAAGTATCCTCTCGCTCCTTTTCAAAACGGGAATAGTACTCGTGATTACATTTGTAAGTGCGAGATATGTGGTGCCACGACTGATGCATGCCGTGGCCAAAACCAACAGTAAAGAACTGTTTCTGCTGATCACTTTCACACTTTGTTTTGCGGTAGCTTTTCTCACTTCAGAGGCAGGATTGTCCTTGGCTTTAGGTGCATTTATAGCTGGATTGATTGTCTCCGAATCCGAATACTCTCATCAGGCCACCAGTATCATCCTCCCTTTTCGTGAGCTATTTACCAGCTTCTTTTTCGTGTCGGTAGGCATGCTGCTCGAGTTGGGTTTTTTTCTGAATAACATCCCCATCATCCTGCTATTGGTCATTATCGTATTCTTTGTCAAGTCAATCATAGCAGCGGCGGCAGTGGCGATTCTTAAGTATTCGGTCCGAACGGTGATTCTGACAGGATTGTCCTTGTTTCAAGTGGGTGAATTCGCCTTTATTCTCTCCAAAGTTGGTATTCAATACAATCTGCTAAGCCCTGAAACCAATCAATATTTCTTATCTGTCTCGATCGTCTCCATGATTTTTACTCCTTTTGTCATCATTTTTTCGGAGCAGATTTTCCAGCGGTTTATCGGGGTTTCAAAAAAACTCGGTTTGGAAACCACCTTGATCTCCAACAAACAAATTGTTTTGCCAGAGGTGGAGAAATTGGAAAATCATTTGGTGATCATCGGCTATGGAGTCAATGGCAGTAACTTGGCCAAAGCGGCTTCAGCAAGTGATATTCCTTTTGTAGTCATCGAGATGAATGCGGAAACTGTCAGAAGGGAAAAAGCAAAAGGGCTGCCCATCATCTTTGGTGATGCCACGCATGACCATATTTTGGAAACCGTGCATCTTTCGAGTGCGAGAGCAGCGGTCATCGCCATTTCGGACAATTTTGCCACCAAGAACATCATCACCAATATTCGCTCTCGTTCTACTTCACTCTATTTGGTAGTCCGAACGAGGTATGTCAAAGAAACTTCCGATTTGATTGCATTGGGTGCCGATGAAGTGATCCCAGAAGAGTTTGAAACTTCAGTACAAATATTTACCCATGTCCTACAAAACTTTCTGGTGCCGGAAGATGATATTGATATGCTGGTGGAAAAGGTCAGAGCAGATAATTACCAGTTGTTCAAAAATGAAGTCAGACGTACAAAAAATTATAAGCCAAGCATCTTAAGTGATTTTAATATTACAACCCTGCGAATCAATACGGATAGCAATCGGTTTTTGGGTAAACCGCTGAAAGATCTAGATCTTAGAGCCCAATATGGAATCAATATCCTGGGCATAAAAAGAAAAGACAAGATGCACCAAAGTATAAAACCAGAGGATGTTTTAAAACAAGGGGATATCGTCTACATACAGGGAACCCAGATGCAAATCGAGCAATTCCACAAGTTGATCAAATAAATCCCGGTACACTATCTTTTGCCACAGTGACCTCTGTTATTGGATTTTGAGCCAGGTGTTACATTGATTGATAGCCTCTTCAAAATGGACTTACAGAAGCTCCTGAGGTACTCTGAAGTGGGAAACATTGTTGGGAAAGAAGGTGAAAATCTATCAATGATGGCTTGAAAAAAATTCAGGATTCATTATTTTTTTTGCAAATAAACTGGAAAAGTAACCGGCCACTGTTCTTGAAAATTCAAGTTTATCATTGAGAGAAAATATTCCATTTTAGATATTGATGTGAACAATGAAACCAATGCCAATTTCAAAAGTAAAGATGCCTATCCCGATGCAGCGATCAGGTATGTGATAGAATAGATCCAAACCTATCCTAGACCTGTACCTCAGGATCCAGCAGCTTCTGGACAAAAGCTTTAAAAACGGGAAGAATTGATAATTTAGTGCTCGAAGAGGATATCCAAAATGGAAATAGGTTGTTGAAACTCATGATATGCTAAAACCCTTAAACTTGAATCAGATTTTATATCAAAGAAGTGCGATCTATTTGATCACCTTCTTTGTTTTTATTTTGATTGCTTTTTGGAGTAGCTACTTTTCAATTTTGGGTCAGGACATGGTGTTTTATGTCCATTTCCATGGCATATTCATGACTTTGTGGTGTCTGATGCTGATCGCTCAGGCCATTTTGATTCGGGCAAAAAAATATAGCATACACACAGTCGTCGGAAAAGCATCCTATTTGATTTTCCCTATTTTGATCTTGTCAACTATTCTTCTGATTCATGCAACTGTTAGAAAAAGTCCAGAAGTAAATTTTGGAGCCTATTTCTCCATGGCTTTAATGGTGAATGCAACCATCGTTTTGGTGATTATTTACGGATTGGGAATCTATTTCCAAAAAGACCGATTCACTCACGCCCGATACATGGTTTGCACGATTTTCCCTTTATTCACACCTATCACAGACCGGATTATTTACAAGTACCTTTGGGGTTTGGTGGAGTTTGCACCAAAGTTGGAAGGAGTTCCGGTTGTTCCTTTTTTTGGATTTCTTCTGGCTGATTTATTGGTGATTGGATTGGCAGTTTGGGATTGGAAAACACATCGCAGAAAAGATGTCTTTTTGATTGTACTAGCGCTTCTTTTGATCTATCATATTTCCTTGTTTAGTTTCTATAAATTCCCTTTTTGGCAGGATTTCTCCAAGTGGTTTTACCAATTAAATCTTACCTGAAAACATCCTTCCATTCTTGATAAATACCAACTTACTCTAACCCATGAAAAATCTCACTTTCCTTCTTTTCCTGCTCCTTTCATTTCAGGGCTTTGCCCAAAAAGTAAATATTCCAGGTTCGGTCAAACGCGCCATGAATCAAATCGATACCGTCACTATCCGAAATCACATTGCCTACTTGGCTGATGATCACCTGAAGGGTAGAAAGCCCGGAACGGAGGGCTATCAGATGGCAGTGGATTATGTAATCAATGAATTCAAAAAAATGGGTGTAGAGCCAGGCGGAGATCCCGGTCAATACACTCAGAAATTGATTCTACGAAATACCGTAGTGGATAATTCCAGTGCCAAAGCGTTCCTTTCTGATAAAGATGGCAATGTGGATTCTTTGGTTTTTGGAATTGATTTTCTCCCTTATGCCAATCCTATGGCAGAGCAAGCAGTTGGAGAGGGAAAATTGGTTTTTGCGGGATACGGGGTAGATATTCCTGGGTTTTATTCCGATTATGAGGGTATCGATGTCAAAGGAAAAATTGTGGTCATGGTTGCAGGGGTACCTGATGGGATTCCGGCCTCTACCTTGGTTTCGCACTTTTCCAGTCCGGGAAATAAATTGAATACCGCTTTTGAAAAAGGAGCACTCGGCGCAATTTTAGCGTATCCGATGAATTCATTTCCAAATTCCAATCCAGTAATCCAATCCAATGTTGCCTTGAATCCAGAGAAGACGGTTGCATATGGAAGGGGTTTTAACGGGAATCTAAATTTTGCTTTGACCTCCAATCGAGCATTTCTGAATCGCCTCTTTTTGAATTCTGGAAAAAATCTTGAGGCGACTTTGACTTCCATCAAATCCCGAAAAAATTCTTCCTTTGAATTCCCTTATTCGCTATCTGCCAGCTATTCCAATAGCTTTTCAGAGTTTGAAAGCGATAATGTAATCGGTTTGATTCCGGGATCAGACCCCAAACTGAAATCTGAATATGTAGTTCATTCAGCCCACCTAGACCATGTTGGAATTGGTCGTGTGGTCGATGGGGATTCCATTTACAATGGGGCACATGACAATGCCTCTGGGGTAGCAGCCTTGTTGGAGATTGCCAGGATTTATGCCAAAGGCGGTGCAAAGCCAAAGCGATCAATTCTGATTGTAATGGTCACTGCGGAGGAAATGGGATTGGTTGGATCTTTCTATTTTGCTTCAAATCCGACGGTACCAAAATCTGCGATAGTTGCGAATGTGAATACCGATATGCCCACAGTGATTGCACCCTTGCTTTCTGTCGTTCCGCTGGGAGCAGAGCATTCCAGTATTATGGAGAATGTGGAGTTTGCAGCTGATTATTTGGGATTAGAAATTGAAGCAGATCCCGAGCCTGAGCAGAACCGATTTGTCCGAAGTGATCAATATAGCTTTGTGACGAATGGAATTCCAGCGCTGCATATCAAATATGGAAATAAAAGCAATATTCCCGACTTTGATATGGATGCATTCATCAAGGAATGGCGAGCAAAATACTACCACCAAGCTGCGGATGGGATAGATGGGATCTTCAACTTCACCGCTGCAAAAACCTATGTGCAACTGAATTTCCTGATTAGTTATTCGATTGCCAACACTCCAGAGAGACCGACATGGAATCCAGGTGATTTATTTGGAAAGTAGATGAATTTGGTACAGAAAGGGGGTATAAGCCCCTTTTTTTATATGAGAATCTCCTCTTTTTACCTCTTGATTTGTCGATTCCTTCCTCTTTTTATTCTGGTTATCTAGGATATGAGGACAAAAAATCCACCTTTATTCAGAAGTAGTATTTTCTTATAGGTAAAGTTAGAGCGGTGTAATAAAACAGTAATTACTTGAAATGATGATTTCATTTTTCAGATCTGTTTTGTTACCCAATAAATCTTTTTTTAATTCTGTCAAGAGTTTTAGTTCTTAAGCAAGATTCTCTGTGCTCATTCTAATTTTTGACTTGAAGAGCAATCAAAATCCCGATCACTACAAGGAAAATCTACCCAAAGGCATAGAACAGATATCTGGAGCTCCTATTTTGGGTGAGTCACTTTTTGCCGGATTTTTCTGAAGAAGGAGATCATTTTTCTTGACATTTGGGTTCTAAAACTTGGATCAGGAGTAACACTTCCTCTCTAACCTGTTCGTAAAGTTGCAATTGACGGGCATTGCAGGAAATGTAAGTCAATCCACCATTTAGTAATTTGAAACTCATGTCTTCTGATAGGATCTCCTCATAATCCAAGTTCATGGAATCATACACGTTTTTTTCCATGCCTGTAATAAATCGGTCAGTCAACATTTGGGAATGTATCCGACCGGTTTCATATAGATTACTTTCCAAATAATAAGTATCGAGCGCAATATTTGCATTCACCTGTATGATGCTTAGATATCCTTCAACTTTTTTATAATAGTTATTGATGGATTTAATAATCTCCTTATCTGAAATGATGTTCAGATTTGCACCTGATTTCAGATCTTCAAAAGCGGAATTATTGGGTGAGAAATCTGAATAAATGGCAAGTATGGAGAGGCCGAGCTGCTTGCCTACATCCACCTTTTTGGCATTTTCTTTTTGAAGTAGCCTTACAGCCTCATTGGATGCTTCAAGCCTACCTTTAGAAAGTGCTATAAACTCATTGATCTGCTCCAAATCTTGCTGAGCATCTTCCAGCAGTCTACAATAATATTCATTTTCAAGATTGACCGATCGTCTATCTTCATTCCATGAATTGATACTTATTGCAATCAAAATCCCGATTACAACAAGGAAAATTTCTCCAATAGCGTATTTGAAGTAGTTGCCTATCTTATTTTTCTTCAGGAGTTTTTGCCGGATTTTTCGGAAGAAAGAAATCATATTCTTTGCTTTACTGAGTCCGGTGAAAATAGAGAAAATGGCTTCATCCTAGTTTTCCATCTCCATCAATGTCCTTCCCGATTTCTTTTTCCAATAGATGCAAGGTTTTTATTAAAAGTTGCCTTGTCTTTTGGAGTTCTTCTTCTAAAAAAAGTACTCGTTGCTCCAGTGAAATGGCTTTATCTTTTTGATCCTCGATTTCACTTTGTTGAATTAAATCCCAAAACATTCCCATGGTTTCAATTGGTTTTGATTTCAATTAAGCTCCTCCTGATACTTTCAGAAGGGATATTAAGTCGTTTACAGAATCGATGCTCTCAAATCATTTTTTGAAATTGGCAGTTGTCGAATTCAAATTCCTGTCGCTCTAGTCTTAATAGGGCATCTATTTTAATTCTTTCCTTTTATAGAATAACTGATCATGAATCAGACTTTTGGTTTCTTTATCAATATCTGATTTTTTGAAGACTTTACCTCGTTTTCAATTCCTCAATTAAGTCCTCTGCCAAAGAGAGTTGTGCCTTATATTCTTGTAGCGAACGCCCCATCATGGTTCGCACCGTGACTATTTTATTGATAAATATTTCTTTGGTTCGTTCATTCTCCAGATGTAGGTATTTCTTCTTGGTGATGGGTAGATTAAATCTCAGTTCGCCGGTAACTTCAAAATTCAGTATTTCACTAGCCAATGGGACTAGTTCCCACTCTGCTTTTTCGATCAGTTCATCACGAAAAATGGTTTTCCGCATTTGGTTATCATAGGCGTTCATTTTATTTACCAATGTTTGGTCAAAATAGCGGAGTGTACCGGAGGATTTCATTTGAGTATAGGTGCCATCAGTCGGAGAAAAAGGGAAAGTTGTAAAAGTTGAAGCCATTCCCTGATAGATAGCTGTGGTGTCCCAATCACTTTTTGGACCATTCAGTAAGGCAACAAAATCAGCAATATCCTGGTCTTTTTTTCGGTTGAAATCCAATGCAGTGATCAAAGCATCTTTATCTTTTACTAGATCCTCAACCATGGAATTGGCAAGCACTTCTGCGCTTTTATTCTCGACATAGGTCTCTCGCTGATTTTCGACAATGAAACCTAGAACAATGGCCAGAAAAAGCATGAAGAATTCCTTGAAATAGGATTTCCAGTTCTTCTTTTTCAGAGGGCTGATTATTTCTTGATTGGAAATGTCTTTCCCCTTTTCTGTAAGTTGATTTTCTCCCATCAGGTTAATTTTGCAAAGTGACAAACAGCTGGGACTGCATCAACCAAATCCCGGATTTTTTGGTCCACTGGGCGGAATACTTTCCACCTACGACTGAATCGGAGGATCCCTCTTCATATCCTTTCCAGGTTCCTGTTTCCCAAGCCAACTTAGTTTCTGGATTCACGATAATATCATCTGGAGTTCTGATCCAATACATCTTTGGACCTTCGGCATTTTTGATGTATTCCATGAGATCGACTTTTCCTGAAAGCAAAGTCCCTGCTCCTGTGGTGATCAAAATATCATCAGTCAGAAATGAGCTATTCAGGTCTTCATCAAAGTTTCTTAATGCTTCATTGGAAGCCTCCCTTTGAGCTCGGATTTGCTCGATCTCAGCCACTTGCCCAAGCAAATCTGAGGAAACTAGAAAAAGTATGCCTAAAGGAAGATATAGTAGGAATTTCATTGAATGGTTGTCTAAAGCGCAAATAGTAGATACCCTTTTTTCAGAAGGTCTGTTGTAGCTGTAAATCTCGAAACTGCCATTTCAACAGTAGGATGGATCATTTCAGGAACTAGATTTTGCTTCATCATAGATTGTCCACAGACGATGACCCGAATCCCAACTCTCTCAAGTTCATCCAAAAGTTCAGAATTGGGATTATCAACTTTGAAACGATTATGATATTCTTCATTGCTCAAAGAAATAGGTGTGGAACCTGAAAAAACCACAAAAACCATCTCTATGTTTTCTATTGGAATACCTCCATAAATGTGAACATTGAACATTTTTGCCGCATAGTCCAAGTAATCTGCAACCTCTTTTTTATCAGGAATGCCATCACTTAGTTCCACTACAAATTTGTAATGTTGGCTAGGGTCAGGCTTTAGAGTTTCAAAAGGGATTTCATTGACACCACCATATCCTTGGATGGCAGGATAAACAATGCCTTGAGCGTGCGCAAATGCAACAGAAGCGACTAGGTATATCAGAGTAAAAATGAGTTTTTTCATAATTCAATGAGTTTAAATTTATTTCTGGTCTCGATAATGGTTAAACCAACTTAAAATGGAGGCAGACTTACTCATCAACATACTTGGTCTGTTCACCAGTCCATGAGATGCATTGGGAATTCGAACTAGTGCGGTCTCAACTTCCTGTAATTTTAATGCAGCGTAGAATTGCTCTGATTCAGCGATCGGAGTACGGTAATCTTCTTCACCTGTAAGCAGCATAGTTGGCGTTTTAATATTGTTCACATAAGTGATTGGAGATCTCCTCATGTAGTTTTCCATTTCTTCCCAGGGTTTGCCAGGGAACCAATACTTCGTGAAAAATGCAGGACTGTCTGCATAAAGAGAATGTGTAAACCAGTTGATTACCGGTTTTGCAGCCACGGCAGCTTTGAACCGATCAGTTTTCCCAACAATCCATGCGGTCAAAATTCCACCGCCACTGCCTCCTGTCACGAATAGGTTTTCTGTATCTACATAGCCTTTTTCGATGACAGCATCTACTCCTGACATCAAGTCCGCATAGTCATGATTTGGGTAGTCATGATGAATGGAGTTGCCGAATTCTTGGCCGTAACCTGTACTTCCCCTCGGGTTGGAATAGAGCACCACATATCCTGCAGCAGCATATTGCTGAACTTCATAAGAGAAAGAAGGGCCATACATCGCAAAAGGACCTCCATGTATTTCTAAGATAAATGGGTATTTTTTGCTTGGGTCAAAGTTGGGTGGTGTTACGATCCATCCTTGGATTTTTAGGCCATCAAAGGAAGATTCCCACCAGATTTCCTCTACCTTTCCAAGGTTTCTAAAGGAGAAAACATCCTCATTTAAAGCAGTAATTCTTTTGGTCTCACCATCTGACCAGACAGCCAAATCAGCAGGATGATCCGCTCCGCCCAAAGTATAAGCAAACTTTGTGTTGCTGGAAACAGTATAATCTCCCGCATTGTAAGGTCTTCCCAAGTCCAGTCCTCCAAGTCCTTCTACTACTGTTCTGATTTTACCCGTAAGTGCAACATGTCCGATTTTTGTATCTCCAAACTCATCGTATTGAAAATAAATCCCTTTGCTATTTGCCTCCCATTGGGGATTTCCAGCATCTCGATCTAGATCCGCTGTTAGGTTTTTGACTCCGGAACCATCGACATTCATGACATAGAGATTAGTCACCTGATATCCCTGAAATGTATCGTCAAATCCTGTAAATGCAATCTGCATTCCGTCAGGAGATAAAACGGGCCCACCATCCGGTCCAAATCTCGAGGTTAACGCATTAGTTTCTCCTGATGAAAGATCCAGTTTATAAATTTCAGAATTCAGAGGTTCCAATTCATGATTCTCATGCAGGTTAGCTGAAAAATAGAGGCTTTTTCCATCTTTTGACCATTGGGGAGTTCCATAATCAAATTCATCCGAAGTCCATTGTCTGGCTGTTCCTCCGACAAGTCCAATCGTAAAAATCTCCTGATTTCCTGGCTTAAAATAACCTGCACCATCACCCCGATAATTCATATCGTCAATGTAAATCGGAGCTTCGTTCCAAGTGGCTCCTTCAGGTTTATTTGGGATTTCTAAAAGTGATTTTTTTGGCTTTGGTACAAACTGGGTAAAAGCCAATTGCTGATTGTCATACGACCAGGTAACTGTCTCCGGAGCATTGGCAGAATTAGTCAAAGCAACGGATTCTTTGGTGTCCAAATAGAGCACAAAAAGTTTCATTTTTTCATCCTGTTGGTTGGATCTGTAAGCGATCTTGTAGCCATCATGTGACCAGACAGGGCTGACATCATTTTGATTTCCTTGAGTCAAGGGACGATTTTGAGAGCCATCAATATTTGTTATCCACAGGTTTGAGTAATCTCGGTCTGTCATGATGTCTTTGAAATTTCTTACGTAAACTACTTTGGTTCCATCTGGTGAAATGGAGGGGTTCGTCACATATTCCAAATTAAAGATGTCAGTGAGTTCCAAATTGGTTTTTTGCTGGGCCAAAAGGCTGCTTAAGACAGCAATTGTGAGGGTTAGAGAAAGGAAGATTCTTTTCATATTGTATTTGGATTTATGGTATCACACTATAATTTTTTTTTAAGGCTTTATTAAGATAATAAATTGAGCAAAGCACAATGATGAAAATGCTTGTAGCCTGAATTTCTATCACTTTTAGCTGAAAGAATACCCAAACCAGGGCCGCAAGGGTAATTGAAGCGATCAGATATCCTGCTGGGATTTTGAAAACCTCAGATTGATCGCCTTTATCTTGAAATCTAAGTTTAAAAAAAGCTAAAATGACAGCAACATATAAAACCAAACAGCCTGCAATAATCAGGACTGCTAATTGCTGAAATCCGCCTGAAGCGGATACAAGGAAACTCAATATTCCAAATGAAATGATGGACAAATGAGGGGTTTGGTATTCTTTGTGTACCGATTTTAAATAGGTTGGTAACAATCCTTTTTTTGCTCCCGCATATGGTAAACGTGAGAAGAGTAAAAAGACAGAATTGTAGGTACCAAAAACTGCAATCACAGAAACAATCAAAAGGGCAATAAAACCTGGATTCCCTGCTAATTTTTTTGCCATTTCGGCCAAAGGAGCTTCTTGGTGATTAACCAAATCAGAACCCATCACCCCTTGGATAGAAATTTGTAGAACTGAAAAACCGATCACTACACCAATAATTCCTATCAGCAAACCAAGTGGAGCAGTACGTTTTGGATTTTTCATTTCTCCACCCACAGTCAAAGCTGATTCTCCTCCTACAAATGCAAAAATTAATATCAAGGATGCAGAGCCTAACGAATCCATTTCAGGAAAACCCTTCCATTCGAGGTTGTTGATATCCATCATGTATAAACCAGCTCCAATAAGCAGAATTAAAGGAATTACCTTCAACACAGTAAGGAATTTCACCAAGTTCATCCCCTCTTTGATCCCTTTCACGTTGAGGTAGGTAATAAACAAAGTCACTATCCCAAAAAAAACTATCCTAAAATAAGTAGTGGAAAACAATGGAAAGCTTACAGAAAGAATGTCGGCAGTTGCATTTAGAAGTGCAGCACAAACCAATACACCAACACCAAACCAATAGAGGTTATTGGAGACAAAGCCAGCCAATGGCCCAAAAGCTTTTTCTATATAAACATACAATCCACCAGTTTCAGGAACGCGGCTACTTACTTCTGCAAAACAAAGAATCAGTAGCAGAAACAGTAACCCACAAAACACATAAGCGAGAATACTGGCATTGCCTAAAATGACAAAGATGATAGCAGGAAGTAAAAAAATACCACTGCCAATGGAAATACTAAGCACATTTGTGGCTACATCGAGTACACCAACTTCTCTTTTTAAGCCTGACTCCAAGTCTTCTTTCATCTAAGTTTCATTTTTTAGTCTTGATAGCTTTCATAAGAAAATAAATAACTGTCAATGCCACATAGAATACCAAAAGGCCTGTTTTTTCATATCCTGTCAAATTGGAAAGGAAAAAAAGTATAATTCCTGCTGATAAAATAGGGACTGTATATCCAAAGGGAATTTTGAAATCTCCGGGTTTTGATTTTTGCACTCTTCTTAGCCAGATGACAGAAAGTGCAACTCCAAAATACACCAGAAGCATACTGGCTGAGGCGATTATAGCCAGTTGACGAAATCCTCCCAAAGCGGCCAGTGTAAAACCGATACCAGCATAAAGTAAAATAGCCAAGTAGGGAGTTTTAAATCTTGGATGAATTGCAGCCAGCTTATCTAATGGAATAACTCGATCACTCGCCAATCCAAAAATTACTCTTGGGAGATTTAGAATTTCTCCGCTCAGCATACCAAACATCGAGATCCCTGCTCCAACCAATAAAACGGTATATCCGATCGGTCCGAAAACAACATTTGCGACAGCTGCCAAAGGCGCTTCCTTAAATTCAGGCAGTTGATCGCCCATCACTCCCTGAGCGACAGATTGAATTAAAACATACAGAATCAACACGAATAGAATTCCAATGAAAATGGCCTTTGGGACTGTCTTTTGAGGATTTTTGATTTCATCGCCAACAGATAATCCGGCATCTCCTCCCTGAAAAGCAAAAAATAAAATCAAGCAAGCCTGACCAAATTGATCAAAGGTTGGAGCGGTCTCCCAATACAAATTAGAATACGATACATCCTTCCAACTGAAAAATATCAGTAATAAAATCGGGGTAAGCTTAGCCACTGTATTGATTTTAACCAATCCAATTCCTTGCTTAACTCCGATGACATTCAGAAAAGCCAAGCTTGAAAAAATCACAAATAATAAAAGAAATCGGTTTACTGAATCCGTAAAAACCGGAAAAGCCAATCCAATCAATTCAACTAGCGCATTGGCTACGGCAGCATCAGAAAACACACTTCCTGTGACCATAAAAATGGCTGCTAAAAATCCCGTGTAGGGCCCAAATGCCGTTTCTATATAAGCATAGCCTCCTCCAGATCTCGTGACTTTGCTTCCTGCCTCAGCGAAGCAAAGCATAACCAAGGCAATCAAAAACCCACAGAAAAGGTATACTATAACACCTGAAGAGCCCATGATTTCTGAAATTATTGCAGGCAAAACAAAGATTCCAGCACCTACAATAATGTTAACAATATTCGCTGAGAGCCCCCAAACACCGATTTCTCTTTTTAAACTACCCCCTTTTGATTCTGACATTGGATTTTTTTTCTTTAATTTTTAATAAGCTTTTGCAGCGCCATCTTCACTGGATGAATCCGAAGCACCCACCCAAACTCCTAATTGAGGATCATAAGTAATTCCCATTAAAACTCCAATGTTGGTTGTCGGTCTCAGGCTATGCCCCATTTCTTCCAAAGCTTTTCTGGTATCCGGAGAAAGCAAGTTTCGCTCATATATAATCAGGTCAGGAAGCCATTGATGATGGATTTTCATGGCCTCTATAGCCCGGTCTATTCTCATGTCATAGACCAGAACGTTGAGCACGGTTTGGAAAACGGTGTTGATAATGGTTCGCCCACCCGGGCTTCCGATGACCAAATAAGGTTTGCCATCCTTTGCCACGATGGTAGGTGTCATACTGGAAAGCATGCGTTTTTCGGGGGCAACTAAATTGGGGTCAGAACCTATTAATCCCGTAGAAGTTGTCACCCCTGGAATCGGATTAAAATCTCCCATTTCATTGTTGAAGATGAAGCCAAGCTTGTCCGAACCCATGCCTACTCCGTAGCTATTTTCCAAGGTGTAGGTCATGGAAATGGCATTTCCATCCTTATCCACCACAGAAAAATGAGTGGTATGATCTCCTCCGTAGAGTTGGCCATACTTTGAAGAATCACTTTTAGAAGCTTTTGCTAGGTCGAGATTCTTGAATCTGCTTTGCGCAAATTCCTTTGAGATCAACTTCTCAACTGGCATCTCAGGATTGAAATCTGGATCACCCAAAAACTCTGCTCTGTCTGCAAAAGCTCTTCGCATGGCTTCAGCCACCAGATGAACGTAAGCCGTTGAGTTGAACTCTACCTTCTCTATTTCCGCAGCCTCCACCAAATTCATCATTTCAATCAAAGCCACTCCTCCTGAGCTTGGTGGAGGCATGGAAAAAATCTCATAGTCTTTGAAGGTGGTTTTTACTGGCTTACGCTCGATTGCCTCATATCTGATGAGGTCCTCTTGGGTGATGATTCCGCCATTGGCTTTCATATAGCGCTCGATTTCTGCCGCTACTGTTCCTTTGTAAAAACCATCTCTTCCTTGGTCTCGGATAGCTTCCAGCGTTTTGGCAAGAGCAGGCTGCTTCCACAGTTCTCCGGTAGGGACGATTTCTCCGTCCGCTCCGCGAAAGAAATTTTGCATGAGGTCATAGGAAGCATCCAATTTTGATACGCGAACAGCGGCTTTATATAATCCCCAAGACATGGGAAACCCATTTTTGGCCTGATCGATTGCCGGCTGGACGAGGTCTTTCCAAGGTAGTTCCCCATATTTCTGGTGGGCCTGATAGAGTCCTGCCACCGTTCCGGGCACTCCCACAGAAAGCAGCCCCTCATGGTTGGAATCGTTACGGATATTTCCATTTTCATCCAAAAACATATCCGGTCTGGCTGCTAATGGAGCTTTCTCCCGAAAATCAAAGGTTGTCACTTCTCCATCTGATTTCATCAAAACGATGAATCCACCCCCTCCAATATTACCTGCTTCAGGATGTGTCACCGCTAAGGAGAATGCTGTGGCAACTGCCGCATCAATGGCATTTCCTCCTTTTTTCAAAATATCAACTCCTACTTCTGATGCTAAATAATGATCCGAGACGACCATTCCATTTTTGCCGTAGGTTTGGGCATTTAGCGAATTGCTAAATCCTAAGAAAAGACAGAAATAGATCGATAGAGAAAAGGGAACAGTAATTTTTGACTTCATATATTTTTTTTAGATTTAATCAATTTCTTTTTCGGGAGTAGGAATAACCACTCCAACTTCTTTAGAAAAGCTTTCCCACTCGGAGAGCATTTCCTGATATTT
>CBFHWO010000034.1:0-40042 GCA_965659625.1 uncultured Algoriphagus sp. | reverse complement strand
AAAGTGAACCAGTTTCGTTTCCTCATCTTTCCAATACGGTTCCCAGTCAATTCCTTTTTCCGCTGCCCATTCCTTCGTGGAAGAAATATATCCGATCGGCGCGTCAAACCACACGTAAAGCACTTTGCCTTCTGCATCCTGAAGCGGAACTTTGATACCCCAATCCAAATCTCTTGTCATGGATCTCGCCTGCAAACCGTCTCCAGCTTCCAGCCAAGAACGGCATTGGCCCAAAACGTTATTTTTCCAGTCCTCGGCATGATCTTCCAAAATCCACTTTTTGAGAAAACTTTGATATCTCGCCAAATCCAAAAACCAGTGCTTAGTTTCTTTTAAAACCGGAGTCCTGCCACTCAATTTTGATTTGGGATTAATCAGTTCTGTTGGGCTCAGAGAACTTCCACACTTTTCACATTGATCGCCATAAGCATGCTCATTGCCACATTTTGGGCAAGTTCCTTCGATGTATCGATCAGCCAAAAATTGTCCTGCTTCCTCATCAAAATACTGCTCAGTGCTTTGCTCCAAAAACTCTCCTTTTTCATAGAGATCTTTAAAAAATCCCTGAGCAGTTTCATGATGTACTTTTGCTGAAGTCCTAGAATAATGATCAAAGCTAATTCCAAATTTCTGAAAGCTTCCTTTCATAATTTCATGGTAGTGATCCACGATTTCCTGAGGAGTTTTTCCTTCTTTTTTAGCTTTGATGGTAATCGCAACTCCATGCTCATCCGATCCGCAGATATAGGCAACATCTTTGCCCAAGCTTCGCAAATAGCGCACGTATATATCTGAAGGAATATAACATCCAGCCAAATGCCCAATATGCAAAGGGCCATTCGCGTAGGGAAGAGCTGAAGTAACTGTATATCTTTTGAAATTTTTATGACTCATGTCCTGAGGAAATTCGAATGCTAAATGGGTGATTTGGAAATTAATTTCAATTATTTCTGGCCGCAAAGATAAGGAAAACGATCGAGGGAGGTATCAGGCATTTGCAAATTCGTTTCGGGCTTCTTCCGTCAAAATCCCATTATAGATCACAGATATTGCCTGATCGAAGATTTCGTAAGGAGAAAGTTTCATTTCTTTCCTCAAGGAATCCGGAAACTGGTTAATAAATTTTGGATCTAAAAGTGACTGAACAGCCGATGCATAAAGCATCACTATTAAGCCAATATTGATTCTAGGATTTACCAAGCCTTGATCCATCCCTTGTTTGATCAATTTTTGAAACCTTGAATAGGCTGACTCATTAATATACTCCCGCATATCTTCCCAAACATCATTCGCCTGCTCTCTTACATCTTCAAATAATTCAGGATTAATTGGTGCCAAGTGAGTGGCTACAACAGTCAGTGTAGATTTCAATTTTAAGGGAAATGAGATGTACTTATTTTCAAGTATCGCCTCTACTTTTGAGCTCATTTTCAATTTCAACATTTCAAATGATCCTTGCAGCAATTCCATTTTCCCAGGATAATATTTATAGAGCGTTTTTTTGCTCATCCCCAGCAACTGCGCGATATCATCCATAGTCGTATGACGATAGCCTTTCTCTAGAAAAAGTTTATACGCAGCATCTAGAATCTTGCTTTCTATATTGGCTTTATTGGGCATAAGCAAATGGGGATAAATAGGACAGCAAAGATTTAAAATAATGGGAGGATTTGCCAATGCTAGGAATAATAAAAGTCTCATGCAGCGGCGCGGCAACGCAACGTGTTAAAAGGAAAATTCTCCCGCGAAGGCGCAAAAGCGCAAACACCCTAAAATGAAATAATAAAAATTTTTGCACTATTCTTAGTGTACCCTGGGTCTTTGAGGGAATTAATAAATTTAGAATATCTTAGAAGTCTTTAATGAACGATCAAATTAACATACAGGATTTAATATGGAAAAAGGAGTAAACCGAGCTAGCGAATACTATAAGATCAAGGAGGCTATCCGAGATGCTTTAGCAATGTCTCAAGATGACTCTAAACTTTCAAAATTCACAAATACCAGTAAGTCATGTATTTTCCTAAGTCATAAAAACGAAGACAAAGAAGCTTGCATTGAAATTGGGAAGTATTTAGAAGAAACTGGAATTGATTATTATTTAGACATATATGATCAAGATTTACAATATGCAGCTGAGAAAAATGATCCCATTAAAATTACCCATCATATTAAAGAAGGTATTCGATTAAGTTCCCATATGATTGTTGTGATTTCTGAAAAGACCAAAAATTCTCAATGGATACCTTTCGAAATTGGATATGGGCATGCTTCCATAGTTGATAAGAATTATGAAAACTTAAAAAATGACCAAATCTTCAACTTAGCATTTTTAACATTAAAAGAAATTAGCGACGAACCAATTCCAGACTTTTTAAAAATAGCTTTTCCAATAAGGGGAATAAAATCATTAATTGAATACATAGAAAAGATCAAACCTAATGAAGTGGAATTGAAGAAGCACTTTTCCTCAGACCATCCTTTAGAACAGATTTTGAGCTCGAGTAAATAGAATTGAAAATTTCAAAATCAGCAAAGTTTTCTTCGCGCCTTTCTTTGTGACACTTAGTGCTTATCAATTCAACCAAACGTCAAAGCCGAAAATTCAATTGCTCCTTCCCTATCGAAATCCTATTTTTACAAGCCCTAATTTTTCTACAAGCCCATGAATCCACAAGAAGCCGAAAAGCGAATTGCCCAACTGAGCCAGGAAATCAACCATCACAACAATCTCTATTATCAGGAAAGCAACCCTGAGATCTCTGACTTTGAGTTCGATAAGCTTTTAGAGGAACTGATTGCTTTAGAAACGAGCTTCCCTGATTTACTTGATCCCGACAGCCCCAGTCAACGTGTAGGCGGCACAATAACTAAGGAGTTTCAAACGGTGGAGCATAGCACTAAAATGCTTTCTTTGGGAAACACCTATTCGCAAGAAGAATTACTGGCGTTTGATGAGCGAGTTCAAAAAGGCTTGGGAGGAAATCCGTACGAATATTTCTGCGAGATGAAATTCGATGGGGTTGCCATTTCTTTGGTCTATGAAAATGGCCGATTGGTAAGGGCAGTCACCCGGGGTGATGGATATCGCGGAGATGATGTCACTGGGAATGTAAGGACGATCCGAAACATCCCTCTATATATCAAAGGAGATAACATTCCTTCAAAATTCGAAGTGCGAGGAGAGATCTTTTTACCACTAAAAGAATTCTTGAAAATCAACGCAGAGCGTGAGGAAGCTGGGGATGCTTTGCTCGCCAATCCACGAAATGCTGCTTCAGGAACACTGAAAATGCAAGATTCTTCAGTGGTCGCCAAACGTAGATTGAATTGCTATTTCTATCAGTTATTAGGAGATGACTTGAGCGTAGACACACATTCTGAAGCAATTGCTCTAATCGAAAAATGGGGCTTCAATGTCTCCCAAACCTATAGAAAAGTTGCAAACATTCAGGAGGTAATCCAATACATAGAAGACTGGAAAGAAAAGCGTTTTTCGCTTCCAGTGGATACTGATGGAGTGGTTTTGAAAGTCAACAATTACGACCAGCGTGAGGAATTGGGCTTTACTGCCAAAAATCCCCGCTGGGCAATCGCGTACAAATACAAGGCAGAAAGTGCTGAAACGGAACTACTTTCAGTGACTTATCAGGTTGGGCGAACCGGAGCGATCACTCCAGTTGCAAATCTCTCTCCAGTGAGTTTGGCTGGCACGACAGTGAAGCGTGCTTCCCTCCACAATGCCAATGAAATTGAGCGCTTGGATCTGCATGAAGGTGATTTTGTCTTCGTGGAAAAAGGTGGAGAAATCATCCCGAAAATCACGGCTGTTAATCCCGAAAAGAGAAGTACCGAAGCAAAACCTATTGCTTACATCACCCATTGTCCGGAATGTGGCACCGAGCTGGAGCGCAAAGAAAGTGAAGCCAAGCACTATTGCCCTAATGCCGAATCTTGCCCACCTCAAGTGCTGGGAAGAATCGAACATTTTGTTCACAAGCGTGCCATGGACATAGACTCCATGGGAACCGAGCGGATCAGAGCCTTGATCGATCAAGGTTTCATCACCGATCCGGCTGATATTTATGAGTTGGAAAGAAGAAAAGAGGAATTACTTGGTCTGGAAATGTCTCAGGATCAATATGAAACTGAAGGGGACGGAATTCTTTATATCACCTTGGAGAAAGCGCTTTATGCTTTGACAGAAGGGTTAACATTCAAACAAGTATCTGATTTTCTGGAGGAAAATACTGAATTGCCACTTGCAGAAATGCTCAAAGCATTTCAAGATTATATCCGGAAATTGAAGAAAAAAGTGCCTTCCAATACTGGAATGATCGATTACCTGATTTCGAATCTCAAAGATCACAACCTTCCCAAACTCGAAGATTACGTCCCAGTAGCTGTAGTTCTGGATCTTTTTCTAAGCAGAAAAGTAGATTTCCAGCAGGTGCTAGAAGTCAGCAAAAAAGAAGGAACAGTTCACGGCATTTTGCTTAAGCTCAACTTAAATCTCAATGAGGATTTAACTGATAGAATCAAAAAACTCAAAGCGAACACTTTCCAAGATGGTGTCATAAAAAACATGATGGAAGGAATAGCCGCTTCCAAAAACCAACCATTCGAGAAAGTTCTTTTTGCATTGGGGATCAGAAATATCGGAGAAAACACCGCCCAGCTCTTGGCACAACATTTTGGAACGATGGAAAAGCTCCAATCTGCCAGCTCGGAAGAATTATTGGAAATCAATGGAGTTGGTGAAACCTTGGTACAAAGCCTGCATGAATTCTTTGCTCAGCCAGAAAACCTGGAAATTATTTCAAGGTTGAAAAATCATGGACTTCATTTTGAAATTGAGGAAAAAGACTCAATTAGTTTAGGGAATGCCTTGGAAGGGAAAAAAGTTTTAGCATCCGGAAAGTTGGTTAATTTCAAAAGAGACGAGATCGTTGAGTTTGTCAAATCCCATGGCGGTCAGTATATAAGCTCTGTTTCAAAGAATTTGAGTTTTATCATCGAAGGTGAAGAAATGGGGCCTAGCAAGAAAGAAAAGGCCAAAAAACTGGGAATTCCACTTATTTCGGAGGAAGAATTCATGAAAATCGTCAATGAATAATCCGAAAATCAAATTTCTTAAGATCAATTCACGGAAGCCCATTATCTTTAGGCTTTAAACCTATTGTATTACACATGAATCAATTAAAAGGAACCGGAGTAGCATTAATCACACCATTTCACGATGATTGTTCTATCGACTTTGAAAGCTTAAAAAAGTTGATTGACCACGTTATTGCCGGTGGAGTAGACTACTTGGTTGTTTTAGGAACAACCGGGGAATCTGCGACTTTATTGCCTGCTGAGAAGAAACAAGTAGTAGAGGCTTGTTTAAAATATAATGCCGGAAGAGTTCCTGTAGTAATTGGGGTAGGTGGGAACAATACCCAGTCCCTTTTGAATGAGATTGTTAAAACTGATTTTACCGGGATTTCTGCCATCCTTTCCGTTAGCCCTTTCTACAACAAACCCAGTCAGGCTGGAATAATCGCACATTATACCGCTATTGCAAATAATTGCCCGGTGCCAGTCATATTATATAATGTTCCTGGAAGGACAATGTCAAATATGACAGCAACTACCACGTTAAGGCTAGCAGACCACCCGAATATTATCGGGATGAAAGAGGCAAGCGGAAATATGGAACAATGCATGCAAATAGCAGCATCAAAACCAAAGGATTTCTTGTTAATCTCTGGGGATGATTTGATGACCAAACCCATGTATAGCATCGGTGGATCTGGAATTATTTCTGTTCTGGCTAATGCCCTGCCTGCTACTTTTAAAACCATCTGCCATGGATCTGAGAAAGAAAGTCTAAAAGCTTCTTTTTCTATTCTTGAATACAATTCTTTGATGTATCTGGAAGGAAATCCAGTAGGAATCAAAAACCTTTTGATGCATATGGGCATTTGTGGGGATCAGTTAAGACTACCAATGCTTCGTGCAAGTCTGGAACTAAATCAAATGATTAAAGCCGTTTACCAAAAATCCAAATAACATTAATGCAGAATGCCCGGTCTATCTCAGAATTAAATCAGCTGATCCAAAACGTCATTGATACTGAATTGGATCCGGTTTATTGGGTAATCGGCGAAATTTCTGATTTCAGACTTTCTCCTCAAGGACATGCTTATTTTGAGATTGTTGAGAAAGCAGGGAATAAAATTGAAGCAAAATTAAGAGCAAATCTTTGGCAGTTCACTTATAGGAATATTGCGTCCAAGTTTGAATCCGTTACTGGTTCAGGGCTTAAGAATGGTATGAATATTTTGGCTCAGGTGGCGATCACTTTTCATCCGCTTTATGGACTAAGTATTAATGTCAAGGATATTGACCCCTCTTATTCCTTAGGTGAAAGAGCCAGACTACGACAAGAAACGATTGACAGATTGACAAGAGAAGGCATGATGACTTTAAATCGTCTTCATGAAATGCCGCCTGTCATTCAAAAGATCGGAATCATCAGCAGTTCCACTGCGGCTGGTTACGGGGATTTCATCAACCAACTTGAATCAAATTCTGGAGGTTTTAAAGTCTATCATAAGTTATTTCCTTCCTTGATGCAGGGAAATGAAGCCGCTTCAAATTTGGTTAGAGCGATTGAATTTGCAGAAAGTCAAAAGGATAAATTAGGGCTAGAGGCTATCGTAATAATAAGAGGAGGCGGTGCTCAACTCGATTTGGATTGCTTCGATGATTATCAATTAGCCTTAAAAATTGCCAATTGTAGCCTTCCGGTTTTCACTGGAATCGGTCATGAAAGAGATGAAACCATTGCAGATTTAGTAGCTCATACTAGATTAAAAACACCTACAGCTGTCGCAGAATTTCTTCTCTCTGGTTTTAGGGAATTTGATGAAATCCTCACATTAAACTTAAGGAGACTTGATCGCGCTACCAGACTCCAGCTGCAAGAGCAATCAAATGTTTTGCAAAATTATGGCCATAGAATTCAGGTTTATTGCAATACCAAAATAAGTAGAGAGATAGAGAGATTGGATTCAAATCTGAACCGATTAAAGAGTTCATCTAAAAATGTATTACAACTCGAACATCTCAAATTAATTTCTCTGGAAAAAGAATTCCATCAAACGATTCAATACAGGCTTAGCAAGGAATTAGACTTGCTGGAAAGTAGGAATAAAACTCTTTCCCAATTGGATCCAAAATCAATTTTGGGACGAGGATATACCAAAACTGAAGTAAAAAGCATACCAGTTCATCTAGCCAAATTGAATCTTGGAGATGAGATGATCACGCATACATCAACGAAAAAAATCAGTAGTACTATTACGCAAATTGAGGAGGAATGAAAGATTTGAAATACACAGAAGCAATGAGCCGTTTAGAGCAAATTCTAGCTCAATTGGAGGAAGGTAAAAAAAGTGTGGACGAGTTATCCGACTTGGTCAAAGAAGCTTCCGAACTCGTAAAAGCCTGTCGGACGAAGCTTAAATCCACGGAAGAGGAAATCCAAAAAGCATTTGAAAACAATTGATCCATGAGCGGGATCAGGCAATAATTCTCTGGTATCTCTGTTATTGATGTGGAATCTTTGATAGGATTGGCATATTTGTTGCCAAATTTGCAAGCAATCCTGAGTTCCCTAAAACACCATCAGGAACCACAATATGAATAGATTATTTTCAATTTCTTTGATCGCAATTTCTTTACTTTTTTCGAGTCATTTAGCCGCTCAAAATTTCTATAAAGAGAAAATCTCAAGAGACAATATGCTGATGGTAGGATTTGGTCCTTCTTTCGCATATATAGACAACGGTGGGCCCTACCGGACTTTTGAATTTGAAGTAAAACCTTCATTTTCGGCAGCTTTTGCCAAAAGATTAACTCCAATTTTTGATCTCAGGGCAACTGCAGGAATTCAAGGGATTTCAAGTAGTGGAAGGCCAGATACCAATGTCACGAATCATTGGAAACTATATAATTCTTCTTTTACGGCAATTGGAAATGCTCTTTATTTTGACGTGATGCCAAGCGTGAATTTGATCCCATTTTCCAACCATATGAATAGAAGTTTTGCAAATCTATATGGTGGCTTTGGAGTTGGAGTAATGTATACAAGTACAAAACAGAAAAAATCATATGCAGAGGATGAAATCCCTCAAAAATTCAATACAACCACTGCCTACATGCCCTTTCGAGCAGGATTAAGTTTTCAGCTAGGTGCCTATGCAGATATTGCAGCGGAAGGAACCTTAATGTTGACATTTACAGATAATATAGATGGGAATGTAGGTTTCAATAGATTTGGCGATCATCTCGGGCAAGTTCAGATTGTTTACAGAAGATTTCTCTACCCAAGACTTGATTAAAAAAGGAGCTTAAGAGCCCCTTTTTTATTTTATACTGAAGTTTAAAAGTAGAATAATCCTGATCAAGTCATACCGCTAAGTAGGATCAATTCTAACTTAGCTTGCTTTTCCAATTGGCTGCAAAAATTTCCTTGGAATACTGACGAGCATGTTTTGGTAAATACTTGGAATCCTGATTAAGAAATAATCTTTATTCCCTTTTTCAATTACCTCTCCGGTCATGTTTTGAAGAGCTCCACCGATGACTTCTACCTTTTCTCCAGGCTCAATGACACTTCCATCAGATTCTATTGCAACCCCTGTAGAAATTATCCTCTCGATGATTTCCAATTCCTTGTCTCGAACTGTTGCATGTTGTCCTGCAAAATGAACAAACTTCACTGCACCTGGCACCTGCAGGCATTCCCAAAGTTCGTTTCTAGTTGTTTTGACAAACACATATCCATTAAACAAGGGCCTTTCTACTTTCTTTTTTCTATCAGACCACTGCCGTAATTCCTCAATGATTGGCAGATAAACTTCTTTCCCATTTTCTCTTAACCTAGCGGCAACTTTCTTTTCGGAACGCGAAGCTGTATACATCACATACCATTTCAATTCATTCATCTTTCACCTCTTTTTGAGTTCTCAAAATTAACAAATTTTAGCAGGAAAGGTTAAATCAAACCCTCTTGAAAATCAAAAAACCCCCGGGATAGAACCCCGGAGGTTTTATAAAAAAAACCACCAACCTTAAAACAATCATGCTTAAATCTTCTTTAACCGCACATTTAACTTGTCGGCCAAGAGATACATGACTGGTACAATTACTAACGTGAGGAAGGTAGCAAAGGTTAACCCGAAAATCACTGTCCAGGCCATTGGTCCCCAGAAAGCTGCGTTGTCTCCCCCTACGTAGAATTGTGGGTCAAAGTCACTTAATAATGTTCCAAAATTAATATTCATTCCTATTGCCAAAGGAATCAATCCAAGTACAGTTGTAATAGCTGTCAGCAATACTGGTCGGAGCCTGGTTTTCCCAGATTCAACAATACTTCCAATCATAAGATCGAATGGTAAATGGTCCTTTGGCCCCATTCCTAATTCTTCTCTCTTTCGTTCTCTCACCAAATTGGTGTAGTCTATCAATACAATCGCATTATTTACCACTACACCGGCAAGGGAAATAATTCCAATACCTGTCATGATGACCACAAAGTCCATATTGAAAATAACGAGGCCTAAAAACACGCCAATAGTACTCAGTACCACTGATGCCATGATAATGAAAGGCGTGGTCACAGAATTAAATTGAGCAACGATAATCAAGAAGATCAAAGAAACTGCAATCCCCAAAGCCCCAATCAAAAAATCCATCGATTTTTGTTGCTCTTCCTGTTCTCCAGTGTACTTCACAGATACACCGTCTGGAACTTCATAATTTTGAAGTGCTGCTTGAATTTGAGCATTTACTTCTGTAGCATTAAATCCGTCGAGTACATTTGAATAAACTGTAATCGCTTTATCCAAATCTTTTCTCTTGACAGAGCCATAGGTTGAACCGTATTTAACTTCAGCAACAGCAGAAATTGGTACTTCTCGCTTCTCTCCAAATTTATCCCTAAAACCTATTTTCTTGTTCACCAAGGTATTGATGTCATACCTAAATCCCTCCTTCAGTCTCAATTGAATTGGATAATCATCCTCTCCTTCTTTGAATTTTGAAACTTCCAAACCAAACAAGGCTGTTCTTAGATCATTCGCTATCTCAGAAGTTGATAATCCAAATCTTCTGGCTTTTTCTCTATCAATATCCAAGATCACTTCAGGGTTACCTAAAGAGAGGTCAGACTTAAATTCTTCAATTCCAGCAATATTTAAATTAGTCAGATACTCACGAGTCTTATTGACAAATGCGATCAACTGGTCATAATCTTCACCCACAAACTCCAAATTGACTGCCTTTCCGGTAGGAGGGCCATTTCTCTGTTTATCCACTGTGATAAGCACACCTGGATACTTTTCGACCAATTGACGAATTACCTCCATGGCTTCATTTGTATTGATTCCTTGTCTATCGATATAATCCACGAAACCTAGGGTAATTTTTGCCTTATGTGGAGTCGGTTGATTGCTTGGCCCTTCCAATGGATCGCCGGTCCCCTCTCCCACTTGGCTTATCACTGACTCCAGTATATTCTTATAATCATCGAGCGCAACCATCAATTCATCCTCCATTCCATCTACAAACTCATTGGTAGCTTCGATGTCTGTTCCAATTGGGAACTCAATAAAAACATTGATTAATTGAGGCTGATTATCAGGGAAGAAAAGAACTTTCGGAGCCCTAATTCCAAGCAAGGCGATCGAGAAGAATAACAGAAGGATTGTACCTCCAAAGAAAAGAATAGGCTTCTTCCCATTGAGAGCATATTCCAATGTAGATCCATAGAAATTCTCAAGCTTTACCAATAAAACTGTCTGAAACCACCTGATAGCCTTTCGAAGTACAAAAACATTAAATATGGTCAATAAACAGGCTACCAAGAAAAGTGTACCGAAAGCAGTCACACCAATTAAGTAAAAGAACGTAGAAAATATCAGTAAAATACCTGCTACAATGATCGATTTTTGTTTTGGTTTATTTTTTGAAATGTCCTCTACTTTCATGAAAAGTGCGGTCAACACAGGGTTAATTACCAATGCCACAAACAGCGAGGATGAAAGCACTATAATCAAAGTGATCGGCAAGAATTTCATGAACTCACCAACTATATCTTTCCAAAATGCCAAAGGAAGAAAAGCGGCCAATGTTGTAGCAGTGGATGTAATAATCGGCCAAGCAACTTCTCCCACACCTTCTTTGGCGGCTTGAATAGCTGGCTTGCCTTCTGACATTAATCGATAGATATTTTCTACCACCACAATCCCATTATCAACGAGCATACCTAAAGCCAGAATCAAAGAGAAAAGCACCATCAAGTTTAGCGTAATCCCAAATGCATTCAATACCAAGAAGGAAATAAACATGGATAGCGGAATGGCAATACCTACGAAAAGTGCATTCCTAAACCCTAGGAAGAACATCAAAACCAATACCACCAGGATAACTCCGAAAATAATCGAGTTTTCCAAATCACTTACCTGAAGTCTGGTCTGCTTAGACTGGTCATTGGTAATAGTAATTTCTAAATCTGGAGGAAACCTATTGGCTTTGGTCGTCTCAATGATTTCCTTGATTTTATCTGCCGCAAAAAGCAAGTTTTCTCCACTACGCTTTACCACATTAATCGTAACGACAGGAAGGTTTTTACTTCGAGCATAACTCGATCTCTCCTTATACGTGTCTTTTACTTCAGCCACATCACGGAGATAAACAATCTTCTGATTATCCGTTTTGACAATAATATTTTGAAGATCCATCGGATCAGTGAACTCACCATCTATTCGAAGAGTACGCTGATAATCTCCAGAACGGATGTTACCACCCGATATCGTGACATTTTCAGTCTGAACGGCCTGTGCTATATCGTTAAAACTAACTCCGACAGATTCCATTTTATAGGGATCAGCATTGATTTGAATCTCTCGCTCTACTGTTCCAGCTAAATCAGCTTTTGAAATTTCAGCAAGCTTTTCAATTTCATCCTCTAAGTATTCACCAAACTTTTTTAGCTCAGCTTCAGAATAATTACCTGAAATATTCACGTTCATGATCGGGAAATCTGAAGTATTGACTTCCAATACATTAGGTTCCTGATCAAGGTCTGTAGGCAATTCACTTTTCGATTTATCTACCGCATCTTTTACATCCTGAATAGCTTTTGAGATTTCAACTCCCGGATTAAATTCTATCACAATAGAAGAAAAATCCTGAACTGATGTTGAATTGATGTCTTTTATATCATTTAATGACTTGAGCTCCTTTTCAATTGGACGGGTAATCAGATTTTCCATATCGACAGGAGAATTACCTGGATAAGGAGTTCCGACATAAACAGTAGGAATCACAATCTCCGGAAAACTTTCCTTCGGCATATTTCGATATGCACTAAGCCCAAGCACTGAAATGATCAAGGTAAGAATGACCACCGAAGTGGAATTGTCCACGCTCATGCTGGACAACCCAAATTCTCTTGTTTTTTGTGGTTTTTGGTTTTCTGCCATCATTACTGCTCTGCTATATTCACATTGAAATTATCTCCTACTTCACGGAATCCTTTATCGACAAGAGTTTCCGAGCCAGTAAGTCCTTCCAGGATTTCTGTCTCCTTATCAAAAGTTTTCCCCCTTTCCACATATTTCTTTACTGCCTTATCATTCTCCACTGTGAAAACATAATCTCCTCTATTATCACTTAAAATTAGATAACTAGGTACAATCACTGCATCAGCACTTTGATAGTCCAAAATCTTTAAAACAGAAATCATATTAGGCTTTACCAAAGACATACTAGGAAGGTAAACCTCCACTTTGAAGGTCCTGTTATTAGGATTGATAATAGCGCCTACTGATGATACTTTGGTATGAAGATCCTTGTTGATAGAAGGAAAATTTACCTCTACGGAATCTCCTTTAGAAAGTACTCCTATGTAGCTCTCAGAAATATCAGCTTCGATAAACAAATCATCTTCTCCGACAAACTGAAACATTCCCATTCCCGGCTGTACCAATTCACCTAATCTCACTTCTATAGATTCTACAGTTCCTGAAAAAGGTGCTATGATAATTGCCTTAGCTAGGTTGGTGCGAGCAGAAGCCAGATTTCTCTCAAGTCCTTCTTTTCTGTTTTTTGCTTCCAAATATTGAACTTCAGTACCGATTTGCTGATTCCAAAGCCTTTCCTGTTTTTCAAAAAGTGTTTTTGCCAATTCAAGTGAGTTTTCTAACTCATCGATGGATCTTTCTATATTCTCTGCATCTATCCTTGCCATCACTGTCCCTTTGGTAACTCGCATACCTTCCAACACCGGAACTTCCAGAATTCTTCCTGATGTCTCAGCACTGATCATTACATTCTTTTTGGAAAGCACAGATCCAGTCACTTCTACATAGTGGTCAAACTCTCCTTTTTTTGCCTCAACGGTAGTAATCAAGATGGACTTTTGGTTCTGCTTCGCAAATTCAGGGTCCAACATTATTAGTTCCGCTTCCAATTCAGCAATAGAAGTTGACAATTTATTGGCTTCGGTTTTCAACTCTTCTAATTCAGCTCTTTTAGCTTCCAACTCATCTTTTGGCTCGCAGGAAAAAGTCAAGAAAACTAGGCCTAATAGGGGTAAAAATTTATTTGATATTTTCATTGTGTTTAAATAAGGTCGGTTTTAACTATTGTTTTTAGGATTTTCAACACTATGGTTTACTGGTCCAATCCATTTTTAAGAATACCTAATGCTTTTTCTAAATCAACTTTAGAAATTAAGCCATCATAAAGAGCTCCTAAATAATTAATCTCTGATTCAATCAATGCGGCATCAGCCTCTACTACTTCCAAGTTAGAACCGACTCCCTCGTTATATTTTATTTTTGATATATCATAAACCTCTTTTGCTAAGTCCATGCTTTCTCTCTGAACTGCCAACACTTCAAGGTCATTGGCAAGATTTTGCCTGGCCTGGTAGATCTCTAAAGCAATGTTTTGTCCCAAAAAGAATTTTTGATTTTCCAGCTGCTGTAACTGGATTCTGTTTCGCTGGATTCTTGCACTTTTGGAAAGACCATCGAAAATCGGAATATTCATAGAAACACCAACCAGTGATGAACTGAACCAATTATTAGAACTAAAAACAGTATTGAATGAATCTCCTGCACCAGATCTCGTGTAGCTGGCGATAAAATCAAGAGTCGGCATATACTGGGAGGTATTGTATTTGAGATCTAGCTGGGTCAGTTCCATATTAGTGTTTAACTGCTCCATTTCTACTCTGGCACCAGGGCCCATGGTCTGAAGTTCTTGCAAATCCTCTTCTGGATTAAGTTCAGCCAATGTTTCGGTAATCACGATATCGTAATTCTTAGGCAAACCCAATTGGATCTTCAAAAGCTGCTTTGAAATATCATAAGCAGTCAAACTTCGCTTCAGTTGCGAAAAGGTATTATTTCGCTGAACCTGAATTCTGGACACCTCAATCTTCTCTGTGAAACCTGCCTCATTCAAGGCTTTCGTTTCCTCCAAAAGTGAATCGATTCGACTTAAGTTTGACTGAGAAAGTTTGATTCTCTCCGCATTGACCAAGACACCGAAATAGGCCTTTTTGACATTCTCTACCACATCATTTTCCACCTTTACTTTATCCAATTCTGTCAAAGCTTTAAATGTTTTTGCGGCTCTCAATCCTACGAAGAATGATCCATCAAAAATCATTTGCGATAAATTCACTCCTAAATTACTTGAGTAGCTCACTCCAAATCTTGCAGGAATAACATCTGATGGATTGCTTGGATCCCCAAAAGGAGGCTGGTTTGGTAAAAACACAACCTGAACTAAAGGATTATAATTAAATCCAAAAGAACCATTAATTTGGGGTAAACCAGCCGCTGTTTCCTCCTTGACGGTAGTCTGAGATATCATGATCTCCAACTTGGCATTCTTAGAATCAGGATTGTTTTCCAAAGCATATTCCAAAGTTCCTTTCAGGTTAAGCTGAAGGACTTCTAATGGTGGTGCCTCTTGGGCAAATACCTCGTTCTTTACAAGAATCAAGGTTAAAATTGCCGCGAAATAAAATTTCATTTTTAACATGATAATATTCTAAAAAGGATCTTTTCTGTTTTTTTAATTAATCATCAATCGATCAAAATGGATGGTGATTTAATTTGAATTTTGTTTCTGCAAATAGGATTGTCTTCCTTTCTCAGTAAAAATCCCATGAAGAAAATGATCTAATACACTAACTTGCATTTCCATTAAACTAAAATTCGACTTTCTAATATTTACTAAGTCAAATCCTGCGCTGATCTGATCTACCCTCATTTTGGCAAGAAGCGGAGAGTTTATTTCTGGCCGAAAATAACCTAATTCCTTCCCTCTTTCTAATACCTTGACAAGGTCTGTCTCAATAATTTCAGTACGGTATCTCTCAAATAATTCCCAGGTTTCAGGAAAATATCGCTGAATCTCCATAAACACCAAAGGATTCATCTTTCCAATTCTCTCACGAACCATCTTTGAAGTATAAACTAAATTCTCAATAACACCATCTTCCGAGTCTAAAATTGCCCTAAGTTTTACAGTATCTCGCTCCAAAACAGTAGAAAAAGCAACTTTTACCAATTCTTTTTTATCCTTAAATTCTTGATAAATGGTTTTCTTTGAGATCCCAGTGAGCCTTGCTATATCTTCCATCGTTACGATCCTTACCCCGTAATGACTGAATTGCTCAATTGCTATCTCTAAGATTTTTTCTCTCATAACTTCCCTTCTCAATTTTAGAACTGCAAAACTATGGAAACTTTAGTCTCGCACAAAGTTTCCTAGGTTTAAAGACAAATAATATTCGGATTTAACAAAATAATAACATTAGAAAACGTTCGTCCATGAACACATTCCGCATATTTCAAACTATTTTACAAATCTGACCTTAAAAAGTTCTATTCTATTTTCTATTAAAAAGCCTGGATGATTTCCGCCTCAGAAGACGAATTCCAATTCGCTCGGCCTGATAAAAAAAGCTGAAAATCTATTACTAATCCAACCTTTCTTCCAATCGCCAAAACTTCCCTTGTAGACAATCCCCTCAAAAATTTCCAATCTTTCAATTTTCAAATTTTTCAATCTATAGTCCAATTCCTTACCTTTGCAGCTTACTAGACTAAGGACATGATCTTTTTCTTCGAATCACCTCAAAACCTTATTTACGCAGTTCAAACTCCACAACCTTTCGCTCCTGAAGACATCCAAAAATTGGTTTGGCTTTTCGGAGAAGCAAAAGCACTGGAAACCAAGCAAGTAGAAGGTAAATTTTCTGGCCCAAGAAAAGAAATGATCACCCCATGGTCCACCAATGCAGTGGAGATCACCATAAACATGGGAATTCATGGAATAGTTAGAATTGAAGAATTCTTTCCAATGAAAGAAAGTGATCAAATAGATCCCATGCTTCAAAAGGCCTATGATGGGTTAGATCAAGAGATTTTTGATATTCATTTAGAGCCTGAGAAGATTCAGCAAATCTCTGATATCGCTGCTTATAATAAAAAAGAAGGTTTGGCATTAAGTCAAGAAGAAGTAGATTACCTCGAGAATGTCGCCAAACAATTGGAGCGTCCACTTACTGATTCTGAAGTTTTCGGTTTTAGCCAGGTCAATTCCGAGCATTGCCGACACAAAATCTTCAATGGTACATTTATTATAGATGGCGAAGAGAAGCCATTGACATTGTTTCAACTTATCAAAGAAACTTCCAAAAAACATCCAAATAGAATCGCGTCAGCTTACAAGGATAATGTCGCTTTTGTAAACGGACCTACAGCACAGCAATTTGCTCCTAAAACTCAGGATAAACCTGATTTCTTCGAAACCCGAGATATCGAGACAGTAATTTCCCTGAAAGCTGAAACTCATAATTTCCCGACAACAGTCGAGCCTTTCAATGGTGCTGCTACCGGCGGCGGTGGTGAGATCCGTGACCGTATGGCCGGTGGAACTGCCTCGATTCCTTTGGCAGGAACTGCCGTCTATATGACTTCCTACGCCAGATCCGAAAAAGGAAGAAGCTGGGAAAAGGACTTGGAAGCAAGACCATGGCTATACCAGTCTCCAATGGATATTCTGATTAAAGCATCTAATGGAGCATCTGATTTTGGAAACAAATTCGGTCAGCCATTGATCTGTGGATCTGTTCTGACTTTTGAGCATGAGGAAGATGGAAAGCAGCATGGTTTTGATAAAGTAATCATGCTTGCCGGTGGAGTTGGGTTTACTAATGCCAAATACACGAAGAAAAAAGAGCCAAAAGCCGGTGATCAGATTGTGATCATGGGCGGTGATAATTATAGAATCGGTATGGGAGGATCTGCGGTATCTTCTTTGAATACCGGCGAACTATCGAATGCCATAGAACTTAACGCCATTCAGCGCTCGAATCCGGAAATGCAGAAGCGCGTTTCCAATGTCATTCGTGCGATGGCTGAAAATGAGAATAATCCGATTATCTCTATCCACGATCATGGAGCCGGAGGCCACTTAAACTGCCTTTCTGAACTGGTAGAAACTACCGGAGGCACCATCCATATCGATCAGCTTCCCGTAGGAGACCCTACCCTATCTGCCAAAGAAATTGTGGGGAATGAATCTCAAGAGAGAATGGGATTGGTGATCGGTAAAAATGACATTGATACGCTACACAGGATCTCGGATAGAGAAAGAGCCCCTTTTTATGTGGTGGGTGAAACTACCGGAGATATGCATTTCAAATTTGAGAACCAGAAAACCGGGGAAAAACCAGTTGACTGGAATCTTAGCTATATGTTTGGTTCCTCTCCAAAAACAATTTTGGAGGATAAAACCAGCAAATCAAACTTTGCGGAAGCTCAATATGATCCCGAGTTAATTAAATCCTATATCACTGAAGTATTACAATTAGAGGCAGTAGCCTGTAAGGATTGGTTGACGAATAAAGTAGACCGTTCTGTCACGGGGCGTGTTGCTACTCAACAAACTGTAGGAGCCATCCAACTTCCATTAAATGACGTTGCCGTGATGGCTTTGGACTTCACCGGTGAAAAAGGAATCGCCACTTCTATTGGACATGCTCCTGCAGCCGCTTTGGCAGATCCGGAAGCAGGAAGCCGATTGGCGATAGCAGAAGCGATGACCAATTTAGTTTTTTCTCCTATTCAGGATGGATTGGCCGGGATTTCTCTTTCTGCCAACTGGATGTGGCCTGCTAAAAATAAAGGTGAAAATGATCGCCTTTACCGAGCTGTAGAAGCCGTTTCGAAATTTGCGATCGAACTGGGAGTTAATATTCCGACAGGAAAAGATTCGCTTTCCATGACTCAGAAATATCCTGATGGAAAAGTTGTTTATTCTCCAGGAACTGTAATTATTTCTACTGTCGGAGAGTGCATGGATGTGAAGAAGACTGTAAAAGCTGGAATTCTACCAGTTATCGGTAGTAAGTTGTTATACATCGATTTCTCCAGAGATGAAGCAAAACTTGCAGGATCTAGTTTCTACCAAGCACTGAACAAAATAGGAACTGAAACTCCCGATGTAAAGGATTCGGAATATTTCGGTAGAGCCTTTATGAAAGTTCAGGATTTGATTGACCAAGGCTGGATTTTGGCGGGACATGATATTTCATCAGGAGGGTTAGTGACGACCTTGCTTGAAATGTGCTTCCCAACTCCTGGAGTCGGGCTTAAAGTTCATCCAAATAGAATGGGAGAGCATGACTTGGTAAAAATGCTTTTCGCAGAAAACCCAGGAATTTTACTTCAGGTTTCAGATGAGCATGCGGTTGAAGAATTGTTGGTTGAAGGCGATATAGATTTCGTAGAACTGGCAAAAGTTACTAATACTGGAAAAATCGAGTTTAAAGGAACAGAGCTCAGCCTTGATATTGAAGAATTAAGAGATACCTGGTTCCGCTCTTCCTACTTATTAGACAGGAAGCAGAGTGGCGAAAAATTAGCCAAAAACCGTTTTGATAATTATAAGAAACAAGTGCTTTCTTATGAGTTTGCCAAAGACTGGAAAGGAAGCTTTGAAGCGTCCGGCCTTGATCCATTCCGGAAAACTACCGGAAAAGCGAAAGCTGCTATTATCCGTGAAAAAGGTGTCAATGGAGATAGGGAGATGGCTTACTCCTTGTGGTTGGCTGGATTTGAGGTGAAAGATGTGCACATGACTGATTTGATCGCTGGTCGTGAAAATCTGGAAGATGTGCAGATGATCGTCTTTGTCGGTGGATTCTCCAACTCAGATGTGTTGGGTTCTGCAAAAGGATGGGCAGGAGCTTTTCTTTACAATCCAAAAGCAAAACAAGCTTTGGACAACTTCTATGCAAGACCTGACACCTTGAGTTTGGGAGTTTGTAACGGTTGCCAGCTAATGGTAGAATTGGGATTGGTTACTCCAGATCATGCAGAAAAGCCAAAAATGCTCCATAATGAAAGCCATAAGTTTGAATCTGGTTTCGTGAATGTCACGGTTCCTCAAAACGATTCAGTGATGTTTGGATCTCTAAGTGGTCAGAGATTAGGCGTTTGGGTAGCTCATGGGGAGGGGAAATTCCAACTTCCAAAAGGGGAAAGCGAATATAACTTTGCGATGAAATATAGCTATGAAGCTTATCCGGGAAACCCAAATGAGTCCGATTATGCTACTGCTGGAATTAGTTCTGCAGATGGGCGACACTTGGCGATTATGCCACATATTGAGCGAAGCCTTAAGCCTTGGAACTGGCCATATTATCCGAATGACCGGAAGGATGATTTCACTCCTTGGATGGATGCTTTTGTGAACGCGCGAGTTTGGGTTGAAGATCATACTTCTTAAACTTCGACGTTCACCATTCGATATTAAAAATTTGAGATTAGAGATTAGGAGAATAGAGATTGCTTAACCACAAGTACTCCGGTTCTACTTCAATATTCAGAACTTCGAACACCAAAAAATCCCTTGGAGCAATCTGAGGGATTTTTTTTGAGAGTACGTTTATAGTGATTGTTTTTAAAAATATCCTTATTCGACTGAGAAGAAAAAAATATCCGACAACAAACGTTTACAAACGACTACAAACGGTTAATTACCGACTACTATCCGGATGATCTTATAAAATGGTTTCAAAAAAGTCATGGATCGTCCACATCAAATTATTATTTACCAACCCTTACCTAAATCAAACAGGATAAAAATATTTATCCCCTATGCTCTAAAGCAGGAAAGAGAACAACTGAAAGGCATAAACACAAGTTTTTACCATCCTACCCAGAAACTTTGGAGTCTGGTCAATACGAAGGAAAATTGGGAATTGCTTCAGAAGCTGTACAAAGGAAAGGTTGAAATCCAGCAAGCTGAGAAAAAGGTTACTGTCCCTTATAAAATTCTTAATGAACGATCTCTTCAGATATTGGCTGATTTGGAGCAAAAATTAATTCTCAAAGCATATAGTCCATCGACGGTTAAGAATTATGCTTCTTCACTGACCCAGTTTTTAGCTTTTTTTGAAAGTCGGGATGTCAAAGACCTGAACAAGGAAGAAATTGAAGCCTTTGTTTATCATCAGATCACTAAATACAAAATCTCAGAGAGTACACAGAATACGCTTATCAATGCCATAAAGGCCTATTACGAACATGTTTTGGGAAGGGAAAGGACAGTATATGAAATCCAACGACCCAAAAAAAGCATGACTCTTCCCAATATTTTAAGCCAAGAAGAAATCAAAGGAATACTTGGGAGTGTGGAAAACCTGAAACATAGAACTGTATTAATGCTCATCTACAGTGCTGGATTAAGAATCAGTGAAGCAATCAATCTCCGAAGTAGAGACATCCATTCTGATGAGGGATATATTTTTATTAAAGGAGCAAAAGGAAAAAAAGACCGAAAATCAGTTTTGTCTCCAGTATTATTGGTCTTACTAAGACAGTATTACAAAGCATATAAACCAAGTTATTGGTTGTTTGAGGGTCAGGATGGCGGCCAGTATTCTGCCACCAGCATCCAAGCTGTTTTTCGAAGAGCCGTAGAAAAAAGCAATTCCAACCCTTGGGCAACTGTGCATACCTTACGACACAGTTTCGCCACTCATTTGCTTCAGAAAGGAACGAATCTCCGTTATGTACAGGCTCTTTTAGGTCATGAAAGTAGTAAGACGACAGAAATCTATACCCATGTCCTGTCAATTTCGAATAAAAATATTCAAAGCCCACTTGATGGGATCGACGAAATTCTTAATTTGGTTTCCACAACACCTCCTACCCCTGTGGACAAGGGCGATATAGACGCAATTGAGTAGAGGGAATTCGATCAATACAATTGTTGTAAGCAATTAAAACTAACATTGATAATGAATCAAAAACATCTGATTTTTATAACAAGTCTTCTGCTTTGTTTAAATAGTTTTGGACAAATTAATACGGGTTTCAAACCAAAATTTAAGGAATCAAAAAAGACGACACATAAAATAAAGAAAGAACAAGAATATACTTTTGGCTATTTAAAGGTATTGGAAAATCGAGAAGACCCAAACAGCGGAACTATTGAAATTCCTGTTTACATTTTCAAAAGTCGAAGTGACAATCCAAAGAAAGACCCAATCATCTATACTGTTGGCGGTCCAGGTTCAACAACAATGCCGACAGCACAGTATATGAACTACTACAAATATCTTGATGATAGGGATTTCATTTTAGTGGAACAACGTGGAAACTATTATGCAAAACCACATTTGGATTGTCCGGAATGGTCACAGGCAATTTATGAATCTAATCAACCAAACTTTGATGGTTCAAAATATGATGATTTTTTTGAGCAAGCCGCTAAATCTTGCAAAGAAAGACTTGAAAAAAAAGGTATAGATTTAAATGGCTATAACACAAATGAAATTGCAGCTGACATAAACGATTTGGTTAATGCCTTAGAAATCAAGAATTACAATCTGCTGACCATTTCGTACAGCACAAAAATTGCACAAGTTCTGATTCGGGACTATCCTGATAGAATAAGAAGCGTTGTAATGGATTCACCTCTTCCATTGGAAGTCAACTATGATGAAGAAAGTATACAAAATCTTTTGGAGTCAATTACAACATTGCTAATTGATTGTGAAAATGATGTAGAATGCAATTCCGCTTATCCCAACATTAAGAATCGGTTCTTTGAATATTTGGAAGAAAAAACTGTATACCCGCTAAAAGTTGAAGTCAAAAATCCTAAAAATGGTGAAATTGAGGTTTTTTACTTGAAAGGTGAAGATTTAATAACGGTGTTTACTTCAGCATCTACGGGAGACGTTCCAAATATTCCTTTTGAGATAAACAGACTTTTAAATAACGACCTGACATCAGTTAAAGAACAGCTTTCATATCTTTTCCAAGAGCCAAGTGGAGGTGCAGGAATAGGAATGCGTCTTTCGGTTTGGTGTGCAGAGGAAAACCCATTTAACTCCTTCGAGAAAATAGGGAGTGAAACAAACAAGTATCCCGAAGTAAAAGGTTTATCACCTGCTGTATTTGATAACGAAATATGTGAAATTTGGGGTGTAAAAAGAGTAAACGAAATTGAAAACCAAGCAGTAAAGAGTAGTATTCCTGTATTGTTCATTAACGGAGAGTACGACAATGAAACACCTGTAAAATGGGCAAAGGCAATGGTACCGAATTTTACCAATAGCTATCATCTGATATTTAAAGGTTGGAAACATACACCGACAACCAATTGGAGTAATCAATGTGCAATGCAAGCGGCAAATGATTTTTTCAATAACCCGAATGCAAAACCAATCCCTGATTGTTTAGAAGAAATCGGAAATCCTGAATTTAAAACAGAATAAATAACTGCTTACAACATTGTATATGCGATAATTGCTTCCTGTCGTCAGCAACTACGCATATACTAACCGTTGTGGTAAATGCTAAAACGAAACTCACAGAAAAACTGTAAATTGTAATAAAATGAATAGGTGATGAAAATTTCAGAGAAAAATATTGAACAAATTAAAAAGCTTTGCAAAGACTACAGAGTGAAGAACTTTTCTGTTTTTGGTTCTGTCTTGACCGACAATTTTTCATCTGATTCCGACATAGACTTTGTGGTTGACTTTGATGAAAATGATCCAATAAAATATACCGATCTGTATTTCCAACTAAAAGAAAAATTGGAATTGATTTTAAAGCGACAAATTGACTTGATAGAAGAACGTGGAATAAAAAATTCATTTTTCAAAAAGGAAATTGACGAGTCAAAAGTTGTGATTTATGGATAATAAAATAAATGCTTGGCTTGAGGACATTTTAAGGTCAATTGACGAGATTTTTGATTTTTTGCCTGAAAAGAAAGATTTTTTTGAATTTCAGAAAGACCTAAAGACCAAAAAAGCGGTCGAACGAAATATTTAAATTATTGGCGAAGCAGTTAACAGAATAACAAACTACAAGAACACTAAAATCAAAATACAAAACGCAAGACAGATTATTGGAACAAGAAACAGAATAGCCCACGAATATGACAACATATCTGACGAAGTTATCTGGACAATAATTGTGAGAGAACTTCCGAAACTGAAAGAAGAAATAATAAAGTTCAAAAAATGAAGAACTTGCCACAATAGCACCAAAGAAACGTTATAGCGCATATAGAGAACCCCAAACCTAACACAATTAGTTTTTTAATTTTGAAAATAGTAACTTTAAAGTTACATTTGTATTATGGTTAAAGTAAGGGAAGTCATAGCTTATAAAAACCATTTTGAGAACTTTTTAAAAGCCCAAACTGAAAAAGTTCAAAACAAGATTTTCAAGGTCATTGAGGCGATTAAAACATTGGAAAGAGTTCCGGAGACTTACTTGAAACCTATCAAAACAAAGAAAAGGCTATATGAAGCAAGGGTTCAGTTGGCATCTAATATATAGAGGGTGTTTTGTTTTTTCGATGAAGGAAAGCTTGTGATACTTCTCAATGGTTTTCAAAAGAAAACCCAAAAAACACCAACCAAGGAAATTGAAAAGGCTGCCAAACTTATGGATGAATATTATGATGAAAAAGAAGTTCAAAAAGGAAAAAAGAAAAGGAAATGAATACGAAAAGCTGGAAAGAAATCAAAGATGATGTGTACGGAGTCAAAGGAACCGAACGCAGGGATGAATTGGAAAGGGATTTTGAGTCTTTCAAAATTGGTTTGTTATTAAAAAAGGCAAGAGAGGACAAAAATCTAACCCAGGAGCAACTAGCGGAATTAGTTGATAAAAAGAGAACTTATATTTCAAGAGTTGAAAACAATGGAAGTAATCTGACACTGAAAACCCTTTATGAAATTGTTGAAAAAGGATTAGGTGGGAAGGTAAAAATCTCCATTGAACTCTGAAAAGGGAAATACGCACTATAACATCACCTTGAATACAGCGGGCGGTTCAGAGTAAATTGAAAGTTCAGTATCTTTAAGAAGTTAGGAGTAAGCTGGAAGAGAACGGCTCCGAAAGTCTGCTGACTCCAAGCTGAATCCCGTTGGCCAACATCTAAGCCCATTATGAAAACAAAAAAAATAGCAGTCATTATTGGGATTTCGTTCGGAGTATTGGCAATTGTACTAATTGTATTTTTCACCTACACAGCTTCCATAAATAGACCTCAAGAACCATCAAAGCCATATTCATACTACACTGAAGAAATTACTTTTAAAAACAATGATTCCCAGATCACCTTAGCCGGAACACTGACATTACCCTCGAAAGCAGGAAATTATCCGGCCGTCATTTTAATTTCCGGAAGTGGTGCCCAAAACAGAGATGAAGAAATTTCAGGACATAAACCTTTCCTGATCATTGCAGACCATTTAACAAAACATGGAATAGCCGTTCTAAGGTATGACGACAGGGGTGTTGGGGAATCCACAGGTAACTTCAAAAAAGCAACGACTGCGGATTTTGCATCGGACGTTGCCAGTGCGATTGAATTTCTAAAAACAAGGAAAGAGATAGACAAAGAAAAAATTGGGCTGATAGGACATAGTGAAGGAGGTTTGATAGCGCCTATGGTCGCATCTAATTCTAAAGATGTGAGTTTCATTGTTCTGCTTGCAGGTCCTGGAATAGAAATAAGGAAGGTGCTTTTGATGCAGCAAGAACTGATTCCTAAGGCTAATGGTGTATCAGAATATGAAATAAAAAAATATATACTACCTGTACATGAGGAAGCATATCGAATGATATCCATGTCTTCAGATCGTCGTACATTGAAGACGGACTTAGCTAGACTTATCGAACAGGCCTACGATAATTCTCCAGCTGACCTAATGCCATCGGAAATGTCAAGAGAAGAGGTTGTATCAACTCAATTAGACAAGTGGTCATCGGAATGGTTTAGAAATTTCCTGAAATACGATCCTGCATTACTACTAGAAAAGGTCACTTGTCCAGTTTTGGCCTTAAATGGAGAAAAGGATTTGGTGGTTACGCCAAAAGAGAATTTATCTGGGATCATTAACGCTCTAAAAAAGGGTGGAAATTCAAGCGTGACTGTAAAGGAGTTGCCGAATCTTAATCATCTTTTCCAGAACTGCGAAACTGGATCCCCAGCCGAGTATGCAAGAATTGAGGAGACATTTTCGCCAGACGCATTAAAAGAAATTTCTGATTGGGTATTGAAACAGGTAAGATAATACGTTGGCTAACATCATATATTTCTAATGGCGGGTGAACGGCTGATAGCAAGGTTTTCGCTCCGTAGCCAGGTTTGGTCTGAGTGGACAAGAAAGTGCTTTGAAAACCGCCTCACGCCATATGCAAACCGATAGCTAATTAACGAAATGAAAAATATCGTCTTAATAATACTTCTTAGCTTGATAGTCATTTCCTGTCAAAAAAATGGAAATGAGGGGGATTTACTTACGGTAGACTTACCAAACAATAAAGCGGAATATCAGAAGGTCATAGTAGGTCATCTCTCAGGAAATGACACATTAGGGAATAATGCTGTTTTAAAAAGTAGATGGTCGAAAAATGAACGAAACATAACTAAAAAATACCTTAGAGAACTTATTGGAACACTGAGAATTGAGGTAAAAGAGCAAAATTACACCTCGCCAAACCTTAATCCTGCTATTGATTTAATTATTGACCCCTTCAAAGGAACAAATGTCTACGGAATTCTCCCTTCAACTAATAATAGTTCTGAGTATGTAGTACTTGGCGGGCATTATGATACCGGGAAACCAAATGCACCAGGAGCAATTGACAATGCAACAGGAATAGCGCTCATTTATAGTGTGGTCAAAGAACTCTCAAAGCTTCAGTATAGAAATAAGAATATAGTAATCGTCTTTTTTGACCAAGAAGAAGAAGAACTAATAGGAAGCAAAGCATTTGCTGAATTACTCAAAAAAGAACAATGGGATGTACATTCCATCCATTGCTTTGATATGGTTGGTTGGGACGGAGATGATGATAACGCCATGGAAATATTTTCAGGAACAGAGTTCTTGATTGATATTTATAAATCGTTGGCAGAGCAAAAAGGTATTCCAATTAAAGACATAAAAATCAATCCTGTAGGATATGATAATAGCTCGACTGACTTTGATGCTTTTGTGCCATTTGGTTTTAACGTAATTGGCGCTGGGGAATGCTTCTATCACAGGGATTCTTCCCCATATAAAGATAGTCCTGATGATACCTTTGATACCGTTGACTTTGAGTATCTGTTGTCTTGCACGAATTTGGCGGAGAGCATCATCAAAAAGATTATTACGGAATGAATAAGCTTCAACGAGACATTTTAAGCATTTTAAAAGAACATCCGGTTTATGTGTTTGTCTTGGGCTTCACATTATTATACTTCCTCTATAAAGGCCTTACTTATTTACTAATAGGCAGTTACATCCCTCTATTTTTAATCTCTGCAATTGTAATCCTCCTTATTATTAGTTCACATAGATCAAAAAAGTCATTCAAGCAAATGCTAAATATTTGGGCCATTCTGTTGATGATATGGTCTGTGGTAAGATTGTTCTTGATTCTAATAAATCAATTTATAAAGCCAATCCCAGAAAGTCATGTAGCTGAACAGCTTGGTATTTTTGGATTTATACTCAGTTCAATAGTTCTTTTTGGCGCTGTTTATTTATTGAAATATAAAAAGAGAATATTTGAAGAATAAACTGGCTACTACAACGTATATCAAAAATAACGGTTTGAGTGCTTCAACCCGAGATATACAGTAAGATAAAGGGCTGTTGAAAACCGAAATTTTTGTTTTTATAATTCTCTACTTTTTATATTAACCGTTGGTGGTAAATTCCTAAAACGAAATAAAAAGAATTGTAGCAGTTTTTTTTAATACTAGTAATTGTAAGCAATTCTATTGCCCAGAGTAAAAGGGAAATTTTGGAATTTGAATTTGAAGGAGTATTGCTAAACGGAGTCTTCAATACCCCGCAGAACAGTATCCCCAAAGGTATTGTATTGATTGTTCATGGTTCGGGCCAAACCAACGGTGTAGAGGAAGAATGGTACAATGATGTGCGGGAGTCCATCCTTGAAGCAGGTTATGCTACATATATGTGGGATAAGATGGGTTGTGGCAAAAGTGGAGGGACTTTTAATTATAATCAATCTGTTGAAAACAGTGCTTTGGAAGTAATAGCGGCCATCAATAGTTTGAAAGAAAAGAATATACCAGGATCAGGTGAAATAGGACTCTGGGGGATTAGCCGAGCTGGCTGGATAAATCCAATTGTCATCAACAAATATAAAGACATCAAGTTTTGGATTTCAGTAAGTGGTGTAGATGAAAAGGAAAACTTCAAATACTTGCTGGAACAGAATTTAAAAATCAATGGACATCCAAAAGATTCTGTTAAATTGATTGTAAATGAATGGTTGGAGGGTACAAAAATCACTCATTCCGGACGAAGTTTTGAAGAATACAAGACAGCTACAAACAATCTCAGCAAGAACCCCTTTTGGTTAAGGTTTACTAATGGAGGAATTACTGAGGAGGGTTATTATAATTACCAGCAAACTTTTATGAAAGAAGAGCTAGATGAAGACTCTGGTTTACAAGTTTATATCAAGGATTTTGATTCTATCCTATCGGAGATTAATTGCCCTGTTTTAGTGATGTTTGGAGAAAATGACAGGAATGTAGATTGGCTTCAAACGCAATCACTTTATAAAAGAGCACATGATCATACAAATTTGACCATAGCATCTTTTCCTGACTGTAATCATAATATGTTTTATTTTAAGACAGGTGGTTTTTATGAAATGCAGGATGAAAATCTACCTCGGGAAAGATGTAGTGGCTTTCTCGACACGAACACGAATTGGTTAAATAAAATAGAATGAACTTCCAACAACATCGACTATAGCAAATACGGGCTAAAATGCTTTTATTAAAGTAATTACATAAAATAAACTAGCTGCGAAACGGACAAATAATTACCTTGAAATCCCCTATTTACCTTAGCTGAGAACCGTTGTATGATTTTAAAACAAGATAAATAACTAAATATGAAAACAGCATTTTCCCTACTATTGATTGTGTTAATCACATTCTCGTGTACTGAGAACAAGGGTAAAAATGAAACTATGGTATCTTCTGAATTGTCATTAGATTCCATCCGTTCCATTGCAAAAGAAGCCTATATCTATGGCTATCCCATGGTGGACGGCTACCGCATCGAATACGGCTACTTCGTTGATAAGACCGACCCGGAATACAAAGGGGCGTGGAACGAGATACACAACATCCCGCGCGTCTATACCCCGGCGGACAAGGCCGTTCAGACGCCCAATTCCGACACGCCGTACTCCTTTGTCGGCGCGGATCTCCGGACCGAACCGCTCGTTCTGACGGTCCCGGAAATTCCAGAAGGCCGCTATTATTCGATTCAGTTCATCGACACCTATACGTTCAACTTTGCTTATGCAGGCAGCCGAACCACCGGTAACGAAGCGGGTAGCATCATGCTGGCTGGCCCGAATTGGAAGGGCGAAAAACCTCAGGGAATCAAAGAGGTCATCCAGTCCGAGACCGAGATAAACACCCTTATCTACCGCACCCAGCTTTTCGATCCGACCGACCTCGACAACGTGAAGAGAATCCAGTCGGAGTACAAGGTGCAGCCCTTGAGCCAGTTCCTCGGCACCGTAGCACCCACCCCCGCCCCGGCTATAGACTACATCAAGCCGATCAGCCAGGAAGAGCAGAAAAACTCTCTCGAGGTGTTCAATATCCTGAATTTCGTCCTGCAATTCAGTCCTACTGTTCCGTCCGAGAAGGAACTCATGGAGAGGTTCGCCAAGATTGGTATCGGCGCCGGAAAGACCTTTGATCCCACGAAGCTTTCCCCTGAAATGAAGAAAGCATTCGAGGAAGGCATAGCCGACGCCTGGAAAGAATTTGAGGGCGGCGCGAAGTTATTGGCGGAAGGTAAAATTACTGCTGGGAATGTCTTCGGCACGCGCGCATCCATGAAAAACAATTACTTCTATCGCTGGCTCGCAACCATTGGCATCTGGGGAAATTCAAAACAGGAAGCGATGTACCCTATTTATTTTACTGACGCCAGCGGCCAAAAGCTCACCGGCGCTAACCGCTATACGTTGCATTTCCCGGAGGGCCAACTGCCACCCGCGCATGCGTTCTGGTCGCTCACCATGTATGAGTTGCCTGGAAGTTTATTAACCGAAAACCCTATCAACCGCTACCTCATCAATTCGCCGATGTTGCCGGACATGAAAATGGATGCCGATGGTGGCCTCACGCTCTACATCCAGCACGAGTCACCCGGCAAGGATCTGGAATCCAACTGGTTGCCTGCACCCAAGGGACCATTCTCATCTTACCTGCGCATCTATTGGCCGAAAGACGAAGTGCTGCAAGGAAAGTGGACCGCGCCGCAGCTGAATCGGATGCCATAAACAACGGGTCGCAGGAACCTTGACAATGAAGCCGACCAGCTAACAACTTGTTAGCTGGTCGATACAGATATGAACACAAATGGGCATTGACTTTATATATTGAAAACAACCGCTGTTTTATCGACAATAAAAATGCACCGGATAAACTGAGGGCCACTAGTGTCGATTCGAGAGATAAAAATCTAGTTATAAACACAGATGGCAGTGTGGATTTATATATCGGTCCGAAAGCGCCCCAAGGCAAAGAAAGTAATTGGCTACAAACCAATGTAGGTGAAGGGTGGTTTCCTTTATTCAGAACGTACGGCACCGAACAAGCCTACTTTGATAAAATATGGAAGCCTGGGGAATTTGAATTGATGGAATAACATCATACAACAATCAGGTTTTCGAACGGCTTGTAAAGCCAAGCATGAAACCGTTGGGACTAAAAATAACAATGAAGAAACCAGAAAATATAGATTTTGTTGCCCTAATGCCAGAACTTGATCAGTTGCTCTTCAAGTTATTGGAAGGATTGTCAGCCGAAGATTGGGGCCAACAAACTATTTCACCTAAATGGAAAGTCAAAGATGTAGCTGTCCACTTACTGGACGGGAATTTGAGAACACTTTCAATGTTACGCGATAAATATTATGGTGAGAAACCTGAAAACATAAATTCATTCGAAGATTTAATAGATTTCTTAAACAGGCTAAATGCTGATTGGGTCAAAGCGACTAAAAGACTTAGCCCAAAAGTCATAATTGATTTATTAAAGTCATCAGGAAAAGAATACTGTGATTACTTAGCCACTTTAGACCTCAACGATAAAGCCGGATTTTCAGTGGCCTGGGCAGGTGAGAATGAATCAAAAAATTGGTTCCATATAGCAAGGGAATACACTGAAAAATGGCATCATCAACAGCAGATTAGACTTGCTGTCGGTGACGAACAGGAGTTACTTGAAGAAAAATGGTACTTACCATATTTGGACACTTCAGTTAGAGCCCTTCCCCATCATTATCGAAATGTAGAAGGAAAAGAGGTAGATTTGGTCAAATTTACATTTTTGGGGAAGACAGAAAAAAGTTGGTTTTTGTACTATGACAATGGTTGGGAGTTGTTATCCTCTACAAATCAAGAACCCAGTAGTGAAGTTAAAATCCGAGATAGTTATGCTTGGAAAATATTTACGAAAGGTATAAAGAGAGAAGAAGCGATTGAAAATTCAGAAATCATTGGTGATAAAAAACTCGGTGAAAAAATTTTCGATATGATTGCCGTAATGGCATAGATTAAATAAAAACAAACACAACACTGTATTCCATGAATAATCAAAAGTTCGATTTTCAAGATTTTTTCTTTGTTTAGGCTGTTTTTTTAATCCTCCAAATGCGGACTGGCTTTAATTGTCTGCTTTTCCATAATTATCAAATTATTTTCAGAGATTTTCAATTTAAAATTGTTGGAAAACACTTCTCCCCTACCAGCGTCAGTTTTAAATCTGAACTCAGAGAAATAAACTATTTTTCACTAATCCTATTCAAAAAGATTTTAACTTAAGTAATTATTACTTCTTCGAAATTATTATTTAAGACAAAAGAAAATCAAATTGAACTGGAAAAGCGTAATCATATCTCATCTTTTACTTTTTGTTTTTATTCTAGGTTGTTCAACTAAATCAAATGAGCAACTTGAAGCACCTGAAGAAACTGGAAAAACCTCAGCACCTGTTATTATGGCTTATTACGTTGCAGAGCGTGATTATCAGCCAGAAAAAATCCCTGTAGAAAAGTTGACGCATATTATTTATTCTTTCACGAATGTGATCGATGGAGAAATGAAATTCAGAAATGAGGAAGTTGCAGGCCCAAAACTACAGGCATTGGTGAGGCAAAAAGAGCGTAATCCGGATCTAAAAGTTATGATCGCCTGTGGCGGTTGGGGAGCCGATGGATTTTCAGATATGGCCCTGACAGAAGAAAGCCGTACAAAGTTTATCAACAGCGCCTCAGAATTTATTGAAAAATATCAGCTCGACGGCATGGACATGGATTGGGAATATCCAGGAATATCTGGTGCTGGTACGATGGCACGACCCGAAGACACCCAAAATTTCACGACTTTGATGAAAGGATTACGTGAGATGCTGGACAAATTTGATGAGCCCAAAATACTGACTTTTGCATCAGCTGGATGGAAGCGCTATTATGATTTTGTGGATATGGATGAGGTCATGAAGTATGCAGATTATACCAATGTAATGACCTATGATCAGGTATCAGGTGTATCCATTTATACAGGACATCATACTCCTTTGGGTCATGTAAGTAGTGAAGATATTATGGGCACTCCTTTTCATGCTCACTTGGATAGCTTGTACAAAAGTGGCGAAAGCCCAGATCCTGATCCTCGGTCTGCAGAAAAAATCGTGGATTTTCTTATCAATGAAGGAGTTAACCCCAACCAAATAGTGATCGGAAGTGCCTTTTATGGAAGAGTATGGAAAGGTGTACCTCCGGCAAATAACGGATTATATCAGCTCAGCAGCGGCCTTCAGATTGGATGGATGGCCTATCATCGAATTCGGGAGTCTTATGAGCAAGATCAGGATTTTCAGCGCTTTTGGGATGAGAAAGCCGAGGCTCCATTCATGTATAATTCCAAAGACAGCTTAATGGTATCTTATGATGATACGGTCTCTGTAGCTCTGAAAACCAAATATGCCATGGAAAAAGGACTGGGTGGAATTATGTTTTGGGAACTTGGAAATGACACCAAGGAAGAAGGCAGTCTTCTTGATGCAATTTATAAAGCAGCCCACGAATAATGGAAATATGATTGGTTGGAATTCTGATTTCAAAACAACCATCAATATATTATTAACTTCAAAGGCTCCCTCGACTCAGGTTCTAAATATATTACCCAACCTTAGCAACAATTAAATCAAAAGATGACCCAGATGAAACAGCTATCTGTACTCCTATTATTTCTGGTAAGTTTAATCGCAGTCTCTTGTTCATCTGATCAAACAAAGATCCTTGATAGCACTATAGGATCTCTAAAAATCACCATCAATGATAAAGGGTCATTTGCTAATCTGATAGATATAAACACAGGAAAAGATTACATTCTGAAAGACACTCTAGCGCCTTTGATGTCCGTGAGGATTGGCAATCAAATGATCTATCCGAAATCTGCAACAATAAAAGATGATATTATAAGCTTGGCTTTTGAAAATGATGTGGTGGCAGATATTAAAATTGAAGAAAAAGAAACTCACTTCACCTTCGAATTAATCTCAATATCAAACAATGACATTGTTGAATTAATAGTCTGGGGACCCTATCCTACTTCCATCCAAAAAACCATCTCTGAAACCGTTGGTGTAGTTCGAAATGATGATTTCGCCATTGGTATTCAAGCTTTGAATATCAAAACTCTCGGAGGATATCCCTGGAATGAAAGTGACCGTATGCCTGAATTTGACTTCGTACGAGAAGCAGAATTAGACAATATGCATCCGGAATCTGACGGCAGTGTTTTGTATAGAATTGAAGCTGCAGCTCCCCTTCAAAATGGAAGTACGCTTCAAGCCTATACCAGAAATAGAACTACTGAAAGAATTTACTCAGATGTTGCACATGAAATGATTGTTGCGCCACCATATGATGACGGTGGGGTGATTGGTTCCAAAATAGCACTATTTGGAAGTCCTGAACCAAAAACATTGGAAACAATCGGTGCCATAGAAATTGCCGAAGGCCTTCCTCATCCATTGATTGATGGGGAATGGGTCAAAACAAACCGCAATGCTGCAGCTGCATATCTCATTACTAATTTTACTGAAGCAACCGTGGATGATGCGATCGCATTAACCAAAAAGGCGGGACTGAAATACCTCTATCATTATGGAAAGACTTTTGAAACTTGGGGTCAATTCGAATTGTACAAAGGTGAATTTCCAAACGGGATCGAAGGTCTAAAAGCAGCAGTTGATAAAGCAGGTGCAGAAGGAGTTCTCATGGGCACTCATTTCTTATCGAATTTTATCCAAACAGATGATGCCTATGTCACTCCAATTCCAGACGAAAGACTTGCTAAAGTAGGGAGTTCAACCATTGTCGGTGATATAGATGAAAGTACTTCCGTCATCACGATTGAATCTCCAGAATTCTTCAATCAAATGAAGAATAATAATTTAAAAACAGTAATGATCGGTAAAGAGCTGATCCGTTATGGAAGTGTATCTGAAGAATCTCCGTGGCAATTATTGGATTGTCAACGCGGCGCATTTGATACAAAAGCTAACAGTCACAAATCAGGTGAAAGAATTTCAAAGCTATTGGATCACGGATATAAGGTATTCTTATCCGATGCTGACTTGACCAAAGAGATGTCTGTGACTATGGCAAACTTATACAACCAGACAGGGCTAAGACAAATTTCCTTCGATGGTTTAGAGGGAAATAGATCAACTGGTTTGGGTTCCTACGGTGAAAGTCTAATGCCATATACTTGGTATACTAACTTATCGGAGGATTTGAAAAAACATCTGATTATTGACGCAAGCCGTACAACACATTTTTTCTGGCATATCTACAGTCGCATGAATTGGGGAGAACCTTGGTATGCGGGTTTCCGCGAAAGTCAAACAGAATACCGATTTAACAATCAAGCCTATTTCCAAAGAAATTTCATGCCGGGCATGTTAGGTTGGTTTAAAATGACACCTGAAACCAGTGTAGAAGACATGGAATGGATGCTTGCAAAATCTGCCGGTTATGATGCCGGATATGCACTTGTTGCCCACATACCAACTGTCGATCAAAATGGAAATTCAGACAAAATCTTAGAACTGATCGGTGATTGGGAGAAATTAAGAATTTCAAACTCATTCAGCGAAGCGCAAAAAGAAGAAATGCGAGACAGCGAGAAAGAATTTACTCTTCAAAAGGTTAATGATTCTGAGTGGATCTTGAAGGAAGTTTATTCTGAGATCTATAACCATGAAAAAAAAGTTAGGCAACCAGGTGAACCATTATTTTCAACTTTTGAATTCAAGAATCCGGGGGATGAACAGGTGGTTAATTTCACCATGACTGCTATGAACTGTGATGTTAGCGGAATAATATTAGAAATTAACGGGTATAAGAAAGTAGAACTTCCTGTGACTATCAAAGCAGGACAGACTCTTAAGTATACCGGCAGTAACGAACTGGTTTTATATGATTCTAACTGGCAAATAATTCGCAAGTATGATATAGACCTTTCTGAGCTTAAAATCAAAAAAGAGGATAATGTGATTACTGTGGACAGCAATTTTGATAGGGCAGATAAAGAAGCTGCTATTAAAGTGGAAATAAGAACTTATGGAGAAGATCAAAAAGTAATCTTGAAAAACTAAGACTTCCTAAAACTACCAAAAAAAGCCTTTTTGATTCACAGAAAGGCTTTTTTGGTATTAGAATTCCATGAAGTGGTCAGTAAGAATACTCAATTCCTTTAGTAGTCTCCTTTATCAAATTAGGGGTTATTTAAAGTAATACACATACAGTTTATACCTAGTTTCTATTCTCATTTAAATAGATTAACTTTTAGAAAAAGAAATACAAGATGCCCAGAATTGTAACCCGAGTAGAATATGACATTGTACGAATATTCATGGTTATCAATATCTGGTGGCTAGGTGTAAAACTATACAAAAATCCGCTTATTGCCTTTCGAGTTGTAAAGCGCCTCATGTCTGATTTCCAAGACATGATTGGCAATAAAAAGTTGGTTCGTGCCTTTGAAATTGAAGGCAAATATGCATGGGATATGTTTAATCCTGCTTGGCCTTCCGCTGGTTTCAATACCTTTTTTCAATCCCATTTACAAGAAATTAAACCTACCAATCAGACTCAATTCGGATTGCGCAGATTGTTGATTGCTATAACAAAACGATGTCCCTTAAGCTGCGAGCATTGTAGTGAAGCTGGCACGCTGTACAATAATGATGTATTATCATGTGATGAGTTTATCAATCGAATTAACAAATATGTGGCTCAGGGTGTAGGGCAATTGATATATTCTGGCGGAGAACCCCTGAGTCGATTTGATGATTTATTAACGATGCTTAGTCGTTTTAAACCAAGTTGCGATCAGTGGATCTACACATCGGGATTTGGACTAACTTTAGAAAAAGCTAGGCTACTTAAACAAGCTGGGTTAAATGGTGCAGCAATCAGTTTAGATAACCACATAGAGAAGAATCACAATACCTTTAGAGGTAGCAGCAAATCATTTTTCTGGGTACATGAGGCTGTAAAAAACCTTCAAGAAGTTGGTGTTTTGGTGGCTCTGAACGTTTGTCCTACAAAAGCATATATTGAATCTGGTGGAGTTGAGGAGTTGATTGAATTAGCAAAAAAATGGAATGTTCCTATTGTAAATCTATTAGAGCCTAGGGCTGTAGGGAATTACCAAAACAAAGATGTAGAATTGGACACTCAGCACAAAGAGCATCTTAAAGAGTTAAGCGATCAGTTCAATTTTGAGAGAGAGTACATAGATTATCCTACTGTCCTTTTTCCAGCAGGATATCGGAAAGCAAAACCCTGTGGTGGCGGCATAAGCTATATGCTTTTAGACTATGATGGCACATTGTATCCCTGTCCATTTTGTAAAGTAAAAATGCCTGAAGTGCCTAAAAAGACAGCGCTTTGCGAAGCTTAACTTGTCTTCTAAAATTGAATGATAAAAGTTGACAGAAATAATAAATCTTTAGCGCTTCGGGTTTTAATTTCTAGCTTTCAGGATAACCCAGGTGTACTTTGGGTGGTTAAAAAGGACAAGCAAATAGAAAAAAGGATTGCTGTCCTTTGCAATTATTGTCTCTCAGTAGCCATGGAGAAAGACGGGGCATTTATTACTTCCGACGGCAAAGGTGTCGCACTTATTTTTAAAAGTTGGAAAAAACAAAGTTTCATGAATTGGTTGCTGGGATATGCTAGCCTATGGCGAAAATGCATAGGTTGGAATAGGCCTTGGACTATCATAAAACGTGAGGCCGAAATCACTAAACGAAGACCGAAAGTAGAGCACCTTTATTTTTGGATGCTAGGTGTAGAAGATAGAAGCGAAGGCCTCAATCCTATTAAAGAAATTAGGGATTTTGTCTATGACTATTCTAAAAAAGAGAAGCTTCCAATCCTTGCAGAAACTGCGGCAAAAAATATGCTCACCTTATACAAGCGCTATGGGTTTACCGTGTTCGACCAATGGGAGAATGATGGATTAAATGTTTGGTTTATCAAACGTCCTTTTGATTCAAATTAAACTTGTGCTTCCTTATTTTTTATGATTAACCTTTTTAGTGATTTATCATAAGTTGGCGAAAATGTCCCAAAAAGCTTATCCCAAATACTTAGATAAATACCAAAATTATAGCGTACCAATTGGTGGTGTTGCTGATGGTGCAAAGCCGTATTAAAAATTTCAAATCCCTTCCACTTCTCCGCACGCAACTCATACCCACAATGACCATATACTGAAAGCAGCGACATAATTAGAGTAAATATGATCAATCCCATTTCTGGAATCGGCAGAATAAATGCAAGAAGTGGAACTATCCCTATCTGAATAACTCCTTCCAAAGGATGGAATGAAAAAGCTGTCCAAGGATTTGGGTTGGTTGATTTATGATGAATAGAGTGAACCATTTTATAAAGAAATGGCACATGCAATATCCTATGTGTAAGATAAAAGTAGATATCATGAATACCCAAACAGATAAATACCGAAACGATAAGGAACCACCAATTCGGTTCGCCTTCAGCATAAATTGACTCCATTTTTAATAAACCATTCTTCTGGGCATAATCCATAAGTGCCCCTATAAGTGTAAACACGCCAAGATTCAAAAATGTAAAAGTATATTCCTTTTTGGTTGGCAAATTCTCCTTCTCATCAATTTTAAGGGATGGTTTTTTTCTTTTCAACTGCTTGTTTAGAAATACAAAAAAGAGCACGCTAGCCAAGGAAAAGCCGGGTAAAATCCATATCCACATCATGCTACTTCCGCTAAGTTCATTTGCAAACCATTCTTCTTTAAAAGTTTGTAATGAGATAGATATGCATTAAAAAAACTTTTCTCATGATGATAAGGTAATCTATATCGCCTTGCAGTCTCTTTTATCATCGGTGTAATATGCACATAATGAACATGGCATATATTAGGAAAAAGATGGTGCGCCAAATGATGATTAAACCCTCCAAACAAGAAATTAAGAAACCAATTTGATGTCGCAAAATCCCTAATCGTATGCAATTGATGATGCGACCAAGATGTCGTCATTTGTCCTGATTCATCTGGAAGAGGGAATACAGAATCCTCTGCCACATGGGAGGGAATAAGCGCCAAGGTGATGGTTATACTTGCAAAAAAATTCATGATTAAAAACCCAAAAAATAACTGCCAGACACTTAGAGAAGAGAAAATGAGAGGCAAAATAATAATATAAGAAACGTAAATGATCTTGAATAAAACTAGCTTGAGGTACTCCACTTTTTCATGCCCTTTTAGCTTAAGTGAACCAATTTCCTGCTTTTTAAAATCTTGGAAATCACGAAAGAACAGCCAGTTAATAGTATACAGTAAGTACAAGAAAGGTGCATATATAAATTGAAAGCGATGGAAACCTTTCATCTCGTCATTCGGGAAAATGCGAACCATAGGATTTTGTTTTAGATCAGCATCCGCATTTAAGATATTCGGAAAAATATGATGAGAGAAAACATGCCGTTTTTTCCAGATATAGGAGTTTGCTCCCAGGAAATCAAATAGTAGCAGAAAACTATTATTGATCCATTTTTTCTTTGAAATAGCTCCATGAGCTGCATCATGTGCTACATTGATGCCTATAAATATGGCAAAAGGCCCCATAAGAGCCATTGCCATAAGCGCCACAGGTGCACTTTTTGCAAAGAGCAAGACACCATATAAAGCCATGTAAATACTAACCAAAAGCGCAGCCTTCAAATAGAAAAATCGCGTTGCAAATCCTCCGGAACCTGAAGTTTTCAAGTGTTTGGCAACATCCCTTTTTACCTCCTCATAAAAACCATCAGTTTCTTTTAAAAAGTGAATTGGCTGGCTCATTACTTGGTCACTAGATTATTATAAAATGCATTTTGATACAACTCTTGAGAATATCTTGATAGCTCTCCAGGTTTTTTGAAGTTCTTCAGTTTGAAACGGTTTACTTTCCCTAAATACTCTTGCTTGGAAACATAATAACCTTTTGCTCTAATGAATACAGTCCTTTCGGTTTCTGATGAAACTGGCAAACCTTCAAATGTGAATTCAGTGGAAGAATTCATACCGAGATGCTCCATATATTGATCGTCATCAGCCATTAGGACCTTCAAGAAATCTTCACCATTATTCCCAATAGCAGTTTTAGGTTTAATAACATTAGCGCTAAAATCTTTTTGCATCGAATAATCAACTCCTGCGAAGTCCAATTCCCAGAATCGAAACCCGGATCTAAGCCTAAACTCAACATTTTGATTGGTATTTTTCAATTCGAAGGGGACAACAACAGAATTAAAAGTGATGTCACCAAGAAGTTCAATTTCGTCTATTGGCTCCCATCCTGAATCAGTTTTCATCTCAACCAAAAGCTTTATCCCCTGCTCTCGCATCCATAGTTCTCGTTCTTCTTTTGACTTGTCCTGATTCATCTCCACCCACTTCACATACTTACTACCAAATAGTGAGCTAAACTCATTATAAACATATCCTGACCATTGAGTATTCTTTAGGCTCATTACCAATTTACCGGTTTTCTCTTGTCGGGGATTTGGAAACTCAAGAGAAACCATACTTAATCCATCTGCTAAATCCGTATCAAATTGAAAAGAAGCATCATCTTTTGTGGAAATACTTGCCAGAACGAAATTGTTACTGTTTTCCACTGCTGAAATAGAAGCAATTGGTTTTTGAATTGTATAAAAATTACCATCCATATCTACCTCTACTGACAAATTTTGATCATGATTAACGACCACTAGCTCAACCAAATTAGTGAATTGATCTTCGTTCTCTTCGTTTGTAA
>CBFHWO010000033.1:0-42448 GCA_965659625.1 uncultured Algoriphagus sp. | reverse complement strand
ATTCCTCGATTTCAGCCTGTTTCAGCCACTTTCGCACTGCACCTTCTGATACACCTAATTCCAGGGCGATTTTCACATTTGAATAGCCACTCTTTTTCAGTTCAAAAGCTTTATTCTTTACCTGGGCCTTGTCAGCTGCATCGAAGTGCCTGAGATGCTCTGACTCTTTTCCATATTCTAAAAATTTAAAGGAGCTGAAATTAGACTCTTTACCGATTTTGCATACCACTACATTCTCAGATGGAAATTGAAATGCTCCGTACCGGACTTTAATCTGTTTCAGATATTTAATCGAAGGATCTTTTTGACTCTCCCCTACTGCGAAGCAGGAATCGATAAGATTGATAAAGCTCTTACTTCCCTGAATGTCATTCCTACTGATGGGAGCAAACAAATTCCTCTTAGGAGTATGGGCAATTAACAAGATCGACCAGCCATACATCTTCTGTAGGTTGTTTAGCCGAATCAAAAACGGAGTAGTATTTTTTGCTTTTTCGTTGTCAGAAATGACACAGGACAGATTATCGATCACCAGAATTTTTGCCTTGGACTCAGTAGTCTGGTTTTCAATCTCACGAAAGAGAAAGGATTCGTAATCCTCTACAGAAACATCATAGCCATAGGGATTGATTTCAGCTCTTAAAAATTGTTCGCTGAATTCGAAATGGTCAAACAGGATATCTTTTTCCTTATCGTGTTGGGCATATCGCATTTCAAATTGCTTGGCCGTCAATTCCAGGTCAAAGTAAATTACCTTGGACTTAGGAAGCTCCATTTCCAGGCCTAGCGTCGAAGTTCCTTTTGTCACACTGTCGATGATCTGAACAGCAAGCAGAGATTTACCCTGATTCGTATCGGCAAAGAGGATACATAGCTCTTCTTCATACCAAAATGGGCCAAATATCTTTTTGGGGATTGGTTTACTTTTGGCCTCATCAATCCACTGGTTAGCGGATTTGATGGTTAAAAATTCACCATTTCTGGGTGCATTAGAATTAGATTCTTGATTTAATAAAGTCATACTTTTTGGCATTAAAATTCCAGGCAACATTATTATCCAATGCTGCAATTAATTGTTTAAGAATAAATTGATTAGATCAGTTGATCACCAAGAGTTGATGCTGAGTCGGGAGAGATGAAAAAGTTGGGAGATCAGTCTTGCCTAAGTTGACTTTGATTGAAAGTTTTACCAATTTAGTACACACTTTTAATAACAGAAGGTTAAAAGACAACTTGGAACTGCCCACTGGCTTTTTCAACAAAAGGAAAGGATGGCTGTCCTTTCCTTTTTAATTTTCAAACTCTCCAGCATAAAATCTTTCCACCTCTCTTTGGTGGATAAAGCGTCTTTTCCCTCTGAACATGGAGCGGAATTCCTCTCCCCTAGATTCAGAAACGGACTCCATTTTGGAAATGGAGTAATGGGATTTCACACCTGTTGCCTCCATGAATTCCTGAAGTGAGAGCCATTCGTTTTTTATGGACTTATCGGAAGTCCCCGAACTCATATTTGCAATTTTCTCTTCCAGCTTGTTGAACTTCTCTTCAAGCCATTTTTGGCTAACAGCTGAAAACGGAATAAAAGTGTCTTGATTCATCTTGATTTGAGTTTGATTTACTCAAATATAAGCAAAAAATATAAAATCGGTCACTAGTGTCCGATTTTTTAACATTTAAATATTTATAGGCTTCAAATGATAGAAATGGTGCATTTCTGCATCAAATTTCTCATCTAGCCATTTTCTCAATTTAGAAGAAACTCTTTCTCCTTCTTCATCTGCCATCCTGACTTGCAGCCTAGTCACCTCTGGCCAATTAAGGGACTTGTACTCCAAATAATAGTCAAAGACCTCCTTAACCTCTGGGATATTCATAATCCTACTAAAAAGCTCCGAATCCAAATGACGTAAAGCAGACAAGAACCGAACGGGACCAGCCACTTCATACAACTCAGCTAAATCCTGATTGATATTCCAAAGGATCTCCTTTACCTCTCTATCCTCAAAAATGGAATCAAAATAGTCAACGACCCTTTCCAAGGTGACCTTTTCATAGGCTTCATTCACTATCATAGACGGCGTAAATTCTACTTCCAAAGAATCCTCAAAGTAATCCCGAAGCATCTCAATATACTTAACTTCCTCCTCAATGATTCTGGATACTTCTCGATCTAAAGCACTAAGATCACCATCATGATCCTTTACAAATTTCATCCCGATTCTAGAAGCAAATTTGGTTTTGACATTCTTGTATCGAACCATGACGTACAGCGGAAATCCGGTGGCAGATTTGCCTATCTTTTCCAGCTCATTACCATGATAATGTTTGATAGCCAGCTTGCTCTTCTTTTGCATAATCACCTTTGAATCAAAGAAAGAATTCTGTTGTAGGATTCAACCGTCCTTCGTTCAGTATAATACTTTTTTAAAACCGATCCCGGCGAGTGACCAAAAATCATCCTAATATCATTATCATCCATTCCCAATCGATCAGTCCAGGTACCAAAGGTCTTCCTTCCTACTTTATTGGAAAGCACATCTGTAAAGCCAATCATTTCTGCCAGGACTTTTAAATGCTGGTTGAACTTCTGTTCAGATATTGCAACACTCTTTGGGAAAATCATTTCATCATCCTCGACATAATACTTTTTGACGATCTTCTTAGCAGTGTCATTCAAAGGGATCCAGAATTCCTCACCGTTTTTCTTTCGCTCACCCTGAAGCACAAGGTGGTTGGGATTTTCCTTCAGCAAATTACGGTCAAATCCCTTTTCATTACTAATTGCGATCAAATCATTGTAATAGAGAGCGGTATTACACAGCAAAATGAAAATATCTCTGGTGATTTCAAGCCTTCTTTCTTTTCGGTCGAATTTCAACTCTAACAGCTTCTTATACTGCTCGTCATTCACATAGATGATCTTTTCAGGTCTTTTATTGGAATCTATATCCATTCCTTCAAAAATTCTCTTTCTAAACGGGATTGCATACTGGTCACAGTATTCTCGATAGATAACCTTCAAGCGATCTACATACTTCGCCAACGTGGTATCTGAATTGATTTCTGTCTGATCACTTCTCATGAAATCCACAAACTCCAACACATAGTTTTCGTCAACATCTGCCATGACAGAGGTCTTTTTGTAAGATTCAATAAGTTTTCTCAGAGTTACATATACTTTCTTTGTTCCAGCTACCTTTTTGGAAGTAGCTCCAAAGTTGATCGAATAATCAATGAATTCGGAAACTTTATCACTAGCACCAGGAGCATGAACACCATTCACACCCTTCAACTTTTTCCCTTGATATTTTACCAGATAAATATTCTTCAACTTTTCCGCAGTCAGTACTTCGTTTCGTTTATAAAAATCCTGGATAATCCCTTTGAGTCTATGAATCTCCCGAGCGATTACCCTATTGTGAAACTCAGCATACTGATATTGGCTATTCACCCATTTGGTTGGTTTGCCTGACCAAGCATTTTTAGGAATTTTCTCAAGTTTGAGATTAATGTAATGTCGAACTTTCCAATTTATGCACAAATAAATCCCCTGGCCACCTGATGAGGGAATTGCTTTTGGGTTCAGAACAGCAGAAATTTTGATGTCAATCATGCCCCAAAATAGTCACAATAAAGAGTGAAGCAAAAAGACTATAAAAAACTGGGACAAAAACTGGGACAATATCTGGGACAAAAACTGGGACAAAATCATCCGAATTAAACAGAATCAAATAGATTCGAAATAATGCTAAACCCCTGAAAAACAAAAAACTCCGAACAATTTTTACATTGTCCGGAGTTACCAAGTAGCGGGAACAGGACTCGAACCTGTGACCTTCGGGTTATGAGCCCGACGAGCTACCAACTGCTCCATCCCGCGATATATTTTTAAAGCTTTTTGCTTTGCAATTCTAATCTAAATCCCCCCTTTTGGCGAATTGTGATACAAAAGTAGTAGTTTAATTTTCAAATACAAAGTAGTGACTAGAAAAAAATTATTCAACGATCATTCAATGGTAATTCAAAAAGTTGATTTTTATTTCTAATAACTTAAACTTCGATCGTTTAAGTAACTCAAGTGTAAACAGTTTGGTTCCCCAATTGGATTTTAATCCAGCCGATTTAATAATGCCAAATTTTATTTCGCAGATTTCCCTCAATCGGCAGTTTTCTTTAAAAATCAAGTACCTTTGTGAAAAATTTCTCAGGATGACACCAGAAAAACACCAAGCCGGATTTGTAAACATCATTGGAAAACCCAATGTTGGTAAATCAACTTTGATGAATATCCTTGTTGGTGAGAGACTTTCAATTATCTCATCGAAAGCTCAGACAACTAGGCATAGAATTCTGGGCTTAGCAAATTCTGAAAATTATCAGATAGTATTTTCTGATACTCCAGGAATGCTGAAGCCTCAATATGAGCTTCATAAAAACATGATGAGCTTCGTAAATATCTCATTGGAAGATGCTGATGTCATTCTATTCGTTACCGACCTCTATGAAACTGATGAAGAAATCGAAGAAATCATCACCAAAATCAACCAATCTGGGATTCCTGTTCTTTTAATAATCAATAAAATTGATTTGGCAAAAGAAGGGCAATTAGAAGCAGTAACAGAGTATTGGACCTCTCGAATCAAGTCATCTGTAGTTATTCCAATTTCTGCAGGAGAGAAATTCAATACTGATAAGATTCTACAAGAAATCTTGGAGAGGCTTCCAGAACATCCTGCATTTTATGATAAAGAGGAACTTACGGACCGTTCTGAGAGGTTCTTTGCCTCTGAGATTATCCGTGAAAAGATTTTCAAAAACTATAAAAAGGAAATTCCTTATAGCTCTGAAGTGAACATCGAGGAGTTTTATGTGAAAAATAAAGTCATCCGAATTCGAGCAACTATTTACGTGGAGCGTGATAGTCAAAAGGGAATTATCATAGGAGACAAAGGAAAAGCACTCAAGAAAGTTGGAATTGAGGCGAGAGAGGAACTGGAGAAATTCTTTGGCAAACAGGTTTTTCTGGAAACTTTCGTCAAAGTAGAGTCTGACTGGAGAAAAAATAAATTGAAACTGAAAAAATTTGGGTACGACCCAACTTGATTATGGCAAATATAGTAGCAATTGTAGGTAGGCCTAATGTGGGTAAATCCACTTTATTCAATAGGCTGGTTGAGGAGAGAAAGGCGATCGAAGACAACATGAGTGGCGTAACCCGAGACAGACACTATGGTCATGCCCAATGGACAGGGAAGTTTTTTTCAGTAATTGATACAGGAGGTTACGTTACTGGTTCAGAAGATATTTATGAAGCAGAAATCCGTAAACAAGTAAAATTAGCTGTTGAGGAAGCTGATGTAATTTTATTTGTAGTGGATTGTCATGATGGATTGATAGATCTAGACATGGACTTTGCTAATGAACTTAGAGGAACTGATAAACCGATTTATATCGTAGCAAATAAGGCTGATAATCAGGAGAAAAGCTTTATGTCTTCAGAATTCTATTCTTTAGGAATCAGTGATTTTGAAGTATTCCCTATAGCTGCTGCGAGTGGAAGTGGCACTGGAGATCTTTTGGACAGTGTGGTGAGTCATTTTGAAGATGAAGGAGACGAAGATCCCGATTCTGGTATTCCTAAGATTTCTATTCTAGGAAGACCGAATGTTGGGAAATCATCCTTTTTGAATGCACTCCTCGGAAAAGAAAGATCGATCGTAACTGATGAGGCTGGCACTACCCGTGATGCAATTCACACGAGATACAAGCTTTACGGTCAGGATTTCATTATAACAGATACTGCCGGAATTAGAAAAAAAGCGAAGGTTACTGAAGATGTTGAGTTTTATTCTGTGATGCGGTCTTTGAGAACACTGGAAGAGTCAGACGTGATCATTGTGATGGTAGACGCTAGCAGAGGCCTTGAAGCTCAAGACATCAACTTGATCAGTCTTGGAATTAAAAACAACAAAGGAATCATGATCATGGTCAATAAGTGGGATTTGATAGAGAAAGACCATAAGACTATGAACAAGGTTAAAGAAGATATGCTCGAACGGCTTGGTGAAAACAAATGGATTCCTATCATTTTTACCTCCGTAACTGAAAAGCAAAGAATTTTTCAGGCGATCGAATTGGCTGTAAAAGTTTATGAAAATAAAACCCGTAAGGTTCAGACGTCAAAACTAAATGATGTATTGCTTCAGGAAATCGAAAAATATCCACCGCCAGCTTGGAAAGGAAAGTACATTAAAATCAAGTATGTGACGCAATTACCGACCAAAAACCCCGTTTTTGCTTTCTTTTGCAACTTACCTCAATACATCAAATCTCCTTATACTAGATACTTGGAAAACAGACTTCGGGAGAATTTTGATTTCGAGGGGGTGCCAGTGAAAATTATTTATAAAAACAAATAAAAAATATTTAAACGGTTGCTTGTTTTAATTCAAAAAGTAATAATACATTTGCATTGTAATTAAGAAAATCACAACAAATGAAAAAGGTATTTGCAATTTTCGCAATCTCTGGCGTAATGTTCGCTACTTCTTGCGGTAACAAAGAAGTTAAAGAAGAGACTGTAGAGGTAACTGAAACAGTTGAGACTGTTGAGGAAGAAGTTATCATCGAAGAAGCTACTTCTGATACAACTGAAGTAGTTATCATCGAAGAAACAGTTGAAGAGGTTAAATAATTAACCCACTTCTCAAAAAGATGGAGTCCCGAAAATTTCGGGACTCTTTTTTTTGTACTTTTCGTCATGCTTGTCGTCGCCCATTTGGAAGAAATATTCTCCAAACACCTTCCTCCCGCAGCAATTCCCTTTTGCGTTAAAATCTGGAAAGATCAGCCCTTTCACTTTAAAATCACCTCATCCAGAAAAACAAAGCTTGGAGATTTCAGATATAGAAAAGATCAAAAATTGCAAACGATCACATTAAACTCTGATCTCAATCAATTTCAGTTCCTTCTAACTTTTATCCATGAAGTGGCGCATTTACATGCCTTTCAGAAATTTGGCTTCACAATCAATCCTCACGGAAGAGAATGGAAATCTACTTTTCAAGAAATAATGTTTCCTTTCCTGAAAGAAGATTTTTTCCCTTTGGATATTTTAATCCCACTCAAGAAGCATATGAGAAACCCAAAGGCAAGTTCTGCTGCCGATCTTTTTCTCATGAAAGAGATGAGTAAATATGATTTGAATAATAAGGCTCTTGATCAGGTATTCCTTTCTGATTTGAAACCAGGAACTAGGTTTCTTATTTCCGGTAGAAAATTTGAAAAAGCCGAAACAAGAAGAACCCGGGTTGTTTGTATTGAGATTACTTCCGGAAAAAAATTCTTAATTGCTTTGATGGCAAAAGTTGTAAAAGCTTAATTACTCTCTTTCTTCTCCAATTTGGTTTTCAGGTTGAGTAAAATCTTTTGGCTGTGGTAAATCCTGAAGAGAATTGATTCCAAAATATTCCATAAACTTACCTGAAGTCCCAAAAAGTATTGGGCGACCTATACTTTCTGATTTACCTTTTACCTCTACAAGTTCTTTTTCCAACAACTTCTGAACAGAATAATCGGAATTAACACCCCTTATTTGTTCAATATCTCCTTTCGTTACGGGTTGTTTATAGGCGATAATAGAAAGCGTCTCTAACTGCGCTGTCGAAAGCCTCTTGTTGGATTGCTGTTTCAACAAAATACTTATACTGGTTTGATAAGCAGGTTTTGTTAAGAATTGAAAGCCTCCCCCAATATTTTCTAAAGCAAAAGAGAAATTCTCGGAATCATATTTCCCTTTCAATTCCTCTATTGCTAATTCAATATGCTCTTTGGGGACTTCCGCTTCAAACATTTCTGTCAGACATTTACTTAGCTCATCCACCCCTAAAGGAGAAGGAGCACAGAAAATCAATGCTTCTATATGCCGGTGAAGAAATTTCAAAAATTATTTTTTTGCAAGTTTTGCCTCGATTGAATGCATGGTATGAGGTACGGCTTTTAATCTTTCTTTAGAGATAAGCTTTCCTGTATCCACGCAAACCCCGTAGGTTCCGTTTTTGATTCGGATCAAGGCATTTTCAAGATTGATAATGAATTTCTGTTGTCTAGCTGCCAATTGATTTAAACTTTCTCTCTCAAGGGTATCTGCGCCATCTTCGAGAAGTTTTGAGGTGGAAGCTGTAAAATCTGTCCCACTATCATTCTTTTTGCTTAAAGTCTCTTTAAGCGAATGTAATTCCTCTTTAGCTATAGCTAATTTTTGAAGGATAATACCTTCAAACTCTTTTAGCTCTCCTGGGGAGTAAGCTGTCTTGCCTTCCTGACTCATAATACGCTCAGATTAGATGATATAATTGGGACGAATATTTTCCTTAATTGTTCTCTAAAATACATTTAGCTTCCTTAATTACAAAGTGTAATCTAAAGGAAGAATCTAAAAATAAACGAACAATTTGGCTAAAAGCATTAGCTATTTCTAAATAAGCCTCATTTTCAGTTATTTATATATCCAATTTAAAAATCAACCCTTCTAGCTAATGAAAAATAGAAGATAAAAATCATGTTTTCTTAACATAAAAAAAACTGTCATGCGACAGCTTTTTCTTCATTTAGTATTTTTTCAAGTCGCTTTTGCAAAACAAGAAGATCTACTTCCATCCTATACTTCATCAACAAATATTGATGAACATCTTGGAGTTCTTTATTATCTCGGATATAAATATCTTGAAGGGCTAGGTTTATTAGGTCATTTTCCATGAATACGGGCTTTATCCCTTTAATTTATAGATTATTCCTGTGATCTGACAGAAAATCATTAATAAAATTAAAATCTTGTAGCAATTACAATAGTCTTTTTTAACACCATCACTTCTCCTTTCAAATCAAATAGTTCAACTAACAAAACGTAATAACCAGGCCTAACTTTCCCTCCTAAATTATCTGTTCCGGTCCAGGTATAAATCCCGGATGAACCCATAATTGCATTTCTATCCAGAACTTCTATCAATCTTCCACTAACATCATAGATTTCAAACGTACCAACCCAACCGCTCTGATCCAACTGGTAAGAGATAATAGTGAAAGTATTTCCATTGCTTCCTTCTGGATCAAAAACTTCTGGGCTGATGGTTATTATTTCAGTATCAAATTCATTACTAAATGCTTGAGAATTCTTTTTTCCAGGAGTGCCATAATCTTCCAAATTTGAAGCAGAATGCCAATTAATCCTTAAATCCGCCGGGGACTCTGAGGATACTCTTTCTAACGAAACTCCTTTGGGATCTCTCAACAAAGAATGATGCATATCCTCATCAAATGAAAATTCTTCCAGAATCTCTCCATCTTGGTTAAGAAGTACGACTGTTCCGCCTGCAATTGGATAGCTTGGAAGGCTTGCTATTTCCAAAAACTTACCAAAAGAGGATTTAGGGAAATCTTGCTTAAGCTTTAAAGTATCTGTTGTGATCACTAGGTATGCCCCAGGAGCCAGAATAAACCCAGAATCCTTGATGCTTTTTATTTGATCCGGGGCTCCATTTTCATCCAAGTTGGCTAACTTCAGATTGCCTATTTGAAGAAAACTAAGGCTTTTATTATATAACTCCACAAACTTTGGCCTACCGGTTTTTGGATTGAAAAGGAGTTCATTAATAATTATTTCTCCTTTTTGTGGAGTAGAAGGAAAAATGATTTTGTATACTTTCAATTCTATCGAATTGCCATAACAATCAAAAATTGAATCTATCTGAATAACATATTCAAGAGAAGGTTTAGCTGGCTTTTCAAGTTGAATCAGGATGGTAGTAGAACTAACCCGAAAAATAGAATCTATTGCCAAATCTGAATTAAAAATGAAATTCTCTTTTTCAAAATTTGGTTGAATTGGTTCTGAGAATCGAATAAAAACAGAAAGTGAATCTTGAAAAGCGAATTCCGCAATAAAAGGAGGATTCTCATCTGAGCTAATATCCCAGACAGAGTTTTGTTTACCAGGCGTTCCTCTCAATTCATCAATAGACGCTTTCAGTAGCGCTGATTGGTCGCAAGCCAAAAACGGATTAAAAACTTCCAAGCTATATCCAAGACTCGATAATTCGCTTTCCCCCCAACTTGCCAAAGAATAACTCAAGAAATCAGTCGTGTTCCCATTCTTATCTTTTAGGAATAACTGATCCCCACTATTTAATAAAGTAGGCCACGAATTTAAGGGAATAAGTTTTTCAAAATTCTCCATTTGGACAACTTGATTACTAGGTACCAACAGGTGATATTCAAGAGGTTCAATCCAAACATCAGGAAGAGAAACAGTTGATCTGGAATTTGACCAAGTCATTCCAATAGTCCGAATGGGGTAATCTGCTGTATTTAGAATCTCCACATATTCTACATTTGGCAAGTCCAAGTCTGCTTTTGGAGCTGGCATAACCTCATTGATCACAAGGGATTTCGCCGGCACAAAAGTTGGATCAAAAAACTTGAAATTAACTAAAGTGTCCTTTAGGAAATTCCCTTCCAAATCAGGAATCTGAGAAACATCTAAAATATAATCTGTACCATGATCCAAAGGATCTGAAAAAGTCAATGTCACCAGAGAATCCAAATTCAGTATTACAGATTCAGGTTCAATTCCATTTAACTTATAATTTAATTGAACAATCGAAAAAATAGGGTCGATCCGTTCCGAAAACCCAACTTGAATCTCATTCTCTTCAACTCCTCTTATTTTTGCAATTTTTGGAGATTCTTTATCTTCTACAAAATCCCCAAACTCAAAATCATCAAGTAACCAGCGCGCACAACTTCCAGATCCTGAACCGTACCTGATCTCAAATTTCAAGAAAAGTTTAGGGGAATTTTTTATTTCCTCCGGAAGTTCAAATTGAAACCTCCTGAATTCTTGGTCTTCATTTTTGAATTCCATTTCTGAACCTACTAGATCAAGGAAATCATAACCAGAATCTAATTCCCCAGACCAAGAAATATATACTTGAGCCGATCTATTTCCAGTCCCATTTTTTATCGATCTAGCCCAAAATTTAACCATCGGTGATTGAAATCCCTCAGAATTAAGCATTACAATTAATTCCCCATCAAAGCTCGAAATAGGCTGAACTGCTAAGGAGTTAGACCCATTGATACCCAATCCTTTGGCTTGGAAAATTCTTGAATTGGAACTTCTCACCTCATTTCCATACCAATCTGGCAGAAACTGATTCGGAATGCTTTCAATAATAAATGTTTCCTCAAAATTTTGCTTTTGGCAATAAGCATTGTTTTTAAGAGCCAAAAAGAGGATTGGCATGATCCCAAAAAAAGTAAACCTTACAAAAAGCAAAGATTTCACGGCGATGAATTAAAAAAGTAATAATTAAATATAAGCACGAAAACCAAACTATTAGTAGCCTTAGGATCATATTTTAAAGCGCAATGATAAAAATTTTAGCAGAATATCCTGTAAATGAATCCTTAGCCCTTACTTTTGTGCTTCCAAAATAAAAACAACCTATTAAAAACCAGTCTGATGAAATTAGCAGTGGTAGGAGCTACCGGCTTGGTAGGCTCAGAAATCCTAGAGGTGCTAGCAGAGCACGACTTCCCTTTTGACGAACTTCTATTAGTCGCCAGCGAGCGATCAGTAGGTAAACAGATCGAGTATAAAGGCAAACCTTACACTGTTATCGGGCTTGCAGAAGCTGTTTCATTGAAACCTGAAGTAGCTATATTTTCAGCTGGCGGAAGCACTTCTACGGAGTGGGCACCAAAATTCGCTGAGGTTGGCACGATCGTCATCGATAATTCTTCAGCTTGGAGAATGGATCCGACCAAAAAACTGATCGTTCCTGAGATCAATGCTAAAGAACTAACTAAAGAAGATAAGATCATCGCTAATCCTAATTGCTCTACCATTCAAATGGTATTGGCTCTGGAGCCTTTGCGCAACCGCTATGGCATCAAAAGAGTTGTTGTATCGACTTACCAATCCGTGACAGGAACTGGCAAAGCTGCTGTCGATCAAATGATGGCAGAACGTGCTGGAGAAAAGGCCGAAATGGTCTATCCTCACAAAATTGATATGAACGTGCTTCCTCACATTGATGTGTTCCAAGAAAATGGCTACACAAAGGAAGAGATGAAAATGATCAAGGAAACCAAGAAAATCTTCAGCGACGACACTATTCAAGTAACTGCAACGACTGTGAGAATCCCAACCATGGGTGGGCACTCTGAAGCTGTAAACGTGGAGTTTAAAGAAGACTTTGATTTGGCGGAAGTTCGTGAACTACTTGCTGCGGCGCCTGGCGTAATCGTACAGGACGATCCGGCAAACTTCATTTACCCAATGCCGATCACAGCACATAAAAAAGACGAGGTATTCGTAGGACGCTTGAGAAGAGATGAATCTCAGGCCAATACGCTAAATATGTGGATTGTAGCTGACAACCTTAGAAAAGGAGCTGCAACCAACGCCGTGCAAATCGCTGAATACGCGCTCGCAAACGGTTTGATTTAATGGATTTGACCCAATATCATCGGGCCGACTTCCAACAATTTGTGCAGGATCATCTCAAGGAAGATCCTGCACTTTTGCTTTTTAAATACCAAGGAAAAACCAAGTTTGATCTAAAAGTAGCAGTTCATCAGATTTCTGCCAGGCAAAAAGCAATCAAAAAACTTCCGACTTGGGCTTCAGATTCTAGGATTGTGTTCCCTCCAAGTATTTCGATTGAGCAATCCTCCTCTGAAGAAACCGCAAAATTTAAATCGGAAGGTCTTATTGGAGATCTAATGATAGATATTACAGGTGGCTTTGGAGTTGACTCTTATTTTTTGAGCAAAGGATTTTCAAAAGCTATTTACTGTGAACAACAGGAGGAACTAGCAGAAATAGCGGAGCAAAACTTACAGGTATTAGCACCAAATAAATTCGAAGTAATAAAAGGTGATGGATTGGCTTTTTTGGCGCAAGCTGATAAGCGATTTGACCTGATCTATGCCGATCCAGCTCGTAGAGGAAAAGGTAATCTGAAACTTTATAAACTTCAAGATTGCGAGCCCGATGTGGTCAGTTCTTGGGAAATGATGAAAAGTAAGGCCAATTCCATTTTGTTGAAAGTGTCGCCCATGCTTGATATTTCCCTGGCCATTTCAGAACTTCCAGATATTCAAAAAGTACAAGTGATCTCTGTCAAGAATGAAGTGAAAGAATTGCTTTTGCATTGGAAGAAAAAAGCACCTGAAGTTCCTTTAACAATTGAAGCTATTGACTTGGGAGCTAAAGAAAGCAGTTTTTCATTTGAGCCAACTGAAGAAGAGAATAGCCAGTCTGAATATGGAGAAGTAGAAAAGTATTTGATTGAGCCTTTTTCTGGTGTTCTGAAAGCAGGAGCTTTTAAGACTTTTGGGGCGCGATTTGGGCTGAAAAAGCTAGATCCTAATAGCCATTTGTACACTTCCTCAAAACTCCCAAAAGATATTCCAGGAAGAGTATTCACGATAATTCAATCAGTGGAGGCTAAGAAGACTGAAATCAAAAAACTTTTTCCTGCTAGAAAAGTGAATGTTATCACTCGGAATTATGCCAGTGGATCTGAAGAACTAAAGAAAAAGCTTGGCATAAAAGACGGTGGTGAAGACTATTTGATTGGCACAAAAACCAAAAGTGGTTTTAAGGTCTTTTGGTGTAAGTTGGTTAAGCCAGAATAAATATCAAGTAGTCGGATTCGGGATTACAAATCCAGAATAAATCTTAGCCTATCACCCAACTGGGCAAATAGAAATTAGTTCAGATTCTGGAAAAGCATTTCAAAAATTAAAACTGCGAACTTTTGCGAAACCTTTGTGCACTCTGCGGTTAAAAACAAAAAAGTGAAGGATTACTCCTTCACTTCTTCGTAGTCGACATAGTCGCCACCTTTTATATCCTTCTGACTTTTCTCTTTAAACTGTTTTGGAACATAATCCACAACCACTTCATCTTTTGGCCTAGAGGCATATGCTTGGGCTCTTTGCTCTTCTTTGGCTGCTTCATTTACCTTTTGGGCAAACTTAGCCAATTTAGATCGGAGAAAATATCGAATCAACTGGCCCAAAAGCCAGCCGACTCCAAGTACTATGACGAGAAATTTTATCAAAATTTATAATTTTTAAATCAGGATTATCTACTCAAATACAAGTTACGCTCAGCGTAGATTTTCAAGAAATAATCATCCATTAGGTCATCGATAAAGTAAATCGCTTCACCTGTAGACTTCATTTCTGGCCCCAATTCTTTGTTTACATTCGGGAATTTGTGGAAGGAGAAAACCGGTTCCTTGATGGCATAACCTTTTTTATAAGGTTTGAATTCAAAGTCAGTCACTTTTTTCTCTCCCAGCATCACCTTTACGGCGTAATTCACATAAGGTTCACGATATGCCTTACATATAAACGGAACGGTTCGAGATGCTCTTGGGTTTGCTTCGATGATGTAAACTTTATCATTTTTGATCGCAAACTGTATGTTGATCAATCCTACCGTCTTCAGTGCTAAAGCAATTTTTTCGGTATAGGTTTCTATCTGACGAATGACCAAATCACCCAAGTTGTAAGGAGGAAGTACCGCGTAGGAATCACCTGAGTGAATACCCGCCGGCTCAATGTGCTGCATGATCCCAATGATATAAACATTCTCTCCATCACAGATCGCATCAGCTTCTGCTTCAATCGCACCTTCCAAGAAATGATCCAAAAGTATCTCGTTGTTTGGAATATCTCTTAAGACATTCACAACATGCTCCTCTAATTCTTTCTCGTTGATCACAATTTTCATCCCTTGACCACCCAATACATAACTTGGTCTTACCAAAAGTGGGAATCCTATCGTTTTACAAAGCTCTAGAGCTTCGTCAGTATTATGAATTGTTCCAAATTCAGGATAAGGAACATCATTTTCTTTAAGCAATTCAGAAAACAAACCTCTATCTTCTGCAAGGTCTAAGGCCTCGAAGCTTGTACCAATAATTTTGATGCCGTATTTCTCTAATTTCTCCGCAAGTTTCAGAGCAGTTTGACCACCTAACTGAACTATGACGCCTTCAGGCTTTTCATGTAGTATGATCTCGTAAATATGCTCCCAGAAAACAGGTTCGAAATATAATTTATCCGCAACATCAAAGTCCGTAGATACCGTTTCAGGATTACAGTTGATCATGATAGTCTCATACCCACATTCTTTTGCAGCAAGGACACCATGCACGCAAGAGTAATCAAATTCGATTCCTTGACCTACACGGTTTGGACCTGAACCTAAAACCACTACTTTCTTACGATCAGTCTTTATGGATTCATTTTCCTCCCCAAAAGTAGAGTAATAATAAGGAGTCTGCGCTTCAAATTCGGCCGCACAGGTATCAACAAGCTTGTAAACTCGTTTGATTCCCATTTCTTCATAGCGCTTATTGAAAACTTCACTTTCCAGACAGCCTAGCAGATGGGCCAACTGTCGATCAGCATATCCGCGCTTCTTAGCCATTTCCATTATTTCAAATGGAATGGTATCTAAAGTATATTTATCGATCTCATTTTCGAGATGGATCAATTCTTCAATTTGCCTCAAGAACCATTTGTCGATTTTTGTCAAATCATAAATTGTCCTGAAAGATATTCCAAGTTTGAATGCATCATAAATATGGAAAAGTCTATTCCAACTTGGGTTTGCCAATGAGTACAATATTTTCTCTTGATCTCTTAATTCTTTCCCGTCAGCTCCTAACCCATTTCTTTTGATTTCAAGAGACTGACAGGCCTTTTGAAGAGCTTCCTGGAAATTTCTACCAATTCCCATTACTTCTCCAACTGCTTTCATAGAAAGTCCCAATCTTCTATCAGAACCTTTAAACTTATCAAAGTTCCAACGAGGTACTTTCACAATCACATAGTCAATTGCAGGTTCAAAGAACGCTGATGTAGTTCCTGTGATAGAATTAGGCAGTTCATCCAAATTGTATCCAATAGCTAGCTTTGCAGCAACTTTTGCAATCGGGTAACCAGTTGCTTTGGATGCCAACGCAGAAGATCTGGATACTCTAGGATTGATTTCGATACCAATGATGGTTTCGTTATCAGGGCTAACAGAAAATTGAACATTACATCCCCCGGCAAAATTTCCAATGCTATTCATCATCATGATTGCATAATTTCTCATACGCTGATAAACAGTATCTGGAAGGGTCATTGCAGGAGCAACTGTGATAGAATCTCCTGTATGAACACCCATTGGGTCAAAGTTTTCGATAGAACAGATTACGATCATGTTCCCGATATTGTCACGCATTACCTCCAGCTCGTATTCTTTCCATCCTAGAATACTCTGCTCAATCAATACCTCGTGTACTGGAGAAGCTTGAAGACCAGCGCTTAGATGTTTTTCAAAGTCTTCTGCTTTTTCTACAGATGCTCCACCAGCACCACCAAGCGTATATGAGGCTCTGATGATTAGAGGAAATCCGATTTCCTGAGCAATTTCTTTACCCTGAAGGAAAGAGGTAGCAGTGGCGCCTTTACAAACACCAACACCGATTTTCTCCATCAGTGCTTTAAATTTTTCTCTGTTTTCGGCGGTATCGATCGCATCGATATCTACACCGATCATTCTGGTATTGAATTTTTTCCAAATACCTGCATTCTCACAATCAATGGCAAGGTTTAAGGCAGTTTGCCCACCCATAGTAGGAAGTACAGCGTCAATATCCGGATGATCATTCAGAATCTTGATGATTGACTTTTTCTCCAATGGAAGCAAATAAACATTATCTGCTGTCACTGGATCTGTCATGATCGTAGCAGGATTTGAATTGATCAACGTCACAATGATACCTTCTTCACGAAGGGATCTTGCTGCTTGAGAACCTGCATAATCAAATTCGCAGGCTTGACCGATGACGATGGGACCAGAACCGATGATGAGTACGTGCTTAATGCTACTGTCTTTTGGCATTACAAGAGGGGAATAGAAAGATGAAATTACTTACGTCCAAATTGGGGCAAAATTATAAAAAAAATCCCGAAGGGGAAGGGGAAATTCTAATTAATCTGGCAAAGTAGTGACAATTCCTTAACTAGAAACACAAGAATCGAGTGAAACCAAGCTATTCTTTCCAGCGAAAACTTTTCTGATCAATCGCCCTCATGGTACATAAAATCCCATTTAGGTGATCAAATTCATGTTGAACTAATTCAGAAATATCTCCAGAAACTTGCCATTCCTTTTCCACCCAATTTTCATCTCTGTAAAACAAAGTCAGTGATTGATGTCTCTTAACTCTGACAAGTAGATTAGGAAAACTCATGCAATCATCCCAAAGCTCAAATTCTTGCTCACTGGGATTTTTCAGTTCTGGATTGAGGATGATATAGGGCTTATCCAGGTTCAGGTAAAACATCCGCTTCATAATTCCCAACTGAGGAGCAGCGATTCCTCTCCCGAAACCGTAGACTCTGCGGATGTCCTCCATGGCCTCATGAAGCTGCTGCGTCCAAATTGGAACTTGGTCCAATTCTGATTCTAAAACAGGCTCACAAACTTCGTAAAGTTTGGGGTCGCCTAGTTTAAGGATATCGTGGATGTTTTTCATAGGTTAAATCTAACATTCTTAAAAAATCTCATACCCAATATTGGGTATTTTTCAACTAAAAGTGATTTTAAATGAATTTCTATTTGGACTATAATAATAATAATAATAATATGTTCGTAAAAGCTAACCAGTTGGTTAGTGCTCTTGGCCAAGGGGTTTCAAAAAATAAAATGTAATAATCATGAAAAAATTAATTTTAGGAATTTCAGTGTTAGTATTTCCTACATTTTTATTCTCTCCCTCTTATTCGGCTCATGCTTCAGGAATTTATTATATGCAAAATATTAAATGCCCACTTGGTGGTAGTGTATATAGATGTAGGCCAGGAGGTAATGAGTCTTGTGATGTTTCAGGTCAAAAACATTGTGATGAAGTAGCTCCAATTACTTAAAGTTTAAAAAGATTGATATTGTCAAGAAAGTTAAACTTTTGGCAGTCTGAGCGGAGTTGAAGGTCCAATTATGCAATCTATGACACATTTTGACTTCGCTCATTGTTACTAAATATTTATAAGAGAACTTTACCTGTTTTTATGAGGCACCTTCTTTCCACCTTAGGTTTTTCCCTAATCGCAGCTTGTTTTATTTCCTGTGATAATAACAACAGTGAAAGCAGTTCAAGTGGGTTAACTGTTGCCATAAATCTTAAAGACTCAAAAAATAATAGATTATCTGAAGCATTTGAAAGCATCTCTTATTCAATTTTAAATGCTCCTGATTCATCGCCGCTAGTAGAACCCTATCTAATGAAATTTGATAGGGAATCGATGTATATTCAGGACTTTTATACTGGTCATATCCATAAGTTTGATAAGAAAGGTCAGCCTCAATTTGTTTACCAAGCAACAGGTTCAGGGCCTGGAGAATTTAGCCAATCGGATTACTTTTTTTTGGAGGATTCAGCAATTACGATTTTGGATAGAGTCCTAGGTAAAGCTGTGACTTACGGTCCTTTTCAAAATTTAATTTATGAGGAAAAAATCACCAAAAACATTCCCATGTTTGAAAAGCGAGGCAATCGAATGCTTTATTTCATGAATAATCTAAGGGATGGTACTGACTACAATTTTCTTCTTTATGAAAACGGACAGGTGATAGGGGAATGGGAAAGAATTAGATCAGGTTTTGAAAAAGCCCAATATGGAGACAATAATGGTTTCAATCAAGATTTTGACGGAGGACTTGTTTTCCCGATCCCATATTCTACCGAGGTATTATTCTTTGACCGTCATCTAAATCGAACTCAAAAAGTAACATTTGATATTGGTGATGCACTTATTGACAATACAAATTTTGTAAGGCTACATAACATAAGCCGAGATGCTTACCAACAATTCATCCGCGAAAAAGAATTAGTAGAGGGCATTTCTCTATTTACAAAACTTGGCCCGCATTATTTTCTATCCCTTCAGCAGTACAATCAAGGAATCCATTTAGTCTTTATGAATAAAGATTTTAAGGTTTTAATCCAGTCCAAAGGCTTGGAGAATGATTTGGATCAGATGCTAATAAGAGGAATTCCATGGACATATGATGAAGACAAACTTATTTTTATGATCAACTCGGTTTATTTTTATAATGATTATATCAAGACATTTTCTGGCAAAAAAGTCACTGTGAAATCGGACAATGTTCATGATTTTTTTCAAAAAAATCAGAATCTTTTAAAGGAGGATCGGTATGTCCTGATTTCGCTGAAGGTCAAAAGCCAAATTGAATAATAATAATTTATCTAACTCGTAGTTTTTTTGAAACTCATTCTTGAACCTCGGAAGAGCGTTAAGTTTTCGAATATTTGAATTATCCAGTTTAGGGAAATTCATAAAGTCATACCTATACTCAATTGCCTTTTCCTTACTTTTGCGGCATGAATTACCTTTCAGTCGAAAATCTCAGTAAAGCTTTCGGAGAACGTAAGCTTTTTTCCAATATCTCTTTTGGTATTTCCCAAGGCCAAAAAATCGCATTAGTAGGTATCAATGGTGCAGGCAAATCCACGTTGATGAAAATCATCATGGGATTGGAAATTCCTGATACAGGACAAGTTGGAATCAACCAGCAGGTAAAAGTGGCCTATGTACACCAGAACCCTGTTTTTGAAGGTAGCATGACCATTTACCAGACCATTTTTGATCAAAGTAATTCGGAAGTGCTTAAAGTTATTGAAGATTATCACAAAGCCATGCTGGATGCCGAACGCGGTATTGATAATTCCGACAAGATGGCTGCACTTTTTGAGAAAATGGATGCTTTTCAGGCTTGGGACTTTGAATATCAAGTGAAAGAGGTATTGGGGAAATTAGGAATTCATGATACAGAATTACCTGTAGGCACACTTTCCGGTGGTCAGAGAAAGCGAGTTGCTTTGGCGAAAGCAATTTTAGAAAAACCTGATTTGCTTTTACTCGATGAGCCTACCAACCACTTGGATCTGGAAACCATCGAATGGCTGGAAGACTATTTGGCTAAGGCAAATCTTGCTCTCTTTATGGTGACTCACGACAGATATTTCTTGGAGAAAGTGACCAATGAAATCCTGGAGCTTGATCAAGGGAAGGTTCATCAATACATGGGAAACTATGGCTATTTCTTGGATAAGAAAGCCGAGCGAATGGAGATTGAGGACATTGAACTAGAGAAAGCAAAAAGCCTTTATAAGAAAGAACTCGATTGGATTCGTCGTCAACCGAAAGCCAGAAGCACCAAGGCAAAATACCGTGTGGATGCTTTCGAAGAAACCAAAGAAAAGGCCTCTCAGAAACGTGAGGAGCGAGACATCCAATTGACAGTAACAACTCAACGTCTTGGGAACAAGATCATTGAAATCGAAAAGATAAATAAATCCTTTGGGGACAAAACTATCGTCAAAGACTTCTCTTATACTTTCAGAAAGAAAGACAGGATTGGTATTGTAGGCCCAAATGGAGCTGGAAAAACTACGTTTCTGAATATGATTACGGGGCAATTGGCTCCAGATTCTGGAAAAATCTCTATTGGTCAGACCACTGCTTTTGGATATTACAAACAGGAGGAAAGTAGTTTTGACGAGGAAAAGCGTCTGATCGATATCGTTAAAGATGTGGCAGAAGTAGTCAATATTGCCGGAGGAGCGACTATTACCGTTTCTCAGTTTTTGACTCAATTTGGCTTTCCACCAAAGCAACAACATACCCCTGTTGCCAAACTTAGTGGAGGAGAGCGAAGAAGGCTTCAGCTATTGATGGTATTGATCAAGAATCCTAATTTCCTGATTCTCGATGAACCTACGAATGACCTGGATTTGATGACCTTAAATACCTTGGAAGAATTTTTAGATAGCTTCCCCGGTTGTTTGATTATCGTTTCTCACGACAGATATTTCATGGATCGATTGGTGGAGCATTTGTTTGTTTTCGAAGGAGAAGGAGAGATCAAAGACTTCCCTGGCAATTACAGTGAATTCAGAGAATGGGAAAAGGAGAATGCTGGAAAAGAGAATGGAGATAAGAGAAAAGAGACTAAAGTAGAAAAACAAGAAATCACGATACCTTCCCCGCCTGCTGAAAAACCAAAGGCCAGCTATAAGCAAAAGCAGGAGTTCAAAGAAGTGAATGCTTCTATTGCCAAATTGGAAAAAGAAAAAGCAAGTATCACAGATAAAATCGCTGCAGGAATCGATGATCATGAGGAATTGATCAAGCAATCAAATCGAATTGCGGAGATCGATGCTGCTTTGGAAGAATTGGAATTGACTTGGTTGGAGTTGAGTGAGTTGGACGGGATAGAGTAAGATTTTTTTGCTATACCAAAAAAAACAAAAAAGCTTCATTTTAAGAAAAATGAAGCTTTTTAATAATTACATCTCCAGTTGTTAAAAGTTTGCACTGAAAAGACCCGTACCCAAAGTAATTAGAACAATAAATAAACTAAGGCCGCTTCTAGTTTTCAGTCTATAGGATGAAACCAATAAAATCAAAGACACAAAAATAGACCCAACCAGAGCATAGGTTTTCAAAGAATCACTAAGAAGGAATAAAATCTGCGCTGCAAATAGCATTGCTACCCCATACAGAATAGAAAAGTCAATTACACGTGATTCCTTTGCAGTAGCTAAAGTCCAAAATGCTTTGACCACAAAGTAAATAAGAAAAAACATAATACCCGTTATAATTGGGAAGACCGATATCTTATCTATTTGATAAAGAAACACAGAGAAAAAAACCAGGACTATATAACAAATACCGATTGGTTTCAGATTTTGAATTTTCATATTCTAAATAGTTTGAAGTTAAGTCTATTTAAAGGCAGCATCCCATGTGCACGATGCCCACCAAGATGGAAACGCTACAGGCAAGGAGTAAATGTTTACTGCCAAATCAATCCAATTATTATCAGGCCCAAAGGCAGCTTCAGCTTTACCCTCCATACAGCCCAAAACATCACATTCAAACTGTGAGTCACACATAATTCGTCCATTATTCATTTCACCAAGCTCAAGGGAGCTTAATGCTTTCAATGCTGCAAGTTCTTTGAGTAGAAAATCTTTTTTTAGGTTTGATAAGTCAGAATTGATAACTTCCAATTCCACTGCGTAAGCTAATTTACTGAAATTCTCTGGTTTAGTAGATTTTCTCTTGGCGATAAGAACTCGGACTGTTTTTTGAAAAGCATCACTGACCGAAATAAGCTCTTGAGGTAAAGCCTCTGTTAAAACTGATTGCGATCTTGCACCTTCGGCGCTTGTTTGATTTTTTATCAGTTCAAAATCATAAGGATTAATATTTTCAGGATTTAGCCCGTCATAAATAATAGGATTTTCTACGATTTCATGTACTTGATGATAAAAATCTGATTCTAATTTAAAGGCAAGATCTTCTTGCTCTATGGAGCATGAACTCAGGATAAGGCATATCACAGCCGTTAATTTTAAAATACGTTTCATTAAAAATTATTTTTTATGTTTTCCTTTCGAAAAATTCAGGCAGGAATAGAGGAGCCTCTTTAAAAGTTTTACTCAGCGTAAAGAATACTTTAAACTAAAGTACCCCCCCAAAAAACTAAAACAATTTTTTTATGCTTTTTTTTCCAAAAAATTCAAGAGTTACACATTTAACCAATAAAAATACGGACAAGGAATTGAGATCAATTTTAAACTTAAAATTGATCTCAATTCACTTTCTCCCATACATAGACTTCCTTTTTCAACACAGAGTCATAGAGTACAAGAAGAGGAACCCTAAGTTTTTCAATTAAAGGACAGTCACGAAACCATGTATATTCCTCCAACACTTCTTTTCTCTCTATCAACTTTACCTGCTTTTGGCGCTAGGTTTATTGATGAATTGATGCCCTTTTTATACCAAAAAAATCAAAAATGATTTTTCAAAAACCCCTAGTTTCAGTCGGGGTTATTGACAATTTACCCATTTAGATTTGGGTAGAAGGTATTATTGAGAAATATGAGAAAAAATGAATGTCTCAGGTCTACATCAATTCAGTGTGGCCGAGACGTTCTAAAAACCTAAAAGACATTGGATTGGAATTAATTTTAAACTTTAGATTCTATCCTTTAAAAAATCCTGCCTTACCTCCTCTTCAAATTTTTCGATGGCATAGCGAAGAGCAGTTCTGGGCATGGCTTGGTAATGCTTTTTCAAAAATTGGTATTCCACATCGAAATCCTGATTTCCAATTTCACGAAGCATCCAGCCTACCGCTTTATGCATCAAGTCATGAGGATGGTTGAGGAATTTTTCAGCCAATTTCTGAGCATCTTCATATTTCCCTCTCTTGATCCAATAATAAGTAGAGACCATGGCTACTCTCTGACTCCAAAGGTGATCTTTTCCTGCCAACTTATAAAAAAGTGATTTATCCCGATTCAAATAATAATGACCTAAAATTTGATGGCAAGAACTATCGACCAAATCCCAGTTATTCACCCACGGAAGGTGATCCAAATAAAAGTCAACTATTACCTTTCGCTCTTCATCGGATTTTAGCTTTTCATAGCGATAAACCAATGTCAGTACACCTGTCAATCTCACTTCATGGTAAGCATCTTTCATTAAGATTCCAATTTCTTTCAGGCTGATTTCCTTGAATACTGATTTGGCAATTTTGCGCTGTTCGGGGACTTTTACTCCTAGAAACTTATCTCCTTCTCCATATTCTCCGGGACCGGACTTAAAAAATCTTGGAAAAAAAGCAGCTTTTTCAGGAATTGCTTTATCCTGAAGAGCTGCTTTGATTTGTTCAACAAGTTGTGTCATTCACGAATTTAAGGATTCGATTTAAAAATCATCTCCCATATCATCCCCTCCTTCTCTCCGGCTTCTTTCTCCACCAGTTTCTTTAAACCCGCCAAATCGGTAAGTGAAAGATAGTGTGGCGATTCTGGATTCTCTCTGAAACTTTCTAAACTGAGTGAATCTTTCATCGTTTGTCGTGATTCTAAAATTACGTGTGTTGAAAATGTCACTAACATTGAAGCTCACAGTTGCCTTATTATTGAGAAGATCTTTTCTTATGCCTATGTTAAGTGATGATTGTGGTTCTATCTGCCCTTGCGGCAATACAATTGGACCTCGATAGTTTCCTTGTAGTTGCACGCTAAACCACTTTGGTATCAAAATATTTCCCAACAAGCTAAGGGTCCAGCTGAAATTTTCATTACTCAAATCCCTGCCCTCTACATTATTGGCATTGATTTTAGAATAGAAAAAATTCCCAGTCAGCGTTGCATCAAAGTTATTTGAGATCTGAATTTGGTTGATCAATTCAAATCCTGTACTCGATCGGGTATCCGCATTTTCTCTAGATGAAATAGCTACGTTATCGTCAGTCAAAGTGGTAATCCTAGTTTCCACGTCGGTACTAAATCTGTGATAAACTGTCGCATTCAGCAAGTACCTTTCCCAGCCTTTCATATAGCCCATTTCGTAGCTATCTGTAAATTCTGGTTTCAGATAGGGGTTACCTATACTCAGGTTGTACTGATCTCTCACTCTATATATAGGAGCCAAATCCCAAATACTTGGTCTTGATATCCTTCGAGTATAATTTAATGTTAGCTCATTTTCAGGAGCTAGAGTATAGCTAAGAAATGCACTTGGGAAAAGATTGAAATATTCGGTAGGAATGCTTTCGTTATTTCTAATTGTTTCTCCTAATTGATCGGTGTACTCCCCTCTTAAACCTAATTGGTATCCAAAATTCCCAACTTTGTTTCTGAATGTGAAATAGGCGGCATAGACATTTTGATCAAAGAAATAGGTGTCCGTTAAGGTGTCTACTGGAGTAGGCACGAACTCATTGGATTGATCTCCTTGAGAAAATTCCTGTCCCCAAGTCCAATCTCCAATCGTGGCTTTCAGCCCGGCTTCAATGCTTACATTCTCATTAAAAGGTTTTTCATAATCCATTTGCCCTACAAAAAAGTTACTTGTTCTTGGTCTATCGTTGATTTGAGTCAAGCGTTTTGAGGGATCTGAAGTTCCTTCTGAGGTAAAGAATTCTTGATCGTAATATTCTATCTGGTCACGATCATCATACGCATAAGAGAATGAAGTGTAGAGTTTTTGTCCTAAAGTATCTATATCCCAGGTATAATTTATCCCACCCTCATAGTTCGCACTGTTACTCAATTCATTATTTATTCTCACAAAACTTGAATCCAAAGACCCACTGCTGCTCAAATTATCCTGATCTATTTGAGCAAACTCTACTTCATCATCAAAGTTCCCCTGAAAGTAGACCCCAAGCATTCCATTGTCTGAAATGTTATAGTCAACACCAGCTCTCACCAAATGTGTTTTCTCTTTTTCATAGCCATCTTGAACCTGCTCTAGGGTAGGTGAAAAATTTGGAAGACTTGTACTCCTGGTACCAGAGCCCCATTCTTTTTGCCATCTATTTTGCCAATTGTATGAGGCATAAAAATTAGCTTTTTCAGTACCATAATTCAGATTGATTCCTGCCTGATATTTATCTCTTGTCCCTACAGAGGCATTGACCTGGCCATTGAATCCAAGATTTTCATTTTTCTTTAGAACTATATTTATAATTCCTCCTACGCCTGTTGCATCGTATCTAGAGGAGGGATTTGTGATCAATTCCACTGATTTTATGCTATTAGCAGGAAATTGTGACAAAATGCTTTCTGCATCATCTCCAGAGAGGTTAGAGGGTCTCCCATTGATATAGATTAGGATATTTCCACTTCCACGCATCGTAATTCCACCTTCCTCATCCACTTGGATCGAAGGTAACGTACTTAGCAATTGCGAAGCAGTAGCTCCTTCGGCGACAATGCTGTTTTCTACATTGTAAGTTCTTTTATCAATGTCTGACTCAAACATCGAGGTGACTCCTTCCACCACTACTTCATCTAAGTTTTGGGCATCAGGAGCCAGAGAAATAGTCCCAAAATTGAAATTTTTCCTACTGCCGAGATTGACAACTTCAAAGAAATCCAGATATCCTATAAATCCGACTCTAAACACATACTCTCCCTGTGCCGCAGTAAAATCAAAGGATCCATTAATATCTGTGATAGTTCCGGTCACCAAACTTGAATCGGATTTATTCAATAAGGCTATATTGGCAAATTCCAAAGCTGATTCATTACTTGCGTCCACTACTTTTCCACGAAGTCTGGTTTCCTGTGCTAGCAGATCAAAGGATAACAAACAAAATAAAATAACAGTTAAGGAAGGCAATAGGCCACGCATAGTGAAGTTGGTTAGTACAAGTTGAAAGAAAAGTTTTTCTTAAAAAGATATAGGTTTAATAATCAGATCATTAGATTAAAACCATACTATATTAAACTGGAACTAATTATTGTTTGTTTTGAAATTCCCCATTATTTGGTGACTGGATTTATCGCTAGATAAGTCACCAAATTATTCGATAGACGGGACAAAATATTCTTTAAAAACAGGAAAACACCCGCAAACTGCGATTCCCAAAAAAGTATTTGACTGATTTAATTATCTTTAAAAATGATTCGAATTTTATTTTTAACCACTAGCATTATCTGCTGTATTTTCACTTTTTCCAACACATTCTCCCAAAGCAACTTTCATAAAAATCAAAGCCTCTCAGAATTAATTAATCAATTCGAGAGTTTAAATCCTTCCGACTCAATACATGACTTAACTCTAAAAAAAATAATTTTTCAAGCTGAAATTGAAGGCAATTATGAGGAAATGAGTAAAAGGGCGATTGAAGCCTTTGGGCTAAATAATTCGGAATTATTTTCCTATACCGAGAAAAAAAAGTTACTAAAAAGGGCTCTTTCTCATGAGGAAGAATTGATTGAATCCTCCACTCGAGGGGAGTTACATTTGAAAATTGCCGGAGCTTATTTTAATCTGGAGCAGTTTGATTCTGCGATTATGGAGTATTCAAAAGCAATTGAGAGATTCGAGCCAAAAGATTCCGTTTTGATTGCTGATACTTATTTTTTTAGAGGACAAGGGAAAGATTACATTGGGGATATGATTGGTAGTATGAAAGATTACCAAACTGCCCTCACTATCTATGAATCTTTAGGCGATGATGCCTATGTTGGTTATGTCTACGGTGGAATGGCTATTCTGTATAGCAAATATGAAATCTTCAATGAGGCAGAGGAAATAAGAAACAAGCTTATTTTGAAAGCCGAAGAACTAGCGGATAACTACGATCTTTCAATCCAGCTTTATAATCAGGCTGAGGATTATAATAAACAGAACCGCTTTGAAGAACAGTTAAAATATCTTCAACGGGCAGACTCTCTAACTCCTTTTAAAGAGAGAAATTATTATGTCGAAGCCATGATCCAACTTGCTCTCAGTAATTTCTATGGTACACAAGGACAGGTTGAGCTACAGAAGAAACACTTTTCGGAAGCAGAGGTTTTAGCTAAAAACAACCCTGAAATTGTTACTACGAGTCCGACCTTTCTACATGCCAAAGCTTTGATGGCTAAAAATACCGGTAACTTGAGTCTTGCAAATCAATTTGGCAACGAATCATTGGCAGCTGCAAAGGCTTCTAAAAATATGGATCATCTAATTATGTCTTATAAGCTTTTATCAGAGATTTATTCTGATCAAGATAATCTCAAAAAAGCACTGGAAGCCATAAAATCTAGGGACTTTTATAAAGACTCCATTTTCACAGCCAATCGAACGACCACATTTTCATATTATCAGTCCCTGTACGAAACAGAAAAAAAAGAGAGGGAATTGGTAGTAAAAACAAATGAAATCGAAACATTGAAAACAACTAATCATGCTCGACTTCGTTTAGTTGGACTTGGTGTTATCTTTCTTATTGTAGTGGGTATTTCTTTATTTCTATGGAAAAATTTACAACATCAAAAGAGACAGAAAGAACTCCAATCAAAATTTTCTCAAGAATTGCTAAAAAATCAAGAAGACGAGAGAATCAGAATTTCTAAAGACTTACATGATGGGCTTGGCCAAAGCCTACTTTTAATCAAAAACAAGATTACCTTAACCAAAGATCATGATGCCGGAGAAATGTTGGATACAGCGATCAGTGAGCTTAGAGCGATTGCAAGATCTCTACACCCGATGCAGTTAGAAAAACTGGGATTAAGTAAAGCCATAGAAAATTTATTGGACCAAATCGATAATGAAACCGACATTTTTGTTGCTTCAGAAATAGAAGATCTGAAAGGGATTTTGAACAAAGAGTCAGAATTGCAACTTTATAGAATCCTACAAGAATCCATTAATAATGTTTTGAAACATTCAGAGGCCAGTGCACTACGAGTTACTTTTAAGAATAAGGATCAAAGAGTGGAGTTAAAAATCGAAGACAATGGAAAAGGATTTGACTTTTCTGAAAAGTTAAATGATTTTCAAAGTTTGGGACTTAAAACATTGAAAGAAAGGATCGCATCAATTGATGGAAGTATGAAAGTAATCAGCCAAAAAGGGAATGGAACAAGTTTGATATTCATAAACTATGTCTAATCCAACTGTAGTCATTGCTGATGATCACCCTCTCCTGTTAAAAGGGTTAAACGATTTTTTAATAGAAAATGAGATAATTGTAGTTGCTAAAGCAATGGACGGCAAAGAAGCTTTAGAAAAGATAATTAGCTTACGTCCACAATTGGCCATTTTGGATTTAGAAATGCCCTACCTGACGGGCCTAGAAATAGCCGCAACATGCAAAAAACAAAAGATCCCAACTAAAATAATATTACTTACACTGCATAAAGAGTTATACCTCTATCATCAAGCTAAAGAACTGAATCTATCAGGCTATATCCTTAAAGAATTTGCTTTGGGAGAACTTCTAAAAGCGATTGAGGCCATTCTTAAAGGAAACAATTTTTTCAGTGAAAAGATTTTTGAAAATCAAGAATCCAATAATCTTAACTCGGAGCAAACACTCCTCACTCCTTCAGAGAAAAAGATTCTTCGACTAATTGCCCAAGGTCTCTCTACAAAAAAAATAGCTGAGAAATTATTTATTGCAGAAAGGACTGTTGATAAACATAGAAGTAATATGATTTCAAAGCTAAAACTTGAGAAAAAGCATAATTCTTTACTTTTATGGGCTCAAAAGAATCGCGAAATAATTGATTAATCCTTCATTTTTTTGTGTTTAAAAGCGAAAAATAGGTATTAATACGTATTGAATGCCCATACTTTTTAACATAGCTTTGATGAATATAAAATAATTAAACCAACTTTTTGCATCATGAAAATCACATCTCCAAAAGGAAATTTTAAGGTTATCCAAACGATCAAAAATCGTGATGAGCTACTCATACTTGGATCTTGGACCGACATCGTTCACCAATTTGAAAGCGATAGAACATTTTTAGTGAATAAATCGGAAGGTTTGTTTGGAATTTATCTAAGCAAAAAAGAATGCAACGAATTCATTAATCAACTGATGATGTCTATTGATTATAATGAATGGGAAGATTTTAGAATGGAAGACGCTACTTCCTTCAACAGATATATAGCGTAAGGGTGATTACTTTTTAATAAACAACTTGAGCGCTGTGCGGATCAACAAGTCCACAGTTTTTTCAGGCTCTTTTTCAAACTTCCCACTTTTCCTATTAGCAACGATTGCATTTAAACTCAAAACTTCGTGGCCTAATAAGGTTCCCATGGCATAATAACCTGCAGTCTCCATTTCGAAGTTGGTAAGCTTTTCTCCTAAAACCTCCAAAGAAGACAGCCGATCAAGCATTTGATCAATTTTTGGTTTCAACCTAACCGTCCGGCCCTGAGGAGCATAAAACCCTGGACAGGTTAATGTTATTCCACTAATAAAACTGGAATCAAGTTTACCTAGTAAAATTTTACTTGCTTCAGTTTGATAGGGTGAAAAATCTAAATTAAGCTCCTTTTTTATAGAATCTCCCCATATCTGGGAATTTGAAAGAGTTGGATAAAATTGCATGAGCGTATCTAATCCAATAGCTTTCTTTGAAGCAAGGAGAGAACCAATTGGAATATCTGATTGCATGGCTCCTGAAGTACCTAGTCTAATTATTTGAAGGCAAGTGTGTGAAGGTTTTACCTCTCTTCTTTCCAAATCTATATTTACCAAGGCATCGAGTTCTGTCATCAGAATCTCAATATTGTCCGTACCCATACCCGTACTAATCACCGATACTCTGGTTTCACCTATTCTGCCTGTATTAGTTACAAATTCTCTCTTCTGAGTTTTAAATTCTATTTCATCGAAATATTGTGAAACCAACTGAACTCTATCAGGATCACCTACTGTAAAAACAAGAGAAGCCAGATTTTCTGGCTTCAAATGTAAATGGTAAACGCTACCATCAGCATTTAAAATTAATTCAGACTCAGGAATTGCTTTATTCACGCTCTAAATTAGCTATTTGATCTTTATTTAAGTTGCGCTTAATCCCTTTGTAAGGATTATAACCATTGGTATTTTTTTGATAATACCCGGTACCATCATATACCCTTTTCTCTGGGTTTTCTTTGCACTCAGCAGAACACGCACCCTGCATTTCCCAACCACAATTCTCACACATTGCGACATGCGCATTGCATGTAGGATTTGCGCAGTTGACCATCCTGTCAGAATGGGTTTCGCAGACGTAGCAAGTAGAAATTACCTTAGGGTTTACTTTGTTCACATCCACTGCTATCCTATTATCAAAAACATAGCATTTACCTTCAAAATCCTCTCCTCCAGCTTCTATTCCATATTTAATAATTCCACCATGAAGCTGGTACACATCTTCAAATCCTTGCTCCAACAAGAAAGCAGACGCTTTCTCACATTTAATCCCACCAGTACAATAAGTCAGGACTTTCTTGTTCTTTAAATGCTCCAATTCTTTAACCTTTTCAGGAAAATCCCTGAAATTATCAATATCCAATGTCAAAGCATTCTTAAATCTACCCAATTCATGTTCGTAATTGGATCGAACATCAAGAATTACCACATCTTCTTGATCTTTCAGGTTTTTGAATTCCACAGGATCAAGATGTTTTCCTGTTTTTACATTTGGATCTAAATGTCTCAAAGCAGAATGGACAATCTCAGGCTTATATCTTACATGTATTTTGGTAAATGCATGCTTATCGTATTCATCAATTTTAAACTCTGTTTTAGCAAATCGAGGATCAGCCTGAATATATCCCATGTACTTTTCACAGTCTTCTTTAAGACCTGAAACGGTACCATTTAGACCTTCGTCAGAAATTATTATTCTGCCTCTTATATTGTTTTCTACACAAAAGAAGTGGTGTTGCTCTCTATACTCTTCAGGATTTTCGATCCTTGCGTAACAGTAGTACAGGAGGATATTGTAATTATTGTTTTCCATAACGATAGCCCTGTTGCGGCAGGGTGTTTAGGGGTTTAACGAGACACCATCCCAAGAACTTTCGGGATGGATTTAACATTTGAAAATATTCAGAATGCAAATTTAAGATTTAATTTTTGCTGCCGGATTACCGAATACGGTTTCATTTGCTCCAACAGATGAAATCACAACAGACCCAGCTCCAATTCTTGAGTTTTTACCGATTGTAACACCGGAAACAATGGTAACACCAGAGCCAATAAATGCTCCCTCTTCAATCGTAACTTCAGAATTAATAATTGAGCCTGCTCCTACTTGGACAAAATCGCCCAATTTAGCTTTATGGTCTATGATTGCGCCTGAATGAAGGATACAATGTTGTCCAATTTCTGTTCCTGCACCAATGGTAACTTTCGCGTTAATGAAATTACCATGGCCAATCACAGCATCTGTTGAAATATATGCTGTCTGATGAATTGCATTGATTGGTTGAACCTTTCTTCGTTCATTCAACAATTCAACCAAGAACTTGCGATATTTCACGTCATCCACTGCTACAAAAGACTCGACCTTTTGTCCAATTAACTTAAGGAATCCATCATCTTCAGGATTTCCCAAAACAGAAACAGTGTTTATTTCAGTACCATGAATGCTTTCGTCTTCATCGAGGAAACCATAGACAATGACCTGATTACTGTTAAATATCTCAAGAGCTGGATGAGCAATGCCTTTTGCTCCCAAAATAATTACTGGTTTTTCCATATTTTTTCCTTTTCGGAGTGCAAAAATACAGGAAATGAAATGCTTACGCAAAATTCAATTGCTTTCTCTCTTAATCAAACTTTGAGCTACTTTGCATTGTAGGCATCTCTTTGGCTGACAGTAATTTTTATAGAGACCAATCATTCCTTGTGAATCAAAAGAATTAGCAGGATTCCAATTAGCTAATTGGAATTTTTTGATGATATGGTTTTTTTCTGCAGCTACCTCCTGTAGCAGATCAAAACATCTTTCCTGCCATTCCGGCTGTTGAAAATATCGCCCATATGCAAACCAAATAGGAATCACAAAATTAATAATCAACAGTTGAAGAACTGTATCTGAGATTCCTTTCGAAACTTGCCTGTCAGTTGATTTTCCAAAAGAATAATGAAACTGCCAATAATCACTTGGTTTGATTTGTAGCAACTTTTTGAACGAAGCAAAATCTCTTGAATCCTCCATAATTGCCATGAGTAAACTAGGAGCATTGGATAATATAGATGCCAACTGAGCAATTCGGAGTGTTGGAAAATTACTTGGTCTCACTCCCATAAATGACCACTGTTGGCGAAGCATCGGATTGTCCCAGTTGTATTTCTTCTTAAAAAACTCGTATTCCTTCATCAAATATTGGACATATGGTTGGTTTGATTCCTCAGGAAGCAAACCAGCCTGACCAAATAAGAATGCCTCTAAATGGGGTAATTTGTCACGATGTTTTAATAGAATTTTATAGGGAACTTTATTGGCTAATTCTCCCATTGGGTTTGAATTAGTTTTGAAACCAAAACTGATGAAAAGCCACTGATAACATGTTTCTTCCCAATCTCCTTTATTGGCTTCAAGCAATCCTAAAATCAGCTGTGATTTTTCTTGAAGCCGTTCAACTAATGCCTTTTCCAAAGTAGAAAAACGAATGATCTCAGGTATTTCCTTAACTGCATGGGAACAAGGCAAATCAGATTTATAATCCAAAAGCCTTTCATAATTCCTCCAGATATTTAAAAATATCTTTCCTTTTAGCTCCACCGTGGGCATCAAAGTACCATCATTCCTATATGCAGGTTTATCATTTTCCCAAACCACATGAAGAATCACTGAATTATAGGCTGGATTCCCCCCATGTGCATGTAATTTCCAATCGGATGCAAACTTATGTACCTCAACATGGCCATGAAGGTCTATCCCATCAAGTATGACTACTGAATCAAGAAAATCTGGACCTTCACCTTGATTGTGAAAACCAATTTGAATAACCTGTACATTTTCTCCTGTGGTTGTTTGAAAATTTCGCTTTTCAAAATATTGAAATTTCCAGACGAGTTGTAGAAAGTCTTCTTTGAAATTCATAAAAATATTACCTAAAAACTTATTCAATCTAACGAAAAGTTTAAAAACAAAAAAGCCAGTTTAAACTGGCTCTTAAAATAATTTTTAATCCAAAATCAAGGGAGATATTTATCAAGTAAAACCTCCATTTCCAGCTGGAGATTTTCAGCTTCTTTCCTGGCACAAGTTCCAAAATCCTTTTTATCCGAAGCATAAATGATACCTCTACTGGAATTCACCAAGAGTCCACAATTAGAATTCATTCCATATTTTGCCACATCTTCCAGACTTCCACCTTGAGCTCCAACTCCAGGGACTAGGAAAAAATGATCTGGCACCAACTTTCTAACCTCTCCAATAAGTTCTCCTCGGGTAGCTCCTACCACGTACATCATGTTTTCGGGACTTCCCCAAGATTGGCTTTTTTCCAAAACAGATTGATACAATGGTTTTCCAGTTTCGTCTTTGATCAACTGGAAATCCATTGATCCAGAATTTGAAGTTAACGCAAGTAGAATTACCCATTTATTGTCAAACTCCAGAAATGGAGTCACACTATCTACCCCCATGTAAGGTGCCACAGTCACTGAGTCAAAATCCATCTTCTCAAAAAATGCCTTCGCATAAAGTTTCGAAGTGTTACCTATATCACCTCTCTTTGCATCAGCAATGGTGAAAATGTTTTTGGGAATGAGTTCGGTGACTTTCTGGAGAGTCTCCCAGCCTTGAGGTCCTAAGGCTTCGAAGAATGCAATATTGGGCTTATAGGCCACCGCAAAATCTGCTGTTTGCTCAATGATTTCTTGGCAAAAAGTGAAAATTGGGTCTTTCTCTGTTTTCAGATGTTCCGGGATTTTATTGATATCCGCGTCTAATCCTACACATAAAAACGATGATTTTTTCTGAATTTGAGAGAAAAGCTCGGCTTTGGTCATTGTCTTTAAGATTTTGGCAAAGGTACTGAAAATGATATTGGTGAGAAATCTAATTATCAGCTTTTAAAAATTCACTTTTGATAAAAGCTCCGCAAAGCGAAACTAAGGCTGTAATCAAAAAGAAAATCAAACTAAAAGCCACAGCTGTCGCTTCTTCAATTCCTGCATAAGAATGAGCATAAATAAATACCAATTCTCGTGCACCTACACCTCCTATAGTAAGTGGCAAAACAGCTACGATAGAAGAAAGTAAAAAAACGAGTTGGTAGGCCATGAATTTTTCATTTATTCCCAAGGCTAAAAGAATAAATATTGCACAAATCAATTGAGAGATTTGACCTACTATGGACCAAAGATTGGATTTGATGAAAGACAGAAGAAATGATTTGAAAAAGAAAAATTGAACCAGCCAAAATACTGGAAAAACCAAAATTGCTGAGATAGTTACCAATACTTCCCAAGGGATTTGAGAATCAAAAGGCAGATTTAGGTCAACTGGTAGAATTAATAAAAGCAAGAGGAAAACAATAGCAACTAAGCCCCCTAGCCTATCCAGCAAGGAAGCTTGAACCAAAGATTTAACAGAGGTTTTAAATTGCTTATTCAGTAAATAAATTTTATATCCATCTCCACCAATGCCTCCGGGTAGAAATAAATTGTAAAACATTCCAATCAAATAGAGTTTGAAATTCAATTTTTCGGAAATATTCAATCCTATATTTCTGAAGTATAAATTTAGTCTCAGCGCAGTAAAAACCTTACTTAAAACAAATAAAACCAAAGCTGGAATAAGCCATGGCCAATGAATAGACTTGGTAATTTCCCATAATTGATCCGTATCAATTTTTCTAAAAACCAGAAAAATTGCCAATCCTGTCAGAAGGAGTTTTAGAGCAGTTTTAAGCTTTTTCCCAATACTTTTAGCTTTTTTTTCCAAAGGATCTGTATTTCTAATCTGAAAAAATAGAAGGCCTCATTAATCAGCTAAATCAATTTAGGGCAGTTGAAAGCTCACCTTGAAACACTGTCTTAATGGTATAAGTAGTTTTATTTTGGGACTCGAAATACGTCCTTACAATAATCTCAGCTATAATCCCGGTAGTAATAAACTGAATACCTCCGAGCAAGAGAATAAAGCCTAAAATCATGATTGGCCTTCCCCAAATATCCTCTCCCATTATTTTTAGTATCAGTAAATAAAAGTTGATTAATACTCCTATCAAAAATGCGATGATTCCAATTCCTCCAAATAGGTGGATTGGTCTTTGGAAATATTTTTGAAAAAAGAGCATCAAAATCAAATCAGCCATTACTTTAAAAGTTCTGCTCAATCCATATTTAGACTCCCCGTGAATCCGTGGATGATGTTTCACATCCATCTCTGTCATTCGTGCTCCTTGTTGCTTTGCTAAAACAGGGATAAATCGATGAAGCTCTCCATACAAACCCATTCCCTGAGCAATTTCCGCTTTATATACCCGAAGCGTGCAACCATAATCTTTTAAATATACCTTAGTTGTATTTCGGATTACCCAGTTGGCAATTTTGCTAGGGATTTTACGAAGAACAAACCCGTCTTTTCTATTGGCACGACGACCTGCCACAACGTCCCATTCTTCGTCTATCGCTTTCTGAAGCATGATTGGTAAATCTGTCGGGTCGTTTTGCAAATCACCATCCATCGTAGCTATATACTCCCCAACAGCCACATCAATCCCCGCTGCCAAAGCAGTAGTCTGTCCGTAGTTTCTATTGAAAATAATGAGTTTGGTTCTCTCATTTGCATATTTTTTAACCTCTGCTACAGTTTTATCAGTAGAACCATCTTCAATTAAAATCACCTCATAATCAATCTCTGAAAGAGCTGAATAAGTTGCTTCCAAAAGAGGTTTAATGTTATCTTCTTCATTGTAGACCGTAATGACTACTGACAATTGGGGCTTGCTCATGCTATTAAATTTGGTCAAAAATACGGGAAAATACTTCCCATGACAATAAAGCTCTCATTCGCTTACACAAGCCGATGAAAATTTGGTGAGACAAAGACCATTCATTCTATCTTTGCAAGATGTCAATTAAAGAATACCAAATTAACCCTTGGGTTGTCATGGCTGCTTTTGCCATCTTGGTTGGTCCTTTTGCACTGAGCTTTCATATGCATTTCCCTGATGAAATGTATTATACCGATGCCGCTGTGAAAATGATGCAAAACGGGGACTATTTGACTACTTATTTGGGAAATGGAGAACTTAGATTCAGAAAACCCATCGGAACTTATTGGGTAGTATTGGCTGGATTCAAAATTTTTGGAGTAAGCGCATTTTCTTCTCGTATTTTCTTTCTTTTGGCCGGAACATTCACTGTCGGATTGACTTATTGGTTGGCGAAAATTCTTTTTGAAGACAAAAAAATAGCTGGAATATCAGCCCTGATCATTGCATCAAATCCCGTCTTAATTTTCGCAGCAACAAGATCAATTCCTGATGTTTTATTAGGACTCACTATGACTTCCAGCGCCCTGGGATTTGCAGGTTTGATAAGGTATGGAGAAAATACCCCTAAAAAATATCTTTGGATACTTTATCTCAGTTTAGCAATAGCCTTCGAGGTTAAAGGACTTCCTGCAGCAGCTTTGGGTGGAATTGGAATCCTTTACCTTTTATTTAATCCCTGGAAAAAGATTTCTTTTAAAACTATCTTTCATATTCCATCCATTACAATCGCTATTGTGATTGCACTTTTTTGGTTTGTCGCAATGTGGAAAATCCACGGACCTACTTATTTAGATAGTTTTTTGGAAGATCAAGTGGGTGGAAGAGTGTCTTCTCGTTACCTTCTTATATTAAAAAATGGCTTGTTAGCCACCGCAATTCTTTTTGCTATTTATCTGCCTTGGTGGCTTTTTACAACTCCCAATCTCAAAAAGAGTGTGAAAACAATGTGGAATGAAAACAAAGTCTTCTTTGGGTTTGCGCTATTATGGGGGCTCGCTATCCTTGGGATGGGCGCTTTGACAACTAAATTTTATGAACGCTATCTGTTACCTGTAGCTCCGGTTTTAGCTGTTTTACTGGGATGGGTATTTGTTAGGAGTGAAGCTGAATTACGTGAAAAGGGGCTAAAAATCAGTGCTTGGTTCTTTTTGATTCTAGGTCTGATCGTTGGAATTTTCAGCCTTTGGCTTAATATCCAATTAGGCAGCTCGGTTTGGATTTACCTTCAGCTTATAGCAGGGTTGATTATCTGGATTTATCTTTTCCGTTTGACAACAAAAACCGAAAAACTCCCAAAGGCAATTTCTTACTCGATTTTATTAGTATTCTTTCTTCTTTCTACTGCCACTGCCAAAATCTCCTTGCCCGAACAAGGTGAACAAATAAAGGAATTTGTTTCAGTCAATGAAATTGAAGCAGAAGATGAGATTGGGTTTATCGGTAATATCCACACTAGCAGTAAAATCCGGGTCTATTTAGGTCCAGAATATTATTTGACTGACATTACGGGGGAGAAATTGATAACTGACGAAACACTACTAACGGAATCATCCAAATACAAGAACTTAATTGTGGAGGATAAATTCCTGGAAAAGCTGCCGAAAGAAAATTATCACATCCTATTGGCCTCTTTAAACTGGGATTCTAAAAAAATTCCCTTTTTACTTAAAAACATCAGTAATCCTCAATTCACTACTTTGCTGAAGGATAATGGAAAGATTTATTTTTGGCTAAAGAAAAAATAAAATCAATAGGATTCTGGCACGAAGGGTTCAAATTCTTCTAGATTTCTCCAGATCTGGATTTTTGCTTTCCGCAAAGAATCCCCCTTGAAGTAAATCTGACATTCTTCTTCATAAATCAAAGATTCAAATCGTGCAAACTCACCCGGTGAATCATAATTCCAGCTAACAAAAATCCCATTAGCTTCTTTTCCTAAAAACTGTTCCATTCCAGCCCATTGGTCAAACTGATTTTTTCTTGCCCCCATATTCAGCATATAGGTCTGGGGATTCCCTTGGAGGTAAAATGACAATTCTGAAGCCATATGGTAAGTCTCCGAAAAAACAAAAACCTCACTCAACCCAAGACTATCCTGTAGAAAATCGACTCTTTCAGCTAACGGATCATACCCTGACATCCTTTTGAATAATTGCATTTCCGCTTTTCTGATCGGAGGAATAGATTTGAAAAAAGTGAAGTCCGGCAAAATCAAAATAAGAGGTAAACAAATACTAATACCCACTCCCCAATTCCTCAACTTCAGCATTAACTTAGATTGATTTACTAACCAAGCACTCATAATAATCGATAAAGTGGCATAGGTGAATACTGGCCAGTTGACTAATACTTCAGTAATGAGACTGAGACAGCCAAAAGCTACAAATGTCAAAATGACTGGCAGTATCAAATAAAAATATTCTTGACTTCTATATTTGAGTACACTTTTTATAGCCCCAAAGACCAAAGGCAACAAGAAAATTGAAACCATCGCCAATTGTCCTCCCAAATATTCCACAAATTGAGTTAAAGATTTTCCTAGAGAAAATGTGGAATCATCCCCTTTTCCGGCTCCGGCCAAATTCGCAAGATGTTTGAACGTTTGAAAGTCGTTTTGGAAGTTCCAGACAAACATCGGAATCAATCCAAGAGTCATCACGATACCAAAGAGCAGTAACTTTTTCCATTTCTTCCACAAAGTTCCTTCTTGTAAAAGAAACAAGAACAAAAATGGTAACACTAAGACCATTGCAGCTTTTGCCATCAAACCAAAAGCCGCTGCTAAGCCAGCAAGGAACCACCATTTAGTTTTATTTTCTTTAATAGCTTTATAAAGTAAGAACACAGTCAGTGTCCAAAAAAATGTCAGCGAAGTATCCGTTGTATGAAATGTGGAGATCATCCACCAAAATGGCATAGCTTGCAAAATAAAGGAAGCCCAAAAACCAACTTTTTCTCCATAGAGATAGGACCCAAATCGATAGGTCACCCAAGAGGTTCCTAGCCCAAAAATGATCGGATTGAAGCGAACTCCAAATTCATTAATTCCAAAGATTGAAGTACTGATAAAGTTTAAATAAGAAACGAGAGGAGGCTTCGAATAATAATGCCAAGCAAGATTTCTGGACCAAAGCCAATATTGAGCTTCTTCTGAGAACAAGTCTATTTCTGGACGAAAAAGGAACAGCACTTTGGCAATGATAATGGCCAAACTGATGATCCAAAAAGCAGCTTTAAATGATAAATTTGGCTTCATAGGAAAAGTTCGCAAGAAAAAGAAAAACCCCCGGAGTTCCGAGGGTTTGAAGAATAATTTAGGGTTTATTACTGCCTTACTAAGACTACTTTTTCTTTATACTTTTTTATCTGCCTTCTTAATCCTTCTATTGCTTCATCAGCGGCCCCTTCGAAAGAATCAGATTGATTCTTCGCAAAAAACTGCTTCCCCGGCACATTTAGCTTTATTTCCACAATTTTGTTTGCATTGTTGTCATTCTTATCTAGCCTCATAAAAACCTCACCATCTATGATACGGTCATAGTAGGTTTCCAGCTTGTCTGCCTTTTTTTGTATAAAATCGATCAATTTTCGATCGGCATCGAAGTGGATTGAGTGCATCTGCAGTTTCATATTCATTTGCATTTAGTGGTTGAACAATAATTTATTTATGCTTTAGGATGTGCCTGTTCAAACACAGCCTTGAGCTTTTCTAGTGAATTGTGGGTATAAACCTGAGTTGCGGCAAGATTTGCATGGCCCAGCAAATCTTTGACAGCATTGAGGTCTGCTCCTTTATTTAATAAGTGAGTCGCGAAGGTATGTCGCAGCACGTGTGGGCTGCGCTTTGATGTTTGTGCAAAAAGGTCTAGATAATGTCTGACAACACGGTATATCATCATAGGGTAACTTTGCTTTCCGAGGTTGGTAACTATAAAGTAATCACTTTGTCCAACTTTTGAAAACCTTTCTTCAAATACTTTTTTATACAAAATGATATTTCGGGATAAGCCTTTTGTAAGTGGAATTATTCTTTCTTTTTTACGCTTCCCCAGAACTTTGACCACATCTTCCTGAAGATTGATATTCTCCCATTTTAATCCAGTCAACTCTGAAAGTCGTACACCGGTAAGGTATAAAAACTCCATCACCATCCTATCTCGTTGTCCTTCAAAATTGTCTTCATAAACGTTTTCTTCTAGAACGGAAGAAATGGTAGTTTCTTGAAGGAATTCGGGAAGTTTTTTCGGGTTTTTAAGGGATTTTAACTTATAGGTGGGATCCTTTGAGATTACTCTGGATCTTAACAAAAACTTATAATAAGACCTCAAAGTGGCAATCTTCCTATTTACGGTGGTGGTATTCAGATCATTCTCGACCAGATCTATCACCCAAGCTCGGATTTCTGAATGATCGGCAGTGGAGATATCCTCTTTCTCAAAAGAAACAGATACAAATTCCTGGAATTGCTCCAAATCCTTTTGGTAAGCCAACACTGTGTGTGTGCTGGATTTTTTCTCAAATTCTAGGTAACTAATAAAAGAATCTATCATGTACTGGAATTACTTATAAAAGGTACACGAAAAAATAAGTAAATCAGGTAACAAAAGGCACAAAAAAAACGCATTTACCGAAGTAAATGCGCTAATATCATTTAAGTCAAAAACGATTACTTATTAGCTTCCTCTTGAAGTTTCTGCTTATAAGCCGCTTTGATGACCTGTGCTCTTCTTTTAACAGAAGGTTTTGTGAACGCTTGTCTAGCTCTAAGTTCTCTGACTGCACCAGTCTTGTCAAACTTCTTTTTGAAACGCTTTAGCGCTTTCTCGATAGATTCGTTCTCTTTTACGTTTACTACGATCATAATTTTACACCTCCTTTCGCGACTGCAAAGGTATGGATATTATTTTATAAACAATAAGGACCTATAAAATAAACTCTGAGTTGGACTCTTGATATTTTGGATTTATTGCCTTATCCAATGGCAACTCCTGCCAAAAAGGCTACTGATATTCTGGTTGGTATTCCATCCAGTCTACTTCTAGTTCAAATGGAAAGTTGGGTTTTTCTAAAGAATTCGGATTTCCTTCCACTGCCCAATCTTTAGTATGCCAAAAATTCATTCTATACTTCGAAGCATGTTGGGGTATTCCAAGCTTTGAACCCTGGTAATCCCAAAGTATAACTGTATCTGCTGTTTCCGGATGGATCATCCACCATCGCAATCGGTCACTTTCCCAATCAAAACCATAGGTATAAAACTGAGATGAAGCATCATAATTCTCGATTGCTGGAATCGTCTCAGGCATATTTTGCATTCCTTCTAAGGCAGTTGGATTGCCATCGTAATTGATCTTGGAAATCGTCTCAAGGATTTCACCTTTAGCTAAATTGATAATCCGCCCGATGCGCTGAAGCTTACCTTGTTCACCTGTCCATGTTCCTACATAAATGATACTTGGATCTGCAATCAACCATTCAAAGTCGATTTCGCTTAGCCCTGCCTGATCATCATCATGATAGGTAAAATAACCTACTACTGCACCAACATTAGGTTGCTTGTCTTTTACATTAGGCACTTTTAAGCGAGTGGCATAAGTACCGAAGTGCGTAAACTTCTTTGAAATGATCTCGGGACCTTTTCCAGGTCCTGCTTGATCAAGAGGATCTAGCTTAAAGGAAAGAATCTTCGTATCAGGATCAGTCAAAGATTCCACCCCCATGTTAAACTTAAAATCGGCTTTTGTCCCGGTGGAACCATAGTGAAAATAGGTTGATTTTGATTTCGAAAAATCCTCTTGAAAGGACTTATGTTGCTTTTGGGAATCACTTTTGGCCAAAAAGGTCATCACTATAAGTATGAGAAAAAGCAGAAATTTCATAGTCGAATATAGTATAAAACTAGTAGCTAATTATTGCTTAAAAAGATTAAGAGTAAAAATACCAATCTAGAAATTCATAAAAAGAATACACTTCAAACTAAATATTTATCCCCAAATCAAAATTAACCGCCAAT
>CBFHWO010000032.1:0-43383 GCA_965659625.1 uncultured Algoriphagus sp. | reverse complement strand
TAGTTAACTAATTGAAGATCAGGTAACAATTTTTTAGTTTGACGCTACTAAAATTTGCAACTTACTGTCATTTGATGAGTTAACTTCATGATTGCAAATGGTTAAAATCAAAGCTATTCCGAGATTGAACTGATCCAAAAAAAAAAATTCCCGACGATATCGGGGATTTTAAGTAGTTGAAAATAAAACCTTCGGGGTTTTGGAAACCCCAAAGGTTGGTTGTTTTAAAGCAATTCCACACTTCTCTTAACAAAGGCAGTCAGCTCTTTGCCTTTTAGCAAACCTTGGGAAAGAAGTGCAAGATCAAACGACTGCTTCGCAATTTTAATCTTTTCTTCTTCAGTTTCGGCCTTCAAGACTTTGTCTACTGCAGGGTGATTTCCGTTGATGGCTACTTTGTAAGCATCAGGAAGGGAACCGTAGAAGCCCATTCCTCCGCCGCCAGTAGCAGCCATATCTTTCATTCTGCGCATAAACTCCTCCATCGTAATGGTCACGGGAAGTTCTTCAGGACTCAAGCCTTCTACTTCCACCGAATAGGTTTTATTATTGATCGCTTTTTCAAAGATCTCTTTTACTTCCTTACTCTGATCTTCTGTAAGCAAATTGGCATAAGTATCTTCTTTCTGGATCAGTTTCTCCGCCACATCCGCATCTACACGCTTCAGTTGGGTTTTCTCCAACTTAGACTCCAAATTTTGGATAAAGTGACTGTCGATCGGAGAATCCATCACCAAGACATCGTAGTCTTTCTTATTGGCAGATTGGATAAAACCGTCTTGCTTTTCCAAGTCTGTAGCGTACAAGAAAATAGTTTGCTCATTCTTGTCAGTTTGTACCGGCTTCACTTTGGACTGATACTCTTCCAGCGTAAAGAATTCACCATTCGTATTTTTTAGCAAAGCAAAATCCTTTCCCTTCTCGTAGAATTTATCCTCGGAGATCATACCATACTTTACAAACAATCCGATATCATCCCATTTATCTTCATACGCTTTTCTGTCTTTTTTGTAAAGCTCAGCTAGCTTATCAGCCACTTTCTTGGTGATGTAAGAATTGATTTTCTTCACATTACTATCTGCCTGCAAGAAGCTTCTGGATACGTTCAGCGGAATATCAGGAGAATCGATCACTCCATGAAGTAACATCAAAAACTCAGGAACAATGTCTTTAACCTCATCCGTGATAAATACTTGACGAGAGAATAACTTAATTTTATTTCTCTGAAGCTCGAATTCGTTTTTCACTTTCGGGAAATACAAAACTCCAGTCAAGTTAAATGGATAATCCACATTCAGGTGAATCCAGAAAAGTGGATCTTCTGACATTGGGTAAAGCTCTTTGTAGAACTTCAAATAATCCTCATCTGTCAGATCGCTAGGAGACTTAGTCCAGATTGGAGCCGTGGTATTGATGATATTATCAACTTCCACTGACTTCCATTTCTTTTCACCTTTGTCATCTACTCCATCTTCGACAGATTCGGTTTTTGTGCCAAATTTGATCGGAACAGGAAGAAACTTCGCGTATTTGTCCAAGATCCCCTGAAGTTTCCACTTATCCAGGAATTCTTCAGAATCTTTATTGATATGTAGAATAATGTCTGTTCCACGCTTTTTTCTTTTTCCCTTGGAAATTTCGAAAGAAGTAGAACCGTCACAAGTCCATTTTGCAGCCTCAGCACCTTCTTGGTAAGAAAGTGTCTGGATTTCTACTTTGTCTGCCACCATAAAAGCGGAATAGAAACCCAAACCAAACTTACCGATGATTTCATTGGCGTCCTTTGCATCCTTGAATTTCTCGACGAATTCTTCAGCTCCGGAGAAAGCCACCTGATTTATGTACTTTTTGATTTCCTCAGCAGTCATCCCCAATCCTTTATCAGAAACGGTGATCGTCTTCTTTTTCTCATCAAAGCTTACTTCCACAGTCGTATCCCCCAATTCGCCGGAATACTGACCTAATGTCGCAAGTCTTTTGATTTTTTGTGTCGCATCGACAGCGTTGGATACAAGTTCTCTCAGAAAAATCTCGTTATCAGAATAGAGGAACTTCTTGATAATCGGGAAAATGTTCTCGGTATGAATCGAGATCGTGCCTTTTTCCTGCATGGCTATAAATTAGTTTAGTTAAACACAGTATTTGTCGGGACCAGGATTGCAACTGTTGTTCCATTTGAAAAAAAGTGACAAGATGACAGAAACAGGAATTTTGATACTTTTATTTTGAACTTTCAATGTCAAACGCCTTTATGCCTTTTAAACTGAGCTAACAAAAAAGAGCCCGATTCAAACCGAGCTCTTTGGATAAATTCAAATTCTAATTACTCTCTTACAACTTCTCAAATACTCTTCTAAAGCTTGTCGCCTCAGCGATTTTTCCATGAAGTTCTGAGATAGGAACTCTTTCCTGTTCAGTGGTATCACGGAAACGGATTGTCACGGTATTATCTTCTAAAGTCTGGTGATCTACTGCGATACAGAATGGCGTACCAATCAAATCCTGACGAGCATAGCGCTTACCGATAGATGCCGCATCTTCATAGATGATATTAAAATCATATTTCAACAGCTCCACTATCTCTTTCCCTTTTTCCGGCAGACCATCTTTCTTTGTGATAGGAAGTACTGCTGCTTTTACCGGAGCGATGGAGGGATGAAGTTTTAAATAAGTCCTGCTTTTCTCTTCGGTTTCCTCTTCTGTATAAGCATTGCAAAGCGTCAGTAAAAACAATCGATCTGCCCCAATAGAAGTCTCGATCACATAAGGAATGTAATTTTGATTCACTTCCGGATCGAAGTATTGTTGCTTCTTCTTGGAGAATTCCTGATGTGATTTCAGATCAAAATCAGTTCTGGAGTGAATTCCTTCGACTTCTTTGAAACCGAAAGGAAAATCAAACTCAATATCCATCGCTGCATTGGCGTAGTGAGCCAATTTCTCATGGTCGTGTTTTCTAAGCTTTTCAGCAGGAGTTCCCAAGGCCAAATGCCATTTCATTCTAGTTTCAGCCCATGTCTTATACCACTCTAGTTCCGTGCCAGGCCGTACAAAGAATTGCATCTCCATCTGTTCAAATTCTCGCATTCTGAAAATAAACTGACGCGCTACGATTTCATTTCTGAAGGCTTTACCAATCTGTGCAATTCCAAATGGAACTTTCATTCTGGCAGTTTTCTGCACGTTCAGGAAGTTGACGAAGATACCTTGGGCCGTCTCAGGTCTCAGGTAAATGGTAGATGCGTCTTCTGCAACTGAACCCACCTGAGTGGAAAACATCAAGTTGAACTGACGAACATCGGTCCAGTTGGAAGTCCCTGAAATAGGGCATTTGATGTCTTCATTGATAATCAAATCACGAACGCCAGCCAAATCTTCCGCTTCTAAAAGCCTTGCTAAAGCTCCTGTTAGCCCATTTGCTTTTTCGATGTCTCCGGCTCTTTCAAATGTCGCCGCATGCTCTTCTACCAAAACGTCTGCTCTATATCTCTTTTTGGAATCCTTATTATCGATCATTGGATCGTTGAAACTATCCACGTGACCGGAAGCCTTCCAAGTGGTAGGATGCATAAAAATCGCTGCATCAATCCCCACAATATTGTCCTGAAACCTGGTCATGGTTTCCCACCAAAGTCTCTTGAGGTTATTCTTTAATTCAACACCATAAGCGCCGTAATCATAGACCGCCTGCAAGCCGTCGTAGATCTCAGAACTTGGATAAACAAAACCATACTCTTTGGCATGGGAAATAATATCTTTCAATTGGGCGTTTTCCGCCGGAGTTGCTGTTTTTGCCATGGCGGCAAAATTAAAGAAACAAATTGATATCTAGGGAGCATAAAAAGCCTTAAATCACTAAAATTGCGGGAATACCTTTTTCCAAAAAGGAAAAGGCCAAATTTCAACTAAGAAAAATGGCCTTTAATTTTGGTAATAAAATAGTTTATCTAAACGTGTATTTGAATCCAAATCCTGCTCGGAAGTAATCTCCATTATTATCTGCCAAGATTGGAGCTGCTTCTAGGACAAGCCCTAGATTTTTACTGTTGAAAGGTGTAACTAAAAGGCCAAATGGAATAGCAATGTAAATGTCGTCATCGTTGTCGTTGTTGCGATTCCTATCATCATCCAAGCCAAGTCCTAAACCTAAATAGAAATTCACATCATCTTTTTGGACAATATTGTAAGCTCCCATTAGTTCCACACCGATATCTCCACCAGTTCCTATTCTACCTTCACCGAAGATTTGTTTATTAGGATCAGTACCCACAGTGACAAAGGTCTCCGAACTTTGAAGATTTACACCTGCATTGATCTGTGCTTCTGTTAATGAAATGAAGGTAAATAGCGTAAGAGAGAGAAGAATTAGTTTTTTCATGTGGTTGCAATTATTTTTTAATTGTCACATGGAATCTCGCAAGGTTGATAATCATCGCAATCTGTGACGATTGAGAAATGCCTGTCTGCCTCAGGCAGCCTCGATTTCATGATTCAGTTTATAATCTCAAACACATAAACCAAAACCTCTGCCAATTAACTATTTGATTACCATCCTCCCTCAGCTTGAGAGATTCTTTTTCCTGATTTTGCACTTGCAAATGAGGCCTCAATTATCTTCAAAACGCTGATGGTCTGCGGAATGGTGATATCCAGCGTTACTCCTTTTAAAATGGCATCTGCTACATTTTGATAGAGAATCCTATAATTGCCAGGAATGGTTTCATACGCTTTAGTTTCTTCGTTGAGGAATATTTTCCCCCACTTCTCCCCAGTTTCAACACCCCAAGCTTGCCCTTCTGGCTTTTCACCTGCTTTGAAAGCTGCTTCCTGCACATCTAAACCAAACTTTTGGTAGGAACCATTTTTCCCTAAAAGCAAAAACTTAGGTGTAGGTACATTCACCAAAACTCCAGCAGTAACTTTTGCTTTGAGAGAACCATAATCCAAAGTGATGTCAAAATAATCATCCGCAACTGCTCCAGTCCGTTGCTTTCGAATATCTGCCTGAATCCAATTGGGCAGCCCAAAAAGTAATACTACCTGATCTATCAAGTGGGACCCCAAATCATACGTGATCCCATTGCCTGGAACTTCCTTCTCTCTCCAGTTCTCCGTGATATCTGGACGGAAGCGATCAAAATGTGATTCCAAATATACTAGATCGCCAAGGTCTCCGGCACGGACCAACTTTTGCAAAGTCATAAAATCCCCATCATACCGGCGATTATGAAATACTGAGCAAATCAATCCTTTGTCCACGGCAAGTTTATTTAGCTCTTCTGCTTCATGGGAGAAAATCGTGACCGGTTTATCAACTACGACATGTTTTCCAGCTTCAAGGCACTGCTTGGCCATTGGAAAATGAAACTCATTTGGCGTAGTAATCACAATCAGATCTACAGAATCTGCATTTAGCAATTCTTGTAAACTCCTATAGGTAGTCACACCCGAATACAATTCTTCGCAGCGATTCGTGCGCCGCTCTACTGATGCAACTAAATCAAGGTCAGGACATACAGTGATTAGGGGGGCATGCATTTTCTCAGCAACAGAGCCAAAACCTACTATTGCTGTTCTGATTGGAGTTTTCATGATTCTATAAGTGCATATCCTGGACTTTATTCACTAATTCTATCAGCGAATTGACCTGGAGCTTTGAATGGATGTTTTTTCGATGTGTTTCGATAGTCTGTACGCTAAGACTTAGGTCATCGGCAATTTCTTTGTTTTGACGCCCGTCTTTGATCATTTTAATGATCTGTACCTCTCTTCTTGAAAGTTTGAATTTCTCTCTGAAAGCATCATAAAAAGAACTTTGATTTGCCTGTTGGATCACCCGCTGAAAATTTGCCAAATGTCTGCCTTCATACACTTCATGAATCGTGTAAACAAGTTCGTCGGGATCGGCATCTTTCAGAATGAAGGCATCTGCTCCACCGCGCATGCATTTCTTATAAATTTTCTCTTCATCATACATGGAAAGTACAACTACTTTAATCTTAGGAAAATTTGATTTAGCAAACTTCAATACACCAAAACCGTCAAGAACGGGCATATTTAGATCAGTCAGGATTACGTCAGGAAGGTCACGTTCGATTGAATCAACTAACTCTTGACCATTTGGATAGAGTCCAGTTATTATTAAATCGTCATACTCTTCCAATAAACCTTCCAATCCTTTAGCGAAAAGTTTATGGTCATCAGCCAAAGCTATTCTGATCATCGTTGGGTGGGTAGAGGGATTGAGCTTTATTCCTAATTAGCTCTGAAATTACATCTTGAACTTTAATTTGGCAACAATAAATGGATAAGTGTTCCATTTCCTATGTCAGATGTGATCTTAAAATCTCCCCCAATGGTCTCCATCCGCTTTTCCAAATTATACATTCCACTCCCATTTGATTTGACAGAAGTGTCAAATCCATTGCCATTATCCTGAATTTCAATAAGTCGACGGGATTCTCTTTTCTTGATTTTTATGGAAATCATATCTGGAGACGCATGCTTCATGGCATTATTCAATATTTCTTGAATGACTCTTATTAGCACGAGTTTCTGATCTTTTAATAAATCTCCAATTTCAAACTCAGGTTCAAAACTTGTTTTACAATAACCTGTTGATTCAATTTTTTCCAGTTGTTGTTCGATAAATTCCTCTATTGTGAGGGATTCCACCCAATCTAAATTTAGGTTTTTAGAAAGCGCACGAACTTCCGTGATTACCTGATTGATTGTTTCTCTTCCCTCCACTTGTTTTTCAGGTTTGGAGGAACCTAGATAAAGCTTGGCAAGTGAAAGCAATTGCCCAATGTTATCATGTAGTTCTCTTCCCACATAAGCAAGCGTATCTTGCTGGATTTCATTTTCTATGTTCAGGAGCGTTTTTTCATGCTCAGATTTGATCTGATCCATTTTTTGACGGTTTTGGGCCTGCCTTTGTCTATGGATAAAAACCATCGCGACGACAAAGGTGGACATCAAGCCTCCTAAAAAAAGAGTGCTAAAAATGATGATATAAATCTGATCTTCAGTTGGATTCATAGTAAGGTTCTTTTTCGAAGGTGTTAGTTAAAAGAGGAGAGGCAATGATCAAAGTTAATATTCCTAAAGTGGTGATAATCATCACCAAATTAATACTCTGTAGGGAGCGTCCCAAAACTGGATTCACTTCATAGAGATATAGTAAAGTGACGGAACTGATGTAGGTTAAAGTAAAAGTGAACAACATACTTGTTACTTGCCAAAAGGAAAGCAGCTTCCATGGATTCTTCTCTAAAAATTCTTTTTGAGTGATCAGACTAATAAAATAAATAGCACTCCCAACTACTATCATATTTGCTCCAATGCTAAAAATAATAGGCTGATGCAAATAGAGGGGTTCTATTCCCGAAAATTGAAGGATAAGTGCCAATAGGATAAAGATATAAATCATCCAGTCAATATATTTCTTTTTGGAAGGTGCCAGCCAGGACTTGATCAGGATTAAATATAGTACTGTACCTATTTGGCGATCAGTAATATTAAAAAGGAAAAGATTGAATTGGGGATATACCGTATTCCCTAAGAAGGCGTTTATTGATTTTTTGAGTTCAAAATTATAGTTCAGGTAGAATCCCATAGTTTCAAAAAAAACAGTAAAACTCAACATTAAAAAAGGAAGCCAATAGTGAATATGCACTTTCCTTTCATTCGGTAGTTTAATAAAACAAATGAACCCTATCATCAAAAGCAGGTAAATTGGAAATGTATACAGGGGATAGGCAGTAAAGAATGCTTTTATAAACCTTTCATCCATGAGTATTAGGAAGACCTTGTTTTAGATTTTTCAAATATAAATAGCTAAACACCTGTCGACATATAAAATCACGAGTTAATACTTTTTTGAAAATCCAACTTCTTTTCAGTATCAAAGAATGGTTCTTTCTCAAAAACGCCGGGGAATTTCGGGGAAGCAAGTGTCAAGACCAAAACCCCTAAATTTATGACTCCCAAAACCCAATCTATTCTTAAGAGAGAAGACAACAATTGCGGATAGTTAGCATAGAGATACATCAAAGACACGGATGTAATGTAGGTCAATGAATAAGTGAATAGAATAAAAGTCATTTGCCAAAAAGAAAGTAATCGAATCGGATTGGTTGCCAAATATTGTTCATTGGTCATAAGCCCAATAAAGTAAATCCCACTTGCAATTAAAATCATATTGGCTCCAAAAGTAAAAATGAGCGGTTGATCTCCATAAATAGGTTCAAGACTCGAAACCTGCAAGACTTGGATCGCTACAATAAATAAAATTATCATCCAGTTGACATACTTCTTTTTGGAAGGTTCTAGCCAGGATCTAATCAAAAAAAGGTAAAGGATAGTGGAAATCTGTTTATTGGCAATATTAAACAACCAAAGATTATACCTGGGGTTTTCAGTATTGCCAAAGAATGCATTTACACCTTTATTAAACTCATTATTGAAGATGGTATAGGCTCCCATGTTCTCGTAAAAGACAGTAAAGGCCAAGATCAAAAAAGGAAGCCAATAGAAACTATTGGCTTTCTTCTCTTTAGGCAATTTCAAGAAATATATGATTCCTAGGATAAATAGTACATCGATAGAAACTTGATACCAATCAACAAATGCCTGAAAAAACCTACTATCCATGATTAGGAACTTGAGATTTTAGGATAAAAGAATGGTTCTCTTTCAAAAACTTTTGATAAATAGGGAGAAGCAATTAGTAATAGTAAAATTGAGGTATTAATTAGATTGATAACATTTACAACTTGACCAAGACTTTTTCCCAATGCAGGATTTACTTGATATACGTAAAAAAGTGAGACAGTATAAATATAGGCAATAGAATAGTCGAACATTAATAAAGTTGATGCCCAAAATGATAATAGGCGAACAGGTTTTGATTTCAAGTATTTTTCATTGGTGATCAATCCAATGAAATAAAGCCCGCATGCAATCAGGATCATATTGGCACCGATGGAATAAATGATTGGCTGCTGGAGATACATAAGCTCAATCCCAGAAATCTGTAAAAAAAGGGCTAGAAATATAAATGCAAAAATCATCCAATTGACGTATTTCTTCTTGGAAGGTTCCAGCCAGGATTTGACTAATAATAAATAAAGAACTACCTGGATTTGCCTTCTGGTAATATTAAAAAGCCAAAGATTGAATTTTGGGAATTCAGTGTTTCCTAAATAAGCATTGACTGTCTTTTTAAATTCAAAATTGTAATTGGTATAGGCTCCGCAATTTTGATAAAAAACGATAAAACATAAAATTGAAAATGGAAGCCAATAATTTTTATTGGCTTTCATTTCCTTTGGTAATCTTACGAATAAATAGATACCCAGAATCAGAAAAACATCTAAAATAAGAAGATCCCAGAGTCCAAAGGCAATCCAGATTTTAGGGTCCATTATCAAGTATCTGTTGGTTCCGGCTCACAGACATACGGGCATTCTGTCCCATCATTTTCGTACTCCCTTCCATCTCTTAATAGTCCAGCAGATACCAGCTGATTATCTTTAAGATTAGCAGCACGCATGACAAGGGTCATTTGCCCGATGTATTTATCAGATCCCTCTGCATAACGCTCCTTGGCTGTTTTTTCAGTGTACTCGGTAAAATAAAATTGGATTCCTCCTATTTTAGGGTCTTGATCCGCTTTTTCTAATAACCCTTCCAAGGTCGCTCTATTTATAAAAATCCAATTGGTTTGATTGGTTTTATCTTTGTCATCTTTGCCTTTAGCTGGCTTACCTTTTTTAACTTCTTTGTCATACTTTTCCTGCATTGACTCGAAGTCTTCTTTTGAAATTTTCATATAAAAATGCGTTTTGTTAGGTGATAAATAAATTTGGTACTAGTAATTATTGGCAAAAGTTAAGATGTTTTTCTTCTTGTTGGCAAAAATAAAGAGTGGATTACTTTTTCTCTCTCACTTTTAGACCGTCGGTTAATCTATATTCTCGAAATTATCAGTTTATTTTTTGGAAAGTAGGTAAAAAAACACGCTACTAAATTAGAATTTTGGTGTGGTGCAAAAGAAGGCTCAAAGTGAAATAAGCTTGGAAAAAATGGAGAAGTCAAAGCGAACACCAAGACTGCTTAACTTATTATTCCCAAAGCTTCGGTAGTATTAACAAGAGAAGAAGTTAATTCCGGATTCGTATAAAATAATATGTTTATCCCCTTTCTTGCCAAAAGAAAGAATAAGCCTTTAGAAAATTTGGTCAATACTTGAAATTGGTCTCTTCGATCTTCTCTCATACGTCTCCCGGCCTGAAACGCAAAGAAAAAAAGGCCTCTTGCATCCTTGCGGATAATCCTATAAAAAAGCTATTGGAAGGAAACTAAAGGAATATTGCCCAAGAATAAGTGAATGAAATATTGGTGATCTTCCAGAAAGGTACCCACAAAATTCTAAGGAACGATGGGGCTTTTGGCCTCAGAAATTTGTGGGTTGTTTTTCGTATTTCCAATTTAAACTAGGCCAAGCAATCGTGGCAAGGAAAATAACTAATATAATAATCCCTAGTATGACATTAATCCAGTTCAATGAACTATATAAAGAGTAATAATTTTCCCACAAATATTTTCGCAAGATAAAAAGCAGGAAAACGGAGGAGTAGTTAAACAAAATAAAAGTAACATGCCAAAATGAAAACAGTCGCAAGGGATTAACATCCAAATACATATCTTCTTTTAGAAACATAATAAAGTAGCCTCCGGAAGCTACAATCAAGAATGTGGCACTAATAAAAAAAATAATAGGCTGGCTATCATAGACTTTTTGAATTCCAAAATAATTCAGCAATACAATGGACGCTATTAAGAAAGCAACCATTCCATTGATGAATTTTCTGTTTTTTAAGGATAAGTAATGCCGAATTAAAAAGAGGTAAAGAATCGTGAGCAAGTAGAGGTTGAAAATATTATAAACCCATACAGTGTATTTAGGATTTTCAGAATTCCCCAGAAACCCGTTGATTTCGGAATTCCACTCTCGGTAGTATAGAAAAAAAGAGCCAATTGTTTCGTAGAATACAATAAAGACCAGAATCAAAAAAGGGAGCCAATAATTACTATTGGCTCTCTCTTGTTTAGGTAGTTTGATAAATGAAATGATCCCTAAGACAAGAATTACATCGATGACGATATTATACCAACTTAAAAATGCATCAGAAAAACTCATTTAAATCAGGCTTTTTTAGAGGGAGTTTTAAGCAGGAGTTGGATCACAATAAGGAGGGCATATTCTACCGAAATTTTCATATCCAGAATCCTCTTCTTCTAGAGCGGCTGAAATTGTTTCATTTTCAAAATTTGCAGCTCTCATCACAAGTGTCAGTGCCCCTGTTACTTTCTCTACCTCATTTGGGTAGTATTTTTCAGCCATTTCCTCAGTGTATTCAGTGATAAAAAATTGAATTCCACCTTTTTTTGGATCAGCATCAGCTTTGGCCAAAAGACCTTCTAAGGTTTCTCTGTTGAAAAATATCCAATTGGTTTGATCTACTTTATTTTTACCTTTTTTGCCTTTGGCAGGCTTACCCTTTTTTACTTCTTTGTCATATTTCTTTCGCATTGACTCGAAGTCTTTTTTAGAAATTTTCATATAAAAATGCTTTTTGTTAGGTGATAAATCAATTTGGCACTCTAAAATAATGTCAAAAGATAAGATATTTTTTGCCTTTAGGGCAATAAAAAAGGAGCGAGAATTTATCCCGCTCCTTTTCAAATACCATTGATCTAGCTTACGCCAATTTCTTGGATTCTTTTGCTTCTTCGTGATCTATTTCTCTTTTCATTAAATCTACGACAATTGGCGTAGCAATGAATACAGAGGAATAAGTACCCACAAGGATACCAATGAATAACGCGAAAGAGAAACCTCTCAATACCTCACCACCAAATACCAATAAGACAATAATTACAATCATTGTAGTGAATGAAGTAATCAGGGTTCTGCCTAAAGTCTGGTTGATCGCATCATTAAATACTTTCACCAATCTATGAGTCCCACGATTTTCGATGTTCTCTCTGATTCTATCAAATACAATCACCGTATCATTAATAGAATAACCGATCACTGTCAGTACAGCTGCAATAAATACTTGGTCGATTTCGAATGTTGCTCCAAAAGCACTGGCAATTGCAAATGCCGCGATTACAAATAATGTATCGTGAATCAGGGCGATGATAGATGCCAGTGAGAATTGCCACTTACGGAATCTCAATAAAATGTACAGGAAGATAGCAATCAATGCAGCTATCATTGCTTCACCTGAAGACGCTTTGATGTCATCAGCTACAGTTGCTCCTACTTTGGAAGAACCTGTGATGGCAAATTGATTTTCAGCAAGCTCTTCTGCATTTTCACTGAACTCCAAACCTAAAACATTGGAAATTCCTTCTTTTACTTTTGATTCTACTTCTTTATTGGAAGCATCATCATCTTCATTGACCAAATAGGAAGTGGTTACTTTTAAAACATTGGTAGCTCCATACGTTTTTACTTCCACAGATCCATCAAACTCGCCATCCAATCCAGTCTTCAAATCTGAAGCAGCCACAGGCTCGGCAAATGCAACGATGTAGGATCTACCACCTGTGAAGTCCACACCAAACTTAAGTCCGTTGAGACCGGCAATCGCCAGACCTACGATAATAATTCCGGTAGAAATCAGATACGCAACTTTTCTTTTTCCAAGGAAATCGATGTTCAACGAGCTCAAAGCATTCTTAGCGAATGGAGTGGCAAAGCTGATAGAGCTCTTGTCTCCTTTTTTGCTCATCCATGACACAATTACTCTTGTGATAAATACTGCCGAGAAGAATGAACAAGCGATACCGATCATCAATACAATTGCAAAGCCTTTTACAGGTCCTTGACCTAAAGCATAAAGAATGGCTCCTGTCAAGAATGTCGTCACGTTTGAGTCAAGGATGGCAGAAAATGCTTTGTCATAACCTGCATTGATAGCAGCAAGAAGCCCAACTCCATTTCGGAGTTCTTCTTTGATACGTTCAAATATCAGCACGTTCGCATCTATCGACATACCGATAGTCAATACAATACCTGCAATACCTGGTAAAGTCAAGGAGGACTGAAGCTGCGCAAGAATTCCTAGGATAAAGAAGATATTAAATACTAAGGCAGCGATCGCAATCAATCCACCTTTAGAATAATAAGCCACCATAAACAACACCACGATAGCTAAACCAGCTACCATAGAAATCAAACCTTGGTTCAATGCCTCTTTACCCAAAGTAGGGCCGATGATGCTTTCTTCTACGATTTGTGTTGGAGCTGGAAGGGATCCTGACTTGAGAATATTAGCCAAATCCTGAGCTTCTAAAAGAGAGAAGTTTCCGGAGATTTCAGATTGACCTGTTGGAATTTCACCATTTACTACTGGCGCAGTATAGACATAATCATCCAAAACGACAGCAATTCTACGGCCTACGTTATCAGCAGTTAATTTTCTCCATTTTCTAGCGCCATCTGCATTCATTTGCATGGAAACAGCTGGTCTTGATGTCTGATCCAACACCTGACGGGCGTCAGTTACTACATCTCCCTCTAAAGGAGCTTGTTCAGAACCTCTTGGGATTTTGATCGCATATAGCTCCAAACCTTCCGTTCCATCTTCAAGTACTTGAGGTTTTACGCCCCAAAGTAATTTGATGTCTTTTGGAAGCATGGCTTTGTACTCATCTTTCTTCAAGATTCTGTTAATAGTAACAGTATCTTTTATATCATAAACCAATCCATAGTTTGCTTTCAGTAAACTGAAAATTGGAGAAGTTCCTGCATTTGGATTCATAGGATCGATTTGATCCAATTGAGCCTCCAGTGCTTTTCTCAAAGAATCTTCTGGAGATAAGTTTTCTTCAGAATCCAATTCTGTAATTTCCGGAGTAGCGGCTTGATCAGCAAGGTAAGCTGAGTTGATCTCTTCAAGGGATCCCCCAAACTCATTTACTTCGGCAACTTCCCAGAACTGAAGCTTAGCAACTCCCTGAAGCAGGTTTCTTACCCTATCTTGATTATCAACACCAGGAAGTTCAATCTGGATACGTCCAGAACCTTGGATTCTTTGAATATTTGGCTGAGAGGTACCGAATCTATCAATACGTGTTCTAAGAATATTGAAAGAACGTTCGATTGCATTTTCAATCTCAGTATCAATGATATCAAGAATTTCTGCATCAGAAGTTTCTAAGGATATTCTTCCTCTATTCGCAGCAGTTGCGAAGATGGTACTTAGATTTTTACCTGGGCTGTTTGTTTGCCAAGCTGAATAAAATAAGTCTACAAACTTATCATCCGATGTTTTAGCAATTTCTTTTGCATCCTCAACTGACTTATTGAAAGCAGCATCTTTTGGGTTGCCAGCTATTCCTTTGACAATTTCTACAGGAGAAACGGCCAAGGTCACATGCATACCACCCTGAAGGTCCAATCCAAGACCAAGCTCGGTTTCTTTAACTTCTTGGTAAGTGTAATCAGCACCTAGGAAATTATAAACAGGCTCTCTCCAAACTGAATCGAGATAAGCTCTTCTCAAGGCAAAATCTACATTGCCGGACGCGTCTTTAGCATAAGCTTCTGCTTTTTGCTGAACGCCATTTGATACAAATGTGAATGACAGATAGTACAGACAAAGCGCTGTAACAATCACTGTCAAAAACACAATGACACCTTTATTTTGCATAAGGATTAGGTATTAATTAATTGATTTATTTCTAAAGATTTGAATAGCTCCTAAGATTTTAGAAGCGAAGAAAAAAGGGCCTAGAATAGATTTCAGGGACCTTTGGTCGAAATTATCCTTTCAAATAGGATCTCGACAAGTTGGTTTGGATGGGAGAAAGTGCTTGTCTCCACAGGGAAGGAAAGATTGCTTTCCTGCTTAATCTGGTAGATCAAATACAAAACAGTGTGCGATACATGCACTACAAAAGGAACAACCGCATCAACCGCGACATTCAAAAAAGTTTGATTTTGATCCTGATCCGACTGATGGTCCTGATGCTCTTGCGAGATGATACTGGAGGACTCAGGGATATATTCAACGCTTGAAATAAATAAACAAAATAGCAAAGCAAGCACCATGGTGATGCGCTGTTGGAACAAATTGCTATTTCTATTACTATTATTCATGCGCCGCAAATATAGCTATTATTTGAAATTCAACCGAATTAGAGTGATATTTTTGGAAATATCACTTTCCAGACCTTGCCCTCAGGTATATTCTAATGACCTCTAATGCTTTATCGAAATTGTGATTGTTCGGTACGATCAAATCGGCATCGTTCTTAAATGGCTTGATGTACTTTTCATATGTTGGCATCACATGCATTTCGTATCGATATAAAACATCGTCCAAATCATAGCCCCGTTCCACTTTATCACGAATTATTCTCCGTTTAAGTTTTATATGATCTTTTGCATCAATAAAAATCTTAAGATCCAATAAATCCGCTAATTCAGGATAATAGAGCACGAAAATCCCCTCCACTACTACAACTGGTGCAGCATTAAATGTCAATATTTTTGATTTTTTAGCAGCGTTATTAAAAGTGTATTCTTCTCTTTGCACAGTTTCTCCAGCCTGAATCTTCCTAATATCAGAAGCATATTCTTCGAAGTCTATGCTATGCGGCGTATCAAAATTATGGATCCCCAGAGAATCTATCGGCTGTAGATGTCTTGGCTTGTAATAATTATCCTGAGAAATCAGGCAAACCTCGCCCTCCTCAAAAGTACTTAGCAGTCGCTCCAAAAAGAGTGTTTTCCCTGAAGCAGAACCTCCTGTTATCCCAACGATGAACGGTTTTACCATGGGGCAAAGTTAGAGTTTTTTATAGCCATTCTCAGAATTTTCTTTGGCATAAAAAGTTGACTAATGAATTCACTGCTTTACCCCGGTGACTGATTTTATTCTTTTCTGAAATACTAAATTCCGCAAATGACTTGGAAAAGCCGTTAGGTTGGAAAACCGGATCATATCCAAATCCTCCTGAACCAATTCTTTCTTTTAAAATCTCCCCCTCTACCACACCTTCAAACTTATATTTTTCATCTCCGATCAAAAGTGCAATGACCGTTTTGAATCGGGCAGTCCTTAAGGATGAGTTTTCAAGATTCTTAAGAAGTAAATCCATATTCCTTTCATCACTTCGAGGTTCGCCTGCATATCGCCCTGAATAAACTCCTGGCTCTCCTTCAAGAGCGTCTGCCTCCAAACCTGTGTCGTCAGCAAAACAATCTACTCCATAATGATCCTTTACAAATTGCGCTTTCTGGAAAGCATTATGTTCTAAGGTGTCTCCTGTTTCAGGAAGCTCTTCATTGCAACCAATTTCTTGGAGAGACAAAATCTCGATTTCAGGTCCAAGCGCAGCTTTTACTTCCTCAATTTTCTTTTTATTGTTAGTTGCAAAGCAGATTTTCATATCTCAAAATTAATATTTCCAAAGGAAAAATCTGATACCAATTGAAAGGATTTCATTTAGCGAAACTTTAAAAACCAATTCCTTTTGCGAATTAAGAATGGGAAACCGTATTTTTCGGAAATAACTGTTTCCACTACATGAAATGCCTATAAAAACTGATCTTAGACAGGAGAATGATTATTTAGGCATTCCATATGACCATTAAAAAACAATTTATAAACAGATGAAAAAAATCACCATTTATTGTGGGTCAAGAAAAGGTGAAAGTCCAATTTATGAATCAGCAGTCAGGGCATTGGCTTTGGAAATGATCAAAAGAGATCATTCTCTGGTTTATGGCGCAGGTAGAGTCGGGCTAATGGGAGTTATTGCTAATGAAATGCTTCACGCTGGACAAGAAGTAATTGGGATCATACCTCAAAAATTGGTGGATAGAGAAGTGGCTCACAACGGCTGCACTGATCTGGTAATCGTGGAGACTATGCGCGATAGAAAATGGTTGATGGCCGAGCAGGGAGATGGTTTTATTGCTTTGCCTGGTGGCATTGGCACTTTGGAGGAACTTTTTGAAATCATGACTTTAAACCAACTCCATTATATTCAAAAGCCTCTTGCGCTTTACAACGTCAATGGATATTATGACAAATTGGTTGATTTTTTAAATCATGCCATGGAGCAAGGTTTTCTTTATCCAGATCAGGAGCAATTATTGATAATTTCAGATGATCCCGTAGAAATTTTAGATAAAATGGCTGCTTATGAGCCAACTGGAACTCCCGATTGGTAGACGGAATAGGACATTTGGCAAAATAACTTCTATAAAAAGTGATTTAAAATCTTCCTAGAAAGATAATTTCTTATTTTTGCGAAGCAATAGTATAAAAATGATTCAAAAGATTTTTCCACTTGATAAAAATTACATCCTTCGCCAGGCTCAATCAGAGTTAGAAGAGGATCTATTGGATCGAATGATTTTTGAATTAAAGCGTTCCTATACGCTCTTATACAATCCTCTGATATTGATGGATCAAACTTTTACACAAATACTCGACACCTATGAGTATCCTCGTGAAAGAATTCGATTGATCTACAGACAGCTTTGCGGAATTTATCGCTTCAAGTTTGGGGACAACCAGTTGGAAATGCTTTTTGATGGGAGAACTCACCTGGAAAAATTCAAAGAAGATTGGTCTAAATATTTCATTTCCAGTATCCAAGAACTTGGTATTTATGAGCAATATGTGAAAACGATGCTAAGAATGACCTTGCTTTACGATACAGAAACGCGAGCAGAATGGGCTGAAAATCACTGCAAAGCTTTTATCAATCAACAGTTCGAACTCAAAGTTGTCAAAAGGCATGGCGAGTTGAAATTGAAAATGGGATAGACCCTATCTCACCAGAAAAATTCTACCTTTATTTTCTTTGGATCTATCCAAAAACGTATTCAACCTTCGAGGTTTGCAAAAACCCCAAAGGTTGAAATTGACTGCTATTCTCTGCCGATTGCAAGCTGCCTATTGGTTTCCCCATTCGGTATGAAAAATCCCTTCTCTATCAATACGTTCGTAGGTGTGCGAACCGAAATGGTCACGCTGAGCTTGGATCAGATTTAATGGAAGTTTACTAGAAGTATAAGCATCGAAGTAACTCAAAGCGCTTGAAAGCCCTGGAACAGGAATCCCATTTTTCGCTGCAAAAGAAACTACCTCCCGAACTGCAGGTAAAGTACCCTGAACTTTTGGGACAAAAGACGGAGCAAGTAATAAGTTGGGAATAGAATTATCCGAAGCATAGGCATTAGCAATATCAGCTAAAAGTCCCGCACGAATAATACATCCAGCTCTCCATATTTTTGCAATGGTAGACATGTTCAGGTCATATCCATATTCTTTAGAAGCATAGGAAAGCTGATGTAATCCCTGAGCATATGCTATTATAAACGCGAAATACAATGCTTGTTCCGCTTGAGCGATTAGGTCATCTTTATCAATAGAGGCAACCTGCGGTCTTTCATAAAGTTCATCTGCTGAAACTCTTTCCTCCTTCAAGGCAGAAATCTCACGCATGCTTACTGCCATATCGATAGTCGGAACTGGAATACCTAAATCCATGGCATTTTGGGAAGTCCATTTTCCCGTGCCTTTTTGCTTGGCTTTGTCCAAAATCATATCTACCAAGTCAGCAGAAGTCAAGTCGTCTTTTTGAGTAAAAATCTCCGCTGTGATTTCTACCAAAAAGGATTGCAAACGTCCCTCGTTCCAGGAGTCATAAACTTGATGAAGCTCCTCATTGCTTAGATCACAGGATTTTTTCAACAAATCATAAATCTCCGAAGTCAACTGCATCATGGCATATTCGATGCCGTTATGCACCATTTTTACATAATTGCCGGCTGATTTTGGTCCCAAATAAGCCACACAAGGCTCCCCTTTATATTTGGCTGAAACAGCTTCAAAAATTGGCTTCACATGTTCATAAGCAGCTTTGTCTCCACCTGGCATAATGCTCGGTCCTTTTCTTGCTCCTTCGGCACCTCCAGAAACTCCAGACCCAAAAAAGTGAATCCCTTGCTCTTTTAAATAAGCCTCTCTCCTATCAGTGTCTGTAAAAAATGAATTACCTCCATCGATGATAATATCATCTTTATCCAAAAATGGCAAAAGGCTTTCAATGGCCTGATCTACAATTTTTCCCGCAGGAACTAAAAGCATGATTTTCCTTGGAGTACTTAGTGCTTGAACAAAAGTATTGATGTCTGTGGAAGCACTGACTTTTGTCAGATCTCCACCTTCTGTCTTCAAAGCCTCCACTTTTTCGGTATCCAAGTCGTATCCAAATGCCTTAAAGTTGTTGTCAGCTACATTCAAAATAAAATTCCGACCCATTACTCCTAGACCTACCAAGCCAAAATCGTAGTCTTTATAATCCATTTTTTAGTTCTATTGTTCTTAAAATTATCAAAGCAATCATTTTATTTCTTATGCAGATTAAAATAAATAAGCCTTAATTTTGCGACTGCAGCACAAAATTAATTTAAAGTGGCAATTGTTTACTTTTTTATCCCAATCAATTAACACCCTTACTAAGAAATTGCATTTTCAATTCATTTTAGAAGGAAGGATTGTGAAAAATTGTACAGCGCAGTTCTTAAAATGAACCTGTTTCCTTTAAATTTCATTTTGTGATCTTAGGATTAAATAAATTTGTTTGAAGAGCTGAATATATAGACCGTCTCATGAAAAAAACATTAAACCAGATGCTCATCATTTTTGGGGCTTCTGGAGATTTAACAGCTCGAAAACTAGTTCCTGCTTTATATAACCTTTATAAAGGACAGCATCTTCCAAAAAGCTTTTTGGTTTTGGGTGTAAGCCGAAGTGAAATGTCCAATGAAGAGTTTCGTCAAAAAGTAGTTCAGGAAAGTGAGTTTTTAGAAAATAAGATCAGCAAAGAGGAATCATCCTTTATTAAAGCATTTGCTGATAAGATTTTTTACCAAGATTTGGGTGATGATTACGATCGTGATTATTCTCTTTTGGCAAATAGAATCTTTCAACTCAATAAAGATTACGGTTGTGACGAAAACTATATTTTCTATCTATCAACTCCGCCTAGCTTATATGAGGTGATAGCTAAGAATCTTTCCGAAGCCGGATTGACGAAAGAAGATAATGGTTGGAAAAGGATTATTGTAGAAAAACCTTTTGGCTACAGTTTGGCTACTGCAAGAGAATTAAATGAAGGTTTGCATAAGTATTTTAATGAAAGCCAGGTTTATAGAATAGATCATTACTTAGGGAAAGAAACTGTCCAAAACCTTTTGGTCACGAGATTTTCCAATTCGATTTTTGAGCCAACCTGGAACCGACGATATATCCACCATGTGGAAATCACGAATGCTGAAACGGTAGGAGTAGAAAAACGAGGAGGATATTACGATAAATCAGGCGCTCTTCGGGACATGTTCCAAAGTCATTTACTTCAGATCCTATCGCTTATTGTGATGGAGCCGCCAATTAATGCAAGTGCGGAGGAAATCAGAGATGAGAAAGTAAAAGCGTTGAAATCCCTTAGGATTATGACAGATGTCGATGAGTTAGCCTCTCATACCATGAAAGGTCAATACGTCGCCTCTACCATCAATGGTGAAAAAGTAAAAGGTTATCGTGAAGAGGACGGAGTTGATCCTAATTCTAAGACGGAAACATTTGCCGCGATTAAGTTTTTCGTGGATAATTGGAGATGGAAAGATGTTCCGTTTTATGTGAGAACAGCTAAATATATGCCTACTAAGGTGACTGAAGTTGTCATTCACTTTAAATCTCCCGCGCATGAGGTTTTCAAAAGTCATGATGCCTATAAAAAGGACAATAAATTAATCATAAGAATTCAGCCTGACGAAGGAATTTTGATCAAGTTTGGAGTGAAAATCCCAGGGTTAGGATTCAATGTAGAGCAAGCAAACCTTGATTTTTATTACTCCGACCTGGATTCTGCTCAGGTAATGGATGCTTACGAAAGATTGCTTTTGGACGCAATGCAAGGTGATACGACCTTATATGCGCGTGCTGATGAAGTAGAAGCAGCTTGGAAATTTGTTGACCCTATTTTGAAATTTTGGGAAAATGAAGATGTGCCAACCTACGGGTATGCCGCAGGCACTTGGGGACCAAGAAATTCAGACGAGATGTTCGGGGGACATTTTGGATGGAGAAACCCAGGAAAACGACTTACTGACGAAACAGGCTTCTGCATACTTTAATGGAATTAAGTTTTCCCCTCTATTTCCAAACCAATACTAACTGATTTAAAATGAATGTCATTGTATCAAGTTCAAAGGAAAGTCTTGCAGAAGAATTTGCTTATACCTTAAAAGAAATGTCTGACACTGGAGAAAAAATCCACGTGGCCCTTTCTGGCGGGAGTACTCCCAAAGTGATTTTTGACTACATCTCGGAAGAGTTGGGAGAGGAAATTCTTTGGGATAATATCAATTTTTATTGGGGAGACGAAAGATGCGTGCCACCGACTGATTCTGAGAGTAACTACAAGATGACGGAAGATCATTTACTTTCTAATATCGATATGCCAGAGGAAAATATTTTCAGGATATTAGGGGAGGATGATCCAGAGGAGGAAGCTATTCGATATAGCAAAGTGCTTGAAGATGAGTTGCCGATCGTAGACGGAATCCCTCAATTTGACCTGGTCATGTTGGGACTTGGAGACGATGGACATACCGTTTCTATTTTCCCAAACTCTATCGATTTATGGGATTCAAAAGAAAACTGTGTTGTGGCGGTGCATCCGGATTCCGGACAAAAGCGTGTGACTATCACTGGTAAAATCGTGAACAATGCCAAAGCAATTGCCTTTTTGGTTACTGGAGCAAACAAAGCGAAGAAAGTACATGAAATCGTGATGTTGGAAGGGAATTATGAAAAGTATCCCGCATCACTTGTAAAGCCAAAAAGTGAAGATCTCACTTGGTATTTGGATAAAGAAGCCGCAAAAGAATTAACATAACAGAGAAATTAAAAAAGTCTACCAATCAAATCGGCAGACTTTTTTTATTACAGATCAAACAAGCCTCCCAAACCTTGGGTCGGCTTGATATTTAAATGCTTATAAGCGAGCTCTGTTGCCATACGACCACGGGCGGTTCGCTTCAAATATCCTTCCTGAATCAGAAAAGGTTCATAAACTTCTTCGATTGTTTCTGCTTCTTCCCCACATGCCGTGGCGATGGTACTTAGCCCAACAGGTCCGCCATTGAATTTTTCGATAATGGTCATTAAGATCCGATTATCCATTTCATCCAATCCATTCATATCTACATCCAGTGCATCAAGAGCAATCTTTGATATTTCCAAAGTAATTGTACCATCTCCTTTCACCTCTGCAAAGTCTCTTGTCCTTCTCAAAAGCATATTCGCTATTCTTGGTGTGCCACGACTTCTTCTTGCGATTTCATAGGCTGCAACTTCGTCGATTGGGGTTTGTAAAATCCCTGCTGATCGGCCGACGATATCTGTCAATAACTTGGCATCGTAATATTCTAATCTGGAATTGATCCCAAAACGGGCACGCAACGGAGAAGTCAATAAACCAGAACGTGTGGTAGCACCAATTAAGGTAAAGGGACTTAATGAAATCTGAACTGATCTGGCATTTGGTCCAGAGTCCAACATAATATCTATCCTAAAATCCTCCATGGCAGAATACAAATACTCTTCTACAATGGGATTCAGCCGATGTATCTCATCAATAAAAAGCACATCGCCTTCTTCCAGATTGGTGAGCAAACCTGCCAGATCAGAAGGTTTATCTAAAACTGGACCAGAAGTAATTTTAATCCCTGCCTTTAATTCGTTGGCAATAATATGGCTTAAAGTCGTCTTTCCCAGTCCCGGAGGACCATGTAGCAAAACATGATCTAGCGGTTCATTACGGCGCTTAGCTGCCAAAACAAAAACCCGCAAATTCTCGACTATTTTGAATTGTCCTGTGAAGTCTTCAAAGCTTAAGGGTCGTAAAGCTTTTTCGTATTCTTTGTCCTTCGAACTTAGATGTTCTTCATCACCTGTTAGATAATCTTCTCTCATAGAAATGTGGTACTCTTACAAAGATAGAAAAATACCCGTGGGGACGGTGGCCTTTTTGTATGCCTACTCAATCCTTTAAACTGAAAAATATCTCTTAACTTCGCATCGAAATTCAGAATCATATGCGTCCTAATGCCCGTAAAAACATCATTTATTCTTTAGTCTTATTGGCTATGGTCATCCTGGTTTATACCTGGAGAAATCAAAATCCACAGACAACGGTCTCTGAGGATGAAATTGAAGTCAGTGGTAAGTTGACTTTATCAGGAAAAACTATGGGGACCACCTATAACATCACTTACCTGGATGAGGAAGGGAGAGATTTTCAGCCATCCATTGATTCTTTGTTAGTGGTCTTCAACCAAAGCTTGTCTACCTATATTCCTGATTCTGAATTGAGCAGATTTAATACAAGAGATACGTTAAATTATAATTTGCCTTACTTATTCCCAATCCTAAATGCTAGTAAAGAGATTTTTCAGAAAACTTCCGGAGCATTTGATCCGACAGTTGGTCCTTTGGTCAATATCTGGGGATTTGGGCCGGGCGGACCTGAATTGAAAGATAGCGTAGATATCCAGAACCTTCTAAAATTGGTGGGATTCGAGAAAGTTGATTTTGATTCACAACAAGTCAGAAAAAAAGTATCTGGTATTTATTTGGACTTTAGTAGCATCGCCAAAGGATATGGAGTGGATGTGGTTGCAGAATTCTTATCCTCAAAAGGCATCAATGATTACTTGGTTGAAATTGGGGGTGAGCTGCTGGCAAAAGGAGTAAATGAAAGTGGTGAATTATGGAAAGTAGGTGTAAACCGACCAGAAGAATCGGCAAATGCATCCGATCTATTTAGCATTATTGCTCTTCAGGATAAAGGAATGGCCACTTCGGGAAATTACAGAAATTTTTATGTGAGAGATTCGGTCAAAATCTCCCATACCATCAATCCTAAAACAGGTTATCCTATTGCGCAGAATCTATTAAGTGCAACGGTAATTGCGGAGGATTGTATGACTGCGGATGCTTATGCCACAGCCTTGATGGTAATGGGAACTGAAAAGGCAATCGCTTTGGATTCGGCTTTAGATGAAATAGAAGTTTTCCTTATTTACAGTGATGAAAATGGGGATTTTAAAACATTCGCGAGCGAAGGATTGAAACCTTATCTTTCTTTCATCCAAAATTAAATGGTCTAAACTTCCTCTTTATGGGAGAGAGGTCGAGCTAGCCTAAATAATTAAATGCAACATTATTGAATTTTATTACCTTTGCCGGGGTTATACCTGCTACTTTCTAAAAAAAGAAAGTAAAACTTGGACATGGGATTAAACTTTCTTCTTCTTTTTATCACTGCGCTTGCCGCAGGTTCTTTGGTTTTTATCGCTCCAAACTTTAGGGATAAGTACTTCAAGTTGGTTCTAGTTTTCGCGGGCTCCTATCTTTTCTCAATCACCATTTTACATATTCTTCCTGAATTATTCCACAGTGGGTACGAAGGGGGAAGGATGGGATTATATATTCTGATTGGTTTTTTACTTCAGCAACTGTTGGAATTTTTATCCAGTGGAATTGAACATGGGCATATTCATCATCATCATGGAGAAACCAAAGCAGGGATTTTCACAGTCATGATCGGACTATTTGTGCATGCTTTCCTGGAGGGGACTTTGCTTTCTCATGGTAGTTTAATTGGAGTCGAAAATGAAGCATTTGAACATGTACACAATAGCAAGACCGTTTTGGCAGGAATAATCTTGCATAAAGGACCAGCAGCTTTTGCACTCGCTGCGGTTTTAAGCAGTTCTTTGAGTAAAAAATGGACGCTGATTTTATTGACACTTTTTGCTTTGGCCTCTCCCCTTGGGATGTTTTCTAGTGCTTATTTATTCCAAAGTGGATTACTTGAAAAAGAAGGAGTAGGAATTCTTTATGGCCTCGTTGCTGGGGGATTTCTTCATATCTCCACCACTATATTTTTCGAAAGTAGCCCTCATCACAAGTTCAATTGGAATAAGTTAATTATAAGTTTCTTGGCCGCAGGCCTAGCTATTTTGTCTGAATATTTTATCTAATCTTTTTCTCAATTTCTTGATTAAGGAAGCTTCGGAAATTTTGGTTTAAGGCCCTTAATCGGATTAAAATCACGACTTGCCCTAAATTTTCATTATTTAATGGAAAAGCTGTTGCATTTCGCAGGAATCTACACTTACTTTTAAAATTGATTCCAAAAATAACCCCTACTACCATGGCCAATGACCCGGGCAAAATGAAAGCCTACTGGAAAAAGAACCTCAAAGTTTTATTTTTTTTACTTCTAATCTGGTTTTTAGTCTCCTTTGGATTTGGGATTCTTTGGGTAGAGGAGTTGAATCAAATCCGTTGGGGAGGATTTAAGTTAGGGTTTTGGTTTGCCCAACAAGGGTCGATTTATGCTTTTGTGATCCTGATATTCATCTATGTCTATCGGATGAATAAACTGGACAAAGAATTTGATGTCAACGAAGAATAGAAGCTTAAAAACCAAAATCACCTGAAGTAATGGATATTTTAACCTGGACGTACCTACTCGTCGGACTTTCGTTCACCTTATATATAGGAATAGCAATTTATTCAAGAGCTGGCTCCACTAAAGAATTTTATGTCGCTGGAGGAGGAGTTTCCCCTTTGGCAAATGGCATGGCGACCGCTGCAGATTGGATGTCGGCAGCCTCTTTCATTTCCATGGCCGGAATAATTTCCTTCGCCGGATATGACGGTTCTGTTTACCTCATGGGATGGACCGGGGGTTATGTCTTACTTGCACTTTTACTTGCACCCTATCTTCGAAAGTTCGGAAAATTCACAGTGCCTGATTTTGTAGGAGACCGGTATTACTCCAATACAGCCAAAGTGGTCGCAGTAATCTGTGCCTTGTTCATTTCTTTCACTTATGTCGCCGGCCAAATGCGTGGAGTTGGAATCGTCTTTTCCAGATATCTGGAAGTGCCGATCGAATGGGGAGTGGTAATAGGTATGTGTATCGTGTTCTTCTATGCAGTGTTAGGAGGAATGAAAGGAATCACCTATACACAGGTAGCCCAATATTGTGTCCTAATCTTTGCTTACATGGTTCCGGCTATTTTTGTTTCCATGCAGCTTACCGGTAACCCCGTGCCACAATTAGGTTTGGGTGGGGAGCTTGCGGATGGAACCGCACTTTTGGATAAACTAGATGGAGTTTTGGGGGAGTTAGGCTTCGCCGAATACACCTCAGGCCGGAAAGAAATGATCGATGTATTTATGATCACATTAGCCTTGATGGTTGGTACAGCTGGACTTCCTCATGTGATTGTAAGGTTTTTCACAGTTCCTAAAGTAAAAGACGCTCGTCTTTCTGCAGGTTACGCCTTGGTATTTATTGCGATTCTGTATACAACTGCCCCGGCTATTGCAGCATTTGGGATTTACAATACCATCAATAGCACTTCCGAAAAAGAGATTTCCTCCCTTCCCGTTTGGATCTCCAACTGGCAAAAAACCAATTTGATTTCAGTTGACGATAAAAACGGCGATGGCAAAATTCAATATGTAGCAGATCCGGAAACCAATGAGCTGACTATCGATAGAGATATTATGGTATTGGCAAGTCCAGAGATAGCAGAACTGCCAAACTGGGTAGTTGGCTTAGTTGCAGCAGGAGCCATGGCAGCAGCTTTGTCCACAGCAGCAGGATTATTATTAGTTATTTCCACTTCCGTTTCGAGGGATTTGTTCAAGACATTCAAGCCTGAAATCTCTGAGAAAAAAGAACTTAGAATTGCGAGAATAGCTGCAGCTGGAGCCGTTCTGTTGGCAGGTTATTTTGGGGTGAACCCTCCAGGCTTTGTAGCACAAGTCGTTGCTTTCGCATTTGGTCTAGCCGCGGCATCGTTCTTTCCAGTAATTATTATGGGAATTTTTTCCTCCAGAATAAATAAAGAAGGGGCAATTTCAGGAATGATTTCTGGTTTGGTTTTTACCTTGGCCTATATTATTTACTTTAAATTTATCTCTCCAGAACTTAATACGGCTGATCATTGGTGGTTTGGAGTGTCTCCCGAAGGAATAGGATCCATAGGCATGTTTATTAATTTTCTGGTCTGTGTTTTGGTTTCACAATTTACTCCAGCACCGCCCCAATCTGTCCAGGATATGATCCAAGAAATCAGAATTCCTCGTGGATCAGGCAAAGCAGTGGATCATTAATCGTAAATTAGAGATTCTAGAAAAGATTTAGATTATCGATAACCCAATAGTATCATGAGTGATAGAATACATACCCTAAGCGGTTACTTACACGAGTATCAAAAAAGTGTAGCCCAGCCGGAAGAATTTTGGGCAAGAATTGCCGATTCATTTCATTGGAGAAAACGATGGGACAAGGTATTGAAATGGAATTTTGAAGAACCCGATGTGAAGTGGTTTCTAAACGGTAAGTTGAATATCACTGAAAATATTTTTGAAAGGTATTTGTATACCATTGGGGACAGGCCCGCAATTATCTGGGAACCAAATGACCCAAAAGAAGCAGGGAGAACCATTACTTACAAAGAACTTTTTAAGGAGGTTTGCCGCTTTGCAAATGCCTTGAAAAGTAAAGGAATTGGAAAAGGTGATAAAGTGATTATTTATATGCCGATGGTTCCTGAGGCAGCAGTGGCAATGCTAGCCTGCGCAAGAATTGGAGCTGTTCATTCCGTTGTTTTTGCTGGTTTTTCAAGCAATGCTCTCGCCGATCGAGTTATTGATTGTGGTGCAAAAGCAATTTTAACTTCGGATGGGAATTTCCGAGGGAACAAAAAAATAGCTGTGAAGGCCGTCGTGGATGAAGCTTTAGAGAAAAGTACTGTAGAAACTGTCATTGTATACCAGAGAACGCATCAAGAAGTTACTATGCAAGAAGGCAGAGACCTTTGGTGGCATGATGTAATCGCGGAGGAATCTGTGGAAAACGTAGCAGAGGAAATGGACAGTGAGGATATGTTATTTATCCTTTATACTTCAGGCTCTACCGGAAAACCAAAAGGGGTAGTCCATACCACCGCTGGGTATATGGTGTATTCTAAATATTCCTTTGAAAATGTCTTCCAGTATTCTCCTGGAGATGTGTATTGGTGTACAGCAGACATCGGATGGATTACTGGTCATTCCTACATAGTGTATGGCCCGTTATTAGCGGGAGCTACTACTTTGATGTTTGAAGGAGTTCCGACATTTCCAGATGCAGGAAGATTCTGGGCTGTGGTGGAAAAATATAAAGTAAATCAGTTTTACACTGCTCCAACTGCGATCCGTGCCTTGCAAGCCTTTGGAACTGACCCCATTGAGGGATATGATTTGAGTTCTCTTAAAGTTCTGGGATCTGTAGGCGAACCGATCAATGAAGAGGCTTGGCACTGGTATCATACACACATCGGTAAAAACAAATGTCCAATTGTGGATACTTGGTGGCAGACCGAAACTGGAGGCATCATGGTTTCACCGATTGCTGGAATTACCCCAACCAAACCTGCCTTCGCGACTCTTCCGTTGCCGGGAGTGCAATTATGTATCGTAGACCCTGAAGGAAATGAATTAACCGGGAATTCAGTAGAAGGCAACCTTTGTATCAAATTTCCTTGGCCATCTATGATCAGGACAACTTATGGAGATCATGACCGATGTAAGCAAACTTATTTTTCTACTTACAAGGGAATGTATTTTACTGGGGATGGAGTGAAGAGAGATCATGATGGATATTATCGAATTCTAGGACGGGTAGATGATGTGATGAATGTATCGGGTCATAGAATGGGAACAGCCGAAGTAGAAAACGCAATCAATGAGCATCCTAAGGTAATAGAATCGGCAGTAGTTGGATACCCTCATGATGTCAAAGGGCAAGGTATTTATGCTTATGTAATTTGCGATATGACCAATCGAACAGAGGATAATCTGGTGAATGAAATCAAAGAAATGGTTTCAAAAATAATTGGACCTATTGCAAAACCGGATAAGATTCAGATTGTACCAGGGTTGCCTAAGACCAGATCAGGAAAGATCATGAGAAGGATTCTTAGAAAAGTTGCAGAAAATAGCCTCGATAATATGGGAGATACCAGTACGCTACTAGATCCTGATGTAGTAACAAAAATTATTGAAGGAAGAAAATAAAAGCTTATTTATAAAAGAAGCCAGGAATTTATTTCTGGCTTTATTTTTAGTCTTTTGGGGAAGAGTCTTCTTCTTCTGAATTGATTTCAATGTGAGAAACAATCGATTCAGGTGAATCCATGTCTTGCTTATAAAAGTTATGAACTCCAACCATAAAAGCGACTATCAATGCCCAAGCTAATTTTCTAAAATATTTCAATAGTATTGATATCCTGTTCATAATGATAGTTTTACAGTTTCTAATATAACAAAAGTTATTCCCATCATCTATTTAATGTCACTATGTCAGTCCCATGTAATGTTAGAGATTTTGATTTAGTATATTTCAGCTATGGCTAATGTTATTGTCAATAGAGTCGCGGAGTTTTTAAAAAGCTTCCCTCCTTTTTCATTTTTGAGCAAGGAAGACTTGGAAATAGTGGCTTCTAGCATAGAGATCAAATATTTTGATAAAGATGAGCGTCTGTTTTTGCGAGGAGAACCTGCTCAACCACATTTTTTCGTTGTTAAGGACGGGGCAATCGCATTGACTGAAAAAGGAACTTCTGGTGAGGAAATCATTGAATACTGTGACCAGGGAGATGTATTTGGAGTATTGGCACTTCTTGGCAAACGGCCCTATGTCCTGAATGCTCATGCTGCGGAGGATAGTTTGATTTATTTGATTCCTGTTTCTGTTTTTGAATCCATATTGTACCAAAATAGTAGGGTTGCCTTATTTTTTGCCGCAGGATTTGCCAGTGGACAAGTTGTCGTTCGCCAGGATCTTTCCCAAAGCCAAAAAGCAAGAAGAGTATTTAGGAATGAATCAAATGATCATTCCCTTTTGATCTTTTCAGATCCTTCTGTGATTAAAATCTCGGAGAATGTATTGACGGCCAGAGAAAGTATGAGCATTCAAGATGCTGCTAAAAAAATGGCTTTTGAAGAAGTGAGCAGCATTGTGATTGTGGGTGATCATAATCATCCTCTTGGCATTATTACTGACAAGGATTTAAGAAAACGAGTGGTGGCTGAAGGAATGCCTTTGACGACACCAGTCTCGCAATTGATGAGTAAGAATTTGATTGTGAAAAAAAGTGATTCTTCCTTCTCTGATTTATACCTCTGCATGATTAAAAACAGGCTTCATCATCTTGTTTTGACTAAAGAAGGCAGCATCAATAGCCCAATAAGCGGGATTATTTCTGATCATGATGTTTTGCTGTCAATGGGAAATAGCCCGGCGGTTTTGATCCATGCACTTTTGAATACACTAGATCTAGGTGAATTGAAAATGATTCGGGATAGAGCCGAACAAATGCTTCGCTACTACTTGGAAAATGAAGTTGCGATGGATTTTATTGCTTCAGTGATGACTGAAATAAACGATGTCATCATTGCTCAAGCGAATGTGATCGCCCATAAAAAACATTTTGCCGACTATCCTGAACTTGAAAAAGTGAAATTTTGCTTTTTATCTCTAGGAAGTGAGGGAAGAGAAGAACAGTTGCTTCGGACAGATCAGGATAATGCCATTATTTATGAGGATGTCCCCGATGATCTAAAAGAAAGGGCTGCTGAATATTTTCTGAAAATTGGATCTGAAATCGTTGAGGTGTTGATTAATTGCGGCGTTTATTCATGTCCTGGTGATATTATGGCAAGTAACCCAAAATGGGTGCAGCCACTTTCTAAATGGAAGGAATATTTTTCAGGATGGATTTTGGAACCTACAGAAGAAGCTCTTTTGCATTCATCAATCTTCTTTGATTTTAGACCCATAGCTGGCTCTAATTTACTTGCAGAGCAGATTACAGAACATATCTATGCCGAGGTTGGAAAGAAGCATTTCTTTTTGAATTTCTTGGCCAAAAATGCCTATATGAATCCTGCACCTTTGGGTTTTTTCAAAGGATTTATGGTCGAGAAATCAGGAGAGCATAAAGATCAGTTTGATATAAAAGCAAGAGCGATGATGCCTTTGGCGGATTTAGCAAGGTTATTGATTTTCAGCCATGGAGTGGTGAAAATTAACAACACATTCAAGAGATTTGAAAAACTGGCCGAACTTGAGCCTGTCAATAAAGAATTGTTTATTCAAGCTGGTAAAGCTTATGAGATTTTGATGAGAATGAAAGCTTTGGAAGGTCTTCATCATGGAAATAACGGAAGATATATAGATCCTGAAAAGTTAGGAAAACTGCAAAAACAACTTTTGAAAAATACTTTTTCGCCTATCTCAGAGCTTCAGGAAATGGTGAGAGTAAGGTTTCAACTGGATTATTTTTTGAAATGAGTTGGTGGCTGTTTGATCGAAAAAAGGCAAACCAAAAAAGTTTTGTAAAAGACTTTCTGGAAAAAGCCAAAAAACCCATTCCAGGAATTCGCAATTTCGATCAACTTTCCTTTGTGGTTTTGGATACTGAAACAACCGGCTTGAATCCTTCAAAAGATCATATTTTATCCTTTGGTGCGGTGAAGATTTATCAGCAGAAAATTCAAATTTCATCTTCAGTAGAATGGTATTTAAAGTCATCTAAAAAAGGGAAAGATGCGATACCTGTTCATGGTTTGATGGGAAATGAAACAGAAATTTCTCTAGAGAATTTTTCGATTCAATTATTGGGATATCTAAACGATAATATTTTGGTAGGCCATCATTTGGGATTCGATCTAGAAATGCTTCAGAAAGCTTTGAGGCCTGTAGGATTAGAGCGCTTTCCAAATCCTTCTATCGATACGATGAACTTAGCGATCAGAATTGATTATGGCTTAATGGTGGATCGAACTAGAGTCAATTTAAAAGAGTACACCCTCGATTCACTTTGTCAAAGATTCAATATTAAAACCAATGATCGGCATACGGCTGGTGGAGATGCGTTCTTAACAGCAAATTTATTTTTGAAATTATTGAAGTTGGCTTCCAAAAAAGGGATTAATTCTTGGAGTCTTTTAAATAAATGATTGATCCGAAATAGCTCAGGAGATACTTAATGAAAAAAATTAACTGATTAATTAATATTGAAATGGGGAATTTTAAAAAACTTCCCCATTTATTATTTCCAAACTACATTTACATTTCCAATCGCTTTCATATGAACCATAAGCCCATTTTTTGAAGGATAGAAACTTTCAGGTACTATTTCTAGATTTTCAATTTTCAATTCCGCTATTCCGGTAGTTAAACCAAGCCTTCCTTGGATACTTGAATTACTTTCATTGAGAGTTTCTCCAATTGGGAAGTTTGCTCTGCTTTCAATTTGTCTAATGATTTTTCGCTTTTTAAGCCCGACACTTGTCTGAGCCCCGAAATTCCCACTTTCCAATTTGAAATTAATATCTGTGAAATAAAGGCTTTGTGAAGCTGGTTCAAAAGCTGGTTTACCGATCAAATAGAGTTTCCCATCCAACGTTTTTCCATTCGTTTGAGTAGCAAGAAAATCCATGGTGATTTCGAGAAATTCTCCATAGGCCTGGCTGCTTATGTTACTTGGAGTAAAAATGGTTTTTTTATCAATCCGTATCGGAATATCATTCAAGTTTTCACCTAAAATCTGATCCAGTTTTTCGTAGCTAAGCAACCAAGGAAGTGTGATCCCCAAATAGTTTTCTGAATCTGTATTCTCAGTAATTTTGGGTAAAGGAAAAGCCCTGCTTGGTGCGGCATTGGATGGATGCGTGTTTACTTTTCCATTGAGTCCTAGCCAAAGATTTAGATTTTCACTAGTGTCAAAAAATTCTTTAAGCAGGATGGATTCAGGTTGAATAGAAAAAGCAGATTCTTCTCCTTCCCAATCGATGATGAAAGGTTTTCCCACTTGATTCCAAGCCAGATCAATAAAGGGTTTTAAACTGAAAATCGATTGAGCCGAATTCAGGTTTTCTAAACCCCATTTAGTGATTTCTTTTTCTACTATCCCACTAAGATCGACCTGCATCCCCAACAAATTTAAACTTATATGACCACCAAGATCAACTAGCTCAAAGTCATCGACAGAAATACTCCAATCAGGATTAATGGTTGGATTGACAATAATGACCGGAGAAAGACTTTCATCTAAAGGCAGCTTAGATTGAATAAAGCTTCCAAGTCCTCTTTTTGTAAGTCCCAATTCTCCTTGGATCCTCAAAGGCAATGTTAATTGAATTCTTTGGCTGTCCAAGATTGAATAAGTCGGTTTTCCGTTTCGGCTCAAAATTAATTTCCCTTCTACATTCCCCATTGACATATTTTCATCGTCGATCAAAACCTGAGGTATCGCCAGATTAAAAACCCTATCTAGAGTGCTGCGAGGAACTTGAACCGGCACGTTCACTGAAGAAAATGCAGGAGGAGCAATTTTAGGCGAAGGGATTCGGTGTGGATTAAATGATTTACATGATGCCAGAAAAAATATAGCTAGATAAAGGATGGTTAAAGGTTTAAGCAAACTGGGTGTGAATATTTTCATTTTTAATCTTTCCTTGTTTAATCTGGGAACTTTATCTTCCCCAAAAATATTGCCCCTTTATAAAATGACGAATATGAATTGGAATAAATTAACACGAATTGGGCAAATTGACGAAATCAAAGCATTAAGTGAAGATATACCTGTAATGATATTTAAACATAGCACTCGTTGTTCATTGAGTGGTATGTCTTTGGATCGACTTCTACGAAATTGGAAAGAAGAGGATCATCAAAATGTTCTTCCTTATCATTTAGATATCCTTGAAAACAGAGATCTCTCTAATCAAATCAGTCAGGTATTTGGCATTCCTCATCAATCTCCTCAAGTTTTAGTAATAAAAAATGGAGTTTCGGTTTACGATAATAGCCATTTTGGTATTTCTTATCCTGAAATAATGGAGATAGTCAAGAAATAATTAAACTTTTAAATGGTTTTTTAGCCTTTTATCCTTTGGATTTCCCTTTCTAATTTTTCTTGAGTTTTGCACTAAACCTTTGACATATTTCTATGGTCAAAGAATCAGATATTTGCACAACTATGAGAAACATGTATAGATCCTTTTTATTTATTTTTTGCCTAATGCTCTTTTTTAATGCGTTTGGGCAACGACCTCAAGGTCAGGGACAAAGACCTCAAATCAAACTCACTGGAATTGTGATGGATGGAAGTACCAAAACGCCAATGATCGGAGCCAATGTACTGATTAAAACTTTGGCGGATTCTTTACTTTTAGGCGGTGTAACTGATGCTCAAGGTAAATTTGAACTTAATAGACCGATGATTCCGGAGGTGAAAATTGAGATCAAATTTATCGGCTATGAAACGATTACAAGAACTCATAGTTTCAGGGATCCAGCCGATTTCGGCACTTTGGTTCTCAATGAAGACACTCAAGTTCTAGGAGAAGTAGTTATAGAAGGGCAATCTCCAGTTGGGGAAATGAGAGGGGACACGACTTCTTTCAATGCCTCAGCTTTTAAAACTCAACAAAATGCTCAGGCCGAAGATCTAATTAGAAAACTACCCGGAGTTACGATCCAAAACGGCGAGGTTCAGGCTCAAGGGGAAACTGTTCAGAGAATCCTCGTAGATGGAAGAGAATTTTTTGGTTCTGACCCGAATATCGCTCTCAGAAATCTTCCTGCTGATGCAATTGATAGAGTTGAAGTTTTAGATCAAAGGTCAGATCAGAGTAGATTGACTGGTTTTGATGATGGTTCATATACCAAAACCATCAATATCATTTTAAGAGAAGATCGGAAAAATGGCCAGTTTGGACGAGCCTATGCAGGATATGGAACAGATGATAGATATTCAGCTGGAGGTAGTTTGAATTTATTTAATGGAGATCGAAGAGTTTCTATTTTGGGGCTAACAAATAATATTAATCAACAAAATTTCTCGAGTCAGGACCTTGCAGGAGTAAATGCCAATAGCTCTGGTGGAGGTGGTGGTGGCCGAGGGAGAGGTGGTTTCGGAGGAGGAAATAATAACTTCAATGCAGGAAATAGCAATGGAATCAATACAACGAATTCCCTTGGCTTGAATTACTCAGATAAATGGGGTAAAAAGGTGAATTTTACTGGAAGTTATTTCTTTAATAACTCGGCAAATAAATTACAGCAGATCACCAATAGAGAAACTGTGGTTAATGAAAGTCTTACCCAGTACTACCAAGAAAGTTTACTAAGTACCACCGATAATTACAACCATAGAATGAGTGGACGATTGGAGGCAGATTTAAATGAGAAAAATTCAATCATTGTCACTCCAAATATTTCTATCCAAAACAACAATAGTTTTACCGATAGAGACGCCTTGACTACTGCTAGCACAGGAGATTCCTTAAGTGCATTAAGATCGATCAATAGTGCAGAGAATAAGTCTTATAACATTTCTAATAACATTACTTATCGATATAAATTCGATAAAGTAGGCAGGACTTTTTCAACAGATATCAATACTTCTTGGTCCAATAGAGATCAATATTCTGATCTGTTAGCAGCAAGTATTGATTACAATAGAGTTAGTCTTGATACCACACTTCAAGAAACTTACACTCTTTCCAAAGGATTTAATTATCGTATCAATGCGACTTTGACAGAGCCATTGGGAGAAAAGTCAATAGGAACTCTTGGCTATCAGGTTGGAAATAATAAATCAGATTCGGATCAAAAAACTTATGTTCTAGGTGCGGAGCAAGGCACGTATTTGCTGGATACAGCTTTAAGTAATGAGTTTATAAACAAATTCATCACTCAAAGACTTCGTACGGGTTATGCATATAATAACAATGGATTGAATCTGAATTTCAATTTAGATTATCAAAATGCACAATTGAACAACGAAGCATTTTTCCCTGAAACTGGAGTTTTTAAACGAAGTTTCAATAACATTTTGCCAGGAGCAAGCTTGAGCTACAGAAATAGGGAGACTGGTGTTTCTTATCGAATGAGATATAGAACAAACACAGATGAGCCAAGTGTTTCTCAGTTACAAAATGTGGTAAACAATCAAAATCCATTGAACCTTAGCGTAGGAAATCCTAATCTAGGTCAAAGCTACAATCATAATATTTTCTTGAATATGAGTAAGATTAACTTGGAGAAAAATCATACCATGTTCATGTTTGTAAACTACTCTGGAACAAACAATTACATCGGAAGCAACACATTTATTACAGCACAAGATACCTTGATCAACGGGGAGATTTTGCTGAGGCCTGGAGGACAAATTTCTCAACCAGTCAATCTTGATGGTAATTTCAGAACCACCTTGTTTTTCACGTACGGAACTCCGATTAAGGGGATCAAAACCCAGTTTAACATGAATTCTCGAATTAACTTCAATAGAATTCCCGGTATGATCAATGGAGAGTTAAACTTGAATGATAATTTATCCTTAGGACAAGGGGTGACCTTCACTTCTAATATTAGTGAAAATGTAGACTTTACCTTGAGCACCACAGGGACATACAACATTGTGAATTCGAGTTTACAGACCACGCAGGACAATAATTACTATGTACAGGAATCCAATCTTAGATTGTATTACTCTCCAAATGGAGGAAAAATATTTATGGGAAATAATTTGAATCACAGTCTTTACAGCGGGCTTTCTGAAGGATTTGATCAGAATTTCTGGCTTTGGAATATTGAAGGTGGCTATAGATTTGCCAAGAATAACAAGGCAGAGTTGAAAGTGGTAATTTTCGATTTACTTAATCAAAATAATAGTATACAGAGAACGATTTCGGATGTTTCGGTGACGGATGTTTTCACAAATGTTTTAACCAGATATGGAATGCTGACCTTCACTTATATCCTTGGTAATTTCAAGGAGCCCGAGCCATCCAATAACCCTTGGGAGCGCGGAAGACCGGGTGGAAGTAGAACTTGGTAAGGTGTGAATCACGAATTTTGAATTAAGATTTACGAGGTCATATGATCTTCAAACCGACTGGATGTTTTCAGTCGGTTTTTTTATTTTCCTCATTACTAAATTCTAGTAATTTAACTATATTGTTTGTAATATGAAGTTATTAAACCTTATTCCTCTACTCATCTTTTTCTCTTCTTGTGCAGCAGAATCAGAGAAAGAATCTATTATCTCAATAAAGGTCACCGATTTTGAGGAACTAAATCTTAGTTCTGAAAAATACATTTTTGAAGAGATTGTCAATGCCTCTGGTTTTATGCATCAAGGGGATAAAATAGTGATCAGAGAATACCATAATGTTCCAGATGAATATCCGCGTTTTCATATCATCAATACGAAAGATTGGTCTTATGATAAACCAAAAGGTAAAGTTGGCCAAGGTCCATTAGAGAATTTTGCACCATCTTTTATAGAATCTCAAGACAAAGACACATTTTGGGTAAATGACTACAATAACAGAAAGATCTCATCATTCTCAATGAATGATACCTCTCTATTGGCTATTAGCGATCACAAAATTCCTGACCCAAGTTTGGGACCCATGGATATTATTTTAACTCCAAATGGAAATTATCTGGGAGTAGCAAGAGAGAGTGAAAGCAAAATTATGGAGTTTGATTCTCTGGGAAACCTTATCGGTGGCTATGGGGAATTTGAAACGCTTGAAGAAAGACCAGATTTAACAACGCTTCAAATTAGTCTTCTTAATGCTGGACGATTCGGTGGAAATCAAGAAAATGGGATTTATGTAAAAATCAGCATGAATCGAGACTTAATGGAAATATTCAATTATAGAACGAAAAAATTTATCTCAGTTAGAGGACCAGATCTGAAGATACCTGAATTTGAATATATAGACAGTAAATATGGAGGAATGCTAAGTTTTGCGAATAACTATCCCACAAAATATCAAGAGGTAGCTGTAAGTGAAAATTTCATTTTTGCACTTTATTCTGGATATTCTTACAATGACTATGCAAAATCTGGGATAACAGCCAAAGAAATCAGGGTATTCACTTTAAATGGAAAACCAAAATGGCGACTGTTTTTGGATAGATCAGTTTCTTATATCTCAATTAACGAACAGACTAACGAAATCTATGCATTGACTACCGATGAGGATCCAGGCATTGCTGTTTTTCAGATTCCAGAGGAATTGAAATAAAAAAAACCGACTCCTGAATAGGAGCCGGCTTAGCAATTGGGTAACAATTACTATTACATTTTAGGAAGTACCACGGTATCCACAGAGTGAATTACACCGTTTTTCTGCCATACATCTGCGATAGTTACTTTAGATTGACCACCGTTTTCATCTGTGATGTAAAGGTCTTTACCTTTCATCCAAGCAGTTAATTTACCGCCTTGTACTGTAGTCAATTCAGCTTTACCATTTCCTTTTTTGATGGCTGCAGCGATTTCTTTTGATCCCATTTTACCAGCTACTACATGGTAAGTCAATACTGCCTGTAATTGAGCTTTGTTTTCTGGCTTCAAAAGCGTCTCTACTGTACCAGATGGAAGTTTCTCAAATGCTGAATTTTCTGGAGCAAATACAGTAAATGGACCAGCAGTTTGCAAAGTTTCAACCAATCCTGCCGCTTTTACAGCTGCTACCAAAGTGGTGTGATCCATCGAATTCACTGCATTTTCAACAATATTCTTAGAAGGGTACATCTCTGCGCCTCCCACCATTACTGTTTTTTCCATTTGACCATAAGCCATGTTTGCTGAAAGAAAAATGAAGGCTGCGAAAGCCATTTTAAAGAAATTTTGAGTGTTCATGATTTTTAAGATTTTATGATTTTTAGTTTTCGTATTTGAATTGAATTACGACCCTCCTATGAAAATTGGATTGAGTAGGCTTGATTAATTTTTGAAATATTCTTCATTGAGGAATGGATAGGCTTTAATCACTTAGTATTTTTTTGTCCTAAAAAGCCTAAAACTCTTAGCTTTGTGGCTTGATAAAATTGCAAGGCATGTATCAGGAAAAAATTGAATCAATTAAGGCTGCAATTTCTGCAGCTGACGCAAATACACCGGAAGAACTTGAATCTTACAGGATGGAGTTTATCTCCAAGAAATCCATCGTAGGAGAACTTTTTGCTGGAATGGGCAAAGTCCCAAACGAAGAAAAACGAGCCTATGGGCAATTGGTAAATGGAGTCAAACAACTTGCTGAAGCAAAATTTCAAGAGCTAATTGAGAAAGTAAGCCAGACCAATAAAAAATCGAAATCTAAGGATATTGATTTGACTCTTCCCCCTTCCAATCAAGGATTGGGCGGAATTCACCCATTGACAGCTACTAGACAGAGAATCATAGAAATCTTTGAAAGAATTGGTTTCAATCTTTCCGAAGGACCAGAAATTGAAGATGACTGGCATAACTTCACAGCTCTCAATTTTCCTGAAAATCATCCTGCCCGTGAAATGCAGGATACTTTCTTCATCGAGAAGAATCCAGACATTGCTCTGAGAACGCATACTTCTTCTGTACAGGTTCGAGTGATGGAAAATCAAAAACCTCCAATCCGAACTCTATCGCCGGGCAGAGTTTATAGAAATGAGGCAATCTCTGCAAGAGCACATTGTATTTTTCATCAAGTGGAAGGATTATATGTGGATGAAAACGTAGGTTTCGCTGATCTGAAAAATACCTTGTACCACTTTGCGAAGGAGATGTTTGGCAAAGGAACTCAAGTGCGATTCAGGCCATCTTACTTCCCGTTTACTGAGCCAAGTGCGGAAATCGATATCACTTGTTTGATCTGCGGAGGAAAAGGCTGTAATGTTTGTAAGGGAACTGGTTGGGTAGAAATCGGGGGTTCTGGGATGGTTGATCCAAATGTGTTGGAAAACTGTGGAATTGACTCCAAGAAATATACCGGATTTGCATTCGGTATGGGAATAGAGCGAATTGCGATGCTAAAATATCAAATTAAAGATCTTCGCTTATTTACTGAGAATGATGTAAGATTCCTTAAGCAATTCACTCCTCTGCTTTAGAAAAGACTCTTGGTATTAATGAAAAACAGAAAAGCCCGGTTTCGAACCGGGCTTTTCTGTTTTTTGGAATCTTTATAAACGAATTGATAATTTACTCCAATCCTTTATCTCTCATTTTTTTGAACTCATCAAATCTTCTGAAGATCGCCACCGAAAATCCTGTAAGCATGATGATGGTACCGATCCAAAGTACATTGATATAAGGCTTTACAATTGCCTTCATCACCACATAATCTTTTTGATATTGATTGACCTTGAATACAAACTTATTGTCTTCAGGAAGGATATTCTCCAATGAGATTTTAATTCCTAATTCTGAATCGATAACAGGTATTTTACCAATCTGACTATTTCGGATAATAAAAGTTGGCTCAAGAAGTTTCTCTACATCATAGTCTAAGATTCGAAGCTTTGCCTTTACAGCAACATCGCCTTCCTGAAGAATATATCCATCTAGTTCCTCCAAAACTTCAGCTCCATCGAAATACGTGACAAAATCTGCCACATGAAACTGTTCTCCCGGAGCTACTTCATAAATTTCATCATCTTTCCATTCTGGATCTTCGTAGTCGTTCATCGCCGCCACGTAAGTGTAAAGATCTTTATCAAAGTAGATTTTAGAATCCGGAGAAGAAATCAAACCACCCATACTTGAGTTGAATTGCGACATCGGATTGAGGGAAAATTGAAGCTTTTCGTTTTGATAGTAATCAATTTTGAAATAATCATTTTCCTCCAAAACCAAGTTTACCGTGTCGCCTTTTTGGAAGTAATCTTTATAACCTTCTAATGCCACAGATTCATTGACCTTACCAGTCGTTTCTAAGATTTTGGCTGGTACATAATCTGGAACTCCGACCACTTTTTTCTGACGCCCACGATAAGTCACCGTATAGTCTTTCATTTGGGTGGGCTTGTTGATCCAAAGCAGCACATGCTCCTTATTCAATTCATCTTCCCAGCTATTGCTATAGGTCAATCCAGACATATTGATAGAAATCACGTCAGAATAACCTGAACTGAACATAATTCCTATTAATATCATGCCCAATCCAATATGTGCCAAAGAACCTCCGGCAAGTTTAAAGCTAGACTTTTTCAGGATTTTCGCCAGGATTACAGCATTAGCCACAATAGTAAATGTTCCAGCAAGGACAATAATGATGTATTTCCAATCATAAACTTTAGCCAGTACAATGATTGCAGCCGATATTAAAACCGAAACGATATATGGTGTGACAAGCGTATCTTTCAGAGTTTGCTTGTCCATTTTCTGCCACCAGAAAAATTGACCTACTGCAGTAAGCAAAGCCAAAGCCACAGCAAACCACAATTGGAACTTGGTGTAGAATTCTATTTGGTCTGCAGGAGGTGCCATGTTGGAAATCCCACCAAAGCTCTCTACCAATGTATTCCACACTGGAATGGAAGTGGGTAATATCACTTGGAATGCCATCAAACTTAAAGTTGTCGCCCCTATGAAAACCCAAAATTCGCGTGAATAAACGGAAGCTTCTTTTTCCGAACTTGGAATATGTTTCCACGCCCTCGCAGATAGAATAATTGCTATAAGCAGGAAGAAAAGCATATAAATCAGCAGCTGACCGGATAGCCCAAGATCTGTAAATGAGTGAACTGAAGCATCTCCCAGTACCCCAGATCTAACCAAGAACGTAGCATAAAGGACCAAAATAAAGCTGGAAATCACCAGTATGATTGAAGTCTTTAAAGCAGTGGCACTTTTCTTAAATGTGATCATGGTGTGGATTGCCGCTACTAGCACAATCCAGGGCACATACACAGCATTCTCGACGGGATCCCAGTTCCAATATCCTCCAAAGTTTAGAGTCACATAAGCCCAATAAGCACCCATGATAATCCCCATCCCCAAAATCATTGCTGAGAAAATTGCCCATGGCAAAGCAGGTCGAATCCATTCTGAATATTTCTTCATCACCAATCCGCCCATCAAGAAGGCAAAAGGAACTAGCGTAGATGCATAGCCTAAGAAAAGTGTCGGAGGGTGAATCACCATCCAAATATTTTGTAACAGCGGGTTAAGCCCAGTTCCGTCTTCAGGAACAAAATCTGGGTTCATCTGAAAAATAGGTGCCTGAGTGGCATCTCTAAGCAAAATAAATGGAGAGCTTCCTATTTTCAGATCGCCAATAACTACTCCCAATATCATCGAAACTAAGAATGCCTGAACCATGGCAAAAACCACCATGACAGGCCCTTCCCAAAATTTATTGGTATTGATGATTACTACTCCCAAAACAACATTCCAGAAAATCCAAAGGATAAACGCCCCTTCTTGGCCTTCCCAGAAACTGGAAATCATGTAGTGAACAGGAAGAGCTTTGGAACTATGGGAATATGCGTAGAAATATTCGAATCGATGATTATAGATTATTTCAAAAAGTGAAATAGCAATCAAGGTGGCTGAAACGCCATGAACATAAAAACTGATTCTGCTGAATCTTCTCCAGCTAGCTTTTTCGAGTTCGTTTGCACGGAAATATTGAATGTAAGCATAGGCCGTAACCAAAGCACTGACAAAGGCCACAATGGTCATCATGTGGCCAAGATTTCCGATAAAGGTATTGATCATGGATTTTTTATTCTAGCTGCTCTTTCTCTCACATTCCGGCTGCCTGCACGTCTGTTTCCTGATATTTGGATGGGCATTTCATCAGGATTTTATCTGCAATGAAAATATCATCGGTTTTGAATTGGCCTATTACAACTACGGATTCTGATCGGGTAAAATCAGCAGGCACTGGTTCGTTATAAAACACTTCTTGCTCAGTGCCATCGTTGTCTACCAATACAAAAGTAAACGAGGTTTTATCATCTCTGACATTTAATCCTGTCACTTCTCCGGATTGCGTTTTCTTTAATTGACCCACCACGTGTATTGGCTTGTCATTTCCGTCTTGCTTCATCTCAAGAGCAGTATTGAAGCTCTCATAACTACTTGCATCACCGATAGAAGTCATGATGATTACAATAGCAATGGCAATAATTCCAATTCCTATAATATGTCCTTTTTTCATGATTGCTGAATTTTAGGAGTTAAGATTTTTTTCAAGTTTGCTGATCTTTCGATCAGTACTAATTAGATATACTGTGATACCTATGAAAATTATAACAATGATTCCTACAACGATATAAATTTTACCATTTGACCTCATCAAGTCGGCCATCTCAACACTATTATTTAAATAATCCGCTTCTGTCACAGGT
>CBFHWO010000031.1:0-43900 GCA_965659625.1 uncultured Algoriphagus sp. | reverse complement strand
CTTCAGAAGAAAGGGAATCCCAAGGTTTGATAGTAGGGTGGGAAGGAGGCAAGACCGCATTTTCCGAGATCATTCCTGCTTTTTTTAAGCTTTCGAAACGCTTTGCTTTCAAGACCTCATAACCTTCATCATAGCGGCCTTCGTATTTTTTCCAGTACTTCTCATCTACTTGTAGTGGCCAATGAGGGGATGTATAAGCAGCAAAACCGAAAAATGGTCTGTTCTTTTTTTGACTCTGATTGATATATGAAATTAGTTTATCAGTGTAAACATCTGTAGAATAATCACCCTCTTTCCAAGTAGTTTCAAGACCATCTTCAGTGTAGGGTGAAATAGGATTTTCCTCCCATATTCCTTTCGAACTATAGTGATTGCCGCTGCTTTCAACTAAAACGAATGAGTGGTCGAATCCTTTTTGATGTGGGTTATCTTCGGGCCTTAAACCAAGATGCCATTTTCCAGCCATGAAAGTGAAATAACCTGCCTTTTGCAATAATGCTGGAAATGGTATAATTCTGTCTGTAAGGTGGCCTTCATAACCTGGTACATCAGTAGTCAAGCCCTGTACCCCCATGCCAGCAATATGATTGTTATTGCCTGATAAAACCATCGCTCTAGTTACCGCACATAATGGAGCAGTATGGAATCTGCTGAATCGAAGTCCTTGACGAGCTAACTCATCAAGGTTAGGGGTATCAATATCCCCTCCGAAGCTTCCCAGATCCGCATAACCTAAGTCATCTGCTACGATTAATAGAATATTCGGACGTTTATCTGAAGTAGTCTCTTCAACTTTTGAATTGCAGAAATAGAAAATAAAAAGAATCCCAAAAGTTGGTAGGTAAGGAAATTTCATGGAAAAAAACTGGAGTTTGGCAATTAAAATTTACTATAAAAATCTCAGTGATGTCCTATTTATCTTGGATAAAAACAAATGTCTATTGTAAAGGACAAAAAATCCCTAGAAAGCTGTTTGAGCTATTTCCAGGGATTATTCATAAAGTTTTCATTAAACGGCTAATTGAGTAGGAACAATTTTAGGTCTTTTAAATTGCTGTCTTTTTTGATAACTCAAGCTTCTCCATAACCATTCCATTGGTCCATAGTAATAATATTTGAGCCAAAGAGGACTGAGGATCAATTGGAACACCCAAATGCTGAACACTACATAGAGCAGCTCAAATCGCTGTAATTTTCCGAACAAACCAAATCCTACTCCAGTGAAGACAAACATGCAAATCAACGAGTGCATCATGTAATTGGTCAAAGCCATTTTGCCAACAGCAGCCATGCTTTTCTGGAAGCTAGCTAAAATCCCTGATTTACAGAACATCAGGATTGCTCCAACATGTCCAACTGAAACAAAAAGTCTTCCCCAAAAATATGTGACATTAGATTTGTTTTGTGATAAGTAAGAAAACTCATCAGATAGTATCGTTTGTACTTCATAGTAATTAATGGCAAGCCCAATACTGTACCCAAGCAAGGCCATCGTCCCATAAACTTTAAAAGGTTGAGCAGCTGAAAGTACGTTCCATTTGAATAAAGCAATACCAATAAGCATCATGCTCAAAACGTCCCATAAGTCATTTCTATAGGGCCAATTGACATCAAACTCATAATTAGTAGGAGCTAAAAATGCCAATACGCTGAAATAACCTTTGTGCATCTCCGCGTTGTATTCTGCCACCGCTTGAGGAGTCCTTTCCTCTAATCGACTTTCCCAGCGTTCTGCATCAGCTTCCAGTTCTTTAGTAAGTTCCTTCCCTTCAGCTTTGAAAATTGCAGCCTGTTCTACATTTGCCATGTATTTTTTGGCGCCTTTATAGTCTACATAATTCCACAAAGTGCCAATTGAAAAAAGAAGAATTGCCACAGCAATAAGTCTCTTTGGAGCCATAGACCGAAAGGAATAAACTAAAAATCCCATCAATGCATATTGGTAAAGAATCTCACCTACCCATAAGAGTAGATACCCATGGATAAGTCCAAATACCAAAAGAAACATTAACCTCCGGAAGTAAATATCAGCAGCTTTTATTCCTGCATCTTTCTTGAGAAGGCGATCCAAGAATATAAACATGCCTACTCCAAAAAGTAAAGAAAACAGTGCCCGCATGGTGCCTTCAAAAAATAAGTTGGTGGTGATCCATGTATATAAATTTAGACCTGTAGAGCCACCAGAAACCGTTGGATCTTCATATGCCATGGCTAGTCCAAACCCGTTAATATTCATTAATAGAATCCCAAAAAGCACAAAGCCTCGCATCACGTCTAGTGATTGGATACGCTCCATTCCTAGAGTAGGAACAATTTTAGGTGGCGTTAAATCTGTCATAGTGTTAAGTCATGAATTGAGAGAAGTCTTTTATTAAGGTTGTTTAATGCTCATGATCCATTCGGTGTTTTCTGAGGATGTCAGCTCCAAAATCATTGTTGTTTTTCCGAAGAATAGAGTGAATATGATTGGCGTTATCCAAGAAGCCTACATTGTCATATTCGATAATGAAATCTGGACTATGAATTAAATAATAATGAGCTTTCATCGGTTCTAAGCTTCCAATCCAGGAAAAATAGACTTCACTAATGCCCCTTTCGTGGAGGATAGCCATGTATTCATCCGCTTTTTGTGGTTCAAGATTTCCAATATATTCTTCAATGAGGTAATGCAGGATTTTTTGTTGTTCAGGGTTTAATTCAGAACCCTTGATTCCTTTAAACTCTGAAATCCACTGGGGTCTATCGGGGCTTGTGATAATATCGCCGGGTACTTTATCTTCAAAAACAGCTTTTGCTCTCTGGCTTTCATCAAGGAGATTTACAAACCAGAAACCGTAATCTTCTTCCTTACTCAAAGGTCTCAGCCCTGCATATTGGGTTTCTTCCACGAGCGCTGGATCTGAACCGAAAAACAGCGGAGTCAACGCATATTCTGAACCGGTCATGGTCAGGTTTATTGAAATATGGTGTCCTTCGAATTTTAAACCCCAAGCCCCGTCAGCTGTTGGTTCTCCCCAAATGGCAGCATAATAGTTGCCATAGTCCCAGTTTAGCCCTCTGATCATTTTGATGGCATTTTCAGGTACTTCACCTTTCTTATATTTGATTTCAAAAAGCTCATGAAGGATGTCATCCACTTGCATGATACTAAATGTCTTTAAATACCCTTGAGAACTGAATATCTCACTTAAGATTTTATGAAAATGGATCTTAGATTCTTCAGAAAATTCCCCGTATCTCAGGCCCGATCTAGGGGCAAGACCAAGGGGTAGATTGGTCCATTTGGTTCTGGAAGAATCCGTCATCTCCATCTTGATTTGTGATTGTTGATCTGAAGGGAGGGTGCCCAGAAATGATTGAGTTGCAGTTAATATTTTTTCTGAGGTTTGGCCAAATGTGACGCTGCAAAGAAGACTGGAAATGAATAATAAAATAAGATATTTCTTCATGTACTTTTTAGGCTTTTTGGGTGTATAATTTTGTTTGAAGGCCTGACCCTTCCTGATGGTATTCTTGAGTGATCTGGATGGATCCTGAACTCAGTAAATTAAAATGTAATCGTTTATATGTGCTTAAGCTTTGCGCTCTAAATTCAAATGAATTTTGACCTAAGTAATCCAGAACTGTATCTGAATTTTCGTTCCTCAGCCACAGTGTTTCTGATTTTCTAAAAAGCTCCAAATCCGGCCCAACCCCATCTTCTGTTGAATAAATACCTGTCAAACGATCTAGTGATGCTGCTTCCATCGCCAACTTTTTGGATAGGCCTACATTAAAGGTCACCGTACTTTCTCCGGTAGCACTCTTTGAAACATTTATAATTCTGTTTTCAGCTTTTTTAGCAGAAGCCCAGTTATCCTTCTCAATGTATTTGTCCCCAGAAAAATAGAGTTGCGTGACCAAAGTCTGGTATCCACCTGCTGTCACCATCATATGGTAATGTGCTGGTCTGATCATGCCTCCTCCAGCATCATAGGGAACTGGCAATATGGTGTCGAAAGAATAGTTGCCTGAAGAATCTGAAAATACGGTACCTCGGTATTTATATTCAGAGCTGGAATTATCATAAACACCATTTTCATCGCAGTGCCAGAGCTCAATTTTTGCATTGGAATAGGGAGTGGTACAATCCTCGTTTAGAATCACACCCTTCAAGTGGATAGGCTTCCCCTGATGGCCTTCCAACTTAAGATCGCTTCTTTTGGGACTACCTGGTCTATAAAAAGGGCCCAATATATCAGAGGTAGTTTCACAATCTCCAACATACTTTTTTCCATCAAATTGAATAAATCCTAAGGCACTTACCGAAAAGGCACTTAGCGCTGAGGCTTGTATGAATTTTCTTCGTTTCATGATCTTATGGGTTTAGAGTAGAAGAATATAGTCACTTTTATCGACCCTCATATTTTTGAGGCCATGGTTTTAAAATCAATTTTTGCTTTTCTATAACCTATATCAAATGATTATTTGTAAGCTATGGCTGCACTGGCAGGACCTGCCAATGGCATTAAATGAAAGGATTTAAAGCCCACTTTTTCTCCCCATCTGCAAAAGTCCTTAAAGGTGTAATCAAAGCCACCTTCGGTTTCTATCAACATATTTAAACTCATCAACATTCCGAAAATATTGTTCTTCCTTTCTTCATCGATAATATTTTCAATCGCCACAAAAATCCCGGATTCTGGTAAAGAATCATATGCTTTTTGCATCAACTGAATCTTTTCTCCTTCATTCCAATCATGAAGAATATTTCCCATCACGATTAAATCAGCACTTGGAATTGGCTCGGTAAAGAAGTTCCCACTTTTGCTTTTTACACGATCCTCTAGTTGGAATTTTTTGATGGTTGATTCTGCAATCGGATCTACTGGAGGAAGGTCAAAACTGATGCAACTCATATGGGGATTTTCTTTTGCCACCATTATTGATAAATACCCTGCAGAACCACCTGCATCTGTCAAGGTATTAATGCTTGAAAAATCAAATTGCTTTGCAAATGCCATGAAATTTCCGATCTGTACGCCTGTCATTCCATTTACAAAATTTTCAAGTATTTCAGGGTCTTTGTAAATTTCTTCAAAAATATTCACTCCATGGGTAGCTTCGTTTTGCGGTTTTCCGGTTTTCAGCCCTTCCTCTAGATTGTCCCAGAAACCATATAGTCGGGCATCCATCATTTCTAAAATTCCACCCATGTAGGAAGGTTTATTTTTATCTAAAAAGAATTCAGTATCTGGAGAATTGGAATAAATAGCACTTTCTAAAATCCCTTGACGACTTAAGAAACCAAGACCTGTTAACGCATCCAGGAAATCATAAAAATGCCTTTCTGTACAGTTTAAATCTAATTGTTTTTTTAAGGCTATAGCTGATTGATCTGGGTGTGAGGCAAGCTTGGTGAACAATTGAAATTTTACTGCCGTGAGTAAAGTTTTGCAAGCCATAAATCCTGATCCTATTTTCAGGATGTTTTCAGGGTTCGGTTGTGGGGATGTAGCTTTCATTTGAAATATGTTAGGATTTTGAGAAAAGTAATTTCCAGCCCTTGGGACTGAATTCATCAAACAATTCTTTTGCAGCAAAAAAGCTGAGCTGCATAAAATTTCAGTTCAATGCCTTAAAAGTTACCTATTATTGTTAGAAAAGTTAAATAAAAGACTAGATATATTTCAATTTCAGGAGTTGAATAGGACTTGGTAAGGATGAAATTATTTACGGTTCTTAATTCTATACATAAACTTCAACCCACTCCATTCCTCATCAATCGCTGCCACTTTCACATCGACAAATCCTCTTTCTAGTCCAAAAGTTCGAATAGGGAACTTGTCTACTTCGGTGGGGATTCCTGAGGTTTTCTTGGGCCAACTTACCCAGAGGGAACCGGTCTTTTTTAAATGCTTTGCTGCATGGGAAAAGCAGATTTCAAGTTCTTCCCAACTCTTTACAAAAACATGGATAATATCTGCCTCGGGATTAAAATCAGGGCTTTGTTGTAAGCTTACTTTTTCTGGAAAATCATTAAAAAATGAAAGGTACTTTTTAGGGCAAAATAGCACCTGAACCAGCATGTCCGGTTTAATTCCAAGTTTCTTGGCTAAAGGAGTTCCTGAATATCTAGAAGTTTCCATTTTTATTTTGGGTCATTAATCCATTTGAGAACTTTCTCGACAGGTAATTTTTCTACGACATGGCCATCTTTTCCTTCCATCGTTTCTGCTGCGAATAGAGAATTAATGATAGCTTCCTCTGTTGCCTCAATTACTCCTAAAAATAAGGAGGTCATATCATCGTTTTGCAGAAACTCACCTTTTTCCAACTCCAAACTTGGTTTTACATAGGGTATTCTCAAACCTTCAGCAGTACTAAAAGCAATTACATAATCACCTGATCCGTTGGAAGCTATCCCACCGGTTTTTGCCAGACCCATCATTGCTCTTTTCGCAAGTCTTTCCAGATTTCTATCAGAAAGCGGTGCGTCTGTAGCAACTACGATCATGCAACTCCCATCTGACTTTTCGAGAGCATCTTTAAAGGGATATTTACCAAGCCTTTCTCCAACTGGAATTCCGGCAATTTGTAGATTCCCTCCAAAATTTGTCTGTACCAAAACCCCAACCGTATAGCCACCTAAGCTTTCAGGAAGTTTTCTTGAAGCAGTCCCAATACCGCCCTTCCAACCAAAACAGACCGTACCTGTTCCGGCTCCCACATTTCCTTCTTCAACAACTCCAGTATTTGCACTTTTGATCGTTTGGATCACTTCTTCAGCGGAGATATGCATTCCCCTGATATCGTTCAGGTAGCCATCATTTGTTTCTCCTACTACCGCATTGACCGATTGAGCATTTTCATTTCCAGATAGATCCAGGCTGTATCTTACTGTTCCTTCAATCCCCGCCGCAACGCTAAGAGTATTGGTCAAAATGATGGGTGTTTCAACATTGCCTAATTCTTGAACCTGAGTAATTCCTGCAAGTTTTCCAAAACCATTTCCCACATAAATGGCCGCAGGAACTTTTTCCTGAAAAAGATTTCCACCATGTGGTAAAATAGCAGTTACTCCTGTTCGGATGTCTGTTCCTTGGATTTTGGTGAAATGCCCAACCTTAACGCCTGGTACATCAGTGATTGCATTTAGAGCACCTGTCGGTAAAATCCCAAAATGAATGCCTAATTCTCTAGGTCTTTGCTGGCCAAAACTTGATGCTGAAATAAAAATCATGAATAAAAGGGCAGTTAGCGTATCAATTCTGGAAGGTTTCAAATTATATTTCATCTTGAAATATAAATTTGTGAAGGGTCTTTTCCTTGTAGTGTTTAAGATTTCTTAAACTTCAACTGAATTTTCTGTTTTCACCCTTCTATGTTTTTTCAATTTAACTATCTTCAAATCCCAAAGAAATTCAATTCCATGCTGAAGAAAGAAAGGTACGAGGCCTTTATCACACATTTTTCTGAAAATATGCCAGTGGCAGAAACGGAACTTCAATATGAAAACCCTTTTCAATTGTTGGTTGCTGTAGTTTTATCCGCTCAGTGTACTGACAAAAGAATTAATATGGTGACTCCGGCATTATTCAAAGACTTTCCTGGTCCTGAGTATCTAGCTGCATCTAATTTCGACGAGCTTTTTCCGTATATCAAGTCAGTTTCTTATCCCAGTAATAAGACCAAACATCTGTTGGGCTTAGGAAAGATGCTGATGGAGGATTTTGGAGGGGAAGTGCCTAAAACTGTTGCAGAGTTGATCAAGTTGCCTGGCGTTGGTAGAAAGACTGCGAATGTGATAACCTCTGTGATTTGGAACCAACCCAATATGGCAGTGGATACGCATGTATTTAGAGTTTCAAAGCGGCTAGGATTAGTTTCTCAAAATGCCAAAACTCCATTTGAAGTAGAGCGGCAATTAATTCGACATATTCCCAAAAAACATGTGCACATCGCGCATCATTGGCTGATATTGCATGGTCGGTATGTTTGCATAGCTAGAAAACCAAAATGTGAAGAATGTACTCTTTCCCACTTCTGTCGATATTTTGAGAAAAATTATGGTACACTCAATAAAACCATCTAAGTAATGTGTGGGATTCACCTTGTTTGGGGTAAGGGAGCAAATGAAGCTGCTGTTAGAACTCTCATGGCTCAAAGTAAACATAGGGGGCCTGATCAAGAAGCAGCGATAAGTCCTTGGCCGGGACTTTGGATCGGAGTAAACAGACTAAAAATTTTACACCCTGGTCCAGATGCAGATCAGCCTTTTTGGTCCCAAGATGGTAAATCACTTCTGATTTGGAATGGTGAGATTTATAATTATAAATCGCTGAGAGATCTACTCATGAAGATGGGGATAGAATTCATTACAGAAAGTGATACCGAAGTCTTAGTTCAGTGGATTCAGGCATTTGGAGCAAAGGGACTTGAAAAGCTGGAAGGAATGTTTGCCTTAGTCTATGTGGATTTAAAGGATAAATCAGTTTTGGTAGCCAGAGATATAAATGGAGAAAAACCAATCTATTATTCTCAAAATCAGGAACGATTGATTATTTCTTCGGAGGCAAGAGGAATTGCAGATTTCATTAAAGCAAAACTTGACCAAAACCAGATTGAAAACTATTATTTTTTCAGGACGCCTCTTCCGGGAAAAACCTTTTATAAAAAAGTAAAGGAATGGAAACCATCTCGTTACAGTCATATTTTCCAACATTCTACCTTTCGCTGGGATAACATTCAGGTACCTAAAACCAAAGCCCAAAATTTCAGGAAAAATGAGTTTAAGGAGATCTTAGATGAAGTGGTCAGCACGCAATTTCATGCGGATGTCCCTGTGGGAATAATGCTGAGTGGAGGCATGGATAGTAGTTTATTGTACTCGACTTGGTATCACAAAACCGGAACCCCTCTACCTGCCTATACCATTCAGGTGGAAAAGAAATTTCGGAAAAAGTACCCAGATGGGGATGCCGCAAAAGAATTGGTGAAGAAGATTCCTGCTGATCATCATTTGGTCGAAATGAATCAAAAAACCTTTTGGGACAATTGGGAGGATTACCTGAATTCAATTGACTTTCCAATCGGAGATTCGGCTGGTTTCCTAACGTGGATGGTCGGAAAAGAAGCAAAAAAAGAGGTCAAAGTATTAATTTCCGGTGCTGGTGCAGATGAGCTTTGGGGTGGTTATAACAGACATCAAGCCTTTGACTTTTATCTCAAAAATCAAAAATTTCTACTGTCGGCCAAGCCATTTCTGTCACAATTGCCACTTGGAAGAAATGCTCAGAAGTTTTTCAACTCCGTAGAAAGCAATGAGAATAAGACCTTCCTGAATTTTTCTGCACTTCAACCAATCAGCGAGGATTTGGCTTCGGATTTTGAGAGGGTTTTTAATTCAAAATTGAACCCGTACAAAAGAGCATTGGATTTTGACAGACAAATCTATTTGGTGCACGATGTGCTTAAAATCCATGACCAAGTATTGATGGCTCATGGTATTGAAGGGAGAGCTCCTTATTTAGCTGGGCGAATGCTTTCATTTTGGAATGATATTCCTGATGAATCGGTTCTAAGAAAGAAACTTTGGATCAAAGAATTGTTGATGGAATCAGACTTAGAGAAGGTCGCGCAAAGAGAAAAATTTGGATTTGGTTTACCTTTGAAAGAATGGTTATCTGAAAAAGGGGAATTTTCAAAAAGGGTATTTGACAAGTTGAAAGCCTTTGAAAAAAGCCATGGGGATATCTTTCCTGCAGAAATGAGAAGTCTTGCCAAAAACCCAGAGTCTGGGGTGAAATTTCATTTTCTTACGCTTTATAATATGTTTTTATTGGCAGAATGGATTGAATTGAAAAATCTATGAAAGTAATCTACGTTCATCAATATTTCCGTACGCCTCAAGAAGGAGGGGCGGTTCGTTCTTACCATCTTGCAAAAGGGATGATTGAGGCCGGAATTGACGTGGAGGTAATTACTGCTGGCAATCAAAATGAGTATGATCAGCGCTGGATTGACGGGATTAAAGTCCACTATTTACCAATACCTTATGACCAGAAGTTTAATTTTTTCAAAAGAATAAAAGCTTTTTGGGATTTTAGCCTTAAGGCAAAAAAGCTATTGAAAAAGCTTGCTAGGCCAGATCTGATTTATATCACTTCCACGCCATTGACCACTGGTTGGATTGGTTTGTGGGCAAAGAGAAAACTGGCAATTCCATATATTTTCGAAGTCCGTGATCTCTGGCCACAGGCTCCAATAGAAGTGGGAGCCATCAAGAATAAGATGCTAATTCTATACTTACAGAAATTAGAGGAAAAGATTTATAGAAACGCTTTGAGTTTGGTAGCCTTGTCACCCGGAATAGCATCACATCTTAGAGAGGTCAGTCCATTGTCAGAAGTACATTTGGTGCCAAATTTCTCTGATATGCATGTATTTTTCCCTCAAAAGAAGTCCGGTGATATGTTGCGAAAATATGATCTTTCGTCCGAACTGACCATAGCCTACACTGGGGCTTTAGGAAAGGTAAATGCTGTAAATGAACTATTGCAAGTGGCTCAACTTGCTCAGGAGAAAGGTAAAAAATGGCAGTTTCTAGTGATGGGAAAAGGAAGTGCAGAAAGCGAATTGACAAAGAAGGCTGCCGAAAATCGATTGAAAAATTTAAAGTTCATTCCTTTTGGTTCTAAGCAACAGGTCAATGAGGTTTTGTCAGTTTCTGATTTTGCCTGGATCTCATTTGCTCATTTGCCAGTTTTAAAAACCAATAGTCCGAATAAGTTTTTTGATGCAATAGCTGCTGGCAAAGCAATTTTGGTCAATCATAAAGGATGGGTATATCAGCTTACCAAAGAATATGAATTAGGGATTTCATTTCTTCCGGGTAAATTGGAACAAAGCTTTAGAGAATTAGAGGCTTTGGAAGATAATCCTGAGAAATTATTTCAGATGATGCAGAATTCCAGAAAATTGGCAGAGCGGTATTTTTCAAAAGAGCTTGCCATAGCAAGGATTCTTAGAGTCCTAGACCCAAACAAATTCCCTTCTAATTCTGGGAACGAGGTCTATATCCTGACTGCCTGAAAATTTCTTCCGCATCTGGATTAGCCATCAATACTGCTAAAGGGACATCTTGATTAAATTGATAATCGTCCACGATGTTCCAACCCAGCCATCGTCCTAGTCTTCCTGGAGCTTTAGTACTGATTGCATCTGTAAAAGGTGCTTCTCCTAAGTATTTTGTGATATCAAAAGGATTGGTTTCATAAAGTAATTCATTCTCCACAAAATGAGCCCAGATGTACTCTTCATTAGCATAGCATTCTGCTATTTCTTCTTCCGTATACCCAATAATATACTGGTCTGAAGTACAGGGTAAAACGGCTTTTGTGAAATGGTAGGCTTTTCCATAATATATCATCTCGGCCAACATGGTATTATCCTGTGGGTCGATCTCATTGAAGCGTGATGAAATGGCAGTGACAATCATCGGTACCATATATGGCCTATCGTATCGCTCAGCCATGTATCGGGGAAGGTCTGGCTGGAAAGTATGAGTTGGGGGTAAATAGTAATCCAATCCAATCACAATCATGTCTTCAGTAATGATCAAATCGGAATTAAAACCACTCAGGAATGTGTAAACCTTTGGAACTTTGAATTCAGGAAAATAATATTTGATGGATTTCAAGGCGATTTCCAACTCCTTTTCTATATCTGAAATATCCTGAAAATGAACTTTGACAGAATCATATAGAACAGTCATAGCAGAATCCTGATGGATAGCGATCAATTCAGAAATCAAAGAATCGGGACTGGAATAAAGACTTCTGCCCAAATAGCCTTCGGCAAAATCCGGATATTTCTCCAGAAGATATTCGAAGTCCTCCTTAGAAGTTGCGGTGAAAAACTCATCTTCAAGTCTGGTGATTTTTAAAGTTAGATCTTGATCTAGAATTTCCTGATCGATCTCGCATTCCTCCGTTTTTTTTCCGCAGGAGAAAGCTAAAATGATCAAAAGGGAAAGAAAAGAAAATCGGATGAGTTTCATATTGGGGGCTTTTTCTGATTCAAAAGTAAGTAAACGAATGGAAGTACTTTTTATTAATTCAAATAAATACTCTTTGTAGCACCAAGTCATTTGATTTACTTGCCATTGTGAAAAATAAATGGATCACTGCAAAAGCAATTTTCAATTACCTGACTTTTCTAAAAGTCTGGAACTATTTTTTACTGCGTCTCTCATTTCAGATTTCCAGGCTTTTTGGCAAACCCATTCTTATGGGGAAGCCCACCACACTTTCTATAGAACCCACTACAAGTTGTAACCTTAGATGTCCAGAATGCCCTTCTGGACTTCGGTCTTTTACCCGGCCTACCGGTATGCTGCATGATCAATTGTTTGAAAAAGTCATTCTTCAGTCCAAATCATATCTGAGTTGGTTGCATCTCTATTTTCAAGGAGAACCATTTTTGAATCCAAGATTTTTGGAGATGGTCAAATTTGCAGATCAAAACAAACTATTTACCTCGACTTCTACCAATGCACATTATCTCGATAGTCAAAATGTAAAAAGGGTTTTAGAAAGTGGATTGAAGCAATTGATCATCTCTATGGATGGGATTACTCAGGAAGTTTATGAGCGATATCGAGTGGGCGGAAATTTGGAAAAAGTGCAAAAAGGACTTGAGCTCTTGATCGCTGAGAGAGAGAGGAATCAGCAAACTTTTCCTAGAGTTATCTTGCAATTTTTGGTTACCGGACAAAACGAACATCAAATTCCAGCCTTAAAAACCTGGGCAGAAAAGATGAAAGTGGATGAGTTGCAGCTGAAAACGACTCAGATTTATGAGTTTGAAAATGGATCAGAATTGATCCCATCGAATTTGGGATATTCTCGATACATACCGACAAAAGCAGGGAAATGGAAATTGAAAAAAAAGTTGGAAAATAAGTGCTGGAGGATGTGGCAAGGAGCCGTAGTGACTTGGGACGGTCAAGTAGTGCCCTGTTGTTTTGATAAAGATGCGAGTCATGTGATGGGAGAATTAAAGTCCGAATCTTTATTGGACGTTTGGACTTCGCATGCCTACCAAGTGTTTAGAAATCAACTTTTTGACGATAGATCACAAATAGAAATATGTAGAAATTGTTCGGAATAGCCTGATTTCGAGTTTTCGGCAAAGCAGGTTTTTGGAACTATATTTGGTAGAATTAAGAAATTGACGGATTTTTAATGTCCATATTTGTTCGACGTACACCCGGGTTGATCGGTACACCAAGCCTAAAACATGATTTTAAATAAAAGATTCTGGTACTTTTTTGCCTTGCTTGCCTTTCTTGGATTGGCGATTCCACAGTCCTATGCACAGCAAACTACTGATATGACCAAAATACAGGTCGATCAAATGAGTGATGCCGAGGTGGAAGAATTGCTGAATAGATCCGCAGAAGCAGGATTGTCAATCGAAGAGTTTTTGCAAATGGCAGAGCTTAGAGGAATGCCAGCTTCCGAGGTTGCAAAACTAAAAGCAAGGATAGGAACATTGGATCTAGGTGGATCAGAATTTAAAAGATCTACAGATGCTTCTAAAAGAGATCCAAGAAAACAAGCAGATTTTGATCTGATCACTGCGGGGATTTATCAGCCACAAGGAAATTTGGAGATTTCTGATGCGGAAAATCAGATTTTTGGAACTTCACTGTTTTATCAGAAAAACAGAAAATTAAGTTTTGAACCCAGCTTAAATCAAGCTACCCCAAATAGCTATATTTTAGGCCCTGGGGATCTCATTTATGTGGATATCTACGGAGAATCTGAGCAGTATTATGAAGCTACTGTGAATCCAGATGGATTTGTTTTGCTGGACAATATTGGTCCAGTATCCGTTTCTGGCAAGAGCATAGAGGAAGCAACGGGAATCCTTAAAAATCGAGTTGGGAGGTATTACTCCGGCCTGACTGGTAGCAATCCGACTACTTTTTTGAAAGTAACTTTGGGGGATGTCAGAACGATCAAAGTTCATATTTTGGGTGAGGTAAGGCTGCCGGGTACATTTACTCTCAGTGCTTTTTCCACCGTTTTCAATGCGCTTTATGCAGCTGGTGGTCCCAATGCCAATGGAACCATGAGGGCGATTAAGTTGATAAGAAACAATAAACAGATCGCAGAGATTGATGTCTATGAACTGTTGATAAAGGGAACGGCAGAATTGGATAAACAGCTACAAGATCAGGATGTGATATTGGTTCCGACCTTTATTTCAAGATCGAAAATCAAAGGAGAAGTGAAGCGTCCGATGACATTTGAAATTAATGGAGAAGATACCTTTGAAGAGCTTTTAAACTATGCAGGAGGTTTTACAGATGAAGCGTTTAAAGACCGCGTAGCAATCTCTAGAATTACAGGAAATCAGCGATCAGTTTCTGATTTATACCAAAGCCAATTCAACATGTTTCCTTTGAAAGGAGGAGATGAAATTACTGTTCAAAGGATTTTAAACCGCTATTCCAACAGAGTACAAATCAAAGGAGCGGTATATAGAGAGGGTACTTTTGCTTTGACCGAAGGTCTTACTCTTACTCAATTAGTGAAAAATGCGGAAGGACTAAGAGGGGATGCCTACACAAAACAAGCAAGTATACTTAGGACCAAAGAGGATTTGAGCACCGAAATGGTACAAGTGAATCTGCAGTCTATCTTGGATGGATCCGTTGCTGATATTCCTTTAAAAAGGGAAGATGTGGTGAGAATCGCCAGCATCTATGATATCAATAATGAGAAATATGTACAGATCCTTGGGGAGGTAAAACGGCCAGGCGTTTATCCATATTCTGGATCAATGAAAGTAGAAGAATTGATTATAATGGCAGGAGGTCTTCAGGAATCTGCCAACACCAATGATATAGAAATCGCCAGAAGGCTAGAAGATGCGGACTTGGGGACTTTATCAGAAATCGTTCCTACGCAGGTAAACGCAGATCTTTCCTTCAATTTGGAAGGAGAAATTCTTCAACCTTATGATCAGGTGATCGTAAGAAAGCGAGCAAATTTCAACATGCAAAAACTCGTTGCGGTGGAAGGTCAGGTAAATTCTCCCGGAATCTTTGCGATTAAAACGAGTCAGGAGAGAATTTCTAATTTGATCACAAGAGCAGGTGGTTTAAATCAATTTGCATATTCTAAAGGAGCAACTTTGATCCGAAGAACTGAGTTTTTCAATACTGAATCTGAACAGATAAGAAGGCAAAGGAATTTGGAGGAACTTAGATTACAGCTTTTATCAGATCCGAATAATTCGGAGGCACAGGAAGAATTGTTGTCAAGATTATTTGAGGATTTGCCAAAAGAAAAAGACTCTCCGGTTGATACCCAATTGGCACAAAACAAAAAGGAATCTTTGGATCAGATTGCTTCCGAAACTCCTGGATTTGCAATTAAAATCAAGGAAACTGAAGCGGTTGCGATTGACCTTCAAGCGATCTTGGATAATCCAGGTTCGGAGGATGATTTGTTATTGGAAGAAGGAGATATTTTGTCCGTTCCTAAGCTTTTGCAAACTGTCAGAATGCGTGGAGATGTAGTTTATCCAACTACTTTGAGACATGAATCCAACAGAAGTTTGAAACATTACATCAATGGAGCCGGTGGTTTTGAAAGAAGGGCAAATAAGAAACAGACCTATGTAGTATACGCAAATGGAGCGGTAAAACGGACCAAAGGATTTTTGGGAATCCGGAATTTTCCTCCTGTAGAACCAGGGGCTGAAGTGATCGTGCCGACAAAAGGGCCGAAAGTTCCTTTAAGGCTAGGCGAAATAGTTGGAATAACAACAGGGCTCGCCACTATGGCACTTGTCTTATCTCAAATCAACTGGTAATGGCAGGAGACAAGCATTTTTCGGATAATCAATTTACATTAAAAGAAGTCATTCAAAACTTTTCTGGATGGGTAGCCTATTTTCTATCCCAATGGAAAGTATTAATCCTCGCGGGTATTATAGGGATGGCTTTGGGAGCTTTGGTTTCCATTTTCAAAAAACCTTTATTCCATGCCAATACCTCCTTTGTTTTGGAAGAAGGAGAAGCTGGGGGAATGGGCCAAATGTCAGGTTTGGCATCTTTGGTTGGAGTGAACCTTGGATCTTTGGGAAGTACGAGTGGCTTATTTCAGGGAGATAATATTATGGAGCTCTATAGGTCAGATCGAATGATTGATGAAGCTTTACTTAGCCCATTTGACGAAAATGAGTTATTGATCGATCGATTTATTTCTTTTGAAGAGATCGATAAAAAATGGGCTTCCAAAGTGGATATCCCTTCCATGGACTTTTCTATGCCGAGGGAAAATTTTACTGTTTCCCAGGATTCTGTGGTGAAAGAAGTGGCAAAGCTTGTTCGTGAAAATCAGCTAAGTGTAACCAAGCCAGACAGGAAATTAAGCATCATTGAGGTCACTGTTTCTTCCAAGGATGAGTTATATGCCATGGTTTTTAATGAGCGATTGGTGGAGAATGTCAATGAATTTTACAAAGAGACCAAGACGAAAAAAACCAGCGAAAATCTAGAGATTTTGCAATCTCAAGCAGATAGTGTTCGAGCGATTTTAGATCAAAGCATTGGAGCTTATGCATCAGCTACTGACAAAATTCCAAATGTAAATCCTTTACTTTCCTCTGCGACAATAGATATAAAAAAGCGACAAATTGACGTTCAGGCAACAGGCGCTGTTTACGAGGAAATAGTTAAGAATCTAGAGATCGCAAAGGTAAATCATCGTAATAATTCTCCTTTGATTCAAATTATTGATTCACCTAGATTGCCGCTTGAGAGAACAGAAATCAGGTTGGTAAAAGGGATAGTTTTGGGTGGTGCAATCGTAGGTTTGCTAACATTGCTATTCGTTTATTTCCGGCGACTGTATCAAAAACATGTGCAGGAAAGCTAAATAAAGCTGCCATGTTTGAAAAACTCTTACTTCTTCCTTTAGGCAATTTCATTCGGAATAAATCGATTCAGAATTTTCTGTTTTTAGCGATTATTCAGTCTTCAAATGTGCTGATTTCAATTATCAGTATGCCACTGCTGATTCAAAGTTTGGGAGTGGATCAATTTGGATTAGTGAATCTGGCACTTGCAGTGATTATACTTTTGAATATTCTTGTTGGCTTTGGTTACAATTTAAGTGCTCCCCGTGAGGTTGCTGTAAGCCAAAACGATAAAACTGAACTCTCGCATTTAGTATCGAATATTTTCTCCGCCAAACTATTGTTGGCAGCTATTGCTACACTGATCATTTTTGTGGCAGTATTCGGGTTGAATTTATTTAAGGAATACCAGATGATTCTGGTCTTTTCTGTTTTGATGTTATTCTCCGAGGCCACCTTGCCGCTTTGGTTTTTCCAGGGGATGGAGAAAATGAAGCTGATTAGTATTGCTAATATTTTCAGTAAGCTTCTTTTTTTGATGGGGATTGTGTTTTTCATCCACAGTCCAGATCAAAGCAGATGGGTGAATTTTATTATGGGGTTTTCAGGTCTTGGAGTAAATCTGCTTTTGCTGTTTTATATCCATGCCTACCTAGAGATCAAGGTATACAGACCCGAGTTTTCAGCTATTTGGAAAAGTTTGAAGGAAAATATCCTGCTATTCTTCAGTAATCTGGCAAGTCATATTTCCATCAACGGTGGCTTGATCATATTAAGTTTTTTCTCTGTTGCTGAGACCTTGGGAATGTATAGTTTGGCAGAAAGAGTGGTAATGGTGCTGAGGATGTTTCCACCAATCGTTTTTCAGGCAATCATCCCAAATGCAAGTAAATTATATCATGAAAATCCCAATGAGTTATTTAGATTTTTAAAAAGAGTGTATAAAAAAGTTTTGATGGTAGGGTTTATTATTTCTTTATCCACTCATTTTTCAGCTCCTTGGATAATTCAGATTTTATCAAGATCCCAATTTGAAGAATCAGTTGAATATCTAAAAATCTTGGCTTTTGTGCCGTTTTTAGCTTGTCTTAATGTTGCAAATGTAACGATGATGATGGCAGCTGAATTAAAAAACTTATTGTTTAAAGCTTCTTGGCTCATGAGCATTTTCATGATCATCACTGCTACAATTCTCACCTATTACTATGGTGGAATTGGGATCTGCCTTTCTATCCTCTTCACGGAAGTGGTCGTTTTTCTGATTTGCCTTGTTTTGTTGTATCGAAATAACCGAAAACTGTTTTATGGCTTTTATACCTGAACCTTCGGTTGCGATCATTCTTATCAATTGGAATGGGTTTGATTTTACTTCGGCCTGCTTAAAATCATTGAGAGAATTAGAGTTCCCTGATTATAGAGTGATTTTAGTCGATAATGACTCAGAAAATCAAGAAGGGAAAAGACTCTTTTCGTCATTTCCGGAAATCATATTATTGGAAAATGAAGAAAATCTAGGCTTTGCCGCAGGCAATAATGTAGGTATCAGGAAAGCTCTTGAGGATGGTTATTCACATGTCCTGCTTTTAAATAATGACACGGAAGTTGAGCCTGACTTTTTGGGAGAGATGCTGAGGAAATTCAAATCAGACGAGAAATTGGGAGTCGTTCAGCCATTAGTCAACTTTTTGCATCAAAAAGATACCATCTGGAGTGCAGGAGGAAAATGGAATGACTTTTTCGGAAGGGCAATCACCATGGGAGATAGAAAACCGATGTCTGAATATTCTCTAAAGGATACATCTCTCGACTGGGCAACGGGCTGTTGCATGTTGATTTCTAGAAGTGCTTTGCTGGAAGTTGGTTTGTTAAATGAAAGCTATTTCGCCTACTTTGAGGATGTGGAATGGTCGCTAAGATTTAAGAAAAAGGGATTTGGGATAGTTTTGGCATCAAAAGCTTTGGTTTACCATGAAGCTGGTGCTTCTTCCAAGAAGAAACATTCTGAAGGGACATTAAGCGCCAAGGTCTTTTATTATCATGTACGGAATCAGTTTTATCTAGTACGAACGGAAGTGTCTGGTTTTGCCAAACCCTTTGCTTTTGGGTATCATGTTTCAAGATTTTCAGTTTGGATGGTTTATTTTTGCCTTAGAGGAAGGTTTCAAAAACTGAAAGCAGTGGCAAAAGGAATGAAAGAAGGCTTTTTCAACCCTATTAAAGATGCTCCTTTATGGCCTTAATCGTCTTTTTCATAGTATTATTAGTTCTAGGGGTAGCCTTATTTTGGGTTTTAGAACAAATGATATTTAAAGGTAATTGGAGCTATTTTATCTTTTTTTTGCTGATCTACTTACCTTTTTACATCACTACCTTAAGTGTGGTTTATCTGGCGACGCGGTCCACCACTGTAGTAAGCTTATTTCAAATTTTAAAGGAGTTGGTGGTGCTGATTGCGATTTTAGTATTTATAATCTATCAAAAAAAAATAGCCCAGTATCCTATTAAAATGATGTCCACGGACTGGTTTCTTTTAGGGTTTTTGACATTGGGGTTTTTATACTTGTTTTTACCCTTAGGACAAGCTTCCTTCTTAAATAAAGCGCTCTATTATAAAAGCATGATTATTCCTGGGTTTGTGTATTTCCTGGGAAGAAATACCCGGTTTGAGAAGCAAGAAATACAGCTGGTTTTTAAAATTATTTTTTTTATTGCACTAAGTGCTTTTTTAGTAAACCTATTTGAAAATTTTATTTTGGATGCTCATCTCCAACAATATACCGGCTATTCCTTATACAATTTTGTAATCAATCAAATTGAGCCAAGTGGTCATTTTGGCTTGACCTGGACCTTTGAGACCCAAGCAGTGACCAAACGACTGGCAAGTTTCTTTTCGGATCCCCTCGAAATGGCGAGTTCGGTTCTGATGGGTTTTGCAGCGGGTTTGATTTGGTTTCTGACCAGCAAAAGAGAATACAATTGGTTTTATATTCTGGTGATGATTTGTTCCATGGGGAGTCTTGTTTTTTCTGCATCAAGAGCAGCATTTGGAGCATTTTTCCTCATGATTTTCTTTCTAGCATTGGTGTTTAGGCTGTACAAATTGATCGCTGCAGGCTTTCTAAGCTTAATAGTTTTTGCAGTGTATGTAGTCTTCTTTGCGAGTGATGACTTTTACTTTTTTGTGGTGGATACCATCACTTTCGAAAATACTTCCAGTGTCGGTCACGTAGTAGAATGGCTGCTTGCTTTGGATTCGATGATCGGTAATCCGTTTGGAATTGGATTGGCAATGAGCGGAAATGTAGGTAGTGTAACGGATGATTTGAGGGTGGGAGGAGAAAATCAGTTCTTGATTTATGGGGTGCAGCTGGGCTGGCTCGGTATGATTCTTTATGTTCTAACTTTAGCATCTGCTGTCATCTTGAGTTTGAGGGTGTTTTATAGAACAGACAATCTCATGGAAGCAAGACTTGCATTTGTAGCAGCCGCAGTTAAAGTGGGCTTACTGCTTCCATTATTCACCGCTAATGCAGAAATGTACACGTATGTGGCTTGGGCTACTTGGTGGATGGCAGGATACTCGGTAAATGTCTATAGCAAATTATTTTTGGCCTCGAAACAAGCAATTGCTAGTGATCAGTTTTAAACTTTACCTTTGTAGCCATAAATTCTAAAGTTAGTTTAATGTCAGAGTGTGAAATTTGCAAGAGTAAGGATTTTAAATTACTCCAGGCAAAAGAAAGGATGTTTGGGCTAGGGGATACTTTTCAATACAAGGAATGCCTGACTTGTCATGGCTTGTTTCTGGAAGAAATCCCTGCTGATTTAGATAGGTATTATCCTGATAATTACTATTCCTTTGGGACATTCCATTCCAGTGGTCCGCTTTCTCAATTTTTGAAAAAGCTCAGATACAGTCTTTTCACAGCAGGAATTCCACTCAGCCCACCTAATTATTTTGAATGGATTTCCAACTTAAGTATTTCGCCAAAAAGTAAGATAGCGGATATCGGATCTGGTAATGGTCAATTATTGGCTGAGCTATCTTATTGTGGATTTAAAAACTTGCATGGCTATGATCCCTATCAGGAAAATGTGGGTGACTTTGGAGGCTTTACCTTATTTAAAAAGAGTTTTTATGAAGTTCAGGAAACCTATGATCTGATCATGTTTCACCACTCCTTTGAGCACCTTCCTAAGCCTTCAGAAGTATTTGAACATTTGGTTAAAGTGCTAAATCCGAGCGGAGAGGCATTGATCCGGGTTCCGGTCACCAATGGAAAAGTATGGCAGGATGAGCAGGAATTTTGGTTTCAGTTAGATGCACCTCGGCATTTATTTATTCCGAATTCAAAATCCATGGAAAAACTGGCTGAGAAATTTGGTCTAGAAATATATAAAACCACCTTTGATAGCCTTGATAGCCAGTTTTGGGGTACTGAGCTGTATAAGAGGGGCAAACCATTTATGGGAACTGACCTGCAGGAGGAGTTTAGCAAAGAGGAATTGAAAGCTTTTAAAAGTAAAGCAATAGAATACAATGAAAAGGGACTTGGAGATCAGGCCTGTTTTTATTTTAGAAAAAAGGGTTAATGGAATACTTTACTATACTTGAAAACGAGATCGCCCAAAATTCGGTGGAGGGTTCAAATGACCGGATCTATTTCGAATTTCATAAAAACCGGTTTAAAAGGTTAGATGCATTTTTGGATAAATTGATTCGAGAAAGACCTGAAGGGGAGCAGAAATTAAAGGTTTTGGAAATTGGCAGCCATTATTTGCATACCTCAATTCTACTTGCTTCCAGGTCATTTGAAGTGGACGCAATGGATGTAGAAGAGTTTTGGAAACTGGATTTTGTCAAAGAACGAGCAGATCGTTTTGGACTAAATGCCCTGATAGAAAATGATATTTCCAGACTATTTTCCTATCGGGATATTTCAGATAAATATGATTTGGTGATATTCACTGAGATCATGGAGCATATTACTTTTAATCCCATTAAATTCTGGAAATTGATCTATCAAATGCTGAAACCGGGAGGGATAATTTATATTTCCACCCCAAATGCTTTGGCTTTACCAAGTTATTTTAGGGCATTAAAAAATCTTTTGGGACTTAGATCAATAGGGATTACGGTCAGCGATATTTTCTCCAAAGTAACCTACGGACATCATTGGAAAGAATATTCAGCCAAAGAGATAAAGCACTATTTCAAGGAACTATCTTCAGATTTTGAAGTGGAAGTGAATCCTTATCACTACAAATCTTATGATTTAAAGCCTCCGTTTTTAATGTTTAAATTGCTTTCCAGGATGGGAAATTGGACGAAACTTTTTGCAGATGACTTAGAGATAATTGTAAAACTTAAAGCGAAAAGTTGCTGGAAAATCAAAGAACCAGAATATTAAATGGAAATATATTTTCATTTCAATGAGATATAGTTTGCTAAAAAATACTTGAGACTTAATTTAAAATCCTTTGAAAGTACTTCTTGACCTTCAATATCTCAATGTGGCCACCACAGGTATTAAAACCTACATGATGGAACTGGCGAAAGCTGTCAAGACGTATCCACACCCTGAAATTGAATGGATTTTTTCCCATGATCCTGAAAAGCAGGCTGCAGACGAAACATTTAAAAACCCTTCCTCAAAATTTCAGCGGCTAAATTACCATTTGGATTATTTCCGATGGAAAGAATTTCAGCTTCCGGACTTGGTTAAAAAACATCAACCAGATGTGTTGATATGTCCTGATTTTGTCTCTCCTGCCGCCTCGCTTTCTTGCCGAAGAATGACCGTACTTCATGACGCTTTTTTCTGGCAAATGCCACAGAATTATCCTCGCTGGTGGAGAACGTACTTTTTGAACTTGATTAAGGAGGGGTTGAAAGAAGACTCTCTCATCATCACCACCACAAATTATTCAAAAAGTGCCTTAAAGGAACATTTAGGAGATAATTTCCCAATTGAAGTAGTCTACCAAAGCCCGAAAGATTTAACTGAAAAGAGAGATACGAGCTTGATAGAAAAGAATCACTTAAATCAATCTCCATATTTTCTCCATATAGGCACCTTTGATAAAAGAAAGAATTTACCATTTCTGTTGGAGGCATTTAAGCAGTTTTTGGAAAAGCAGAACAATGAATTCAAATTGGTTTTGGCAGGGGGACAAGGTCAGAGTGATCAAATGAATGATTTCCCATTGATTCAAAAAATGGTTTCTGAAAATGGATTGGAGGAAAAAGTGATACTACCGGGATACATAACGGATGCTCAGATTCGGAGCTTATATGAAAATGCATTTGCATACGTATTTCCTTCAGAAAATGAAGGTTTTGGAATTCCGGTGCTCGAAGCGATGGGGTTTGGAATTCCTGTGATTCATTCGGATCAACCGGCATTAGTTGAGGTGGGGGGAAGTGCCGGATTGGTTTTCAAAACAGGCGAATTAACTGATTTGGTGGAAAAAATGGTACTTTTGGACCGGGATAAAGCGATGCGAGATGTTCTAATTCAAAAAGGGCACTTGCAAAGCAAAAATTTTTCCCCTCAAAAATTTATAGAAGCTTTTCAGCATTTGATCTTGAATGCTGCTCCAAGAATATGAGGCAAATTGCATGTCCAGTCTGCAAAGTTGAACCCACCGGCATCAAGGAGGAATTCTCAATCATTCCATGTCAGAATTGCCAAACATGGTGGACTTATATTCCCAATGAGTTGGATGTCGACGCATTATATGAAGATGAAGTGTATGCAGTGGTGGATAATAGACAATCTATTTTCGAAAAGATAATTTTTAGAGAGGCAAGAGGAGTTTTAAACCGGGCAGCTAGCATCTTAGGCAATTCAAATAAGGAATTATTGGATTTTGGATGTGGAAAAGGTCAGTTCTTAGCTGAAGCAAAAACAACAGGTTGGAATGGCATAGGTATAGAAACTGCGAAAGATCGGGCAAATTTCGCTGTGGATAAGTATCATGTCGATGTGATTCAAGAGTTTTATTCTGAGGGACAAATCAAAAATGAAAAATTTGATTTAATCAGTTTGAATCATGTGTTGGAACATTTGCCAGAGCCAGTTTACTTAATAAATGAGTTGATAAAATCCAATTTATCGAAAGATGGATTATTATACATTGAAGTGCCAAGAGCAGATTCCTGGCAAGCGAAGATTGCAGGAAGAAATTGGCTTCATTGGGATATTCCCAAGCATTTGACACACTGGACAGAAGTTGGGCTTTTAAACCAATTTCAGGGCTTGGGTTACAAAAAAGTTGGAGCAAAGCCTTATTCTATCCATTTAGGTGTGTTAGGAATGCTTCAATCCTTGTTTAGTCTTTTTGGCTATAGAAAGCATTTGATTTTGAGTTTAAAAAAGGAGAAGACGTTTGGCTTGATGCTCGGAATCGTACTATTGTCTCCTTTTGCATTTCTATTTGAATCAGTATCCTCTCTTTTCAACAAAAGTGGAGTGATAGGTATTTATTTGAGAAAGGATGAATAAGGAAAGGAATGTACTTTTTCTTCAAACTAGTTCGGAGCTCTATGGCTCAGGAAAAATTATTCATCAGGTCCTCAGAATATATCGGGATCAGGGATTCAATCCTGTGGTTGTAATGACTGGGAATGGCCCACTAACCGACTTACTAATACAAGACGGTTTTATAGTAAAGGTCCAAAACCTAGGGATTCTAAGGAGAAAATATGTGAATCTAAATGGACTTATCAACAGGTTTAAAAAGAAACTAAAAGCCTATAAGTTTTTGACCAAACTTCATGAGGAGTTTAAATTTGAATTGGTATACTCAAATACTTTGGCAGTGATAGTTGGTTCGTATTGGGCAAAGAAAAACAGGATACCTCATATTTGGCATATCCATGAAATCGTTGTTGGGCCGAAACCCCTCGTAAAGCTTCTATGTGCTATGTTGGATAAGAATACTCCTAGCCCAATTGTGGTTTCTGAAGCAGTGAAAAGACATTGGAATCCAATGCTAAAAATTGCAAAACCTGAAGTTATCCACAATGGGATTCCCTATAAAGAGTATTTAATGCCTTTTCCTGATGCAAAAGAGAGCCTTGGAATTCCTGTGGATAAGTTAGTCATCACAATGATCGGAAGGATCAATCCGGGGAAAGGTCAGCTCTTTTTTTTGGAGATTGCCAAAAGGATATTGAAGACTTATCCACAATGTCATTTTTTGATGGTTGGAGATCCATTTGTTGGGTATGAATCCATCCATGAGGAAATTAAAGTCGTAATTGAAGATAGCGTTCTATCAGGAAATGTGACAGACTTAGGTTTTCGAAAAGATGTACCAACTATTTTGTCAGCGTCTGATATATTTGTTCTTCCATCGATTTTGCCAGATTCATTTCCTACAGTAATTTTGGAGGCGATGGCATCAGGATTGCCAGTAATTGCCACAAGGTCCGGAGGAGCGGAAGAAATGGTGACGGAGGGAGCGACCGGATTTTTGATCCCGATCGGAGATGTCGAAAACGGAAAAGAAGCTTTGGAGAAGTTAATTCAAAGTGAGGTCACTCGAAAAAGAATGGGAGAAGAAGGAAGAGAAAAAGTTTTACGTGAGTACAGTTTTGAACAGTTTAGCAATAAAATCAAAAACCATCTATGGCGACAAATAAACGGAAACTGAAAGTTGCCATTATGGGTGCCAAAGGCTATCCTTATGTCTATGGTGGATATGATACCATGGTCAAAGAACTCGGCGAGAGGTTAGTTGCCAAAGGAGTTCATGTGAGAGTTTATAATCATAAGTCACTTTTTAAAGAAAAACCCCGCTATGTCAATGGTATAGAATGCATTTACATGGGGGCTGTAGAGTCGAAAATTGGTACCCAGCTTTCACACACATTTTTCTCCATGATCCATGCCTGTTTTTCAGATGTGGATGTGATTTTTGTGGTAAACAGTGGAAATGGACCGATTGGTTGGGTTTCTAGGTTTTTCAGAAAAAAATCTGTCATCAATGTCGATGGATTAGAGTGGCTTCGCCCAAAATGGAAAGGGATTGGCTCTAGATATTTCCTCTGGGCTTCCCGCTTGGCTACCAAATACTTTGATCGGATCATCAACGACTCGGATGAAATGCAGCGGGTTTATAAAGAACTGTTTGATGCCGACTCTCAGGTGATTGCCTATGGAGCGGCCATTAAAGAAGATGTTGAAATTGATCCGATAGTTAAGTGGGGAATTGATCCACTGGATTATTTCCTGATAGTGGGGAGGCTTGTTCCGGATAATAATGCGGATCTGATCATCAAAGGGTTTTTGAAGTCGGATTCAAAAAAGAAACTGGTGATCGTGGGAGATGTGCCGTTTATGAATGAATACGCGACAGTTCTCAAAAATCTGGAAGATGAACGCTTGTTGTTTTTAGGATATGTGACCGATCCACATGAGTTGGGCGCATGGTATTCGCATTGTTATGCTTATTTCCATGGACATGAATATGGTGGAACTAACCCTGCCATGCTGAAAGCTTTGGGTTATGGCTGTGCTATTTTGGCTTTAGATACCCCATTCAATCAAGAAATGCTTCAGGAAGGGAAACATGGATGGTATTTTAAGAAGTCAATCGATTCTGTAAAAGATATTGTTGAAACAGCAGAAAGTAGTGAAGAGAGAATGGAGTACTTCCGATCAACAGCAAGGAAGGGACTCGTTAAGAGATATAACTGGGATTATGTAACGGAACAATATCTAGAAGTATTTGAGGAATTGGCAGGATTTAAAACCGCGAAAATTTCAAATGAAAAGAAAAATCTGGAGGAAATTAGCTCCTAAAAAAGCCTTTTAAATATTGAATTTTTCTGAACTTTGAATGACTTATATCGCTTACTATTACTATACTTTTAACCCTAAATAAAAAACCATGATTAGAAAAGCAAAGGCCGTTTGGCAAGGAAATGGAAAAGATGGAAAAGGTCATTTGACTACAGATAGCACCGTTTTGAATAAAACTCAATATTCTGCTAGTTCACGTTTTGAGGACGGAGTGGGCACAAACCCAGAAGAATTAGTCGCAGCTGCCCATGCGGGTTGTTTCGCTATGAAATTGAGCTTTAATCTTCAAGAAGCAGGTTTTACTGCAACTGAATTGGAGGTGACTTCCAATATTACTTTTGTGGAAGGGACTCTTAAAAAATCTCACCTTGTTTTAAAAGCAAAAGTGGATGAAGTTACTCAAGAGAAATTTGATGAATTGGTTAAACACGCAGAGGAAAATTGTCCGATTTCCAGAGCTTTGAAAATGGAGATTTCTGTGGAAAGCACATTGAATGCTTGATTTTCTTTTAAAAGTATCAAGTAGCTAGTATCAAGTATTTTAAACTTTGTTTAGAATTTTGAGCTTATCGAAAAAATAGAAGAAGGTGGTTTGATTAAGTTCAGACCACCTTTTTTTAGCTTCTACATCGATTAGCGTAATAGAAAATAATCTCCCGCAAAGGCGCCATGGCGCGAAGGAAGTGTTTTCTAAAAATTGATGCTAACTCAATATTTAAGCGCCAAGGGTGCTTTCAGTAAATGCCCGGCATAAGCGAAGCATAATGCTGGGATTAAAAGATGGAAGAATTAAAAGAGTGCCAAAGGCACAATCAGTAATCTTTCTAGTTACAAGTCCGAATTTTTTTTAATTAATCAGTTCTGACTTGTTGTGGACTGTCGTCTGTGGTCAGTGGGCGAATATTCCTATTTCAAATTCTATACCCATCGTCTTTTTTTCCAGTTTTCCTGTTTTTCAGGATTTAGAAATGTCCAGGCGATAAACCTGCTTTGCTTATTCCCTTGGGACATTGGGATTATTTTTCGATCAGCAACTCGAGCATGTTTTAATGCGATAATGAGTTCTTTGAGATGTTCTTCTTTCGAAACTAAGGCACTAAACCAATAGCAGTTGTATTTGTAAACAATGCTCTCTTTGATCATGGTTTTAATGAATGCAAGTTCTCCGCCTTCGCACCAAAGTTCATTACTAACTCCCCCAAAATTTAATTGGACTTTCTTGCCAACTTTACCTTTTAGGTTTTTTACTTTTCTACGACTCCCGGCTTCTGCGGCGGCTTGAGATTCGTGAAAAGGGGGATTACAAATGACAAGGTCAAATACATCATCAGACTTAATTATGCCCTCTAAGATTTGATTGGTATTTTCCTGAATTCGTAAAATTACTTTCCCCCGAAATTGAGGATTTGCATACAAGTTTTGCTGAGCTGCATCCAATGCCTTGTCATCAATCTCGGAACCTACAAAAGACCAGTTGTAGATGGAATTTCCAAGCAGAGGATAAATACAATTTGCACCAGTACCTATGTCAAGCACTTTGATTTTTTCGGAATCAGGCAATTTCCCTTCATTACTTTGGGCGAGTAAATCTGCCAAGTAATGAATGTAATCCGCTCTACCAGGAATAGGAGGGCAAAGATATCCTTCAGGAACATCCCATTCGGATATCTTATAAAAATGCTTCAGCAAAGCCCGATTGAGTTCTTTAACTGCTTGGGGATTGGCAAAGTCAATACTTAAATCCCCGTATTTATTTTCATCAACATATTTTTTCAAACTTGGCTGGGACAAGATTAAACTTGGAAAATCATATCGATTTCTATGCGCATTTCTTGGGTGAAGCCCAGTTTTCGTATTTTTTATTTCCTTGTTATCCACCTTAATCTACTTCAAAGATAAGCTTCATAGTAATAGAAGCGGTTTTGTTTTTATCTGCCGTATTGAATGTTCCGCCCCAAGAGTAATCCTCTCCAGAGTTTTGACCTGTAATCTGAAAAATCCCCATGTTCGCGGAAATCAAGTCGCCAAGATCTCCTTTGGAGTTTTCAGCAATTCTCTCTGCTCTAATAGTCGCATCTTCTGTTGCTTTGGCGATCATTTCCAACTTTAGGGATTCTAATCCAGTGTAATAATATCTTGGGGCCTGTGAGTAAAATGCAATCCCTTGATTTAATAATTCCGTGATTTCACGGCTGATTCTTTCCACTTTTTCCACTTCGGTAGATTCGATTTGAAGCGATTGATTTAAAGAATACCCATCAAAAGTTTGTCCTAAATATCTGCCATCGTTAGAGTAATTTTGCTGGTATTTAGGATTGGTGTTTACTGCGTTGAAAATGAGTTTTTCTGCTGGAATACCTTTGGATATCAGATATTCTGTGACAAGTTTTTTATCTTTTTCCAGATCCGCATAGGCAGATTTCAGATCAAAACTTTCTCTAGTAAAATTCCCCTCCCAAACTACCAGGTCAGAGGTAAAATTACTTTCACCTAACCCGGTAACACTGATTGTTCCCTGAGGTCTGTTTCTATTCATTACAGCATTTCCTAAAACAATGGATGCAATGACAATAGCCAGCGCAAAGAGTATAGCTGATAGGTTTTTGTTCATAGTGCGGAAAAATTAATAATTGAAAGTAAGAATAATAACATTCAATAATCAAAAAACCCGCCATGATGCGGGTTTTAAAAGAGCTAACTCCAATTTTAACATTTAATAAATCCGTTGCATAAATAACTGTTCTTTTGGATTTTCCAGATCGATCAGATATCCGTTTACAATGGCATATTTTAATTCATCTCCTTTTGCCAAATAGAAGTTTGGAGCTGAACCGGTAGTCCAAACACTGGGAAATGTATCGACACTTTTTAACACTAAAATGGGTAAATGATGAAGTTCTTTGGACTCGCCATTTTCTATTTTTACTGCTAGATATCCTTGTTTTAATAAGTCCATTGCTTTTGTCTCATCTAGCGAAGAAACATCTTCAAAAGTGGTTTCATAAACTTTTCCTTCAACAAATTCAAGTCCGGTTGCATCCAAGGTTTCCTGTGCAAAATAAACTTGCATATCGCCAAGGTCATCGATAGAGCCTGACACATAATAACTCCCTGGAATTTCAGATTCTCTTCTTCTGATCACCATGTCTATTGGATATTTCTTGCCTTCCACGCTAACCTGCATTTCATTGATCATTAAATCCGCCAACTGGGAATCATTATCAGGAATGGCGAAATATTGATCTGTGGTATATTTTTCATACCCTCTAGTAGCAATCTGATGCAAAGCATCCAGTATAATCATGAAATTGAGTTGTCTGATGTATTGCTTATCAGGGTCTCCCCAATATCCTCCTGATTCAATCAAAATAGTACTGGTTCCCCACTTTTGGATATTATCTCCAAATGCTCGTGGCTCGAATGCATCATCATATTTCCCAACCTGTCCAGGCACTACTTTTTGCAAGACCTCATTCATTCCTACGATGGTCTGCATAGCTCTTTTCCTTACCTCATTGATGTCAGTTTCCTTGTTATATGCGGGGGCCAAAACGGAAATAGTTGCTTGTTGAGGAGTGCCTTCCACATTATAATAAACTTGCTGGTCGTGAAGGTTAAAACCAAATTCTGGTTCGAAATCATCTCGAGCTTTCTTAAGAATAATAGCTTCGGGTGAAATTTGAGAGATTGCATCTCTGTTCAAATCAATATCCAGGCTATTCCTTCTTTTGAATGCTTCAGCTCCATCTGGATTGATCATGGGGATAAACTTGATGTTCAGATTGTTTTTTAGCGTATTCCTGATTTCATCAAATTCATCTCCATTTCCTTCCAGGAAATTGAATAAATCAAACAAAGACATAGTCGCAGTGCTTTCGTTCCCATGCATCTGTGACCAAAGCATTACTTTAGTTTCCCCATTTCCCCAGTCCAAGCTTGAAATACTTCTTCCTTCAATTGAGTTGCCCAAAGAAGTGACCTTAAATTGAGAGGCATGTTTTTGAATCAAAGGTTGAAGGTCCTCATGCTTAAATCTGCGGTGTGTGATAGCAGGTTCTTTAAAATTTTGGAATGCCGTCTCTAAAGTTGAAATAGAAAGTGGTTCAGTTGCATTTTTATTCGCAGTTTTACAACCAATTAGGGAAAATAAAAAAAGCAATAGAATGCTGGAACAAAAGCCCTTTGAATAACTCATGATGCTTGGATTTACTTTGAAGTGAAAAGTAAAACTAGCCATTGTGATTTGAAATCTACCTTTCTAAAGCTCAAAAAATCTAGTACCCTATGAAGCTATCCTATTTCGTCGAAGATCTTCCGTTGAAGCATACCTTTACCATTGCTCACCACAGTAGAGATATTCAGGATACTTTGATTGTCAAACTCGAGGAAAATGGAATAATTGGCCTTGGAGAGTCGACTACAAATCCCTTTTATGGAATGACTGTCGAAAATATGAGTGAGACACTCGATAATTTTAAAGAAGTTGTTGAGAAGGAGGATTGGGCCACTCCAGAAAATCTTTGGGAGCTTGGAAGAATGAATTTCAAAAACAATCCATTTGCCCAATGCGCATTGGATATGGCAGCTTGGGATTTATTTACCAAGAAAAAGGGAAAAAAATTATACGAATTTTTGAAGTTGAATCCCGCTGACATTCCGACAACCAATTTTACCATTGGAATAGATACAGTTCCAAAGATGGTTTCCAAAATGAAAGAAGTTCATTGGCCAATTTATAAAATCAAATTGGGGACTTCGGAAGATCTTGCGATTATAAGAGAACTTAGAAAGCATACAGATGCCATTTTTCGAATTGATGCGAATTGTGCTTGGACTGCTGATCAGGCGATAGCCTATTCTGGAGAACTTAAAAAGCTCGGAGTAGAATTTATGGAGCAGCCTTTGGGCAAAGACGATCTGGAAGGGATGAAGGAGGTTTTCAACTATTCAAAGTTGCCAGTAATGGCGGACGAAAGTTGCATTGTAGAAAGCGATGTGAAAAAGTGTCATGGTTTATTTCATGGAATCAATGTCAAATTGGTAAAAGCCGGAGGAATTACTCCCGGGCTTAGAATGATTCATGAGGCAAAGTCTTTGGGAATGAAAACCATGGTTGGCTGTATGACAGAATCCTCTATTGGGATCACAGCTATTGCGCATATCGCACCATTATTAGATTATGTAGACATGGATGGCGCCATGCTTTTGTCAAAAGATCCAGCACGAGGAGTGATCATTACTCCTGAAAAAGTGACTTTTCCGGAAGGAAATGGAATTGGAGCAAGTTTGATCTAAATTTTATAAACAAGAAAGGCGATGGATTCATCGCCTTTCTTGTTTTAATCTTCGCTTACAATCATTTTAAACCCTTCCCCATGGACAGTTATGATCTGGACTTTTGGGTCATCCTTCAATAGCTTTCTGATTTTACTTAAATAAACATCCATGCTTCGAGCATTGAAGTAGCTGTCATCTCCCCAGATTTGCTTCAAGGCATGACTTCTGTTTACCAGATTGTTGATTTCAGATGCTAAAAGCCGGATCAATTCATTTTCTTTCGAAGTAAGCTTGTGTTTTCCTTTAGGGCCTTCTAAGTATTGCTCGTCATAGTGAAGTACAAAACCACCAAACCTATAAATTTTCAAAGGACTGATTTCAGTACTCTTTTGTGTTCTTTTTAAAATTGCATTCACTCTAAGAAGCAATTCTTCCATGCTGAAGGGCTTGGTGATATAATCATCTGCTCCGATTTTCAAACCTTCAATGATATCATCTTTCTGATTTTTGGCGGTTAAGAAAAGTACTGGAAGATCTTCCTGAACTTTCTTTATTTCTTTGGCCAATGTGAAGCCATCTTTTTTGGGCATCATGATATCCAAAAGACAGAGGTCGTATTTGTCCTTTTTGAATTTGTTCCAGCCTTCTTCCCCATCTCTACAAAGAGTGGGTTCATATCCTTTCATCTCCAGGTATTCTTTCAGAATATCCCCTAAGTTTGGATCGTCTTCGACGACAAGTAGTTTCGCTTTGCTCATTGCTTTTTAGGTAAGTTTATGGTGAATGTTGTTCCCTTTCCAACTTCACTTTCTACTTGAATGCCTCCTTGATGTGCTTCAAGCATGGTTTTTACATAAGATAATCCTAAACCAAAACCTTTCACATCGTGAACGTTTCCGGTAGGAACTCTATAAAATTTATCAAATATTTTCTTTTGGGCATCTTTAGTCATCCCTATTCCATTGTCTTGAATCTTTACTATGATTTGATCAGAATCTTCCAAAGCCTCCACTGTAATAATTGGAGTATATGGAGTGTACTTCAGGGCATTGTCGAGCATATTATTGAAAATATGAGTGAGATGGAATGCATCTCCTTCAATAAAAGGATCTTTTAGTCTATCCTTGAAGACTAACGTTCCTCCCTTTTTTTCAACTTGAAGACTGATATGCTGCATATTTGATTCCAATAATTCACTCAGATTTAAAGATTCTATTTTCAGTTTGAAGTCTTGCTTATCAAGAGCGGCAGCTTGAAGAACCTTTTCTACTTGGACTGTCAGTCGTTTGTTTTCATCTTTAATGATCCCCAAATACCGTTTTCGAAATGTGTCTTGAGAAGACAACTCAGGATCTTGTAGTGCTTCCACCGCTAGACTTACTGTTGCTAACGGAGTTTTGAACTCATGGGTCATGTTGTTGATGAAATCATTCTTGGTATCTGAAAGTGCTTTCTGACGAATGATGACTTTTATCGCATAGATAAAACAGAAAATAATGACTCCGATGAAAACGATCGAGCTGGAAATCGGAACCCAAACCTGGCGGATCACATAGTAGTTTTTCTCTGGAAAGAAGATGTATAGAAAATTATCTTTACCTAAAATGTCATTTGGAAATAGCTTGGCTTTGGTACCGTTTTCAAGAAGCGTTTTTTGATTTGTAACAGTTCCTAATGGCAAAACTTCACCATTGTCTTTCATTAACCCTAATTCAAAGGATTCTCCAATCCCTCGTTCCAACAAATGATTTCTAACCAATTCACGAACCTGAAGTGTGTCTAATCTTTCCAGAATGGCTTTTTGACCTGCTGCAAGATCATTCCAGGTTCTTTCAATCATGTCAATTTTGAAATTAGCCCTTCGGATTTTATCAAGAATGTCATCGGAAATATTGATTTCTGTCGTCACTTCCGGGATTGGAGTTGCTCTTCGATTTGGCCTATCTGGAGATGACTCGACTTGGCTGAGGTAGCTCAATTGCCTTTCTTTCTCTTCTAATAGAATCGCCATTTCATCTGGAGTAAATAAACTTGAGGCAAGTTCAGGAGTCATATAGGCAAAAAACATTTCCAGCTCTTTCAAAGCATTCATATCAAAACCTCTGGATTCTAGTATTCTTCTGAACGTCGGGCTTACTTCAGGAGCTTTATCTGTGAGCATGGTGTCTACAATGGAAGGGCGATTTCTGTAGACAGACCTTTGTTGAACTGGAGGAAAAGTGATAGGCTCGATTTTTTCGAATAAGGATTCCTGAAAAACAGAATCCTGCATCAAAGAGCTTAACAATATATCGGAAGTTTCTCCTTTTTCCAGTTGCTCCACAGTCCCGGACAAAGCCATATAAACGTTTTGATCAAAACGTTCTCTATTTATCCGCACGGCATTTCTTACCCAATAGTATTGAAAGCCCATTAGACCAAAGCTGGCCAGGGACATCAAGACAACGATAAGAATAATGTTTCCTTTAGACATTCTACAAATTTAGACTGATTATCAGGCGTGTTGAATAGCTTAACAATATTTAACTGGCAATCTCAGAGGTTGAGTTCTCTTTTTTGCGAACAAAGTGAATTTTGATTCCGTTATTTGGGTATGATTTCTTAATTACATTTTAGGGAGGCTTATGCCTCCTTTTTTTGTTATTTGGCTATCTTTGGGCGCAAATTTCAGAACATGCCAGCATCTCAAAACCCTATTTCTATTCAAGGAGTTTCCTTGGAGTCTATTGCAAATGAATTTGGTACTCCAGTCTATGTGTATGACGGGGAGAAAATCACATCCCAAATCCAAACTCTAAAAATGGCGTTTTCGGTTCCTTTGAAAATCAAATACGCTACCAAAGCACTAACGAATATCAACATCTTGAAATTGGTGAAAAGGGCTGGAGGAGAGGTTGATGCGGTATCAATCGAGGAAATCAAGATCTGTATGGAAGCAGGTTTTTCTGCAAGAGAAATCATGTATACCCCAAGTGGCGTGAATTTCCGTGAAGTACAGGAGGCTGTGAAATTAGGGGTTATAGTAAACCTTGACAGTATTTCCTTAATGGAAGAATTTGGAGCAATGTATGGAAATTCCATTCCAGCTTGTATCCGAATCAATCCTCATATCATGGCTGGTGGAAATGAAAAGATTTCTACCGGGCATATTCAAAGTAAATTCGGGATTTCTATTGAGCAGCTTCCAGAGATTTTGGGTGTTGTAAAAAAGTATGAGCTAAAAATAGTGGGGCTTCACATTCATACTGGTTCGGATATTTTAGATGCAGAGATCTTTTTGCGCGGAGGGAATGTGCTATTTGAAGCGGCTATGAATTTCCCTGATCTTGGTTTCTTGGATTTTGGCGGTGGTTTCAAAGTGGCTTATAAAGAAGGAGATCCTTTTACTGATATCCATGAAGTAGGTAGAATAGTATCTGAAGCATTCAAACAATTCTCTGAAAACTATGGGCGTGAGCTAGAACTTTGGATAGAGCCAGGAAAATTTTTAGTAAGTGAGTCAGGTTATCTAATCGTAGAATCAAATGTGGTCAAGAAAACGCCTCAGCTTACTTTTGTTGGAGTGGATACAGGGTTAAACCATCTGATCAGGCCCATGATGTACGATGCGTATCATGATGTTTATAATCTTAACAATCTTGGAGGTCAACTAGAAACTTACAATGTGGTTGGCTATATCTGTGAGACGGATACTTTGGCGAAAAATAGAAAGATGGGTAAAGTAAGCAAAGGAGATTTGCTTGTCTTTAAGAATGCCGGTGCATATGGATTTAGCATGTCATCAAATTACAACTCCAGGCTAAAACCGGCTGAAGTTTTGGTTTGGCAAGGAAAGGCTCAATTAATCAGAAAAAGAGAAGAATTTCAGGATCTTTTACGTCATCAAGTGATTTTGGATATTTAATCAATTATTTTTTTCAATATTAAATTTCTCTGGTATAATTATTGAGATTGGAGGTTCCTAATTGACTTAGAAACACAAAAAAATTGTGTTATGTCAAGATGGTTTGGAACCCACCAAGATTGTTACCCTCAATCATAAGCCCTAGTAGTTTCACAACCTACATTTAATGTTAAATTCGCAAATTTTCGTTTCACCTTAAGTAAATTGGGCGTTCCGAAAAGTGAAGAAGATTATGTTGAGGAAAGTATTAGGCATATTTATGTTTTTTTCGGCTTTTACAAAAGCTTCATTAGAGACCTATGCTCAGGATACTCAGTTTTCTCAATTTTATGCCGCCCCTCTTTATTTAAATCCTGCCTTAACAGGAGCAAGTGAACTGACTCGAATAGGCGTTAATTACAGAAATCAATGGCCAGGACTGGATCAAAGTTTTAATTCCTACTCCGCTTATATCGACCATTATATATATGATTACAATTCAGGAATTGGATTGATTTTTAACGGAAGCCAAGAAAGCATGGCTCAACTTTCTACAAATGAAATTGGTCTTTCCTATGCCTATCGTTTACAAATCAGTGAAGATTTGTTTTTTAGAGTTGGCGGGCAAGTTAGTTACATGCAGAGAAATGCATTTTTCTCCGACCTAGTCTTTGGGAGTCAGATCGATATTATTAATGGTACAGTCGGCGGTATCACAGATGAGCTTAATGGAGTTCCTCTTGATTCGAAATACAGTTTTATGGACTATGCTGTAGGAGGATTGATTTATAATGATAAATATTGGTTTGGGGTTTCTGCGCATCATTTATCCGAGCCTAATAGGTCTTTTGTGGAGGGACAAATCTCTAAACTCCCTATGAAGCTTTCAGCTCAAGGTGGGGTGAAGTTTGATCTAGGAAATGGAGGAAGAGACTTTTTTACTCATGCCTATTCTGAAAGATCAGTATCTTTTGCGTTTAATTATAAGCAGCAAGATCCATTTAGCCAATTGGATTTAGGAGCTCAACTTTACTTAGAGCCGCTAGTTCTAGGGATTTGGTATAGAGGCTTACCAACCAAAAACTCACTTCCAAACAATGAAGCAATAATTGGATTAGTAGGAGTATCTCTTGAAAGCGGTTTAGATATTGGGTATTCCTATGATGTAACAGCTTCAAAGCTTGGTTTAAAAAATAGTGGTGGAGCTCATGAAATTTCCATTAGGTATACTTTTTTGTGGGGAGATCCTAAGAATAGAAATCAAAGAGGCAGAGTGATTCCATGCTTTAGGTATTAAGAGATCAGAGGATTTTTCTGAGATCGACAATTCTTTGAGTTTTCTTCTTTTAAGTCTCCTTTTTGGATTTTATGGCTCACTGTAAGGTTGGAAAAAGTAAAGCACTCTATGGGGGCCAAACCATTCCAATAGATTCCTTTAGTATTACTTTTCTTTAAAGGTTTCCAATTCTTTTAATTGCTCTAAAGCTCTTTCAACTTGAGTTCCTCCAGAACTTGAAATCATCCATTTCACCCATTTTTTGTGAGCATTTTGAGGTTTGAAGTTCACAAAAATCCAGATTGATGCTACAGTGAAAATACCAGTGATTAAAAGTTGGACAACTATCCATGGTTCAGAAGCTTGACTTGGAAACCAATTGACACTTAAATGAAAGGTGGTATAGAATGGAATTTGAATCACCACTATTCGAAAAGTCTTAATTAAAGAAACTTGCAAGTCAAGCAATTGCTTTTGGATTTTGGTAACTGAACCATCGAATTCGATTTGATTGGCCATAACTAGGTGTTTGATGTAATCCGCGAACACTTTGATATTGACAAGGAAGATCACTCCAACTGAAACATGAAAGAAATCAAGCCGGAATGAAGTTGCTTTTAGTCCGATTGCCAATAGGGTACCTAGAAAGAAAATGTAAAGTATTCCAAAAATAATTCCGGTAACTTTTTCGGCTTTAATACCGAAAAAAGCCTTCCTCATTTTTTCGCTTGTCCGCTCTTTTAGAAGCTGAGTATTTAGTGACATGAGTTGGTCAATTTTTGTCTCCTGCCTTTTCCATAGACCGATTAATTCTTGATCTTCCATCTTAGTATTGGTTTAGTTTTTGAAATTTTTCCTTGATAATTTTTTTGAGTCTACTGAGTTTTGTGGCCACATTAGAATTAGAAATCCCCATGATTTCAGCTATTTCCTGATAGGAATTTTCTTCCAAATAAAGTAGCATTAAAGCTCTGTCAAATGCTTTTAATTCTGAAATCACAGCATATAATTGTGCGATATGCTCATTTTTTTGATCCTCATCTTGGATTTTAAACTCTACCATTTCTTCACTGAAAGGATTATTAATTTCCCTTCGTTTGCTTTCTTTTCTTAGGTTGGAAATGGCTACGTTCAATGCTATGCGGTATAGCCAGGTAGAGAACTTTAACGTTGGATCATAATGTGTAAATGACCGCCATACCTGAAGTGAAATTTCCTGAATCAGATCTTTTCGCTCCTCTTCAGAAAAGCAATAGGTGCGTGCTACTTTATAGAGAATCCCCTTGTTTTCTTGGAGAAGCTCAATAAATTCCGCTGATCTATCAGGTTGTTTAGCTTGCATTTGTGTTACTTTTCCCAATGATTCGAAAAGTCCATTAAAAAATCACATTCTAGCTATTATTTTTATTTAGTTCGGTAAACTACATGGCAGTTCTGGTGCCTCTCCTCATCAATGCTAATTTTAAATGGGTTTTTCCATTACTACCCGGGTCTTTGGAAGACATTCCGGATAATTTTTCTGTATAAATTCTATCATTTTTTCACGAACATACACTCTAAGGTCCCATGCTATAGGCGAATTGCGGGCACTCACCAAAATTCTAGTTTCTACGGTATGCTCTTTTGAATCACTTACTTGAAGCACTTTCACTTTCTTATCCCATAGATCAGTAGTCTCCAGAATTCTATCCAGTTCTTTTCTCAATTCATCAAATGGTATTGTATAATCTGTGTATAAAAAAACGGAACCTAATAAGTCTCCGGATGTTCGGGTCCAGTTTTGGAATGGCTTTTCAAGAAAATAGGTTGTGGGTAGTACGAGTCTTCGAAGATCCCAGATTCTCACCACAATATAATTCAGGTTGATTTCCTCTATCCATCCCCATTCTCCTTCCACCACCACAGCATCTTCTAGCCGAAACGGTTGGGTGATAGCGATTTGTATTCCGGCAATTAAAGTTCCTATTGCTTTCTGGGCTGAGAAACCTATAATAATACCTGCAACTCCTGCTGAGGCAAAAAAACCAACGCCAACTTTTCTAACAGCTTCGAAAGACAAGAGGATCAGACCTATCGAAAATAGGATGATGATAAAATTTGCGATTTTCACTAAAATATTGATCTGAGTATAGACCTTCCTAGCGCGCAAATTATCCTCCTTCGAAATATCATATTGTTTAAGAAACATGGATTTGACAATCTGCATCGTTACTAATAAACACCAGGTAAATCCAAAGATTATCAAAACGGTATTTAAATGAGGTAAAAAGGCCATCCATCCTTCCCAATCTATTGATTGTGGGCCCAAGTAGATCTTCAAAAAACCCAAGGTAAGAGTGACTATTAAGGGTAAAATCAATTGCTTGTAGTATTTCATGATATCAATAAAAAGAATGAATGAGGACTATTCAGTAATTTTTAAATTATTAAAAAGGCGATTTTGGGCGAATCGAGATTAGAAATTAGGGAAATAGGATTACAAAGTCAAAAGTTGATAGAACACTTATGGTAATTATGGGTTTATTTTGAATTGGCATTTAACTAGAGAGTTTGTGTTTTCGGTAAGATTAGGCAAAAAAATAACCGTCTCTTTTGAAGACGGTCATCAGTGATTTGAGAGAAATTTTACTTTTCAACCATTCCACTTTGTTTCCAGGTTTCTAAAAGTGCGATTTGTTCCACTGTCAAAGCGGGTTTTTTAAGTTGGAAGGGCATGAAACCTTTTTCATCCTGTGGCAATTTCACCTTAGTTATGATATCATCAATATTAGTTGCGACAGAATTGTAGGTATCGAGATATTTTTTCTTTCCCTCATCCGGAAAATGACAAGGGGTACAACTGGCGATCATGATGGGCTTGATGTCCTTTTCATAGGAAACTGCGGATAAAGAAGGGGCTGCAGTCTTTTTGGAACTTGTACAGGATTGGTAGATAATTAATCCAAAAGCTGCGATCAAAAATAAGTAGCGTGATTTCATAGTACTGATTTAAGTGGGTTAAATTGATTTTTTTTTTACCTAAATGGCAATTGAGGAATATATTTCAAAGCCTAAAGAAAATGCATAGAAAAGTAACTAATTCTTCATGAAGAAAAAATACGAAATTTTATGTCGGAGGTTTTTATTATTTGAAAAATAAATAGTTGTCAATATACTCTGTTGCAAAATAAATAAGATCTTAAATTCCTCCATTGTTTCCCGTTGTTGAAAAACACTAGTTACTTTCCATTGTTAGAAAAAACTGAAAATGTATCGAATGTGCCATTATTGATCAATCTAATAAAGCTGGTACGGGCCAAGTTGATCATAGATAGAAAATGGATTTCCTCTCGCTTTCGGTGTAAAAGTTATGATTGCGTTCTTAATCAGAAAAACAAATTTAAAAACCAACAAAGAGAAAATTAATCGCTTCATGATGAGTCAGATTTTGATTAGCTGGCTAAGGATTATGATTCTTATCTTTGACCAAAATATAAAATAAGGATGAAAGTAAAATCGAATCATGGTATTGTCATTCTCTTTGGATCACTACTAACTTTTGGTTGTAATCAGATGCCCACTGACATTCATCTAAAAGAAGGTTTGAAAAAAGATGTGTCATATTTGGCTGCTGATGAGTTAGGAGGTAGAGCGATAGGAACAGAAGGTGAGGAGAAAGCCGCTGAGTATTTAGCTGAGCAATTCAAAAAGATAGGCTTGGAAGCAATGGGGACTGAAGATTTTTTTCAACCATTTACCGTTTCAAAACCAACAAACCCGCACGAAGAAGCCGTAATCGGAACTGAAGGTGAAGGTGTGACAGGAAGGAACGTGATTGGCTTTATTGACAACAAATCTGAAAATACTATCGTGATTGGAGCGCACTTTGATCACTTGGGAATGGGAGGAAGTGGATCCTTACATCGTGGCGATTCGGCGATCCACAACGGGGCAGATGACAATGCCAGCGGAACGGCTGCTTTGGTGACTTTAGCGAGAATATTGAAGCATGAAGAGCACAAGAGTAACTTTATGTTTATTGCTTTCTCAGGTGAGGAAAATGGTCTTTGGGGTTCCAATTATTTCGTGAAAAACCCAACCATCGATCTTTCTCAAATCAATTATATGATCAACATGGATATGGTTGGTCGATTGAATGATGAAAAGACGCTTGCGATCAATGGTGTGGGAACCAGTCCGAGTTTCGTTCCTGCCTTGGATTTGGCAAATGAGGATGGTTTAAAATTGGTCACTTCTGAATCAGGAGTTGGACCATCGGATCACACTTCTTTTTATCTCCAGGATCTTCCGGTACTGCATTTTTTCACTGGACAGCATGAGGAATACCACAAGCCTTCCGATGATTCGGATTTGATCAATTACGATGGCTTATTACTCGTTGTAAAATATATAGATCGCTTGGTGGATCAATTGGAAGCTGAGCCGAAGCTAGCTTTTACGAAGACGAAAGACAGCAATGGAGATTCCCCAAGATTTACAGTTTCCCTCGGTGTTGTTCCGGATTACCTTTATGACGGAAAAGGCATGCGCATCGATGGGGTATCTGAGGACAAACCTGCTCAGGCAGCTGGACTGATGAAAGGTGACGTGGTCGTGCAAATGGGCGACTCTACAATCGTGGATATGATGAGTTACATGCGTGCTTTAAGTGCTTTTCAGAAAGGTGATGAAGCCACGGTGGGCTATGAGCGAGATGGAGAGAAGAAGGAAGTGAAGGTTGTTTTTTAGTAGCTAGAAGTAAGACATAAGTATCAAGACTTTTACAAACAAAAACCCCGAGATCTCATGGATATCGGAGTTTTATTTTACCTTTTCTTATGAAAGTAAAATAAATTTATTCTTATTTTACTTTCATTCTCCATACTCGAAGGCTTTCAAATACTCTTCAAATACAAAGATCCTATTTCTGGATTGGCCGGTTTGCTCGGTAAGAATTCCTTTTTCTCGCATTAATTGCACCAAATCATTGGCTGCCTTGAAGCTTAATCCTGTCAATGCAGCCGCTTTTTCAACAGTAATGGTTGGCTCATGGAAAAGCCCGTTCAACAATACTTTTGCGCTGGAGCTTCTGCGGCCAAATTCCTCATCGATCATTTGTTCCTTTTGCTTTTTCAGCAGCAACACATGTGATAGCGTACTGACAGCTTTTGATGCGGTCTCTTCGATGCCGATCAGGAAAAAGCTAACCCAGTTTAGTAGGTCATTCTTTGTTCTCACGGCAGAAAGCTTATCGTAGTATAAACTTCTGTTTTTCTCAAAAAACATGGATAAATACAGTAGTGGCTTGTCTAAAATGCCTTTGCTGACCAGAAATAAAGTAATCAATAATCTCCCTACTCGCCCATTTCCATCCAAAAATGGATGTATGGTTTCAAATTGATAATGCGCAATGGCGATCTTAATCAGATCTGGGACGAAAACTTCTTCGTTGTGGAGAAATTGCTCCAGATCACTCATGAGCTCAGGAATCAATTGATGCTGTGGTGGAATAAATACAGCATCTGCCAAGGAACTTCCTCCGATCCAATTTTGGCTTTGGCGAAATTCCCCAGGCTGCTTGTTTTCTCCCCGAACACCTTGCATCAATAGCTCATGGGCATTACGAAGTAATCTGGACGAAAGGGGTAAGCGCTCTAGCTGGGAGATGGCAGCATTGAGCGCATTGATGTAATTATTCACTTCCTGCCAATCATCTCTACGCTCCGGCTGTATGTCTTCGATGGGCAATAGCGCTTCCTCTATTCGTGTCTGCGTGCCCTCGATTTTGCTGGAAACAACGGCTTCCTTGGCCACATGAAGTTGAATAAACAAATCAATATTCGGCACCATGCGTGCATAGGAATTCAGTTCTCCCAGCTTTATTGCGGCTTTTTCCAGAAGCTTATTGAGTAATGGAGAATCCCAAAACCAATCCACATCTACTTTGTTTGGTACAAAATATTTGTACTGGAAAGTAGTTTCAAAATGTCCGGATTCAAATTTTTCTATGCGTGGCATACCCAAATATAATCCTTTATATTTTACTTTTATGGATTAAAGTAAAATAAATAATTTCTTATTTTACTTTCCTTCTGTCTATTCCAAGGCTTTCAAATCTCTTCAAATCAAGGATTTAATCGATGGGATTTGCTTCCACACCCTCGAAAGTCATTTTGATCGGCTTGATTGTTCCGTCTTCATTGAATTCCATCACGTCTATTGCCGTGACGCGATGATCTCTGCCTTCATTTGGAATAGGTCTGCGATGGTAGACCATGTACCAATCATCGCTACCCGGCTTTTGAATGACAGAATTGTGACCAGCTCCAGTTGCAACTGTGGTGTCGGACTCTAAGATTGTTCCGATTCTGTCCCATGGGCCATTGATATTGTCGGACATGGCATAGGCCACTTTGTAACTATCATTTGTCCAGCCGCCTTCTGACCACATAAAGTAGTATTTTCCGTTTCTGATAAATACAAAAGGGCCTTCTACATAGCCTTCTGGGGTGATTTCATGAAAAATCTCTCCATCTTCCCAAGGCTCGAATCCGGTGAAATCCTCGTTTAACTTACCAATGTTGCAATGACTCCAGCCACCGTAAAGCATATAGTAGGTGCCGTCGGTGTCTTTGAAAACGAACTGGTCAATGGGTTGCGCATCGTTATAAAATTCCGAAAGCAAAGGCTCACCGATATGATCTTTAAATGGTCCGCTTGGTGAATCAGCCACAGCAACTCCCAATCCCCCAAAGT
>CBFHWO010000030.1:0-44259 GCA_965659625.1 uncultured Algoriphagus sp. | reverse complement strand
GTGGTCTGATCCTGAACTGACCACCTTTCCTTAAACCCTAATTATGCATTAGAAAATCTACTACGGATTTAAACTGCCTCAATGCTAATTGTTTGTACTTCATTATTTATTATTCAGCCTTCATGATTCTAAAGGTTGTCAGGGTTTTCTGCATAGTAATTTTCGATTAGAATCAAGAATTAACATAATATTTTTTGGTTTGAATCTAATAATATTATGGTAATTTTAGATTTTATTTCTGGATTACTCTGGGAATTTTTAAAGCCGATGGCGAAAATTTAATTGGAAATGCAGATCAAACGATACTTGGAAGACACTATTAAAAGTCGCTTGTTTAAAGGAAAAGCGATCTTATTGTTCGGGCCACGTCAAGCAGGGAAATCAACGTTGATAGAAACGGTATTGGAAGAAATTGGCCAATCATGGATCTACTTTACCGGAGATGAGTCGGATACCAGAGAGCTATTATCAAACACAACTTCTACAAAACTTAAGGCTCTGATCGGCGAAAATAAAATCGTATTTATTGACGAGGCTCAACGGATTCCAGAAATAGGGTTGACACTCAAAATCATCACTGATCAGTTGAAAGGAATACAGATCCTTGCATCCGGTTCCTCCGCATTCGAACTCGCAAACAGTGTCAACGAACCACTTACCGGAAGGAAATATGAGTTTATGCTTTTCCCCCTCAGCTTTTCGGAGATGTGTAAACACCATGGATTATTAGAAGAAAGACGGCTGCTAGACCAGCGTTTACTATTTGGGTATTATCCTGAAATAGTAGTAAAACCCGGAGAGGAAATTGAATTGCTGAAGCTATTGGCTGAAAGTTATCTTTACAGGGATCTGCTAATACTGGAGCAGGTAAAGAAACCCGCATTGTTGGAGAAACTGGTCAAGGCCCTGGCTTTACAGGTTGGAAGTGAGGTCTCCTATCAGGAACTTGGACAATTGGTTGGTGCGGACAATAGCACAATAGAAAAATATATCCAATTGCTGGAGAAAGCATATGTGGTATTCGTCGTGCCTGCTTTTAGCAGAAATGTGCGAAATGAGATCAAAAAAGGAAAGAAAGTTTATTTTTATGATGTTGGGATAAGGAATGCAGTAATCAATAATTTCGGGCAATTAAATAACCGGACGGATGTAGGATCACTGTGGGAAAATTTCTTCATTTCAGAGCGTAAGAAATACCACGAATACCAAAAAACTGGGGCAAAATTGTATTTCTGGCGTACAACACAACAACAGGAAATAGACCTTATCGAGGAAACATCAGACAGCTTGCATGCTTTTGAGTTAAAGTGGTCAGAAAAACGCAAAGTTCGCTTTCCCCAGACTTTTACGGCAAACTATCCCGAAGCCAAGACAAGCATAGTCCATCCCGACAATATGGAAGAATACCTGATAGATCACTAGCTAAACCGAATTTATGATAGCGGACCTTTCCAGACACTTCCACCCTGCTCTACAAACTCTTCATCCCGAATTCTCGGGATTTCATCTTTTCTCACTCTGATTTTAGAGATTTAACCGGGTTCAACATAGCAGCTTTTACTGCCTGAAAACTGATCGTCACCAAGGCGACGACCACCGCAAGCACTCCAGATATCAGAAATACCCACCAATGAACTGGTACCTGATAGGCGAATCCTTCCAACCATTTATTCATCGCAAACCATGCCACTGGAGTAGCCACAAGAATCGCCAGCAAAACAAGTTTGATAAAGTCCTTGGAAAGTAACCCCACGATGCTACCGATATTGGCACCCAGCACTTTTCGGATACCAATTTCCTTGGTCCGCTGCTCTGCCGTGTAAGTTGCCAAGCCCAATAATCCCAAACAAGCGATCAGAATCGCTAATATTGAGAATGTGGTAAAGATCTGTCTAAACCTGAAATCTGATTCATATTGCTTATTGAAATCAGCATCCAAAAAACTATAGATAAATGGTCTGTGCGGTGCCAGTTCCTTCCAAACTCCCTCAATCTCAGAAAGAGTTGCAGGCAGGTTTTCTCCTTTTATTTTCAAGCTCATATATCGACTTGCAAAAGCCTCAAAAGGCAAAGTCAAGGGTTCTACTTTATTGTGTAAGGAGATATAATTAAAGTCTTTGACCACTCCGATTACCTCACCTGCTCTTCCCCACTGATCAAACTTTTTGCCCACTACATCTGCAGGATTTGCGTAGCCATACTGTCTGGCGGCTGCTTCATTGATGACCAAAGCCGAAGTAGAATCAGAAGGATAATCTCTTGAGTAAGATCTTCCAGCTATTAATTCCAGATCGAAATGATCAATAAAATCCAACCCAACCTGAAAAATCGCCTGTCCTTCCTTGATCATTTCACCTTCTGGATTTTCAATGGTAGTCCCTGCATTTGGGAAATAGCTTCCCGGTACAGATCTGGAAAAAGCCACGGATTCTATGTTCGGATTATTCTCCAGTTCACTTTCCAAAGCTGTAGAGACATTATTCACCTGCTCGTCATAATTGTAGTCTACCACCAGCATCTGCTCTTTGTCAAATCCCATGTCCTTATCCAGCAAATGACTCATCTGCGAATACACGATGATCGTTCCAGCAATTAAAGCAATAGAAAGACTAAACTGAAAAACCACCAATCCCTTACGCAGATTCACTCCTTTGGCATCAGATTTATTAATGCCTTTCAGAATCATCACCGGACGGAAGCTAGATAAGATCAAAGCTGGGTAAGAACCTGCTAAAAGCCCAACCAGAATGATAAGGCCCAAAAAGAATGGAGTAGTTTGCCAGTTGAGAATTTGATCAACCTGAAGTTCTTTGCCGGTAAGCGAATTCATCATGGGCATGGCAACTGAAACAAAGATCACAGCCACAATGGCGGCAAGCAGGACTATGATCAGCGACTCTCCCAAAAACTGAATAATCAAACTACGTTTGTCTGCACCTATGGATTTCCGAATCCCCACTTCTTTTGCTCGCTCCATAGATCTGGCAGTGGACAAATTCATGAAATTGATGATTGCAATTGCCAAAATGAAAAGGCCAATCACGGAGAAAACATAAATATTAGACAGAGAGGCAGTATCTCCTGGCTGACGCTGTACTTCCGACCGGAGGTAGACATCCTTTAGAGGCTCAATCCCGATGGTATAATTTGGTCCATTTTCTTCGCTGGCTCTTCTTTGAATAAACTCCGGTAATTTTGCCTCAAAGGCTTGCTGATCAAATTGCTCATTGACCAAAAAGTAAGTGTAAGTATCCACATATCCCCAAGCGTCAAATACGCCTGGTCTGGACTTATAAAAAGTACTTAATGAAAGCATCGTATTGAATTGAAGGTGTGAATTGGATGGCAGATCCTTCATCACTCCTGTCACGGTATAATCACCGGCATTTGCTCTCCCTGCCACCTCACTTCCTTTCATCGTTTTCCCCAAAGCCTCTTGATCTCCAAAGTATTTTCGAGCAACAGTTTCAGATAAAACCACGCTATATGGCGCTACCAAAGCCTTTTTGGGATCACCTTCGAGCAATTCAAAAGAAAACACATCAAAAAAGGTGGAGTCCATAAAAACAACTCCTTCTTCCTGCTGTGTCTCATCACCTATTGTAAATAAAATATCCGCTCTTCCAGAGAAACGGACCACTTTTTCCACCTCCGGAAAGTCCAATTCCAATGCAGGTCCCACAGGGGCATTTCCCCAAACCCAATAATTCTCTCTGGAATTAACCTCAACTTGCTCATTTTCAGAAAAATACCCATGAACAACTCTGAAAATACGATCCCCTTTTTCATTGAATTTATCATAGGAAAGCTCATCCTGAACAAACATAAAAATGAGTACACAACAGGCCATACCAATCCCAAGCCCAACGATGTTGATAAAGGAATAAACCTTCTTCTTGAGAAGATTTCTATAAGCGATTTTAAAATAGTTTTTCAGCATGGTTTTTAAAGTTTAAAAGTTGTAAAGATGCGACCCAACTTTATCATTTATTATTAAAGGCCAAAGGGCAAAACACCCTCTTCCCTTCTCACAAATCCCGTCATTCGTACTTATCAATTCATTTTTTCAGTCCATAAATCCCAATCGGCTGAAATCAATCCCAACTCCTCATAAATCCCGTCATTCTCATTTCGTAAATCCTACTTCGCCTCATTCATCTTTCAAACTCTTCACAGGATTCGCTTGAATGCTTTTATAAGATTGAAAGAAAATTGTTGCCAATGCCAAGCTTAGACAACTAATAATCGCAAAGACTATTACCCAAATATTCAAATCCGTACTATAGGCAAATTCTCTTAGCCACTGGTCCATAAAATAAACGGCCATTGGAATAGCAAAAGCTATAGAAATAAGGATCAATCGTAAGTAAGATCCTGATAACATGAGAAATACCTCAGCCATGGATGCCCCGAAAACCTTTCGAATTCCTATTTCTTTCGTCCTTAAATGCGTGGTATAAGCAGTCAATCCAAATAATCCCAAACATGCAATCACTATTGAGATGACTGTAAGGACTTTCAACAGATCTGCCATTTTCAATTCCGACCTATAAACCCGGTCAAAATCAGAATCCAAAAATGAATAATTCATTGGAACCCTTGGTTCGTACGATTTCCATATCTCATTCAATTCCGCTACTCCTTGCTCGATATTTCCACCTTCGATTTTAACACTGATATAATCCCGTAAGAAATAATCGTGCATGTACTCAATGACCAAGGGTTTGATTTCATTCCGAAACGTTTCAAAATTGAAATCCTCCACCAAGCCTATGACTTCGAGTGTCGCTTCATCATTTGCTCCCTGATTTTTAATGATAACCTGCCCAATTGGATCATCCAAAATTCCCAAAAACTGAGCAGCTTTTTCATTGATAAGAATCTTTCCAACATCAGCCCCAGCAGTAGTTCCAAAATTCCTACCCTCCAATAAGTTGAACTGGTAGGTCTCCAGGTAATCTGCGTCTGCTTCATACCAGTTCATACCCTGGTCTTGGTTATCTCCAGGCAAATTAAAAGACCGCATCTGGAACTGCTCCGTCATGGGAATTCCTGTGGAAAAACTCATAGAAGAAACCTTCGAACTCGATGCAAACCTTCCTTTGAATTCCTCTCTTTGTTCATTTTGGATTTCCCCATCATTATGGATGATCACCACCTGCTCCTTATCAAAACCGGGGTCAGTATTTTGGATAAAGGACATTTGCCTTTGCACCATCAGGGTACAAATGATCAAAGTAAGAGAAGTGGCGAATTGGAAGACGACCAATCCATTTCGAAATGTATGTGAGTTTTTTCCTGTCGATAACTGTTTTTTGAGGATTAGCAAAGGCTTGAAGGAAGACAGATAAAACGCAGGATAAAACCCAGAAAGTAAGGTCAGGACAACAATCAAGGAGGGTACTGCAATTTGAATCAACGGATTACTGATCAAATCAAACTTCAGATCTTTCCCTGAAATCTGATTGAATAAGCCATTGGAAAGCTGAATTACAACCAAAGAAATGGTCAGAGATATCAAAACAATGATCAGCGCTTCGGTTAAAAATTGATAGACCAACTGGGATTTTTTGGATCCTAAAACTTTCCTAACCCCAACTTCCATGGATCTAATCCCAGCTTTGGCGGTAGCCAAATTCATAAAATTGATGCAAGCCAAAAGCAATACGAATGCTGCTACCAATGAAAAAATAAAGACATAACTTTCATAACTATTTGCCTCAAACTCTCTCAATAGATTTGAATTCAGGTGGATCTCCTGAATTGGCATCAGTTGCAAATTATAGTCAGAACCACCTTCTTCGGCTGAAAAAGAAGGAATGGCATACTTATCAACAATCTGGTCCAATTTGGCAGCCACCACATTTTGATCTTCTGCGGGAAATTTCACATACGTGTGCAAAATGGACCAGGACCAGGTATCCATTAAAAAAATCTCTTGATACATCCCTGGCTCATACACCAACATATCGAAATGAAAATGGCTTTGTGAAGGAATGTCTTCCACGACCGCTGCAATTTCTCTAGGGGTAGGATTATTACTACCAATCAAAACTACTTTGCCGACCATTTGCTGCGGAGAAAGATCACCAAAATACTTCCTTCCCATAGTTTCTGTGATTGCCACATAATTCGGTTGAGAAAGAGCTTTTTCCTTACTTCCGGCAAGCAGGTTTAAATCAAAAACCTGGAAAAAATTAGGCTCTGCATAAAAGACTTTATCCTCTCTGAAGACTTGATCTTTGTTTACACCCGAACCCGGCTGTATGGTAAAATCATTCCATTTCAATATTCTGGTCGCTTCTTTCACCTCAGGAATATCCTGCTGAATCCTGGGTCCCAAGGCCGGAGGAGCAGTTGCATAACCTCCTGTTTCAAAATCTCCGTAATGAGAACTAATTCTAAAAATTGATTCAGATTCTGGGATGTACTGATCGTAGCTTAATTCATCCTGAATGAAAAGCATGATCATCAAAAAACCACTGATCCCTAAGGTTAGACCAAAGATATTCAGGCCAGTATATAGTCTGTTTTTCTTGAGAACTCTCCAGGCAATTTTTAAGTAGTTTTTTAACATTCTTTTTAAAGTTTAAAAGTTGGAAGGTTCTAAAGTTGGAACCCCAAACATCATTCATCATTTCATCAAACAAGGACAGAGGTATTTAAAACTCACTTCCCTTCTCCAAGAACCCGTCATTCGTAAATCGTACTTCGTAAATCGTAAATCCCCTCATTCATCCGACAAACTATCCACAGGATTTGCCAGAGCAGATTTTACAGCTTTAGAACCTACAGTCAAACCTGTTATCAATAAGGAACAGATCATGACGAAAATAAACAGGCCTGAGGAAAATGGGATTTTATAAGCAAAGCTTTCCAGCCACTTTTCCATTATCCAATACGCGATCGGAACAGCAATAATAAACGCCAACAAAACCATAAAGAAATACTCTTTGGTCAGCATCATGGTGATCTGCGAAACAGATGCGCCCAAAACTTTACGGATACCGATTTCTTTAACTTTCTGGCTTATCATAAAGGAGACCAAACCATATAATCCAATGCAGGAAATCAGAATGGAAATGGCTGCAAATATTTTAAATACCAAAGCTAGTTTTTGCTCACTTTCATAGAATTGCTGAATGGCTTCATCTAAGAAACTGCCACGATAAATCTGCTCAGGATAGATTTGATCAAAACTCTCCTCAATTTTTGAGATGGTAGCAAGGGAAGTATTTTCATCAAATTTCAGACCTACCACATGGAAATATTCTTTCTTCGGAGCGATTACCAACTGCTTGATTTCATCCCGAAGTGAATTGATTGTGAAATCTTTGATCACACCCGAAATAGTAGCCCATTCTTTCATTATTCCCAGTCTAAACTGCTTCCCGATGGCATCGTTTGGATCTTCAATGAGCAAACGCTTAGCCATCGTCTCATTGATCACTACTTCTCGGATGGTGTCACTCGACTGATAGGGGCCTCCGGCCAAAAACTCTATCCCGTAGGTTTCGAAATATTTCTCATCTCCGAATTTTGTAAATGCAGGAAATGGGACATCTTCGTTTTTTCCATCAAAGTAAAAATTGAAAAGACTGTTATTATCTGAAGCCGGAACATCCGAAGCCAAACTAGCAGAAATCACACTTGGGTTTTTTAAGAGTTCCTGCTTGAAAAAGTCAATTCTTCTTTCGTTTTCCGAATCAAAAGGAACCTCCACGAAATAGACATGATCTTTGGCAAAGCCCAAATCCGCTTCTTGCACCATGTTCATCTGCCTGATGGCAATAATCGTACTGATCATTAAGATCTGAGCAATCACAAACTGAATAACTACCAAAGCTTTTCGGACAGAAATTCCACCAATTTGATTTTGCTGAAACTTACTTTTCAGGGCATTGATGGGTTTAAATTTCGAAATAACCAATGCTGGATAAAAGCCTGAAAGTAAAGTCAGGGTAAGTATCAATATTCCAATAAAACCAATAATAACAGGCTGGAAGAAATCAATTTTATCCGGCACATTTGCAATTAAACTTAAAAATGGAAGTAGAAGAGTTGCCATCAACACTCCCAGAATCATGGCGATTAAAACGGAAAGAAAAGTCTCTCCAAAAGATTGAAGAATAATCTGGGATTTTGAACTTCCCATTACTTTTCTAACTCCGATTTCCTTTCCTTTTCCGATTGCTTTGGAAGTGGCAAGGTTTATAAAATTGATGGATGCCATAAGCAGAATAAAAATCCCAATCACGATCAAGGTGTTCAAAGTCGAAGCACGGATCATTCCACCACTGATTGGACCATATATAGTATCAAAGTGGATATCTGAATAGGCCTGCAGCAACAGCGATTTTTCTGAAGTCCCTCTTCCTTCGTAGTTTTTCGAAGTGAATGCGTCTAAAGCAGTTTGGGCAGTTTCTTCACTGGTATTTTCAGCAATTTTCACAAAGACCTGATTATCACTCCCTAGACTTCCCCAAGAATCAAAATCGAAATCAAAAATCTCAGGATTGGAACGTACAGTTTGATAAGAAGCCAAAATCTCAAAATACATATTGCTGTTTTCAGGGAGATCTTCCAACACTCCAGCTACTGTCAGTTTTAGCCCTGAGGCAAATTCAATACTTTTATTATCAGCTGATTTCCAATCCCCAAAAAACTTTTCAGCAGTTTTTTTGGTCAGGAATATAAGGTTTGGTTCAGATAGGCTTGCCACATTTCCGGAGACAAATTCAATATCAAAAAGATCTACTATATCGGGAGTGGTATAAAAAACATGATCAATTTCATACTTATCCGGCACAGCACCTTCGATACCTTCAGGATACATATTAACCTGAGTATTATATGCCGCTTTAACTGGTACTATCTTTTCAAAAGGTAAATTTTCTGCCGCCAAAGCATCAGGAACAGGATTTGGAACGCCGGGATTGTAATCAAAACCATCTGGATATTTATCCTGTGTGACGATTCTGTAAACCTCATTATAATGAGTCTGGAATTTGTCATAACTCAATTCATATTGGACTACCACAAAAAGTAAAAGAGAGGCAGTAATCCCAATCGCCAACCCAAAAACATTAATAGCTCCGGCCCATTTGCTTCGGATAAGATTTCTCCAGGCAACTTTAAAGTAATTTGTAAACATAAATTGGTTGAGTTATGGTTGAAGACTCAGACTTTTCCTTTTGTCGGAATTTTTACCGAACACTACTATTCCAGATGTATGCCATTCAAAAAGAGGCCTATCTTAGCCTGAACGGTAGTTTTTGAAATAATTCCATTAAATCAAACGGACGTTTTTGTTCGCTCGTGGGCAATTTTAGAAGGAAGTGGGCAGTAGGCAGTAAAACAGTGGGCAGTATGCAGTAGGCAGTGGGCAATAAAAATTACTTCTTCCTCAATTTTATCGGCAATCTCATACTGGTTCTCGATACTTGATACTTGGTTCTCGATACTTGATACTTTGTACTTGATACTTCAAAACTCTTTACTCCGCCACTTTCGGTCTTTGGAAGCTATAAAGTAAGTAAAAGAGCGATGGAAGGATAAAGAAACCTCCGATGAGCAGTGCCCAACCGAGTGAATCAATGGGTTTCCCTACAGCAGCAGCATTAAATACAGAAAGATTCTCAGCCCCTTGGATGATGACTATATCTGGAAAATAATGAAAACCAAAAGCCAAGAGAATTGCTGAAACCACAAAACCACTTAAAATGCGACTCACTCTTCTTTTTCCATTTTCTAATTGAAACCAAAGGGTACTAATAGCTAAAGTGGCCATCACTAAAATTGCCAGACTGATTGGTTCATTGAATAGTAACTTTACTAAAGACATCCCCTCTAATTCGGCTGTTAAAAAAACCAGACCCCCTGCAATAATAATCGCTATCATAAACATCCTAGATCTCCTGAAAAGAAATAATTTGACTGATTTTTCTTGCGCTTCCCCTACCAAATAAACTGCTGCCAAAAACCCACAGATAGTCACTGTAAAAACACCTACGGATAGACTGAAAAAATTAAACCAGGGATATATAAATGATTGGTAAAAGTCTGATGCATCCGTATTGATTTTACCACTGACAGTAGCTCCAAAAATCAACCCCAAAAAAAGAGGGGTAACAAAACTGGAATAAGTGAAAATCAAATTATACACACGCTGCATATCATCTTTTACTGCATCGTAATGCCTGAAAACAAAGGCAGTTCCACGCCCAATAATCCCGATCAGCATCAAGACGAGAGGAATATGGAGATGAACTGACATGACCGTGTATATAGAAGGAAAACCCACAAATAAGATCACAATCGTGATAATCAACCACATATGGTTGGCCTCCCAAATGGGACCTATGGTCTCATAGGTTGTAGAGCGGATTTTATCCCGCATTTTATCAGGAGTAACCATCTCCACGATTCCCGCTCCAAAATCCGCGCCTCCCATCAAGATATATAATAACACCGATAAACCTAGAAATACAATCACTACATATAACATCTGAGTTTCTTTTTAGGATTTGGAAATAATAGAACTTTCAGAAATGTCTGAATTGCCTGTCAAGGATTCAGGAACTGCTTTGATCTGTCGAATCAATAGAAATGTAACGACCGCTGTCAAAGACAAATAAATGACTGTAAACAAATAGAAGGAATAAGCAATGCCCGGAATAGGACTTACAGCGTCCTTTGTTTTGAGAATTTCATAAATAATCCATGGTTGTCTACCTACTTCAGTTACAGTCCATCCTGCTTCAATCGCAATAAATCCAAGCGGGGTTGCAACCACAAAAAGCCAAAGAAACCAACGTGTTTGCTGCCAATCTTTCTTTTTCCAAGATGAAAAGAAATACAAAAAACTAAGAGCCATCAAGACCATCCCTAAACCTACCATGATCTGAAATGCAAAATGAGTTACCATCACAGGCGGGTGATTTTCTTTGGGAAACTGATCTAAACCAATCACTTCCGCTTCAAAATCTCCATGGGCGAGAAAACTCAGAGCTCCGGGAATCTTGATTGCATAATTTACAGTTTCATTTTTTTCATCAGGAATCCCTCCGATAATCAGTGGTGCAGCTTTTTCAGTTTTGAAGTGAGCCTCCATTGCGGCTAGTTTGGCAGGCTGACGGACTGCAATATCTTTTGCGGAAATATCGCCTGAAATTGGTTGGAGAATAGCCGCAATTCCTCCAAAGACCAGCGCTATCGTAAAGGCTTTTCGATGAAACTCTATATTTTTCTTTTGGAGCATCATGTAAGCATGTATCCCCGCTACTGCAAATCCAGTAGCTGTAAAAGCTGCCAAAGACATATGTAAAGCTTGAGAAAACCATGCATCATTGAATAAAGCCTCAATCGGATCTATATTCAAGTATTCTCCATTGACAAAATCAAAACCTGCGGGGCTGTTCATCCAACCATTTGCTGCTACCACAAGAATCCCGGAAGCTAACCCGCTGATTCCAACCACCACTCCCGTAAACCAATGGAACCATGGCTTGAATTTATCCCAGCCATATAAAAAGAAACCCAGAGCGATAGCTTCAATAAAAAATGCCGTCCCTTCAAGGGAAAATGGCATCCCGAAAATAGGCCCCGCATGCAGCATGAATTCTGGCCAAAGTAACCCAAGCTCAAAAGAAAGCATGGTTCCCGAAACCGCTCCCGTTACGAAGAAAATTGCCACTCCTTTACTCCAGGCCTTGGTCAGGCCTTTGTAAAGTGGATTTTTTGTTTTTAGGTATTTGTAATGAGAAGTCGCCATGAAAAATGGCATCACCATACCAATACAGGCGAATATGATATGGAACCCAAGCGAAAGTGCCATTTGGGAACGAGCAGCTAAAAGATCCTCCATTTATATTATTGTATTTGATTCAGCCAAGAACTTAAACCGAAAATAGTTACGAACTCAATAAACTGACAGATAAATGCAAAGATTAGTTCAGGTATTCAGAACTATATTTTTTCATCGGTAATTTACCTCTCAAAATTTTTACTCTTCTATTTTCTACATGTAAAAATACCCATCCATTGAAATAACTTAGGTACTTTTTAGCACATTAGTAGAAGTTTAGACAATGGATTTTTAACAAAATTCTGTAGCTTAAGAACAAAAAAATAATTTCATGTACGTCAAGCGCTACTATAGTTTTTGGATGACTGTTCGCTGGTCCAAATATTCCCTGATATATGGCCTTCTGTATTCCTTGGTAATCATCATTATTTATGAAGTTACAGGCATCCCTTTTTCTCTTCCCTGGGAGCCGATTTCAGTAATTGGTATTGCTGTTGCCTTCTTTTTGGGTTTTAAAAACAACTCTTCTTACGATAGAACATGGGAAGCCCGAAAAATCTGGGGAGCCATTGTCAACGAAAGCAGAACTTTTGCCACCGGTGTTTTAAGTCTTCCGAATAAAGACCTGCCTTTTGAGGAGAAAAGGAAACTCATCCGCCGGCATCTTGCTTGGCTTCTATCACTGAAGCATGTCATGCGAACCGAAAAAAGCTGGGAACATAATCTTCCTGTCAACAAACTGAATTTCATCCCGGGTTTCATCAAAGAGTATTATGATGGAATCTATGCGGAAATTGATAAATACCTCACTGAGGAAGAACTGGCTAAATTAAAAACCCTATCCAATGTCCCATCTCAATTGCTAAAAATGCAAAGTTTGGGGATATCTGAACTGAATGAAAAAGGTTTTATCAGCGATTATAAGCATGTGTGGCTTCACCAACTTATCGGTAAGTTATATACGCATCAGGGCATGAGTGAGCGGATCAAAAACTTCCCATTCCCAAGACAATATGCTTCTACTGGACTTTGGATTTTGTACATCTTTTGTGCACTGATTCCATTCGGCTTATTGGATATTTTTGAACAATCAAGATCTCTGCACTATTCACTTACAGTTCCATTTTCAGCCGTTGTCATCTGGACTTTCTTTGTGGTGGATAGAATCGGAGATTATTCCGAAAATCCTTTCGAAGGAGGTTATAATGATGTCCCTATTTCTTCAGTGTCGAGAGCAATAGAAATCGATTTGCTGGAAATGATGGATGAAAAAGACATCCCTGAACCTTACAAAACCGAAAATGGATTTTTGATGTAAATACAGATTTTCAAAAAGGTGGTGATTTTAAAAATAAACTGGAATGTTCAGGATATATTTTTTAACAGATGAATCCAAGAAATAGAAAATCGCCTCGTCTGGCAAGTTGGGACTATGGAACAGAGGCTTCTTATTTCATAACTATTTGCAGCAAAAATCGAGAACATTTTTTCGGAGAAATCATCAATAAAAAAATGCATCTGTCACCGGCAGGTGCGATCGCCTCTGTTCTTTGGTATGAAATTAAAAACCATGCGACAAATGTCGAATTGGGTGAATTTGTCGTCATGCCCAACCATATCCATGGGATTTTGAAATTAAAGGGTAATGGAAACGACGCAGGGACAACGCAAAATGACGTAGGGACAACGCGGGATCCGAACGTAGGGACAACGCATGTGTTGTCCCCACAGGCGTTGTCCCCACAGGCGTTGGGCCCACAATCAATTTTTTTACGAAATCCACCGTTGTCCCCACCAAATCGATTTCAAAATCAGGGGAAAAATACGGTTTCATCCATTGTCGGTTCCTACAAATCTGCGGTGACCAAATATTGCAATCTTTTGGAATTGCCAATGGGCTGGCAATCCCGATTCCATGATCATATCATCCGAAATGAGGGTTCATTTCACAGAATCTCCCAATACATCCAAAACAATCCTGCCAATTGGAAGGAAGATAAATTCTATTGAATCAATAGGACAACGCATCCGTTGTCCCTTCCAAATATCGCGTTGTCCCTACTTCAAAAGGGTTCCTTTTTAAAAACGGGCAATTACCTCTTTCTAATACTGCTTGAACCGGAAACTTTAATATCTCCCATTCTTGGTGAACCGGAATAAACTACATCACCTGAACCAGAAGACCTCACTGAAATCATTCCCAAATCACCTACATAGGTATCTCCAGAACCTGATTTAGAAACCTCCAAATCTTCAATAGATACATCTTCTGCCACAAAGTCCCCAGAACCTGATTGACTGATTTCTGCATCTCCAATCGCACCACTTTGAATTTTGATCTTTGCAGATCCAGAAATAGAAGCTTCTAAATCGTCTGCTCTTAAACTTTTCAGGTAAATATCTCCTGATCCAGAAAGTCCAAGATTAAAATCATCCGCAATAACATCCGATTCCACTATCATTTCACCCGATCCAGAGCATTTCAATCCTTCTAACTCTTTATAGGTTACATAAAACTTGACATTGACATTTCTATAATTCCCATTGACAAGTCCAAGCTTAAGAACATCTCCATCAATTTCGGTTTTCACTTTGTCCATATCGACTCCTTTCACCTCAATTCTCACTTCTTCGGTATTTCCTTCTTCAAGGATTACTTCCCAGCTTCCTCCCGAATGAACTTTTGTAAAATGTCCTAATTTTCTTGTTTCGGTCTGTTGTGCTTGAGCACAGGAGACCAGTACGAATGCGACTATGGCAAATACCGCCAATTTTGAATAGATTTTCATGGTATGGAACTATTAGTTGATTTGAAATTTTATTACTGATTTTACCTTAAGACCAAAAAACACTCACATGGTGGCCGGTTAACTTCTATAAGATGCAGTTCTTATTTAGAAGGTTGCATCAACCTATTTTTTATATTCTTTCTTCGCTGACAACAATTCTTAAGCCTCGCCCTAGTGAATTATGAATGATCCATTTTCACATTGATTCCATACGCCACTTTTATGCCACACAAAAAATTAGCCCTTACACTCTACAAACGAGGTTTCCTGACGATTTAAAGCATATTTCTCGGACACAGTTGTTCGTATTCGGTCAAAAATAAATTATCGAATGCTTAGATAACTCAAAGCAACACGATAGAAAACTTTCCACATTTGGTAAGAGAACCAGCTAAGCAATCTGATCGGGAATATTCATCTGCCAGGTCAATAATCTCCTAATTATTGTTTTTCTCAGCCTTCCTTTCAGCTTTTTCCTTCCTCCTAAAAAACCCTCTAAAAAGGAAATTTGACTGCAGCGCTTCCATGTTCTCATCTAGCTTTTGGGTACTCGATTCGAGATTCTGAAGTGTTTGATCGACTTGCTGACGAAAGACAGAATCCTGTAAAATCAAACCAGCTGTCCCTTCGCCTTTTTGAATATCACTAAGTAATAGGTTTATATTTCCGATCATCTCTGCTGCCCCTTCGCTGGTATTTTGCAGTTGCATCAAAGTTTCCTCGAAATTTGAATTCAAAACACTATCTGTGAACAGAGTATTCACAATCCCCTCCCCGTTCTCAATAGAAGAAATAATACTTTTTCCCGATCTAGTAATTTCAGCTGCATTTGCGCCAGCATCTTTAAATTTTCGGATTGCCGCATTTAAATCATTCACTAATTCAGGTTCGGACAATAAAGTCCAAAGTGCTTCACTTTCATTGAGTTTTTCGGTTATCTTATTAAGATTCATCAAGGTTTTTTCCAGGTAATTTCCTGTCGAATTAAGTGTTTTAAGCATTTCATCCGTATCGATCTGAGGCATGGAATATAATACATCGCCAGGGACAATAAGAGGTGCTTCTTCAGCCACTGGATTGATGTGAATTATTTTATTTCCCATTAATCCATCTGTATTAACTGTAGTCTTCGAGTTGCTCTTGATAAAAGGCTGCATGGATTTATGGATTAAAAGCTCCACGTGAATGATCGAGTCATTCTGCATTTCGATCTCACTTACTGTTCCTACATCCATTCCTTTATATCGGACATTATTGCCCGGCAAAAGCCCGTTCACATTCTCCATTTCTGCAATTATCTTTATGGAGGACCCAAAAATATTTTGATTTTTACCAATTAAGTACAGTGAAAATACCAGAAAAATAATACTTGCTAGTACTAAAGCTCCGAGTTTCGCATTGGCTATTTTCCGTTCATTTTTCATTTTATCGAAAGAATTCACTGACTTTTGGATCAGTGTTTTTCATTAAATTATCATAGGTATCAGCGACATAATTCCTCCCTTCAATCAGCGTTATTACACGGTTGGATGTCATCTTAATACAATTCATATCATGGGAAATAATCATGGAGGATGCTTTATATTTTTCTTGAATAGAAATCATAAGCTCGCTGATTTCCCGTGCGGTAACAGGGTCCAGACCTGTAGTAGGTTCATCATATAAAATGACCTGAGGTTTAAGGATTAAAGTTCTCGCCAGAGCGATTCGTTTTCTCATGCCACCAGACAATTCCGCAGGCATCATATCGACAGTGTGAGAAAGTCCCACATCTTTGAGAGCTTCCATTACTGCATCTTCTGATTCTTTATCTCGCTGTTCCTTTGTCCAATGTCTCCTAAGAGGAAACTCAAGATTTTGTCTTACAGTCATCGAATCATACAATGCATTGCTCTGAAAAAGAAAACCGATATCTTTTCTAAGTAAATCCATTTCATCTTGATCTAATTCGCTGATGTCATGATCTAAAACCATTATTTCACCTAAGTCTGGTTCTATTAATTTGATAATACACTTAATCAAAACAGACTTTCCCGATCCAGACTTCCCGAGAATTACTAGATTTTCACCCCTGGCCAATTTCATCGAGAAGTCCTTGAGCACATGGTTCTCGCCAAAAGACTTGTTGAGTTTAGATACTTCAATAATAAAATCCTTAGGCTCCATAAATCAAGTCAACCCTAATAAATCCGTGATCTGAACTGCGATCAAATCCAAAATAAAAACCAACAAAGACGCTACGATTACTGCTGTCGTCGCCGATCTTCCTACTCCTTCTGTTCCTTTTTGAGAATTATAACCCTTGTAACAGCCTACTATTCCAATAGCAAAACCAAAGAAAAAAGTCTTTGTCAACGATGGAATAAAATCTCCAAAACTCAAGGCATCATAAGCCTGAAACCAATAAAGTGACCAGCTTACAGAGCCTTTTATATTCACTCCCAAAAAACCACCATAAAGTGAAACGGCAATTGCCAAAATAGAAAGGATCGGAACCATAAAGGTGGAGGCCATCACTCTTGTGACTACCAAGTATTTAAAAGGATTTGTTCCTGATACTTCCATTGCATCAATTTGCTCTGTCACCCTCATAGAACCCAACTCGGCGCCGATTCCTGAGCCAATCTTACCTGCGCAAATTAATGCAGTGATGACAGGAGAGATTTCACGTACCAATGACACGGAAACCATAGAGGGTAAAAGCGATGATGCCCCAAACGACACTAAAGTGGGACGGGTTTGGATCGTAAGAACCAAGCCCATGATGAATGCAGTAATACTTACCAGAGGCAAGGTCTTATAGCCAATCCAATAACATTGATTGATAAATTCTCCGTATTCCTGTCGGGGTTTACTGATTTCCTTGAAGAATCTTCCAGCAAACCTGGCGATATCCCCTACTTCTTTGAAAAATGGTGTATCTATCACTTTCAACATTCAAATCTTTAAATACAAACTATAAGTTCTGAATACCATCTAATAATATTGAAGATGAAAATCACCTAACTAACTGATATATATCAGCTTTACAAACTTAATTTGCTTTTATTTTAAGAAAAAATCAACCTTTAGCCCCCAAAGGATAGTGTAATAACTCCAAAAAAAAGCTGACGAAAAGATGATGGTTTCAAAATCAAGTAAAAAAAAGCCCTTCTGATTTCTCAAAAGGGCTAAGTATCGGTTTAGGTAAAGTTCAAAAACTACCTATTCATTTTTTATACTTTTCACCGGATTGGCCAGCGCTGCTTTGAGCGATTGAAGCATCACCGTTCCTGCTGCAATAATCCCGGCAATCAGCCCCGCCCAAAGGAAAACGGTCCAACCAATTCCAATTTTATAGGCAAAGTCTTCCAGCCAACTATCCATTCCAAACCAAGAAACCGGGACAGCAATCAGAAATCCAATCAAAACAAGCTTCATAAAATCCTTCCCTAAAAGTATCAGAATATTGCTCGTTTCAGCTCCCATTACTTTTCGAATTCCTATTTCTCTCGTCCTTTGCTCAGTAGCAAAAGTGGTCAATCCAAGTAAGCCAAGAACCGAAATAATAACTGCAAGAGCAGAGAAAAACGTGAAAATGGTTTTCACCCGTTGTTCTGCTTCATATTGCCTATTAAATCCTTCATCGACAAAGATCGGCTCGAAAGGAAAGCCTGGGTTGAGATCAGCCCATTCGTCCTCTAAATATGCCATGGTTGCCTCTTTTGTCGCAGAATCGATCTTTAAACTCACCTGATTGGATCGATCTTGAGGGATCATAAATACAATCGGAACAATCGGCTGATGCAAAGATTCAAAGTGGAAATCTTTCATCACACCAGTTACAAAGCCATTTCTTCCCCCATAGTTAAATTTCTTGCCTATCGCCTCCTCAGGACTTGACCATCCAATATCACGAACGGCAGCTTCATTCAGAATAAAAGCTTCGGAAGAATCACTAGCCATCTGGAAATCAAAATCTCTTCCTGCCACAATCGGAATCCCATAAGTTTTGATAAACTCATGGCCTACATGAATATCTGCGATTCGCACATCGAGCTGTGACATTTCTCCATTGACTTCGGCACTTCCTCCCTGTGAATCAAGCAATCTCCCTGAAGGAACTCTGCTGGAAATAGCTACTCCTTTTATTCCAGGATTATTGAGAAGTCGATCCTTTATGATTTGATAATTTTCTTCAATTCTAGGATTGCTAGGTAGTACCACGATATCTTCTTTGTCAAAACCCAAATCTTTGGATTGCATAAAATCCAACTGGCGAATGACTACAATCACTGCTACGATTAGGATCACGGAAATAGCAAATTGACCAACCACCAAAACTGACCTGAAATTCTCATGGCCTTTTCCTGCCTTAAATGTTCCTTTGAGCACTTTCGAAGGAGAAAATCCTGAAAGAAAAAGTGCTGGATAGCTTCCTGCCAAAAGACCTACTCCTATCGCCAATCCTATTAAAATCAGTAAGTATTCCGGGTTTTGGAAAAAGTTAAGACTCAACTGCTTTTGAGTGAAAGATGAAAAAACCGGAAGGAAAATATAAACCAAAACCACAGCGATGATCAGAGAAATAAAAGTCATCACAAAGGACTCTCCCATAAACTGATTGACCAACCTACTTCTATCTGCACCCATCACTTTTCGCAGTCCAACTTCCATCGATCGTAAGGAAGAGCGGGCAGTAGAGAGGTTCATGAAATTGATACAGGCTATCAAAAGAATGAATAATGCCACTGCGAAATACACATAGACATAATCGATGTTTCCATTCGCCTCAATTTCTGAATCCAAATTGGAATACAAGTGAATATCTTCTATTGGCCAAAGATGAAGTTCAGTGACCTTTGACATCGGAATTCCAGCTTGGGCCTCACCCATATTTCTATCAATCAAGGCAGGAAGCTGCGATTCCAATGCTTTATAATCATAGCCTTCTTTTAGCAAGACATAGGTTGAAAAATTATTTCCTCCAAAGTTTTTCATAAATGCCTCCAAGCCACCGTAGAACTGAATCACTGGATTCATAGTCGCTATAAAATCAGGATGCATATGGGTATTGTCCGGAATGTTTTCAAAAACTCCTCTTACCTGAAAAGTCAAGGTCAGGCCTTGGATTTCACCGATTAGTTCTTTGCCTACGGCAGAACCATCACCAAAATACTTTTTGGCCATCTCCTCGGAAATCAAAACCCCATCCCCGGAATTTAACCCAGCTTTGGGATCTCCTTCGATCATATTCCAAGAAAACACGTCAAACACTCCTGGATCAGCAAAGAAAAATTCATCTTCCATAAATGAATTCTCACCTGATTTAATCAAAAGTCCATTATTGGTCAATCTTACCACTTCTTCCACTTGATCACCAAAATCTGATTTGATCAAGGGCCCAAATGGTGGGGCTACATGGCCCAAATGAAGACTTACTTCACCATCTACATTGTACCAATTTCTAGAAACCCTATAAATCCGGTCAGAATTGGCATGATAGGTATCATAACTGAGCTCATGCTGTACAAACAAAAAAATCAGAATGCTGACAGCCATCCCGATCGATAAACCCAGAATATTTATAAATACATAGAGAGGGCTCTTCTTTGCGTTTCTAAAAACTATTTTAAAGTAATTTTTGAACATATCAGATCGGGTTAGGTGATTTATTTAAGCTTGAAATGCGGGGTATTGAAATTCCAAAACCCCACATCCCATAGCTTTATGCTGGGTTTATTCTTATTTTCTGATGACTTTTCCAGAGCCAGAGCTCGCCACTGATTGGTTGGTAGGTTCTCCTTTGATATATACATTTCCTGATCCGGAGGAGGCTACTTTTAACTGTCCTTCGATGCCAATGGAAGTAGATCCAGAACCGGACTTGGCTATTTTCACATCTCCAGCCATTAAATCCAAGGCATCAAATGATCCCGACCCAGATTGGCCAATATTGGCAGATTCGCAAGAACCACCTTCGATCCTGATTTTTCCTGATCCGCTCATTCCTACGCTCAATGTTTCTGCATCAAGATCTTCCATCTCAATGTTTCCTGAACCGGAACTTCCAATAGAAAATTTACGGGCTTCAATATCAGATTCTACTGTAAGATTCCCTGAACCGTTCAATCCAATAGCAGTCAATTCTCTCACGGTCACAAAAGCTGTAAAATTCACATTGTTATATCTTCCTTTTTCAAGCTTGATTTCCAGTTTTCCATCTTCCACTTCAGTAATGACCTTGGAAAGATCAAACCCTTTGGACACCAGTTTCACTTCATCTTTGTTTCCTAAAGTAATTACCACATCCCAAGATCCTGAAGATTCGACTCTGTCAAAATCTCCGGGAGTTCTCGTTTCAGTCTGCGCTTGGGCAGTTGTTCCCATCAAAAAAAGAAGGAATACGAATGAATAAATAGTTGAGATTTTCATAATAATAATTTTATCAGTTGGTCTCCCTAGTATATTCAGAGACTGTGCCAAGCCACAAAAAAGCCCTTTCATTGCCTGAAAGGGCTTTTAACCTTATTATTTTGTCCGAACAACTGGTTTTTTGACCGCAGGCGAACAAAGAAATAGCTAGTACTTATTCACTCTTAAGACTTTTTACGGGATTTACGACTGCAGCAGAAATCGCCTGGTAACTCACTGTAATCAAGGCGATAGCCAATGTCAACACTCCTGCAACCAAGAATACCGTTATTCCAAGATCGATTTTGAAAGCAAAAGATTCCAACCAGCCTGACATGACAAACCAGGCTATCGGAACTGCAAGCAAAAATGCAATTCCCACGAGCTTGGCAAAGTTGATCGAAAGCAACAGAACGATACTCCCTACAGAAGCGCCAAGCACTTTTCTGACCCCTATTTCCTTGGTCCTTAAAAAGGCCGTATAGGCTGCCAATCCGAATAAACCGATACAGGCGATCAGAATTGCCAAAGAAGAAAATACTCCCAATATCTTACCGGATGTCTGTTCGTTTTTATAGAGCTCCGCCAAACTATTATCCAAGAAATAATAAGAAATCGGAATACCGTCTGCTTGCTCGGTCCATTTTTGTTCGACCAAATCCAGAAGTTCGCTTTGTCGGTTTGCCTCAAATCGGATAGCAAGGAAATTGGTAAAACCAGCGGGGTTTTTGGTATTGAATATTGCCAAAGGAGTGACTTTGGTATGAAGTGATTCAAAATTAAAATCCTCTACTACACCGACCACTGTGAGCTCAGAGGTTACATTTTCACCACCGATATTATTTGTGGTATTTAAATTCTGTCCGATTGGATCCTGATCCCCAAAAAACACTTTGACAGCAGCTTCATTTAAAATCAAGGAAAGTGAATCGTTGAAATTCTCATCAAAGACACGCCCTTGTTTGGGTTCAATTCCTATCGTTGTAAACAAATCAGCTTCCGCAGAAAAGCCTTTAGTGGTCAATACATCTCCTCCTCCGGGTTTGGTAAACTGAACCCCAAATGTCCCCTGACCAGGCATGGTACTTGTTTTTCCTGCTGAGATGACGCCGGGCATATTTTCTATTTCCTGCTTCAATGCATCATGATTAGGTTGATTCCCAAAGCGTCTTAAAACCAAAACATTTTCCTTATTAAATCCCAAACTAGTCGATTGGATAAATTGAATCTGATCGTTAATTATCATTGTTCCGGAGATCAACACGATCGCAATTCCAAACTGGAAAACTACCAGACCATTTCTCAACCAGTTGCCTTTACTGGTCTGTAATTTCCCCTTGAGGATACTGATTGTATTAAATTTCGAAATATGAAATGCGGGATAATATCCTGCCAGTAAACCCACCACAACTCCAAACAGAAGTAAAAGAGGAAAAACCGAAAGCATTGTTTTCCAGTCAAATACCAGTGATTTTTGGGCAAGATTGTTGAAAAATGGAATTGCAAAACTCACCAGAACAATCCCTATGAGTAAACTAACCATGGTGAGAAGCACCGCTTCTGTTAAAAATTGTGTGATAATCTGCTTCCTATCTGAGCCCATCGCTTTTCGTACCCCAACTTCCTTGGCACGATCGGCAGATCTAGCAGTCGCAAGATTGATAAAGTTGATACAGGCCAATACTAAAATGAATACTGCGATTGAAATAAAAATGTAGACATAGAGATAATTTCCATTCGCTTTCATTTCTCCCTCTAGATTGGAGTGTAAATGAATATCAGCTACTGGTTGTAGAAAATACCGATAGCCATTTCCAGCCGCAGTGTAGTCGGCATAGCTTATCCCCAGATTCCTCTCTATTTGACCTGAAGCATATTTGGTCACCAAACCAGGAATTTCTCCTTCAACATCATCCGGAGAAATATTCGGAGTTAATTTCAAATAAGTAAATGCTGAAAATCCTGTATAATTTTCTTGTCTTGAAAATGGAAAAGAAGAAGTTGAAAATAAGTAATCCAACTTCATATGAGAATTTTCAGGGATGTCCTCCATCACACCTGTGATCTCAAATTCCTGCTCACCTTGTTTAATTGTTTTTCCTAAGGCCGAACCACCTTTAAAAAGCTTTTGCGAAGCAGTTTCTGAAATAACTACTGTATTAGGCTCAGCAAGGGCTGTATTCTTATCACCTTCCAGCAGAACAAAATCGAAGACATTGTAAAAATTAGAATCTACTCCGGCCATAAAATCCTCTTCGAAAGGAGTGTCCTCGTAGGTGATGATATTACCTGTACCAAAATAAAAAACCCGAGTAGCCTCTTCCACTCCTTTAACTTCTTCCTGGATGGCCTCCGCAAAACTATGAGGGATAATCGAGTAAAAATTGACATGTTCGGGGTAAATTCTCTCAAGAGCTACTCGATAGATGTTTTCATGCTCAGGAATAAACTTATCATAAGACAATTCATCTTTCACATGCAGCATGATGAGCATGCAACAGAGAAACCCCAGTGTCAAACCTAGCAAATTGATAATGGAGTAAACTTTGTTTTTCCTGAGGTTTCTTAGGGCTATTTTGAGGTAATTTTTAAACATAACTCTGGAGTTTAAGGCTTTTAAATACTCATTTTTCAAATAGACATACATTCATCTTTGCCATCCTCAGACAGGCAATGACGATTCTAAATTATTCATCTTTTATCGAATCTACCGGATTTGACCAAGCGGCTTTTAATGCTTGGGACCCCACAGTTACTATAGCAATTGCAAGTGTCAAGCCTCCGGCAAATAGAAAAGAGACAATGGACAATCCTGCTTTATAAGGAAATTCCTCTTGCCAAGATTGCATGGCAAACCAAGCAATTGGAAAAGCTAAAATCATAGCAACACCCACAATCATAATAAAATCCTTACTGACAAGGCTTAGCAAACTACCACTACTTGCTCCCAAAACTTTACGAATTCCGATTTCTTTTGCCCTTTGCTGTACAGTGTACGCCGCCAGACCAAATAAACCAAGGCAGGAAATCAGGATTGCCAAAATACCTGCAATGGTAAATGCCTTACTCAATTGTTGATCGGATTGATATTGGGATGCAAATCGCTCGTCCATAAAAAAGTAGGTAAAGGGGTTACCGGGAAAAACCGCCTCATAAACTTCTTTGATAGAAGCCAGATTTTCTGACATCTGATTTGGATCAACTACCAAGGAAAAATATCCGTCTGCCTGAGATGGAAGGAAAATCATGGGAGAGATTTTTTCACGGAGTGACATATGATGGTAATCCTTCACTACTCCTACAACCTCATAGGGATCTCCCCAAAGTATATTTTTTCCTATGGACTCTGCAGGAGATTCAAATCCTAATTCTTTAGAAGAGCTTTCATTCAATATTAACTTTTTCGCATTTCCCCAGCCTAGCTCGGCTTCATTAGGCGTAAATCCTCTCCCTGCAATCAACTCAATTTCATAAGTTGGGATAAATTGATCATCCATGATCATCATGGCATAACTCTTATCCTTATCCTCAGGCCTTGGAACCATCGGAGTAATGCCTCCAGCAGAAAAATTGTAGCTGATTCCGGGAAGTGCATTCGAAGCTCCCAAGCCTTTGATGAAAGATTGGGATAGCAAGTTCTGTTTGAAACTAGCCATCTTACTTTTCTTGTTTTCACCTACATCGTTGGGGCCTTCTACTATTATTTTTTGAGTTAGGTTCATCCCTAAATACTGATTCTGCATAAAACTTAGCTGATCCCTAATCACAAGCGTGCAAACAATAATCCCAATCGATATCACAAATTGAAAAACCACAAGCCCTTTCTTCAGCACTTCGCTTCCCGAAGCCTTGAATTTCAATTGCGATTTGCTGTCAAATTTCCCCGAGAGGGCCACGACATAAAAGCCTGAAACCAAGGCGAAAAAACCAATCACGCCAAAAAGCAAGAACCAAAAAACGGGAGTTTGAAATGCTCCAAGCCAAATGGTTTTTCCAATAATGGATTCAGCTAGATTTTGTCCAAGATACACTAAAGCCAATCCCACTATCGTAGAAAAAACCATTAATAAAATTGTCTCTACCATAAATTGCTGAGCCAACTGCCAACTTTGAGCACCTAGGATTTTGCGCATTTTAATCTCCTTAATGCGGGTCAGAATATTCGCTGAGGAAAGATTTAAGTAATTCACATAGGCGATCCCAAGAATCAAAAATGCCATGATGGCAAAAACCAAAACCGTCGAAAAACTACCATAAGAGGGCAAAGGATCCGAGATACTTGCGCCCAAATGAATCTCATTTAAAGGTTGAAGTATAACTGAAAGATCCTCAGAACCTGGATTTTTCCTGATGAACTCGGTAATCTGCTGAGATAAATTCTCTGATTCAACCCCTTCTTTACTCAATGCATAAAGATTCACAAACCCAGACTCCAAACCGTTTGGATCTGACCAGTCATTTCCACCACGATTTGCGGGGTTTTCCAAGGTGTGAATGGATAAGAAAATATTCGCTCCAAGATCAGATCTAACAGGAATATTTTCCAAAACTCCAGTCACCGTAAAATCCTGCTTGCCAAATTGATTACTTAAGGAAAAAGATTTGCCTAGGGCATCATCAGCTCCAAAAAACTTAGCTGCTAGTTCCTCTGTGATAACGGCGGTTTGGGAGGTACTTAAATCTGCTGTGCCTCGAAGAACAGGAAAAGAAAAATCCTCAAAAAACCTTCCTTCCACATAATTGACATTACTTTCTTTAAATGCTAAATCCGTATCAGGAATTGAAATTAACCCCCCTCCTATAAAACCTGCAACCCGATTAACTGATTCCAGGTCGACGAATTGATCTTTTAAAATCGTGGCATAACCCGGTGGCAAATAAATCTCCGCTTCGCCATTCCCCTCCACTACCACTACTCTGTAAAGTCTGTCTTTATTGGCATGAAAATCATTAAAGGTCCACTCTGTTGCGATAAAGGCAAACAGGGTCAAGAATGTCACCAAACCCAAAACCAATCCGATTACATTGACAAAACTGAAGAGCTGTCTTTTCTTAAGACTTCTAAAGGCAATTTTCACATAGTTTATAAACATATCAATCGATTTGATTTTTGAGTTTAAAAAATGAAAAATCACTTTATACCATCATTGAAGCATAGCCTGCACCGATTCTTTTGGGAAGCGCAGTCATTTAGAAATCCACTTTCATGCCATCTAAAAACAGCCAAATCAATTCATTTGGATAGAATACCAATGAAAAGATTGAAAACAATCGGACGATATTGTCCGCATTCGGTCGAAGCCTCCTTATGGATAAAGCAAATACTTCAATCGCATTTTCTAATACACTGAAAGCTCTGGTTCCCATCACTTCCGTGGTCTGTGTCCACAGACCACTGGTATTTCGGTCTGTGGACACAGACCGAGGTGAAGGGCCGATGCGGCAATCCAAGTTATTATCAACGCCATTGTGAGGAGGCCCTTAAGCCGACGTAGCAATCCCGATAATTTAAAACGAGATTGCCACGCCTCGTACCTCAGCTCGAAATGACGTTACTTTAGAGAAATTGAGGTTTTTTTTAACAGGATTAACAATTTCCGTGGTCTGTACCTCACAGACCGAGGTGAAGGTACGCAGTCGGATATTTTTTACGGATATAGCAAATACTTCAATCGCATTTTCTTATAAGCAGAAAGCTCAGGCTCCCAGCCCGCTCTGATCACTTCAATAGGTACATCGTCTATTATTTGTTGCCTGAAATCTCCCCGACCGATCTGGATTTCGATGTTGTTCATCTGATTGCTGAGCTTGGAGTCAAAAAATTTCTCCTTTTCAGGACTGGCTTTATAGAGTTCACGGATCCATTCAAAATTGATTTTACCGCTCTTTCTTAATTGCTCTGTATCGTAGTCCCGCAAATCAATTCCATAACAGACTTGATCCATAAAAAGAGGCGTTTCTGCCATCCCCTTGATGCCTGTTGGGGTAAAACTGAATTCGTAAATCCCTTTGTAAGCGGGACTTCCCAATACGGTAAAAGGGAAATAAGTACCTCGACCCAAATTGATATAAGTTCCTTCAAACATGCATAAACTTGGATAAAGCAAGACCGATTGTTTGGAATTTAGGTTTGGGGATGGTGCAACAGGTAAAACATAGGGCATATCGTGTGAATAGTTGGCAACCGGAATCACTTGAATATCTGCCTTGACTTTGTTTGCCAGCCAACCTTCACCATTTGCCATCATCGCAAACTCACCCACTGTAAGTCCATGTGCCATTGGGATAGGGAACATCCCGATTCCCGATTTATAGTCCATATCCAGCACAGGCCCATCGATCAAATACCCATTCGGATTGGGTCTGTCCAAGATCAAAAGCTTCTTTCCATTTTCTTCGCATGCTTCCATCAAGCGAGCCAAGGCATTGATATTGGTGTAAAATCGAACTCCCACATCCTGAAGATCATAGATCAAAATATCCACATCTGCCAAATCGGCTGTGCTAGGCTTATTCTTCCTACCATAAAGCGAGATGATGGGAATACCCGTTTGTTCGTCGATGTCATCAGCCACTTTAGCTCCGGCACTGGCATTGCCACGAAATCCATGCTCCGGACCAAAGACCTTCACAATATTGACCCCTAATGATTGGAGGCTATCCACCAGATGGGTATTGCCTATGATTGATGTTTGATTAGCGAGAACAGCCACCCTTTTCCCTTTTATTTGTGGCAGGTACAAATCCGTTTGTTCCGCACCGGTTTTTATTTCCTGTGCTGATTCTGCGGTTTGGTTTGCAGGAAGTTTTGTGGTGCAAAAACACAGGAGTATGCTCAGGGCAAAAAGTAAAGTGGATTTCATAGGTGTTTGGATGGAATGATTAAGGTTTTTAAAAATAAGGGATTGTGGTGAAGGACGCAATTGCATTTATATCGTCATTGCCTGCCCAGCAGAAGGCGGACGAGGAGGCCCTTCAGCCGACACGGCAATCCAGGTTATTAGCAACGTCATTGCGAGGAGGCCAGTTTGCCGACGCGGCAATCCAGTAAAGGCTAGCACTTACCTCCACGAGATTGCCACGCTCCTTCGTCGCTCGCAATGACGGTCTCTACTTTAACTACGTCATTGCCTGCCCAGCAGAAGGCGGGCGAGGAGGCCCTTCAGCCGCCGTGGCAATCCAGTAAAGGCTAGCACTTACCTCTACGAGATTGCCGCGCTCCTTCGTCGCTCGCAATGACGATCTCTACTTTAACTCAGTCATTGCGAGGAACGAAGCAATCCCGATAATTTACAACTAGATTGCCACGCCTCGTACCTCGGCTCTCAATGACGACACCTTAAAGGATGAGGTTTTTTAAACGTGATTGCCGAGCTCCTTCCTCGGCTCGTCTGCTTTCCGCAGGCAGGTAATGACGGTCAGCGGAGTAAAAGATTCCTATTCACTCTTTATCGCCTTCACCGGATTAGAATTCGCAGCTTTTAGCGACTGTAGCGTCACAGTAATAAATGCGACTCCCAAAATGGTGCCTGCTGCCAAAGGAATAAACCACCACTCAAAAGCGATTTTATACTGATATCCATTCAACCAATCCTGCATCAACCAAAATGCAAGTCCCGATCCGATCACTATGGACAATGAAACGATTAGGATAAACTCTTTATTGATTACCTGAAGGATAGAAAACGTGGATGCTCCCAAAACTTTTCGGATACCGATCTCCTTGGTTTTCTGCTCGGCGATATGTGCTGATAACCCTAACAGACCCAAACAAGAAATGATGATGGTCAGGATACTGAAATACTCTGCAAGGTCTCGCAATCTCACATCTTCTTGATAAAGACGGGCATAGTTCTCATCCATAAAGCTGTATTCAAATGGGAATTCTGGGTTTAGATTAGCTGCAGTTTTCTCCAGATAAGCAATGGTCTCTTGGATATTGTCAGTATTGACTTTTACATACCCTTGCCAAGTATTTTCAGGATTCAAAAGCAAAATTGCAGGAGCGACATTTTGACGGAAGCTTTCAAAATGAAAGTCTTTTACGATACCTGTTATGGATCGCTCCTCTTCCCATATCCTAAAAAACTCACTCCCTTCATGATCCTTTTGCATCAGTTCATAGGCTGTTTGGTTCAAGATCGCTCCTGAAGTAGAATCCGCACCATTCATTCTATCAAACTCTCTTCCCTTTACCAATTCCAACCCGGTGGTCTTCAGGAAATCATAATCCACTCTGATCACTTCAAAAAGAGCAGCATTTTCTGGATCCTTGCCTTCCCAGGAAACACCTCCTGTATTGTTGTTTCTTCCCATAAAGCCAAAGGAAGATCTGCTGACAGATTCTATATTTTCATTCTTTTCGAGTTCGGCCTTAAATACATCAAAGCTCTCCAGTAGTTTCCCTTCCAACGGTATCTGAATTAGCTGATCTTTGGAATAGCCTAAATCTTGGTTCATCGCAAAACTGATCTGCTGATACACTACCAAAGTTGATACAATCAAAATAGTAGCTAAGATAAATTGGAATAGAACCAATCCTTTTCTTGCCAAAACGACCCCTTTACCGGCTTTGGTAAAGGATCGGAAAACGGAAACTACTTTGGTTGCAGATAAATAGAATGCCGGATAACTGCCCGCGATCAAACCTGTGAAAATGATGATGGACAATAGTTGAAACCAGAAAAGTCCAGATGCATAGGGAACTGACATCACTTTCCCTGTGAGTTCATTGAAAATGGGTAGAGATATTTCAACAAGAATCACCGCAATAAATCCGGCAAAAAAAGTAATCAATAAGGACTCACTCAAAAACTGCATGACAAGCGAACTCTTATCCGCTCCGGCAACTTTCCTTACCCCGACTTCTTTGGCTCGCTTCTGGGATTTTGCGGTACTTAGGTTCATAAAATTGATGCAGGCAATGATTAAAACGAATAAACCAATCATGGCAAATAGTTTGACATTTTTGATTCTCCCTTCCACCAATTGGCCGTCCTTCCAACTACCATGCAGGTAGTAATCTCCAATTGGAAAAGCAAATAAGCGAACATTGGATTCTTCATTCCGCTCTTTTATGTAGTTTTCCACACTTGCAGAAAAAGCATCTCCATCTACCCCATCACGAAGTCGGATGACCGTTCTCGGTCCATTATTGCCCCAGTCTTCTAGCCAGTCATTTTCTGCGAAATAGACAGAAAAAGGCAAAACAAAGTCAACCTTCATCGATGAGCTTGCCGGAAAATCCTTGACAACCCCTTGCACGATAAAATTTTCAGCTTCTGTTGCACCTTTGATCTCCACATCTTCACCCACTACATCCGTTCTACCAAAAAGAGAGATCGCTCCACTCTCAGTCAATACCACATGGTTATTCTCAGTCAGCATCGAATTGAAATCACCTTCAATGACTCCGTAATTAAATATTTTCAAAAAATCAGGCATGGCGAACAGGCCTTCCAGTTTGATGCGCTTGTCCTGCTGAACAAACAATAAATTTTCGATCCAAGTATAGGTAGCAGAAAGTTCCACCTCTGCTAGAGTTTCTTTCATGCTTTCGGCAAGTACTCCGGGAGTCGAGTTGGTGGTAAAAATATCCGTCCCATAAGACTGATGCTCCATCATCTGATACACCCGCGCCACTTCAGGAATGTCTTTGTTTACGGACAACTCCGAGCTGACCCAAAGTCCAATCAGAATTGCGGCCCAAAGCCCCAGTGATAGACCAAATAGATTGATGAAAAAAGTAAGTTTATGCTTGGCAAAGCCTCTCAATGCGATTTTAAAATAGTTCTTTATCATGGCTGACAGGTGGGAATGTGGTATATGGAATGTGGAATGTGGAATTATAAATTACAGACTTCGTACTTTATTCTTGGTACAATTAAAAGATGCGTGTTGAGCCCAAACAGTTGCATAGAGAATGCCAAGTAGGCAAAAAAGCCTTCTATTAATCTTTGAAGGCAATTTCCAAAAAAGGTTTGTCCGACTTGATTTAATTTTGGTCGCTCTCGGACAATTTTTTTTGAAACTCTGAATCTTAATCCGTTGGACATTTCAGAAAAAAATGTAACTTTTTGGAGCATTTGTATTTCGGATGATCCAACCACTTTCTTTTTTGCCCCACCCTGACTTAGTCACTTTTATCTCCAATTATGGAATAATGGAGGTGCCGGAAGGGGTTACAGAACCTTATTTCTCACCTCCCTTGGCAATGAGTGGTTTTATACTCGAACCTATCAATCACCCAGACTGTATCGTAGCCAAAACTGCTGATAGGGACTTTTTCACAGATTTTGCCGTAGTCACCGGTCAAGTAACATCCCCTGTTTATGGGCAGTTGGTCGGAAATGTGAGATCAGTGATGGTCTTTTTCAAGCCCTTGGGCATACATCAACTTTTTGGTCTAGATATGGCAAAGCTCACGAACACCTTCATGAAATTGGAGGATCTTATCGGGATTGAAGAAAAACAGGATCTGATGTCCTCTTTAGGAAAAGAAACTAAAGTCGAAGATGTGGCGGCGAAGCTGGATGCATTTTTTTTACGCCAAACACCTTCCAATAATGACACAGATAAAATCCAACCGGTTTTGGATTATATCCATGCTCAAAAGGGTGATGTCTCCATCTCAGAACTTTTGGAAATCGGACATTATCATAGAAAGACCCTGGAGCGTCATTTCCATAAAATGATAGGACTATCCCCCAAAGTGTATGCTCAGATTTATCAGTTCAAATGTCTGATTATGCTACTTCAGGCAAGTCCTGGAATCACTTGGGCCCAGTTGGCAGATCAGGCGGGATATTATGACCAGTCCCACATGTCACGGTATTTTAAAGAATACTTGAAAGTTTCCCCCAATAGCATTGTCACCCTTGACTTGGACTTGATCCACTACCTACTAAGCCGGTAAAATTCAATTAAAATAGAATAAGTCCTAAAAAGTCGCATTTGTACAAGACAAAGACCTGATAATCAGGTAAATTTATTCCTGTTGAAAAACGCCAAACAGAAGGGAATTTTTATTTCGATTTTTTTACAACAATCATAATCCAATGTTAAAAAAACTGGATCTTTTTACTTTCACTTTTTTAGCTTTTCCCTTTTTAATAAAATCATACACACAGACATGCAAAATCCTCTTTATCCAGGTAGCCAAACCGCCCTGATTTTAATGCTATTCTTTTTGGCAGTACTCCTCCAGAGTTGCGAATCAAAAGTACAGGAGACATCCACCACTTCAGAAGTGGCAACATTGGAGCCTGCAGAAATACCTGAATATTTTTATTTGAGACCTGAAGTAGAAAAAGCTTTTGGATACACCCATGCGATAAAAATCGGGAATGACATCAAAATCTCCGGTGCAGTCAGCATGGATGATGCGGGAAATCCTACAGCCATTGGGAACATGGAAGAACAAATGAAAAACTGCTATGCAGATCTGGAGAAAATCCTAAAACACTTCGGGGCCACCTTTGACGATGTGATCGTAGAGAATGTTTTCACTACCGATATGCCGACATTTTTAGAAGTCTCAACTTACAGAAACAGCATTTATACCAAGCAATTTCCTACCGGTTCCTGGTTGGGCGTGAAAGAATTAGCCTTGCCAGAATTGATGATCGAAATAGAACTAGAAGTACACCTAACCAAATAACCAATAAAACTATGAGCACCTCTTCAAACACAGAACTTATCGACACATTATACACTCATTTTGGCAAAGGTGAAGTTCCTGAAGTACTTGTTATGATGGATCCAACTATTATTTGGAACGAGGCAAGTAGTAGCACCTATGCTGATGGCAACCCATATACTAGCCCAGAGGCTGTTTTGAATGGGGTTTTTGGCAGAATCATGGGGGACAATGAGTACTTTCTGTTGGAAAATATCCAACTGACTACTTTGGATTCAGACAAAGTATTGGCTAAACTTAATTACAGTGGGAAATTAAAAAGCACTGGAGAAGCCTATATCACCCATGTAGTTCATGAGTGGACTATTGGCGATGGAAAAGTCAAAGCCTTTCAGCAATACATCGGGCTAGGTAAACAGTAGGCGTTTTTTTTTCTACTTCAAACCTACCGAAGTAGACTGATTGGCCACTATGAAGTCAAATATGACTCCTAATGAGATGATAATTAAAAGACTCCCCATTATAGGTACCAGATTTACTATTTAATCATAATAAAAGAAACATGAAAAACATTCTTATTACAGGCTGCAGCACCGGATTCGGCTTTTTGGCTGCCAAAGACCTAGCAAAAAAAGGGCATCATGTCTATGCCACCATGCGCAATACCCAAGGCAAAAACAAAGAATATGCCGATGAACTGAAGGCTTTTTCAAAAGAAAATCAGGTGAAAATTGATGTATTGGATATCGATGTCACTTCTGACCAAAGTGTCAACGATGCTGTGGCACAAATCGACAAAATAGATGTGCTTATCAACAATGCGGGGCGAGGATTTAATGGACCTATAGAAGCATTCACCGCCCAGCAAGCACTGGATCAGCTGGACTTAAACATCGTTGGCAATATCAGAATGATGAAGGCAGTATTACCGAAAATGCGAGCTCAGAAAAGTGGATTGATTATTCAGCTCAGCTCCATCGCCGGTCGATGCTGCACACCAGGTTTTGGGATTTACCATGCCAGTAAATGGGGAGTGGAAGGTCTCAGCGAATCCATGCGCTACGAATTAGCTCCTTTGGGAATCGATGTGGTGATTGTGCAGCCTGGGCCATTTGCTACTGAATTCTTCTCAACGCTCATCGCTTCTGAGGATGCTGAAATAAATAAAGCTTACGAGCATGTCGGGAAATTTGGGGAAGGCTTTGCCGGAAGTGTCATGGCAGCCTTTGCAGATCCTGATGCACCTACTGATCCGATGTTAATTGTCAAGGCATTTGACGATCTCATCAATATGCCTAATGGCACTCGTCCTTTACGCACGATGGTAGGTTTGAACTTTGGTCTTCAGGCATTCAATGATGTCACCGAACCTATTCGCCAAGGACTACTTCAGGCCTTTGAAATCACCGATTGGGACGGACCGAGGGAGTAGGGAGTTGGAAGTTGGGGAGTTGGAGGTGGACAGTGGACTATAGACCAATTCTTTGATCCTAATTGAAAAAAAAACGAGTGATAATTCATTTAAAACATAAAAATGAAAGCAATATCTGTCCTTTTAATAATAACCCTGTTGAGTATTTCAACAGGGTTTTCCCAAACTCAAGAAGATAGGGCACAGATCCAAAAAACTGTCCTCAACTATCTCGAGGGCATGGAAAACAATGATCCTGTGAGAATGGAAGCGGCGATGCATCCAGATCTAGCCAAAAGGATCGTCGAAAAAAATCAGGAAGGGGTCGAAAATCCATCGAATATGACTGCAGCAAGTTTGATCGGCTACACCAAGGATTTTGACTATACGCTGTTTTACCCTGCAGGCGTAGACCCTGAAGCTCCATTGAAATCAGAAGTGCTTATTTATGATATCTCCAATGGCATTGCTACGGTGAAAGCCACCACGAACAAGTTTGAATTTGAGGACTACATCCATTTGGCCAAAATGAACGGAGAATGGAAGATTGTCAATATCCTTTGGGCCTGGACGGGCTATACCTGTAAGTGGTTTAACCAATAGAAGCACTGGAGCTGTTTAAATTTGAATGTGCAAATAATAAATCACATGAATCAAAAAACACTTTATTTAGCCATAGGACTCCTGATTGGTATAGGTTCAACAGTCTTGTTCAATTTGTTTGTTAAGACTAGCGCACAAGAATTCGAGGATTTACCAAAGCCCTTTTATAATGTTTTATTTGAGAACGAAAATGTTCGAGTAATTGACCACGTATTAAATCCTGGCGAAACCGAACCATTTCATAATCATCCTCCAATGTATGTGTACTTTCTAGAAGACTCAGATGTAACCATACTTGATACCGATGGAAACGAAACCTTAGAATCACTGAAAAAAGATCAAAACTTCATTGCCCCGGCACTATCACATTCTATAGTGAACACCGGTAATTCTACCCTACATTCAATTTTAGTCGAATTAAAATAAGGTAATCCATTCGGAAATTACTTCTATTACTTTTTTCCGTGGTCTGTGTCTCACAGACCACAACTATTTCAGGGCGTATGACAAAGACCAAGGTGAAGGTGGTAGGTTCGACTACTCAGATCGTTTATCATAACTCTCTACTCGAATTAAAACCTATCCATATAATGAGTTAGAAAGCCAAAATCATCAGCCCCTTTCTCATAAAACATAGCTGAAGACCATCGGTAGTTTTCAGGGCTATCCGCAAGATTCCAATGTGCTTGTAGCGGGTTATCGTGGAGATAAGTTAGCTTTTGTTCCAATTTCTCTTTAGAGTCAATCAAAATTGCCAGTGGGTCTCGCTGCCAAATTCTAAATAAGCGATCATGATCATCAACTTTAAATTCTGATAATCTATTAGGGTTTACAAAATTTAGGTTATTGATAATCATATGACTGGTAAATTTATTAAAACTAGCATAAGGCATTTCTTTACCATTTGGCTCCTTCATTTCCCAAATCACATGAAGGTGATTGGGCATTATCACAAATCCATAGACTACCACCATACCCCTTGAAACTAATTCTCGCCACGACGAGATAATAATCTCTTTGTACTGATTATCTTCTAAAACACACTTCCAGTCCTTGATAGTATTTGTCCAAAAATATATGGAATCAAATTCCATCCGGGAGTTGCGGTATTTGCTGTCTTGATGTTCCATAGTCTTATGGTTAAAAAAAAATAAATTATCTACGCTCTATCCTAAAACTAATCTAATCCCATGACATTGATTGAAAAAAATCCGTGGTCTGGGTCCACACAGACTACTTTAATTTATGTCGCTTCGGTCTGTGAACACAGACCGAGGTGGAGGACCTATTTGCTCCGGCTTCGGAACTTTTTGCTCACTGATTGAACCTTATTGCTCCTCGTTTGCACCTATTTGCTTCGTGCTTAAGCCTATTTGCTCCAAATCTATTTATTCCCCCATTCAGCTTTTTGATTTTAGACTTCTGACTTTTCCAAACTAACCTTGCAAACCTAATTTTATAGAAGTACTTTCAGAAGCTTTTTAGAGAAGATAGAAGGGGATTTTTTGAGGGATGAAAAGCTGTAAAGGTGCATTTATGAATCAAAAATTGGGTAGATAAGTAAACCAAAGGTGTGTATTATATAGGAGTTACTTTCCATTTTGATAGACAACTTGAAACATTTATAAATGAATGAAATTCACAGAGATTTTTTTTAATGCCACAAATAAGACATCGGTTCTCAAGAAAAGTCATGAACATTTCTTTCCATCAACTAATTAAAGGTTTCTATTCAAAATAACCACTTCACACTTAAGATAGATTATTATGTCTCAACCAGAACCATGTAATATTTTCATTTCGTATGGGCGGGGAGATGATATCCCGTTCGTGGAAAAACTATACGATAGTTTAAAGGCAAACGGTCATAAAGTTTGGTTTGACAAAAAGAACTTGGAAAGCAATGGCTTAAGCTTTCTTCAAAATATAAGAGATTCTTTAGCATTAAATAACATAAGATTGTTATTGATTGTAGGACCGCATGCTTCAAAATCTGATTATGTACGCTATGAATGGGAGTTTGCCTTAACAAAATGTATGATGGTAATTCCCCTGCTTAGAGTTGGTAATGAAAAAAACGCGGATGCTACAGTCAGGGAGTCAAATACAGACTATGACTTGATACCCGAGCCGATAAAAAAAAGAAGATTTCATTGCATAGATTTTAGAAGAGGCCGTCCTTATGAACAAGCATTGAAAGAATTGCTGCTAAACTTATCAACCCCTGTTCCTCCATTTGGTGAGCTGTTTTCTGTTCCCAACAAGCCAGCAAACTTCATTTCGCGTAATGTTGATATTCAAAAAATAAAGGAAATAATCATGGCCGATGTATTCAACCCGGGGGTAATTACTTCTGTTTCAAAATCTACGGCCATTCAAGGGATGGGTGGGATAGGGAAATCTGTATTGGCTGCTGCAGTTTGTCAAGATTGTGATGTAATGCGGTTATTTTCTGATGGAATATACTGGATCACCATTGGCCAAGAAAATGCTGAAATTAACGTAATTAATGGAATTCAATTACTTACAGAAAATGAATACTTGAATTTGAAAGATAATTATGAAAATGTCAGAAATAAATTACGGGAAGCAATAAAAGATAAAAATTGCCTTATTGTTCTAGATGATGTATGGGATCAAAGAGATATTTCTATTTTCCCATCTGATCAAGCGTTACGATATCGTTTGCTGATAACAACACGTAACAAACAGACTGTACATAACTTAGTTTCCAAAGTTTATGAAATAGGACTATTTAGCGTTGAGGAAGCAAGAGTATTGTTGTCCAAATCGGCAAACAATACTAGCTTTTCTAAAACTGTTCTACCTAAAAACTTGCCTACTGAAGCAGATCTTATTATTGAAGAATGTGGACATCTTCCTTTAGCTATTGCGATGGCTGGAGGTATGATAAGTTCGGGAGAAAAAGAAAGATGGAAAGATGTCCTTGAGGCATTGCAAGAAGCTGATCTCTCATACATTGAAAAACAATTCCCAGATTATCCGTATTCTAACTTATTTAAAGTATTGGATATAAGTGTAACTTTCCTTGACGAGCTATTAAAAAAGAAATACCTGCAATTGGCAATTTTTCCGAAAGATGCTATTATACCAAAGGATGTCATACATCTTTTGTGGAAGAAAGAAAGCGAATCAGAAAGACACACAAATAAACACTTGGATGAATTGATTGACCGTTCTCTAATACAGAGATTTGGCGAAGGGCTTTACGCGCTGCATGATTTGCAAACAAATTATTTAAAAATCACTTGTGAAAACTTAAAAGATCTTAATAAACTATTTGTCACTAAGCTGGGTAATCCGTTAATGCTATCCAACATTTATTCTTGGAGTAATTACATTTGGCATCTAAAGGAAGCTGAGGAAACAGATAAGGCTATTAATCCCCGCCTGGGTGTAGTCAGATCGTTCATCTAAGCGTAGTTTGAAACTACGCTTTACTATCAAATAGAATCAATAATTGTGACACTTTTACCCCTACTATTCTAACCAATTTGTAATTGGTAAATACCCCTACTATCCTTTCCCACCCGACAATTGTCTGGAAGTAATGGAAAAAATAAAAAAACCTTCGAGGTTTTAAAAACCTCAAAGGTTAAGTGGAATAATTTTCAACCTACCTCCGGCAAGCAAGCTTTTTGACTTGAGATTGCCACGATTCGTGCCTCGTCTCGCCCGCCTACCGGAAGGCAGGCAATGACGGTACTTCCACAATTTCACTTCTTCAGCATTTCGTGTTTCGCTCCACCGAACTTGCAAACCAACTATTATAAAGGTACTTTCAGAAGCTTTTAAGTGGAGATCGATGATTACTTTTTGATGGATAAAAAGTTGGAAAGGTGCATCTATCCACCCGATTTAGCGAGATAAGTGGATAAAATGTGTACTTATAAATAAGTTGTGCTTCATTATGACAAACACTAACCAATGATAAAATTCTTTAGAAAAATTAGACAAAGATTGCTGACTGAAAATAAATTCAGCAAGTATCTGATTTACGCAATTGGTGAAATTGTACTTGTGGTTATTGGAATATTGATAGCACTACAGATAAATAATTGGAATGAGAGTTCAAAACAAAGAATTGAAGAAGTTAGGCTATTGGAAAAAGTATCGATTGATCTAGTAAGTGATATTAATCAATTAAAAAAGCATATTAGCGATGCTATGAATAGACAAACAGCAATTGATAGTTTATTAGCAGTTTTATACAAAGCCCCCAATTCAGATCCAATAAAGTTCCTGAAGCTTAACTTCGATGCTATTATCACTGAAAATCATTTTGAAGTGAACAGTGGTACTTTTGATGAAAGCCAATCTGCTGGTGCCATAAAATTCATCCAAAATGATTCGTTAAGACAACAGATCTTTAACTACTACAGAAATACCAAACGGAATTATGAGGATGATAACACAGTTCAATCCATTTACAGAGATATTATGCCAATAATGTTTAAAAAAATAATGGCATCTAAAGAAGCTGTTCTTGTATTTAAAGGGGTAGAATCTACCCTGCCTGGATTAGATATAGCCGCTTTAAGTAAAGACCAGGATTATATGGCTAAAGTAGTGTTCAAATTTATTTCCGAAAATTATCAAATAATGAGCTGGGAGTCATTTTTGCAAGATGCAGAATCATTATTACAACAAATTCAATCAAATCAAAATGAGAAAGATCCTCAATAAATTCTTGTGACTAATGAACAACCGCTAACCAATGATAAAATTCTTTCGAAAAATTAGGCAAAAAATGCTGATTGAAAATAGGTTTAGACAATATCTGATTTATGCAATTGGTGAAATATTTCTTGTTGTTATTGGAATATTGATTGCTCTTCAAATAAATAATTGGAATCAAAATCTAAAAGAATTAAAAAAAGAAAACGAGCTTTTAATTTCATTACAACAAGAAATTAGTGCAAACATCAAGCTATAAGAACTTCTTAGAATTAACAACGATATGTATGCAGCTGATGGTTCTGAAATAATTCAAATGCTAGTTCATAGCCTTGATTCACTTTCAAACACTGATGTGACACGTGCTTTCAATTTCGTTAAGTCCTCCTTCAAATACCCAGTTTTAAATGGTATAGTCGCTTCAAATTCTGATGCATTGCATAAGAACAAAGAATTAATTGTCGATTTTAGAATTCTTAAGGACGCATATGAAAACGTAATAATTCAAGAATCCTATCTGGATGAATTCTGGAACTCGAAAGTGGTTGATTTTTTTTGTTTTGTGTGGAATTCAATATGAGGACAATCAGGGTAATGAAATGCAATTTAGTATGAGCGACATTGAAATAGGAGGTTATACAAAAAAACAACTTATCGCCTTAATTAAAATTAAGAGTGTTTTGCAAGAATACTGGGAAAACGAGCGTGAAAATGCACTAGAAAAGTCAAGGGAAGTTCTAATTAAACTTGATAATATCAAATAAATCATGGAATTGAAAAATAATAACGAAAGCACAACATAGTGTTCCATGAATAATCAAAAGTTCATTTTCTAGCATTTTTTCTTTGTTTGGGCTGTTTTTGAGTTGATTGCCACGACTCGTACCTCGTCTCGCACGCCTACCGGAGGGCAGGCAATGACGGGACTTCCACAATTTCACCTTTTCAGTATTTAGTGTTTAGTGTTTAGCTCCACCAAGCTTGCAAACCTAAGATTATCGAAGTACTTTCAGAAGCTTTTTAGAGGCGATCGATGATTACTTTTTGATGGATAAAAAGTTAGAAAGGTGCATAGATGCATCAATAATTGGGTAGATATGTAAACCTAAGGTGTATATATAAATGAGTTGGCAGTAATATTATTTAGAACCGGAATAATGATAACAAGTAATAAATCAAACTAAAATGAAATCACATACTTTTTCAATCCTAGCAATTATCTTGATGCTATTTTCACAATGCAAAGAAGCATCAGTTGACAACAACATTAATTCAAAAACTGAACAAATTGAAACTTTTGACCAAAGTATGGAACCTATTGGAGGCCAACCGGCATTTGGTGCCAAAGCTTCTGATGACCTAGATTACCAAGTAAAATACCAACGTGCATTTGAAGTGGGATTATGGGCAATGCCTGCTGTGGCAATCTATCGATTTAGACAAGCTGCCGTAGAAAGTAATGGATATAAGGATCATGACATTATTGCTAATTCAAAGGTAGCTAGTCCTAAATTAGAAGTAGTTACATCCAATAGCTCAACCCCTTACATTGCTGGCTTTGCAGATTTACGCAACGGTCCTACTGTATTAGAAGTGCCAGCAGCAGGACCGGAAGGTTCATTATACGGACAGGTAGTAGATCACTGGCAATTAACCATTGCCGACGTTGGGCCTTCAGGACTTGATAAAGGAAAAGCATCCAAGTATCTATTTACTCCTCCAAGCTATAAAGGAGAAATTCCCGCGGGTTATATTCATGTTCCTTCGCCGAGTTATAGGATTGCATTAGCTTTTCGTTCAGTACGAGCTGAAGGAAAAACAGATGAAGATGCTTATAACTATTCCAAAAAATTGAGAATGTATGGTTTAAATGAAGCAAAAAATCCACCCACACAAAAATTTTGGGATTACTCTGATGTAAGATTTCCTGGCCTTCCATTTTTTGACGCTCGATACTTTAAAGATGTTCAAGAAATTTTCTCTGTAGAAAATGCACGAGAGGTTGATAAACCAATGATGGGAATGGCCAAGTCTTTAGGAATTGAATATGGCAAAAAAGAATTTAATCCAGACGAAAAAACCTCAAAAGCAATGAATCAAGCCATGGTTGATGTCTATTCATATTTAGACAACTTTTGGGATACCGCAGAATCATGGTTGTACTGGAAAGACCGACATTATGGATCACTCTTGCAAGCTGATGCAAATGGGTCCTTTTCGTATGAATACGACCATCATATAGATATTGAAACGAAAGCAATGCAGTATATGATGTGTACGTTTGTGCCGAAAAAACTTTCTGATAGTCCGGCTACACAATACATTATGGCTATGAAAGACGCTGATGGAGAATTATTTATAGCCAATAAAATGTATAAGGTAAACGTCCCTGCGGATATGCCGGTACAGCAGTTTTGGGCACTCACCGTTTATGACAGAGCTACGTTTAGTTTTATCTATACAGAATCAAATAAAACGACAATATCATCATATGATTTACCCAATATGAAAAAGAATGATGATGGAAGTGTTACGCTTTATGTAGGGCCAAAAGCTCCTGAAGGTTTAGAAAGCAACTGGATACCTACAAGAGGAAAAAGACCTATGCCGATGTTTAGACTTTATGGGCCTAAAGAGGAGTTTAACAATAAAACCTTCAAGATGCCTGATTTTGAAAAAATGGATTGAATTTAATTACAAAATAAAATACTACTGCCATGGTGCCCCTTCTCGGTGTAGTCAAATCATTACTTTGGACTGGGTGGGATTTGTAATTCCACCCTATTCTATTCTAACCAATTTGAAATTGGTAAATCCCCTACTATCCTTACCCTCTCCACAATTGTCTGGATGTAATGGGTTAAAAACCTCAAAGGTTAAGTGAAACAATTTTTCAACCTACCTCCAGCAAGCAAGCTTTTTGACTTGAGATTAGCCACGACTCGTACCTCGTCTCTCCAGCCAACAGGTGGGCAGACAATGTCGGTCTACTTACTTATAGTTTTTATTTAAGATATTTTGGGACTGTCTGGGTGGATGCAGTTGAAATTGACAATATTGGAAAGAACTAGATTGAACTAAGTGTTTGAAAAGGCGATAAAGAATATAGTTCTAGATATATCCGTATAAGTCAAACTGGCTAAATAAATTATTTGTCGTAAACAAACTCTAATCCTTCCTTCATAGCTTGCTTTACCACTTCTGAATGATCATCATTCTCATATTTACTGAATAGCAATTCCAAAAAGGGAAAATTCCTCTCTTTAAACAAATCATAGATTGGCTCTACAGGTGTATCAGACTGAGCAAAATAGATTTTAAAATCTGTATTATCTTCAAAGTTTAAATTATCAAGACGCTCTTCAATAATGGGTATATTACAAGATGTAGGATTAATAGAAATGTACTTATGAAATATTATATTTTCTGGATTTTCTTTTAAAAATGCATTGTAAATAAAACTTCCTCCATGTCCCACACCAATTATTGATCTTGCTGCAGTGTTACTTTCATATCATTCATCAATATATGATACCACCTCTTGCGAGATAAACTTATAATAATTATTAAAGGAGTTTCCATCACCACTCAAACAACCTTCTGCTAAAAAATCTTTTGACCTTTCAACACCAGTTTTGTCCCCAACTGCTACAATTATGGCTATTACTCCACTAGCCCGGACAGCATTTAGAACATCATCATAATTAATTATCCCATTGATTTCAAAAAGACCATCGGTAGCATATACGATCGGCAAATCTTTTGTATCAACATACTCTTTAGGAATAAAAATTCTCGTTGGATATTCTTCCCCAATATTAGTGGAGAATAGAGACACATTGATTACTTGATCTGATGGCCCAGTAGGACCTGTTGGATTTGGATTAACTGGCGGTTCTTCATCAGCTGTACAACCCGAACTTAGGACCATTATAAATAAGCAAAGAGTTAATTTAACAATTTGAAATGGGAACGGCTTAGGTAGGGTTTCAACTTTAGTCATAATCTATTGATTTTCAATGATTAAGATAGTAAAAATATTTTAAATAATTGCCAATCGGCGTAGTCAAATCATTGATCTTATCTGAGTGGGATTCCTACCCTACTCCCGACAGGCCAAAGGCTAAAATGATAGTAACAATCATTTTTAAACGCCTTGTCCTACCCTACTATTCTAACCAATTTGTAATGGGTGAAAAACCTTCTAAATAGAGATTGCCCCAAAACACATTACATCTTAAGCTAATATTTTTTTGATTTCTTCTATTTTAGCTTTCTGCTCATTATAGGAACTGATGGCAAAAGGTTCGGCAGTTACTACAGCTTCAATTTTTGCCTTCTGTTCGTATGCTTCCATATGATCCTTGTCATTTTTATAGTTGTAGGCTTCAGCAATAGTGTTATAAACCCATACAATGTCTTTCCTATTCTTAAAATCATCCGCAGCTTCCAATGCAAGTGATGTTTTTAATACTTTGTTTCTCATCGAATCGGCATCGATCTTAGTATCTTCCCATTCAAGATCATTTTTCGATTTTTCAATGGACGCCTTTCTGTACAACATGAATGCCGCATTGATGCCATTGTAATAATCCTGGACAAGGCTAAAGCCTCGGTCGTAAAACCAGATGGCATCTTCAAGATGTTTTGTATTTCCGCCTATTTCGAAGATTCTTTTATGGATTGCCCCGCTCAAACCAAGTACTTCAGGGTTTGAAGAATCTTTAGGCTTTAGCTCTTCTAAAATCCCAATGGCTTTTCCTAGTGAAAGTATATCTTTGGAAGAACCCTTGTAAGTACATAAGGCACGTCGGCATTCCACAAATTCCAAATCACCAATGGGAGCGAGTTTTTTCACTATGTAATCTTTTGCTTTGTCAAACAAAGACTTTGCAAGTTCCCAATCTTCACTTTTCTTCGC
>CBFHWO010000029.1:0-45776 GCA_965659625.1 uncultured Algoriphagus sp. | reverse complement strand
ATCTTATTGGTTCGTCTTGGTTTATTACTTTTGAAACCATGAAGCGTATTTTGATTTTGTTTTTTGTAGGGCTTTCATTTCTTGACATACAGGTCTCTTTTGGACAAAAAGTTTATCGAAATGAAATGGGAGGGATTATTTCAAAAGAAAGTTATGAAGAGCAAATTGTGAATGGTCCCTATTTCGGTGTTCCAGGAAATGCACCCAATGAGCAAGTTCTGATTCATCGGATGCCTTTTGGACAAGTAGAAAAGCCAGAAGAATTTTATAATGTACTAGGTTTAGAGGAAGCCTTCAAAGAAGGAAAATCCCTGATTGTAATATTTTACCCGGGAAAAGATGAATGTAATTCGACTGGTGACAATGCTTACGATACCAAGTACTTTCAAAAGAGTTATGATTATCTTCTGAAAACAGCTTCAAAAAGGAATGCTGCCGAACCGGTTTATATTTTCAAGAACTCTCATGGGCTGGAGAAATATCAGGGAATTATCCCATGGAAGCCTGACCCGGAAGGTGTTTTCGAAGCTGAATTTTTTAAATTCCCTTATCCTTGCCGGAGTTTTGTGGTGATCAAGCCAAGTGGAGAATACCGCTCGATTTTGGGCGAGTTTCCCAATAATCAAATTGATCAGGCTTTGAAAATTTTGAATAAAAACTAAAAAATGGACCAGATCGAAATTCATGAATTAAATGCAGCTGAATTGGAAGAGTTGGTGTCAATGGGCAGGAAGTCTTTTTTGGAAGCGTTTACGGCAGGCAATAAGATTGAAAATGTCTACGCTTATTTAGAAGAGGCATTTACTTTACCACAATTCCAAAAGGAATTTTTAAATCCATGTTCCAAGTTTTTTGTAGCAAAAAGAGAGGGGCAAATCATAGGTTATACAAAGGTAAACCTTGATCCTGCCCAAACGGATATTCATGATTCTGAAAGCTTGGAAATTGCACGTTTGTATGTGTTGGAGAGATTTTTTGGAGTTGGTTTGGGAAAAAGATTATTGGATAAAGCTTTTGATTTTGCAATGGAAAATGAATTGAAATATGTGTGGTTGGGAGTATGGGAAAAGAATGCTAAAGCGATTCGATTTTATGAGAAAAATGGTTTGGAGAAATTCAGTTCGCATCCTTTTCCATTCGGAGATGAGATACAGACCGATTGGTTGATGAAAATTGAAATAAGGGATATTCAATAACTAGCAAATATTGATTTAATCGCTTCCAAATCCCGTTTGACTATAACCATCAGAAACTTAAGTTTTTTTACTCAAGACATTGCCTGAATACTTAATAAAGTCGAATGATCTTTTGCTTGAGTTGCTTCGCAAATAGCATAAATTGAAAGGGAATCCTTCAAATTGGTGCTCATTAAACTCGATTTTTACTATCCGACTAAGACTTGATTGGAGCCTACTTTTTCCAGTGCTATGGTAGCAGAAAAAATTTGAAAATATATCTCATCATTGTTCTCAGAGAGATCTTAAGGAATTTGGTAGCTAAATCCCAATCGGTCTAATCCTTCTTTTACCTCAGGTGCATTCATGAAAAGTCTCCAGCCCAATCCGCTTCGATGATTTTCTATCATAGTGACCATTGGGCCTTGGTCAATGGCAAGATATCTCTGTGGAAAGAAGTCATGGTGTGGGCTCATGGCATCGAAAAAGCCATACTTTCCAAACACTTTTTCACCATAATTTTCGTAGAGATTCCGGATCACTTTTAAACTTTCCTCGGGAGTATAAACAATGGATGAAACTGCGGCGGTCGGGGAGATGACACCGGTATCATTTCCGGGACGATGCGCATCGTAGAAATTGATCGAATAGGATGCAGTTAATCCCCAAAAATCCTCACCATAACCTTCAAAATTACCCGAATTGTTGATGCACCAAGCTCTGTTTATCAGGGTTTGATTTCGATTTTCCTGCCAATAGTCTGCGTATCGATCTCTTAAACCATTTGGATTGAGACTCAGGTAGGAGTAATGTGCCCAAAATAGAGGGCCTCCATATTCTTCAGCGCCATTATGTTTTAGCTGAAGAGGAAATCCAAAAGGAGCAATTCCATTGGCTTTAATGTTTCCATTTCTTGCCCATCCTTGGTGATATGCTTCTGGAGAAATGGGATGAGTAGGGGAGGATGCTGCAAGGATGTAGGTGATCAACGTTTCATTATATCCTTCCAATGCAAAATTCATCTCCCAACCAAAATTTGGTGACCAATGCCAATACAATACATTTTGACCGCCTTGGGTATGGAAGTTCCAATCCATTTCGCGCCAAAGTACATCGATTCGATTAGCCAGGGACTTTTCTGATTCCGATCCATCCTTGAAATATTCTCGCACAGCAAGTAATCCTTGAATCAAAAATGCAGATTCAACCAGATCGGCACCATCATCTTTTGGAGAAAAAGGTTTGACTTTTCCGGTTTTACCATCTAGCCAATGAGGCCAGATGCCATGCCATCGATCAGCATTTTCCAAGAATCCCACTATCTTTTCGAAGCGGATTCTTGCCTGATCTCTAGTGATCCAACTTCTGTCGATTGCTCCTAGAATTCCAATTAACCCCATCCCTGTTCCCCCTGTCGTAATAATATGTTGGTCATTGTCGGGATAATTTCCGTCTAAATGTATCCGTTCCGGTGCCATGCCCGAATTAGGTTCTGCCCCATCCCAGAAAAATTGGAAGGTATAATATGCAACCGTATCCAATAGTTGCTCGTCAGAAAGCTCGATTTTTGTGGGATTTGGTTCAGCGTTTTTATCTGTCTTTTGACACGAAAAAAAAGATAGTAAAATAGGGAAGGCAAGAAATAAATGGAGGTTCATGGTTTGTCTTGGGTTGCTTTTTCAAATTATAAAAATGATTTGGAATCATAGGTAAGCTTAGTACTTTTAGAAAAAAAAGAATGAAAAGTCACCTCACGCTTCTAGTATTTTTATTTCTTTCTTTTAGTGCTCTAAGTCAAGAGAAAAGACCTACGGTTATATTGATTTCACTGGATGGTTTTAGATTTGATTATGTAGAGCGATTTCAACCTGAGAATCTTCAGAAATTCATTTTAGACGGTATTGCTGCCAATTCTCTGATTCCATCTTTCCCGACCAAAACTTTCCCTAATCACTATACAATCGCCACAGGATTAAGACCTGAGCACCATGGAATCGTAGATAATTCATTTTATGATCCCAAAAAGGATCAGGAATATAGAATCAATAAAAGAGAGCTTGTGACAGATGGATCTTGGTATGGAGGAACGCCACTTTGGGTGCTTGCTGAGAATAATGGAATGAAGGCGGCGAGTTACTTTTTTGTGGGTTCGGAAGCAGATGTGCAGGGAGTTCGCCCAAGTTATTACTATGATTATGATGGGAGAGTAAATAATCTCACCAGAGTTTCCAAGGTGTTTGAGTGGCTACAAATGCCAGATTCCATCCGTCCTCAGATGATCACCATGTATTTTTCAGACATGGACGATGTCGGACATACTTACGGATCAGCTAATAATGCCCAGCTTTCCAAGCGACTGGTACAATTGGATCGGGAGCTAGGAGCATTATTTGAAGGAGTCAAAAGCTTAGACCAAGATGTAAATATCATTATTGTCTCAGATCACGGAATGGCAGATGTGCCTTTGGAAAACTATATTCCTCTAGACGGGATAACAAATGGGATTTCTGGGAAAGTGGTGAATAGTGGGGCATTAGCTCATATTTACCTAGATGATCCAAAAGATAAAACAAAGGTTATTGAAAATATAAAAAAGAAAGAAACTGGATTTACAGTTTTCGATCCAGCAGATGGGGATTATTACCAGGATGTAAATGCCCACAGAGATAGAATCGGGGATGTAATTGTCTTAGCTGACCTAGGGTATTATTTTATGGAAAATGAAGAATACCGAGAAGTCATTGCCCGTCGCATGCAGATCGATGAAACAAGTGTAAGAGGAACCCATGGTTACAGTCAGGAATATCCGGAGATGCATGGTATTTTCTATGCGAATGGACCACAATTAAAATCAGGGCTGAAGATCAAATCCTTTGATAATATTCACATTTACCCACTCATATGTGAGATTTTGGGACTTCCTATCCCTGAGAAAATAGATGGAAAGCTAGAGGTTTTGGAGCATATTTTAAAAGATTGAGGATGGACAGAATTGAAATCAGAAGTAGAAAGGAAGTTGATTTTTTAGTTAGGAGGTTTTATAAGGAAATCCGACTACATGAGACTTTGGGCCCGATTTTTAATCAGGTAGTGGAGGATTGGGATCAACATTTGACATATCTTTCGGATTTTTGGGAAATGATCCTGTTACAAACTGGACCAGGAAAAGGGAAATTCAACCCTACGAAAGTTCATCAGCAAGTAGATGAGCAAGTAGGTCATTCAATTGAGCAAGCACATTTTGGAAATTGGTTGGAGCTTTGGTTTACGACAATTGATCGGTACTTTGAAGGGGAAACAGCAGATTTTGCAAAAGAGCATGCACGAAGAATGGCCCACATGCTATTCATGCGGATTTGGGAAGCTAGGCCTAAGAAACACTAATCAATAGGCTGAAATCGAGGGATTTTGATAAATGTAATTATCGTTTTTGCTACGTACTGAATAGATTTTTGAAATGGAAAATAAAAAATTGGATGATGAAGAAAAGAAGCTTGCTGCAGAAGAAAAGAAAAAGCAAAAAGTAATAGATAAGGAAATCCAGACCACAAAAAAAACAGAGAAAGATGCACCAAAATCTCATGGAGAGATTTTGCGAAATCAAATCTCCGATGCGCTGGAAACTTATGAAAAGAGCCCAAGCAGTCTCTTTCTAAGTTCGATTACAGCAGGATTAGAAATTGGATTTAGCTATTTGATGATCTGTGCAGTCTTTTTCTTCTTTGAGGGCAAAATGGAGGAGGAGTCTATTTTTAAAATGATTTCACTGGTATATCCCTTAGGGTTTATCTTGGTTGTTTTGGGGCAAAGTATACTCTTCACGGAACAGACAGCCTTATTGACTTTGCCAGTGCTCAATAAAAAACAAACCATTGGAGCAATGTTGAGACTTTGGGGGATAGTTATTAGTGGGAACCTGATCGGGGGATATTTCATTGCATCAATCCTCAACTGGCTTGGGCCTAGACTGGGTATTTTCAATAAGGAAGTGGTTATTTCTATTGCAACCCATGTATTGGATGCCGCACCTATGGTGATCTTGGTGAGTGCGATCATAGCTGGCTGGCTGATGGGATTACTTTCATGGCTTTTGGCTTCAGCAAAAGACACAATCAGTAGAATTGTCATGATATTTTTGATAACCTCAGTCATGGCTTTTACAGGACTTCATCATAGCATAATAGGTAGCATAGAAGTGTTTTCTGGTATGATGACATCTCCGGACATTGGTCTAATAGACTATCTTTCATTCCAAAGTTTGGCTTTATTGGGGAATGCCTTTGGAGGAGCAATTTTCGTGGCTTTGATAAAATACAGAGCTTTTGTATTCAATATTGTAGATAGATAAATAATTCAATAAGTCATCTAATTATGAAATATTCACACATCAGTTTTTCAATAATCATTTTGGCCTGTTGCTTTTGGCAATGTAAAGGGCAAGCGAAAGAAACTGAAACCTTGCTTTTGGAGGAGAAAAATCAAATTGAGCCCATCAGTTTGTTTAATGGTCGTGATTTAGAAGGATGGCATATCGATGTGCCAGATTTGGAAGAGGACAGTAGTTTACGGATTCCATTTATCATTCGGGATGGTTTGCTTGTAAGTCTAGGGACTCCCGAGGGACATTTGATTACAGACAAGGAGTATGAAAACTATACCTTGGAGTTGGATTATCGCTTTGCCGGAGAACCAGGGAATTGTGGGATTTTAGTTCATGCTTCAGACCCGCGGGCTTTGTATCAGATGTTTCCAAAATCCATTGAAGTTCAGTTGATGCATAGCAATGGAGGAGATTTTTGGTGTATTCAGCAGGATATAAAAGTAGATGATATGGAAAGCCGACGAGGTCCAAAAGAAGATTGGGGGATTTCTGAGGGAAAAGAGAGAAGGGTGAAGAATCTAACGGATGATTCCGAAAATCCTTTGGGTGAATGGAATCATATTAAAATCACCTGCCAAGAGGATAAAATTACGGTGTGGCTAAATGGTGATTTGGTGAATGATGGCTACGGGGCTACTGCACAAAAAGGTCAGATAGCATTGCAGGCAGAGGGGGCAGAAGTGGAGTTTAAGAATATTTTTTTAACAGGAAAAGAATAAAAAAATCCTATATTTTAGAAGTGTAAAGTAGTATTATTCAAATTAATACATGATTTCTTTAGAGAAGTCTTAGTTCTAAATTGAATTATTGGAGTTTTCTAGGAATTGAAAAATCGATCGTCTTAGGATTAAATCATGAAAAAGTATTTGATCATTGTGAATTGGCAGACTTTTGTGGCCTTAATCATTACAGGATTAACCGTGCATTTTACCTTGGTCAATAACTTCCAATACAATTTTGATCTGACTATGATCAGTATTGCCATCATTTTCCCATTGGTTTTTACTATTAAAAGCTCATTTCGAAGGAGAGAAAAGGCCATTGAATATTTAGTAAAGTTTAAGTCAGGATTGATCACTGTAAATGCTTGTTTACAGAGTCAATCTAAACTAAGTGAGGAAGAGAAGGATATGTTGAAAAGTGATATTCTCAATATCTCCAGAAGTTTAAAAGAGTATTTGGGGCCTGAGCCAGAACCATTGGTTAAGGTGCAGGAAGCAGCGGAAAAGATCACTGTCTATATCCAAAAAAGGCATTCGAAAATGAAATTCAATGCTTCATTGAAGATGCAGGGATTTATGAGAGATGTTTTGGTCGGAATAGAAAACACTGCTGCAATTAAGGAGCATAGAACTCCCACATCAATTAGGGCATATTGCTTGGTATTTATCTATCTGTATCCTGTTATTTATATTCCCTCAGTATATTTTCGCTTGTTGGATGGTGGGGCCGTAAGTGAACCTTGGGTTTTATATGCCCTTGGGCTGATCTCTACCTTTATACTTATTTCACTTTTTAACGTCCAGGATCAATTAGAAAACCCCTTCGACCAGATCGGTGTCGATGATGTAAAATTGGATATGTTTGATTTGAATGAAAAATCAGTCTGAAAGACAGTCTGGTTTTATTGGTTTTACCTAACGAAGTTGTTATGAAAAGTTTGTTTTATAGTTTAGGAGCCTGTTTATTATTTCTGTGTTTTGGCGGATATGCCCAAGATTCAAAAGACCTTTTTTCCGTTCAGGAACCATTAGAAATCAACATGAAATTTTCTATCAAGGATCTTCGGAAAGAAACAAATGATTCTACGTATGTCGATAGTTTTATTCAGGTGAAAAATGAAGAAACTGGTACTTGGGATTCCTTAGATATCGATTTAAGAGTAAGGGGAAATTTTCGACTTGCAAATTGCTATTACCCTCCTTTGAGAATAAAAATCAAGAAAAAGGAATCAAAAGGGACTGTTTTTGATGGAAATAGGAATCTCAAATTGGTTATTCCTTGTAGCAAAGCAAATGGGGCAGATAGCGATATTATAAAAGAATATTTATGCTATAAAATGGCTGAGCCAGTTATGGATTATACATTTCAAACCCGGCTAGTGAAAGTCAATTTTGTAAATGAAGATGATAAAAAAGGAGAAGTTGAAGAATTGATTGGGTTTTTTATTGAGGACGATGATGATGTTGCAGATCGTTTTGATGGAGAGATATTAGATGGGAAAAAGATTCTAGGTACCGTTTTAGAAGATTCGGCTGCAGTCCGACATGATTTTTTTCAGCTAATGATTGGTAATACGGATTGGTCAACGATGTTTCAGCATAATATGAAAATTCTGAAACTTGATTCTAAAACAGTGGTGCCATTAGCATATGATTTTGATATGACTGGAATCGTGAATCCTCCCTATTCCCAAGTAAGTAATTTAGTGGATATAGAGCATGTGACCGAAAGACTTTATCGCGGCTATTGCAGAGAAGAGCCTTTGATGCAAGCAGTAAGGCAGGAATATTTATCGATGGAACCTGCGATTTGGGCAATTGTGGATGAACATGAAGAAATGATTGACAAGGGAGATTTCAAGGCTTTCAAATCTTATCTGGAAGAGTTTTTTGTTACCCTCGAAGAAGATCGAATTTTTGAAAGCCAGATTTTGATGGATTGCCGTAAATAACTTTTAACAAAGGCTAAGTTGTTTTAACAATTAGTTGATGATGCTACTTCTATCTTGTCAAAGTTTTAATTGATTCGATATGAAGAAGTGTAATTTTTCTTTTTTGCTCCTTTTTTTGATTGGAGTGGGTTGTTCCAATAAAGAAAGTTCAATAGATCTGGTTCAAGATTTTAAACTGGAAATCACTGATTCCCTTCAGATAGATTATCTGGGGGACATATGGATTCAGGACTATGATTCGGTTTCACAAGAGTTAATTGCTGTGACAAAAAATGATCAGGAAATCTTGTTTATCGATACCAAAGGAGAAATCACATCAATATTGAATATTCCTTATGAAGGGCCTAATTCAATGCAAGGGATATTCTATTTGTCTTATAGAGATGAGATTTTGCAGATTTTGAGTTCGGTAAGTGGTTTTCATTTTATGGATAAGAATGGTAGGATCGAACAAAGCATTTTATTGCCCTATCAATACATCATCCATAGCAATTCGATAGGGCCATCCTTTTATCCAATGGAGGATAAGATTGCTTACTTAAAACCTGTAAATTTTAATGATATAAAAGATGGGGTAGAAGGGTTTATAAGATATCTGTATTCTGCTCCTTTTATTGAAGTATTGGATACAGCAACCCATGAGGTTTCTCACACGATGGGGTTTCCTAAATCTTCTTTCTATGCAGATGGGAATTTTTATTTTTTTCCATTTCCTAGCATTCAGAAGTCTGAAAATAAGTGGTATCTCCATATTTTGAACGAGTTAAAATACTTTGTCTATCGTGAAAGCGGGACAGAGTTAGTTTTGGAAAAGACTGTGGACCTAAATGTAGAAGATGCAGTACTTCCCAGAGCAGAAGAATTTGAGGTGGGGATGGAATATTCTATGTCTGATCAAAGGCCAGCTTCCATTTTGCAGCTTTACAGATTGGATGGGAAGACCATCGTGATCTATAAAAAGGGCATTCCTGAGGAACTGGTGAAGAATAGTCTAGCTGATCCTAGTATAGAACTGGTAGATAAAACTTTTGCAGCGGTATTTGATCAGGAGGATGATTTGATTCAGAATGCCATTGAAGTTCCAGAAGGATTGATTTTCAGCAGGGCTATTACTGAGGGTGGTGAAATTCTTGCTAAGAAAAACCAGGATTTCTTCGGAACGGAAGAGGATCAAGTGGTTTACTATAAATTGAAATTATTTAATGAATAAAACACAACTATTTATTAAATATATAGTTTATTTGATTTATGAATAAAACTTCCGTTATCTGCCTTGTAATCTTTTTAGCAGGGATTTTTCCAATTTCTTCAGTTTATGCTCAGACAAAAGTAGGAGCAAACTTTCTAGCAGAATTTTCAAATGACGTCAATGGGCTTTCTGCTGGTTTCGGCTTAGTGATAGACCATAAATTGACTCCCAAAAGCGGAATAGAGTCTGGGCTTTACTACAGGACTTATCAAACAGGTGGCTATGTGAATGTTATTTTTGAAAATGGAGGAAATGCCATTTACTTTTTCGATGTCAACGAGCAATACATTTCCCTGCCCATTTTGTATAAATACCACACCAAAATTGTCAACCTTGCCATTGGTCCTACACTGGAATATTATGTGGGTTGGAAACAAGTCAATGGAGAGCCCGAAGTCACTGTAGATGATCATTCGATCAGTCCTAATTTTGGTTTAGGGATGATGTTTAAGGTTAGTAGAAATATTCCTCTTTCAAGTCAACTCAGCCTAGAGCCTGAATTGAGATTCAATCCGATTCTATCTTCGGGAAAAACTTTTGGTGGACTTGGTGTTGCTTTAAAGTATGAGTTGAGATAATCCAAGTCTGAAGACTTGAACTATCACCCTGCATTCCAATATTCCAGTCTCTCACATTTAATGGCTTCTAAACTGTAGAAGTCCAATTCGGCTGTGAATTTACTTTTGATTAGGATAGGCTCGATTTGGAATATTACTTTACGATTCTTTTGTCTAGTTTCAATAGATAAGTTTTGAAGTTTAGAAGATGGAATTTTTCTGAAAGAGGGTTGATCACAAAATTCAATGAGCTGGGATCGACTACTGATGGTACAGAAAAACATAAGGTTTCGGAGCTTAAGAGTTTTGTTCCAAATTCCTGAGAGGCTCTCGATGGTGGAAGTTGATTCCAGTTGATAGGTAAATCCCCGATTTTGGTAGAAAATAACAGTTCATCAGGAATTGAGATTTCCATCACAGAATAGTGGATGAAGCGATCGGATGAAAATAATTCTGGGTCTATCGTTAATCTCTCCAATAAGCAGGATGAGATACTTGAACCAGCATAAATCGCTGGATAACCTGGGAAATTCCACCGACCTCCATACCGCTTGGCTCCTTCACCGCTGGTATCATTATAGTGTGTCAAAGCAATTCGATAGACAATCATCCCCATCAAATAGCGATGCCGTATTGAAGTCTCATGATTTCGGTTTTGAGAAGGTCTATTCCTTCCCAAATGTCTATCAAATCAAGAGGCTTTCGATTTCCTAAAGTAAATAGTGGGCGCTCCATCCATCTTTTGAATCCTTCTCTACCAAAGTAATTGATGCCCAAAGCATACAGTGTTGCGAGCTTGTAGATTTTTTCAGATTGGGGAGTATCGAACACCTCTTTCCGTTGTAGTGTTTTTGTTGACACTCCTAAGGCAGTGGCCAATGTGTTTAAATCTAGACCTGATATTTCCTTGAGACTTTCAAAGGAGCTCTTCTCTAATCCATTCCGAAAAGTATCTACTCGACTTAAAGGCTCATCTAAATCGCTTACATCTACATGAAGAATGTCAGATGCGGAAAGACTTTCAGTTTTAGAGTAGGCAACTGCCGGTTCGTTGACTCTCGAAGATTTTTTTGCCATAACCTTTAGTAGAAATTTGTCTCTTAAGATAACGTAATTTGTCCAAATTAGATGTCTTTATGGGGTTTTATTTGATACTGAAATTAGATAATCCAAGGCCGAAGACCTGAACTATTCCCCCGCATTCCAATATTCCAGTCTCTCACATTTAGTGGCTTCCAAACTGTAGAAGTCAAACTCGGCAGTGACTTTGCCTTCGATCAGGTAGATCGCCCTGCCTTTGAAAGGATATTTTTTGACTACAGGAGGAAAGTGAACTGTGTCGATCCAGTTGCCTTCCCGATCGATGAAAGTACCGAAATTCATTACATCTCCTTTGACTGTTCGAGTGTATTTGACGGTCACTAAATAGCCCACGATCTGCACGGTTTTGCCCAGATAGCTTTTGAGTTCGGCGGCTTTGATTCCTCGGATGCTTTGGTCTTTGATCAGGTGAAAAGGAGAGTCCAGCGGAAATTCCAGAATATCGATCTGATCGACGATTTCCTGTCGGATGTCGATTTCTTCCAGTTTTGGAACTGCAGGCTGTCGAAAGTTGAAGCCTGTATTTTGTTTGAAGAGATCCGTAGGGCCGGGAATTGCCTTGCGCTTGTTTAGGATGAAATGTGCTTCCCAGAGTAGTTCCTGCTTGGTTTTGCCAGTGAATCGGAAGCAATTGATCCGAATCAAGATTAGGAGTTGCTCCAGGCTGATTTCCACGCGTCCACAGAAGTCCGCCAGTCCGAGAAAATGACCGTTTTGTCTGCGCTCGGTGAGGATTTTTTCTACCGAAGCTTTCTCCAGATACTTGAGATGGATCATGCCTAGATAGACCGTTTTTCCTGTGATTCGGGTCAGATATTCGCTTTCATTAATATGTGGGGCCTGAATGTCGGCACCGTTCATTCGGAGTTCGTGGATATAAAACTCGGTATGGTAAAAGCCCCCGAAATTATTGATTACTCCCACCATAAATTCCAGTGGAAAATAGGCTTTGAGGTAGAGGCTTTGGTAGCTTTCCACGGCAAAAGAGGCAGAATGTCCCTTTGCAAAGGAATACCCTGCAAAGCTCTCGATTTGATGCCAGACTTCCCCGGCGATTTTATCGTCACGTCCTTTCTCCCGACAGTTGCTGAAGAAGCGATCTTTCACACGTTGGAATTCATCTTTGGAGCGGGATTTTCCACTCATACCTCTTCGCAGCACATCTGCTTCCCCCAGACTCAGGCCGGCGAAGTAATGCGCTACCTTGATCACATCTTCCTGATAGACCATGATGCCGTAGGTTTCGGGCATGATATCGGCCAAGACAGGATGGGCAATTTTGCGCCGCTCCTCATCCACATGTCGCAAAATATACTCACGCATCATTCCCGATCTTGCCACACCCGGACGGATGATGGAGCTGGCAGCGACGAGCTCCAGGTATTCATCGGCTTTCATTTTTGCCAGTAGCATACGCATGGCGGGCGATTCCACATAAAAGGCGCCGATGGTATGTCCATCCCGGAGATGTTCTTTGATTCTTTGGTCTTTTTTGAACTGCTCCACTTTGCGGATATCTACTTTCACGCCTTGGTTTTGGTAGATGATTTCAATGGCACTTTTGATATGTCCCAAACCACGCTGACTGAGGATGTCAAACTTGTGAAGCCCAATATCCTCGGCCACATGCATGTCGATATGCGAAAGAGGAAAGCCTTTGGGAGGCATTTCTGTAGCGGTGTAGTAATGAATCGGTTTGTGTGAAATCAGAATTCCGCAGGCATGAACTGTCAAATGGGAAGGCATGTCATGCAGCACCTGACTGTATTTGATGATAAGTTTACCAAACTGATCCGGCTCGAAATTAGGCTTGTCTGCAAAGTGAATAAGGGATTCGATATCGCTTTTGGGAAGGCCAAAGACTTTCCCGAGTTCACGGAAGACAGAGTTGTACTGAAAGGTGCTGTAAGCCGCCAAAAGAGCTACATGCTCCTGTTTGCCTTGGTTGTATTTTCGGAAAATATAATCGGTGACTTCATCGCGGTCTTTCCAGGAAAAGTCGATGTCAAAATCCGGAGGGTTTTCCCGATAGAGGTTGATAAATCGCTCGAAATATAAATCCAATTCAATGGGATCCACATCCGTGATACCAAGACAATAAGCCACAATACTATTGGCACCGGATCCCCGGCCGACGTGGTAGAAGTTGCGCTGCTGCGCAAAGGTCACGATGTCGTAATTGATCAGGAAGTAGGAGGTGAAGGACTTTTGCTGGATGAGTTCAAGTTCTTTTTCTATCCGCTGCGAAATGGTGTCTGTCAGGTCTGGATAGCGATAAAGCGCTCCTTTGAAGGTTTCCTGGCGTAGGTAATCGTAATCTTCCCAATCCGAGCCCAGCACATCCCGCTTGTTTTTTACGGCTTGGAAGTAGAATGAAAACTGGCAATGCTCGAGGAGCTTTTGCGCATTGGCGAGTAGGTAGCTGTGATTTTCGCAGCGAGCCACGGAGTCGGCATAGCTATAGAAGCGGTCAGCAGGATCTCCCTGTTCTTCTGTTGGGAGTTTGCTCAGCAGCGTGTTCAGGTCTATACTGCGCAAAAGGCGATGGGCATTAAAATCAATTTTGGAACTGAAAGTCACCGGTTGGAGCATGACTAGGCGCTCCTTGAAGCGAAACCAAGGGGATGAAATCAGACGGTTGAGTTGGCTTGGTTGAACGCCGATGTATTCATTTTCCCTAAGGGCGAAAAGACGATCGGGAAGCGGGTAAATAACAAAGCAGTGATCAAAATCCGGGGCTCGTTTTCCAAAGGGTTTTTTGTGAACCAGGTGCTCGGAAAGATGCGAGTTGAGCTCGTAGAAACCTTCCTGATTTCGGGCCAGACCGATGTATTGCTGCTGACTTCCATTTCTGAAATCGACGCCGATGACGGGGTGAATTCCTACTCTTTGCGCAGCCCGGATAAAGGGAAAGACTCCTGAAGTACAATTGATATCTGTCAGAGCAAAAGCATCCAATCGTTTACTTTTCGCCTCGTCGATGAGAGCATCTACGGATAGGGTGCCGTATTTAAAGCTGAAGTGAGAATGACAGTTGATAAACATGGTTTTTAATAAGATATGCTTAGCGAAATACAGCTTCGCTGAGATAGGGTCGCTTCGCTCCCGAGATATGCCTTCGGCGAAATAGGAACTCCTCCGTCGTTCGAGATAAGCCTTCGGCGAAATATGCTTCGCGAGATAGGGTTGCTTCGTTCCCGAAATATGCCTTCCCAAAATCCCCCTAGCCCCCTTTAAAAGAGATTTTCTTCCAATCACCGATCCTGCCCGAAGGGGGATTAGATCTGTTTCCAAAACTTCGACCTACTTTCGGTAAGCAAGCCGACACTGAGACTGAAAACTGACATCTCTCACTTTTAGACTTTTGACTTAAACTTTCTGATTTTCATTCTATTTCACTGACCACAGGGAGGTATGTTTCTACTGTATTTCCAAGTATTTCAGGACCACTATCTGCCTTTAGGCTATCTTAAATATCTGCTCGGAGAGCTATCTTTTAGAAATAAGATATGCTTCGCGAGATAAGGACTCCTCCGTCGTTCGAGATAAGCCTTCTGCGAAATAGGGTCGCTTCGCTCCCGAGATATGCCTCCGGCTAGATAAAACGAGAGTGTATTTCACCGACCGCAGGGAGGTTTATTTCTATTGTGTTTCCAAGTATTTCTGGTCTATCTCTTTCAAAATGTCGATTATATTAACATTTTAATGTTTATAATTTAATCAAAAAGTAAGTTGGAATACAAGAGGATGGAGTGAATTGTCGGGAATTCCTACTCACAGATACTTTAATAGGAAAATCATAAAAGAAATCACCAATCCAATCATAAGTATTAAAAGCTGTAAAATTGCAGATTTGGACGATTCTGAGTTTTTCCTAAGTAGGAATGATATGACTAAAATGTTGATCGATTTTATGAAAAAATATTGTCTATGAAGATCAGATTAGAAAATCACTGATTAATTTGATTTAATAATTCCTTCAATTCGCTATCCTTGATCCTCTCTTTGTCTGATTTATCGTAGATGGAAAGAAGATAGACAGTAGTCTCGGTGATTTTTACAAAAGTGATGATTCTTGAACCTCCAGACTTTCCTTTTCCCTTAGAAGAAATGGCCATTCTGATTTTAAAACAGTTTTTACCTAATGGTGTTCCTTGAAAAGGATTTTTTTGAAGGGTTTGAATTAGGCTTGAAAAATCTCCTTTTAAAGAAGGGTACTTTTTTGCCAATTTCTTCAGCTCCTTCCCGAAATTAGGTATGGCAGCTATTTCATAGTTCATCCAACAAATCTTTTGCGGAGATAGCTTTGATTTTACCTTCTTGAACAAGATTTAATTCTTCCACAGAGCGTTTTAAGCTTTTATAAACATTTGCCTTATAGGTAGAGATAGGCTCAGCTTTGACAAACTTAAAGTTCTTCAAGAGCTCCATAATAAAGTCTGCTTTTTGGTCCTCTATTTCTAATAATACTTTCATGTGAATAGGCCTTTATCCAAATATACGTTTTTTGGAAAGAATTAATTCCTATTTAATCATCGACTGATGTGTAGCTTAGTACCAACAAGTCTTTCATTAATATGTAAATTTTAAGAAGTAATGCTTGCCAGAAGAAAATTTATTGGCTTTATGTGAATTTAAGAAAGGAGAGGTTACCCAACCTTTATCCCATATTTCCCAAGCAAGCCCGGAAGTCCATCCAGATCAAACCTGGCGCCTTTGATGCGATTAAGTTCGGGATCAATGCGGTAGTTTTGGGCATCCCGGAAATCAGCTTTTTCGAGTACGGTCTGATCAAAGACGGCTCCGCTAAGTTCGGACCCCACGAAGTTACTTGATGTAAGATTGGCCATCGTCAAGTCTGCTTCCAGCATTCTGCAAGAAGAAAAGACCGTCTTTTTTAGCTGAAGATTATAAAACCCACAATAGTCCAGCTGACAGTTTTTGAAAGTGAATTCTATTAAAAATGGGTTACAGCTTTGAAAGTGAATACCTAGCATTTTACAGCTCTCGAAAGTAACACCGCGGAAAGAGACTCCGGGAACTTTCACATTGCTGAGATCACAGTTGCTGAATGTGCAGCTTTCGAAACTGAAGCCAATCAAGTTTAAGCCAGAAAAATTACATTGAGTAAAAGTACAGCCCTCATAATCACCTTTTTCAAGAGGCTCTGAGGCAAATTTTTTATTTTGAAAGTTTTGGTTGGAATGATAAGACATTGTATTGAAAATTCTTGGAAAATTGGTCTAGGTCTTCTGGATCTCGTAAATCGTAAATCACAAATCTCAAAGCCCTGCCATGTCCCACTTACGGATCGTTTCTTTGATAAGTGCTGCTACTTTTGCATTTACTTTTTCAAAGTATTCTTGGGCTTGGGCTTCATCAAAATTGGGGTAACCCTGACCTTCTTGGTACAAACCGATGCTGGAAGGAAAAGGAACAGCTGAATAAGTTCCAGTTTTGGGATAAGGAGTCGCCATATCAGCATTGTATTTTTCTTTGTGAACCAAAGTAGGGTCAATTGCCTGAATATAAGCGGTTTCATTAAGACCCGCATGACCACCATCTTCTTTAAAGACCTCCATGGTCACATCAGAAGCATAAGACCACCAGTTGATGACGAGGGTTCGTACTCCCAGTTCGTTGGAAATTTCTCCTGCTACTTTTTGCAGAACAGCCGTCTGTCCACCACCATGGCCGTTGAGGATGATGATATTTTTGAAACCGTTTTTGGCCAGGCCTTTTAGAATATCACGAATAAAAGGTGCGTATGCTTCCTCGGTGATTTGAAAAGCCCCAGGGTAAGCGGCCATGCTTCCGGTGATTCCATAGTTCAGCGTTGGAGCAATCATAGCATTAAGTTCCTCTGCAATGTCCATTGCCATAGCCGAAGGAGCGGTATTGTCTGCTCCATTATTGACCACACCGTGGGGTTCTAAAGTGCCTGTTGGGAGTAAGACCGTATTGATTTTTTCAGGGACAAAGTCTGCAAACTCCATCCAGTTGATTCGATCCATTTCCCGTGTGGATAATTCTTGGGAAAAAATAGGTAGAGCTGTCAAAAGAATAAATAGGAGTAGAAAAAGTTTTTTCATCTGGTTAATATTTTGTTTTTGATGGCCAGATGGAATCTCGTATGGTGAATAAACACCTCTCTGTGTGCCGTTTTCGAGATGCTGGATTTCATCTGTTTAATTTTTGTTTTAATAGTCAGATAGCCTGTCCCGAATTTGATTCGGGAGAATGTCCTAGATAATCAACTCCCCGTGCAAGAAGCTTTTCTCTTGGGCATTTCATGAAATGTGAAATTAAAGAGTATTAATTAAGGATTAGATTATCTTTTTGGAAATTGATTTTCTCAAAACTTAAGATGATTTCAGTCCCTTGGCTCGGCTCACTTTGGATTCTAATACTTCCTTGGTTTTTTTCCATAAACTGACGCACTAGAAGTAGACCTAGGCCAGTTCCTTTTTCTTTTTGTGTGCCTTCTGTGGATTTAACACGAACAACCTGAGTGGAAATTTCTTCCATTTTCTCCGCAGATATACCAATCCCTTCATCTTTGATATGTAGGTTTACATACCCTCTATTTTCATTGGTAGAATTCCGAATTACAATAATACTATCTGGGTTTGAGAATTTAATTGCGTTTTGAAGACAGTTTTGCAAAATGATCCGAAGCTGCTGAGGGTCCACAAGAATAGGAGTGTCTTCAAAAGTTGAAGAAAGATCAATTTTTATATCTTTAGATACTGTTTGATAATCTAATTGGTCTACCTGTTCTTTTAAGATTTCGGTCAAATTTGTCTCAGCCCTTTTGGTAATGATTCCATCAAGCTGTGCATGTGACCAGCGAAGGAGTTTTCGAAGCATTTCATCCGTATCAGAGACCTGCTTAATGAGAAGCTTTCTTGCGCTTTTTTGTTCTTTTTCATCGAGCAGTCCATTTTCTTCCAATTCTAAAAGCTCTTTTACAGAACTAATAGGCGTCTTTAGATCGTGAGAAAGAATAGAGAACAACTTGTTTTTTTCCTCATTGATGGCTTCAAGTTTTTCATTTTGAATCTGAATTTCTTTTTGCTTCTCTAGAAGTACTTTGTTTATTTTTTCTTTTTGTTTGATCACTCTTCCATAAAGAATAAACCCAATAATCAACCCGATAAGGACTATTGCCATTATGATCGTGAACCTTTCATTAAATTTCGCACTACTTTCTGCCAGCTCTTTTTTCTGAATTAAATCTTGGTTTTCCGCATCGGCCAATAGCAGTTGTAGATAGCTGATTTCAGCATTTTTATTTTCATTGTAAAGACTGTCTGAATAAGATTTATAGAGTTTGGAGTGCTCAAACGCAGGCTCAAATTGACCAATTTGTTCATGAGCAGCCATCATTGCTTTTGACAACCTAGCTTTGTCCCAGAATCCTCGGGTTTTATTTACAGATTCTTTGGCGATCTCTCCCAACTCCAAAGCTTTTCTAGGATTTCCACGGGCTAATTGTATCTCAGCTAAGCCAGTATTAGCGAATGCAATCGCCCAATTGGTGAGCTCAACAGGGTAATTCAGAACCCGATAGTAATATTCCTCTGATTCCTCCAGGTTTCCTTCATCAAAGTAGATCTTTCCTGCTCTGTTCAGGGTCATGGTATAAATTGGTCGATCCTGATGATTGTTTAGATACTGAAGCGCTAAATTAATGGAGTTATGAGCTTTGTTAAACTGACCGAGGTCAGCTTCTCCAATGCTTCTGTTGAAATAATTCCTGCCAACACTGTAAGTGTCTCCTAAAGTTTTGTTGATCTCAATACATCGGTTGAAAATTTCAATAGCTCTTTCTAGCTCATTTTGGCTGAGGTAAATCAGTCCACGTCCATTGAGGGCATAGCTCAAACCCGATTCGTCTTGGGTTTTGGTGAAAATTTCGTTCGCATTAGAAAAATATTTGATAGATTTTACATAGTCACCTTCGACATAATATAAGGTTCCAAATAAATTGGCTATTTGGCCAATTTTATTGTCATCTTCCATTAAATGTGCGACTGAGTCCGATTTAGTCAAATAAAAAAATGCGCTATCCCATTCTGAGTATAGGTATTTTTCACTTTTGCTGATCAAAGAATCCAAAACCAACTCTGATTCCAATTTGATAGAACTTTCCTGTTGAAAAGGGGCCAAAGCCCAGATCAGGGAAATCAGAAAGGTGAAATTGGGCATCAGGTGATATCTAAAGCTGAACTATATTAAACGGAAAGATAATCTACTTGATATGAATTAAAAAAACCCAAGAATGGAAATTATCTGTAGTTTTTGAATTAAAGTATTGAATTTAAGATTTTATACCTGTTTAGGTTTTTAATTAAAATATGATTTTTTTGAGAAAGTGATGAGAAATAATAGGTTTTCGATAAAATCAACTTCCAATTTTTTTAGGATCCTAATACAATTTCGGTCTCATGCTCCTTATTATGTTTTCATAATCAGCCTAGAAATCAGGATAATCCTGAAAGTAAAAATGGCTCCCATTTAGGGAGCCATTTAAGTTATTCACAAGAAACTTTTGGGTTAAACATCGTAAAGATTCCATTCGGATTGTTTTTCCATACCCAGACATGCAACTGGTAATTATCAAAAGGAAGTGGTGAAGGTGCAAAGGCTGTATCAAATTCACGCTTGCCAAAATAGGGAATCATCTCATTTTCTGCATCCCAAGCATCTTTAACAATAACAAATTCTACTCCCACCAATTTCATCTGTCCATTTTTACCCATTTCATAGAGAAGTGCTTCTGGCTTGGTAGGATCATAGCTGCCGTCTACTTCCCCAAAGTTAACGTAATGATATCCCATACCTCCATCGGCAGAGGATACACATTCAGATCCTTGCGAATATCCATCTTCCATGGCTACTTCGATTCTATGATACTTAGCAGTAGCGGCCCGTAAGTCTGCCAGCATTTTAAGTGTACCAGGATCCTTTCTGAAGTTTTCTGGCGAAAAAGGTTCCGGGTAATCCGTGACTTTTTCAAGACTCGTATTTGGATCTATTGGTTGGTCAAGATTGCTTTCGTCAGAAATACAACTTGAAAGAAGAAATGTCATTGCGAGCAACATTGCCAGCCCACAAAGCGAACTTTGAAAATGATTTTTCATAATTTTTTTGGGTTTATTATTGAAAAGTTTGAATAATAAAAATTTAAAACCCTAATGGGTACCGAAAACCAACTGATTGTAAATCAGTTTCATATACGTTTAAGTTAAAAATAAATTTGGATTATTTCAAAGAATTTTTGGTATTTTATTAAGATAGTTTCCAGAGTTGAATTCTTATTTTGTCGATTTTTTTATAGTCACCCAATCCAGTTGGCCCTTGCACCTCGTAATTCATTTTAAATCATCCGACCAAACCTTTTTTGGTCATTTGGTTACACTTTTTTCCATGGAAAACAAAACCGGATTATTAACCTAAACACAATTAAAATGAAAAATGAATTGATCAAGCCTAAAGGACTGGTGACAAATACCAACAGAAGGAATTTCCTGAAGTTTGGGACGATGTCAGTGGCAGGAGCAGGATTACTGCTTATGGGCTGTAATAACGAGGAAGATATGATGCCTCCAATGACAACTGGTGTAAACCTTGGTTCTGGAGACATCGGGATTTTGAATTATGCTTATGCATTGGAGCAATTGGAAGCAGCTTTTTATGCCAGTGTGATAGCAGGTGGGTATTTCGCTAATGCGAATGCAGAAGAGAAAACCATCATGGGTGACTTAGAGAAGCACGAGCGTGCTCACAGAGAATTCTTCAAAGCAGCTTTGGGAAGTGCTGCCATTGCAGATCTGGAAGTGGATTTCAGTTCCATTGATTTCAATAGCAGAACATCCGTTTTGGCAGCCGCCAAAACCTTTGAAGATCTGGGAGTAGCCGCATATAATGGTGCTGGACAGTTTATTGAGAGTGTTGATTATTTACTGATCGCCGGAAAAATAGTCTCTGTTGAAGCTAGACATGCTGCGGCGATCCGTGATTTAATCAACCCAGGTTCGGATGATTTCGCAGGAGATGATCTGATTGATGCAAATGGTCTAGAGCGAACGTTGGGCTTTTCTGATGTTTTGACTGCAGCTTCTACGTATGTGAAGACACCGATTGATTTCAGTCAGTTGCCAAGCTAATATTCACCTTAACCACAAGAAGAAATGAACTTATTAAAATTGTTAGATACGATGTGTCCGGACACGAATAGTCCGGAAGAGAAAGATATGTTTTTCTCCAGAAGAGAGGCGTTTCGCCAGTTTGGAGATCTCAGTAAGAAAGTTGCTATGGCAGCAGTACCATTGGGAATACTTTCAGCGTTGCCAAGAGTTGCCAAAGCAGACACGGCTAGTTTGATCGGAGTTTTGAATTTCGCATTGACTCTGGAACATTTGGAGTACAGATATTATCAGACGGGTGTGGAGTCAGGAGTGATTGAAGGAGCAGATCTGAATATTTTTAGAAAAATCCGAGATCATGAGTTGGCGCATGTCAACTTTCTCACTGAAGTGATCGGGAGCGTCCTTGGAGGTATGCCAGTGGCGGAGCCAGAATTTGACTTCACCGCAGGAGGTAATTTCTCACCATTTATGGATTATCCTACATTTTTGGCACTTGCTCAGGCATTTGAAGATACTGGAGTAAGAGCTTATAAAGGTCAGGCAGGTAATGTAATGGAATCTGATGTTGTGTTGACAGCAGCACTTTCTATTCATTCTGTGGAGGCGAGACATGCTTCCATGGTCAGAAGATTAAGAACTAAAAAAGGGCAGGATACAGTGAAAGGTTGGATCACCAATGGATCTATCGGATCCCTTCCGGCAGCCACTCAGGCTATTTATGCGGGAGAGGAAAATGTTAGCCATGGTGGAGTAGATGTTACTGCATTGACAGGTATTGATGCGGCGGCGGTATCTGAGGGCTGGGATGAGCCATTGAGCAAAGACCAGGTACTTGGAATAGCCTCCTTATTCTTAGCGTAAGTGTTATAGTTGGGTTGGATGGTAAGATGTCATTTCTTTTGGAGATGGCATCTTTTTTTAGGTCGCTTGGCTTCTGAGATACGCCTTCGGCGAAATAGGCTGCGCGAGATACGGTCGCTTCGCTCCCGAAATATGCTTCGCGAAATATGGACTCCTTCGTCGTCCGAGATAAGCCTTCGGCGAAATATAGTCGCTTGGCTTCTGAGATATGCCTTCGGCGAAATAAGGTCGCTGCGCTCCCGATATATTCCTTCGGAAGATAAAACGAGCTTAGTATTTCACCGACCGTAGGGAGGTTTATTTCTACTGTATTTCTATTATATCTCAAAATGATATCTTATACAGACTACAAGGATTCAGATGCTTTGATTTTTTCAGATCCGGATGATCGAAGTCCAACCAATACTCCATTCCGATTTTTTGCATGACACGGATAGATGCTTTGTTGTCTGAGGAGGCTAAGGATAAGACTTCACTGATGCCAAGTTGCTTTGCAAAGTCCAGACATCGACTTGCCCCTTCTGTAGAATAGCCTTTGTTCCAAAACTCTTTCCGGATTCTCCATCCTATGTCCACGCAGGGAGTAAATGCTGCTTCGAAGGTTTTCCATCCCAAACCGATCATTCCCAAAAACTCTCCAGTTTCTAAAAGTTCAACCGCGAAATAACAATAGCCTTTTTCTTCAAACATGCGATTCATCCGCTCCATCATGGATTTTGACTCATCTGTCGATAGCGGTTTTTCAAAATATCGCATCGTTTCCAAGTCGGAATTCATTTCACTGAAAGCATCAAGATCAGAATCCTGCCATGTTCGAAAGCCTAAGTTGCAGGAGGTGAAGAGATAGGATTTATTCATTTGAAATTAATTTTCTGTAATTATTAGATTATAATCGAAAAATTACATGTTTATTTTCGATTACGATCGAGAATTTACATATTTTTGAAGTATGATTACTCGACAAATCGAATCGGAGTTACGGGCGAGGCTCCACAAAGGTAAGCTTTTAGTGATTGTTGGGCCTAGGCAGGTTGGAAAAACAACGTTAATGAAACAGGTTCTGAATTTCCCAAATGATACTGTACTTTTGCTCAACTGCGATAATCCAGATGATCGATTGGGTCTTCAGGAAACTACGGTTTCTTCGCTTCGATCGCTCATAGGAGACTTTAAGTTGGTCGTGATAGATGAGGCACAGCGAGTATCAAATATCGGACTTACACTTAAAATTTTGGCGGATGAATTCCCCGAAGTTCAGGTTCTCGCTTCTGGGTCATCAGCGTTGGAACTTGCAAATTCAATTAAAGAACCATTAACTGGGCGAAAGCGAGAATTTCAGTTATACCCGATTTCAACTCAAGAACTTTGTGAACACACGTCTCCTCGTGAGGAGCTGCGACTTTTAGAAAAGCGACTTGTATTTGGGTTTTACCCAGAGGTAATTAATCATCCTGCTGATGCTCAAGAGGTACTGCAGGAAATCAGTAGTAGCTATTTGTATAAAGATATTTTGAGTTTGCAGGAGGTAAGAAAGCCCGCAATTTTGCAAAAATTATTACTTGCTTTAGCGCTTCAAGTAGGATCAGAAGTTACGTTCAACGACCTGGGCAATACTGTGGGAATCGATAAAGAAACCGCCGAGAAGTATTTAGATCTTTTAGAAAAGGCATTTGTGATTTTTCGATTGAATTCCTTCAGTAGAAATATGCGACGTGAGATAAAAAAAAGTAAGAAGATTTATTTCTGGGACAATGGAGTTCGAAATGCAATCATCAATAATTTCAATTCTTTGGAATTAAGGACTGATAAAGGAGCACTTTGGGAGAATTTTTTGATCAGTGAGCGGATGAAATACCTGAGCTACCATCGTATATATACCAATGTTTATTTTTGGCGAACTACCACAGGAAAGGAAATTGACTGGCTCGAGGAGCGTGAAGGAAAACTTTTTGCATTTGAGGCGAAATGGAACCCTGAGCGGAGAGCTAGACTGCCTTTGGGCTTTGAGGAAGCTTATCCAAATACCGAGTTTCGGATCGTGCATCGAGAGAATTACATTGATTTTTTGAAATAGGTTTTCTTAAAGAGAAATCAAACTCTGGTCAGATTCAGCTGCAGTAGAGTTCCAATGGATTTCATTTTAAATTCCCTTACACAGCCATCCCGTTAAAAGGGTTAAACCTCCTTCTTCCCACACTCATTCCCACTGCCCGGCAGACGGTTTTTTCACCAAACTTTCCATTGATTTTATCCATGGCCTGGTAGAGGTTGATCTGCTCCTGGGTGTCTTCGAAGAGTTTGATCTGGTAGTTGCCATAGACCAGCGAACTGAAACGTACTCCGATCAGACGGATAAGCATGCGTCGACTGTAGAGCTTGCGAAAGAGTTCTTTGACCAGCGGAATCAGCGCATGATCTGCCGAGGTGTAAGGAATACGCTTCTGCACGGTATGTGTGTCAAAGTCAGAATATCGGATCTTCACACTCACGCAGGCAGTTAATTGTAGGTTTTGACGAAGTTTTCCTGTGAGTTGCTCGCACATGGCCACCAGCGTAGCTTCCAGCATTTTCACATCGATGGTATCTTGCTCAAAGGTGTTTTCAGTAGAAATAGACTTGGCTTCGGAGTAGGGGACCACCAGAGAGCGATCGATTCCATTGGCTTTTTCCCAGATCATATTTCCATTTTTTCCGAAAGTAGCCTGCAGGAGTTCGGCGGGCATCTGCTGTAGCGTCTGTACTTTTTTGACGCCCATGTTGTAAAGCGTCTGAGAAGTTTTCTCTCCGATCATGGGGATTTTCCGTACGGAAAGAGGTGCCAGAAAAGGTTTTTCCTCTCCGAAAAGAATCTGTTTTTCATTGTTGGGCTTCGCTTCTCCTGTAGCCACTTTGGAGACAGTTTTGTTTTCTGAAAGCCCCAGAGAGATTGGGAGTCCTGTCTCTTTCATGATGCGTTGTCGGATTTGCTGCGAAAGCTTAAAGCAGCCGAAAAAGCGATCCATTCCTGTCAGGTCGATGTAGAACTCGTCAATGGAGGACTTTTCAAACAAAGGAACTTCCTCCCGAATGATCTCGGTGACATCATGTGACTTTTGACTGTATTTTTCAAAATCTCCACGGATAATCAACGCCTCGGGGCAAAGTTGCCTAGCTGTACGCATGGGCATGGCAGAGTGCACCCCGAATTTCCTGGCTTCATAGCTGCAGGAAGCCACTACTCCTCGATCACCCGAACCTCCGATAAGGATAGGCTTTCCATTGAGTCTACTGTCAAAAAGCCGCTCTACCGACACGAAATAGGAATCCAAGTCCATGTGTACAATACTTCTCCTCGCTTCCATTCTTTTTGTTGATTATATTGACATTTTAACGTTTATAATTTAAACAAAGTTTTTATATTTGGGTATAGGAAATGAAAGATTGAAGGAGGTTGGCGGAAAGAGAAATATAGGCTTCGCGAGATATGCCTGCGGCGAGATAGGGGAAGATAGGCTTCGCCAGATATCTGCAGGGCTATCTTATCTATATCTGCTCGAAGAGCTATCTTTTGAAATAAGATACAGCTGGGCTGAGATAGCTGCTTAGTCGTTCAAGATATGATTTCTGTCCCAGTTAGGCAGGTGCTGAGATAGGTCGCTTTGCTCCCGAGATAGGCTTCGCAAGATAAATTGAGTTTTCTTATTAATGAATATTAGTTATGGAATCAAAGTCAAAATATATTCCTCTAAAGGAACTCGATATTTATCAGTTATCAAGAAAATTGTCCTCTAAAGCATGGAACATTTATCAACGTTTAGATTATCATCTTCGGAAAAACTGGGGAGATCAAATGATAAGTTCCATTGATTCAGTGGGAGCAAATATTGCTGAGGGATATGCAAGGTTTCATTTCCTGGATAGGATAAAATTTTATTATATAGCTAGAGCATCACTTTCGGAAAGTGTTGAACATTGGCTTGATTTAGGTCTTGAGCGTAAAATAGTTTTGCAGGAAGAATTTGAAGAAATCTATTCTATCTCAAAAAATTTACAGATCAAACTGAATAGGCAAATCAAGACAACGTATGATGCGAAAAAGAAATTGTGAACTGGAAAATATTTACCGAAGGCGATATTTAATTGAATAAGATATCGCTTCGCTGAGATAGGTCGCTTCGCTGAGATAGGCTTTGCAAGATATCTGCCTTTAGGCTATCTTATCTATATCTGCTCGAAGAGCTATCTTGTTTATGAAAGATACGCTTCGCGAGATAAAGTCGCTCTGCTCCTGATATAGATCCTTTGGATAAGATAGAATATCTGCCCGTAAGGGCTATCTTATTTTAATATCTCCCGCAGGGCTATCTTTTAATAAAATGAACAAAAAATGATTCTAACTAATAACCTTAAACTCCTCCGGAAAAAGAAAGGTCTCACCCAAGAGTTACTTTCCTCTATAGTCGGGATTTCCAGGTCTAAATTGGCGGGGTATGAATCCAGCGTCAATCCACCGCTTGACACTTTGGTGAAGCTGTCGGATGCGCTGGGAGTATCGGTAGACATTTTGCTACGGGAGGATTTGACTTCCTATTCGGAATACAAACTTCGCGAGCTTCTCGAGACTGATCAATTTCTTCGTGGGCGAAAACTACGGATTTTGGCCACGACAGTAGATGAGCAGGGGAGAGAGCTGATAGAAGTGGTTTCTCAGCGTGCCAAAGCTAGTTATCTGGCTGGATTTGCAGATCCGGAATTCATCTCTGAATTGCCGAGGTTTGCTTTGCCTTTCTTGCCAACGGACAAAAAACATCGGGTTTTTCAGGTAGATGGGGATTCTATGCTTCCAATTCCTGACGGCGCCTGGATTGTGTGCGAATATGTGGATGATTGGCTGGCAGTAAAGGATGGAGAGCGATATGTGATCGTCACCGAGCAGGATGGAGTAACTTTCAAATTAGCCTACAATCGTATTCAATCAGATCAAAAGCTGTTGCTTTGCTCGGCAAATCCGATTTATCCGCCTTTCGAAGTGGAGATCGAGCAGGTAAGAGAAATCTGGAAGTATCGCTTGGCGATGAGTTGATAGATTTGAAATACAATGGAAATAGGTCTCGCTTTGCTCGACGAAATACCATAGAAATAGATTAACCTTACTTATAATCTTTCAATTCATGCCCATTATAGCTAGCTCTTTAGGAAATGTCCTGCTGGAGATTCGAGATGAAAAACTCACTCGACTTCAATTTACAGAGGATGCCTTGAGTGATGAACCCTTGCAAGAATTCGTCAAAGAGGTAAAAAATCAATTGGATGAATACTTGTCTGGAAAGAGGGATTCTTTTGATCTTGCTCTTGAGCTGAAAGGGACGGATTTTCAGAAAAGTGTATGGAAAGCGATAAATGAAATTCCTTTTGGACAGACGACTACTTATATGAAGCTGTCACAAAAACTTGGTAATCCAGCCGCAATTCGGGCTGTAGGTGCTGCTATTGGAGCAAATCCGGTATTGGTGATTGTGCCGTGTCATCGCATCATCGGTACCAATGGGCAGCTGACAGGCTATGCGGGTGGATTGGAAAAGAAACAAGCTTTGCTGGAGCTAGAAGGGTTTCCGGTACAGCAAAGCTTGTTTTAGAATCAGTCTTTCAGTTCGACGATTACTTCGATCTCCACTGCGATATTATTAGGTAAAGCTGCGACTCCCACAGCAGATCGGGCGTGTTTCCCATCTTCTCCAAAAACCTCCACCATCAAATCAGAAAAGCCATTGATCACAGCTGGGTGCATCGTGAAATCTGGCGCAGAATTCACCATTCCCAAGACTTTCACAAATTGCTTGATTCGGCTCAGATCTCCCGTTGCAGCTTTCAGAACAGCAAGTATTTCAATTCCGGTTTCTCTGGCAGCTTGATAACCTTCCTCTACGGTCAGGTCAGCACCGACTTTTCCGAATACGTCAGGTCCATTTCCGGCCAAGTAAAGTGTATTTCCCACTTGTCTCCATTTTACATAAGTACCCATCGGTTGACCTACTTCTGGAAGGGTAATCCCAAGCTCTTTGATTTTAGCTTCTGGACTTTGCGCTTGAGCGATTAATGGAAGGCAAAGGGAAATTGCCAATGCGAAAAGTAGTTGTTTCAATTTCATCTGATTGTATTTGAATTTTAAAGGGCAGATGCCCGCCTGTTGGCGGACAGGGATCTCGCATGATTTATTATCATTCCAGTGTAAGACACTAGGAGTTATGCGCGATTTCATGGTTGATTGATATTTAGTGTTCCTAAGCTAAGTGATTCTGATTACTTTTACAGTTTCTTTAACCCCTATTTTCCATGAGTGAGCTTACTATTATCCCATATTCTTCCATTTACAAATCTGATTTTGAAAAAATCAATAAAGCTTGGGTGGAGGAATTCTTTTCTTTAGAACCATTTGATATTGCCCAGTTGGAAAACCCTGAAGAAACGATTATTCAACCTGGAGGGGATATAATTTTCGCTAAACTAGGAGGAGAAATTGTGGGTACCGTAGGCTTGGCCAAAGCTGATGATGGAGTTTATGAAATGGTGAAAATGGGAGTGACGCCAGTTGCCCAAGGAAAAGGAGTAGGCTTGATACTTGGAAAGGCGATCATAGAAAAAGCCCGTGAAATGGGGGCTAAAAAGATCGTGTTATATAGTAGTACAAAACTTCAGTCTGCCTTACATATTTATAAGAAATTAGGGTTTGAGGAGACTATTCCTGAAGCTGGTAAGTATTGCCGCTGTGACGTGAAAATGGAATTGGAATTATAAATAGATTAAAAAAAAAAAGGACTTTTCTCATGTTTGTAGCTGATTTTCATCAGCATATAGTTTATGGATTTTATGGATTTTTGATTTCCAGTAAAATCTAAAAGCTATGAAAACTCTTCTTGTTCCATTTGATTTTTCACCCTATTCTGTTGCTGCTTTTCGTACAGCTTTAAAAATCAGTCAAAAGTCAGGAGCTCAAATTTTATGTGTGACAGTGATTCCAACAGAATTAGATTGGGATTTGCTTTCGGATGAAGCGAAAGCTAAGAATTCTCAATTACAGGATGAGTATGATGAGGCTATGGAGGTGTTACCTACCTATCTTCGGACTTTGGCACCTGCCAAAGCTCCCGTAACGCCGATTGTGAAAATTGGTATTCCACATGAATTGATCATTCGTGTTGCGGAGGAATTTTCTCCTGATTTAATCGTTCTAGGGGCTTATGGAAAAGGAAAGGGAGCGAAAGAGTTTATTGGAAGTAATCTGCAAAAAGTGCTAAGAAATGCTTCCTTCCCGGTATTGAGCGTCAAGCAAATATTGGATGGGAATGGGTTTCGTAAACTTGGTTTTGCTTCGAGTTTTAATAAGGATTCCCAAAAGGCTTTTATGATTGTTAAACCTTTGGTAAAGCTTTTTAGAGCTAGTGTTCATCTGGTTTTTGTGAATACTCCAAATGATTTTACCAATTCAAATGATGTTGAGGATAGAATGAATGATTTTATGAGAGGTCATGAAGAGCTCACTTTTCATAAGCATACTTTCAACTTTGAAGAGGTAGAAACGGGATTGATAAAATTTGGTGAATTAAATAAAATCAGCATGATGGCCATAGTTTCGGGTCATCATGAAAAAAATCCCACCTATCAGATTGGTACGACTGAAACTCTTATTTTTAAAAGTGATTTTGCTGTTCTAAGTATAAAAGTCTGATTTTACCAGAATCTAAATCGTTTTTCGTAAATCCTGTCTCTGAAAATCCAGTTTTGGAAGATATCTTCGGATAGGTGGATTTCCAGTCCCAAATTGATGGTCATGTATCCATCAAATCGATGTCTTAACCCAGAGCCTCTTCGGATTCTGCCTCCGTTTCTTAGGATTTTATCAACATCAGGCATGCCGTTATCATCTAAATATTGAGGATTTCTAATGGCCAATCTCAATCGATCAGGATTACTTCCATCGACGTAATCTTCGACTAGATCCAGATAAAATTCACTCACATTATACGCCGAAATATCATCCATATAATCCGTCAAGGTAAATCGATAATTACCTTCGAAAGTTAAATCCATGTATACATTCAATTTGTATTTGAGACCTAATCCCATGGGAAAAGCAAGGATATAACGCTCATAAGGATTGTTTTCGAGTTGTAAAGGGCGAAGATCGACCCACTCTCCATCCAATTGAGTTTCAGGATTATTGGTAGACAAGGCAAGACCTGCAAAAATGTATGGGTTCCAAAGTGGTCTATGGATATTCGGAACTTTGACAGGATGCCAATGATATTCAATGATGCTGGATATTTCCCAGTTTTTAGCTCTGAAAGTAAGGTTTCTAGGGAATCTAAAAGCTCTTGGATCGGAAGGTTCGTCAGCCCCCGACATCTTATAATAAGACCCTTCCAGTCTTGCTCTTAAATGGGTGCCTATGGTACGGCGAACGGCAAAGTTGGCATTCCAATCCGGTTGAACACCTTCGCTATATTTCCAAAATGAATATAATTCACCAAAATATTGAGCAGGCCCGATACTGGCCGAGATTGACCATGGCTCTTCAAATCTATAGCGATAGAAGCTTTGAGAATGGGCAGACCAAGCGCAAAAAAACAAACAAATGAATAAAAGTTTTTTCATTTTCATCAGCCACTTTTCATCTCGAAAAGAGTATATAATCGAAAATTAGACTATTTACTCATATTTTCAAACCCAGACCTCAAATGAAGATCCCTCTGTGGGAATGGAATTTCAATTCCTTCTTCTCCAAATCTTCTGAAGATTTCATAATACAACTGACTTTTGAGGATTTTTGGCCTGTTAATATATTCAGAAGTCCAGACTCTCAAGTTGAAATTGATGCTGCTATCACCATAATCTTCAAAAAGCACATCAGGTTCTGGTAAGTCCAAAACCCCTTTGTTCACCTTTGCGACTTCCAGTAATATGGTTCTGACTTTTTCTGGGTCTTCTTTATAAGATACTCCTACAGGGAAGTTAAATCTTATTTTCCGCTCGTTGTGAGACCAGTTTATTACTTGACTGTCAATGAATTGACTGTTTGGGACAATGATAGTAATGTTGTCATTGGTGACAATCATTGTCGATCTGGCAGAAATTTTTATTACATCTCCAGAAACATCCCCAACCTCGATTCTATCTCCTACTTTGATAGGCTGCTCAAAAAGAATAATAAGTCCACTGATGAAGTTGTTGGTGATATTTTGCAAGCCAAAACCAATACCTACACCAAGTGCACCTGCCAAAATACCAAATGCGCTTAAGTCAATTCCGTTGGTCTGAAGGATCGAAAAAACACCAGCAAGAATAAGAAAGTATTTTATCATGGTCCCGATGGACTGCTTGGTTCCTGTGTCAATCTGATATCGTTTCAGAACTTTATGCACCATAAAACGCCTGATCCATTCCGTAATGACAAAGAGCGCTATAAAGGAAACTGAAAGGGTAATAACCAATCCTATGGTAAGTTTTGATTCTCCCAGGTTAAAAAGACTGTAATTCATAAGCTCCTTAAACCATTCGATGAATGATTGAGCGTTATCTTTTGCTACTTGATTTAGATTTTCTTGCATAGAAATTCGGGTACTTTTATCGAGATTTCAGATTTATAATATTGAAAATAAGGATCATAAACTATATATATTTAAGTCGTTTAAAAAGTTCAATAGAATATTTTGTTTTATAGGTTAATAAAATCTCTTTTTAAAACGATTGATTGGATTTTGCTAATTTTGGGGCATGAGTAAGAATAAAGAAGAATTAGAACATAGGCTACGGCTTCGTAATATAAAACTTTCGGATTATGATGATATCCATGCCATCATGACTTCAATTTACAAAAAGCCTGGAGGCTCATGGACGAAAGAAGAACTTAAAAATCAATTGAGGGCTTTTCCAGAGGGGCAGATATGTATTGAAGATAATGGAAAAGTGGTAGCTGGAGCTTTAAGTTTAATTGTGGATTACAATCGCTTTGGTGATAACCACACCTACGACGAAATCACAGGTTTTGGAAAATTTGATACCCATGATGAGGATGGCGACACCCTCTACGGGACAGATGTATTTGTTGATCAAGAATACCGAGGCATGCGTATTGGCAGAAGGCTTTATGATGCTAGAAAAGAGCTTTGCGAAAATTTGAATCTGAGATCAATAATTGCAGGAGGAAGAATTCCTGGCTATGCAAAATATGCGGATGAAATGACACCGCGTAAATACATAGACTTGGTGAAGAACAAAGAGATTTTTGACTCGGTGCTTTCTTTTCAGCTGGCGAATGAATTTCACGTCAGAAAAGTAATCACCAAATATCTTCCAGAAGACACAGATTCCCGGGCTTATGCCACTTTGCTTGAATGGATCAATATTTATTATGAAAAAGATGAGAAACTCATCGGTAATAAAAAGTCCATTGTAAGATTAGGTTTGGTGCAGTGGAAAATGCGTCGCTTCTCGAATGTGGATGATCTGATGCAGCAGGTGGAGTTTTTTGTGGATACTGTTTCTGGTTACAAATCAGATTTCTGTCTGCTTCCTGAATTCTTTAATGCACCACTTCTTGCGGAGTTTAATGACATGGATGCATCTGAAGCTATTCGAAATCTGGCTGATTATACCGATGAGATCGTTTCAAGAATGAGCGATTTGGCAGTTTCTTATAACGTGAACATCATCGGCGGTTCTATGCCGGAATATGATGGGAAGAAATTGAGGAATGTGAGTTACCTCTGCCGTAGAGATGGGACGCAAGCTAAACAATACAAGCTTCATATTACACCGGATGAGGCATCGTATTGGGGCCTTCAAGGAGGAAATGGCATCAATGTGTTTGATACCGATGCAGGTCGAATCGGAATTTTAATCTGCTATGATGTGGAGTTTCCTGAACTTGGGAGGATCTTGGCTGAACAGGAAATGGATATTTTATTTGTGCCATTTTGGACAGATACCAAGAATGCTTTCCTTAGAGTAAACACTTGCGCCAGGTCCAGAGCCATAGAAAACGAATGCTATGTGGCCATCACAGGTTCGGTAGGTAATCTTCCTAAAGTAGAGAATATGGATATCCAATATTCGCAAGCAGCAATTTTCTCTCCCTCAGATTTTTCATTTCCCCATGATGCGATAGTGGCTCAAGCTTCCGAAAATGAAGAAACTATTATTGTAGCGGATGTTGATTTAGATCTATTGACAAAGCAGAGAAAAGCAGGAAGTGTAAGAAATTTAGAACAAAGAAGACTAGACTTATATTCAATTCAATGGAAGCAGAAAAAGTAATTGAGGCCTATTTCTCTTCTATTTCAGAAGATATCTGGGAGAGGGCAAAGAAAATCAAACTACTAATTACCGATATAGATGGAGTCATGACTGATGGCGGGATTATCTATGATGACAGAGGGTTGGAATTTAAAAAGTATAATGTCAAAGATGGTATGATTGTAAAACATCTTCGAAAGTCAGGAGTGCTTGTTGGTGCTATTACCGGAAGAGAGTCTCAGGTCGTGATGAACAGATGTGAAGAGTTAAAGTTTGATTTTCACTACCATGGAGTGAAAGACAAAGGCAAAAAACTGGAAGATCTTTTAGAAACAATGGAGATTGATTTGGAAGAAGTTGCCTACATCGGTGATGATTTAATTGATGTGCCAATTCTTATCCAAGTTGGATTTGCTGTGGCGCCTGCTGATGCGGTTGTTTATGTGAAACCATTCGTTCATTGGGTTACTTCCACTAAAGGCGGGGAAGGAGTTTTTCGAGAAGTTGGAGACTTGATTTTACATTCCAAGGGGTTGTTAATCCCAATCATTGAAAATTTATCCAAGAAAGAAGCATGATCAAAAATAACAAACCCATGAAAATCACTGAAAATGTGATTTTGGGAGAAGACAAGCCAGTACTTTTTTCAGGGCCCTGCGCTGTAGAAAGCTATGATATTTGTATTGAAATAGGTACAAAAGTAAAAGCATGGGCTGAAGAGCATGGGTTTTCCTATGTTTTTAAAGCGTCTTTTGATAAAGCAAACAGAACCTCTTCAGGATCCTTTAGAAGCATAGGAATGGATAAATCTTTGGAAGTTTTGCAGAGAGTTGGAAATGCCTTAAATGTGCCATTGGTGACAGATATCCATGAAAGCTATCAGGCCAAAGAAGTGGCAGAAGTAGTTGACGTGCTTCAGATTCCGGCATTTCTTTGCAGACAGACGGATCTTCTTTTAGCTGCAGGAGAAACGGGCAAAGCAGTTAAAATAAAGCGTGGTCAGTTCATGGCTCCCGAAGATATGCAATATGCGGTGACCAAAGTACGCTCGACTGGCAATGAAAATGTATGCTTGACTGAAAGAGGATTTTCATTGGGCTACCATAATCTGGTGGTGGATATGAGAGGATTACCGATTATGCGGCAATTTGCTCCAGTGGTCTTCGATATCACCCATTCTGTGCAGCAGCCTGGAGGTCAAGGAGGATCATCAGGTGGTCAACGAGAATTTGCTCCGATTTTAGCTAGAGCGGCGGCCGCTACGGGAATTGATGGCTTTTTTATAGAAACTCATCCCGAACCTGCTAAGGCTTTGAGTGATGGGCCAAATTTGATTCCGCTCCATAAAATGGGAGCTTTCTTAGAGATGTTGAAAGAAGCATGGGTTTTGGGAAGAAAATATCAGGATTTTGAAATAAACGATTAGATTTTGTCTGATGAAAAAGCTGTCAATCTGTTTCTTCATTTTATTTTTTACGATCTGTTCGGCTAAGGCTTATACCGTGGACACCACAAATACCACGGATATAATAAGGTTTCGAATCGAAACAGATATTCCCGGAGAAAAAATAAATATAAGAGGCACATCATTATTGACCAGCGATGAAATTATCAACTTTTATACGGATAGATATTTTACAGAAGTTTGGTCAAAAGATGGCGTTCTGACTGAATTAGCCTATGAATTAAAGTTTGAAATCAATCAGTCCCGATTTGATGGACTAAATCCTGAAGATTATAATTTGGCGATAATTGAATCTTTTTTTGAGCGGTTTGAAGCAAACAAAAAAAATGGAATTGAAAATATCCCGGGAGATCTAGCGGATCTGGATTTGCTGTTGAGTGATGCATTTTTTCACTTAGCAAGTCATTTGGAGATTGGAAAAGTAGATCCAACCATTATTGAAGTGGATTGGGAAATCACGCGGAAAACTCAGTCTGTAAACTACACAAATCTTTTAGGTCAAGCCATCCAAGACGGACAAATCAAGAAGAATTTGGAAACCCTATATCCGAAATTTTCCATTTACCAAAAAGGAAGAGAAGTCTTGAGGGAATTGATAGAGGAAGAAAAGGCAGACACACTAAATTGGAAAAAGGTAAAAATATCAAAGGCAATCAAAGTAGGGGAATCCAATAATGATATCCCAGTTTTAAGAGATAGGTTGCAATATTGGGGCTTTTTAGAGCAGTATCAATTTGACGATCCTAAGCTTTATGACTCAGTGATGTTGGCCGGCGTAAAGGATTTTCAGGGAAAACATGGGATGGAAATCGACGGCATGATAGGGAAAATGACGCTGGCTGCCATGAATGATTCTCCAAAAACTAGAATTGAAAAAGCAAGAGTGAATCTAGAGCGATTGAGATGGTTACCGGACACTGTAGAAAATGCGGAATTTATTTTGGTGAATATTGCCAATTTCCAGCTTGACTATATAAAGAGCTTGGATACGTTACTATCCGCTCGAGTGATCGTTGGGACTAAATACCATGAGACTCCAATTTTTCAGGCTGACATGAGCTATATCGTTTTTAGTCCTTATTGGAATATCCCTTCTTCGATCATAAGAAGCGAGATCATGCCAAGTGCCAGGAAAAATCCGAATTACATCAAATCTAAAAATATGGAGGTAATCACTCACTCTGGAAAGGTACTTGATCCCAATACAGTGGATTGGAATGGGAAATATTTTCCATACTTAATTCGACAAAAACCTGGGCCTGGAAATTCTCTTGGGCTGGTGAAGTTTATGTTTCCAAATAAGCATAATGTATACATTCATGACACCAATGCTCGCGCCCTTTTTACCAGTGACGATAGAGCGAGAAGCCATGGTTGTATCCGGATTCAGAATCCTGAGAAATTTGCAAAAGCATTGCTTAGAGATGACCCAACTTGGACAATGGATAGAATTCAAACAGCAATGAATCAAACCGAGGAGCAAGTGGTGAAATTGAATCGATCAATTCCAGTAGTGCTGGTTTATCTCACTTTTTGGACAGATTCAAAAGGACAGGCACATTTTCGAGATGATATCTACGAACGAGATGACAAAGTTCTCGAGGAGTTAGAAAAGTAAACCATTTTTTAATTTTAGGATCAAGCACATGAAGATTAAAAATCCTGCATTGAATTCTCGCTCCTAGTATTGGGAAGAAATTTGTTTTGTAGAATCAATTATAGAAGAAGAGTTGAGATAGGACTCATCCTGTCCATAAATAAAAAGGAGAGAACCCTCTTTGATCAAGTCAATAGCTTTGGAGGAAAGTTCCTTAGGAAGTGCAGGACAGCCTAAACTTCTCCCCAATCTACCAGTGCTTTGTGCAAATTCTTCGTTGGCATAATCGGCTCCATGAATCACAATTGCTCGGTTTCTTGCCTGATCATTAAATCCTTTTTCTAAGCCGTCCAAGCGCAAAGAATATCCATGCTTTCCTAGATAAGTTTCTGCTGTTTTATAAAAGCCAAGACTACTTTTAAAGGATTCAGGTTGATTGGAAAATTTGGTTGCCATTAAATTTCCGGAATTTCTTCCATGGGAAACTACAGAATGGAGTAATACCACTTGTTTTTCTGGATCAATGATCCACATCCGTTTCTCTGTTGATGGCAGGCTGAAATCTATAATGGTGATGATTTTTGAATTTAATTCTTCGTCTAATTTCTGCGATCCTTTCAAAGCCATTTCAAAAACATCCTCGTTGGGCAGTGCAATTGACTTTTCTGCCAAATGCTCATATAATGAGATTGTGCTATTTGAACTTAATTTTGCTGGTGATTTAAAGTCATCTAGGTGAAGAACAAAACTGAAAACCCAAAGAACAGGGATTAGGAGATTTGTTGAAATCATATAGGCTGGATTTACATTCAGGTTACAATGCTTGTTTTGGGAAAAAAAGTTCCGATGATACAGAATATTGATTGCATAAGGCCCCAAACAGCAGAACTTTGATGGAACCATATTACAGGTACTTTTGGTTTATTAAATGCTTGATTACAAAACGGCTTTTAAAGCGAAATATTATTCTGTAGTTTTGCCGCTCATTTAAAAATTAAAAACCTGACCAGTAAGGAATTGCTGATTTTGTTTAAATAAATTTGAAAAAAGATAAACAAAATCAAATCTTCCTCTGTTCCAATAACGCATGAAAGTTACCGTATTTAGAAAAGAGCATTTTAACGCAGCCCATCGCTTACATAATCCAGAATGGTCTGATGAGCAGAATAAAGCTTTTTTCGGAAAGTGTAATAACCCGAATTATCATGGTCATAATTATGATTTGACTGTAATATTACGAGGGGAAATTGATCCAGCTTCTGGGTATGTTTATGATATGAAACAGCTTAGCAATCTGATCAAAGAGCATGTATTAACTAGATTTGATCACAAAAATTTAAACTTGGATACCGATGAATTCAGTCAACTTAACCCAACCGCTGAGAATATTGCAGTGGTTATTTGGAATATTTTGAGAGAAAAGATTGATCGGAAATTCGAATTAAAGATTCGACTTTATGAAACGGAAAGAAACTTTGTTGAATACGATGGGAATTAAAATTTCCAGAGCTTCATTTGAAGAAATTGGCGAGGAACATGTAGGGACCTCACTTGAAACTCCTTTGAGAGAGGATGCTTTTGAAATGGATGATGATTTAAAGATCGAATTAATCGAAAAGCATTTCCGTGAAATCATGCATATCATGGGCTTGGATTTATCAGATGATAGCTTGAAAGGTACCCCGCACCGTGTCGCTAAAATGTACGTGAAAGAGGTATTTAGCGGATTGAATCCAAAGAATAAGCCTGTAGCTAAACTTTTTGAAAATAAATATAAATACAATGAAATGTTGGTGGAAAAAGACATCACGTTTCATTCCCATTGTGAGCACCATTTTGTTCCTATTTATGGCAAAGCACACGTAGCCTATATATCTAGCGGCGAAGTGATTGGTTTGTCAAAAATCAATAGAATTGTGCAGTATTTCTCAAAGAGGCCACAGGTTCAAGAGAGATTAACTATGCAAATTGGTAATGAATTGAAGGAGGTTTTAGGAACAGATGATGTAGCTGTGATCATGGATGCAAATCATATGTGCGTCAGCTCAAGAGGTGTTCAGGATACCAATAGTTCCACAGTGACGTCATTTTACTCTGGCAAATTTGAAAAAGATGAGCAGTCCAGAAATGAATTTTTAACTTATATCAGTTTAGAGAAATAAAAATATTCAGTAACTAGACCAACAGAAGCCGGGCTGAAAAGTCCGGTTTTTTTGTTTTTTATTTCCAAGCAGATGAAAAGCATTTGTAAAGTTTTTTGATTTGAGAATGCATCGGATTTTGAAGAAATTTTATTCGAAGAACTGAACTTCCAACTTGTCTAAATGGATCTTTTTAGCATTGAAATTAACTAGTGCAACTGCCTTTTTAGAAAGCAATTTTCTCGTCTATCCAGTTGATATTTGTCATATAAGTCCAGCACCTAAGGCGATTGAAATGATAATAAGTATAATTGCAATCGTCACTTGCAAAAACCGAAGGGTTACTTTTTTTAAAAGTTTGTTGCCAATATAAGCTCCAACAATGGCAGATGCGGTCGCACAAATCACCAAAGTCAAATTGTCAGAAAGTCCTGCTTTTGTAAACCTAGTCGCATATACGCTAAGTCTTGTAAAATCAACAAAAGTTGAAACCACTACTGCTGATGCAATAAAAGACTCTTTAGAAAGTCCGGCTTTAATTAGAAATGCACTTCGTAATGCTCCTTGATTGCCTGAGAGACCTCCGAAGAAACCACTCAACGCACCACCGACTGAAAGTTTGTCCTTGCCGAATTGCAGGTTGCTGAAATATGGAATTAAGTCAAGGGTCGCAAATACTATGAGCAGAACAGAGATGATGAATTTGATAGGAAACACTACAAATGTTCTCCCAAACATTTGATAATCAAAAAGGGGATTGAGGTCTGTGATGTTTAATAGAAGCCAAGAGCCGATAAAAGCTCCGATTACAGCGGGAATTCCAAAACGAATAAGCACTTGCTTGTCAGCTTTTCGTCCGATTAGTAAAAGTTTGAAAAGGTTGTTGAAGAAGTGAACAATACCTGTCAGTGCGATTGCCAGGTCCACGGGAAAGAAAATCATAAACACCGGTGTCAGAATTGTCCCTAAGCCAAATCCTGAAAAAAATGTAAGGATGGCAACAAGGAAAGCTGTGATTGATATGATGACTATTTCCATTTTCCACTGTCAGTTAAATAATTCTCTGTCGTCTCTTTGGTGCCAAACGTCCCTCTATTTACGCAATAAGCTCTCTCTATCTAAAGTCTTTAACTGCAATAGTTTACGATTCCCAATATTTAAGCCTCTAGTTTTATGGATTTTGAATTAATTTATTAGCATGTATGGAATTTAAAACCAATTTTCAGAAGTAGGAATGTTCACAATTGTATTTTCCCCTGAAAATTTTTCCACGAAATGTTGATTTTTTTTCACATTGACTATAGATAAAAAATTGATAATATGAGTTTTAAGTACTCTAAAGATACTTTCGGGTTTTGGAACAAAATTGGCGCTTTAACTAGTGTAATAAAAAAGGGAATAAATTTAATCTGCCTAAATGAAGTGATTTTTAAGGCCAGAAACTAGGTCGTTTAATTGACATTTCCTTTGAATTGTTTCACCATAAATTCGAGAGCGATGAAAAAGTTAACATATTTCATATTATTTATAACTTTCACCATGATTGTAACTTCCTGCGCTAATAAAGGGATGAAAGTAGTCACCAGGGAAGATGGTGAAGCGAGCCTGTCTGAATATTCTACCTATGCTTGGCTTTCGGACAAGGAAAATATTCCAAGTGTTTTCGCTTTTATAGGGCCATATGAAACCTTGGTCTTCAATAATGAATCGTCACAAAAAATGATTAAAGAAGCGATTGAACTTCAATTGGAAGCAAGGGGTTTTGCTAAAGATGAAAGAAATCCAGACATGTTGATCAATTTTGATGTTCTTGAAGGAGAGACAGAATTAAGAAAGTACATTTTGGATAATGGACAGGATTATTTGGGGTTTGGACCAAGATCTGAATCCGTTCAAATGATTCCGGTAGATAAAGGAACTGTACTCATTAATTTTTTGGACTCTAAATCTGGAAATCAGATCTGGCAAGGATACGCTTCGGGAGCTTTGGAGGAAAGAGACATTGAAAACATGACTGCTATCCAAGAAAAAGTCGGAGCTATCTTTGAAGATTTTGACTTTAACCAATTTGAGACAAGCGCTCGATTTTAAAATTAGATTATGAATATCCCGAACATACCAGTTCGGGATTTTTTTTTTCTTATTACTTCGAAAACTTGAATAACTCAGTAGTCTTTATTTTTCAGAAAAGTTTTAACCGTCTTTTTTCCTTCTCATTTCAGACTGCCTCATGGGCATTTGGTCGATTACTCCAAAGATCTCATTGGACTTTAAGAGTTCATTTTTCCGAAGCTTAACTCCTCCGTCCAATCCCATTAAGATAATTTCAAATTCAGAGTCTTTTTCTAAAAGCTTTTTAGAAACTTTTTCTGAATTCTCCCATTTGGTGTCAGTTCCAATACCCCTTTTATATTTTCCGGGAAGGAATTGATAGACTTTCAGGCGCCTTTCTTCCAATCCTTTTTGTTGATTTTTTAATTCTAAGATTTGATTCTTGAAAAGCTGACTGGAGGGATCATTTGATTGAATGATGATCAATCGATCCTTCCATTGATGCGATGAAAGATCTTGAGCATTACTGGGAGAGATGGACATAAATAAAAATGCGATAAAGAATAACCTGAAATTGATCATACTTAAATAACTAAAATCTAATCGATTGGTTTTTTTATGGTCGGGGTTTTAAAATAATATTGGCAGTTTTCCCTAGATGAATTTTTCAAAAACCATTTTTAAAATCCTAAATCTCACTCGAATATTTTTGTCTTAATCAGCTAAAAATCAATATATTGATGTGAGCAAATAAATGTCCCCATGAATTACCCAAGCATATTTAATGACGTAATCGGTCCGGTGATGAGAGGACCTTCCAGTTCTCACTGTGCAGCCGCTTTAAGAATTGGCAGAATTTGTCATGACCTGATGGACGGAAGGATATCTGATATTGTCATAGATTTTGATCCCAATGGCTCTCTGGCTACAACGCATAAAGAGCAGGGTTCCGATATGGGCCTCTTCGGTGGTTTTTTAGGTTGGGAAGCCTATGATGAGCGATTGGTTCAATCCGAAATGCATCTGGGTGCTGCTGGAATTAAATTTGAAATTAACATCAAGGGTTTAAAGTATGATCACCCAAACACCTATCAAATCACTTTAACCAATCCTTGGGAAAGGCATCAGGTAATCGCCAATTCAACTGGGGGAGGAATGATTGAAGTGATAGAAATTGATGGAGTTCCAGTTTCATTAGCTGGAGATAAATTTTTGACTTTAGTCTATTGCTCTGATCAGCTAAAAGTGAAAAGTTACCTGGAGCAATCCGGAATTTTGGAAGAAGCGGAATTACATTCAGATCAAGGAGGGTTTTTGGCCTTGACCGATTTATCATTTTTGGAGAAGTCGATTTTGGAAGAGTTGAAGGAAATCGATGGCGTTTCCCAAATCAAACAAATCAAGCCAGTGTTACCGATTTTGGCAGGAAAAAATCCAAAAGTCCCTTTTATCACTTGCGATGAGATGCTAGCCTATAACAAGGATAAGAATCTAAGCTTGTGGGAGCTGGCAGTAAAATATGAAAGCATGCGAGGAAACATTCCTGAGCATGAAGTGCTTTCGAAAATGAATGAAATCAGACTTATTCTAAAGAACGCGGTCGAAACGGGATTGAAAGGAACTGAGTTTGAAGATCGGATTTTGGGTCCTCAATCCGTGAATTTCAAAGCCATGATGGATGACAAAAAACTGATTGATGGAGACGTGCTAAACAGGATTATCATGTACGTTTCCGCTATCATGGAGGTAAAAAGTTCTATGGGCGTAATTGTCGCCGCACCAACAGCAGGGTCCTGTGGAGCTATGCCAGGAGCTGTTTTGGGAGTAGCCGATTCTTTGGGGTTTTCCGATGAGGAAACCAATAAAGCGTTAATGGTTGCCGGGTTGATTGGCGTATTTATCGCAGCACATTCCACCTTTGCCGCAGAGGTTGGCGGATGTCAGGCAGAATGCGGTTCTGGGTCTACGATGGCTGCTGCAGCAATTGTCAGTTTGATGGGAGCAAGCTTAAATCAAAGTATTTCTGCTGCTTCGATGGCATTGCAAAGTTCCTTGGGAATGATTTGCGACCCAATAGGAAATAGGGTAGAAGCTCCTTGTCTCAACAAAAATGTGATGGCTGCTTCGAATGCATTGTCCTGTGCAAATATGTCCTTAGCGAATTACGATCATCTGATTCCGTTAGATGAAGTGATTGAGACGATGTATGAGGTTGGGAAAAGCATTCCAAACACCCTGAGATGTACTAATTTGGGTGGACTTTCTATAACGAAAACTGCCAAGGAAATTGAAGCAAGACTTGTGCAGAAGCATTTTTACAAAAGCTGTTAACCTAGGATTAATAGAACTGACGAGGACTTTCTACTTTCTATTCAGTTCGGTTCATTTGTCATCGGCACCCAGTTTTCTAAGCATATTCTCTGCGTTTTTATTATTGGGATTTAGCTGAAGAGACTTTTTGTAATTTTCTATCGCTTCTTCATTTTTTCCAAGTGCCATTAATGCTTCTGCATAACTGTCATATGGATTGTCTTTATCTGGGAATACCTCGGTACTTAATTTGAAAATTTCAGCAGCATAGGCAGCATTTCCCAAACTTAGAAATCTGTATCCCTCCACTATTAATTCTTGTTCGGAGACATGATATTCCGCCAAATTTTGGTGCTCTTTGTAGAATGAAATCCCTTTTTCGATACCCTCACTTTCTATCACTTTGGTCATAAATTGTGCTATAGGCTTTAGTGGGTAATCGTATGGTTTTTCCTCTAAAATTCCCAAAATGCCTCTGGAGATAGCAAGCAAGAAAGCATAATCTGTATTGCTCAGTAGGATTATACTCGATTTGCTGGATGGGATTTTTTGAATATAAGCTCTATATCCATTGATATTCCCTCCATGACCAATTGTGGCTATGCTGCTATCGGTATTGCCGACTTTTTTATCAATCAACTCCCAACCGTAGCCATAAAATCCACCATATCCAGGATCTGAAATATGCTCTGTGAAAATCATATCCATGTACTTTTTGGAAAGCAAAGTTTCCTGATACAGCGCTTGATCCCAAAGAAATAAATCTTCCACAGTTGAGTAGATCCCACCCGCCGAATAAGGTGAAGATTCATTAGAATTGTCTACATCAAAATATTCTCCAAACCCTTTATTATATCCGGAAGACATGTTTTTAATGATTTTTGTATGGGTATAGAAACCGCTATTATTCATTTTCAAAGGGATGAATATTCTGTCTTGCAATTCCTCTTCATATGACTTTCCAGTAACCGTTTCTATTATGTAGCCTAAAAGGTTATAGCCTGAATTACTATATTCAAATCGTTCTCCTGGACTAAACTGAAGTGGTTCATTTGCAAATTGATTCACTAAATCTCTTGGACGAAAAGCCTTCTCTTTAGAATTTGCATTGGGAATTCCAGAGGAATGAGTCAGTAGGTGATGTATTGTTATTAGCTCAGTATTTTCATTGGGGTAATCTGGCAAATAGGCAGAAATTGGTTTGTGAAGATCTAATTTGTTTTCAGCAACCAGTTGCATAATTAGCATGGCTGTGAATTGCTTGGTAAGTGATGCTATTAAGAATTTGGTATCTACCTGGTTGGAAATATCCCACTCCATATTGGCCAACCCAAATCCATTTTGGTAGATAATTTCACCTTCCTTAGCCACTAAAATGGACCCATTAAAACCTCCATATTCGCTATACAAATTTATGAGTTCATGGATTTTCACCGTTTTATCTTCAGGCAAAAGCTTCACTTGAGAATGGCAGGAGTTAATTGATAATAGGAGAACTAGTAGACCTAATGTTCTTACTTTTTGTAAATACATAGTGCAGTGAATAAGGGATTTGTGTAGATCCATAAAAGTAGAATTGCCTATTCCGATGAATGTCAAAAAAATGTAAAAGAACTGTCAATAGGTGTGAAAACTTATCTAATTATCACTTCTTTGTAGAAGTTATGAGCAAAAGATTCCTTTTTTCCTTTTCAGTATCAATTCTTGTTTTCTTCTCTGTCTGGATGATTTCAGTACCGGAACAGGATACGGAAGAATTTTCTGCAAAGGTAAAAATAGCGCTACGGGATGCCGGTAATGAATTGTTACTTTCGAATCGAGATAGTTCTTCATTAATTTTTCCAGTGCTGGAGCTTCCTAAATCCACTTACAAACTCTCTTTTCAAAACGCTCTATCTTTTAAACCGGGTTTATTGGTGTCGCAGGTGAAAACTAGCTTTGCAAAGCTAGATCTTCCCAAATATTACCGAGTAGAAGTAGTTCAATGTAAGGACGAAGAAGTCGCTTATAGCTATGAAATCAGAGATGATTCTGCGTATGATATTATTCCTTGTGCTGGCCGTGAATTACCTCTAGGCTGCTACCATATTCAAGTCCAATTTATCCAGACTTTCGGGAGTTTATCTACCCTGAAACTATCAGGATATGGAATTCTGATAAGTGTTTCACTGTTGATGGCTTTCGTTTTTCTCAAAAGGAAGAAGTCACCTGGTAATGAAGAGATTTTGGAGGATTCTATCTCGATAGGAAAAACTCAATTGGATGCTGAGCAATGCCATTTGCTGATTAAAGGTCAGAAAATTGCTGTTACCAGAAAGGAGTGCGAACTGCTGGTAATTTTTGCTGCAAATCTAAATCAGATAGTCACGCGTGAAGAACTCACCAAAAAAGTTTGGGAAGACAATAATGTTTTTGTCGGAAGGAGTTTGGATACCTTCATTTCAAGACTTCGTGGCAAACTTAAATCAGATGAGACTATTAAAATCACAAATGTGCATGGAGTAGGATATAAGCTGGAGGTTAGTATTACTTAATAGCATGATTTCACTACCATTTCAAAGGTATTAACATATTATCTGGCAGCGATTTCTCCCAATTGATGAATCGTATTCTGAATTGATCCTTCAATGCTTTTACCATTCTTATCCTTCACCTGGTATTGAATTTCCATGACCCAAGTAGGTTTGATGTCTGGAATAGTTAGAAGAATCGTCTTTTTGTCTTTCCCAAGCTCTGCTTTAGTGACCGTCAGCATTTTTTCATTGTAGTGCTTTGATCCGTAATTTCT
>CBFHWO010000028.1:0-46286 GCA_965659625.1 uncultured Algoriphagus sp. | reverse complement strand
CAGAGGTTCCGAGAACCCGAACAGCCGCTTTTCCATTTTCCTCAAATGTAAATCCACTCACCTTCACTCCCTGACTATTGTAGATGGTTAGCGGTACTTCATCAGTCCCCAACACTCTTACATTGATCAATTCCAGACCTGCGGCATCGATCGCGGTGATTCCTTTTTTCGCTTGTAAAACGGCATTTTCCAAACGCACATTTTCCAATTTCATTTCAGGCAATCCCATAAAAAAGGCAGCCACTTCTGAATCTGTCACCGTGATATTTTTCATGCTAATATTTCTGAAAACAGGCGTTTCTTCAGTTACTGGCACTAGGTTTTCCTGTCTTGCCTCATCATCAGCACTTTGATCTTCCTCGATCAAAGGACTATTGCCGGTGTAAAACATATTAAAACCAATTGCCTCCGTAGGAATTCCTACCATATCGATGTCCGAAATCCAGATATTCTCCACTACTCCACCGCGGCCTCTTGTGCTTTTAAATCGTAAACCGATATCAGTCCCAATAAATGTGCATTGAGAAACATGGATATTTCTCACTCCGCTGGACATCTCACTTCCCACGGTTACACCACCATGACCATGATAAACAATGTTGTTCTTTATGATCACATTTTCCGTAGGAATGGCTCTATCTCTACCATCTTGGTCCTTTCCTGATTTGATACAGATGGCATCGTCTCCCACATCGAACGTATTGTTATAAATCAAGGCATTTTTGCAAGACTCTAGATCCAAACCATCTCCATTCTGAGAAAACCAAGGGTTTCTCACATTCAGGTTTCGGATGATCACATCTTCACTCATCAGCGGATGGATATTCCAGGCTGGGGAGTTTTGGAAAGTCGGCCCGTCCAATAATACTACCTTACTCTCACGGATGCTTACCATCACAGGACGAAGGAAATCCTTCATCTTTTGCAATTCATTGCGATCAGTAATATCCGGAACGTTGAAACTGGAACTTGCATTGTGCCCATCCAAATAAGATTGAGAAGGAAACCAATTCGACCCTTCAACAATTCCTCCACTTTTGACCAAATCCTTCCATTGAGCATCTGTCATTTTGCCTTTCTTCACAGCTCTCCATACTTCCCCACTTCCATCGATGGTTCCTTTACCGGTAATAGCAATATTTTCTACTTGGTAAGCATTGATTGGAGACAGGCAACGAACGGTATTTAGTCCTTCAAAACTTGTCTCAATCAATGGATAATCATCTTTATCCTTGCTGAAAATAATCAGCGCTCCATCTTCCAGATGAAGATTCACGTTGCTTAAAAGTGTAATTGGACCTGTGTACCAAACTCCTCTTGGCACCAATACTTTCCCTCCACCGGCTTTGTTTACAGCTTCTATTGCTGATTTAAAAGCTTCGGAATTTTTGGTCAAACCATCGCCTACAGCGCCATACTCCGTTATGCTTTTTTCAAAATCAGGAAAGCTCGCCTCCTTGACTTTTGGCATATCGAATTCCACGCCATCATAGATGGTTTCTAGCGTTTGCTGGGCAAAAGCCGGAAAGCAAAGCACTGCCAGAAGCAAAGCAAAAACCGTTTTCATGTTAATTAGTCTCATATTTTGGGTATTCTTATTTTTTATTTTCTATCCTATTTTCAAATTCTCACTTCTCTTTTGGAATTTCTTCTCTCTAAAATATCTGCACCTGAAATCAACCTCTGAGGTCCAAAAAAACCTCGTAAATCGTAATTCGCTAATCGTAAATCACTTCGTATTTCTCATTTCGTACTTCTAACTTCCCACTTCCTCGCTTCCTACTTCTCAAACCTAAACCAATCCACATCGGCAAATCCGCTGTCATTGGTTTTGGTATTTCTGATTGCAAAAAGCCCAACTTTCGCTCCAATCCATTTGCCAGGAACAGCTGTAAAGGTCTCTTCTATTTCATTAAACTTCTTTCCGCCTTCGGAGTAAGAAAAAGTACAAATTCCACCTTTGCTTACATTAACTCGAAGTTGAATCGAATTGGTATCCAGCTTGGCTATTTCCTTTTTTACTTCAGGCTTGCCATTTTCGGCATCGATACAAGTGACATAGTTTAGGGAAATACCTTCTTCTGTACTTTCTAGCGAGAGATAAGCATAGCTCATTCCCATTACGATCAGCCCAACTTGCTCATTTCGCAGTGTGGGATTAGGGAAAAACTCTAGAGAAGTGGTCGTTGTAAATTCCTCTGCTGGAAATTTCTGAAGCAATAAATTAGGGGCTTCCCACAAGTTTTTGGCATCTTTTGGAAGCTGTGCTGTGAAGAGTCTTAGCTTACTTTTAGCTGGATTGGCAAAAGCCCAAGTTGCCTCCGGATTTGCCTGCCATTGCCATTGTAAACCGATATCATCCCCATCAAATTCATCTGAATCTTCAGGAGTTGAGATCGCTTGCTTTGCTGTGACGCTTGGCTTTTTGTATTTCAAAACCGGCTGCCCAGTACCATCGCCATCCGGATCTTCACCCATGGTTGGCCAGTCATTTTTCCAGCTCATCGGTTGCAAATGTGTAATCCTTCCATATGCTTCCACATCCTGAAAATGCACAAACCAATCCTCGCCAGACTCAGTATCAATCCAAGCACCTTGATGCGGACCATTAATTGGCGTATTGCCCTGTGCCAGAGAAATATGCTCCTCATACGGACCATAAGGACTTTTTGATCTCAAAATCAGTTGCCAACCTGTGGAAACTCCACCCGCTGGTGCAAAAATGTAATATAAGCCATTCCGCTTGTAAAACTTCGTTCCTTCCACTGTAGGATGCGCATCGTGGCCATCGAACACCATTTTTCCGGCACCAATCGTCTTCGTGCCTTCCCAGTTCATCGGCTTTACCACCAATACACTTTTGATACCCGCGCGGCTTCCTGCATAGGCATGCGATAAGTAAGCTTTCCCATCTTCATCCCAAAGCGGACATGGATCGATTAATCCTTTTCCTGCTTCTACTAAAACAGGCTCGTCCCAATCACCAAGCGGATCCTTTGTTTTCACCATGTAAATCCCAAAATCCGGATCTCCCCAATATATGTAAAACTCACCTTCGTGGTAGCGGATGGCAGGAGCCCAGACACCATTTCCATGCTGGGGCTTAGCGAAGTGATCAATCGGAACTTGTCTTTCCAGTGCATAATTCACCAAAGTCCAATTCACCAAATCCTTGGAATGAAGAATAGGCAATCCAGGAACTGCATTGAACGAGGAAGCTGTCATGTAGAAATCCTCGCCCACTCTTACCACATCGGGATCAGAATAATCTGCATGCAAAATCGGATTAATGTAAGTACCGTCACCTTGATCGGCTACCCAGACGTTGGATACTTCTTTTTGCTGCGCAAAAACTGAACTTGCAGCAGCGATTAATACAACTAAACTATAAGCTAATCTTCTCACTAAATCTCTTTTATTGGTTACTTCTATTCTTTGGATTCCAGTCATCTTCACCTGCAAGCACTGATTCAACAGTGTATTTAGCCGCTTCTTCCTCAGTCAATTGATGTGACCATGACACTCGCTGAGAAGCATTTGCTCCAGGGCCTTTGGAACCATACTCTGCATAGAAAGCAGTTTTTTCAGCATTTGGTTTACTCCAATTATGCCATCCTTCCGGCTTGATATGAGCTCCCAATTCTGTATTGATAAATACCGTCTGAGCATAATCACGCCAAGGTCTTCCTAAGTAAGCCGAGGCATTTTCACCTTCTCCAGTCAGTTTGCAATCGATAAAAACAAACCCGAATTCAGTATCTTTTTCCGTGGAAGCAGCAGTCACATAACTTCCCCCTTTTTTGGAGAAAATCTCACAGTTTTCAAAAACAGCCGTGGACCAACCGAAGATAAAATCAACTGTTCCTTCTATGTAGCAATCCTTATAATACTGTCTGCTACGATCTCCATGCGGATACAGCGTATCCTGAAATCCTAGAAATCTGCACTTTTCAAACATTACTTTATCTCCATCCACACGGACTGCTACTGCTTGTCCTACAGGTCCTGAGGAATTCTCAAACGTGATGTTTTTAGCATAAAAACCATCTCCGAAAACGAAGAAGCTGGTAGAACCAGTCGTTCCCATTTCTTCTCCAAACTTGTTTTTCTTTTGAGCAAAATCGTCGTAAGTGACCAAGGTATTTTCAGCATCTTCACCTATCAAAGAAATATTGGTTTTGGAAGCTGCCAGCACCAACTTCTCTTTATAAGTACCGGGCTTAAGAAGGATTTTGGTTTCATTTTTTCGAAAATCCGGGACTGCATCAAAAGCCGCCTGAATGGTCTGAAAATCACCTGAACCATCTTTGGCAACTACAAAATCAAAATCCTGAGCGGAAAGAAATCCACACACAAGAAATACTAAAATGTATAGAATAGATTTTTTCATTATTAGTCAGCAAGTTTCTCGTATTGTAAAGAGGCTAGAATAAAAGGACCGACGCCTTTAGGATCATTTACCCGGATTTCCTCACCCACATAGTATTCAAAAGACCCATCACGATAAGGATTTCCTCCCAAGCCAGCCACTCCGCAAACATTCGTCAAGCTTACACCACCCTCGGCATCTTCTCTCACAAATTCTGCGAGCATTCCTTCGTAAGCTTTCTTGCCAGCAGCTAGATCGTCTTGATCTAAGTACCCTTTCTCCGCGCCTTTCAGCAAGAAATAGGTAAACATTCCTGAGGCAGATGATTCCAGGTAATTGCCTTCCCTCGTGCCTTGATCGACTACTTGGTACCAAACACCTTCCGGAGTTTGATAGCGTTGAATTCCTTTAGCCAACTTTTGGGCAATCGCGATAATCTCATTTCTTTTTGGGTGATCTTCTGGAAGAAAATCAAGCACATCGACCAGAGCCATGGCATACCAGCCTATACTTCTACCCCAGTAATTCGTGGAAAGCCCCGTCTCAGGATCTGCCCATTTCTGTTCTTTGCTTTCGTCCCAAGCATGATGGTAAAGTCCAGTTTCTTCACTGTAGCCATATTTATCCATCAAAATAATTTGATTTGCGACGTCATCGAACAGAGCCGGTTCGTCGAAAGTAGCGGCGTATTGAGCCAAAAATGGTGAACCCATGTAAATTCCATCCAGCCACATCTGATGCGGATAAACTTTTTTATGCCAAAAACCTCCTTCTTTATTTCTCGGGTGATTGCGCATTTGATCTCGTAATTCTTCAACAGCGATTTTGAATTTTTCTTCCCTTGACTCTTCATAGAGATTGATCAAAAACTTACCACCATTTACACGGTCTATGTTGAAATCCAGCTTTTTATAGGTCAAAATATTCCCGGCACTGTCCACCATAAAGTCCGCAAACTTCTTAGTGTAATCGTAGAATCTTTGCTCGCCAGTTTGCTTCCAAACAGCCTGCATAGAAGACATGATCAGGCCATGGGTATATTCCCATTTTGGCTTTTTATTAAAGTCAATCGTCCAGCCTTCCGGGTTTCTGGCTATTTCGGAATCAGCCATCCTTACTGAATAGGGAAGTGCTGACTTTTCTGATGGTTTGAAAGCAAAAAAAACAAAGCAGATTACTAGAAAGAGACCTACTTTGTTTAGGTTAAATAGGTTAAACATTGGTTGATTAAAGGGTTTATTGAACAACATTAAAGACAATTAATCACTTACTCTTGAAAGCTGATTATTAACGGATTGGATAACTCTAACAGGATTTGATCCAAGTAGGATTTAAAAGCTTCTTTTGAAACAATCCCTCCTGGCTCTTGCTCCCACGCTGCCAAGAAATAATAGCTCACTTTTTTATTTCCGCTATCAAATACCAAAACATGGGAGAGATCATCTGAAGTCTTTTCAATTAGTTTGGCAGTTGGATAAATCAAAGCAATCCCTAGATTATCTTCTGCGAGACTTTGGGGACCATAGGTGGCGATATAACCAAAATCCAGTTCATCTGAGCTAGTAAGAAATTCTGCCTTTTCGTCCTTGATGAGACCTGTTGCGAAATTCTCGATAACATTGGAAGATTCTAAATCCATTCTGGACAATCTAGTACCAGCATGAATAGAAATATTAGCGTGAATATCTGTCTTAGCTCTTGGAAGATCCCAACCATAATAAGCAGTATAAACAGAAGAATAGATAGCGCCATTATTCGTGATTTCAGAGTATAAACTATCCGTAACATCAACCCTTCTAGCTACGGCATTTTCATAAGTTGCAATACTTCCCAAACCCAAGGTCTTCCCAACTTTCAAAACATCCATTCCCCAATCTGAAGGCTCGTGGTAAGAATCAAACCCATCTTGCCCTACATCCTGAAGCACCGGGGTTTTTACTTTTTTACCAAATACGTCAATCCCGTTTCTCCAATCCAAATAAAAACGATATCCTACCAGATCAGACTCCCATCCTGGACCTTCATATCTGATAAACCAAGAATGGTCCGTATGCTCTGTTGGAACTGAAAGAGAATTCACATTTTCAAAATGTCCTCCAAAATACTCTCTATCCTTAAACTCTCCTCCAAATTTATGGGAAAGCTCCGCTTGGGTTCTCTTAGAATATTCAGGTTTAATCCCAAATTCATCAGAGACAATTTTTAGCTCCAAGGATTCTGATGCACTAATTTTAGGTAATATAAAGGCCAATCCTTGGTCTTTTCCCTTTTCATTCCATTGTGAGGCTATTTCATCCTCCCCAGAAAAAACTCTAAATTGATTTTTTTCAGAACCTGGGAATTTATTTTTGATTTCTTGAGGAGAAATAACAATCAATTCCTCAGATCTATTCTGATTCAATGGATTTTTTATCTGTATTACCTGAAAATTAATGGAAGGTGTATCTTTTGCTTTTTGTTGCGCACATGAAAATAGAGGAAATGCAAAAAGGCCATTTAAAATGATATAAAGGGCTAACTTTAACAAAGGAGAGGTTGTTCTTTTTGGGTTCATTAAATCGCTATTTTTCAATTGATTAGGTTTTATTTTATAGAAATTTCAACTAATACAAATTTCTATTTTTGAGCAATCGATTGCATATTAAAAATAATTATCGAAATAAAAAACATTATATCGTTAAGCGATATTAAATATTGTTTATTCAACAATTAATTACTTTTTTTACTATTATTACTAAAAATCAGCCATCAGCATTCCCTGGTAGTGGAAGACGGTGAATTTCAATTTTAACTGTATATTGCGCAAACGATTACATAAAATCCAAAATGAATACCGCTATTAAAACCCAATATTCTTCCCACCCGGAAGATTTTAAATCATATGGCACTTCAGAAATTCGAGATAAATTTTTAATTGAAGAGCTTTTTATTCCGGACCTAATCTCAGGAACTTATACGATGGAGGACAGGCTAATCGTAGGAGGAATTCACCCTATAACTAAACCATTGGTACTAGAACCTGTGGACCAATTAAAGGCTGAGAGCTTTTTAGAAAGAAGAGAGATCGGGATTATTAATGTGGGGGCAAAAACCAAGGTTGAGGTAGAGGGTGTCATTTATGAGCTTGATACAAAAGAAGCACTCTACATTGGAAAAGGAGCCGATCAGGTGATCTTTTATCCAGCTGAGACAGGGGATGCTTATCTATATTTTAATTCTGCCCCAGCACACCAAACTTACCCTACTACCAAAGTATCAAAAGAAGATGCGGAAGTAGTTACTTTGGGCTCTTTGGAGAACTCTAATCACAGAACTATTTACAAGCTATTGGTAAACTCTGTGGTTGCTACTTGTCAACTTCAAATGGGCATGACGGAATTAAAACCAGGATCAGTTTGGAACACGATGCCAGCACACACCCATGATAGAAGGATGGAAGCTTATTTCTACTTTGATGTCAAAGAAGGGAATGTGGTGTCGCACTTAATGGGCCAGCCAGATGAAACACGTCATATCTGGGTAAAAAATCATCAAGCGATCATTTCTCCTCCTTGGTCTATTCACAGTGGTGCGGGGACTTCAAACTACACCTTCATCTGGGGAATGGCAGGTGAAAACATGAATTATGGTGACATGGATACAGTAAATCCCACTGATTTAAAATAAGATGAAACCAAATTTTGACCTGACAGGAAAAACTGCATTGGTTACAGGAGCCACACATGGACTGGGAATGGCTATGGCAAAAGCTTTGGCCCTTCAGGGGGCTACCCTTATCGTTAATGGACATACACCGGAAAAAATGGAAGCTGCAATTGAAAAATATGCTGCTGAAGGGATTATCGCTCATCCTTATTTATTTGATGTAAGAGATGAAAAATCTGTACATGAGGCGATTTCCAATATTGAAACTGAAATTGCACCCATTGACATCTTAGTCAATAATGCCGGAATGATCCAACGAACTCCTGCATTGGAAATGGTTCCTGATGATTTCCGAAAGATCATTGACATAGATTTAGTATCGCCATTTATTGTGTCTCAGCGAGTAGCCAAAACCATGGTTGAAAGTGGGACAGGAGGAAAAATCATCAACATTTGCTCGATGATGAGTGAGTTGGGAAGAAATACCGTCAGTGCCTATGCAGCGGCAAAAGGAGGATTAAAAATGCTCACAAGAAATCTTGCAACAGAATGGGCAAAATTCAACATACAGGTCAATGGAATAGGTCCCGGCTATTTTGCTACGGATCAAACAGCCCCCATACGTGTAGATGGGCACCCATTTAATGACTTTATTATTGACAGAACACCTGCAGGAAGATGGGGAGACCCGGAAGATTTAGGAGGAACAGCCGTTTTTCTGGCCAGTTCTGCCAGTGATTTCATCAATGGACAGATTATTTATGTGGATGGAGGAATTCTGGCCACAATTGGAAAACCACGTGGGGAATAAAAAGACCTCATGAAACCATAAATTGGAACAATACACCCTAATAGCTATTTGGAATGAAGAACGAAAAAGCCACCATTCATGACATAGCTGAAAAGTTGAAAATAACTGCTAGCACCGTTTCTAGAGCTTTAAATGACAATCCAAGGATTTCAGAAGCTACCAAGAAAAAGGTTTTGAAAATAGCAAAGCAACTCAACTACCAGCCTAACCATATTGCCTCAGCTTTACGAAGCGGAAAAAGCAGATTGATTGGAGTAATCGTACCAACTGCAAACAGAAATTTCTTTTCTTCCGTCATCCGGGGAATTGAAGATTTTGCCAACAGCTTAAATTACAAAATCATCATTTCTCAATCTTATGATGAATTCGACAAAGAAATTCAAAACGTTGAGGCTCTTCTAAATGCTCGAGTGGACGGAATCATTGCATCTATTGGTAAAACCACCGAAAACTTTGATCATTTCGAAAAAGTAATGAAAAAAGGAATTCCATTGGTATTATTTGATAGGATTTCGAATGAGTTAGAGGTAAGTCAAGTGGTTATTGACGATTATTTGGGAGCTTACCAAACGGTAGATCATTTGATACAAAACGGCTGCAAAAGAATCGTTCATTTTACGAGTTCGCAAAGAATAAATATCTATAAGGAAAGAAAACGTGGGTACGAAGATGCCTTAAAAGACCATGGCCTTAAAATAGATCCGGCACTTATTGTCCATAGTGATATGCAACTGGAAGATGGCAGAAAAAATATGGAAGAAATTATCAAGAAAAAAATCGCATTTGACGGGGTTTTTTCTTCCTCGGATTACGCGATTATGGGTGCCATGCAAGTATTAAAAGAGCATGGATATAAAATCCCCCAACAAGTAAAACTTGCCGGTTTTGGAAACGAACCTTTTACCTCATTCACAGAACCAGCCATTACCACCGTAGACCAAAAAAGTATTCCAATGGGGAAAATTACTGCAGAGACTTTCTTCGAGTTATTGAACAGCACTAACGTCGACAGCGTGGCAAAAAAAACTATACTTAAACCAGAATTAATTATTAGAGGCTCTTCAAAATAGTCTTCATTTATCATGTATTCATCATCCTTACAATCCATTGGTTTTTTGTCTGAAAACTTTCTGTTGAGAAATGAGTTCAGCCAAAATCTTTATCATACCTATGCGTCTCAAAAACCTATCATAGATTACCATTGCCATCTTTCGCCAAAAGATATAGCCCTGAATAGGCAATTCAATAATATCACTGAAGCTTGGCTGGAAGGGGATCATTATAAATGGAGAGCAATGAGGACGATGGGAATTTCTGAGAAATTTATCACGGGAGATAGTACTCCAGAAGAGAAATTTCAAAAATGGGCGGAAACCGTTCCATACACGATGCGAAACCCTCTTTATCATTGGACTCATTTGGAGCTTCAACGCTATTTTGGGATTGACGAGTTGCTGACAGGTGCCAATGGAATGGACGTTTATCATGAAACTAGCTCTCAACTTACCAGCGGACATTTAAACACTCAGGGTCTCCTTCAAAAAATGAATGTGAAAATCGTCTGTACAACGGATGATCCAACTGATGATTTGAATTTCCATGCTCTGTTGAAGCAATCCAATGCACCAGTTAAAATGTACCCTGCATTCCGACCTGATAAAGCATTTGCTGTAGAGAACCCAATAAACTACAAGGCTTATTTAGAAAAGCTAGGATTAGTTTCAGGTATCACGATCAACTCTTTTGAGGACCTTCTGGCTGCATTGCAAAATCGAGTTGATTTCTTTGATGAAATGGGTTGTCGGTTGTCAGACCATGGGATGGAAAAGCTCTATTTCTTTAAAAAAGAGAGTTATTCCATCAATTCACTTTTCCAAAAAGTTTTTCAGGGAGAAGAGTTACAAAAGGAAGAAATCGAATATTTCAAATTTTCCACCTTGCTTCAGCTTTGTAAAATGTACGCAGCAAAAGGCTGGACTCAACAGTTCCATTTGGGAGCAATCCGCAACACCAATGAACGAATGTTATCAGTACTAGGACCTGACACGGGATTTGATTCTATTGGTGATTTTGACCAAGCGGTACCTTTAGCAGGCTTTCTGAATGAGCTTGACAAAACTGACCAACTTGCAAAAACTATCCTCTACAACCTTAATCCAAGAGACAATGAAGTTTTTGCAACCATGGCCGGAAACTTTAACGACGGTTCGATCAAAGGAAAAATTCAGTTTGGTTCTGGCTGGTGGTTTTTAGATCAAAAAGATGGGATGGAGAAACAACTGAATGCACTTTCTAACATGGGAATGCTGAGTTGTTTTGTAGGAATGCTGACTGACTCCAGAAGTTTTCTTTCTTTCCCTCGCCATGAATACTTCAGAAGGACCCTCTGTAATTTGATTGGGCAGGATGTTGAAAATGGCGAATTACCAGCAGATGAAAAATGGCTGGGAAAGATCGTTTCCGACATTTGTTACCAAAACGCCAAAGACTTTTTCCAATTCGCTTAATCCTCATTAAACATGAAATCACTATCAAAATCAGAAGTACAGATTAAAGAAAGACCTGTAAAAATCCTCCAGTTTGGAAATGGTAATTTCCTTCGTGGCTTCACTGATTTCATGATCGAAGAAGCAAATGAAAAAGGAGTATTTGACGGGAATATTCAGGTGGTTCAGGTACATTCAAAAACAACTGATCCAAAGATGATCCAGCAAGACTGTCTTTTTCATGTTTTGATAAGAGGGTTAAAAGATGGGAAGAGAATAGATGAGGCAAAACTGATCACTTCTATTTCTGGAATTAGCAATCCTAATGAAGATTATCAATCCTACCTTAAACTTGGTGAAAATCCTGATTTACGATTTATAATATCAAACACGACTGAGTCAGGTATCCAATTTGACTCATCAGACATAAATCCCAATAAACTTCCAGATTCTTTTCCTGCAAAAGTAGCAGCATTGCTAAAACACAGATTTCAATATTTCAATGGAGATCCTTCCAAAGGTTTGATTTTCATCCCCTGTGAATTGATTGAAAACAATGGAGGAACTCTTAAGGATTGTATTGATCGATATGCAACCCTTTGGAAGCTGCCCAATGCTTTTACGGAATGGCTGTATACTTCTTGTACCTTTTGCAATACCTTGGTGGATAGAATTGTCCCAGGCTTTCCCAAGGATTCTATTGAAGAGATACAGGGGAAAATAGGATTTGTGGATAAGCTTGCTGTTATGGCAGAACCGTTTCATTTTTGGGCCATTGAGGCTCCAGATCATGTGAAAGATGAATTCCCACTTGATAAAGCTGGTCTGGATGTGAAATTTGTTAAAGACTTAGCTCCTTACAGAACCCGAAAAGTAAGAATTCTTAATGGCGGACATACTTCCATGGTTCCCTACGCCTATCTTTTAGGCATCAGGTCTGTGCGTGAAGCGGTGGAAGATCCTGTAGTTGGAAAGTATATGCGAGAGGTGATTTTCAAAGAAATCATCCCATCCCTGGATATGCCAAAAGAGGAATTGGAACAATTTGCCAAGGATGTTTTGGAGCGTTTTGCCAACCCATTTATCCATCATGAATTGATTTCTATTGCCTTAAATTCTATTTCAAAATTCAAAGTAAGAGTACTTCCTTCACTTATAGAATATCATCAAAAAAACAAAGCCTGGCCGACACTTTTGGTAAAATCACTGGCCGCGCTTTTGGTGTTTTACAAAGGGGAATTCAATGGCGAAACTATTCCTTTGAAAGACGACCCTAGCATTTTGGAAACCTTCAAAAGTGCATGGGAATTGCCTTCCATCGAAGAAACTGTCAAAACACTACTTTCTCGATACGATTATTGGGGTATAGATTTAAATGAATTGGACGGTCTTGCTCCGAGAGTTATTAAAGAAGCAAGTGCAATTATCAATTCTTAAACCCAAACCCTTGGATCCTGTCTTAAAAGACGAACAATCGCTGCATATAAAGACGGGTTATAGCTAAAAAACTCAATTGGCCTTTCGAAAAAATTCTCTAAAGCCACTGCGAAAAACTCATGTTCATTAATTCCACCAGCTTTCCTGAAAAATGTTGAGAGGTTTGAAGAAAATTTTTCTAGTTCCTGTTTAGCCAGCTCACTGTATTCTTTGAAAGCAATGGGATCTAAAAAATTGTTTTCACTATTGCTCTTTATCAAGTTTTCTAATTGGAGTGCATGGGCAATTTCATGAACACCCAGATTTACTCCATCATGTTCGTCTGAAATCCCTTCCATAAAACAATTCCAAGAAACTACGATAATTCCGAGTTTTGGATTTACCTCTCCTCTATGGTAAGTCTTTGAAATTGAGCTATAATAGGCATTGGGATAGATTAATATTCTTTTGAAATGGGGAAGTCTAATTTTCTTCCAACCAAAGGTCACCATTACGATTGTCGCCCCAATCAATAGTTCCATTTCTTGGCTTACAATATGAATTCCTCCTCTTCCTATAAACTCTTTGGTAGTAAGAATCATTTCCAATTTTTCACAAAACTCTTGTTTATGTTTGTTGGAAAGTCTAGCGTAATAGGGAAATTTATTTTCCAAAATCGCCAAATCGGACTTCTCAAGCTTTCGTTTAAACACCTTAAACCTAAGCTCCTCTAAAATCCAAATTGCACTTCTAAAACTATACCCTATCATTTGGTCAAAAAAAATGGCAGAAACCTAAAGGTAACTGCCAAATCGATTTTTTACAATATAAATTATCTCGCGTAATTCACTGCTCTCATTTCACGGATTACCGTGATCTTGATCTGTCCTGGATATTGCATTTCTTTTTCGATTTTCTGAGAAATATCAAAGGAAAGTTTGCCTGCTGTAGAATCATCTACGTTATCTGCATCCACTAAAACACGTAACTCCCTGCCGGCTTGCATAGCAAAGCATTTATTCACTCCATCAAAGCTCAAAGCAAGTTCCTCAAGATCTTTTAATCTCTTGATATAGCTATCCATCACTTCTCTTCTTGCTCCAGGTCTAGCCCCTGAAATGGCATCGGAAGCCTGGACAATCGGAGAGATCATAGAAGTCATCTCAATCTCATCATGGTGAGCTCCGATGGCATTACAGATTTCCGGATGTTCTTTATATCGTTTGGCAAGTTCCATACCCAAAACTGCGTGTGGAAGCTCTTGCTCTTCCGGCCAAACTTTTCCTATATCATGAAGCAATCCTGCCCGCTTCGCCATCTTTGCATTTAACCCCATTTCTGCCGCCATGGTAGCCGAAAGCTTGGCAACTTCTCTTGAGTGCTGAAGCAAATTTTGACCATAGGAAGACCTAAATCTCATTCTTCCGACCATTCTGATCAACTCCGGATGAAGTCCATGAATCCCTAAATCGATACAAGTCCTTTCCCCAATTTCTACGATTTCTTCTTCAATATTCTTTTCTGTTTTGGCAACTACCTCTTCAATTCTCGCAGGGTGAATTCTTCCATCCTGTACTAATCTATGAAGGGATAATTTTGCTATTTCTCTACGAACCGGATCGAAGCCAGAAATAATAATCGCTTCCGGAGTATCGTCCACCACAATCTCAACCCCTGTAGCAGCTTCCAAAGCACGAATATTTCTACCTTCTCTACCTATGATTTTACCCTTGATATCATCACTTTCTATATTGAATACTGAAACGCAGTTTTCAACGGCATGCTCAGTAGCTGTTCTTTGGATGGTATCCAAGACGATCTTTTTAGCTTGCTTCGTAGCAGTAAGTTTAGCTTCATCGAGAATATCTTTTATCTGGGAAGAAGCCCTGGATTGTGCCTCTTCGGTAAGCATAGTCACTAATTGATCCCGTGCTTCTTCTCGAGTTAAAGCAGCTACTTTTTCCAAATCAGCAATACGTTGATTCGTCACCTTTTCCAGCTCCTCTTTCTTAACTTGAACAGAATGAAGCTGAGCGCTTAAAACCTCTTTTTTACTATCTAGCTCTGCCTCTTTTCGCTTTACTTGCTCAAGTTCCTTAGAAACCTGTTGCTCCCTTTGTTTGACTTTATTCTCGTTGGTGAGGATAATATTCTTCTTATTACTCATGTCCTCATCAAACTCAGATTTTAGCTTCAAATACTTTTCTTTGGCTTCTAGGATTCTATCTTTTTTGATGGATTCGGCATTGATTTCTGCCTCACGGAGCATGGATTTCACCCGCTCCCTGGTCTCTTCTTCGAGTTTTAGGTTTTTATTTTTGATCATTAAACCCGCTATTGCGGCTCCAGCGCCTGTCCCTATCAGGGCGGCCAGGATTATGTATACTATATCTCCCATGGGTTATTTTATATATGATTAACCTTTGGGGAATCTAAAAGTTCCTGAAATAAGTAGGTAAGAATAATTACAAAGCTTTGGAAAGTAATGAGTTTAATTGAGCTAAACTGTTATTGATATGTTCACTATCTTCTGCATTTACTTCATTGGTTTCCAATGACTCCACCATGCAGTCAAAAGCAACCATCGCTAGCAAATCTTGATTATCATCCAATCCAAACTCCTCCTTATACCTTCTCAATTTTTCATTAATCAACTTGCCTGCATGCCTGATCTTAGATTCATCCTCGATCTTGACGCGCATCGGATACTCTCTATCCCCTATTTTTACTTTGATGGCAAGTGTCTCCATATCACTCAGATAAGTAGGTGATTAAATGGTCGATTTCTTGTATATAATTATTGATTAATTCACTCATTTCGGCGGAACCTCCTGAATTCTCCGGTCGGCTTTCCACAATGTTACTAATTTTAATCTTATTTTTAAAATGTTCGATTTCCTGCTGTTTATTACCCAATTCAACTTCCATTTCAGTCATTTTTGACTTCAATAGTTCGTTTTCTTCATTCAAATGAAGTAATTTCTTACTGGCCTGATGTACCAGTTTTTCAAGTTTTTGCAGTTCTTCTTGGATCATTCTCTAAGTACGGATCAATGCACCTACTTCTTTTTCAAAGGCTTGAATCAATTTACTCATAGTTTTGTCAATTACCTTATCGGTCAATGTATTTTCCAGATCTTGTAAGTGAAAACTCAATGCATAAGCCTTTTTATCTGCATCGATCTTGTCACCTTGGTATACATCAAAAACGCCAATTCTTCTTAATAATTTTCCTCCAAACTTAATTCCTACAGATTTTACCTGATCGAAGCTTATAGATTTATCAATTACTAAAGATAAATCTCTTCTTACTTCTGGAAATTTGGAGATTTCCTGGTAGCTCTTGAGACTACTTGATTTTTTGCAAAGTAAGTTCCAGTCCAATTCGGCAAAGAATACTTCCTGCCTTACTTCAGCAAGCTTCAAAATCTTATCGTCCAATAATCCGATCGTCCCGATTTCTTTTTGTCCAAGCATTAATCTCAGTCCATAAACAAATGGAGCTGTCTCGGTCATACTGATATCACCTACATTGATGTTCAACTTTTCAAGAAGTTTTTCAACAGTCGAGTAAAGATCTGAAAAGGCAAATGGCCTTGCTTGCTCTAACCAACTTTCAGTAGACCTGTTGCCTGAAAGGAAAATCGCCAATCTTCTTCCTTCCTGATAACCTTCCTCAGTTTTATGATAAACAGTTCCAAATTCAAAGGTTTTTAAATCAGTCTGTCTTCTGTTGATATTTCTAGCTAAAACCTCTAATCCCGTAAACAACAATGTCTGACGCATAACTCCTAAGTCTTCACTTAGCTTGTTATAAATCTCCACACTTTTGGAAGAATCAAGAAATCCTGATTTCTCAGCATAGCTTGGCTTAGTCAAACTGTTGGTGATCATTTCAAAATATCCTTGAGCAGAAAGAATTTCTGTCATTCGATATTGAAGCTTATTTAGGTCCTTTACTGGATGCTCTGCCAAATAATCAGTTTTAAGATTTTCTGAAAGCAACACCTGGTGGAAACCATGAATTCTTAGGATCTCCTCAATGATATCTGCCTCTCGGGTTACATCCACTCGATATGGCTTCGCGTTGGCAGTGAAACCAACTTCCGTTTCATTTTCAACTTTGATATCCAAACTCTCCAGAATAGACTTTACTTCGGAAGGGTCGATTTTTTTTCCGATCAGTCGATTCACATGACCATATTCCACATTGATCACGAAGTCTTGAATTGGATTTGGGTAAAGATCTGTGATTTCAGAAGCTACTTTTCCACCTGCAATTTCCTGAAGCAATTTCACCGCTCGTTTCAAAGCATAAACAGGCATATTGGGATCTGTGCCTCTTTCGAATCGAAAAGAAGCATCTGTTTTCAATCCATGAAATTGACTTCCTTTTCGAATAATATCCGGTGAGAAATAAGCGGATTCAAGGAAAATTGACGTGGTTTCATCAGAAACTCCCGATCCTTCTCCCCCGAAAACCCCTGCAATACACAAGCCCCCTTTTGGATCTTTGATCATCAATTCCTCGCCTGAAAGCTTTCGCTCTTTTTCATCCAAAGTCACAAATTTTGTGTCCTTTGGGAGTTTTCCAACAATGATTTTTCCTTCGGAAATCTTATCGGTATCAAAAGCATGAAGTGGCTGACCCAAATCATGCAAAATGAAATTGGTAATATCCACTACATTATTGATTGGCTCCAAGTCCAGAGATTTCAGGAAATTTTGTAACCACTGAGGTGATGGAGCGATTTTCAAATCTGTAACTACCACACCAGCATACCGAGGGCAATCAGTTGGGTTTTCAACCTCCACCGTAATCTTTGGCCCTGAAGCTTCAATAAGCAACTCTCTTTCGGCTGGCATTTGAATTTCTCTTCCAAGCAGAGCCTTTAAATCTCTTGCAACTCCCAGATGAGAAGCTGCATCAGCCCTGTTGGGAGTCAAACCAATTTCAAGGACTTGATCTTGGGAAATTTCAATATATTCAGTGGCAGGTGTGCCATTTGGAAGCTGAGTATCCAAAACTAGGATTCCTGCATGACTTGTACCAAGCCCGAGTTCATCTTCGGCGCAGATCATTCCTTCGGAAACTTCACCTCTGATTTTAGCTTTTTTAAGGGTTAACGGATCACCGGAAGTGGGATAAATCGTGGTTCCAACTTTGGCCACCAGTACTTTTTGGCCTTTGGCTACATTTGGTGCACCACAAACAATCTGAGCTGGATTCTCCTCGCCAATATCAACAGTTGTTAAGCTCAACTTATCTGCATCTGGATGCTTTTCACAAGTAAGGACCTCTCCGATCACCACACCTTCAAGCGCCCCTTTTATTGATTCAAACTCTTCTATACCTTCAACCTCCAAACCTGATCTTGTCAATAATGCTGAAATCTCTTCTGGGCTTTCAATTAATGTGAGGTGATTTTTGAGTCTGTTTATTGATATTTTCATTGAATTTTAGCTAGGGCTAACGAATCATTGATTCGTTTGGATAAACAAAAAGGGTTCGAAAACCCCAATTTGATTAGAATAAGGTACAAATTTAAGAGAATTGCGGTAGCCAAAAAGGCTATTCATCGTAATTTTTCTCCCCAACTGGAATCGCTATTTCCATGATGTTCTCTTTTGGAGGAAGTGGGCATGCATAATCCGGATTATAGGCGCAGTATGGATTATATGCAAGATTAAAATCTAGGGTAATACTGTTTTTTCCATCTTGCCTTGCATTGATATATCTTCCTCCACCGTAAGTTTCCAAACCACTGGTTTCATCAGCAAAAGCCAAAAAGAAATTTCTTTTATCAGGCTCATCCACTGACTGCAATAGCAATAGCTTTTGCTGTTTGCCGGCAAGCTCAAATTCTGCCCAAGAATGTTCTATGTATCGTTCTTTAGTACCATCAGTCAATGGAACTTCCCTCACCTTTTTATTTTCCACCGGTACCATCAAGGCTTTAACCTTGTAAGCCGGATCGATGGGGTAAAAATTCAACTTTTTAAAATCCTGTTTCTGCTCATCGGATAGCGGTGAATCGATATTAAATCGAATGTATTTAAACTGTCTCTCCCTCTCCGACTCAATTTTTTCAATGTATGCTTCCGGGCTTTCGGTACTTGTCAAAGTATAAGTCACAGCAGCAATTATCACAGCAGCTACAAATAAGGTTAGGATATTTTTAGGTTTCATGTGTTTATTTCTGTCTTTCAGAGGTCACAAAGCCTGTCCCACAAGTAATTTGAGACAAGTTCGCAAGCATTTTAATCAGTTCGCTGACTGAAGGCTATGTCATGATCGATTTCATTCGATTAGATCATTCCTTCATCAGCGAAGCTAAAGTAGCCAACATCTGTAAAAATAACATGATCAAGGATTGGTAAATCCAATTCTCTTCCCACTTTGACCATTCTTTCTGTCAATCTTTTGTCCTGTTCAGAAGGCTTAAGGTTTCCACTTGGGTGGTTATGTACCAAAATCATGGATTGAGCAAGGTGTTCTAAAGCAGCTTTAAAAACTAATTTAGTATCTACTACCGTTCCAGCAGTTCCTCCCTGAGAAATCAGGTGTTTTTTCATTACCTGATTGGATCTGCTTAGTAAGATCAAGAAGAAATATTCTATTTGTTCATCCTGAAGCTCTGGTTTCATTAACTCATAAATATCCTGGGAACAAGTGATTTTAGGTTTAATGGTTGGTTCTGAGTCCTTTCTCCTTCTTCCCAATTCCAAGGCAGCAATAATTGATATTGCCTTTGCTTCGCCAATTCCTTTGAATTTCTTGAGGTCCTGAATACTCAACCTTGCCAAAGAATAAAGGTCATGATTGACTGCCGAAAGGATATGTCTGGACAAATCTACCGCACTCATAGAAGGGGTCCCTGAACCGATCAGAATTGCGATCAATTCCGCATCGGAAAGCGCTGATTTTCCTTTTAGTAATAGCTTTTCTCTCGGCCTATCTTCTTCGGCCAGTTGAGAAATTTTAATTGAAGAAATATTTTCCATATAAACGTATTAAAAAGTTAAACTAAAAATACTAACTTAAACGGAATAAAAAAACCCTGACAAGGCAGGGTTTTTTTAAAGAATAAATCTTTAAGGATTAACCAAGTGCGCTAACAAATTTGGCTAATCTTGATTTCTTATTATTAGCGTTGTTTTTATGAATCACATTCTTCTTCGCCAATTTATCCAACATAGAAACTACTTTTTGGTAAAGCTCAGTCGCTTCAACTTTGTCTGTAGTAGCTTTCAATCTTTTGATGAAAGTTCTAGTTGTTTTGGCTTGGTATCTGTTTCTCAAACGCTTCGCTTCGTTTGCACGAATTCTTTTAAGTGCTGATTTGTGATTTGCCATATCTTGTTATTAAATAAATTCTTTACGTTCCCCTATTCCGAATTGGAGTGCAAATTTATTAGAAATTATTTACACTGCCAATTTATTTCTCAGATTACTCTAAAAAAGACATCATTACCAAAATCGTAAAATTGGATTATTATGCCGATTCGAGCTCAAAGATAGGTTTTTCCTATGATTTCACAGTAAATAATAGTAACATTTTTAGATATGAAAATTAGTTTTATCCTCATTATTTCTCATTTATTTTATTTTTCGGAACCGAAAATTTGGGGATTCTATGCCCATTCGTTGATCAATAGAGTAGCTGTTTATTCCCTTCCTCCTGAACTCATCGGGTTTTATAAACCTCATATTCAATTTATTACGGAGAAAGCAACTAACCCAGATCGAAGAAGATATGCAGTGAAAGGTGAAGCGGAAAAACATTACATCGATTTAGATGAATACGGAGAAAATTGGATGGAAATTCTTCCGGAATATTGGTTTGATGCAGTAGAAAAATTTTCGGAAGATAGTTTAAGGTCAAAGGGAATTGGGCCATGGTCCGCCTATTTGACGTTCATTAATCTCACCAAGGCTTTTGAAGAAAAAGACAAGAATGCAATTTTAAGAATATCAGCTGACCTTGGTCATTATTTAGCTGACCTGAACGTCCCCCTGCATACTACAAAAAATTACAACGGTCAACTCACTGGGCAAGAAGGAATTCATGGTTTTTGGGAAAGTCGTATACCTGAACTTCAAGCTATAGACTACCAGCTTTGGGTGGGAAAAGCCGAATATGTTGAAAAACCCCAAAGAGCTATTTGGAATATAGTAGAAAGGGCTCATTCTCAAGTGGACTCCGTATTACAATTTGAAAAGGCCTTGACAACTGATTTCCCACAAGGTCAAAAATATAGCTTTGAAGAAAGAAACAACCTGACGGTAAGAGTTTATTCAAAAGAATTTACTGATGCTTTTGCGCAAGCGCTCGATCACCAAGTGGAACGGCAAATGAGGCATTCCATTAAGACGATCGCAGATTTTTGGTACACAGCCTGGGTTAATGCAGGACAACCGGATTTGCGTGATTTAAATGAGATGATTATTGAGGAAGAAATTATTGATTCTAAACAGCAATTAAAGGTGAGAGATCATTGAAAGTCTAAAAGAACCTTCAAGGGCTATAAGTCCCTTGAAGGGTTAAACATTACTTGTCAAAAAATAACTTTTGCTATGCCAAGACCCACAACACCATTTGAACCTGGAGGATTTTACCATGTATGGACTCATGCAAATGGGATAGAAAACATTTTTAGAGAGGATGAAAATTACTATTTTTTCTTATCGAAGTATTCTTTCTATTTGCCTCCTGTAGTAAAAACTTTCGCTTATTGCCTAATGCCAAATCATTTCCATTTTTTGATTCAGGTGAAAGAAGATTCTGAACTATCCACTAGCAAAGCCTTTTCTAATCTTCTAAATTTTTACTGCCAGTCCTACAATAAAAAATATCAAAGAAAGGGTAGCCTATTCATGGCCAATTTGAAAAGAAAAAAAATAAATTCAGATTCATATTTTACTAGGTGCATTACATATATCCATCAAAATCCGGCTCATCACGGATTTGTAAAAGACTTTACAAACTGGAAGCATAGCTCTTGGAAAGCCTTTTTTTCTGAGAAACAAACTCTTCTAGAAAGAGAAAAAGTATTAGAATGGTTTGGAGGAATAGAAGCTTTGTTGGCTGATCATAGATCTACAAGTAAAATAGATTTCGACCCAAATGAAGTTTAGAATTCTTACCCCAAAACTCTCCAAGGGCTTGAAAACCCTTGGAGAGTTTGTATAAATACTCATCTCAAATACTCCGTAATCGCCTTCCCCAATCTTCTGAAAGTATCTTTAAACACTTCTTCATTTTCCTCCAACAAAGTCACTCTAAACCCTCTCAAGTCAGAACAAAAAGAAGAAATAGGAACCACGCAAATTCTTTCGGACGCCAGCAGATAATACACAAAGCGCTTATCGAGCGGCATGGATTTATCACTTAGCCAAGTTTCCAATAAACTCTCCAATTTTGGATCTTCAATTGGTAAAAATTGGTCTGAGCTCAATAAAGCATCATCAAAAACAATCGTATTATAAAATGCTCCTTGAGTTGGATTGAATTTAATCCCTTCAATATCTCCCAATATTTCTCGCATCCAGTCACTTCGCTTCCCAATTTGGGCATTTGCCTCTTCCCTATAGGTAACATATAGTGGGTGACTCATGATCTTTGGAATAGCAAGTTGAGGCAATATCGTAGAACAAACCTCAATCATTTTCGCATTCTCCAAAGTCGTGCATAACTTCGAGAATTCTTTGGAAGATTCCCTGTTATAAAATTCCATCCAACCGCATCGGGATCCTGGCCATGGAAATTCTTTCGAAATACCTTTCAATGAAATAGCGGGCCTGTCTCCAATCACTTCAGCAAGTGACACAGCCTTGATCCCATTGTAGGTAATGTTTTGATAGATCTCATCCGAAATCAAAAGTAGGTTAAACTCTTCCGCGATTTTCACAAAAGCCTCCAAAACCTCTTTTGGATAAACCATTCCAGTAGGGTTATCCGGATTGATGATCAGAATCCCGACAATTGAGGGATTGTATCTGACTTTCAAATACAAATCTTCCATATCAGGAAGCCATTGATTGTCCGGGTCAAGCTTATAGGTTATAGGTGCAGCATTGGCATGAGCTGCCTCTGCAGAACTGTGTGTAGAATAAGCTGGAGAAGGTCCAATAATTCTAGCGGTGGGAATTAAGAATTGGTACAATTTGGCAATTGCATCTCCCAAACCGTTAAAGAAAAGTATGTCCTCAGCGGAAATTTCAGCCCCCCCTTTTTCATTGTTGAGATCAGCCAAAAACTTTCTGGTTTCCAACACACCTTTGGAGTCTGCATAGCCATAAGTTTTGTCGTCTTTCAACAAGTCAGAAATGATCGCTTTCATCCATTCGGGCACGTGATTGCTTTTTTGGATGGGGTCTCCGATATTCTCCCAGGTCATGGCATACCCCAAAGCTTCGACTTGACGGGCTTTTTTTACAATTCCACGAATCTCATAGGTCAATTCTTCTGCTCCGGGTCTGAGGAGTAACTGTCTCATAGTATAATAGGCTTAATGCGGAATAAATCCACGACAAAGAAACGAAAAAGGGAAAGAAAATTGCCTAATTAGAGAAAAGAAGAAAATTTACGAAGGTGAAAAAGTATCCAGTCTTTATCCTTCCACAGGTAGAGCTGCAAAATTCTTTGAGGTTCAGATACTTACTAATTTAACAGCCATTGGGGTACTTACTGCGTTGTAAGATTTAATATAAATTCTCCTTGGATCAAAAAAAGGAATTAGCAAATCTCGACTTGAATAGTATTCCGCTTTTCAGGATTTGTAATCCTGAACCAATATCGTAGGATGTTAAATCCAAGTGATAATACCTATAGAAATGATTTTGAAGACTTTAAAATCTCCTGATCCATCTTCGAGATTTTAAATCTCCAAGAGCGGAAGACGCAAATACTTGCAACTTACTCAACCTATGGGGTAATTTACCACGTACAAGTTGTCACATGGTTTCTAATTCCAATTGATGAGGAAAAGAAACCCTGGACTGAACCCACTCACATACCCTATTTTGATACGAATTCTTCTTTTCCTCCTCTTTTTCTTCCTAATAGACTGGTATTCCTTTCAAGCTTTCAAAACCGGGCTTCCTGCACAAAGCTGGGTCAAAATCGTCTTTTGGGCATTTTCTATTTTCATTTACCTCTTTGTGGTTTATGGATTTCTGACTTTCAACCGCAGCAATCTAAGCCTGAATTTCGGACGATTGATCTCTCTTGTGGTACTTTCCCTGATACCAAAACTGATTCTCTTAGGATTTATGTTTGGGGAAGATATCCTTAGATTTCTTACAGGTATCTACCAATCTGTCTCAGGAAGTCGGGAAGGAGACTTTTTGCCTAACCGTAGAAAATTTATAAGCCAAACAGCATTAGTACTTTCTTCTATTCCGTTTTTAGGAATTCTCCATGGAGTCATGGTTGGCAAATACCGCTACCGCATTTTAGAACATACGCTTGAGTTTGACGAGCTCCCAGAAGAATTTGATGGCTTTTCCATTACACAGATTTCAGACATTCATTCTGGGAGTTTTGACAATAAGAAAAAGCTAGAATATGGAATAGATCTGATCAATAAGCAAGAATCTGATGTCATCCTATTTACAGGCGATTTGGTCAACAACCAAGCGACGGAAATGGAACCATGGATGGACACCTTTAAAAAGCTGAAAGCTCCGATAGGCAAGTATTCCATTCTAGGTAATCATGACTATGGGGATTATGTGGCTTGGCCAAGTAAGGAGGCCAAAGAAGCTAATATGCAACGCCTATACGAAATCCAAGAAGAATTAGGGTTTAAGTTATTACGCAATGAAAACGTAAAAATCACAAAAGCTGGGGTAAGCATTGACTTAATAGGCGTAGAGAATTGGGGGAAAGGTTTTGGTCAATATGGAGACCTACAGAAAGCTGCTGCAAACCTCAGTGATCAAAGCTTTAAAATCTTGATGAGCCATGACCCGTCCCACTTTGACGAAGAGGTGAAAAATTTCTCCCAATTCATCCATTTGACTTTGAGCGGTCATACCCATGGAATGCAGTTCGGAATCGAGATCCCCGGGTTTATCAAATGGAGCCCTGCCTCCCTTCGCTACCCAAAATGGGCTGGACTGTACGAAGAACTAGGTCGATATTTACATATCAATCGTGGATTTGGATTTTTAGCTTTTCCAGGCAGGGTCGGCATCTGGCCAGAGATTACCGTGCTGAAGTTGAAGAGAAAAAAATAAAGCTAATCAATAAGATGCCTCTGGCGGTTCAGCAATAATAATTGTAAATTAGATAATCAGATTTTAAATCGGAGTAATTGAGAAAGCTGACTTGATTCGAAGATTTAGAAATCCTCGATTCAAACATCGGGCAAGTATTCTCAATGATTGAGATACAAAAGACAGCTTGGACAGATAAAAAGTAAGAGTTCAATTTATTCATGAATATCCCAGCTGTTGAACTATGCATGCCAAGTAACGCACAAAAGTCGTTTTATTTAATAGTTAGGTGTATGCATAGAAAAGCATCCATGTTGTGCATTTGACCCCATTTTCGAGGGCTGAAGCAATTACTACTAAATAAATAAAACTATGAAATCAATAATTCAATTCGTACAAACCGAGACCAATGAAACAGCAAAACAACTTGTTTTAGAGAAAACAGAACAGCTATTTAAAAAATATGATTGGTTAATCAGGGCAGATGTTTTTTTCAGGGAAGAAAAGGACACCTATGGCAAGGGTAAAATCTGTGAGATCAGGCTTAGCTGCCCAGGTCCTAGGCTATTCGCCTCCTCCAACGAAGAAAGTTTTGAGGCAGCAGTGGCTGAAACTGTGAGGGATTTAGAAATACAGCTTGAAAAGCGTAAAAGTGAAATGAAAAGTTTTTAATACTCTGGAAAGAGTATTTTAAATAGCCAGAAAATAATTCAAAAAAAAAGAATAGATGGTTTGTAAACCTGAACTGCCGCTGTTTAGAATTTGTAATCCTAAACCTTTATCAAAGGATTTCAAATCCGAGATAATAGGGAAATAGACTGAATTTTAGATTACAAATCTTCCGATCAAAATTCTAGATAATAAATCTCGAAGAGCAAATGTTCTGATAGCCAAGGCTGTTCAGGTTCCAATATCCATCGCGGATAAATCCTTAACATATTTCATAGGTTTGCAAATCCGAGTAATTAGAATCTGCACTCGAGGAGCAGGTTTAATTGGATTTCAAATATTTAAAAATCAACTCCTTTATTAAATCTTAAGGAATATATTCGCAGAAGTTTATATATAAGCGTTGTACTCAAGACGGAAATAACTCATAATAACTAATGAACAATAGAATTATAACTTGGAGTCTTGACCCTACAATTTTTTGGATAACCGAATCATTCCCTTTAAAATATTATGGTTTGTTTTTTGTCACTGGAATTCTTTTAGCACAGTACGTTGAAAAACGTATTTACGCTAAAGAAAATATCCCAATTGAAAATTTAGAAAAGTTATTTATTTACGTTGTTGTCGGAATAATTTTAGGAGCAAGACTCGGACATTGCTTGTTTTATGAACCTTCATATTACATTCAAAACCCTCTTGAAATTTTATTACCAATTATAAAAATTGGAGATTCTTATCAATTTATCGGATTCCAGGGACTAGCAAGTCACGGAGGAGGAATTGGAACTTTAATCGCAATCGGAATTTACTGCAAAAAGTATAAAACAAACTATTTATGGGTTTTAGACAAAGTAGCAATTGCTACACCAATAGTTGCAGTTTTTATCAGATTGGGGAATTTTATGAACTCTGAAATTTATGGAAAACCAACAAATGGAAATTGGGGAGTTATTTTTCAAAGAGATAATTTAATACCTAGACATCCCACTCAACTCTATGAAGCATTTGCATACCTTTTAATATTTGGAATTTTAATGTTTACCTATAAAAAAGTGGCTACAGAAAAATCTAATGGACTAATTTTTGGCTTGCTTCTAGTTTTGGTATTTCTAGCAAGGTTTATAATTGAATTTTTTAAAGAAAATCAAGTCGATTTTGAAAGCGGTATGATAATCAATATGGGACAAATTTTAAGTATTCCTTTTATAATCGTTGGACTGATTTTAATATTTATAAAAAAACCAGTATACAATAATGTTTAAAAAAACTAAGGCAAAAAGAGCTTAATCTACAAGTCTATGTTTTCTTGCCCGTCTGTTGTTCAGTTCCCGATTGTCATCACGGATGTAATCCTGAACCTAGATCATAGGATTTCAATTCTGAGAATCCTTTGAGGTTTTTGATACTTCGAAGGATTTGAAACTTTTGACAGAACCCCAAATCAGCTGTTTGCACTCACTTTCTTTTTAATAAATATCGAGTATGCCCATTAGGATAACCAAAAATAAGGGTGTCGCCTAAGAAACCATATCGGTTATCCCTGGTTCCATATTCACTTAAGTCCATTCTTAGCGTATTATTATCGATTGTGCTCCATTGAAATGTCGGAATGTCAGCATATTCCAATGGGAAATTAACTCCTGCGCGTTTCATATCATCCCTAAAGAACTGAGGGTCGACTACCCACCTTCCATCTTTTGTAAAAGTCTCCACATAACTTTTCCCATAAAACTCATCTTTACTTATCTCTCCGTTTGCATCTTTTGAATACAACATGGTCCATTTCCCTACTAATCGAGGATCGCGTTCGGCCTTTTGACCGAAGGATAAAAACCCAATACAAATCAGTGTTAATAAGTACCTCATAGTTCTAAATTAAAATCCTGTCTTGTCTTCTTTCTGAGCAGCTTTAAGCATCATTCCTTGTGAAATCACCAAAAGCACCATGGCAATAGCAGTGAAATTGGGAACATTTGTTTCTTTGTAGGTCCAGCCTGAATACCAAATTGAGATACCCCCTACTATCAAGCTCAAAAGAATTATAGCGAGGTGAAAATAAAGACGTTTTCTGCTCATTTTTAAAAATACTCTTCTTGTATGAAAATAAAAACCTCCGAAGTCTTCCCAACTCCGGAGGTTTCCATTTTTTAGCTGTTATGCATTACCAAAGAGATTTCTCAGTTGTAACCCTTCGAAATGACCGAATAGCGGTTCTGAAAGCTGCCAAAGCACACTGTGACTGAACACTGGGTCTGCTATTGCCTACTATTTTGAAAACCTTCGAGGTCGGAAAGACCTCAAAGGTTATTTCAAATTTTTATATCGAATTCTCTTAGGCGTTACATCACCCAAGCGCTTTTTCTTGTTCTCTTCATAGTCGGAGAAGTTGCCTTCAAACCAAACCACTTGAGAATCTCCTTCAAAAGCCAGAATATGAGTACAGATTCTGTCCAAGAACCATCTGTCGTGGGAAATTACCACAGCGCAACCACCAAAGTTTTCCAGTGCTTCTTCCAGTGCACGAAGCGTGTTCACATCCAAATCATTGGTAGGCTCATCGAGTAGCAATAAGTTCCCTCCTTCTTTTAGCGTCAAGGCCAAATGAACCCGGTTTCGCTCTCCACCGGAAAGTACGCCCACTTTCTTTTCCTGATCTCCTCCACCGAAGTTAAATTTAGACACATAGGCCCGAGAATTAACTTCCTTGTTGCCAAGTTTCATCAGTTCATTTCCCTCAGAAATCGTCTGATATACGGTCTTATTTGGATCCAAAATATCATGACCTTGATCCACATAAGCTAATTGCACGGTATCTCCTACTTCGAAATTCCCAGCATCTGGTTTTTCCTGTCCCGTGATCAGTTTGAAAAGCGTGGATTTACCTGCTCCGTTTGGACCGATCACTCCTACGATTCCACCCTGAGGCAAAGCAAAGGTTAGATTTTCAAATAAAAGTTTGTCTCCATAAGCTTTGGATACACCGTTCACTTCAATGACTTTGGCTCCCAATCTTGGTCCTGGCGGAATAAACAATTCCAGTTTTGCTTCTCTCTCTTTCGACTCTTCTCCAATCAATCTATCGTAAGCACTCAAACGAGCTTTACCTTTTGCCTGACGGGCTTTAGGAGTCATTCTGATCCAGTCCAACTCCCGCTCCAATGTTTTCTGACGCTTGGACTCTGTCTTCTCTTCTTGCTTCAACCGATTTTGTTTCTGATCCAACCATGAAGAATAGTTTCCTTTCCACGGGATTCCTTCTCCACGATCTAGTTCCAAAATCCATCCGGCTACATTGTCCAGGAAATATCTATCGTGAGTCACTGCGATCACAGTTCCTTTATAATTCTGCAAATGTTGTTCTAGCCAATGCACAGACTCCGCGTCCAAATGGTTGGTAGGCTCATCGAGCAACAACACATCTGGCTCCTGCAATAGAAGTCTACAAAGAGCTACTCTCCTTTTCTCACCACCTGAAAGGTTGGCCACGTTTGCATCACTTGGAGGAAGTCTCAAGGCATCCATCGCTTTATCCAGCATGACATCAAGCTCCCATGCATTGGCAGCGTCAAGCTTCTCCTGCACCTCTCCTTGCTTCTCGATTAAGTCATTCATGGCATCAGGATCTTCCATCAAGGCAGGATCCATGAATTTCTCATTGATTTCCTCAAATTCTTTCAGCAAAGCAACTGTCTCTGCTACGGCTTCTTCAACTACTTCCTTCACCGTTTTTGTCGGATCCAATTGAGGCTCTTGTTGCAGCATTCCAACAGAATATCCCTGAGACCAAACCACTTCTCCGAGGAATTCCTTTTCCATTCCTGAGATGATTTTCAGCAAGGAAGATTTACCGGAACCATTGAGACCTAGAACTCCGATTTTGGCTCCATAAAAAAATGAGAGGTATATGTCTTTTAGTACTTTTTTCTGTGGCGGATAAATTTTTGACACTCCGGCCATCGAAAAGATTATTTTTTCTGCACTCATGCGGTAATTTTTACGTTACAATTTCACTTAATTGGTAAAGATGGCAAAAAAACCCCTTTCTTAGGATAAGTGCTTTTGAATTAATTAATTTGCCAAAAATTGGAAACGACCACCTAACCTAAGTAGAGCAATGGAGCATCCGTATGGATATATTAAGGATAACAAAGTTTATTTAAAGGGATTTTTAGGTCAAGAGGACAGAGTGATTGGTGAAGTCAAGGAAGATGAAGTATCCACTTTAAAATATTTTGAAGGAAGATTCGAGCAACTGAAAGAGAAGGTTGAAAAGCTAAAATCAGACATTCAGGAAAACCAAAACAAGGGTTCTTTTTTAATGAAGCTTATTCATTTGAGAGATTCTTTAATGCAATCTGATGCATTGGGTGATTTCATCCCTTTGATAGAAGACCTGAATAAAGAAGAGGAATTCCTAAATGAAATTATCCAGGCAAACCGTTCCAAAAATTTAGAGGTGAAGAATGCGTTGATTCTTGAGGCGGAGGAGATGAAGGATGATACCGATTGGAGAGAAACTACAGAAGCCTATAAGGATTTAAAATTAAGGTGGATAAAAACCGGTCCTGTTGAAAAGGAAATTGAGGAAGAAATTGAAACTAAATTCAATGATGCCGTTCAGCATTTCTTTGAAAACCGAAGACATTATTACGAAGGTCTAGCCCTTCAAGCTGAAGAAAACATCAAGGTCTATGAGGCGTTGGTGGTTCAAGCCCGTGAAGCACATGACTTCCCTGATGCAAAAGTTGCTTTTGAAATCAGTAAAAAAATCCAAAAGGAATGGAAAACTTCAGGCAAAGTTCCTGCAGAAAAACGTCAACCACTTTGGGATGAGTTTTCTAAATTAAATAATAGGATTTTCTCTCGATATAAGAGAACCTTAAACCCTGGGCCAACCATGCACCCGAGGGAGATCATTCGTAAAGCGGAACAATTGACAGAAGAAATCAAGAAACTTTCAGGTCAACCTACCACCTATGAACTGATCAATGCAGCGAAAAAAATCCAAGAGGAATGGAAAAAACTTCCAATGAGAAAACCAAAAGAGGTAAATCTTACCGCTAGGTCCTTCCAATTCTTCATGGATATTGTTTTTGAAAAAGCTTTTTTGGAAAAATTAGTTCATGGGAAATATGATGACTTTGATGAAAAGCCAGTTGAAGAGCAAAAACAAATAAAAGTTGCCTTAATGAAAGATTTACTGCACAGAGATCAAACTGAGCTCGATACGATGCAAAGTAATTCTGAAAATTTCCGAGTTCAAACTCAGGATTTTGAGATAATGATGAGAAAAAAGCTTTCTGGCTTGAAAAGAAAAGTTGATGTAAAAAATTATATTTTAAGACAACTTTCTTTTAATTAATGAGTATTTGATTGCATATCTGAAAAAAAAGATAATTTTGCGACCCTATAATATCCGGAACACCTATTAATTAAGATAAAAACTATGTACTGGACACTTGAACTTGCCTCTTATTTAGAAGATGCTCCTTGGCCTGCAACTAAAGATGAGTTAATTGATTATGGCATCAGATCTGGCGCACCACTTGAAGTGGTCGAGAATCTCCAGGAATTAGAAGATGATGGCGAACCTTATGAAACAATTGAGGAGATTTGGCCGGATTATCCGACCAAAGATGACTTCTTCTTCAACGAGGACGAATATTAAAAATAAAGCCCCAGGATTCGGGGCTTTATACTTTTCATAAACCTAGCACTTGCCTTAGTCGGGAATATCCCGATTTACTTACAGGCACATGGGTCCCATTTCTAAGTTTTATTAGGAAGTTTTCCCGCTCATAAGGTTCTATCTTAGTCACTTCGTTTAGATTGACCATAAAGGATCTATGCACTCGTGCGAACTTCGAAGGATCCAAAGCTTCTTCCAAGGACTTCATGGTCATTTTCTTAAGGAATTTCCCATCCTTGCAATGAATGGCGATGTAATCATCCTCTGCTTCAAAAAAGGCTACATCTTTGATAGGAATGATTTTGATTTCATTTTTTACCCGAACCACCAATCGGCTGCTCTTTTCAGCAAGGTGATTAATCGTGTCATGATCTTCAACAGAGGATTGATTGAGAAATCGCTCTATAGCTTGGTTAAATCTGTCTTGTGAAAATGGTTTTAATAAATAATCGATCGCCATCGAATCGAATGCTTTTAAAGCATAGTGGTCAAATGCTGTCGTGAAAATTACTGACGGTGGCTCATCCAACAACTCTAACATTTCAAATCCAGTGATTTTAGGCATTTGAACGTCTAAAAAAATCAAATCAGGTTGGTGTAATTGAATGGCTTTTAAACCTTGAAATCCATCCTGACAAATTTCCATCACTTCAACCTCAGGAAATGCTTTTAAATATTCCTGAACAATGGAAGCCGCCAATGGCTCATCGTCTATAATTAAAGTTTTGATCATTTCAATTGTGGGATTTTTAGTATTACTGTAAATCTTCCAGAATTTGAAGAAGTATTCAACAAATCTGATCTTCCAAAAAGCAATTCCAGCCTTCTATTTACAGAGCTTAAACCATAACCAACACCAGCTGGCGGAGAACTTTCCTCATCAAATGGATTCTCTATCTGTATCATTAAATAATTTTGCTCTTTTGAAGTTTGGATTAGAATATCCACTTTTCCGGTAAGTCCATATAAGCCATGTTTAATCGCATTTTCAAGTAATGGCTGAAGCATTAGCTGTGGAAGCTTTAAGTCTTCTGAGGATTCCTCTGAATTGATCTGAACAAGAAGTCTGTGTCCAAATCTTACACGCTCTATATCCAGGTACATTTTCAAATAACTCAATTCCTCATTTAAGCTGACCCAAACTTTATGATCTTTTCGAATGGTCCCTCGTAGGAAATCAGAAAGTTGTAATACCATCTCCCTCGCTTTTTGAGGTTGAGATACCACCAAAGCGCTAATTGAATTTAAACTATTAAATAAAAAATGGGGTTGCAATTGCTGTCTGATGGAGTTTAATTCTACTTCTCTAGAAAGCTCGCTAATACTAGATTCTCTTTTTTGGGTTTCTTCCTGCAGTTCCAATTTAGAAACTACCAATGCGATGATGGAAATCAGAATTTCAGGAATTGCGAGAATTGCCCAACGGAGATAGAAACTTGCTTTTAGCATTTCCAGATAATCTGCTTCATCTCCAAAAAGCCAAATCATAACGATTCTATGAATCCAAATTTCCACAAAACTTAAGAAAATCGGAATAATCACCAATAGCCAAGAATTACTTCCTTTTGGGATGTAGAAACCGAAAATTATTTCCAGAACAAATACACCTGCCAAAAAGACTCCAGTGAAAGCAAGTGCATCTGGCCAGGCCAAACTTTCAACAACACCAAATGACTTTAATATAAAAAAGCATCCCAGAAACCACACAAGTGCAGTTCCTGAGATGATATATTTAATAAGCTGTGGTTTCAAAAAAGCTTTGAAAATCAAAATCGCCAGTTTTTAATTCAGAATTTGTCTAGTTAATAAGATTTGATTTCCAAACCGCCAAAAAGAACAGTTCCTTTCAAAATCAAAACTTTGTTTGGATCGATTGCAGTTTCTCTATAAACCCTCTTATCCTCGATACCGGCTGCGATGTTGCTCACTTCGGTACGGATATCCCAATGAGGCGGAACTACCAGCTTCATGCCTCCGAAAATCACATCTACTTGGATAGTGACTACACCTTGGAGATCTGCTTGCGTCAAATCCAAATCTATTCCTCCAAAAGCAGCTGTTAATTTTCCCCCTTTGAGATTTTTGGATAGGATCCTTTTATTAACACCGCTTAAGATTGCATCAATGTTTAAAGTATCCGAAAAGGAATTGCCGGACATATTTCCAAAATTGGATTTAGAATCTTTTCCTGTATCTGTCTTTGGATCGGAAGGATCTTCTATCACTTCTTCAGCGGAAGTTCCCATGGCACTATTCTTTTGGTTCACTTGCCATTTAGCCTGAATGTCTCTAATCAGATCTTGTTCTTTTTTCTTTTTTGTAATTAAGTAGACCCCCAAAACAATCAGACCTATAGGAAAGATGTATCTATCCAATGCGAAATCAAAATCAAACTCATTTCTTAAGAGAAAGTAAGAGCCAAGGAATAGCATAAAAGCGCCAAAAAGGCTTTTGAACTCGTGTTTGATCAAGGTGAAAAGACCTATTACAATTAATATCATAGGCCAAGTAAGGACCCAAGAAGGAACAAAAATTCCAATTTTCTTAAGTAGCAAAAGGATCCCGATCCCCAGAATCACAAATCCGAATACGATGCCGCCGTCGTCTTTAGATGAAGAATGTCTTTTCATGAGATTATAATTTAAAGATGTTTTAATTAAAATTGATACTTCAAATCTACCTCAAACACCATCTCCCTAAAATGACTAATAGGCCAAGCCAACACCAAAGTCGGTAAGTCCCATAAAAAAGTCGGTAAAATTGTAATGCTTATTTCAATGTCTTTCTGGAAAGCAGAAACTCTCCGTATTCCATATCCTCCGGAGTTGTTATTTTAATGTTTTCCGGATTGCCTGCAATTAGAGAAACCTGCCATTTCTGATGTTCAAAAACTGTGGCATCATCTGTAAACTGGGGTAGTTCTTCCACTTGAAATGCCTTTTTTATTTTGGCAAGTTGAAAAGTCTGTGGAGTTTGAACGAGCCTAAAATATTGTCTTTCCTGATACCAAGACTTCCCATCATCCGTAATTTTCCGAATAGAATCTTTAAGTCCAACTACTGCAATGGCACTTCCAGACTGTTGGGCTTCAAGAAATGAATTTTCAATTACTTCTTTTCTCACGAATGGTCTTACACCATCATGAATTGCCACCAATCCTTCCTCCCACGTCAATTCATCCAATCCATTTCTTACAGACTGAAAGCGAGAATTGCCACCAGAGACAAGGTCATGAGGGATTTTAAATTGGTATTGATCACAAAGCTTTTTCCAAAAAATAAAATCGGATTCCGGAATCACCAAAATCAACTTCATGGAGGAATCTACTTCATAAAAAGCAGAAAGAGTATGCATCAATATGGGTTTCCCTCCTATTGGTAAATATTGTTTGGAAATAGAACTACCCATTCGAGTCCCTTTACCTCCAGCAACGATGACAGCTGCCTTTTTCATTTCTTGAACGTTACAATAAATATATCTATTCCTACTCTAAGCGATTCTTTCACGCAAATTATCAAACTGTAAAGGAATAAAAAAAGCTCCTTTTCAGGAGCTTTAAATATTAAAGGATTAACATGGCATCTCCGTAGGAGAAGAATCGATATTTTTCTTTGATAGCTTCTTTGTATGCCTTCATGACCAAATCATACCCTCCAAATGCTGATGCTGTCATCAACAATGTTGACTCGGGCAAATGGAAATTAGTAATCAAAGCATTCGCAATCTTGAATTCGTAAGGTGGAATAATAAATTTATCAGTCCAACCAGCGCTTGCCTTCAATCGTCCGTTTGCTGTCACAGAGGACTCGATCGTTTTAAGTGAAGTAGTACCAACCGCTACTACACGTTTCTTACTATCTAGGGCCTTGTTTACCAAGTTTACAGTTTCATCTGGAATACTATAATTCTCAGAATCCATTTTATGTTTTGTCAAATCTTCTACATCTACTTGACGGAATGTACCAAGACCAACGTGCAATGTAATAGGAGTCACCTCAACACCTTGCAACTCTAATCTCTTCAATAAATGAGGAGTAAAGTGCAAGCCCGCAGTTGGTGCAGCAACAGCACCTACATTTTTAGCAAAAACAGTTTGATATCTCTCTCTGTCTTCAGCTTCCACTTTTCTTTCGATAAACTCTTTCAGTAAAGGTGTTTCTCCTAAAGAGTCAATTGTTTTATGAAACTCTTCCTCAGTCCCATCAAAAAGGAATCGGATAGTTCTACCTCTAGAAGTAGTATTATCAATTACCTCTGCAACAAGGTCAGAATCGCCAAAATAAAGTTTATTACCAACTCTGATTTTACGTGCAGGATCTACAAGAACATCCCAAAGTCTTAATTCAGGATTAAGTTCTCTAAGAAGGAAAACTTCGATTTCCGCACCTGTTTTCTCTTTGTTTCCGTAGAGTCTTGCAGGAAATACTTTAGTATCATTTGTAACAAAAACATCCCCTTCACCGAAGTATTCTATAATATCTTTGAAAACCCTATGTTCGATTTTTCCAGAATCACGGTGTAATACCATAAGGCGGGATTCATCGCGGTTTTCAGTTGGATAAAGAGAAACTAGTTTTTTTGGAACGTCAAATTTGAAATCTGATAATTTCATAGGAAAGCTTTAGTAGTCTGAGCTTGATTTGTTTGATTTAGAATAACTCTAAAAAATGCAAAGATAATAACAATAATGCCCAAATTCAGCTAACTTAACAAATTGTTTTAACCAACTATGAAAAGTATGCTCTTTTTCAAATTGACTTGGGAAAGTTTTAGGTTTGCATTATCTGCATTAAAAGCCAATTTAACTAGAACTATTCTATCACTTCTAGGTGTAACCATTGGTATCTTTGCCATCATTGCAGTATTTACTTTGGTAGACTCTTTGGAGAATAACATCAAATCCTCTTTCTCTTTTCTTGGGACTAATGTCATGCGAGTTGACCGTTTCCCATTTGCAAGTGGCCCACAGGATTATCCATGGTGGAAATATTTCAGAAGACCACCCGGTAGTCTTTCTGAGTATGAATTTTTACAGGAAAGATTAAAATCAGCCGAGGCCGTTACCATTTCTGCTTCCTCAAGTGCGACTGTACAGGCTGGCAGCAATGCCTATCAAGGGATGCAGCTCACAGGTGTAGAATACACCTATCAGGATGTTTATGATCTCCCCTTAGAAGAAGGCAGGTATTTTCTGGAATCCGAAATCAATGCCTCTAGGAATTTGGCTATTGTAGGAAGAGAAATTGCTAACACGCTTTATCCCAATCTTCCAATTCTCGGAAAAGAGATCAAAATTAAAGGGATGAAGTTCACTGTAATAGGTGTTTTTGAAGAGGAAGGTGAAGGACTATTTGACGCCCCGTCAAAAGATGAGGCTTGTATTATTCCTTATGGAGCATTTAGCAAAATGTTTTATACAGGTAGAAATGGAGTAGAACCAACAATTGCTGCTAAAGGCAAAGAAGATGATATTGGACTAGTTGCTTTAGAAAATGAACTTACCGGATTAGTAAGGGCCAAAAGAGGACTTAAACCGACAGAGGAGAATAATTTTGCTTTGAATAAAACAGAGTTTATTCAAAATGCGATCGGTTCTATTTTTGATGTTATTTCCATTGCTGGATGGGTAATCGGAGGATTTTCCATCTTGGTAGGTGGTTTCGGAATTGCAAACATCATGTTTGTCTCGGTTAGAGAGAGGACCAATATAATCGGAATTCAAAAATCATTGGGAGCAAAGAATTACTTTATCCTTTTCCAATTCTTGTTTGAAGCGATTTTCCTAAGTTTAATCGGAGGAATAACTGGGATTTTGATTGTTTTCGGACTGAGCTTTATCCAATTAGGAACTTTAGAGCTTATTTTATCTTTCAAAAATATTATACTTGGACTAGGAGTTTCTTCAATAATAGGAGTGGTTTCTGGAATTGTACCGGCCACCCTTGCAGCAAGAATGGATCCGGTAGAAGCTATCCGGACAGCATAAAAATGCCCCCAATAAGTGTCAAACTTTTTTGGGGGCTAGTTTAGAATCGCTTCTTTTTTATTAACTGGATTTTTTTATTCTATTATCTCTTTTTCGGCTACGGAACTCAATCCTGCTGCTGCTTTTATTTTGACTTCCAGCTCTTCCATCAATTCAGGATTATCAAGTAATATATTCTTGACAGAATCTCTTCCTTGACCTAATTTTTCTCCGTTATAAGAGAACCAAGAACCTGCTTTTTTGATAATTTCAAATTCAACACCTAAGTCAATAATCTCCCCTACTTTCGAAATTCCTTGTCCATACATAATGTCAAATTCAACCACTTTGAAAGGTGGAGCCACTTTATTTTTGACAACTTTCACTCTTGTACGATTTCCTAAGATATTATCTGCGCTCTCTTTAATCTGACCAATTCTTCGAATATCCAATCTAACAGAGGCGTAGAATTTTAGCGCATTACCACCAGTAGTAGTCTCTGGATTTCCAAACATCACTCCGATTTTCTCTCTTAGCTGATTAATAAAAATACATGCGCATCCTGTCTTATTAATCGCCCCTGTAAGTTTTCTAAGAGCCTGCGACATTAATCTCGCTTGCAATCCCATTTTGGAATCTCCCATATCGCCTTCCAGTTCACTTTTCGGAACTAACGCAGCCACAGAGTCGATTACTAAAATATCGATCGCTCCTGATCTGATTAAATGCTCCGCGATTTCAAGGGCTTGCTCGCCATTATCCGGCTGGGAAATCAACAGGTTTTCAGTATCAATGCCAAGTTTTTCGGCATAGGATTTGTCAAATGCATGTTCAGCATCTATAAACGCAGCTAACCCTCCCGCCTTTTGGGCTTCAGCAATACAATGCATCGTGAGAGTGGTTTTACCAGAGGATTCTGGACCGTAAATTTCTATAACCCGGCCTCGAGGAATCCCGCCAATACCAAGTGCCATATCAAGCCCAAGAGAACCAGTGGAAATAGCAGGTACATCTAAAACTTTGTTGTCGCTAAGCTTCATTACAGTACCTTTCCCGTAGGTTTTCTCCAATTTATCTATCGTAAGTTGAAGGGCTTTAAGTTTTTCTGCGTTATTACTCATGAGTTTTCATTTAAAAGAATCTTTAGTAGGTGAAATTAACTAATCAACATGCGATTACCAAAGGAGAATTCACCATTGTTTTCAATGGCCAAATTCGTAATTTTATTGACCAAACGATTCTTTTTTTCGTAATACCTATTAAGAAATTTAATTTTCGTCAGGTATTGTCATTTAAATTTATGAAAAGACTTTCTATGCTTTTGTTTGTTTTACTATTTCTGTGGAGTTCGAATACTTTTTCACAATCGAACCCCACCAACGACGCCTTCACTTTTGGAGAGGAGTTGAATTTTGAAGTAAGCTATGGATGGTTGAATTTAGCTGATGCCAAATTGGAAATTAATAAGCGGAGTCATACACAAAACAATCGTCCACATTATAAAATAGATGTTTTTGGCAAGACAAAAGGTGCTGCTACAATTTTTGGAAGAGTAAATGATAATTGGGGGACCTATTTAGACACAAGCACCATCCATCCTTCAGTTTTCTACCAACATATCGAGGAAGGGAAGTATAGGAAACATGAAAAAACCTCTTTTGACCAGAAAAATAAAAAAGCGTTTGTTGAAGTTTATGAAAAAGATAACCGCACCTTAAAAAGTGCAAAAGAGTATAATTTACCTGGTCAAATCCAAGATATTGTCAGCGGCTTTTATTATTTGAGAACGTTGGATCTTGAAAAATTAAAGCCAGGTGAAATAGTTTTAATCAAAGGTTTCTTCGATAAAGAGATATATAACATAAAGTTAATATATGAAGGAACTGAACGACTTGAAACTGAGATTGGGATAAAAGAAACGTATATTTTCTCCCCACATATTCCAAAAAACAAACTATTCCGCGGAGACTATCCTGTAAAAGTATGGGTCACTAAGGATCAGAATAAAATCCCTGTAAAAATTAAAGCAAACCTGTTCTTAGGTTCGTTGAATTTCGATATTATCAATGCAAAAGGATTAAGAAACAATTAAATAAGATTAGCTTAACCTTAGCATAATCTGAAATCTTTCTCTAAGTAAAAATCTTAGATTTAAACGAAAAGAGGAATCAGAACCAACTTTTTATTTAGCTTCAATCTTTAAATATTCCCTATTTTTAAGCGAATTATTAAGAAATGCTAGCATGAGCGATAAGCAAAAAATCAAAGTTCTCGTAGTTGATGATGAGCCAGATATTGTAGAAATACTTAAATATAATCTCCAAAAAGAAGGCTATGATGTAGCTACTGCTGAAGATGGATTGAAAGCAGTAAAAGTTGCCTCCAAATTTTTACCCGACGTTATTCTTCTTGATATTATGATGCCAGGTCAAGATGGAGTTGAGACTTGCTTACAAATCAGACAGATCCCAGAGCTTAAAAACGCATTTATTATTTTTCTAACAGCCAGAATGGAAGAATATTCAGAAGTTGCTGCTTTTGATGTAGGTGCTGACGATTATATCACCAAACCTATCAAGCCTCGAGCACTTATGAGTAGGATTGCAGCATTGTTTAGAAGAGAGACTAAAAAAGAACAAGAACAAATCCAGATTAAAATCAAAGACCTAACTATTGACAGAGGTAGTTATACTGTTGATAAAGCTGGAAAAACAATCACACTCCCAAAGAAGGAATTTGAATTATTGTATTTCCTCGCTAAAAACCCTAATATGGTTTTCAGTAGAGATGAACTTCTCCAAAATATCTGGGGAGCAGATGTATTTGTACTTGCCAGAACGGTAGATGTACATATCAGAAAAGTAAGAGAGAAAATTGGAGAGGACTATATCACTACAGTAAAAGGAGTAGGATACAAGTTCGACTTAGGCTAATATGCTTACAAATTCCAGAGGTATTGCATTTATTTTAGCGTTAGCTATTAGCGCGATGGTTGCTGCATTTTTATCATTACTGGAATCAACCGACACCACCATTTTATTGGTAGCTGGAGGTATATCATTCTCTGTAACTTTTCTTCTTACTAATATCACATTAGAATTTTTGGTATTCAGGGAGATTGGAAATGTTTATTCACTTCTAGAAAAAATTCAGAAGAAGGATTTTTCTGAAATCAGCGATAAATCATCTAAGTCTTCTATTTCTCCTCTTAGGAGGATTAATAAAGTGATAAATTCCTATGCTTTGACAAAGCAAAAGGAAATCGAAGCACTTCAGAAAAACGCGGAATTCCGAAGAGAGTTTATCGCGGATATTTCCCATGAGTTAAAGACACCAATTTTTGCCACACAAGGGTATATCCTCACATTATTGGATGGTGCTATTGATGACAAGCAGGTGAGAATGAAGTTTCTAAAACGTGCAGCTAAAAGTCTGGATTCCCTAGATGTGTTGGTTCAAGATCTACTGACATTGAATCAAATGGAAAGTGGTGTCATCAAATTCACTTTTACTCAATTTGATTTAAAGGATTTAATTACTGAGGTCATAGATCAATTGGAGCATAAGGCTTCCAAAAGAGATGTTGAAATCATTTTTGAATATGAGGAGGGGAGAAATTATCTCACTTTGGCAGACAGGCAAAAAATCTATCGGGTTTGTCAAAACCTGATTTTCAATGCCGTGAAATACAACAATCACGAGGGAGAAGTCAAAGTAAATCTAAAGACAAGCAAAAATAGTATACAGGTAGATATTAAAGACGATGGTCAGGGGATTCCACCGGAAGATCTTAAAAGGATTTTTGAGCGCTTCTATCGAGTAGAAAAAAGCCGGAACAAAAAAGAAGGCGGAACCGGTTTGGGATTAGCAATTGTGAAGCATATTCTGGAAGGACACAAAAGCAAGATATCTGTTAGCTCCACGGTGGGTAAGGGATCAATTTTTAGTTTTTCGTTGCCTTTGATCAAACAAAACGCCCCAGCAGAAAAAGAAAAGGCACCTACTGGTTAAATATTAATCAAGTGTAAGTTTTTTCGCGGGTATTTTTTCTCTAATTTTGCAGCCTCAATTGAAGAGGCAGGAGAATCCATGAAGAAAGTAGATTTTGAAAATCTTATTCTGTTTGAAAATGAGGATTACCTGGTAATCAATAAACCGCCTTATCTATCAAGCTTAGACGATAGACACGAAGCGCAGAACATCCTAGACCTTGCCAAGGCATACACCCCCGATTCCCAACTATGCCACAGATTGGACAAGGAAACTTCAGGATGTCTAGTGATTGCCAAGAATCCAGCGGCCTACAGGCATTTGGCCATGCAGTTTGAAAACAGAAAAGTGGACAAAGTCTATCATGCAGTGGTAGAGGGAATAAAGGAATTCAGCGATGAGCTGGTAGACCGAAACCTTATCGCTACAAAAAAAGGAATTGCCAAAGTCAGTAAAGAGGGTAAGTCCGCGCAGACATTTTTCAATACGTTGAAAACATATTATGCGCATACTTTAGTGGAATGCATACCTGTCACTGGCAGATTGCATCAGATCAGAGTTCATTTGGCTTATCTTAAATCCCCTATTTGTGGGGATACTTTATATGGCGGTAGACCTTTGTTACTTTCTTCACTCAAGCGCCGATTCAATCTCAAGAAGGATACGGAAGAGTTGCCGATCATGCAACGGGTTTCTCTACATGCCTTTTCTATTGGATTTGAAGGACTAGATGGTAAAAAACTAAAAGTTGAGGCTCCTTACCCGAAAGATTTTCAGGTATTAGTCAATCAGTTAGTAAAAACAGCCAAATAGCATTCTTCAAAAAATAAAAAGCATGTAAATCAAACTCCTGAGAGGGTTTTTGAGCTAAGACCATGAAAATTAGGACTTAGTAATGGAAATATTTTGCATGAAAAATAAAATACTTCTATCTTTGTGTCCCTTTTTGAGGGTGAAATAAATTTAACAAGCTAAAAATTAAACAGTTACACAGTGGATACTTTGAGCTATAAGACCATATCAGCTAATGCCGCGACTGTAGAAAAGCAATGGGTCGTAGTGGATGCCCAAGCTGCAGTTTTGGGTAGGGTTGCTAGTGAGGTCGCAAAAATCTTAAGAGGTAAGACAAAGCCAAGCTTTACTCCTCACGTAGATTGTGGTGACAATGTCATCGTAATCAACGCAGACAAAGTTCGTTTAACTGGTGATAAGTGGAACTCCAAAGTTTATGTGAGACACACTGGATACCCAGGCGGACAGCGTATTTCTACCCCAAAATTGTTGAAAGACAAATCTGCATCTATCTTGGTAGAGAAGGCCGTAAGAGGCATGCTACCTAAGAACAGATTGGGAAGAAAATTATACGGCAACTTGTACGTGTATAATGGATCTGAGCATCCGCACGAAGCACAGCAGCCTAAAACTATCACCCTTTAATCGTCTAAATCATGGAAATGATCAACACAATCGGTAGAAGAAAGACCTCTGTAGCTAGAATATACATGGCTCCAGGAAACGGTCAGATCTCCGTAAACAATCAGTCATTAGAAAAGTACTTCCCATTTGATCTTCATCAGATCGTTGTGAAGCAGCCTTTGGCTCTTGTTGGCGTAGAGGGAAATTATGACATTAAAATAAATGTAGACGGTGGTGGCATCAAAGGGCAAGCGGAAGCAGCTCGTATGGCTATCTCTAGAGCTTTGTGTGAATTTGATATGGAGCACAGACCTGCATTGAAAAAAGAAGGTTTCCTTACTCGTGACCCTAGAATGGTGGAACGTAAGAAGCCAGGACGTAGAAAAGCAAGAAGAAAATTCCAGTTCTCTAAACGTTAATACGGGATTTCTTCCTTTTATAAAAACATATTTATGGCCAAATTAGAATATAAAGACTTACTAGATGCTGGTGTTCACTTCGGACACTTGACGAGAAAGTGGGATCCAAGAATGGCTCCATTCATTTTCATGGAGAAAAATGGTATCCACATTATCGATTTGAATAAAACGCTTGCTTGCCTCGACGAAGCATCTAACGCAATCAAGCAGGTAGTACGCTCAGGCAAAAAAGTGATGTTCGTAGCTACTAAGAAGCAAGCCAAAGACCTAGTTGCAGCAGAAGCACAGCGTCTAAACATGCCTTATGTAACCGAAAGATGGTTAGGTGGTATGTTGACCAACTTCGCCACAATTAGAAAGTCCTTGAAAAAGATGTCCGGATTGGACAAATTGATGAAGGAAGAAGCTTACATGAACTTAGCTAAGAAAGAACGTCTGATGGTTTCTCGTCAAAAAGACAAGATGGAAGATGTTTTAGGTGGTATTGCTGATTTGAGCAGACTTCCTGCAGCACTTTTTGTTGTCGACATCAAAAGAGAACACATTGCTATTGCTGAAGCAAAAAAGCTTGGTATCCCTGTTTTCGCATTGGTAGATACGAACTCTAATCCAAATGAGGTTGATTTCCCTATCCCAGCTAATGACGATGCATTCAAATCCGTATCCTTACTAGTAAAAGCGTTTGGTGCAGCTATCGAAGAAGGTCTTTCTGAAAGAAAGAAAGACAAAGAAGAAGCTAAACTTTCTGAAGAGGAAGAAGCTAAGAAAGCTGTGGACGCCGAAACTAAAGAATAATCCACACTTGATTTGAAATATAAAAAATTGAACATACGGTTTCGGCCTATGTTCAATTTTTTGTTTAATAGACAATTAGATACTTTCTCTATTTGTCATTTAAAAATTTTAAACCCTTTGAGACTAAAACGTCCCAAAAGTCAATATTATAATATCCCGTTTATATTTAAACCGATAATACAATGGCAATTACTGCACAAGAAGTAAACAAACTGAGACAAATGACCGGTGCCGGTATGATGGATTGCAAGAAAGCTTTGACTGAAGCTGAAGGTGATTTTGAAAAAGCTGTGGACATTCTTAGAAAAAAAGGTCAAAAAGTATCAGCATCTAGAGCTGACCGTGAAACCAAAGAAGGAGTTGTTGTAACAAACGTTTCTGAAGACGGAAAAAAAGGAACTTTGCTTTCTTTGACTTGCGAAACTGACTTTGTTGCCAAAAACGATGAATATGTAGCTTTTGCTAACACTCTTCTTGACATGGCCGTAGCTGCAGGAGCTACTACAGTAGAAGAAATTCATGCATTACCATTCGAAAACATCACGATCGCCGAGAAAATCGTTGAGATGACTGGTAAAATCGGTGAGAAAATCGAAATCTCTAATTACGAAGTAATCAATGCTGAAACTGTTGTTCCTTACATCCACTCTAATGGTAAATTAGGTGTTTTGGTAGGATTGGTTAACACTTCTGGTTCAAATGTTGAAGAAGCTGGAAAAGATGTTGCTATGCAAATCGCTGCTATGAACCCAGTGGCTGTTGATAAAGACGGAGTTGACTCTTCTACTGTAGAAAGAGAAATCGAAGTTGGAAAAGAGCAGGCTAGAGCTGAAGGTAAGCCAGAAGAAATGCTTGAGAAAATCGCAATGGGTAAACTGAACAAGTTCTACAAAGAAAATACGTTGCTTAGCCAAATCTTCGTAAAGGATAACAGCAAAACTATTGCTCAATACTTGAACGACGTAAGCAAAGGAATGACTGTTTCTGCTTTCAAAAGAGTATCTATCGGATAATTTATCCAGATTCAAACATAAAAAATCCCCTCCAATTGATTTTTGGAGGGGATTTTTTTATTATCCAAAAATTTTCAACTAATTTTTTTGGTATTAATTTGCATAATAATAATAATAATATAATTGACCCAACTATCTAGGTGGGTAGCTGCTTTTGGCCAAAAGTTTTTTAAAAATCTTTTACAATAATAAATTTATGAAAAATTTAAAAAAAGTTTTTTTTGGTTGCTTTTTTGGATTAGTAATAGCTCTATTTGCCTTACCAGAAAAGGCGGATGCGGCATGTACTAAACCAGGATATTATGATGTCACATATCCTTCCAGATATTGTGATCCTCAAGGAATCGGAAGTTGTCTCGACAGGGAATGCCCACCTGTGACACAACAATAAACTAACCTTGCAGGAGTTTCGGCTCCTGCATTTATTATCTCCTTTTTATGACTCTCTTATTCAATAAACTAAATTTGCTTTTTTTTCTTCTATTCGGATTTGCTTTTTCAGGGTGCAATACGAAAAAAAATGAAATCAACAGCCTTACACTTAAAATTAGTGAAACTCAATTGACATTTCCCGTTGGAGATAGTACCTCTAATATCAGCGATGGACTTTTTTATTATCCTACTGAAAATCTACTCTTTAGCCTAAATTGGATGGAAAATAGTGTCCAGATCTTTGATATCAATAAAAATAAAAAAATTAATGATCTTAAGTTTGATTACGAAGGTCCAAACGGAGTCCTAGATATCATGGGGATATACGTCCATAATCTAGATAGTATTTTCCTTTTTAATCAACTGGAGTCACAAATAACTATTATAGACACTTCTGGACGGATCAAAAGTAAAATCTATTATGAATCCCCGGATCAGTATAGCCCAGCTTTTATCCACAACGCATATTTCCAAAGTCCGCCCCTTTTGCAAGGAAATAAGTTATTGGTAAAAACTCATTATTATGGATCAATGAGGGAAATGACCCAGGAAATTCTCCAGTCAAAGAATCTGATTTATGAAATCGATTTACTTTCAGGAGAAACGCAGTTTTTGGATTTTAAATTTCCCAAGGATTATATGCCAGATGGTATGAAACTTTTTGAAGGATCAATAGCACATGGAGCCGATAAGCATGTTTATTCTTTATTTGGGGACCATCGCCTTTTTTTCGTTTCTGAGTTTGGAGATAGTTTACAATCCACAAATGGCAAAAGTGAACATTTACCAGAAACCCTACCTTCATTTCCCTTACAGGCTGATGGGCTGATTTTCAGAAAGCATTCCTATTACAGCCCTCATTATGAAAGTCTAGACTACGACCGATATCGAAATGTTTTTATCAGGTTTGCATTTCATGAATTTGAGCAAGATGAATCAGTTCCA
>CBFHWO010000027.1:0-46900 GCA_965659625.1 uncultured Algoriphagus sp. | reverse complement strand
AATGAAAAAATCTTTTTTTTATTTTCTAATCATCTTTACAACCCTTTTTCACTTTGAGGGAATTGCACAAAAGTATTTTAACATACTTAACCCTCCAATTGATCTACCACTCATAGATGGAAAAGTAATATATCAAGACGTAATAGAGATAGAAGGGGCTTCAATGACTGATTTATACGGCTTTTCAAAAAAATATATCGCTGAAAAATACAATAGTACAGATGCCGCAATTGACATGGATGACACATTGAATGGCGTTATTGTCGTTAAAGGAAGATCTGATGTCCCTGTTAAATGGTTTGAAAAAAAAGGGGGAAGCCCCTAAGAAGTAACAGACAAGGCTTCTGTAAAACATTTATTAATTTTTGAACTGAAAGATGGTAGGCTTAGATATACCATTAAAGACTTAATTGGGGAAAAAAGTGTTACCTATTACCTTCTGTATACTACACATTCAGAAGATTATTCAACTTCAATTGAAGAGCATTTAGCGCACAGAATTAACTTTGACGGTATTGAAAAACCTAAAAATAAAGAGATGGCTTCTGCAAATTATTCAGGTGCATTTGTAGTAGGTTGCCACAATTATTTTAGTGCTTTTGCCGAAAGCATAGAACCTTATTTCAAAAAACAAAAAGCTGAAGATTGGTAATCATCAAACACAAATTGCCTGTTTAACTTAACGCTATCGAGGCTTCCCATTTATTTGGTGAAGCCTCATTTATTACTTACTTATTTACTCACAACCCTACGCACTCTAGAGTAATTGAGTAAGCCTCTATTAGTTTTTCGACATAATAAAAAAGGGATAAGCGATACAAACAGACCCCTAAACCGACCCCCAAAATCAAAAATCATTACTCAAATGCTATAAAAAGCGTTTTTTGTAGCCCCGCTAGGAATCGAACCTAGATCTAGCGTTTAGGAAACGCTTGTTCTATCCGTTGAACTACGGGGCCATGGAAATTTTACGCAAGATAAAAGAAAAGCCCGTTTTTAGCCAAATATTCTTTAGCCAACTTATGGCTTTACAAGGATTTAGACTATCTTTGCACTCCAAAATTAGGATGGACGGGTTCCATCCACTCACTAAATACAACAAATTTATGTCAGTAAAAATCAGATTAGCACGAAGAGGTAGAAAGAAAATGGCTATCTACGACGTGGTTGTAGCTGATGCAAGAGCTCCACGTGATGGACGCTTCATCGAAAAAATCGGGGTTTATAACCCTAACACGAATCCTGCTTCCATTAACATCAACAATGAGCGCGCTCTTAAATGGTTGTTGAATGGAGCTCAGCCAACAGATACTGTGAAGGCTATGCTTTCTTACAGAGGTATCATGCTGAAGAAACACCTTCAAATTGGTGTATTGAAAGGTGCAATCACTCAAGAACAAGCTGATGCGAAGTTCGAGGCTTGGTTGAACGAAAAAGACACAAAAATCGCTGGAAAAGCTGACACCATCACAAAAGCGAAAGCTGACGCTCGTCAGAAAGCCTTTGATGCTGAAACTGCTAAAAACCAAGCTAGATTGGACGCAATCCAAGCAAGAGAAGATGAGCAGAAAGCTCTTTTAGCTGCTGCTGAGGCTGCAAATAATCCAGCTCCTGTAGAAGAAGCGGTTGAAGAAACGCCAGTTGCGGAAGCTCCTGCTGAAGAGGCACCTGAAGCTGAAGCAAAAGATGATACTCCAGCTGAAGGCGAAGAGCCTAAAGCGTAAACAAAAAACTCCCCATGAACAAGGAGCAATGCTTTCAATTAGGCTATGTAGCTAAAGTTCATGGACTTCGTGGAGAACTGGTTGTGGTTCTTGATGTTGATAATCCAGAAGATTACGACGGACTTGACCACTTATTCCTAGAGCAAAAATCCCGGCTGGTGCCGTTTTTCCTGGAGCACTTTGTACTCCAACCCGGAAATAAAGCATTGGTAAAATTTGAGGATTACGATTCGCTCGATCAGGTAGAAGAATTAGTAGGGTCGGAAATTTATCTTCCCCTTACTGAACTACCCGAACTGGAAGAAGACCAATATTATTTCCACGAGTTGATCGGATTTGAGGTCTTTGACGAGACCAAAGGTTTGATCGGAACTGTCCAGATTGTTTATGATCTGGAAACACAGGATCTCCTCGGGGTGACACATCAGGGTAAAGAAGTTTTGATTCCAATTCAAGACGGCATTATCCAAAAGGTGGACAAGGCAGCAAAAAAAGTTTACTGCCAATTACCCGAAGGTTTACTTGAAATTTATCTGGAAGATTAATCCATGCACATTGATATTATCACAGTTGTCCCTGGTTTGTTAGACAGTCCGTTTTCCCATTCGATTCTGAAAAGAGCAGAAGAAAAAGGATTGGCAAGCATCCGAGTGATCAACTTGAGAGATTATTCAATGGGTAAACAAAAGCAAGTCGATGATTATGCTTTTGGTGGTGGAGCCGGAATGGTCATGATGATCGAGCCAATTGCCCGATGCATCGAAGCACTTCAAAAAGAGCGGACTTATGATGAAATCATCTACATGACGCCTGATGGAGCTACTTTCAACCAATCCATGGCCAATGAACTTTCGCTTCATCAAAACCTATTGATCCTTTGCGGTCATTATAAAGGTGTAGATGAAAGGGTGAGAGAGCGATTCATCACCAAAGAGATCAGCATTGGAGATTTCGTACTATCCGGAGGAGAATTGGCAGCAGCAGTAGTAGCTGATGCGGTGATTCGCCTGATCCCGGGAGTATTGAATGACGAAACTTCGGCTTTGACAGATTCTTTCCAAGATGGCTTACTGGCACCGCCAGTTTATACTAGGCCTGCAGAATACGATGGAATGAAAGTTCCGGAAGTTTTACTCTCAGGACATGAAGCCAAGATAAATGAATGGAGATTTGAAGCATCGGTTCGTAGAACCCAAGAAAGAAGGCCTGATCTGCTTAGCGGACAGGAATAGGGATTCAACGATACAGCATCGAACGAGAAGTAATTAAATAAGCCACCGAGATGGCATAAAGCGAAAGCATAAAAAGATAAAGCTATGAGCGAACTAATTAAAATAGTAGAGGCAGAATACAGCGAGGCTAGAGCTAAGTTCCCTACTTTCAAAGCTGGTGATACCATCAACGTACACGTACGTATCAAAGAAGGTAACAAAGAGCGTGTTCAGCAGTTTCAAGGAACTGTAATCCAACGTAAAAACCCTAATACCAATGGGGAGACTTTCACAGTAAGAAAAATCTCTAACGGTATCGGAGTAGAGCGTATTTTCCCTATCATCTCTCCTGCAATCGAGCAAATCGATCTATTGAGACAAGGTAGAGTGAGAAGAGCTCGTCTATTCTACTTAAGAGGACGTCAGGGTAAAGCTGCACGTATCAAGGAGAAAATCAGAGTGAAAAAATAAGATTTCACTCGTTTGAAATCAAAAAGGAACTCAGCAATGGGTTCCTTTTTTTATGCTCAACCTTTGAGATTTATTTACCTCGTAAGATTTTTCATTTTTTTCGCTAGAACCTAACCTACTTTTCTCCTATCCTTTTTATTCCCTCTCCTTCTTTAAAAAATATTCTAAGAAATAGAAACGTCACCATGGCTGCCAAACCCAGAGCTATAAAATGTTCTACATTGTATTTTGAATAACCGATCATTCCAATCACTGGTATCAAAAACCCAAACAGATAGACCAAAAAGCAACTCAAAAAGAAAAAGTAAAACATGTAATCCCATTTACTATTAAATACCTTACCATACTTTTGAAATATCCAATGGACAATAAAATACCCCAATACTGAGGGTGAGGCCATAATAAAGGGATAAACCACTGCAGATTTGACAGTAAAACGTTCCCAAGAACTCTCCCTCATATATAGCCGAGTATAAATCGCATCTTGGATAGCTATAAAGACAGAAAAGGAAAATAAGCAAATGAAGAATCCGCCTAAAAACAGAAATGTACTTTTAAAAATTTTATTCATACCTAATTAACAATCTATTTGATAAGAACAGGTCCTTTAAAATAATAAATGACCTTTCAAGAAGAAATTAAACTCAAAAAGGGTGACTTTTTCTTTGAATTGAAATTTAGGTCCAGATACCGATCGAAATCCTACACTTCGAAATTTTTTCCCCTACTTTCGGAAATAAATATCTGGGCTTGATTGTATTAAATACAATCAAAAGCTTTTTACATTTAAATTGATTTTAACTCAATTTATGATTTAAGTCATTGACTTTATGATCGGTTACCTTTAGTTTCATTCAAGCTTTTTACCCCATGAAAACTTTTAGCACCTTAGACCCAGCAAAAGGATTGGCCAATGTCGCTATACGCCTATTTCAAGTATTTACTGTTTTAATATTCTGCTTGTCAGTATATTCAATGTACTTATCCTATTTGGGTTTATTACCAGAATGGCATTTTTCAAATCATTTTGACTCCCATAATTTTTTATTGTCCGGTGATTCCAAAACATGGCAAATGATCTTCTTTGTTATGCCAGCCCTGACATCCATCATTGCCTTTTTCCTTTTGGGTTATTTGGGGAAAGTGATTCGTGAAGAATAACACTTTACTCCTATATGCCTGAAGTTTATTCCTCTCAGAATTTCTGAAAGCATTCAATTCCTTATCTTTGCAGCCTATTTTAATGAAAAACTCTGAGTCTATTATTCAGATTGAACATAAAGCAAAGCATGAGTAAAGAAGTTCGCGTAAGATTTGCCCCATCACCCACAGGTCCGCTGCATATCGGAGGAGTTCGTACAGCCCTGTACAACTATCTTTTTGCCAAAAAAATGGGCGGGAAATTCCTCTTGAGAATTGAAGATACAGATCAGGCCAGATTTGTACCTGGAGCGGAAGATTACATTCAGGAGTCTTTAGCCTGGCTCGGAATCTCTGCTGACGAAAGCCCATGGAAACCTGGGGACTGCGGTCCTTACCGACAGTCTGAGCGCAAGTCAAGCTACATGCAATATGCATTGGACTTGGTGGAAGCAGGACATGCTTATTATGCATTTGATACCACAGAAGAGCTAGAGGCTATGCGTGAGCGACTTACCGCAGCGCGAGTGGTACAGCCGCAATACAACAGCATTACGAGAACTCAGATGAAAAACTCGCTGACACTTCCTGAAGAGGAAGTAAAGGAAAGATTGGCTTCAGGAGATCCGTATGTAATCAGAGTGAAAATCCCCAGAAAAGAAGAAGTAAGACTTAATGACATGATCCGTGGTTGGGTAATGGTTCACTCCAGTTCGTTGGATGATAAAGTTTTGATGAAATCTGACGGAATGCCTACCTATCATTTGGCTAACATTGTGGACGATCATCTGATGAACATCACACATGTGATCAGAGGGGAAGAATGGCTTCCATCAGCTCCTTTGCACGTTTTGCTTTATAAGTTTTTTGGCTGGGAAAACATGATGCCACAGTTTGCTCATTTGCCACTCTTGCTAAAGCCGAATGGCAATGGCAAACTTTCCAAGCGGGATGGGGATAAGTTAGGATTTCCGGTTTTCCCGATTAACTGGGAAAACCAAGAGACTGGAGAAACTGCGGCAGGATTCAGAGAGCAAGGATACCTGAAAGATGCATTTTTGAACTTCTTGGCTTTTCTAGGATGGAATCCTGGTGATGAGCGAGAGATCTTTTCTTTGGAAGAGTTAGTAGAAGTTTTCTCCATTGAGAGAATCGGTAAGTCAGGAACCAAGTTTGATATTGAAAAAGCAAAATGGTATAACGAACAATATTTGAGAAGTAAGAGTGAGCTAGAGCTCGCCTCCTATATTATCGGAGATGCTGCCAAAGAAGGGATTGAAGTCAATCAAGAGGTAGCCGAACAAGCAGCCGAACTGACAAAGGGAAGAGTAACTTTTCCAGCGGAACTCTGGAAGGAAAGCAGATTTCTTTTTGTGCCGCTCACCTCATTTGATGAAGAAATAGCTTCAAAAAAATGGAATGGCGACGCAGTAAAAGTTTTAAGCAATTATGCTAAAGCAATTACTGGATATGAAGGAAAATTTGACGCGGAAACTGCAAAATCCATGTTAGGTGAATCTGCAGAATCTGAAGGAATAAAGCTGGGAAAAGTGATGCAGGCCGTTCGTCTTTCAGTCACTGGAACAGGAATAGGGCCGGATTTGATGGAAGTTTTTGCTATTTTAGGAGCTCAAGAAGTAGCCAAACGCATTCAGTTTGCGTTAGATACAATCCCAGTAATTGACTAAACCAAAAAGCCATGGCTAAGAAAAAAAAGAAAGAAACCGATCCAAAAGTTCACGAAGATTTAAAAGGATTCAAAATGGATATCAATTCATTTGGAGAGATTTCATCCAGTTTTTCTATTGATAAAATCAATGAATTCCTAAACAAAAATGTAGAGGATAAAAAGCTGAAAGACAGAGATGATTTGGATAAAGATGAAAAGGATGAGAAATAGATCTCTTTAAATAAATTTTAACATAACTAAAAGCTCCTATTTGGGGCTTTTTTATTTTCTTTGAAAAACTAAACTCTTCAAAATGCATCGAAATCATTGTCTTATATTTCTTGCACTTTCCCTTACAGCTTTTTCTTTTCTCCCATTTTCAAATTTTGTGAATGCACAAAACGTAAATTTCAGTGGGATCATAAAAGATGAATCATCGGATCAAGGACTAAAGGACATCCATCTTTTTGTTGCTAATTCTACCTTCCAAACATTTTCAGATTCTTTAGGCAGATTTTCGATTCCAAACATTCCACCGGGGAGGTGGGAGCTTGTGATCATCGGCGAAGGTTATCAGACCATTCAAAAAACTATCGCACTTGTCAAGAATAAACCCAACATTCAGGATTTTCTTTTAAAATCTGAACCAACCATTTTCCCACTAGAATTAAACCTTTCTGAAAAAAAACGAGAAAAGCTTACACAAGAATTTATCGGATCTTTTCTTTCAGAAAGTAAGTTTGAAAGCGATATCCGACTTTTAAACCCTGATGCTTTACTATTTTCAGAAAAAGCTAACTCCAAAGAAATTCAAGTGGATACGAAAGGGTATTTGATTTTTGTAAATGATAAAACAGGATTTCTTTTCACTTTGTATTTATTGGAGCCTTACCTGATTGGATCTCCTCTTTTAAAAGAAAATATTCAATTAGCTTTTCTTGATTTGATCAATGAGGTACCTGAATTGATTGCGGAACGGACATTAGAACGAGAGAGAATTTTTAAAAACTCTCCCGAATTCATATTAAGGCAAATGCTCTCGGGAGAAATAACTAGTTCAGACCCCGCAAAGCCTATTTCTGTAGCATTCGGAACATTTCCGGGAGAATTCGTTCTTTCTTTTCCTAAGCCTTATACTATTGAAAGTAAAGGGGAAATAAGTTTTAAAGGTGAGGATTTGGAATTAAGATCAGAAGGTTCAGTTGTTTTTGAAGATCAATTGATCTTAGATGGAAGCTTTGCAAGAATGCATCCTTTAGACAAACTCCCTGGCAATTTCAATGTAGAAAAAACAATTAGACTTGCCAATATTGAGAAAAACGCACAAGTGATGCAGGAAAAGGTCTTTTTTCAGACAGATCGAAAACATTATCTAAGGGGCGAGACGTTATTTTTCAAAGCGAATATGATTTATGCCAATCCTTTATTGGCTCCTGAACTGAGCAAAGTTCTTCATGTGGAAATCTTGGACACTACTGGCTACCAAGAATCCCATCAGATTTTTCCTATCCAAGCAGGAAAAGCTTTTGGATCTGTTTTATTACCAATAGACCTGAATCAAGAAAACTATCTAATCAAAGCTTATACCTCCTGGAGTCTCAATTACGGGAATGTAACCTACCTTCCTATTCAAATTCACGACCCCAGCCTAAAACCAGTTGCATCCCTACCTGAGCAAAAATCTAAAGGCGTTTCCATTTTTTCTGATAAGCAGACTTATGAAGCTGGAGAAAAGGTGAATTTAAATATTATGATCAGAGATGAAAATGGAAAACCTATTGCCTCAGATTTAGCTATTCGTGTTTTGGACATGAATCAAGCGGTTCCGATTGAGTCACAGAGTTCCATCAATGATGCCTTCGAATTGAACCCAGTTCCGGAAGGTACTGAATATGAAAATTTCACCTATCCTCTCGAAAGTAGATTTTCATTAAAAGGAGAAATTAAAAACCAAGACAACAAGCCTGTCGAAGGAGATATAACAGCTTTGGTCAACGGACTGGAAAATATCGAAAAATACCAGGCCGCTAAAGATGGAAGCTTTGACATACCGGACCTTACATTTGAAGGTGATTTTGAAATCGCTGTTCAAGCCAAAAGTAAAGATGGATTACCGATAAAGAACATTTCTTTAGAAATTCAGGATTTTCAAACCCCAGGCGAAATACCATCATTTGAATACGCATTATTATCTTCTACTAAAGTTGCTCCATTGACTGCGAGGGAAATAATGTCGAATATGGAGAACGGGGAGATTTTGTTGGATGAATTCGTCATAGACGAGGAAAAAACTGATCCTGTCGGCCCAATGATTTATGGTCAACCTGATAATTCGGTTGAAACGGAGAACCTGGCATTAAACGGAAGTACTTCACAATTCATTTATCTTTTGGCTGGTCAAGTGGCAGGTATGAGCGTTACCGGCAACCCACCGTCCATTAGATTCCGGAATGGCGGTGAACCGTTGGTGATGATTGACGGAGTTCCTATAAATCCACCCTCTGGTTCTATGCTCGGAGGAGCAGGTCTCGGAGCAAGAACTGCCACTGAAGTAATCGAAGGAATAAACGTATTTGCAATAGATAGAGTAGAAGTAATAAAGAGAACCGTATCGATGCTAGGTGAAGGAGGCAGGAATGGCATTATTTCTATTTTCATGAAATCTGGTGCCGATTTAGAAAAAGCCAATGAGGCGATGATGAATAGCTTCAAGCCTTTTAAACTAACTGGATTTCCTTCCTCGAGAAAATTTGAAGATGTAATGAAAGAACAACAACTTAACCCGTTTCTAAGAGGTCTAAAACCAACTCTCTATTGGAACCCGCAAATAATTACAAATACCGAAGAACTATCTCAAAAAGTCCAATTTCAAAGTTCCCCAACAGGAGGTCCGATGTGGGTTGAGATAAAAGGTATTTCGGCTGATGGGCAACCGATAGAAGGCAGATTCGTCATTAATCAACAATAGTCCATTTTTAAAGTTTAAAAAATTATCATTCAAGCAGTTTTATGAAAACCGTTTTATCCACATTACTCTTTTTTCTTGGAATTCATTTTTTGATTTTGGCACAATCGGGAACAATCACCGGAGTGGTCAAAGATGCAGAGACCGGAGAAACTCTTCCATTTTGTAATGTATTCGTCAATAACACAACCATTGCCACTGTAACGGATATGGATGGGAAATACACGCTGTCTGACCTGGAGCCTGGGGCAATTGAAATCGGGTTTTCTTTTATAGGATACATTGCAGAAACCAAAAAAGTGACATTGAATCCCGGAGGTATCTCGACCGTAAATTTAAATATGGAGCCTTTTGCTCAGGAACTGAATGATGTGGAAATCAAAGCTTCAAGAGATAAAACTTGGGAAAGGGATTTACGAAAGTTTGAAAACTTATTTTTGGGTAATGATGAAATTGCCAGCAAATCGAGCATTGAGAACCCTTGGGTAATCGATTTCCCGGAAAGTGAGGAGAAAAACACCTTCAAAGCTTCAGCAGCTATCCCCATAGAAATCATCAACAACTATTTAGGATACAAAATCACGTTTAACCTTCAGGATTTTTTTGATTCACCTACCAATTATAGAATAGCGGGTGCTGCAAGATTTGAAGAAATGGTCCCTGAGACGGAAGATCAAAGAACTTCTTGGGAAAATAACCGAGCGGAAGTGTATCGTAAGTCGCCTATGAATATGTTTCGGGCGATGATTACAGGAGATCAGGAAAAGGAAGGGTTTTTCCTATATGGCGACAAGGCCGGAGGATCTCCCTCTATGAACATGCGTTCGGATATTTTTGCAAATGAACTAGGAAAATCAGTGGTTCCCTATAAGCCTGACAACTTGGTAACTCCAGCTCCAAACAAGCCTGATGAGTATTTGATCACTATGAAAGGCCGAATCGAGATCCATTACCAAAAAGGATTTTCTCAAGTAAACACGTACAAGGATGCTCCATACCCTGTTTCTTGGCTAGAAGTAAATAAAAGTACTGTTCGTGTCAAAGAGAATGGAATGGTTCTCAATCCACAGGATTTGGTCTTTTCAGGAGATATGGATAGAAAGCGAATTTCAACTCTTTTGCCATTGGATTATGATGCAGAGAAAGCTATCCAATTGCAAAACCTAGACAGAACTGCCGCTAATTTTCAGGAAAAAGTATATCTGCACACCGATAAACCTTACTATTATGCCGGGGATCAAATTTATCTAAAGGCTTATTTCAATTATGGAAATCCGTACCTGCGTGATGAGTTGAGCAAAGTGCTGCATGTTGAAGTAATCAACCTAAAAAGAGATATTGTCATTGAGAAAAAGTTTCCGGTTCGAGATGGAGTGGCTGTCGGAAATTTTTATTTACCGGATACCCTTTCACAAGAAAATTACTTCTTGAGGAGCTATACGAATTGGCAGAAAAACTACGGTCCAAATCATTATTTCATTGAGCCTTTAAGTATTTTGAATCCATTTCAAAGGGTGGTAGAATTTGAAGCAAGACCGTTTCCTGAGCCTCAGGGAATTTCCATACAGACAGATAAAGAAAATTATGGACCAAGAGAGAAAGTCACTTTGACGATCAAAACTTTATCAGATAAACAATCTCCATTGTCTTCCAATTTATCAGTTGCCGTTTTAGACCAAAGTCAGATTATCCCAATTGCAACAAATTCAGATATCAAGTCATCGCTGAAACTTGAGACGATACCTACTACAATTAGCTTAGAAAGATTTTCCTATCCGGTTCAAAAATCACTTTCGCAAGAGGGATTTGTGGTGGATGATAAAGGAAAACCAACATCCGCATTAATCACTGCTTTCGTGAATGATTTTCAGGGAATGGTAGACTTGGAATCTAATCGCGATGGAAAATTCATGATGGAGGAAATGGATTTTTATGGTCAAATGAAATTGGCATTTCAGGCAACCGATAAGAAAGGAAGTCCAGCTGGAACAGTCAAATTAATAGATGCGCTAAAAGCTCCGATTGCGCTTCCCTCTGACGCCTTTTTCCCAAAGAAAGAAACAGTATCAACACCGATTTATCCCAAAATTGAAGAAGAAGGTGAGGATGAAAATTTGAAAGAAGAGGAAGTTGAGAAAGAGAAAGATGAAAAGAAAGCGATTTATGGTACTCCAAATTATATTGTTCCTGGCGATAAATTAATGGCTACAGGCAATTCAGTTGATCTCGTGAACAGTCTGGCAGGAAACGTTCCCGGTATGCGTGTAACCTTAGCGGGAGCGAGTGGTCAGCAACAGATCAGACTTCGTGGCGGTGGCGCTTCAGTAGGTGGAAGTTTAGAACCTATCGTCATGGTCAATGGGGGCATTATGGTACAAACAGGATCTACCACTGCTGCAGATAACCTGAGAAGCATCAATGTGAATGACATAGATCGAGTAGAAGTGGTGACAAGAACTGTTTCTATGCTTGGTGACCAAGGAAGAAATGGAGTGATCGCAGTTTACCTGAAAGAATACGATCCTAATGCAGTCAATCCACTGCTGGAAGGAAAGGGTCTAAATATATTTACCATAGAAGGATATTCTTCCTACAACCCTATTTATGAAGTAGATTATTCACAGGAAAATGACCCTGAATTGACCGACCAAAGGCAAACACTTTATTGGAATCCATATTTGGTCACAGATGAGAATGGTACCACGACCATAACATTTTATACAAATGACAATGCTGGGCCAATGAGTATCTATGTGCGAGGGATTGGTATAAATGGCCAAGGTTTATCGGGTACATTCACTATCAATTCCAATTAATTGCGTCGGCTAACTGGAATTACTTAATTTTGAGCATGAAGCGAATCATTTTGGTGTTGATTCTTATTATCGGCACCTTTTCTTTGAAAGCACAAACAAGCATTGGGATTAAAGGTGGGTATTCTACCTCTTCTTTCACATATATACCTTCCTTGAACATCAGAAGTATTTCGGTAGATGGATTAGCCTCTCCCACTTTTGCTTTGGTAGTAGAGCACTTCAGTGCAAAAAATGCGGGAGTAGAAGTTAATTTCCAGTATCTATCTACTGGGTTTAGACAGAATATCACAGATTCTGAAGGGGTAATTTTCACGAACGAAACCGAGTTGAATTACCTCAAGGTGCCATTGATGGCGAGCTTCTTCGCAGGGAGATCAGGAAGATTTCAAATCAAATTTGGTCCTCATTTGGGATATCTGCTTAGCGCAAACGATGTGATTCGTGAATTTTCTGAAAGCTCCCCTCCTGAAATCCCAACCTACGGAGGTCCTGAAGATGATCCTAAAAAACTGATGTTTGGGCTTTCTGCCGGGGCGGGAATTTCTAAACTTTTTGGGAAAAGCACCCTTGCAGGAGAAGTCCGATTTGGATATGAGTTTACGAATCCAGAATCTCAAGAGCGGATCTTTGACATGAACTTTACGACCTTAGAGTTTACTCTCGCGTACCTTTTTAGAATCAGAGATTCTAAAATCGAACTAGTGAAAAATTGAAAATCTTTCTTTTTTTCAAAAACTTATTTTTTTATATGTATATCCGCTTTCTTGCCAGTAGAAAGCATACGCTTTTAAAAAATTTGGTTAGTACCTGAATTTGGTCTCTTCGGTCTTCTGTCATCCGCCTCCCAGCCTGATAGGCAAAGAAAAAAGGCTTCTGGCATCATCGCGGATAATCATATTTTTTTATTGGCTATGTCATATATCTAAAGCTTTTCCCGACTAACCTATGTAAATGAATCGCATGCAGCTAGATCATATCCTCAAAGCCCACCATCGCGAAGCCTATATCTGGGCAAGACAATGTTGTGCGTTTGAAGACGAACTGGCGAAAGATGTGCTTCAGCAATCGTATCTAAAGATTCTTGAAGGACAGGCAAAGCTTAAAGATGCATCAAAAGCGAAAACCTGGCTTTTCTCCATCATTAGATACACGGCAATAGATGAACTTCGAAAAGCCGGAAAGGTTGTTTCCCTTGCGGAATCTTACGATCCGATAGAAGTGCCAGAAGTTATTGACCAAACCGACTACGAAGGGATTATCAATCGGCTACCGGAAATGCAGCGTGAAGTAATCCTGATGGTTTTTTATCATCAGATGACTATCGCACAAAGCGCCGAAATACTTCAGATTGGACTAGGCACAGCACGAACTCATTATGATAGAGGGAAAAAGAAACTCAAAGAATTAATTACGAAAGTTCAAATCCAAGAAGAACATGGAAAATAACGAACAATTAGAGAGGTTTTTTGATCAGATGAAAAAGCAGGATGAGCATTTGGAAATCCCCGCTTTTCCAGAAATCAAAACGCAAAAATTCAATCTTTGGATACCTGCTGGAATAGCAGCTTCATTGGCTTTATTGGGATTGATCATGCAAGATCCCCAACCATTGCCTGAACCTCCAAAAGAAGTCTTGATCATCACACTTCAAGAAAATGAGAATAACGAACAGGAATTTGTCATTGAAGAGACTACCTATTTAGATATCTGGGAATCTCCGACTGCATCCTTACTAACTGAATACTAAACCAAAATTATTATGAAATATATACTGATTCTATTTCTTGTCCTTAGCGCCACATTGGTTCATGGACAAATAGCCACTTCCGTGGGCCCTGGTCAAGACCTCTTTCAAAAGAACCTTTATTCTGCTGATCGAGTGATGGAAATGAGGAGTGAACTTGAACTTACAGATGCTCAAGCCGCCAAAATCAAAAAAATACATAGTGAAAACGCTGGAAAGTTTAGTACTATGAAATGGGATTTGGATGATGAAACCAAAAAGCTAAAAGCACTTTTGGATGAATCAAAAATCGATCAAGTTGCTGTTCAGAAGCAAATGGACAAAGTGTTGGCTTTGGAGAATTCCATGAAAAAACAACAACTCAGTACGATGGTTTCCATTAAGAATGAATTAACGACCGAGCAACAGGAGATTTTGCAAAAGAACACTGTTTATTATGTTCGTGGGGTAAGTTCAGTTAATGGCGTTCAAGGTTATGCTGCAAGAAGTGGAATTGCAACCAGCATTCAAGGAAGTAATATAAAGGTTGGTCAGCCAAACTATGTTATGACTTGGGATAGAGACAAAGCTGAAGCATATGCAAATGGTTCATATGGTCCAAAAGTATCTTTGATGGTTGCTGGAGCTGATGAAAATGAGAAGCCGCTATTTTATATCGACACCAAAGATGGCATGAAAGAAGTAACGGGGTTCGAAAACATCAATCCTAAAGACATCCAAAGTATGGAGGTATTGAAAGGTGAAAAAGCTATTGAGAAATTCGGAAAAAAGGCTGAAAATGGTGTTGTCGTGATCAAGCTTAAAAATGATCCAAAATAATTTTGCGTTACTGTTTAAATCAAAAAAGGAAGTCCAAAATGGGCTTCCTTTTTCTATATAATTCAAAACGATTAATCTAAAAACTTCCAGCTGGCTTTGTGATCTTTCTTCAAAGGATTACCAGTAACTTTTGCCCTCAAAATCTCTATAGGCATTGCATTTTGGCCCATGATCAGATCGTGAAACTCTTTCTCTCCCATCTTCCCAGAATTCACGACTTCGTCTCTCATGGAATAGATTTCCAAAGCACCAATCATATAAGCAATTTGATAAAGAGGCCCATATCTACCCTCGAAAGATCTTCTTACCTCAGCCTCAGCGTTGGCAGGCTCATGCCCCACCTTGTCTACCAATAGATCAATGCATTCCTGAGGAGTCATATTTTCCAAGTGATAACTCAAAGAGAAAATGATTCTCGCACATCTGTGCATTCTCCAGAATAACATCCCTACTTTATCTTTTGCATCTCTTGGGAAACCTTTGTCCCAAAGGATAAACTCCCAATATAGTGCCCATCCTTCTGTCCAAAACGGAGTTCCGAACATTCGACGATGAGTCATATTTCGTTGGTTCATAAACTGCTGTAAATGATGGCCAGGAATCAACTCATGCTGCACAGTCGCTCTTGAAAAATGCGGGTTATTTCCACGCATACTCATCATTTTATCTTCATGACTCATTTCGGAAGTAGGATAAGAGATCTGTATAGTTTCTCCTCCAAGGAAAAATGGGCTCACTCGCTGTCTTTCTGCCGAAATCATAGTGGTTCTCCACGTTTCTTTCGCCATAGGTGGAACAGTGATCAAATCATTTTTTTCTACATATTCTGTCGCTTCTTCTGCCAAACGGATTACCTCTGCTGGCCATTCACCTGCCGGCAAATAGGTCTCTTTCACCATTTCCAAAGCAGCCTTCCAGTCATCTCCAAAACCCAATTCGTTTGAAGCTTTCAGCATTTCTTTCTCACACCATTCAAATTGCTTTTCCGCTTCCGCGATCAGTTCCTCTGGACTATAGGCAATCATTTCAAAAGCCAATTGATTTAGCAATGCTTCTCTTCCGATCGGTTTTCCGATAATTCCACTTCCATCGTCTTTGACAGAGTTGGTATAGTGCTCACGCAAAGCTTTGGCGTAAGCTTTCATGCTTGCATCCAGCTTTTTCCAAGGTTCTGGCATCCACCAAGTAAAACTTGGATCATAATCATAATAATAGCCATAGGCCTCGCCAACCACTTTATTAAGGGTTTCCACGGACTCAGCTGCCAAATCAGCTTTTTGCCAACTTGTATATTTTGGGCTGCTAGCAAGGCTTTTTGTTTGGGCATCTATCTTTAGGGCTACTTCATTCCATGTAGCTGCCAAGGCTTGGGAATCTGGCGTTTTAGCTCTTCTTCTGCCTACCACAAACTCTTCTAAAGGAACACCAAAGGCAACAACAGATGATACTTCTTCGAAAGCTCTTCTCTCAAGATCTAGTTCTGCTAGTTCTTTCTCCAAAAAATTTCGAAACAGGACATAATCTATTTTCCCATCTTCAGACAGATTATTGTAATTCAATTTCTGAAGGTCGCTTAGATAGTTTTGGTTAAATTCCTCTATCCTATCAAAATATTCCAGTGAAAGATTATTTGTATAAAGTCTTCTAAGAGCGCCCCAATCAGCTTGGTACGTTTGAATGGTTTGCACAAGCTCCGTAGCGGAGACCAGTTGCAAAGTCAAACTGAATAAAATAAGTAGTAATGTTTTTTTCATGGTTGAAGGTTGATAGTGGTGGCTAAGTAATTTTCAAGTTAAATCATTTGAGAATAAACTATTCGGTTTTTTGATAAGCGATAGATTTTTTGTTTTTAGGAAAAGACCCACTTTCTAGATTCTGAAGAAATAAGGAAAGAAAACTATGTGAGCTATGCCTCTATGTGGTCAAAAAAAGAAAACCACATAGACACATAGAGAACAGAGAAATTGAATTGGTAAATAATTAAACTTAAATGATAATTTACAGCGATTGGAATGAGTAAAATCTAATCGATAAAATCCTCAGTGAATAATTCTAAATTTGTTAAAATGTCAGTTTAAAAACTATGTGAGCTATGCCTCTATGTGGTCAAAAAAAGAAAACCACATAGACACATAGCGAACAGAGAAGGTGGCTTAATAAATATGTGAAATAGATAATTTTTTAGGCTTAATTAGCCCCTCAATTATCTGTCATCCAATATTAACTTATCGAGCTAGAACAAAATCTATGTGAGCTATGCCTCTATGTGGTCAAAAAAAGAAAACCACATAGACTCATATCGAACAGAGAAGGTGGTTTAATAAATAGCCTTCAGCTTTGTGAAATAGATAATTTTTTAGGCTTAATTAGCCCCTCAATTATCTATCATCCCAAATTAACTTTTCGAGCTAGATCAAAATCTTTGTGAGCTATGCATCTATGCGGTCAAAAAAAGAGATATGACCTCATAGAAACAGAGAGAACAGAACTAATAAAAATTCGTGAACCTTTCTTCAAACATTTCTATGTATTAGCCATCTCGTATCTTACTTCCTTGAAATTTAACTAACTATCTAAGAGATCAAAGTATTTATTGACAAAAGTCTTTTGTCCATGATGAAATATATTTACCACATTAAAATTGATAAGAATACCTTTGGGGACTTTGAGGAGATTCATGTAGTTGATGACTTGAGCCTGATGAATTGGCATAATCTCTGAAACTGATTTCAGCTCCAAAACCATTATATTTTCGATCAAAAAATCACATCTAAAAAGTGTTTCTATCCTATTCCCTTTATAATTTAAAGGGATTTGAAATTCCTCACTAAAATTAATTGAACGATTATTCAGCTCAATTGAAAGGCATTTCTGGTAAGCAATTTCAAGTAATCCCGGGCCAACATGCTTATGCACTTCTATTGCTGCTCCCACAACATGATAAGTCAAATCGTCGAGTTCTTTTCTAGTAATTCCCATAAGTTTTAAAAAGTGAGATAAATACAAATGAAATTAACCCTTCTCAAGTTAATTTAAAAATTAGTTGCAACCTCTGTATCAGAATTAATTAAAAAACTATGTGAACTACGACGCTATATGGTAAAAAAAGATAAAACCACATAGACACATAGAGAACAGAGCAATGGGATTTTAAAATGATAAACTGATCTAACTGGTAAAAGATATTTTCAGTTTTATATGTGCAACCAATCAATTTGACTCCCAGAATCACCATTCTTCACTTGATCAAAAAACTATGTGAGCTATGCCTCTATGTGGTCAAAAAAAGAAAACCACATAGACACATAGAGAACAGAGCAATGGGATTTTAAAATGATAAACTGATCTAACTGGTAAAAGATATTTTCAGTTTTATATGTGCAACCAATCAATTTGATTCCCATAATCACCATTCTTCACTTGATCAAAAAACTATGTGAGCTATGCATCTATGTGGTCAAAAAGAGATGAAACCAACCTCAAAATCGAAATAGATATTTCCCCAAATCCCTAAAAGTTCCGGCTTGTCGTGTCGTATCATTCTCGTTCATTTTCAAATAAGCTTCCCATCCATCTGGATCGTTCAAGTCAAATTTGACCTCCACCAACTTTTCTTCAGAGAAAGTATTCATTCCTCGCTTTTCGTCTACCAACCCGATATAACTATTTTCTGATAGCCTGTATATTTTGGCCCAACCTTGATCTGCGGACAATTCTAAGCCGAGATCCTGAGTCATAAAATTTTCCATAGGAAGCATATCCCGGTAATATAACCAAGTGATACTTGCATAAAAATCAAACTTAGCTCCTAAAGAAGTAGCCATTGGTTGCATACTTTTTAATTCAGGGATAAACTTTTCATTTTCTGGATGCATCCGAAACATCTCAAATTCCAATAAATATCCTTCGGGGTCTACTGCCACAAAACCATCATGGGCTCCATCCGGATTTACTTTCAAAGTATATTTAATTTCTACATCAAACTTTTGAAGATGAGCATACCATGTTGGCAGATTATCGGTCAATAGAGCCAACGCAACAGACTTCGATTCACCGCCAGAATACCCGCTTCCATTCAAACTTTTAAGGACTAATCTGGAATCTCCTGCAATCTGAAAAGTAGCAGATCCCTCCTGTTCCCCAAGCAATTTCAATCCTAAGGTTTCACTGTAAAAAATTTTCGCCGCAGGTAGATCCTTGTAAAACCAAATCAACTCCTGTCCCTCAATCCCAAAATCTTCCAGATCTCTGAACGCTGAATTTTGTGCAAGCAACTCATTAATATTTGATTCAGGATATCCAAGCAATCTTCCAAAGGATCTGGAAATCTCTTCCTTTTTTTCACCATAATATTCATTGGAAATAGCCAGCTCATTTGCTTTGCTTTTAAGGATTTGATAAGCCTCTAGATTATTCCCTTTATAAAGAATCAAAACCTCTTTCCCTCGGACAACCGAGGAATCAAACAAACTGGTGCCTATCAAATCAGATTCTCGATAAACCGAAATTTCATATTTTTCAGAAAGCCTGTTTGCTTCAGGCATAAATAAATCCATCTCGGCAGGATTCATCGGATGGCTCAAAGCAATAGGTTTCACACCAGCATGCACCATTTCTGCAAAAGCCTCAAAAGCACCTGATTCTTTTTTAAAATCAACTTTTTGACAAGAAAAAAAGATCGCCATTACTAAAATTGGAGCCAAACACTTCTTTCTACATTTCCAAAAATCCATAGTTCAAATTTCTTTTGTTTAAAGATTGAGTTTAGGAATAAGTTTTCACTTGACCGCAACCTAAGTTGGAATATCAGCATCTATATGTGAAAACCTGAACTTGTAAGACTTATCTAAACCATTTATAAACAATTTCTTATATTCCAAAAGCAAAAAAGTTTTTCAACCACGAATTCAAGTTTTATTATCTTTTTCACAACTCACTAAAAACCACACTTAATTCAAAATGGAGCTAATTATCAAAAATCTATCAAAGACCTATGCCAATGGTGTGAAGGCTTTGAATGACATTTCTTTAACCATCCCACAAGGAATGTTTGGTTTACTTGGACCTAATGGAGCTGGAAAATCCACCCTCATGAGAACTATCGCCACGCTTCAGGATCCTGATTCTGGCAGTATCCTTCTGGACGATATCAACGTTTTGGAAGACAAGCAAGCTGTCCGTGAGCGATTGGGATATTTACCTCAAGATTTTGGATTATACCCGAGAATCAATGCTCAGGTAATGCTGGATCATATTGCTCAAATGAAAGGAATTGGAAATAAAGGGGAGCGAAAAGATTTAGTGGAAAACCTTCTTCAAAAAGTAAACCTTTATAGCCATCGTAAAAAAGGACTTGGAACCTATTCCGGAGGAATGCGTCAACGGTTTGGAATTGCTCAGGCTCTTGTGGGAAGTCCATCCTTAATTATCGTTGATGAGCCTACAGCCGGACTTGATCCTTCGGAGCGAAACAGATTCTATAACCTACTTTCAGAAATAGGTGAAAACACAGTCGTGATTCTTTCTACTCACATAGTAGAAGATGTAAACACGCTTTGCTCCAACATGGCGATTATCTGCCAAGGTGAGGTATTGATGCAAGGAAAGCCTGCTGAGGGAATCGCTTCTGTAAATGGCAAAATCTACAAAAAATCAGTCGAGAAGTCAGAACTGGGAGAATATCGAGAAAAATATTCCGTGATCTCCACTAAACTCCTTGAAGGAAAATTGAGCTTAAGAATAGAGAGCGATGAAAACCCAGGCGATGGATTCGAAGCAGTTCAAGCTGACTTGGAAGATGTTTACTTCAGCTATATTTCTAAGAAGGTAGATCCCATCACGATATAATCTTAAGCTATGTTTTTAGATATTTTCATTTTTGAACTGAAATATAGATTCAGTCGTCCGGCGACCTATATCTATTTCTTGATGCTAATGATCGTCCCATTGTTACTGGTGGGATTTGGGAATACGCCAGCCTCGGAGAAGGTTTTTCATAATGCCCCAATTGTGATTGCAAACCTTCAGCTATTAATCTCGATTTTCGGGATTTTGATCGCCTCAGCAGTAATGGGAGTGCCAATCTATCGAGATCTGGAGCATAAGACTGGAACCTTCCTCTTTAGCTATCCGATTTCAAAGTTTGCCTATTTCATGGGAAGATTTTGGGGATCTTTTGTAACGTTGATGTTTATTTCATTTGGCAGCATAGTGGGTTTTTATTTGGGAACACTGCTTGGACCACTTTTCGGGACAGATGCACTTCGCTACGGTCCCAATCTGCTAATGAATTACCTGCACCCTTGGATCACACTTTCACTACCCAACTTATGGCTAGCAGGATCATTATTCTTTGCCCTGATCGTTTTTACCAGAAATATCAAATCGATTTATTCAGGTGGAATTGTAGTGTTTATAATTTATCTCTTGGCAAATTTTCTAGCACAGGATATCGAAAACAAGGATTTGGTGGAGATCATGGATCCTTTCGGGATTAACACATTCAACTTTCAAACGCGCTACCTGACTCCATACGAACAGAACAGCTTCATTCTTCCTATAGCTGGAAATCTCTTGATCAATCGACTACTTTGGATTGGAGTAGGAATCATCTTTTTCGTTGCTGCTTATGCGAGATTTAGCTTTACTTATTTCTTCCAGACTCAGCAGAAAAAATCCAAAGCCGAGAAAGAAGAAGCAAGTACCCCGATGCTTCAAAAAGTGCTGGCAAAAGCCAATTTCGCTGGAAACTATCAATGGAATAGTTTTAAAACGCTTTCTAAGATTGAGTTCCAGAATATCTTTAAAGACATCTACTTCAAATCCATTTTGCTGGGAGGGTTAGTCTTTTTGATTCTGGATTTCTGGATTGGAAATACGCTGTATTCTGTTCCAAACTTCCCTTCGACTTCTTTCTTGATGGAATACAAGACCTTTGATTACAATCTCTTTGTTTTCATTATCATCGTGTTTTTTACAGGAGAAAGTTTACATCGCGATAAGTCCTCCGGATACTCCGTAATCAACGACACCTTCCCTGTCAAAGACGGCACTGTAATCGCGTCCAAGTTTGCCGGAATGGCATTTATCTGTTTGATGTTGGCCACTATTCCGATCATTGTAGGATTGGTAGTTCAGACTTTAAAAGGCTATTTCAATTATGAATTAGGCACTTACCTAGTCGATAGCTATTTGATTTCGCTACCAGATTACCTTCAAATGGTTATGCTTGTGTTTGCGGTTCATTTGGTCGTAAATAATAAATTTGCTGGCCATGCAGCGGCTATCGGGATTTGGTTGGTCATGATTGTGTTTCGGGATTTCGCAGGATATGATTTCAACCTTTTCTTTTTCTCTTACAAGCCGGCTTATCGCTGGAGTGACATGAATGGATTGGGGCATTTTGGCGAACCCTTATTCTGGTTTAATCTTTACTGGACTGCCATCGGTTTATTCTTGATTCTTTTCTTCAGTATTTTCTACAGCCGAGGTACGGAGAATTCATTCAAAAGCACATGGAAGACAGCCAAGGGTCGAATGACTCAAAAGACCTCCATTGCAGCCTATGTATTCCTGATTATTGGGGTAGCAGCAGGAGCTTATATTTTCAATTCCGTGGTTTACGAAAATGGTTTCAGAACGAGTGAGGAAGGTGAATTACGACAAGTGGCCTATGAAAAGCAGCTGAAGCAGTATGAATTTATTCCCCAGCCAAAAGTCACAAAGGTGAATCTCAAAGCCGATCTCTATCCTATGGAGCGAGACGCCTTTTTCGAGGCAGAAGTGGAGCTGGTCAATAAGACAGATACACCGATCGACTCGGTGCATTTCAACAGCAGTAGCCTGACTGATTTTGAGATCCTTTATCAAGGAGAAGTTTTACCCTTTCGTTTTCCTTTAGTCTATGAACCTGCAAAATTCCAGATTTACGGAAAAAAACCAGGTCGGGAATGGTATAAAATCACGGCCTTGCCACAAACAATGATGCCTGGGGATACGCTGAATCTTGTAATCAAAAGCAAAGTCATCAATGATGGTTTCCCTAATTCAGGCTTCGGAAGAGAACTTGTTTACAACGGTAGTTTCATCGCTGGAGGAATGCCCGAGATTGGTTATTCAGCAGGTAATGAAATGAGCAGTGATGAGAAGAGACGGGAATATGAACTTCCCAAGAAACCTGAGGATCTTCCGCCACATGATGATCCATATGGTAGAAACACACTTCTATTTGCTGACGAGGCCGATTTGATTCAGTTTGAAGCGACAGTAAGTACGATCCCTAGCCAGATTGCTATTGCTCCAGGCTACTTGCAGAAAGAGTGGGAAGAAGATGGACGTCGTTACTTCCATTACATTCAAGACACACCGATTCAGGCTTTTTTCTCAGTACTATCTGCCGAATATGAAGTGCTTCGTGATAAGACAACTTTGCCATCGGGAAAGGAAATCGATATCGAAATCTATTATCAGAAAGGTCACGAGTACAATTTAGACCGCTTTGTCAATTCCTATAAAGACGGTCTGACCTATTTCTCGGAAACTTATGGAGACTTCCAATTTCGACAAATGCGAATCTTGGAATTCCCAAGATATGCAGGATTTGCGCAGTCATTTCCAAATACGGTACCATTCGCAGAAAGCTTCGGTTGGGTCGCTGATTTCTCAGATCCAAACAGTTTTGACTACGTCTATTACGTAACAGCCCACGAACTGGCACATCAGTGGTGGGGACATCAGATCACCCCAAATTATACTCGAGGTTCAAATTTAACTTCAGAAGCTTTGGCAGAATTTTCTGCCTTGATTCTTTCAGAGAGAAAATACGGCAAAGAAAATATGAAGAGATTCCTGAAGGATGAGCTTGACGACTATTTGAGTGGAAGGGCCAATGAGGGTAAAAAGGAAAATGTCTTTATCAATTGTAATAGGCCGTATCAATGGTATAATAAAGGAAGTTTGATTCTCTATGGACTACGAGATTTGATAGGAGCTGATGCCATGGATTCAGCTTTGTATAATTTCAATGCAGAATTTGGGTTGAGACAAGCTCCACCTTTCCCTGGCAGCTCAGATTTGTTTCGCCATCTGGCAGAGAAGACGCCAGATAGCCTGATGTATTATTTGGATGATACTTGGAATAAGATTACTCTCTATGATAATAAAGCTCAGGAAGTAACAGCAGAAAAAGTTGCAGAAGGAGAATATGATGTAACGATTAAATTCAGCTCTCAAAAACTCTACGCGGATGGTGCCGGAATGGAAACCAATGCCAATTACGATGGTGACTATATTGATATAGGAGTTTTTGCAGCGGATGATCAAGATGAGCAGGGAAAGGATCGCGTAAATACGCTCTACCTGCAGAAATATAAAATCAAGCCTGGAGAAAACTCATTGACCATCCGGGTCAAGGGCGAACCTGCCAAGGCAGGAATCGATCCACTCAACAAGCTGATTGATCGACTGCCAGATGACAATACGATATCTGTTGAAATTGAGTAATTGAAAAAAAAAGCCATGTTCAAATAGTATTGAACATGGCTTCATTTATTGGTTTAGTCTATCTTTTTTTCCTTAGTAAGGCAACAAGAATCAGGACAAATACCGCAGCTCCTACTACCCACACCCAAGTTTTTTGATACCATTCGGTTTCACCTATAGATACATTAATATCGAGCCCTCCATCTTGAGCATAAGTCAATAAACTTACACTCATCATTAATAAGAATAAAAATAGCGTCTGAGAGTATTTAATCAGTTGATTTTTCATGGTTGAAATGGTTTTTGGTTAAATTATTTAAATCGAATATTATACGTTACTGCCACACCAATACTCTGAACATCAATGGTCGGATCAGATCTGAATATCTGGTTGTAATACCCGAAAATGTTCCAATCGTAATTGTGGTAACCTAGCTGCGGTCTAATATAAGCTCCACCTTCCGAAGAATTTACGCCAGTCAAAAAGGTATATCCCACATCTGTCCCTACGAAAAATCCTGTTGGTTGAGGATAATATCTAAACATCAACCCTAAAGGAATTGCTCCAAATCCATCATTCAAGCCATCAAATGAAGGAGCCTCAGATTTTTCAAAATACTTTGTATATCCACTTACAATTCCCCATCCGAAATTGTCTGTTCTCATAAATTGAGCAGCAACATCAAGCCCGAAAGCGACTGAAGAATAATTACTGATGTCTCCAACCGGAACTCCCAAATTAATCCCAAGTTTTAGCCAAGAGTTGTCCTCGTTGATTTCTTCGAGCTCTCTTACTTGTTGGGCATGAACTGCTAAACTTGCAAGCAGCAGTGTGAAAGATAAAATTAGCTTTTTCATAGTTGGTTTGTTTTTACCAAAGAGAAAAAAGCCAAATCAAATGCCCCGTTTGAAAAATCAAAAGCAAACAAATCAAAATGAAATCATTAACAACTCATTTTCAGTTAATTAGGATGGATTTTTATTATTCGAAATCAAAATTCCAATTAATGAAAAAATTCTTACAGCCCTACTTTGGGGAATACTATTCCCAAAAAATAAGTTTTAATTCAATTTTCTCCAAGATTTTGGAGTTTGATCCGTCATGAGTTTAAAAGTCTTATTAAAATGTGATAAGGTTTGGAAACCTACCTGAAATGAAATCTGGGAAATGCCCATATCCGTTTCCAACAATAGCTTTTTAGCCTCAGTAATTCTTAGCTGCTGTAAATACTGGGTAAAAGTGCGGCGGGTTCTCAATTTAAAAAATCTACAAAAAGCTTCTTTACTCATAAATGCCTGTTCGGCTATTTCTTCGAGGGAAATTGCTCTATGACTATTCTCCAAAATGAATCGCATCACCTGATCCATTCGCTTACCATCTCTTTCTGACAGGGATCTGCTGACAGGAATCAAGTTTAATGCTTCAAGATCTTGCGATTGAAAATTTAAATGTGATAAAATTTGGATCGATCTCTGAAGTTTTTCAAGTCCTTTTAGCTCTTTCAACCCAATAAATAATTCAGTTATCAAGCGATTTGTTTCGCCATGAATTTTAAAACAACCATTAATCTGCTCATTTAATAATACTAAATCACGAAATTCCTCCACTTCTTTTATCGAAGAGCCAAAAGCCCGGAAGTCAAAGAAAATGGTATTTCCAGCAACTTTCAGATCGTTGTTTTCCTCAAAATACTCAGCATCACTTCGGAAAACATGGGGAATATTTTCTCCCAGCAAAAAGACATCTCCAGCTGCAAATCTGCCGACATAATCGCCCACTAATAATTGTCCACGGCCCTCCACAATGACTGTCAATTGACATTGAGGATGCTGATGAAGGTTGTTGTAAAAATACTTCCCTCGATCTTCTTGATATTGGACAAACGTGTTACCGGACTTCGGTATTTGAAATGAAATGACTTTGCTCATACCCCATAATGATATTCAATTATTTAAAATTGTTCAAATATCATGATTATTTAGTCAATATAGAACCACTTTTTACTAATTCAGCCATCGCATATAAAATTCAAAGCCATTAATTTTGAATAAAAAAACGATATGAACTGGAAAGGCGTATTCCCGGCGGTAACTACTAAATTCCATGCAGACGGAAGTCTGGATATGGACTTATTTTTCAAGAACATTGATTTCCAATTGGAATCAGGTGTACATGGAATTATCCTTGGAGGAACACTTGGCGAAAGTTCTGTATTAAGTCAAGAAGAAAAAATCACACTAACCAAGCAGACTGTTGATTATGTCTCTGGCAAAGTTCCAGTGATCTTAAATATAGCTGAAGGAGCAACACAAGATGCTTTATTTTGGGCAGCGAAAGCCAAAGAATTAGGAGCATCCGGATTAATGATGCTGCCTCCCATGAGATATGCAGCAGATGCAAGAGAAGTGGTAGCATATTTCAAGGCAGTTGCAAATAGCACAGATTTGCCGATTATGATCTATAATAACCCAGTGGATTATAAGACTTTAGTGACCATTGACATGTTTGCCGAGTTAGCAGATTGCCCAAACATTCAGGCGATAAAGGAATCTACTAGAGACATCTCCAACGTAACAAGAATGATCAATCGATTTGGGGACAGATACCAATTGCTTTGTGGAGTTGACACACTAGCGATGGAAGAATTGCTAATGGGCGCTGTAGGTTGGGTTGCAGGTTTGGTATGTGCTTTCCCAAAGGAAACGGTAACAATTTTCAATCTTGTCAATGAAGGTAAAATCGACGAAGCCAGAGAAATCTATCGTTGGTTTCTTCCTTTGCTCGAGTTGGATATACACCCAAAATTGGTTCAGTACATCAAATTGGCAGAGTTTCATTGTGGAATCGGTTCCGAGCATGTTCGTGCACCAAGACTAACTTTAATAGGAGAAGAAAGAGAAAGAATTGAGAAGATCATAAAAGATGGTATCGCAAAAAGGCCTACCATCTAACCATTAAGTTGAAATCACCACCATAAAAGTCAGGGCTAAAGTTCAAAAAATTGTAACTTAAGTTCTGGCTTTTGGCTTAATGAATTTTCTTAACTAATAAACTTTCAAATTTTACAAAATTATGAATCTCGACACTATATTTTCAGCAGCTCAAGCGGCATTTCTTTCTTATAAAAACTTATCTAGCAATAAAAAAGCTGACTTTTTGGAGAAAATAGCGGAAATCCTGGAAGGGAACAGAAGTGCAATTGTACTGATGGCTGTAAGAGAATCAAATCTTCCTGAAGGGCGAATCAACGGTGAACTAGGAAGAACTACTGGTCAAATCAAGCTTTTTGCCTCTCAGGTTAGAGACGGGAGCTGGCTAGAAGCTACCATTGATCCAGCTGATCCAACTAGAACCCCACTTCCAAAAGCAGACATTCGACGTATGCTTACTCCGATCGGACCTGTCGTAGTCTTTGGAGCAAGTAATTTTCCATTGGCATTTTCTACCGCTGGAGGTGACACCATTTCTGCATTGGCAGCAGGATGCCCCGTAATTTATAAAGGTCATCCAGCTCATCCAGATACTTCAAAATTTGTAGGAGAATGCATATCTCAGGCGGTAAAAATATCCGGTTTGCCTGATGGGGTTTTCACGCATGTAGAAGGCGGAGTGAAAATGGGCCAAGATTTAGTAAAGCATCCTATTGCGAAAGCTGTTGCATTTACCGGTTCTTTTAAAGCTGGTAAATCCTTATTTAATATTGCCAATGACAGAGAAGAACCCATTCCTGTCTACGCTGAAATGGGATCTGTCAATCCAATTTTCACTTTCCCTCAGCGTCTAAACAATGAATTGGTGCCAATGGCTCAAAGCTATGTAAGTTCCCTGACTCTAGGAGCAGGCCAGTTTTGTACCAACCCAGGTTTAATTTTCGTTCCAAAAGAAATTGCTCCAAGCTTTGAAAATGCAGTTTCTGAAGCATTACAATCAGCCGCTGCTAGTCCTATGCTTCACGAAGGAATTGCTGAATCTTATTACACTGCCTTGGATAATCTTAAAACACGATCTGAGTTGAAATGGGTAAAAGTGCCCGATGCCAAGCATCTGATCAATGTAAGTCCTGCATTGGCAGAGATCAAAGCTTCAGATTGGATTGCGGATAACCTTTTTCAAGAAGAAGTTTTTGGTTCTTTTGCCTTGATGGTAGTATATGAAAATGAAAGTGAATTAATCGAAATAGCGAAGAAGCTTCATGGCCAATTAACAATCACCCTTTGGGCTGATACTTCTGAACTAAAAAACCAATCTGAACTTATCAATCTCCTGGAGGAAAAATGTGGCAGACTACTGTTTTCCGGAGTTCCGACCGGAGTAGAAGTTGGCTATGCAATGCAGCATGGAGGGCCATTCCCTTCTACCACCGATGCAAGAAGTACCTCTGTGGGAGCTCATGCAATTAAGCGGTTTGCAAGGCCTATTGCATTCCAGGACATGCCATCTGAATTACTTCCTGACGCATTGAAGAATGAAAATCCTTTGGGAATAGTGAGGCAGGTTAATGGGAAGTTTACAAAGGATAAGATTTAAAAAAGACGTTGCTATTTTACCATCACAAAAAATTCTGACCATCGAATAATAAATGTCGAATAACGAAGACTTCGCATCATCAAGACATACCTTTTCTTGCATCGATGCCCATACCTGTGGCAATCCGGTGCGGGTTGTTTCTGGGGGAGTTCCCTTTCTAAAAGGGAATAACATGCTGGAAAAACGCCAATATTTCTTAGAAAATCTAGATTGGATCCGAACAGGGTTAATGTTTGAACCCCGAGGTCACGACATGATGTCGGGCTCCATGCTTTTTCCACCACACGATCCTGAAAATGATGTAGCAGTTTTATTTATAGAAACCAGTGGATGTCTAGCGATGTGTGGACACGGGACTATTGGCACTGTTACTATTGCGATAGAAGAAGGCCTGATTTATCCTAAAATACCCGGACAACTTCGACTAGAAACTCCTGCAGGGTTGGTTTTGGTAGAATATAAACAAGAAGGGAAGAAAGTAAAGTCAGTAAAACTCACCAATGTAAAAAGCTTCTTGGCGGCTGAAGGGTTGGAAATCGAATCAGATGAGCTTGGCAAACTAACTGTTGACGTAGCTTACGGAGGCAATTTCTACTGCATTGTAGATCCACAAGAAAATTTCCAAGGATTGGAACATTTTAAAGCGGAGCAATTGATCTCAATGGCACGCTCTCTTCGTAAGAAAATGAATGAGAAATACGATTTTGTTCATCCTGAACATGAAAAAATCCGGGGCCTTTCCCACATACTTTGGACTGGAAAAACTTTAGACCCTGCAAGTACCGCGAGAAATGCTGTCTTCTATGGAGATAAAGCAATTGACAGATCTCCCTGTGGGACAGGAACTTCTGCAAGACTAGCACAATGGTATGCCAAAGGTTTATTGAAGCCTGGTGAAGATTTTATTCACGAGAGCTTTATCGGGTCTAAGTTTATCGGCAGAATCGAAGAGGTTACTGAAATTGCAGGCAAACCCGCGATTATCCCTAGCATTGAAGGTTGGGCAAAAGTTTATGGCTATAACACAATCATCCTAGACGACGACGATCCGTATGTACATGGATTCCAAGTGATATAAAATTGTACGAAGTACACTGTATCAAGTCCAAAGTCTATTAGGCTGGTCTTGGTACTTTGTACATGGTACCTGGTACAAAAATATGAAACCAACAATCATCATCGGTGGCGGAGTAATCGGCCTTTTTACAGCCTATTTTCTTCAAAAAGAAGGAATTGAAGTTCAAATTATTGACAAAGAAGATCTGAAAAACAATTGTTCTACAGGCAATGCTGGAATGATTGTACCCAGTCATATCATTCCTTTGGCGGCTCCTGGCATGATCAGTAAAGGGATTTCTTGGATGTTTTCATCGAAAAGCCCTTTTTATATCCATCCTCGATTGGACGCTAAACTTCTGAAATGGTGCTTTCAATTTTTTAAAGCCGCTAATTCTGCCCATGTCGAAAGAAGCATTCCTTTTTTGAAAAACCTCAGCTTATTAAGTAAGGCTTTGTATCAGGAATTCAGAGATGAACATCCCGAATCTAAGATTGCCTTGCAGGAGGAAGGGTTGATGATGGTTTATCAGACGGAGTCAATTGAAAAAGAAGAAATTGAATTTGCTCATTTGGCCAGAAAACATGGATTAGAAGCAGAAATTCTAAGTCCAGAAGATATTGGAAAAGTTGAGCCCAACCTCGAAGTAAAAGCAAGAGGAGCTGTTTTATTTCCAGGGGATGCACACTTGGATCCCGGAAAACTGTATGGTTTCCTAAAAGATTACTTAGAAGAAAAAGGCGTCAAATTCCTGACCAATACACAAGTCAAAGGATTCGAAAAAAGTAGTGACAAAGTAACTGCTATCATCACCGATCAAAGAAAAATTGACGCAGAGAAAGTAATTCTTTGTGGGGGTTCCTGGTCTGGTGAACTTGCAAAAATGTTGGGATTTTACTTGCCCATGATGGGAGGAAAAGGCTATTCATTTCTTCAGGAAAACAAACCAGAAATAAAGCAAGCAACGATTTTGACTGAAATGAAAGTGGCAGTAAGCCCTTATGGAGATCAAATCCGATTTGGGGGGACCATGGAAATTGCCGGGACAAATCAAAAAATCAATATCAATCGGGTAAAAGGTATTTACGAATCCATTAACCGATATTATCCTGATTTTGAAGCAAAATTCCCTGAAGAAAATCAAATCTGGAAAGGGCTAAGACCATGTTCCCCAGATGGACTACCTTACATAGGTTTTGCTCCTGGATATTCCAATGTCTTGGTTAACTCTGGGCATTCCATGATGGGTGTAAGTTTGGCTCCAGGCTCCGGTAAAATCATCACTGAACTTCATCAGCAAAAAGATTCAGCAATTGAGATAAAAGGTTTTGAGGTGGGGAGATATAGTTGAGAGAGAAAACCGAAGGCAGAATGTACTATTTAAGGCAAACCAGCTAAGATGGAAAGGGTAATTTTGGTAAAAATCTCCGCCCATTTTGTTAACTTGCTTTTATGGATACTGAAAACAAAGACGCTGTAAAAGAGCCATTTACAGAATATGGGACCTATTCTTATGCAGACTATTTGACTTGGGAGATCGATGAAATGGTCGAGCTCATCAATGGAAAAGTATTTCGTGCAGCGGCAGCGGCACCTAGAAGAAAGCATCAAGAAGTAGCTGGGTCACTTTATTCTCGATTTTTGGCTCATCTAGAAGGAAAAAACTGTAAGGTTTTTATCTCTCCTTTTGATGTCCGCATCCCTGTAAAGTCCAAAAAGAATGAGGATATTTTCACGGTTGTTCAGCCCGACATCTGTGTGGTTTGTGATCGCTCAAAATTGGATGAGGCGGGTTGTATTGGAGCCCCGGATTTGATCGTAGAAGTGCTTTCTCCGGGTAATAACAAGAAGGAATTAAAGAACAAATTCGAAGTTTATGAGGAATCAGGAGTACATGAATATTGGATCATCCATCCTTCAGAAGAGACCCTCATTATCTACACTTTAGGTAATGGGAATTATCAGCCTAGCCGACTATTTTCACACGGAGACATTGTTAAATCAGCATGTATAGCTGGATTTGAACTGGACTTGGAAGATTTTTTTGAAAAGATAGATTAGAAAGACATAAAAAAATCCTGCTTCAGGAGAAGCAGGATAACTTTTGACTGTAAAGAAGAATTTAAATCATGTCGTATAAACAGAATTGAACATCACATAATCTGTGGTCAAATCACTACCCCAACCAATTCCTTCTTCTTCACCCGAATTTAGCTCAAGCAAAATCTGAACATGGGATTCCCGAAGCAATTTTTTCATATAGGCTTTATCAAACACCAGAGGATTTCCCCTGTCCAATACCTGAACAAGGTGCTTTTGGTCTCCAATAAATAAGTTTACCTTTTTATAGTTGAAAGGCACTCCGGCATTTCCGCAAGCAGCGATGATTCTTCCCCAATTGGGATCTCTTCCAAACATAGCTGTTTTCACTAAGGTCGAATCAGAAATAGCTTTGATAAGTGTCCTCGCGATTTGTTCTGATTTCGCTTTGGTCACTCGATATTCAATAAACTTAGAGGCTCCTTCACCATCGGAAACAATCAACTTTGCCAAGTGAGTCAAAATTTCCAATAATTTGGTTTGGAAAACTTCAAAACCTGGGTCTTCCCTACTCTCCACTTTTCTATTTCCAGCCAATCCATTTGCCAGAACAGCTACCATATCATTGGTGGAAGTATCGCCATCAACTGTGATCATATTGAAGGACCTATCCACGCAAAAAGAAACTGCTTCCTGAAGAAGCTTTTCATCAATATTAAAATCTGTTACAATGAATGCCAACATCGTTGCCATATTCGGATGAATCATACCTGACCCTTTAGCAACTCCTCCTATATTGATAGTCGCACCTTCATGTTCGAAGCCAATGAAACCTTCTTTGGCAAATGTATCTGTGGTCAGAATGGCATTGGCTACAAAAGATCCAGCCTTCAATTCATCACTTAGTTTAGGGATATTTACTTTTAGACCTTCCACAACATCTTCTGTTGGAAATTCCACTCCAATGATTCCTGTGGAAGCAACAATTACATCTTCTTCAGAAATTCCCAACATTTCAGCTGTAGTCCTCACCATTGCTTCAGCACCTTCTCTTCCTTGATCGCCTGTACATGCATTTGCATTTCCTGCATTGCAAATGATCACTTGAGCCTTATTGTTCCTAAGATTTCTTTCCGTGATTTTTATCGGTTCAGCCCTTACTTTATTCTGAGTCAATGTTCCAGCAGCAGCAGCAGGAACCTCAGAGTATATTATAGCCAAGTCACGCTTCATGGACTTCACACCGGTATGCGCTCCCCAACATTTAATGCCTCTTACATTTGTTATATTCTTGATCATCTTTATTTCAGTTAAGGTTTTAGTGGTAGTTGGTTCAATCCTGTGTCTTCAGGTAAATCAAACATCAAATTCATATTATGAACTGCCTGACTAGCTGCTCCTTTAAGTAAATTATCAATAGCTGAAATTACAATTACCCTTTCTGTCCTTTCATCCCATACTGGGAAAACATCACAAAAGTGACTTCCTCTGACATCTTTGATCCCAGGCGATTGGTTGCGAAGTCTTACAAATGGTTTATCCTTATAGAAATCGCGATAAATCTCAGTCAGTTTATCCTGATTCATACCTCCTTTGATTTTTGCATAGGCCGTCACCAATATCCCACGATCAACAGGTAACAAGTGAGGAGTAAATTGAATTAATGTCTGACTCCCGGATAATGCACCTAATTGCTCTTCAATTTCTATTGTATGGCGATGTCCAGCAATACCATACGCTTTAAAATTTTCATTTACATTGGAAAAATGCGTCGTCGCACTGGCTTTTATTCCAGCTCCTGTCAATCCAGATTTAGCATCTATAATTACGGACTTCTCTTCAATTAGCTTCTGTGAAAATAGAGGTGCCAAGCTTAGGATTGAAGCAGTAGGAAAGCATCCTGGGTTAGCAACTAAATTAGCGTCACTTATCTTCTTAGAATATAATTCGGGCAGTCCATAAACGCTTGAAGCAAATCCTTCTGGATAGCTGTGCTTTTTTTGGTACCATTCTTCATAAACTTCCTTGGACGAAAGCCTAAAGTCCCCCGATAAGTCAATAATTTTAGCTCCTGAATCTTTCCACATGGCTACAAAATCCATAGAAATGCCATGTGGAAGCGCTAAGAATATGACATCAATCTCCTCTTTTCCCACTTCTTCTGCTCTTGCCAAAGGGATATCCAGTCTATTAAAAAACTGTGGATGCAAATCTGAAAATGGTTTCCCAACATGAGACTCTGAGGTAATCATCGAAATCACCACTTCAGGATGATTCAGTAACAATCTTGCCAATTCAGAACCTGTAAATCCAGACGCTCCAACTATGGCTACTTTTAGTTTTTTGCTGTTCATGTTAGGCTGGGATTGAAGATTCAATTAATATTTCATCCAGTTTTTTCAGAAAAATCTCAAGTTCTTCTCTATGAATATTCAAAGCAGGAACCAATCTTAAAACATTTACCGCAGTTGCATTGGCCACAATTCCTTCCTCAAGGAACCGTTTCACCAGTGGTGCTCCAGGTGATTTCATTTTCACTCCAAGCATTAGACCAATTCCTCGGACAGACTCTAACTCCTCATGTTTTTCAATAAGTTCTTCCAATTTGCCTTTTAGCCATTCTCCTGTTTCAGTAGCTTTCTTGCAAAGTTTTTCCTCATTAATAACTTCAATAGTCGCGATTGCAGAAGCCGCAACTAGAGGATTGCCTCCAAAAGTGGTTCCGTGATCGCCAAACTCGATGGCATCAGCAACTTTCGAATTACATAAAACTGCACCGATAGGTGCTCCACCTCCTAAGCCTTTGGCTAAAGTCATGATATCTGGCTGTACTCCAAAATGGTCTTTCGCAAACCACTTTCCAGTTCGACCAATTCCACATTGAATTTCATCAAAAATCAATAAAACCCCTTTCTCATCACAAACTTTACGAAGTCCTTCTAAGTAGGCTTTTTCGGCAGGAATAATCCCTCCCTCTCCTTGAATAGGCTCTAAAATAACCGCAGCAGTTTCGTCATCCATGACAGCAATTACTGCTTCTAAATCATTGAAAGGTACTTGTGCGAAACCAGTAGGAATTGGACCGAATCCTTGTTGATACTTTGCCTGACCTGTAGCAATAGTAGCTAGTGTCCTTCCATGAAATGAGTTTACCATGGAGACAACTTTGCCTCCTTTCCCATGTTTATGGGCATATCTTCTTGCTATTTTGATCGCTCCCTCGACAGACTCAGCTCCACTATTGGTCAAGAATACACGGTCAAGTCCGGAAATCTTCACTAGCAACTCACTAAGTGCAACTTGCTGCGGGCTTACAAAGAAATTAGAAATATGCATCAATTCGGCAGCCTGCTTTTGAATAGCTGAAACGACTTTTGGATGACAATGCCCGACATTATTGACTGCAATCCCCGCCAATAAATCTATGTATTCTTTGCCGTCTGCATCCCAAAGCCGACTTCCCTTTCCTTTGATGAAAGCTAAAGGAAAGCGATTAAAAGTCGGTAAATAATTTTCCTTATCCTTAGTATATAAATCTAGATTATTCATAGTCTATTTAAGTGTTAAAGTTGTCCCAAATCGTTCTCCATCTATTGCATAATTTGCAATTTGTTCTGGTCTAGTTCCATTAAGAATAATGGCTTTTCCTACTCCTTCTTTTAAAGCCAATAGGCACGATTGGATTTTTGGAATCATTCCCCCTTGAATAGTAGTACCTATAAGCTCATTTACTTCATTTTCATTCAATTTGCGAATGATTGATGCTGGATCTGGAAATTTCAAGAACAATCCATCTACATCAGTCAGCACCATAAACTGGTCTGCCTGAATAGCGGCTGCAAGCTTTCCTGCAAAAATATCAGCATTGATATTGTAGCTTTTTCCATCAGATCCATCAGAGATACATGCCACCACGGGTACATACCCTTCTTTGCAAAGAATATTGATTAACGTACCATCTATTTCTGTGATTTCACCAACCAAGCCTAAATCTTTCAATTGACCATCGATTTGATAATGATGGTATTTTTTAGCTTTTATCATTCCGGCATCTTTTCCTGACAAACCTATAGCCTTAACCATATTGAAGTTTAAAATCGAAACAAGATTGGCATTTACTTCTCCGATCAGTGCTTTTTGAATTTCTGTGAAAGCAATCTCTTCAGTGACTCTAAGTCCATCCACAAACTGGGATTTTATAGCTGCCTTTTCGAGGGCTTTGTTGATGAAAGGGCCACCACCATGCACCATGATGACTTCATTTCCCGCTTCTTGTAGTTTAAAAATTTGCTTCGAAATCTCATGCTGTAATTCAGCATTGACCATCGCATTCCCACCATATTTGATAAGAATTCTTTGCTTAGACATTTTTACTTTTTTATAATAAATTGATTTTTCCCTGAAATGAATTTTCCGTCTGAATACTCATTTCAAAAACTAATCAGAATTGAATTTTAATTATTTAGAGGTTATAAACTTGATAAAATAGCTCAAATAATATGTTTAACCCTATTGAATATACAACCTTCGTACCGAAAAAGGCCTGGTACCAAAGACAATTGATCTATTGGAATAATTAAAATTAATCCATCAAAAGGTACAACTTTCTCTTAGAACTTCTTTTTGAAGGTGACAAGCTGGCAGTGATAGCTCAATCTTCTTTTGATTTACTATTTAAAAACATTACTGTCCGAGAAACGGTTTTAAAATTTAGGGTAAGCTTCTGTTGAGAAGCCTACCCTTTTTGCTGTATTTTAGGTTTACCACAACTTCAAATTACAGCGGATGAAAAATACACATTTCTTCGGACAGCCGATTTTTTCTCAACTTCTTTCTTTGATCGATAAGAGTATTTTGTCCAAAGTGGTTTCTAAAAACCAATCAGATCGGTATTACAAAAGCTTTGATACCTGGCAGCATCTGGTCACGATGTTGTACTGTTCTTTTAGCGGAGCCACCTCGCTCAGGGAATTGTCTACGGGCCTTTTGGCTTGGCAGAACCGACTCATTCATATCGGAATACCCAAAGCCCCACGCAGGTCTACCATCTCGGACGGGAACAAGAAACGGCCTAGTGAGGTGTTCAGATCCCTTTACCTGTCACTTTTTGAGAAGTACAGGGGTCTTTTGCCGGACAGCCGACTCAACATTGAAGTGATTCAGAAACTGTTCATTGTGGATTCGACCGTCATCAGCCTGTTCAAAGATATCCTCAAGGTAGCAGGAAGACCCCGAAAAGACGGAAGAAACAAAGGGGGCATCAAAGCCCATGTGATGATTCATGCAGCCGAACTGATGCCTTGTCTGGTCAGATTTACAGAAGGAAGCCGCCACGACCACACCTTCCTGAAGTACCTCAACCTGCCGGAAGGCTCCTATCTGGTCATGGACAAGGGATACACGGACTATCACCAGTATGCCCAATGGACCGACAGGGGGATTTTCTTTGTGTCCAGAATGAAGAACAATGCAAAGTTTGAAAGTCTGGAAGAAATAGAACTGCCCGAAGACCGAGACCATGAAATCCTTAAGGATGAAACCATCACTGTCCAGTACACCGTGGACAAGGAAAAACATCGACTCAAACTCCGTAGAATTGCCTATTGGGACCAAAAGAACCAAAAACCACTCATCTTCCTGACCAACAATCTGGAACTGGAAGCCGCCACGGTAGCCGCTATTTATAAGCACCGATGGCAAATCGAGCTGCTGTTCAAAAAACTCAAGCAAAACTTTCCGCTCAAATACTTCTTGGGCGACAACCAAAATGCGATCGAAATCCAGATCTGGTGTGCCCTGATCTCCTTGCTGCTGATGGAAGTAGTGCGAAAGCAGCTCAAAAAATCCTGGGCTTTCTCCAACATGGTAGCAATCGTCAGGTTCCACCTGTCCAGCTACGTTCACTTGACCAACTTTCTGAATAACCCCGAAAAAGAACTCAAAGACGGACTGGCAAAATCAGCCCAAATGGACCTATTCCCAACTTAGGGGGCTTCACTTTTCAAAACAAACCGAAAAACCCCGAAATTGGACTGCTAGAAAAAGAAATGTCCGACTATTCTATTTTAGTCGGACAGTAGTGATTTAAAAAACCCAACTTTTTTACCCCAAATTGAGAAAATCTAATTGTTGGCATTTTTAAAGTGGCGTTCATTCCATGAAATAAAAATTTTCATGAAAATTAGAATCTATACCGATGGTTAAAAAAATATTGCAGTTGTTATAAATCTAGTTCTAATTAACCTTTAGAATTTTATCTTAGTGACTGGAAATGAAAATTCAACTGCTATGAATGACTCGATTTTTAAAAATGCCGGAAAATTACTAATCCGTCTTTGCGCAAGCGCTATGATGCTAACTCACGGGATCCCAAAGATAGGAAGGCTTTTTGGCGAAGGACCTGTGAAATTTCATGACCCTTTTGGATTGGGACCGGAGATTTCTTTGACACTTGCTGTGATTGCAGAAGTAATTTGCGCCTTTTTGGTAATAATCGGTTTCAAGACTCGGCTTGCTACCATTCCTTTAATGCTCACTATGCTCACAGCAGCTTTTTACGCTCATGCTGATGACCCTTTTGGAACGAAAGAAAAGCCATTATTATTCTTTGTCCTGTTTTTGGCTATTCTTGTGATGGGCCCTGGAAAATATTCTATTGATGGAATCCAAAAGAAAAAGAGAAAATTGTTCTAACAGACGTATCATTCGTACGATAAATTAAAAGTTAATTCCCTTTACATACCGATTCAATAAAACACTAAGCTTCGCCTCTCAAAACTCTTTTCCGTCACTTCTTTTCCAATGTCATAGATCCAGTCACGTCTACAACTTGGGCTATTTTCTTAAATACTATTGTCGGGATATCCACTTTATAATCCTCTAAAGTGACTGGAAATTTAAAATCAAGTTTCAATTGATTTCCTTCAGAAACTATGGTCCCCGGTATACTCACTGATCTGGAGACTCCATGAATAGTCATGGTACCTTCAGCTGTAGCAGCATAAGTTCCGGAGATTTTAACATCTATGGATTCTTTAAATTTCCCTTTAAAAACAGCTGTGGGATATTTTTCGCTTTCTAGATAATTTTCATTGAAATGCTCCTGCATCAATTTGTTTGGAAACTCAAAATCGAGGATTCGCATTTGAACTGCAATCTCATTATTATCCGCGTTTATAATCGCTGCGACACCTTTGTTTATTGCTTCTATATCTTCGAGAGGCGCATCCGAATAAAACGAAACTTGCCCTTTATTAGTAGAATATAAGGTTTGCGCACTTACAATAAAGCTGAAGAAGCACAATACTATGATCAAATATATTTTTTTCATTTTCATAAGTTTTGTGATCAACGACCTTTGTCAAAACTAAAGGTCCTGGAAATATTAAATCCATAAAAAATATCGGCATTTTCCCATGTACCAGTATTCAATGCAATAAAATGTCTTTCTATCATACCTCTAGCATTGGTAAGGTGAAACTGGAATACGTGGCCACCCGTATCGATATCAAATCCCAGTGAAAGAGAATTATGGTAGGGATAAGGATTCCCTGTTTCCATTTGATAAGCATCTCTATCTACAAAATTATAATAGTACTCCACCGAGAAAGTAACTCTCGAACTAATCTTATACCTTCCTCCCATCCCTAAAGAAAAAAGGTCGTTTTCAAAATTCTGATCTTCTACCTTATTGATATGGATGAAAGTTGGCATCAATTGGAATGAAAACTTATCGCTGAACTTTCTGGCAATTAATGCCTGAGTCGTATAAGTCAACCGCTCCTTGTTATTGTAAAATATCATTTCACTTCCTGAATTCATAATGTATCCTGTAGGCATGGTGTTGACAGCCAAGCTCCCAAATGCCGAAAGAGTAAAAGGGAAAGCATTGGATTGCCTCAATAATTTATATTTGCCGTAAAAATCATAGGTTTTTTCTTCTGAGCTTCTGCCCACCCCTACTAGAAATTGATCAGTCAGTCCATATTCTAAACCCAATCTGATCCTGGCTTCATCAAGACCAAAGAAATTAGATAGGAACCCACTATTTACAGAACCAAACCTGTGAGAAATCCAGAAGTTTAGATGCTTTTTCGAGACAGTTTCTATGGTTTGTCCGTTAATAAGACGGGAAGCTTTGAAGGTTGCTTGAGTGTAAACTATTTCTTTTGAAAGATCCTCATTGAGCATATTCAATAAATCATCTTGTGCAAAAGCTGCAGAAGAAATCATTGCAAAAGCAAAACCTAAAAGTGTCTTTTTGAACATGGTTCGTTTGGCTGAAGATTCAACTAAAATTAGGCATAAATCCGGAGTGATGTTCCGGTAAACTCAGTATTGTAAGCTTTTATTCCTTTTCTACCTTCTGAATTAAGGCCTTCTCCTTCCAAAGTATATTTTGCTCCATGCTCTGTACAATAAAATACTGATCCTTGATAAATGACTTTGGATTTATTTTCATGAGAACAGACTTGAGTAACTGCAGCAAAGGCATCGGCCGTAACTCGGGCGATCACTACCTTATTCACTATAAGATAGTTGCCAACAGTGTTTAAAGATGAATTTGCTGGTTCAGTAAGGTCTAATGTAAAATCTAAACCAGTTCCACCAGAGGGATCTCCTCCTGCTTCATTGATGCAGGAAGTCACAGCTGATGCCCCACAATAGATTGCAAACAAAGAAGCACCTTTAAATCCTAACGATTTTAAGAACTCATTTCTTGAAATTTTATCTTCCATAATAGTAGTCTGTATAGTTATGCTGATGCAAGGTCAAAAAATTTCCATTAGAGACTCCTTCAACAATTATTAAGATTCTCTTAAAAAATGCTTACGTGAAGTTTTGTTTTTCGGTTTATATTCAAAATATGCTTTTTAAAGAGATAGATCATTTTAGTATCTTCAAAGTGGATCAGTACTAATTTTAAAAATCTAAAAAAGGCCAAATCCATGAAAAGGTTAATCTTATTCTTTTTCTCTATAAGTAATATGCTTCTTGCTCAAATCCCTGAGGGCAAACAAGTCATTAGTTCGCTTTATATCTATGATATGCAAAGTGGCGAGTCCAAATTGATTCTCAAAGAAGAACGGCACTTCGAGGCCCCAAACTGGTCTCCAGATGGAAAATATCTGTTGATTAACAGCAATGGTAAGCTAGAAAAGGTGAGTCCTAGTGGAGAAAAGCTTGGGATTTTGGATACAGGACCAATCCAAAAAGCAAACAATGATCACGGGTATTCATTTGACGGGAAGACTTTATTTATTTCCAGCGGAAAGCCTGATGTAGAGAGGGGAGGCTCCTATATTTACAAAGTAGCATCCGAGGGTGGAAACCCCAGCCTGATCACACCACTTTCCCCTTCTTATTGGCATGGAGTTTCGCCAGACGGCAAATACATCGTGTATTGTGCTCCCAGGAATGAAAATTATGATGTTTATAAAATGAGCAGTGATGGAGGAGAAGAGATCAGATTGACAACAGATGAAGGGCTTGATGATGGCCCTGAATATTCCCCTGATGGAAAGTATATTTATTTCAATTCATATAGATCTGGAATGATGCAAATCTGGAGAATGAAGCCAGACGGTTCAGATCCAGAACAAATGACTTTTGATAATCACTCCAATTGGTTTGCCCATATTTCACCTAATAACAAGGTAGCAACTATTATTACCTACCTGGAAGATCAAAAACAATCCCATCCATTTGGTCGACAGGTAAAATTGCGACTGCTTGATCTGAACACCAAGGAAGTAAAAGATTTGACTGAGGAATTTTATGGTGGTCAGGGAACGATCAATGTACCTTCCTGGAATCCTGAAGGAACCAAATTCGCTTATGTCAGATATGGATTGAAGGATTTGTAAAATCAATTGATCTAAAAAAGAAAAGGACACCATTTCTAGTATCCTTTATAGTAGCGGGAACAGCGCTACAAACTTAGTCTGTTTTTCAGTCAGTTATAGAAAAACTGGGACAAAAACTGGGACAGGTTCATTTTGCTTTTACTATTTTAAATTTATTTGAATCGTATCATTTTGAACCCCTTCAAATGTAGCCCTAATCGCCGTATAACCCCATTTTGTGTTTTTGGTTTTTGAATGATCTTTTTTCTTTTTGATGTGAAAAGCAGAAAACGAACCTGTTTTCTGTATGGTCTAAATCAGAAAATGAACCTTTGAAATTTCTGCATATTTGAATGTTTTAGCGTTTTTCAGAATTGAATTCATTTGAATGGTTTTGACTCTCATTTCCACCTCGTAAAATTCGTACGGTTCGAGGGGTACGAGGTGTACGAGGTGTACGAATAAAAATTGATTTTTAACAAGTTGGATTCGTGCAATTAGTCGATTATTTTAATTACTTCCCCACAGCTAAGCATGGAAGGGCCGAAATATGGGTTGACTACTTTATCCTGGAGACTTAACCAATCTGCGCCTCTATTACTATCTGCCATAGGACAATGTTGAACATATATTTTTGAAGGATAGGGATGGAATTTCTCTGCCATTGATACCATTTCATCAGAAATATTAAGGAAGTTTTTTCTCACCTCATCAAGTGATTTTTGCTCAACAAACTTATCAAGATGGGTTTTAAGATTGTTTTCATATTTCATCCAACTCATATGGGATTCACCTTTGAATTTGCTCATGTTTACTTTTGAAATGATCGATTTCATTTTCCTTGCGGAGTTCAAAGAGGTTGTTAACTTATCTTGGGTCAAGGCATCTTTTAACTCAAAATAGCTATCAAAAAGAGGCTTTAACACATTTTTAGCATCTTGAGATATGAATTCGGGATTTGCAGTAGCTGAGGTATTTGAAACAGGCATTGCCATACCGCCATGATTATGCCCAGACATTGCTGAACCTCCATCAGGACTCATCATGCTTGGTTTTCCTGCCAATTGGGCAGCGGCATCTATACTGAATGTGCCATTCACTGCTATTTCTTCTCCTGGCAACAACCCCGATTCTATTTGATAATGATCCCCCAGAGCCGGGCCTAGAGTCACTTCTCTCAGTTGGAAGGTTACGGACTGATTGGTAGCTGTCTTAACGTATACTACTGAACGGGTTCCAGTCCACATTACCGCAGTTTTTGGCACCACAATGCTATTATCCTTTGAGGAACCTTCACTCTCAACTTTTCCTGAAACAAACATCTCCGGCTTGAACTTCAGGTTAGAATTGCTCAGTTCCAGCCTTGCTTTCGCAACTCTAGTCTGAGGATTGACCATGGGGTCTATGTAGCTAACCTTTCCTGTAAAAGTCTCTCCTGGAAGTGACTGCACAGTAAATTCAATCTCATCACCTTTATTAATCCATTGTAATTCTGACTCATAAACATCAAACAGCACCCAAACTTTGCTGAGATCAGCGATCTGATAGATAGGCTCTCCACGGTTTACATAATCACCCAGATTCACCATTTTCTCAGTCACGTATCCAGAAACATTAGCTAAAATTGGTACCTGTTCAGTTACTTTTCCTGTTGCCAGAATTTGATCAATTTGACCATCTGTTAATTTCCAGTTTTTCAGTTTTGATTTTGCAGCAGCGAAAAGTGCAGGCTGAGAATCTTTAATTTTCTGAGCCTGAAACAATTCCTCTTGAGCTGTAGCCAATTCCGGAGAATAGAGTTGTCCTAAAGTCTGACCTTTTTTAACATACTCTCCTGTAAAGTTAACTGTCAGATTTTCTATTCTCCCAGAAATATGGGCTGACTGGGTATAGTTTTGGCGTTCATCAGCTTGGATCTTTCCATTGAGCCTTATTGACTTGTCACTTGAAGAATTTCCAACGACCAATGATTGGATACCTGCCAATTGCATAGCAGTAGGAGACATTGTGATAGCCATTGGGTCAGCTTCTGCATTTTCATTTTCCAGAGGGATCAAATCCATTCCACAGATAGGGCAATCACCTGGTTCATTCTGTCTTATCTGAGGATGCATGGAGCATGTGTACGTAATAGGTATTCCTGCAATCGATTCTACATGATCATGTTCATCCACTTCCATGTTCGGAGCTGTATCTGGTTTAGTCAGCCAGCCTACAGCTATTCCTACCACCAATACGGTGACAAGCATTACAAGCTTGTTATTGAGTATATTTTTCATTTTTGCGATCTATTTTTAATCTATCCAAGAGGCCTCTCCATATGTAGATTTTAGGGTTAATTCAGAGTTTTTAAATAAGTTGTAAGCTCCTTCCGTTCAGAATCAGACAATATTGCATCTCTGTGAATCAGTGTATAAGAAGGGATAGGCATTTTTTCTTGCTCAATTTGTTTGATCATACTTTCCAATTTCATCTTTTTCATCCGCCCAGATAGATTACCAAATTCTGAGAAATTTAACTCTGCCATTCCCTCTCGGATATGCTTATCTAATAGCCAGCCTGCTGGCTGAAAATTACTGTACCAAGGGTAGTTGATCTGTTCACTATGACAGTTGTAGCACGATGTTTTAAGCATCTTTCCTATCTGGACTGGGGTATTATTGAGAATCAGAAAGTCATCTGGACCTGCAGGTATGTTTGGATTGTGGTTGGTGGGAATGAATTGAATTCCCACCAATACAATTATGAGTATAAACAAGTAAACCAAGGTTGCCTTTTTCACCCGACGTCAATTACTTTTTTAACAGAACCACAGGTTTGCATCTTTCCAGCAAACAAAGGATTAACAATTTCTTCTGAATCACTCAGCCACATACCCCCCTCATTATTATTGTACATTGGGCAGTATTGCTCATAAAGTTTTCTGTCCGAACCTACAATGGCCAGTAGATCTTCAAAATCCTTACCCATGGCCTGAAAATGTTCAATCTGATGATCCATTTCACTTTTGGCAATGTGTTCGCTGTGTTTTTGAATAACTTCAAGAATTTCATTTACAGTTGTTTTATTATCAGTAGATACCTGATCGAAAGAGATCGTTTTGGCATTTTCAGCAAGTTTGGATGCTGCTTTGGCAGCATCCTCTTTGTTGTTGGCACTTAGAGCTTTCTTAATTTCCAAGTATTCGTTAATAAGTTCTGTTTTAGAAGCAGTTCCGGCCATGGTCATTTCTTGATCCATATTTTCCATAGTTTCAGACATAGCCTTATGGTTATGTTCTTCTGATCCTTCAGCGTGGTCATCTAGTTTTTTCTCTCCACAGGCGATAAGGGAAATTGCCAGTCCGGCAATGAGTGCCAGCGATAAAATTGATTTTTGAGTTTTCATAATTTTGAATTTTAAATTGGTTACTTAATTGATTTAGTTGCTCACAGGGAATTATAAGTAAAGCACGTTTATTTAGGATTTAATTTGTCTTTTTAATAATTGTGCGTTAAGTGCTACGATCACAGTACTGAGGCTCATCAAAGCTGCACCGATTGCAGGGCTAAGAATAATTCCTACACCTGCTAATACTCCTGCAGCCAGAGGTACTGCCACGATATTGTAGCCTGCCGCCCACCAGATATTCTGCATCATTTTTCTGTAAGTGGCCGTCCCGAAAAGGATTAAATTGGCAATGTCTTTTGGATTACTATTGACCAAAATGATATCGGCAGTTTCAGCAGCAACGTCAGTTCCTGAGCCCACTGCGATTCCCACATCTGCCTGAGCCAAAGCAGGTGCATCATTCACTCCATCTCCGGTCATTGCGACGAATTCACCTTTCCCCTGAAGGTTTTTAATAATCTTTTGCTTGTCTTCTGGCATTACCTCGGCATAGTAGCCATCCAAACCCAGCGTTTCACTTACAGCCTTTGCAACTATTTCATTGTCCCCTGTTGCCATAAGAACTTTTATCCCTTGCTTTTTGAGGGTATCTATTGCCTCTTTGGATTCCTCTCGAATTTCATCTGCCAATGCGATGAAGCCGATTAGTTTTTCATCCGAAAGAACAAAAACCACAGTTTCGTCTTCTGTTTTAAAAGCTCCTTCTGGTTGTTCGATTCCTTTTTGTTTTAATCCTCCAGGGCTTAAAATGCTGATTTCTTTTTCATTGAGATTAGCTTCTATACCCATTCCAGTGATATTCTGGAAGTTTTCTGCCTTGTCAAGTTTCAGATCTAGTTCTTTGGATTTCCTAACTATTCCAGCAGCTATAGGATGCTCAGAATTATTTTCAAGAGCAGCTGCGATGGCAAGTAATTCTTGATCGTCAGTTTCTGCATTTACACTTTTGAATCGAGTCACTCCAAATTCCCCCTTTGTCAAGGTTCCAGTCTTATCAAATATGATGGTGGTCAGTTTTCTAGAGTTTTCAAAAGCTGTCCTGTTGCGAATCAATAAGCCATGCTTGGCCGATACAGAGGTGGAAATCGCAACGACCAATGGTACTGCCAGTCCCAATGCGTGGGGACAGGAGATTATCATAACAGTTACCATTCGCTCCAGCGCATAATTGAAGTCTTTTTCTAAACTTAACCATACTACCAGCGTGATAATCCCTGCTGCCAAAGCGATGTAAAATAACCATCCCGCTGCTTTATCTGCTAAATTTTGGGTGTTTGACTTTGTCTTTTGCGCTTCTGTCACCAACCCGATTACTTTGGACAGATACGAATCTTCACCGGTGTGCTTCACCATTATTTTCAGCGCACCGTTGTCATTTACTGACCCACCTATTACTTCATCGTCTTTTTGCTTGGCTACAGGCTTGGACTCCCCGGTAAGCATGGATTCATTTACATGACTGCTTCCTTCGAGAACCTGTCCGTCAGCTGGGATTTTCTCACCTGGCCTCACCAGAATGGTGTCTCCAGACTTTAGCTCTGCAATGGGTACATCTTCGGATTCTCCATTGTCCTTAATTCTCCTTGCTTCGGAGGGCATCATCTTTGCAAGTTCTTGCAAGGCATTTGATGCGCCCATAACAGATTTCATTTCTATCCAATGCCCCAGCAACATGATGTCGATTAAACTGACGAGCTCCCAAAAGAACATTTTTCCTGATAAGCCAAATACCACTGCGGAGCTATAGAAGTAGGCTACCGAAATAGCCAATGCTATCAGGGTCATCATACCTGGTTTCCTCTTTTTCAATTCATCGACCATGCCGATTAAGAAAGGCCAGCCACCGTAAAAAAAGACTATTGATGAAAGTGCAAACTGTAGGTATCTATCACCGTCAAATCTGAATTCATACCCTACAAGGCTCTGAATCATCGGTGCAAGGACTACTATTGGTAAGGTGATCACTAATGAAATCCAAAATCGTTTTTTGAAATCTTCGAT
>CBFHWO010000026.1:43901-50910 GCA_965659625.1 uncultured Algoriphagus sp. | reverse complement strand
GCTTGATAATTTTTTCCTCTTTCAGGGATGAAAACAAATAGTCCCATGCCCAGATGAGTACTTTCAAACTCCTTGATGACTTTTCCGTCTTCCAGGATTTCACCTTTTACATTTCGGCCTAGACCATCCTTGCCAATTGCTTTGAAAGCCACTTTATTCATCAATCTGTCCACCTGATTTCCTCCTTCCGGAAAAAACTGAAGGTCTATAATTTCCTCAGAGAATTCATCTAATCCTACAGGTTCTAGACCGTCCAGTATATTTATTTGTTTATGAAAAAAATAATCCTCCCCCGAATTCCTCATCCAGTTGGTATAGGCTCTCAAAAGGTAGCTTCCCGGAGTAATGGAATCTATCAAGGTAATATGCCCGGAAGAAAACCCATCCGGAGAAAATATTCGCTGATGTTGTATGATTTCACCCTCATTATCGATCAACTCAACATAAACTGTTTTGCTAAGCGTGGAGGCTTGATGAAATGGTCCTGCAATCAAATAGGTTTTGAACCAAATCGTTTCGCCCGAAGCATAAAAATCCCTGTCTAAATGAACATAGATTTTCTCTTGAGGGATTTCAGTTAAATAGTTGTCAAAAGATGAAATGATCCTATCCAGAGGATCATTGGCAGGAATGGATGAAATCAAAAGAGAAATCAAAATAAGAGCTAAAGCTCCGAAGCGATACTTAGTCAATAATTAGGTACTTAAAATTCAGTCTATAATTAGTTGTTAAATTAAACTAATAATTTGATTGAAGGTTAGGATGAAATGAGTTTTTTTAAAGCTGAATATTCTATTGGCAGACTTAAATTTTGAAGGATAATTATTAAATGAAAAAATGCCATCCATAATTTTGTCTGCTTTGGTTTTCAAAGTAAAATAAGAGCTAAAAGCACAAGATTTATCCCAATTCTGAAAATAAAGGCAATATTATTTCTGACTGGATTTTCAATTTTGTCTTTGTGCTTGATGCTCTGGAAAAAGAAATAAGTAGACACCACAATTGTTAAGCACACCACGATGATCAGCGGAATAGTTAGAAAGTCTAACTCCTCAATTCTACTTGCAAAAGCATTGATGATAAATGAGAACATCGTCACTATGCTTCCGATTGAATGGGCTTTTTGGATTTGAAATGAAATATTACCTTCCGTATTTCTCATAATTGAATTGCTAAATTTTTTAAGCAGAAATGAGGCAAGAGCTTCTTAGAATATGTTTCTCTAGAAGATTGAGGCTATTCCTGCCTGCCGTGGACTGTTCCTCGTCACTTGTGCTGAGCGCAGTCGAAGTATCCGTCTTCCATCTCTCAAAAAAACACCTCCTCAAACTCAAATCTCTGCCCATTGAATAATCCTTTATCGCTCAGCTTCAAATCAGGAATCACCAGCAAAGCCATAAAGCTTAGCGTCATAAAAGGAGAGTTCAGTGTGGCTCCCATTTCCTTGGCTAGGCTATCGATGCGTGTATAAGCAGCGGCAACTTCATAGCCATCCGAATCAGACATGATTCCTCCGACAGGAAGTGGAAGTATCTCTTCCTGATCTCCCGAAACAGCCGAAACTCCGCCTTTTGCCTCGATGATAAGATTCACTGCCTTGCAGATGGATTCGTCGTCGATGCCGACTGCAATAATATTATGTGAGTCATGTCCGACAGAGGAAGCAATTGCCCCGGTTTTCAGCCCAAAGTTCTTGATAAAAGCCACTGCTGGAGGAGCATTTTCGTATCGATTGACCACGGTGATTTTTAAGATGTCTTCGTCTAGATTCGATTCTGCAAATCCATCTTTGATCAGAATTTCACCTGAGATTTCCGGCGTGATCAATTGCCCATCCAAGGCTTCGATGACTCTGACTTTATTTCCTTTGGCTTTTATTTGAAAGTCTTCTGACTTCTTTAGAGAGGTATTGAAATTATTGATGATCTCATTTTTGATTGGCTGAATCATCGTCTTTCCATCCTCAGCCACTTTTTCTCCATCTATAAATGTGTTGATGACTTGGAAGTTTTTTAGGTCTTTAACCAGAATTAAATCTGCCGGATCTCCGATTCTTAATTGCCCCACATTCATGGAGTAATGATCAATGGGAGTTAGGCATGCAGCTTTTAGTACATCAAATACATCTTTGCCCTTAGCTATAGCGCGAGCGGCCATCTCATTGATATGAGAAACTGCTATATTATCCGGGTGCTTGTCATCCGAGCAAAACATGATCATTTGAGGATAATCATCGATCAGGTCAATCAGCGCCTCGAAGTTTTTGGCAGCAGAACCTTCCCGGATGGCGATTTTCATTCCTAGTTTCAATTTCCCTAGAGCCTCTTCCGCCCTGAAGCATTCATGGTCGGTACTTGGGCCAGCACTTACATATTTCTCCGCGAGTTCTCCTTTTAGTCCAGGAGCATGTCCGTCGATGGGTTTGCCGTATTTCTTGGAGATTCTGATTTTCTCCATCACCAGCTCATCCCGATTCACCGTACCGGGCCAGTTCATCATTTCAGCTAGGTAATGAATCTCAGGTCTGGCCATCAGATTCTCAATATCTGCTGCATTGATTTCTCCTCCCGCAGTCTCAAAAGGAGTTGCTGGAACGCAGGAAGGTGCACCGAAGTAGAATTTGAAAGGAACTTGGTTCCCGTTTTCAATCATGTATTCCACGCCCTGCATACCACAGACATTTGCAATCTCATGTGGATCGGAGACCGTTGCCACTGTGCCGTGAACCACCGCTAACCGTGCAAATTCAGAAGGAACGAGCATGGAGCTTTCCACATGCACATGCGCATCAATAAACCCAGGCATGATAAAAGGAAGGTTTTCATTCTTTTCTAGGGGGCTTATTTTTTGAATCTTTCCACCTTGAATTTCAATCGAAGCAGTATAAATGGATTTTTTTGGGATGTCAACAAGCTGACCTGTAATAATCATGGAATGGTTTTTAAAAATTCTCCAAAAGTAATTGGCAAATCTGAATGACTTTGGGCTTCTGGGGATTGGTTTAGATTAAAACTACTATATTTGTGCCTGAAATAAAAAGCGTATTAAAGCAGGTTTTTTGGATGGGTAAAATCGTCATCGCTATTGATGGATATTCAGGTTGTGGTAAGAGTTCGACGGCTAAGGCAGTTGCCAAAGAATTGGGCTACACCTATATCGATTCTGGAGCCATGTACCGAGCTGCTACCCTACATTTTTTGAGTAAAAAAGTGACTCTTTCTAATCCACATGAAATTGAAAAGGCTTTGAAAAGCCTGAAAATCACTTTTCAAATTAATCCAGAAACCGGAAAACAAGAGACCTATCTCAATGGTTTGAATGTGGAGGAAGAAATACGTAAGATGAAGATTTCGTCCAAAGTAAGTGACGTAGCTACCATCAAAGAAGTCCGTCAGGAATTAGTTGCCCAGCAGCAGCAATTGGGAACAAATAAAGCGGTGGTAATGGATGGAAGAGATATAGGTTCAGTTGTGTTCCCTAATGCAGAATTGAAAGTATTTATGAGTGCAGATTTACAAACCCGAGCTATAAGAAGACAGCAGGAACTTCTGGAAAGGGGAGAAATGGTAGATTTGGAAGAAATAAAAAATAACCTGGCGGAAAGAGATCAAATAGACTCTTCACGCAAAGAAAGCCCACTGATTAAAGTATCTGATGCCATTGAAATTGACACAAGTAACTTGACTTTTGAAGATCAAGTTGCCCAAATTGTCAGTCAGGCAAAGCAAATCATTGAAAAAAAAAGCTATGCAGGTAACCATCGATAAGAATTCAGGTTATTGTTTCGGAGTAGAGTTTGCCATCAAAATGGCAGAAGATGAAATGGAGCAAAGCGACAAGTTATATTGCCTTGGAGATATCGTGCACAATGATATGGAGGTAAAACGCCTTCGGCAAAAAGGTTTGGTCGTGATAGATAGAGAAGAATTGCAAGGACTTAGTGATTGTAAAGTTTTGATTCGAGCACATGGAGAGCCTCCCGAAACTTACAGAACGGCGATAGAAAATAACATAGAATTAATTGACGCTTCTTGTCCCGTAGTATTGAAATTACAGCATAGAGTAAAGACCGCATTTGACCGAATGGAAAGAGAAAATGGTCAAATAGTAATATATGGAAAGAAGGGGCATGCTGAGGTAATAGGTCTGACAGGACAAACATTGGAAAAGGCAGTAGTGGTGATGGAAGAAAGTGATTTAGATAAGGTAGACTATACAAAACCTGTCACCTTGTTTAGCCAGACCACAAAAAGCACCAAAGGATTTTATGAGCTTTCTGGAAAGATCGCAGAAAGGATCAATAAAGCCAATTCAAAAGGTGAAGTGGTTCCCTTTAATGCCAATGATTCTATTTGTCGTCAAGTTTCTAATAGAGAACCTCAGCTCCAAAAATTTGCTGTTGAAAATGATGTGATCCTATTTGTTTCCGGTAAAAAGAGTTCGAATGGAAAGGCACTTTATCAAGTATGTCTCAATGAAAATAAGAGAAGTTATTTTATTGAAAATGAGACAGAAATAAATGTTGATTGGTTTCTTCCCGGGGATTATGTGGGAGTTTGCGGTGCTACTTCTACACCGATGTGGCTAATGGAGCAGGTGAAATCTCATTTAGAATCAATGGAAAAAAATGCTTTGCCGATCTGAATCATATATTGCCTTCAGACATATTTGGCAACCATTCTATTAAAAAGTTAAACATAATAATCCAGATACCCCCTAAATAAAAATAGTATTTATTAGATTTGGGGCGTTTTTCAAAGGCTCATAGTTCAAAAACAGATATGTCTAAAATAGTGAAGCTTAAGAAGGGTTTTGACATCAAACTGGTAGGAAAGGCTAATCAGGAGTTAGCAGATTTCTCTCCAGCTCAAACCTTCGCGATTAAGCCGACGGACTTTATTGGTCTTCAAAGACCTAAAGTACTTGTCAACGAAGGTGATACCGTAAAGGCCGGTACTCCCATCATGTTCGATAAAGCGATGGATCAAGTCATCTATACCTCTCCTGTATCCGGTAAAGTTGTGGAAATCAAAAGAGGTGAAAAGAGAAAACTTCTTGAGATCAAGATTCTAGCTGATCAAACTGTTTCTCACGAAGATCTCGGTAAGGCTAGTCTCGCCACGCTAGATAGAGATGGATTGGTTGCAAAAATTGCCGGTAGTGGTATTTGGCCAAACATCATTCAAAGACCGTTTGGAATAGTCGCTAACCCGACTGATACTCCTAAAGCTATTTTCGTATCCGGATTTGATACAAATCCTATGGCTGCAGATTATGGTTTCACACTTAAGGGAGAAGAAACCTATTTCCAGGCAGGGATTGATGCTTTAGCAAAACTGACTTCTGGAAAAGTACACCTCAATTTAGATGGTGCCAATACTATTCCTTCAGTTTTTGCAAATGTAAAAAATGCACAGATCAATAAATTTTCAGGTCCACATCCAGCAGGTAATGTAGGAATACAGATTCACCACCTTGATCCTATCAATAAAGGTGATTTAGCTTGGACTGTAAATCCTTTTGGTGTGGTTCAAATAGGAAAGTTGCTTTTGGAGGGTGTTTATGACGCATCAAAGATTGTGGCATTGACAGGTTCTGAGCTCACCAAAACGGCTTATGTCAAAACCTATTCTGGAGCATGCGTTTCTACTTATGTAAAAGGAAACCTTAACTCAGGTCATGTTAGAGTGATTTCTGGTAATGTTTTGACTGGCGAAAAAATATCTTTAGATGGTTTCTTAGGATATTATCACAATCAGATTGTTGTGATTCCTGAAGGAGATTATGAGGAGTTCTTAGGTTGGATCAAGCCTACTACCACCAAATTGAGCTTTAGTAAGGCATTAGGGATTTTTTCCTTTTTGAATAAAGGGGCGTTTAAAGTAGATACAAATAATCACGGAGAAGAAAGACCTTTCGTGGTCACAGGAGTTTTTGAAAAAGTGCTTCCTATGGACATTCTTCCTACTTATTTGTTCAAAGCAATTGTCTCTGAAGATTTTGATGAGATGGAGGAGCTTGGTCTATATGAAATCATAGAAGAAGATGTCGCATTGTGCGAGTTTGTAGATCCTTCTAAGAACGATTTGCAGGAAATGGTAAGAAAAGGGATTGAATTATTAATGTATAGTTAAAATATGAAGGCATTACAAAACTTATTTGATAAGCTAAAGCCGCATTTCGAAAAAGGAGGAAAGTGGGAGAAATTCTACACTCTTTACGAAGGACATCGGACGATTGCATTTGCTCCTGATTTGACTACAAAGGCAAAAGGTGCCCAGATTAAAGATGCTGTAGATTTAAAAAGAATAATGATCACGGTAGTTATTGCCATGGTCCCTGCTTTGATTTTCGGAATTTTGAATGTAGGATATCAGCATTTTCTAGCAGTAGGTGAAGAAGTGACTTGGGTTGAGAAAGCACTCTTCGGTGCCATGGCCGTACTTCCTACTTTGATTGTTTCTTATGCAGTAGGTCTATTGACTGAATTTACTTTCTGTGTCATTAGAAATCACCCGATCAGTGAAGGTTACTTGGTTTCTGGTATGCTGATCGCATTGGTGATGCCTCCATTTATACCATTATGGCAAGTTGCTTTGGCAACAATATTTGCAGTAGTGATTGGGAAAGAGGTTTTTGGAGGCACGGGAATGAATATTCTGAACGTAGCCATGACTGCAAGAGCATTTTTATATTTTGCTTATCCTGCCCAGATCTCTGGTGATCAAGTTTGGACATACTTAAGTGACGCAACAGCCGTGGATGGATTTTCTGGAGCGACTGCTCTTTCAGTTGCTTATAATGCAGGAGTAGAAGGTACTCAGTCCGCTGTAGAAGCTCTGAGTGCTCACAATGCCTCTGTCGGAGGGGATTTTAGTTTTATGAATTTATTTATGGGTTGGGTTCCTGGTTCAATAGGGGAAACTTCCACATTGATGGCATTAGTTGGAGCAGTTATTTTGATTGGAACCGGAGTGGCAAGTTGGAAAATTATAGTTTCTGGATTTGC
>CBFHWO010000026.1:0-43728 GCA_965659625.1 uncultured Algoriphagus sp. | reverse complement strand
TGATCGGTTTCTTGACCGTTATTATAAGAGTGACAAACCCAGCCTACCCAGAAGGGATCATGCTTGCAGTATTGTTTATGAACGTATTTGCTCCGCTGATCGATTATTATGTAGTTAAAGCTAACAAAACAAGGAGGTTACAACGTGCAACAGTCTAACACTTATATCATTACTTTTTCTGTTATCCTAACTGTAGTTTTAGGGTTACTGCTTTCTGGTACAGCTCAATTGCTAGGGCCAAGACAGCAAGAAGCCATAGCTTTGGATAAGAAAAAGCAAATTCTAGGAGCTGTAATCAGTGGCGAGGAAATCGCGGCAATGTCTCCTCAGGAAATAAATGAATACTACGGAAGCCATATCGGAGCAACTGTAGTTGATATTAATGGGGAAGAAATTACTGAGCAAGGTGGTGTGGCTGTTTCTGCAGAAAATGTAGACGTAGCCAAAAATTATAAAAAGCCAGCAGACGAGCGATTATATCCTGTTTTTATTTTTCATGAAGAAGGCGATCCTTCTGCTGTGAAATCATATATTCTTCCACTTTATGGCGCGGGTCTTTGGGATGCAATCTGGGGATACCTAGCTTTGGATACTGATATGAATACTGTAGGTGGGGTTACGTTTGCACACGCAGGTGAAACACCAGGCTTAGGAGCAAGAATTACAACTCCTGAAGTTCAGGAAAGATATCAGGGAAAAGAAATATTTGATGAATCTGGCGAACTTATAGGCGTACAGATGCAAAAAGGTGAAGGAAAAGATTATTCTTCAGATCCACATAAAATTGATGGCTTGTCTGGAGCTACCATTACTGGCACAGGTGTCAATAACATGGTGAAAAACTACCTAAGTCATTACAAGGCTTATATTGAGTCTAAAAAATCATCTTCGGCAGTAGCCGCACTTTAACCGAAACTCAACTCACTGAAATTAATCAATATGAGTGCAGAAACTATAGAAAAAGCGATTGCAAAGAAGCCCGCTGAGGCCTTACTCTCCAAACGCCGTAAAAAATTAGTATCAGACCCTTTGGTAGATGAAAACCCAATAACCATTCAGGTTTTGGGAATTTGTTCTGCTTTGGCAGTAACGACACAGATGAAGCCAACCTTAGTTATGGCTATCTCTGTAATCTTCGTAATTGCGATGTCTAACTTCGTGATATCCATCATGAGGAACACCATCCCTTCTCGAGTTCGTATCATTGTGCAGCTAGCAGTAGTGGCAACTTTAGTAACTCTTGTAAGTGAAGTGTTAAAAGCCTTCGCTTATGATATGTACAAAGAACTATCGGTATTCGTGGGTCTTATCATTACCAACTGTATCGTAATGGGAAGACTTGAAGCATTTGCATTGGGAAATAAGCCATATGATTCTGTGTTGGATGGTTTAGGTTCTGCATTAGGATATTCTTGGATTATCCTGACGGTAGCTTTCTTCAGAGAACTTTGGGGGTCAGGATCTGTTTTCGGGATTCCGGTATTTGATACAATATCTGGCGTTTTTGGCCCAGATTTCCAACTGGCTACTAATGGTCTTATGGTATCTCCTGTTGGTGCATTTATTATCCTTGGATTGATTATTTGGGTACAACGTACCAAAACAGGATATGTTGAACACTAAAAAGCAGCAAAAAAATGGAATTATTTAACTTAGGTATTAGGTCGATCTTTATCGACAATATGGTTTTCGCTTACTTCCTTGGAATGTGTTCTTTTCTGGCTGTTTCAAAAAAAGTAAGTACAGCCATCGGATTAGGGGCTGCAGTTATCTTTGTATTGACAGTAACTGTACCTGTTAACTGGTTATTGAATGAGTTTGTGTTGAAAGAAGGTGCTCTTTCATGGGTGATGGCAGACCTTGCTTCTGTTGACCTTTCTTTCTTAAGATTCATCATGTTTATCGCTATTATCGCAGCGATGGTACAGTTGGTGGAAATGGTTGTGGAGAAGTTTGCTCCGGCACTTTATGGTGCTTTGGGTATCTTCCTTCCTCTGATTGCTGTAAACTGTGCGATCTTAGGTGGATCGCTTTTCATGGCTCAAAGAGATTATACGTTAGCTGAATCTACAGTTTATGGATTTGGATCAGGCACAGGTTTCTTTTTGGCTATCGTGGCTCTTGCTGCAATTAGAGAAAAATTAAAATATTCAAATGTTCCAAATGGTCTAAAAGGGTTGGGGATTACCATGCTTTTAACGGGATTGATGGGAATTGCTTTTATGTCCTTTATGGGGATTGACTTGTAAGACTTTCAAAAAAGGTCATTTAACATATAAAAACCCCGAAGAAATAATTCTTCGGGGTTTTTAAATTTTACTGGTTTATGTTTATTCAGAAATTGGTTTTAAATTCCTATCCAAACCTAAATAACTCTATTATCATGAAAAATATATTTTCATTATTCGTATTCTTTTTACTTTCCCTGTCATTGTCCGCACAAACGGGAGAATGGGTAGAACTTTTCAACGGTAAGAATTTTGATGGTTGGAAAATCTCCGAAAACCCTGACTCTTTTACAATTGAAGATGGTATTTTAAAAGTAAAAGGTCCTAGAGGACATATGTTTTATATGGGAGAAGTAGCAAATCATGACTTCAATAATTTTGAAGTAATTGTTGAATTGAAAACTATGCCTCAAGCAAATTCAGGAATTTTCATCCATACCCAATATCAAGAAACTGGATGGCCAAATATTGGGCATGAGATTCAAGTGAATCAAACCCATGGCGACTGGAGAAAAACAGGAAGTGTCTATTCATTTAAGGATGTAAGGGAAACTTTTGTCAATGATGATGAATGGTATACTGAGCATATCATCGTAGAAGGAGATAAAGTGACTGTAAAAGTCAATGGCAAAACCATCAATGAATACGATGAAAGCGAAGATAGAGAAGGCGATCTTGGCACAAAGAAATTAGATCATGGTACGATTGCTCTCCAAGCTCATGACCCAGGTTCTGTTATCTATTATAGAAGCGTGAAAGTAAAAATTCTTCCTGACTGATTATTTTGATTTTATTCTTAGTAACCTTATTTAAATCCTGATTATTATTGAGAAATAATCAGGGTTTTTAATTTTATAAGCATGGCATTTACGTATAAGCGCATTTTATCTTATTTCTTAAGAGGATTGCTTTTTGTCACCCCTCTTGTAGTGACTGGGTATATCATCTTTCAAACCATACTTTTTTTGGATAACCTGATCCCTGTTCCAATACCAGGAATCGGAATTTTGATCGTTTTGGCATTAATTACCTTTGTAGGGTATTTGGCCAGTTTGTTTTTTGCCAAACCACTTTTTGATTATTTGGAGAGGGGGTTAGTTAGAATTCCCTTAGTGAATTTGATCTATTCAAGTATCAAGGATTTGATGGGAGCTTTTGTTGGGGATAAGAAGAAATTTTCTTCTCCTGTGAAGGTTCAAATCAGTGATACTTTGATGCGTTTGGGATTTATCACGCAAGAGGATATGTCTATCATTGGTGAAGTAGACTTGGTTGCTGTCTATTTTCCCCACAGTTATAACGTGTCAGGAAATGTTTTCTTGGTGCCAAAAGATAAAGTGACTCCTCTCGTTGGCGTGAAAAGCTCCGATGTGATGAAATTTATGGTATCGGGAGGGGTTTCTCCTTTGGTTTAAGATCTAAATTGTAACAAAAAAAAACCGGGTAAATCGCCGACTTTTTTGTTTTATTTAACTTCTACAATAAACTCACTTTTCTCTTTAAACTTACCAATCTCCCAAATCACTTGATTCTGCTGCTTCATCGCATCTTCAAACCATGTTTGGTTTTCAGGATCGACAGCAAGCATTAATCCTCCACTGGTCTGTGGATCGCAAAGTTTGACTAAGTCCATCCCAACCACTCCTTTGGTTTTTGCACTATAGGCATTCCAGTTGCGGTACGTGTTGTCCGGAAAAATAAACTGATTGATGTATTCCTGAATCCCATCGATCAAGGGAAGTTTGTGCAATTCAACTTCAGCGGATATATCAGCAGCTTCGCACATTTCTATTAAGTGGCCCAGTAATCCAAATCCAGTTACATCTGTCATGGCATGCACTTCTTCATGGTTCCCTATTACCTCCCCAATCCAATTCAATCTGCAAGTGGTATCAATTAAATTGAGGTAATCCTTTTCCTGTATTTTTTGCCTTTTTAATGCCGTAGCCAAAACGCCTATTCCCAGCGGTTTGGTCAAATAAATGATATCCCCAGCTTTAGCTCCTTGGTTGGTTTTGATCTTTCTTGGGTGCACGATCCCATTCACCGAAAGTCCAAAAATCGGATCTTTTGCGGCAATGCTATGGCCTCCAGCCAATTCGATTCCTGCAGTTTTACAAATGCTTTTTGCTCCTTCCATGACTTTTGCCGCAAGTTCAGGTGATAGCTTTTCTACTGGCCAGCTTAAAATTGCATTGGCGAAAACTGGTTTTCCTCCCATCGCATAGACATCTGAGATAGCATTTGCAGCGGATATTCTACCAAAGTCAAAAGGATCATCCACGATAGGTGTAAAAAAATCTACGGTATTGATAAAGGCTATGTCTTCTGAAACCTGATAAACAGCGGCATCATCTTTCCCGGAATTCCCTACTAATAGGTTGGGATCAGTTTGGGAAAATGATCCACTGGAAGTTAGAATCTGATCTAAAATTGCCGGTGCGATTTTGCATCCGCATCCTGATCCTTCACTCCATTCAGTGAGTCGAGTTGGTAAGTTTTCCATCAAAGTGGTTTTTTGTTTTCAATAAAAGTTGGCATGATTCGGTGAGATCAATTCCTGTTAAGTCAAGAATTTGAATCGATTTAGGATCATGTCTTTCTAGGTCAAATTGATAAGTTTTATCGTAATAAATCAACAGGTTTGCAATCCAAGATTGATGGTTGTCATTGATGATGTCTTCTATTGCTTCTGTAGTACGAAGACCTCCTAATTTCTTTTTTAATCTATTTACAGCGGCAATCAGTTCTTCTTTCGGGAGAAAAGAATATTCTTCTTCAATCAATTGGATCCTTTCTTTTTCAGATCTTCTGATATCCACCATAGGAGACTTTGACATCAACTCAAAGAATTCCTCATTGATGATGATTTTCCCGATTCTTCTGCTTTCATTTTCCAGCCAAATGAAATTTTCAGAATCCATTAGCCGGAGTTTCTCAGCCATCAGGTTTTCAAATTGCTCCACGCTTGGTTGGGGCTTTTGACCGATGGCACCAAATGCAGATCCTTTATGATGTGCCAAAGCTTCTAAATCCAAAATTTTCTCTCCCAGCCTCTCTAACTCCAGCAAGAGTCGGGTTTTTCCTACTCCCGTTTTTCCACCCAACAAAAGTAATTTCCAGTTCTTTCGGACTTCTTCATAGGTGAAATTTCTATATGCTTTATATCCTCCTATTATCCTGAAAACTTGAAATCCAACCATAGACAGGAGCCAAGATAAAATCTGACTTCTCATTCCACCTCTCCAACAATAAACGATGATTTTACCTTTAGGGAATTTCTGAATTGCTTCTTTCTGGATTTTATGAAATCTAGGACCTACTAGCTCAAAGCCCTTTAAAGTAGCTTCTAAGGAGCCGAGTTCTTTATAAAGTGTTCCCACGATTACTCGTTCCTCAGTGGAAAGAATTGGTAGATTGAAAGCATTGGGTATGTGGCTTTGCAAAAATTCCCCCTCACTTCTCGCATCTATTATTGGAAGTTGCTCGCGCAAAGTCCAGAACTCTTCTAAGGAAATTAATTTTTCATTCATCGAACCATCAAGATAAAAAAAAGCCGCAAGGATTTCCTTGCGGCCAGAAAAGGTATTTTAATTAAATACTAAAGTTGTGCGTCTAGTTTTTGAGCTAATACTGCTTTAGGGACTGCACCTACTTGTTTGTCTACTACTTGACCTCCTTTGAAGAATAAAAGAGTCGGAATAGATCTGATACCGAAAGCTTGAGCTACAGAAGGGTTTGCATCTACGTCCACTTTGCCAATAACGGCTTTTCCATCATAATCACCTGCTAATTCTTCTACCACAGGACCGATCATTTTACAAGGTCCACACCACTCTGCCCAGAAATCAACCAGGATTGGTTGTTCGGATTTGATTATTTCTTCAAAGTTAGCATCAGTGATTTCTATTGCTTTTCCCATTGTATGTTTAGTTTAAATTTGCTTAATTTTTCCAAATATATGAGCAAAAGCCGATTGGAGAATAATAAGTTCAGATGGATTTGAATTTTTTGTCTATTGCTCATTGACAAAATTTATAATTATCTGCTATTATCAAATTACTTTATAAACCACTTCTGGTATTTCTTTCAATTCTTTGATCATCTCGGCACTAGGGTCAATTGAGAATTTCTTTGAGAAAAGCTCCAAAGCTATATTCTCTCTTCGATCTACCACATCAAAATAGAGCTTAGCATCTCCTTTGTAGTTTTCTGTAATAGCCTCTAGCTTTTCCATTAAGTCCAAAGTCAAATCGTCTAAATCGATATTGACTCGAAGTCCTTTGACCATTTTGCCTCGCACTTCGCTGAGCAGCATGATATTAGTGATCTTAAACTCCAATTCATTTTCTGCCCATTTCTTACCTACTACCTGTCCAGAAAGATATAAAAACCAGCCTGTCATGAAATATTCCTTGAACTTGACATAATCCTCTCCAAAGAGAAAAAATGTAAATCCACCATGATAATCTTCCAAAGTCAAGGTTCCAAATGGCTTCCCATTTTTGGTAGTTCGATGTGCAAAACTGGTCACTGAACCGGCGATTTTTAATTCTTTCTTGTTTTTTAAACTTTCTAGATCATTCAATTCCGGAAGATTTGCATTAGTGAAGGATTCTATCTCTAGACGATATTGATCCAAAGGGTGACCTGAAATATAAAGTCCGACTACTTCTTTTTCGATGTTGAGTTGCTGTAACTGAGAAAACGGTTCCATCGGCGCCACTGAGGGCATAGGAATATCCATGCTTCCCGCACTTCCTCCAAACAAACTAACCTGCGCGCTATCTTCTTCCTGCTGCACTTTCTGTGCATATTTTGTTGCTTTTTCAATCAAGGTCAAGTCGCTGTCGGGAGCTTCTAAATATTGTCTTCTATGATGCTCCTTGAAGCAATCAAAACCTCCGGCCATAGCCAGTGCTTCCATGGTCTTCTTATTGAGGGCTTTTGAACTTACCCGTTTTGCAAACTCAAAAATATTTTTGAATGGACCGTTTGCCTCTCGTTCTTTGATGATTTCGTCTACTGCTGCTGAGCCAGCTCCTTTTATCGCAGCCATTCCGAACCGGATTTCTCCAGCGGCATTTACAGTAAACCCATTTTTTGATTCATTGACATCAGGTCCCAAAACTGGGATTCCTGCCCGCTTACACTCTTCCATGAAAAATGTCACCTGGGAAATGTCATTCATATTATTACTCAATACAGATGCTAAATATTCCGCAGGGTAATGTGCTTTTAAATAGGCTGTTTGGTAGGCTATCCAGGCATAGCAAGTCGAGTGAGATTTGTTAAATGCATAAGAAGCAAATGCTTCCCAGTCAGTCCATATTTTTGATAGTTTTTTGGCATCATGCCCTTTGGAAGAAGCTTGCTCTATGAATTTTGGCTTCATTTTATCCAAAACATCTTTCTGCTTTTTACCCATTGCTTTACGCAAAACGTCTGCCTCACCTTTGGTGAATCCAGCAAGTTTTTGGGATAAAAGCATCACTTGCTCTTGGTAAACTGTAATACCATAAGTTTCCTCCAGATATTCCTTCATGTCGTCCAGATCGTATTCGATTGGCTCTGTTCCATGTTTTCTTTTGATAAAAGAAGGAATGTAGGCCAAAGGTCCAGGACGATACAGGGCGTTCATGGCGATCAAATCCGCAAATACCGTAGGTTTAAGTTCACGCATGTATTTCTGCATACCAGCAGATTCATATTGGAAAATACCAACGGTTTCACCTCTTTGGAATAGCTCGTAAGTTTTTTCATCATCGATCGGAAAAGTGTCTGCATCGAGTTCTATTCCATGTCTTTCTTTTACAATTCGAATGGCGGTCTTGATTAAGGTCAAGGTTTTGAGACCCAAAAAATCCATCTTCAAAAGTCCCGCTGATTCTACCACTGAGTTGTCAAACTGGGTACAAACCATATCCGAATCTTTTGCCAAAGCGACAGGAACGAAATTGGTGATATCATCGGGGGTAATGATCACTCCACAAGCATGAATTCCCAGGTTTCGCACCGAACCTTCCAGCATGGTCGCTTGATTGATCGTTCTTGACAAATCATCTTGTCCTTTCGAAATCCGGATCAATTCATCTGCCTTGGCAATCATTTCTCCTTGCCCCTTCAATTTGTCGGAAAGTGCAGCTCTATTTCCTGCTATTCCAAAAAGAGCTTTTAGTTTAATATCCGGAACTAGATTAGCCAATCGTCCAGCTTCAGCCAAAGGCAAATTTAAAACTCTTGCAGTATCTCGAATGGCCGATTTTGCAGCCATGGTGCCATAGGTGATGATTTGTGCTACCTGATTAGATCCGTATTTTTTGATTACATAATCTATGACTGATTGGCGACCTTCATCGTCAAAGTCAATATCAATATCGGGAAGTGAAACCCTATCTGGATTTAAGAATCTCTCAAAAAGGAGATTGTATTCGATTGGGTCAATGTTGGTGATTCCTGTGCAATAAGCAACTGCCGATCCTGCTGCCGATCCACGTCCGGGGCCGACGGATACTCCCATTTTTCTGGCTTCTACAATGAAATCCTGCACAATCAGAAAGTAACCCGGGTATCCTGTATTCTGAATAGTCGCCAGTTCAAAGTCTAATCTCTCCTGAATTTCTGGAGTTATTTCTTTATATCGCTTTTTAGCTCCTTCGTAAGTCAAATGCCTTAAAAATGCATTTTCTCCACGCTTTCCGCCATCTTCATTATCTTCTGCATGTTTGAATTCTTCCGGGATATCAAATTTTGGAAGAAGGACCTCTCTTGCCAATTTATATCCTTCAATTTTATCTACGATCTCTTGTGTACACTCTATAGCCTCTGGCAAATCAGCAAAAAGCTTTTTCATTTCATCAGGACTCTTGATGTAGAATTCATCATTTGGGAAGCCATATCGAAATTCCCTGCCACGCTTCCCAATGTATTTCTTAGGTTTCTCGAAAAGCTCTCCATCTTTTACACAGAGTAAAACGTCATGCGCTTTAGCATCTGCTTTTTGACTGTAATAAGAATTGTTGGCAGCGAAATATTTTACACCATGCTTATGTGCAAACTCTAATAAAACCTCATTGACTTTTTCTTCTTCCGGGACTCCATGACGATTTAATTCCACATAAAAGTCTTCTCCAAACTGTTCTTTCCACCATAGAAATGACTCCTCAGCTTGAGTTTCTCCGACATTCAAAATCAAAAATGGGATCTCACCCCAAAGGCCTCCGGTGGTGGCGATAAGGTCGCCTTTGTATTGGACAAGTAGTTCTTTGTCAATCCTGGGCAAATAATAAAAACCTTCAATATTAGCATAGGAAGCCAATTTAGCGAGGTTGTGATAGCCTGCTTTGTTTTTGGCCAAGAGTACTGTTTGGTAGCCGTCGTCTTTATTGCTTTTGTTTTTTCGGTCGCGGGTGAGGTTAAATTCACAGCCTAAGATCGGTTTGATATCTTTTGACATCGCTTCCTTCACAAAATGGAAAGCGCCCATCATATTTCCATGATCAGTAATCGCAATAGCCGGCATTCCTAACTCTTTTGCCCTAGCAACCATGGCCGGAATTTCCGAAGTTGCTTGAAGTACTGAATACTGACTATGCACATGTAAATGTGAGAATGGCACATCTGTTAGATCCGAGATATCTACTTTGCCTGCTTGCTTGAGTACGTCTTTTGCAGCAGCTTTCTGTAGGTCTTTTGCTTGCGCAAAGTTGGCCTCTTCTAATTTTGGCGCTTCGTATACCACCTCAGTTAAAGAAACTCCGGAAATAGGTGGCTGTACTCCCTGAGTGATCAAACCAAAGAAACACTTGGCTGTAGCATCCACATCATAGGCCGCATCGTGGGCATCGCCGAAGCCTTTACCGAAAAGTTTTTGATGCAGTTCAGTCAAAGTTGGCCATTTGAACTTCCCGCCTCGTCCTCCTGGAAGTGCACAGAACTCAGTGGAGATATCCTTGGTGTCAAGTGAGTCGGTCGTCAAGGGCATGGTAGCCTCTGCTCGGATATATTCCGAACCCACCACATTGATGTCAAACTCAATATTATGTCCGACTAGGTATTGGGTTTTTTGGACATCACCTTCAAAAATCCCAAGAATCTGCTTTAGGTCATGACCTTCTTTTAATGCTCTTTTTGTAGAGATGCCATGAACTTTTTCTGCATTGTAGGGGATTGTGAATCCTTCTGGGCGAATGATGTAATTATGATTGGAGATCAGATTTCCCTTAGCATCATGCAGTTGCCAGGCTAGTTGGACTAGGCGAGGCCAATTGTCCACATCGGACATAGGAGCATTGTAATCGCGGGGAAGACCGGTAGTCTCGGTATCAAAAATTAAATACATACAGCTTGAGAGATTGAGCCTTCAAATTAGGACTAATCTCGTTAAGCTGCCAGTTCTTCTGGAGCAAATTGTCGGAGAAAACTGAAATTTATCGCTTGTCTTCCCAAGGCATGTAAACGACCTTTTTGGTCTCAAAAAATTCCTCTTTAAAATAGTCCTCTAGATGGTAAACCACATAAGATTTTCCTAATTCTTCCATTTCTTCATCTACCTCTCCACCTTTCAGATAAAGAATCCCATTTGGGTATTCGTTGATGTCTTCTTTTCGGATTTTGTTTTTCACCCAAGGATAAAAATTGTTCATTCTGGTTACTGCTCTGCTGACAACAAAATCGTATTTCCGGATCAATTCTTCTGCTCTAGCTTGCTGAGCTTCTACATTGGTCAACTTCAATTGCTTCACGACGTCTTTTACTACCGTGATTTTCTTTCCTATAGAATCAACCAAGTGAAAATGAGTTTCCGGAAATAAGATCGCTAATGGAATCCCAGGAAATCCACCTCCGGTACCAATATCCAAGATTTTAGTGCCAGGTTGAAAAGGCATAACTTTAGAAATGCCTAAGGAATGGAGAACATGGTGAATATAAAACTGTTCCATGTCTTTGCGACTGATCACATTGATTTTAGAATTCCAATCTGTATAGAGTTCTTCCAATAAGGTGAATTGCGCTACTTGCTTTTCCGAAAGGTCAGGAAAATACTGTTGGATAAGTTCGACTCCAGAATTCATTAGATGTGTTTTTCTTTTCCAGCAGCAATCTCGTATAAAAGCTCTCTAGATCGGTGTAATTGAGCTTTTACAGTTCCCAAAGGTTTTTCTAGTTCTTGAGCGATTTCTTCATAAGATAACTCATCGAAATATCTCAGTTGAACCAGTTTTCTGTATTTCGCTGGAAGTTTATCTACAAATATCCTGACCATCTCAATCCTTTGCGTTCGGATGTATTCATCCTGTGGATTATTATCGTCATCCTCCACATCAATGTTCACCGAATTTCCCCCGTCATCCGTCAGCGTATTATTCAAACTCATGGTTTTGAGCTTTTTCTTTCGGATAAAATCGATGGTGTTATTTGTAGCAATCCTAAAAAGCCAAGTACTAAAAGTATAATCTTTTTTGAATCGATCTAGATTTTTAAAAGCTTTGGCAAAAGCTTCCATAGTCAAATCCTCAGCATCATCTGCATCGCGGATCATCTTCAAAATCATGAAATAAACAGCTTTTTTATACCGCTTCATCAAGCTGGCATAGGCCTGTTGATCTTTATTCTGAACTGCTTTATCGATTAGAGCAAAGTCTTCTAGTGCTTTTTTTGAAAAACCTCTTTCGTTTATTTCCATTGGATATCTTTTGCCTGGTGGGAAATGGTTCCCAAAACCCAAAAGTAACCTAAATACAACAAATCGTGTATCCAGGCATTTTTTGGTGGTTTTGTTCCCTGGATCTTTTTACTAGCTGACGCAAAAACGCTGACAACTATAACAGACCTCAATAGAATAATACCAAAAACAATTAAAAATTGTTCCCAACTCTGATCAAATCCGAAATAAATCAGTAATCCTAGACCTGAAAACCAGAATAAAGCATGTGAAAATGAGAAAAATCCAATCTTTTGCTTGTCCCCAGCTCTGTAATACTTACCTGCGTGTAAGTGTCTCTTTTTTTGTACCAAATAATCTTTAAAGGTACTTTTTGGTTTAGAAGTAGTATTAGCCTCTGGGTCTAAAACAATAGCCGTATTTTTTCCGGTGGCGTATTGGTTGACAAATAAATCATCATCCCCGCCGTTGATATGCCAAAACCCTTTGAAAGCCTTCACTTCCATAAAAAAGCTTTTGCGGTAGCATAAATTCCTGCCTATTCCCATAAAAGGTGCTTTCCATAACCCAAATGACACATAATATAATGCAGTCATCAGTGTTTCGAATTGAATCCAATTATTGAGAAAACCTTTTACTTTTTCATATCCAGAAAATCCCAATGCGAAAGTTTTACCTTCCTGCCGGATAGGGGCAGTCATTTTCCTGATCCATTGATTTGAATTTGGAATACAATCTGCATCTGTTAAAAGGATAATATCATTTTTAGCCACTTTTATCCCCAGTGTAATGGCGAACTTTTTGGCAGTAACATGGCTAGGAGTATACTTGATAGTGACAGATCGAAGTTTTGGGTAAATGGCCATCATTTCTTCGAGAAGTCTCTTTGTTCTATCTGTCGATCTATCATTTACAATCATGATATCAAAGTGTGGATAGTCCTGTTCAAAAAGCTTAGGAATCAGAACCTTAAGATTTTGGAATTCATTGTGTGCTGAAATCAATACGGTAACTCCTTCTTCTTTTTGAGGATTTGGTGAAGCCATTCTAGGCTTAGAATAGGCAGTACGTCCAAATATAAAAAGCAGGTAAATGACCTGGATCAATATTCCGATACCGAAGAAAAACCAAAGTAAAAATAGGCCCATAGGTCAGTTTTGCTTGGCAAATATAAAATCAAATTCAGCAACTCATTTAAGAATAAGCGTATATTTTTGTAGCCAAGATCATTCAATTTGCAGAATGTCTCTACAAGTCTGCGTTTTAACTTATGAAGTTCACTTTATCTCATCAAGATTCTAAAAGTAAGGCCAGGGCTGGAATTGTAAAAACGGACCATGGTGAAATAGAAACACCGATTTTTATGCCCGTAGGTACAGCGGGTTCTGTTAAAGCTGTTCATCAGCGAGAATTACTTTATGATGTCAAAGCTGAAATAATTCTAGGCAATACCTATCACCTCTATTTGCGTCCGGGATTGAATGTGCTGGAAAAAGCAGGTGGACTTCATAAATTTAATGGTTGGTCCAAGCCAATTCTTACTGATAGTGGAGGCTATCAGGTTTTTTCGCTTTCCGGAACACGTAAAATAAAAGAAGATGGAGTGATGTTTAAGTCACATATCGATGGATCAAAACACCATTTTACGCCGGAAAATGTAATGGACATTCAGAGGATTATTGGAGCTGATATCATGATGGCTTTTGATGAATGTACCCCTTATCCTTGTGAATATCACTATGCCCGAAATTCTATGGAAATGACACATAGATGGTTGAAGCGATGTATAGCTCAATTTGATTCCACGGAAGGAAAATATGGCTACAATCAGACGTTATTTCCAATTGTGCAAGGCTCCGTTTATAAAGATCTTCGACAAAAAAGTGCTGAATTCATTGCCAATACCAATCAGGAAGGAAATGCAATTGGAGGGCTTTCTGTAGGGGAACCTGCGGAAATGATGTACGAAATGACCGAATTGGTCACTGATATCTTACCTAAAGACAAACCCCGATATTTGATGGGAGTCGGGACACCAGCTAATATTTTAGAATGTATCGCGTTGGGAGTGGATATGTTTGATTGTGTCATGCCTACTCGGAATGCCAGAAATGGAATGTTGTTTACTTCTGAGGGGATTATCAATATTAGAAATGAAAAGTGGAAAGAAGATTTTTCCCCAATAGATTCTGCGATTGGAGGTCATGTCAGCACGTTCTATTCCAAGGCATATTTAAGACATTTGGTAATTTGCAAAGAGATTTTGGCAGCTCAAATTGCGAGCATCCATAATTTGAGTTTTTATCTTTGGCTGGTAAAACAAGCAAGGGAACATATCTTGGCAGGTGATTTTTCCGTTTGGAAAGATCAAATGGTGAAAAAAGTAAGTATTAGACTTTAGTTAATGAAGCTTCTCGATAAACTGATTATTAAGGATTTTTTGAAGACCTACTTTTTTGTGGTGATAATGCTGATTCTTATTGTATTGGTATTAGATTTCACAGAGAAGAATGATGCTTATATCAGAAATGATGTGCCTTCGAGAGAAGTTTTGAAATACATGGGGAACTATGGATTGTACCTCAACAATCTTCTTACTCCAATTACAGTTTTCATCTCGGTAATATTCATTACTTCCAAAATGGCCGGTAGGACTGAAATCATTGCTATTTTAAGTAGTGGCGTTAGTTTTCCAAGACTTCTTAGACCATTTATTTTTGCCGCAATAATGATCGGAGGAATCAGTTTTCTTTTAAATGGTTGGGTTCTACCGGTCGCTACGGAAGGAGTTACGAAATTTAAGTTGACCTATTTGGAAAAAACCAGGACTTCTACAGATCCAAATATTCATATTAAAGTAGGAGCAGATTCTTATGCTTATCTGAGCAGGTTTTTCAAAACCGGAAATACAGGATATCAATTCACCTTGGAAACCATAAAGGACGGAGAGTTAATCGCAAAATTATCTTCGGATAGGATCGAGTGGGATACTGCAAAACATGCCTGGACGCTTAGAAATTGGCGATTGAGGGAGTTAAAAGAGAGGAAGGAGCTTTATACAGTTGGGGAAAAACTTGATACTACTTTATCGATCACTCCTGATGATTTTGATCTTCCGCCAAATCATCACGAAACTTTAAAACTTCCTGAGTTAGGAAGACAAATCAGAGTTTTGGAAGATAGGGGAGCAGATAATGTTGCTTTTTATAAGATTGAAAGGTATGTTCGATTCATGTCTCCCTTTGCAGCGATCCTTTTGACTTTTATAGGGGTAATTATGTCTGCACGTAAGACCCGGGGCGGCTCTGGTTTTCAGATAGCGATGGGATTCTTATTGGCGTTTATTTATATCCTACTCTTTATTCTTTCCAGAACATTTGCAGAAAATGGGGCTGAATTTCCGATTTTCGCAGTCTGGCTCCCCAATATAATTTTTGCCTTGACTGGATTAGTATTATACAAAACAGTTCCTCGATAAATGACAGCTTCGATCAAGGATTATCTGATGCTTCATTTTATTGTTCTAATCTGGGGATTTACCGCCATTTTAGGTTTGTTGATTAGTTTACCTTCCATCGAGTTGGTTTTCTATCGGACGTTGATAGCTGCCATTGGAGTAGCATTTCTTTTCTTGTTTAAGAAGGAAACATTAGTGATCGCTCCTGTGGATATGCTTAAAGTGACAGCTGTTGGCCTTATTATTTCTACTCATTGGATCCTTTTCTTTTGGTCAGCTAGAGTCTCAACAGCTTCCGTATGTTTAGCTGGAATGGCAACAACCTCCCTGTGGACTGCTTTTGTGGAACCGGTATTCAATAAAACAAAAATCAAATGGTACGAGGTAGCATTGGGATTAATGGTGATCTCTGGGCTACTAGTGATATTTTCTTTTGAGTCGGGTTATTGGCTGGGATTGATTATGGCTTTAGCTTCCGCTTTTTTGGCCGCCGTATTTTCTGTCATCAATGGTAGGCTTACACAAAAGCATAGCCCTTACCAGATTACTTTTTACGAGATGGCTGGGGCTTGTTTGTTTTCGGCTTTATTTATGCCGATTTATTCGCACTTCTTAAGTCAAGATGGCTTGAAAATGAATTGGGAAGGGAATGATTGGTTCTGGTTATTAATACTTGGCGGAGTATGTACTGTTTATGCTTTTTCGGTTTCTGTCGAGCTAATGAAAAGGTTATCTGTTTTTTCAATCAATCTGACCATCAATTTAGAACCTGTTTACGGGATTATTTTGGCAGTTTTGATTTTAGGAGAAAGTGAAAAAATGACTCCTCAGTTTTATCTGGGAACTACTATCATTCTGGTTTCTGTGCTTTCTTATCCTGTTTTCAACTATTTCGGACGAAGGAGAAAAGCTAAAAGGATGTCCGGGATTAATTGAGGAATTGACTTGAATTAGAGTAGGACTTCAAAAACAAAATATTCTTTATTCCACTCTATTACAGTGGGTTTGCTTTCAAATAATCCAAACACACTTGACCCAGAACCCGACATCGCCGCATAGAAAGCCCCGGTTTCATATAGCTTCTCTTTAATTGCAGCTATCTCAGGATGAATGACAAAAATACTGGCTTCAAAATCATTGACTAGCTCTTCTTTCCAGCGGCTTTTATCGTTTAGCACCTCTTTCAGTTTGACTATAGATGGACTTGGTTTCACCCCAGCATAAGCTTCTTTGGTGCCCACATGTATCCCGGGATTAATTAGAACCAAATAACACCCTTTTAGAGATAAATCAATGGGTTCCAGGATTTCACCTCTTCCTTTTGCTATTTTAGGACTATTATCAATGAAGAAAGGGCAGTCGCTTCCAAGTCTTTCAGCATATTCCTCCAAAAAGAAATCATCCAAAATCAGATCAAAAAGGTTGTTCATTAATTTTAGTCCAAAAGCAGCATCAGCCGAGCCACCGCCTAATCCTGCCCCCATTGGGATGTTTTTGTGAAGGTGAATGTCAACATGTGGTAGGTTTGAGAAATCCTTTTTTAACAATTGGTAGGCTTTCAAGACCAAGTTATCTTTTGGATCTCCTTCTATTGAAATTCCACTCGTATTCCAGGAAGATTTTTTGGTATTTATTATTATTTCCAAAGCATCAAAAAGGGGAATTGGATACATGCAAGTTTCTATTTCATGATAGCCATCATTCCTCTTTGAGGTAATGTGGAGGCCTAGGTTGATTTTTGCATTTGGAAAGCAAATCATAAAGTAAAATTGGATTTGCTCAAAAATAGAAGATTATTGTTTCGCATGAACATGTTTATTGATTTTTAGGGTTTTCTTTGAATTCTTCCTTCTTTTTGAAAGAAATGATGCTTTAATTAGAATCTCTTAAATAAAAGTAGGAGTTTTTTAAAATTTTTTACGATTAATTGAAATCAGTACAAAATTTTGAATTTTGAAAAAACGGCAAATCTATTTGTTAAAAAAGGGTGTATATTGTCGTATTATTAGAATAAAAAACTAAAAAAAACGATTTTGCCTATATAAAATATCTTATAATTGGCGGTCAAGTAAAATTAAATATTGTAAGTCTGAAATTTCAGTTTTAAGTTTGTTAAGTATTACAAATCGATTTCAAGAAACCCTCGACATAACTATGTATAAAGTAGTCATTTTGCTAAGCTTAATTATTCTCATTGGATGTTAAAAGTGAGGCACTAGACTATTTATAATGAATTAACAAAATCTAAAGTGCCTCACTAAACCTGAGGCACTTTTTTTTACACACCATTATGACCCTGAAAAAACACAGTTGGGAAATCAGTGAAAATCCGGAACATCCGGCCGGGATGGCTATGTTGTATGCCACCGGAATGAGCGATAAAAAGATGAAACAGCCTTTTGTAGGGATAGCAAGTTGTGGCTATGAAAGTAACCCCTGCAATATGCATCTAAACGACTTTGCCGGTCTGATCAAAGCCTCTTCTCAAGAGCAAGATCTGACCGGTTTAGTTTTTAATACGATTGGTATTTCTGACGGTACAACAATGGGTACACTCGGAATGCGTTATTCATTGGTATCCAGAGAAATCATCGCTGATTCCATCGAATCTTTTATTGTTGGTCACTCTTTTGATGCTTGCATAGCGGTAGCAGGTTGTGACAAAAATATGCCTGGCGCCTTGATGGGGATGATTCGAACTGATAGACCTTCAATTTTACTCTATGGAGGAACAATTGCTTCTGGAAATTACAAAGGTGAAAAACTGAACATTGTTTCAGCTTTCGAAGCATTTGGGAAGCGTGTCAATGGAAATATTTCAGATGAAGATTATGATGGAGTGATTCGGAACTCATGCCCAGGTAAAGGAGCATGCGGAGGGATGTATACTGCTAATACTATGTCTTCAGCTATCGAGGCGATGGGTATGTCATTGCCATATTCAGCTTCTTACCCTGCTAATTCTCCAGAAAAACTTAGAGAGTGCGCTGAGGTAAACAAATACATGAAAATCCTACTGGAAAAGGATATTAAACCTAGTGATATTATTACTCGGAAGAGTATTGAAAATGCTGTGACAGTGGTAATTGCGCTAGGTGGAAGCACCAATGCGGTAATGCATATAATAGCAATTGCGAGAACTGCGGGGGTCGATTTCACTATTGAGGACTTTAAAGCGATCAATGCAAATACTCCAATGATTGGAGATTTTAAGCCGTCTGGAAAGTTTATGATGGAGGATCTTCATGAGCAGGGTGGCCTACCTGCATTTATGAAATATATGTTGGTTAACGGGTATTTGCACGGAGATTGCTTGACTGTGACAGGGAAAACATTAGCTGAAAACCTTAAGAATATTGATGCAATAACACCTTCTTTGGTCAACGTGATTCACCCCTTAGAAACACCTATTAAAGCCACGGGGCACTTATGTGTGCTTTCAGGGAATTTAGCACCGGAAGGGGCAGTGGCTAAAATCACTGGTAAGGAAGGAAGTTCATTTACTGGTCCAGCACATGTATTTAATTCCGAGCAAGAAGCAAATGATGCTATCAGAGACCATAAAATAGAGAAAGGTGAAGTGATTGTTATTCGAAATATTGGGCCCAAAGGTGGACCAGGAATGCCAGAAATGCTAAAACCAACCTCTATGATTATTGGAGCTGGCCTTGGTTCAGATGTAGCATTGATAACGGATGGGAGATTTTCAGGAGGGACACACGGATTTGTAGTTGGACACGTTACCCCAGAAGCATTTTGTGGTGGTCCAATTGGGTTAGTGCAAAATGGAGATATTATTACTATTGATGCTGATAACTTTAAGCTTTCTGTTTCTGTATCAAAAGAGGAGTTTGCCGAAAGAAAGAAAGCCTGGAAACCAAAAGATATTTCTGATTTGCAGGGTACATTGAAAAAATACAATAAACTTGTTGCCACAGCATCTGAAGGTTGCGTGACAGATAAATTCTAAGCCTATGAAAGACTTGATGATTCGAGGAGCCGATATCGTAGTCAGAACTCTCATAGAGGAGAATTCCGAGATAATATTCGGATATCCTGGAGGGGCAATCATGCCAGTATATGATGCATTGTATGATTACCATGATACTATCAAACATGTACTAACTAGACATGAGCAAGGGGCAATTCATGCCGCTCAAGGTTATGCAAGAGTTTCTGGTAAAGTCGGTGTCTGTTTGGCAACTTCTGGACCAGGAGCTACAAATTTGATAACGGGTTTGGCGGATGCCTTGATAGACAGTACGCCTTTGGTTTGTATTACTGGTCAAGTGGCAGCGCATTTATTGGGGACTGATGCATTTCAGGAAACAGATATGCTGGGTATTTCAATGCCGTGTACCAAATGGAATATTCAGGTAAGATCAGTTGAAGAAATAGCGCCTGCAATTGCAAAAGCATTTTTCATCGCCAGATCAGGAAGACCCGGACCAGTATTAATTGATATTACCAAAAATGCACAAACAGATTTTGGAGAATTCAATTATGTGCCTTGTCTAGGTTTTAGATCTTATAAAACTAAAGTTGAGATCAATAAAAATGATATTCTTAAGGCTGCAGAATTAATTAATTCGGCAGAAAGACCCTATGTTTTGTTTGGCCAGGGAGTCGTTTTAGGAAAAGCTGAAGCTGAGTTTAAAGCTTTTTTGGATAAAACTGGGATTCCTGCTGCATCAACTTTGTTGGGGTCTGGGGCTTTGCCACAAGATCATCCTTCTTTTGTAGGAAAACTTGGAATGCACGGAAATTATGCCCCAAATATCCTAACCAACCAGTGTGATTTGTTGATTGCGATTGGGATGAGATTTGATGATCGAGTGACAGGTGATGTGAAGAGGTATGCCAAGCAAGCCAAAATTATTCATTTAGAGTTGGATCCGGCAGAAATAAACAAGACAGTAAAATGCCATCATTCGGTTTTGGGTGATTGTAAAGAAAGCTTAACGCTATTGAATGATGCAGTAGATTCTAAATCCCATGCAGAATGGATGGAGAAATTCAGATCACTTGAAAGAGAGGAAAATGCAGCTGTAGTTCAACATGACATAACGCCTACTAAAGTTGGTCTAACCATGGGAGAGGTGATTCATCAAGTGAACCAATACAAAGCAGACGATGCAGTATTGGTAACGGACGTGGGTCAGCATCAAATGATCGCTTGGAGATATTTCAATTATAAAAAATCAAGAACTCAGGTAACTTCAGGTGGTCTAGGAACTATGGGATTTGCTTTACCAGCAGCCCTTGGTGCACAGATGTTTGATTTTTCCAGACAAGTAATTTGTGTGGTGGGAGATGGAGGAATCCAGATGACTATCCAAGAATTTGGAACAATAATGCAAACAAAGGCTCCAGTGAAAATCATTTTACTAAATAATAATTATTTAGGGATGGTGAGACAATGGCAGCAAATGTTCTTCGATAAACGCTATTCGTTCACTGAATTAGATAACCCTGATTTTGTGAAGATTGCAGAGGCATATAGCATCAAATCTCAGAAAATCACAGATCGATCCGACCTGAATGAAGCAATAGAGGATATGTTAATACATGATGGGCCGTACTTCTTAGAAGTGGTGGTTGAAAAGGAAGACAATGTTTTCCCGATGATCGCAACGGGCTGTTCTGTAGAAGAGGTAAGATTAAGTTAACACCAGCCTATGAAACGCTACACCATTTTTGTGATTACCGAAAACTTCATCGGTATTCTCAATCGCATCACGATCATCTTTACTAGAAGAGGGATCAACATAGATGCACTTACTGCCTCTGAAAGCAGAATTGAAGGTATCCACCGCATTACTATAGAGGTAACTGCAAACGAGGATACTGTCATCCAATTAGTCAATCAGATTGAGAAGATCATTGATGTGATCAAGGCGTTTTATCATGAAGATGAAGGCGTTGTCTATCAGGAAATCGCACTTTATAAAATCCCTGTTTCTAAATTGGATGGCGGACTTGAAAAAATCATTCGGCAACATAATGCTAAAATAATAGCTGCTGAGCCCGATTTTGTTGTTCTTGAATTATCAGGACATAAAGAACAGACTCAAGAGCTTCTCGAAATATTAAAAGGGTATGGCCTTTTGGAATTCGCAAGATCAGGTAGAGTGGCAGTTGCAAAAAGAATGCATACCATCGACAGTTACGTAAAATAAAAATAAATCAAACCTATGAAATCGAGGTGTGCTAAAGGCTTCGCTGAAGCTTTTTTGTTCATTTAGATTCCATGAGATCATTCAACAAATAATAAACTCATGAGATGGTCATTTGAGAAAAAGGTTTACTAGATCTCAAAACCATTGAAAATCAAATTTTAAGCACATGAAATTAAAATTCGGCACCGTAGAGGAAAATGTAGTAACCAGAGAAGAATTTCCTTTGGAAAAAGCAAGAGAAGTCCTAAAGGATGAAGTTATCGCAGTTTTAGGATATGGAGTTCAAGGACCTGGTCAGGCTTTAAACCTGAAAGATAATGGCTTCAATGTGATTGTAGGTCAAAGAAAAGGTTCAAAAACTTGGGATAAAGCTGTTGCAGATGGCTGGGTTCCAGGTGAAACTTTATTCGAGCTTGAGGAAGCTTGTGAAAAAGGTACAATCCTTCAGTTCCTGCTTTCTGATGCTGGTCAAATTTCTCTTTGGCCTACGGTTAAAAAACACCTGACTCCAGGGAAAGCATTGTATTTCTCCCATGGATTTGGGATAACGTATAAAGAAAAAACTGGAATTATACCGCCACCAGATGTAGATGTTATTTTGGTAGCTCCAAAAGGTTCTGGAACATCTTTGAGAAGAATGTTTGTTGAGGGAAGAGGATTAAATTCTTCTTACGCAATCTATCAAGATGGAACTGGTAAGGCTAAGGATAGAGTTGTTGCTTTAGGTATTGGCGTTGGTTCTGGATATTTATTTGAAACTGATTTCTACAGGGAAGTAACTTCAGATTTGACGGGAGAAAGAGGGACTTTAATGGGAGCTATTCAAGGTATTTTCGCCGCTCAATATGATGTATTGAGAGCAAATGGTCACACACCTTCTGAAGCTTTCAATGAAACTGTCGAAGAATTAACACAATCATTAATGCCATTAGTGGCAGAAAATGGAATGGATTGGATGTATGCAAATTGTTCAACTACTGCTCAAAGAGGAGCTTTGGATTGGTGGAAACCATTCAGAGATGCTACTAAACCAGTATTTGAAGCGTTGTATGATAGCGTAAAAACCGGTCAAGAAGCTCAAAGATCTATCGATTCAAATTCAAAAGAAGATTATAGAGTGAAATTGGAAGCAGAATTGAAAGAATTGAGAGATTCTGAGATGTGGCAAGCAGGTGCTGTTGTAAGACAATTGAGACCAGAAAACAATTAAACCTAAAACCCAAGAACAATGAGTGAAAAGCTATGGATATTTGATACAACCCTAAGAGATGGGGAGCAAGTGCCAGGGTGTCAGCTGAATACCCAGGAGAAAATTGTGGTGGCGAAAGCTTTGGAAGAACTAGGTGTTGATATCATCGAAGCAGGTTTTCCAATTTCAAGCCCGGGTGATTTTAACTCAGTTGTAGAAATTTCTAAAGCAGTTTCAAACCCAATTATTTGTGCCCTCTCACGAGCAGTTGAAAAAGATATCGAAGTAGCAGCTCAGGCACTAAAATTTGCTAAGAAAGGTAGGATCCATACCGGAATCGGTGTGTCTCCATATCATATCCAATTCAAGCTTCGATCCACGCCTGAGGATATCATTAGGCGTGGTGTCGCGGCTGTAAAGTTTGCAAGGAGATTTGTGGATGATGTGGAATTCTATGCAGAAGATGCTGGTCGCGCTGAGCCGGATTTTCTTTGTAAAATTATTGAAGAAGTAATCAAAGCCGGAGCAAGTGTAGTGAATATTCCTGATACCACTGGATATTGCTTACCCGAGCAATACGCAGCGATTATTTCGAATCTGAAAAATAATGTTCTGAACATAGATAAAGCGATCATAGCAACGCATTGTCATAATGATTTGGGAATGGCTACTGCCAATACTGTTGCAGGTGTCCAACACGGTGCCCGTCAGGTAGAAGTGACAATAAACGGAATCGGAGAAAGAGCAGGCAATACTTCTATGGAAGAAGTAGTGATGGCGATCAAATGTCACAAAGACATCCCTGTCCATACTAATATCGTCACTCCTAGAATCTATAAAACGAGTCGATTGGTTTCCAAATTAATGAACATGCCTGTTCAGCCTAATAAGGCAATAGTTGGAAGAAATGCTTTTGCGCATTCCTCCGGTATTCACCAAGACGGGGTTTTGAAGCATAGAGAAAACTATGAAATTATTGATCCAAAAGATGTTGGAGTTGAGGAGTCTACGATTGTCTTAACTGCCAGATCAGGTAGAGCAGCTTTAAAGCACCATTTAGATGCTTTGGGTGTTGAGCTTGAAGGGGAACCATTGAGAGAAGTATACGAAGCTTTCTTAATTCTTGCCGATAGCAAAAGAGACATCGGTAGAAAAGACTTGATGGGTCTAGTTGGAAAGTTCTTAGAAGAATCGAATTTTATTGAACTTGGAACGGTTACTTATTCGTCAAACGGAGCAATTCAAGCAAAAGTCACATTGACTATAGGAGACGAGCCGCATACTGCAACTTCTCAAGGAAATGGTCCTGTAGATGCAGTTCTAAAAGCAATCGACAAAATAGTAAAACCTCAGGTGGAACTAGAAGAATTTCTGATTCAGGCCATTACTCATGGTAGTGACGATGTGGCAAAAGTTCATATGAGATTGATCAAAGGAGATAAGCCGTATTACGGGTTTTCATCCAACACAGACATAGTTTTAGCCTCCGCGCAAGCTTTTGTCGATGCTCTAAATAAAATACCAGTCAAAGAATATACGACTGCTTAATATCATGGAAAAAACAACATTATTTGATAAAATCTGGGATGCTCACGTAGTGAAATCCGTTCCTTCTGGACCAGATGTATTCTTCATAGATAAGCATTTTATCCATGAAGTAACTTCTCCAGTAGCTTTCCTAAACTTGGAGAAGCGTGGAATCGGAGTTAAAAACCCAAGCAGAACAGTAGCTACGCCTGATCACAACGTGCCAACGGTAGATCAGGACAAGACTATCAAAGACAAGCTTTCCCGCATGCAGGTAGAAAGGCTTCGTGAGAACTGTGCCAAATACGGCATCGAGCTTCACGATTTGGGTTCTGCTCATCACGGGATTGTTCACGTAATCGGTCCAGAGCTTGGTATCACTCAGCCAGGAATGACGATAGTTTGTGGAGATAGCCACACTTCTACACATGGTGCTTTTGGAGCTATTGCTTTCGGAATTGGTACTTCTGAAGTAGAGATGGTTTTGGCGACGCAGTGTATTATGCAGTCCAAGGCTAAGAAAATGAGAATTACCATCGATGGGGTAGCTGGACCAGGGGTGACTTCCAAAGATTTGATTCTTTATGTAATTGCCCAGATTTCTGCGGCAGGTGCTACTGGATACTTTGTAGAATATGCTGGATCTGCGATTCAAAGTCTTTCCATGGAAGCTAGAATGACCGTGTGTAACATGTCCATCGAGATGGGTGCACGTGGAGGTTTGATTGCTCCGGATGAGACCACGTTCGAATACTTGAAAGGCAAGCAATATGCTCCTAAAGGTGAAGAATGGGATAAAGCAGTTGCTCACTGGAAAACTTTGAAAACAGACGAAGGTGCTGTTTTTGACAAAGAATACCATTTTGACGCTGCAGATATCGAGCCGATGATTACCTACGGAACAAATCCGGGAATGGGTATCAAGGTGAAAGGAAATATACCTACTACCGAAGGAATGGAAGGAAGCAATAAATCTTCTTACCTGAAATCTTTGGCTTACATGGGCTTTGAGCCAGGCGAAGCAATCAAAGGCAAAAAGGTTGACTTCGTATTCGTGGGTTCTTGTACCAACGGAAGAATTGAAGATATCAGATCTGTAGCGGAATATGTTAAAGGTCACAAAAAAGCGGATAACATCACTGCTTGGATTGTACCTGGATCTCGCGAAGTAGAGAAAATGGCACATGAAGAAGGTCTGGTGAAAATATTGGAAGAAGCTGGCTTTGAACTTCGTCAGCCGGGCTGTTCAGCTTGTTTGGCGATGAACGATGACAAGATTCCTTCTGGAAAATACGCCGTCTCTACTTCCAATAGAAACTTTGAAGGACGTCAGGGACCAGGAGCTAGAACTATGCTCGCATCTCCTTTGACAGTCGCAGCAGTAGCCATTGCAGGCGAAATTTGCGACCCTAGAGAAGTGTTCCAAAATTAAAAATACGAAGTCAGAAATGGGAAGTAGGAGATTGAATCGCTAAGTAAGTTTTATGCACCGATTAAATCTTTCAATTTTCCAAATTTCCAATCTTTCAATTAATATAAAATGGCTTACGATAAATTTACTGTTCTCACGAGCACTGCGGTTCCTTTACCGACGGACAATGTGGATACAGATCAGATCATCCCAGCTAGATTCCTGAAGGCAACTGAGCGTGAAGGTTTCGGCGACAATCTTTTCCGTGACTGGAGATATGATGTAGAGGGCAATCCTAAAAAGGATTTTGTCTTGAACGATCCTACTTACAGCGGTAAAATCTTGGTTTCAGGAAGGAATTTCGGTTCTGGTTCTAGCCGGGAGCATGCCGTTTGGGCACTTTATGATTATGGGTTTAGATGTGTAGTTTCCAGCTTTTTCGCAGATATCTTCAAAAATAACTGCTTAAATATCGGGGTACTTCCAGTGACTGTTTCCCCTGAGTTTTCTGATAAACTTATGGAAGCGATCACTGCAAATCCTGAAACCACGATTACAGTAGACATTCCAAATCAAAAGATTACGTTGGACTCCACTGGAGAATCCGAATCTTTTGACATCAATGAATACAAGAAGGACAATATGCAAAATGGCTTCGATGATATAGACTACTTGTTGAGTATGTCTGATGAAATCGATGCTTTTGCTGCAGATAAATAAGTGAAAATGACCGCAGGGAAGCGCATTGAAATAATGGATACAACGCTGAGGGATGGTGAACAGACCTCAAGCGTTTCCTTCTTGCCTTCTGAAAAGCTGCAGATCGCCAAACTTTTGCTCGATGAATTGAAGGTAGATCGAATTGAGGTGGCTTCAGCAAGAGTATCAGATGGGGAGTTGGAAGGAGTACAGAAAATCACCCACTGGGCGGCTGAGAAAGGCTACTTGGATCGGGTGGAGGTATTGGGTTTTGTGGATACGCCGGCTTCGGTGGATTGGCTTTTGAAAGCTGGTGCCAAAGTCATGAATCTACTTACCAAAGGCTCACATAATCATTTGACTCATCAGCTCAAAAAAACTCAGGAAGAGCATTTCGCGGATATTCAAAAGAGTATAGAATACGCTCAGGAGAATGGGATTGATGTAAATGTCTACTTGGAAGACTGGTCGAATGGCATGCGTAATTCTCCGAAATATACGCTTGCACTGATAGACTTCCTTACCACGCTTCCCGTGAAAAGGATAATGCTTCCGGATACCTTGGGATTACTTTCTCCTGAGGAAACAAAAGCGTTTTTCATTCAGATTTCAGGAAAATTTCCAGAAACACATTTTGATTTTCATGCGCATAACGATTACGATCTTTCTGTAGCCAATGTCATGGAAGCGATCATGTATGGCGCTTCCGGAATCCATACTACTGTCAACGGACTTGGCGAAAGAGCTGGGAATGCTCCTTTGGAATCGGTGGTTGCTGTAATCAAGGATTTTACTGATTTTCAGATCAATGTTCAGGAGCAGAAAATTTATAGGGTTAGTAAGCTGGTAGAGCAGTTTTCCGGTCAGCACATTCCTGCAAATAAACCTGTAGTAGGTGAAAATGTGTTCACACAAACTGCAGGAATTCATGCTGACGGAGACAATAAAAAGAATTTATATTTCAATGATTTGCTTCCAGAGAGATTTGGAAGGCAAAGGAAATATGCTTTAGGAAAGACTTCTGGGAAAGCAAATATTCTAAAGAATTTAGAGGAGCTTGGAATTTCTCTGGAAAAAGATGAATTAACTAAAGTAACCCAAAGAATCATTGAATTGGGAGATAAAAAAGAGCGTGTAACCACGGAAGATTTGCCTTACATTATTTCAGATGTGTTGCAGAACAATTCTATCTCCAAAAATATCAACATTGAAGGGTATCACATGACTCATTCCAAAGGTTTAAAGCCTTCAGTACAGTTGAGATTAAATATCTATGGGAAATCATATGACGCCACCGCAACTGGTGATGGTCAATATGATTCCTTCATGCGAGCTGTAAAGAAGATTTATAAAACCCGTAAAAGACAACTACCTAAGCTGATCGATTATCATGTTTCCATTCCTCCAGGAGGTAAAACAGATGCCTTTGTGGAAACTGTGATTACTTGGGATTACGGAAAAATATTTAAAACGAAAGGGTTAGACCCCGATCAAACAGTGGCAGCGATGATGGCCACAGAGAAAATGCTCAATATCGTCGAATCTTTTAATCAAACACCAACGAAAGAAGAATCCAAGTTTTATGGAAATGAATATCGCGCTGTTGCCGGGTGATGGCATCGGACCTGAAGTAATCGACCAGGCTGTGAAAGTAGTGAAAGCTATCGGCCAGAAATTCGGACACAAAATCACTTTTACAGAAGCAGTAGTAGGAGCAGCCGCGATTGATGCGACTGGTGAGCCTTACCCAGATTCTACTCACGAAATCGCAGCAGCTTCCGACGCAGTTCTCTTCGGCGCTATTGGTGATCCTAAATACGATAATGACCCAAAAGCTAAGGTTCGTCCAGAGCAAGGATTGTTGTTGATGCGTCAGAAATTAGGTTTGTTCGCCAATGTGCGTCCTACCTTTACTTTTCCTTCTTTGGTACACAAATCTCCTTTGAAATTGGATCGTGTGGATGGTGTTGACTTTGTATTCTTCAGAGAATTGACTGGAGGGATTTACTTCGGTGAGCCAAGAGGAAGAAACGAGCAAGGCACTAAAGCATTTGATACCAATGTTTATAGCAAGCATGAGATCGTTCGTTTAGCAAGAATGGGCTTTGAAGCTGCGCAAAAAAGAAGAAAACTCCTGACTTGTGTGGACAAAGCAAATGTGATGGCAACTTCCAGACTTTGGAGAGAGACCGTACAAGAACTTGCTCCTGAATATCCAGATGTGAAAGTGGAATATGAATTCGTAGATGCAGTAGCGATGCGATTGATCCAGTGGCCAAAAGCTTACGATGTATTGATTACCGAAAACTTGTTCGGAGATATTCTGACAGATGAGGCTTCTGTGATTTCAGGTTCTATGGGCTTAATGCCATCTGCTTCATTGGGTACTTCTATCAAATTATTTGAGCCAATTCACGGTTCTTATCCACAGGCTGCTGGAAAAGACATTGCCAATCCATTGGCTACAGTTCTTTCTGCTGCAATGATGTTTGATTATGCTTTTGACTTGAAGGAAGAAGCGCAACTAATTTCCGATGTGGTTAACCTTTCTCTTGATGAAGGATATGTGACTGAAGATATCGCTGATGGTGGTACTGCCTACAAAACTTCTGAAGTTGGCGACTGGCTTGCAGCGAAGATTTTGGCTTAAAAGGTATTATTGAGCAATTCGAGAATTGTAATCTCGAACTTCATAAAAAAAACCACCTTGGGAGAGGTGGTTTTTTTTGTGCCCAATAGTTATGATAATCTAGAGCTAACCTTTCATTTGCAAGACCTTGTTATATTTGATGAACACCTAAACACCCTGTGCAATGAAATATCTTCCTCTGATTTATGTGCTTTCCGCTTTAAGTTTTGTTTCCTGTAAACCTAATGAGAAAGTTGAGGAATCTCCAAAACAATGGTACAAAGGCAATCTCCACACACATTCCTATTGGTCCGATGGGGACGATTATCCTGAGATGATCATGGATTGGTACAAGTCCCATGATTATGATTTTGTGGTTTTATCTGATCATAACACGCTGGCGAAAGGTGAAAAGTGGAAGTTGATTCCAAAATCTCCATCTCATGAAATGGGCTTTCAGAAATACTTGGGTAAGTATGGAGCAAATGTTCAATATCGCGAGGATTCAGCGGGTAGGATAGAAGTAAAGCTGAAAACCTTGGCAGAATATGCTCCAATGTTTGAGGAGGAAGGAAAGTTTTTGATCATTCAATCTCAGGAATTGACAGAGAATTATGAGAAGAAACCGCTTCACATGAATGTGACGAATATTCAGAAATTGATTCCTGCAGAAGGAGGGAATTCTATTCCGGAGATTTTGCAAAATGGATTAGACAGAGTTAAGGCCCAACGTGATTCTACAGGAGTTCCAATGTTCCTGCATATCAATCACCCGAACTTTGTCTGGGCCATTACTCCTGAGGATATTATTGAGTTAAATGGAGAGCGCTTTTTTGAAGTTTACAATGGTCACCCTCAGGTGAACAATTACGGAGACTCACTTCGGCCAAGCATGGAGGTCCTTTGGGATAAAGTTCAAGCAGCGTACCTACAGGCAGATAAACCACTTCTTTACGGTTTGGCGGTGGATGATGCACATAACTACCACGTTTTTGTTCAAAACAGCAGTAATCCTGGCCGGGGTTGGGTGATGGTTTTATCAGAAAGTTTGGCCCCTGCTTCTTTAGTTGAGGCAATGGAAAAGGGTGATTTTTATTCGACAACTGGCGTTACCATGAAGGAGATCAATTTCGATGGTGAGACCTTATCAGTAGCCGTTCAACCAGAAAATGAAGTGGATTATACCATCCAATTCTTTGGAACTAAAAATTCTAATCCTTCTGAAAGTGGAATTCTTTTGAAAGAAATCAATGGTACTGTTGGCGATTATAATCTACTGGAAGATGATATGTATGTCCGTGTAAAAATCATCTCTTCCAAACCCAAAGAGAATCCATACCAAATTGGTGATACAGAAACGGCTTGGACCCAGCCAGTCGTAGCGAATTGATTTCAATAATTGAGAAGGTGAAAGATTTGAGCGAAATTGCCCTTACTTTCAATTCTTAAATCTCAAATCAGTAAACTCTTGCAATCCCGTCCTTTCTCATACCTTTTTTCCATTTCCTATTTCGGAGCTCGATACAAAGGTTGGGCTCCGCAGCCAAATCAGCCAACTGTTCAGCGAAGATTGGAGCGTGTGCTTAGGCATGTATTGGGGCATGAGGATTTTTCGCTGATAGGAGCAAGTAGAACTGATTCGGGAGTTTCCTGTATTGGAGGGTATGTACAGCTTTTCCTTAGAGAGTTGGTGGATATGAATTCGCTATTACCTCAATTCAACGAGCACCTTCCGCAGGACATCCGGTTGAATTCAGTGAGGAAAGTTCCTGCCAATTTCAATTTGATTCAATCCGTAAAGCAGAAAACTTACCGATACTATTTTTCCAATTCCACAGATTTTCATCCCTTCGCTTCTGCGTTTATGGTGAATGTGACGGAAGATTTGAAATGGGAAAAGATGAATGAAGCGTGTAATTCATTTGTTGGCAAGCATGATTTTAAGGGTTTTTGTAAACCTTCAGAAAACAAAACGGACTATGTTCGTGAAGTCCTTTCTTCTGGGATTTGTAAAACGAATGAATTTTTGGGACATATTTTCCCGAAAGAAATCTATTTTTTTGAAATCACAGGAACAGGCTTTTTGCATCATCAAGTACGAATTATGATGTCAGCAATCTGGAAAATAGGAATAGGTAAAATGGAGATTTCTGAAATAGGAGGTCGATTTGAATCCCCTGATTCATTTGAAAAATTGCCTCCAGCTCCCGCAAATGGTTTAGTAGTTTGGGAGACTTTGTTGAGCAATGTTTGATGTGTCATTTCGAAGGAGGAACGACTGAGAAATCTCCTCGAAGGTTTTAAAAATAAATACCCGATGGTCTTTCTTTTTCACTGTATTTTTTGCCAGCCCTTTGTAATCTGGACAAGTTAAATAACACCAAATCAACCTCTTTCGATTCTGCTTAGTTGGATGAAATAGGGCTCGAATCTAAACCTTCGAGGTCTTGGAGACCTCAAAGGTTAATTCTCAAAGCTTCAACTCAAAAACGTAATCATCCATCACATAACCATTTCCGATGTCGATGACTTCCTCCTTGATATTCACAAACCCTAGGTATTCATAGAATGCTATAGCTCCCGTATTGTATTTATTGACATTTAGGAGTAGACTTTCCTGATTGTTATCTTTAGCAATCTCTTTGATTTTCTGAATCAATTTTTTACCTATCCCTTTTCCCTGCGCAGTTGGGAGAATATAAATCTTGTGGATTTTGGTTTTTCCAGGCTCATGATTTACTTCTATTCCAGTAAATCCTAGCTTTTTTCCTTCTTCTGCAATGAAGAACTGATGTCCAGAATCGTATTGCTTGCTTAAGTTTTCTAAACTATACATCCAATTGAGCATATACTCGATTTGCTCAGGACTTAATATTTCTCCAAAAGTATGAGGCCATGTTAGCTTTGCAATAGATTGGACGTGGACTAATTCTTCTTTAGAAACGAGGTTGATTCTTATCATTTTCTAGTATTCGTATCCTTATTAAATTAACAAAACCGACCTGTAAGAAACAAGATCGGTTTTGTTGAGATTTTATTTTAAAGTTTGATTAAACCTTACTCGGCTCTGGATGAGTATAACCAGATCTATACGGTCTTCTCAATCTTTCCGTAGCTTCTTTATCCCCCACAACTGTCATGGTTTTAGGATCGTATTTCAGTGTTCTCCCTCCCAAGTCCATCGAAATATTAGCTAAAATACAGGCTGCAGTTGAAATATGTCCTTCCTCAATATCTGCTACAGGAAGGGTGTTTTTATCTATTGCATTTAACCAATCCCTCATATGTAATCGAGTAGCAGGAGCTGCATTTAATTCAATATCGGGTTCATTTACGTCTTCAGGATATTTTTCTCTTTCAAAGAGGCATTCAAAATGAATTGGTTCTTCTTTATTATCTATTGGAGTGAAGTCTGCTTGCATTGTGCTGCCTGCGAGCATTCCTTTATCTCCAAAGATCTTAAATGCCCAAGGATATTTCGGATCGTCTGGATTTCCCCAGGTTCTATGCTGCCAAACGACATTCAATTCCGGATATTCAAAAATTGCGGATTGGGTGTCAGAAATATTAGATTTTCCATCCTTTTGTACATAGATACCGCCTGTAGAAGTGATCTGAGTGGGCCATCCCAATTTTAACATCCACCGTACTGTATCCAGCATATGGACGCACATATCACCGGTAATCCCATTTCCATATTCTATAAATGTTCTCCACCAGCGTTTGTGAGGAATACCATCATAAGGTCTCAATGGAGCAGGTCCAGTCCAAAGGTCATAATTTAAAAAGTCCGGAACTGGTTCTACTGGTGGATTTCCGTTGGCACGCATGTGAAAATAGCAGCAAACTTCCACATGGGAAATCTTACCAAGTTTGCCTGTATCAATAATCTGCTCTTTGGCATCGATTAGATGGGGAGTACTTTTCCGCTGTGTTCCCACTTGCACCACTTTATTGTATTTTCTGGCAGCGGCCACCATTGCTTCTCCTTCTATGACATCCACAGAAATTGGTTTTTGCACATAGACATGTGCCCCAGCTTTGAGTGCATCAATACATTGTAAGGCATGCCAATGATCCGGAGATCCGATCAGTACGAATTCAGGCTTTTCTTTCGCCAAAAGTTCTTTGTAATCTTCATAAAGTGCAGGGACTTTACCGGATTTTTGTCGAGTTGCTACCATATCACCGGCGGCTTTCAACATGTTTTTGTCAGGATCACAAAGTCCGACGACTTCTACATCTGCAACTTGAATCAGGCGGAAAAGATCGGATTTTCCATACCATCCCGAGCCTATTAGGGCAACTTGAAGAGGACCTTCGCGGTCTTTGAAATCCATTCCCAGCAATCCAAAACTGGCAAGTGTAGCCAAGGCTGATGAGCCTTTGAGAAAATCTCTACGGTTAAGAGCGTTCATTTAATAAGGGTTTGAGGTTTATTGTACCTCTTAAGATACAAAAAGCCAAATCCTTAGCAAATAAAATTGGATAAGTGGAAAGCTGATGAATTAGAAATCTGAGAATGTAAACTTTAAATTCTATCAGGCTCAGGGTGTGTGTACCCCTCGCGGTAAGGTCTCCTTAATAATGCTGTTGCCTCCTCATCTCCGATAATGGTCATTGTTTTCGGATCGTAACGTAATGGTCTTCCTCCCAAATCCATGGACATATTTGCCATGATGCATGAAGCAGTAGAAATGTGACCTTCCAATACATCAGCTACTGGCAATGTATCATTTTCTATTGCGTGAAGCCAGTCTTTCATCTGCTCTCGAGTGGCCGGAGCTGCGTGAATTTCTATGTCTTTTTCAGTCAAATCTTCGGGATATTGCTCCTTTTCCAAAACTACCGGATAATGGATAGGCTCCCCGTTATTTCTTCCTTCTGGATAAAAATCTGCTCGCATCGGACTACCTGCCAGCGTGCCATTCTCGCCATAAATCTTGAAAGCCCAAGGATAATCTTTATCCACTGGATTTCCCCAGGTTCGGTGTTGCCAAACCACATTGATTTCGTCAAATTCAAAAATAGCCGTCTGGGTATCAGAAATATTGGAAATCGAATCTTTGTCCACATAGATTCCTCCGGTAGAAGTTACTTGTACTGGCCAACCTAGATCAAGCATCCAGCGAACTGCGTCCAGCATGTGAACGCACATATCGCCCACGATTCCATTTCCATATTCCATAAAAGCTCTCCATCCTCGGTGCAAAATTCCACGATATGGGAGTTTCGGAGCAGGCCCTGCCCAAAGCTCGTAGTTTATATTTTCAGGAACAGGTATTACTTCCGGATGACTGCTATTCCGCATGTGATAATAACAGCACACCTCTGCATGAGAGATTTTTCCGAGTTTGCCGGAATCTATGATTTCCTTTTTTGCTTGTACCAAATGAGGGGTGCTTCTGCGCTGGGTGCCTATTTGTACCTTTCGGTCATATTTTCTGGCTGCCGCCAAAATCGCTTCGCCCTCGATCACATCTACAGAAATCGGTTTTTGAAGATACACATGCGCTCCGCTTTTTAATGCTTCAATAGCAATAAGTGCATGCCAGTGATCAGGTGTACCTACGAGTACATATTCTGGTTTTTCTTTGGCTAAAAGCTCTTTGTAATTTTCATATAGCGACGGTACTTTGCCTGATTTCTGTCGTGTTGAGACGAGCCTTCCAGCTTCTGCCAATTGCTTGGAATCCACATCGCAGAGCCCTACTACTTCTACGTCCGCCACTTGTATCAATCGGAAAAGATCAGATTTGCCGTACCAGCCAGTACCGATGAGAGCAACTTGAAGAGGGCCTTCCCGGTCTTTAAAGTCCATGCCAAGCAAACCGAAACTTGCCAGTGACATCAGTGCGGTGCTTCCTTTTAAAAATTCTCTTCGATTCAAGTGATTCATAGGTTTTGGATTGAGGGTTTAAGATTTTGAATTTACAAAAAGCGAGGATTTTGACAAGCAAAATTAGTGATCGAGGGGATCAAAGCTGATAAACTGAGTGAGTTTGGAAAAATCGGAGGAAGGTAAGGCAGGAATTGGTGTCTTTACTTAGCGGACCATTCGAGCTGCTTTCCTTCTTCTGCAACTTGTTTATCCTTGCCAGTTCCTATCGCTATTCCAATAGCCATTCCTATAGGCAAGCCAATTCCAATAAAAGCCATATTTCCAAATGATGCTCCGAAAACTACACCTAATGGAATCCCAAAAGTCGCCATACCCAAAACAAGCCATTGGGTCTGAAAATGATTTTTTTCTACCATTCCTAGTTCATTTTCCAGAAGTTTGAGGATCGCCACTTGTGCAGATTTGATTTGCTTGAGCAGTTCTGGATCCTGGCCAGTGTAATCATTTACACCTGCCATGATTTCATTGATCTGAGATTCCACTGACTCTGGAATGTTTTTTTTCTCAATAGCCTCCAAGAGGGTGCTGAGGTTATGAGCAGCTTTTGCAAGTTTTGGATTGGATTCGAAAGAGGTGCGGGTAGTGAGCTTAATTAATGACATTTTCTAAAAATATAAAAAGTTTAATAATAGATTCATTATCTAAATAGTCTTGATCATATTAATACCTTTTTTGAAATAAACGGATACCCAAAAAAACCATCATAAATTTCCAATAAGACTTCTTTAGAATTTTGAGATTTGTTTTTAAGATCGCATGTGAAAATTAGTTGTTTTTAAATTCTGTTAATGTGGACTATCACATAAGGATTATTGCATTTTCCTCTACTTCCTTTTGCTAAGCTTCCTTTGTCCTGAATAGTATAGGTCAATGATTTAGTATGAGATAATGCAAAACTTTTATTGATATATAAGAATGAAAAATAAAAAAGACCTCCTCCAATGACAAACCCAGAGAACAAAATAGATATGGTGGATAACTTATTTGGGAGAAACATCCAAAGTCCTAATGAAAAAAGTATTGATACGATCGAAGTACCCAAAAAAAGTGGTCCCAGAGGAATAATTGTGTTTCGAAATATTAAGATTCCAAAAAAAGCCAATATTCCTGAAAGAATAATCAAGCAAAAAAATAACCGGTCCAAAATGACATTAGCTCTGGTTTTTGGTACATTTTTTTCGAAAAAGATATAAGAATTACCATTTTCGGAATTATACTTTTTCATTTTTAGAGATTAAAACTTCACACCAAATCTTTCCCCCAATTCCGTCAAGTCCTTCACCACTGGATCGAGCAATGGAATTCCATCTTTCATTCTTATAGCTTCCAATTCTCGCTCAGGATCACCTGGGATTAATACTTTTTCATTTCCAGGAGTTGGTTTGGCTGCCCGGAATCGGGTGATCCAGTTATCCATATGAGCTTTGAACTCATCTGCTGGTCGAAAAGCATCTACGCGCATTGCACCAAAAAAATGTCCAATTCCTTCTCCCACGGGATTAGGATCTGGCTCTAAAAATGCTACAAAAGGAGGAACCCAAGGACCATAATTGGCACCAGAAAGTACCGCCGAGAAAATATCTACAATAGAACCGAGCGCATAGCCTTTATGAGAACCATGTTCCCGATCTCCACCCAGAGGCAATAAGGCACCACCATCTTTTACACCATTAGCTGAGGTAGTTGGGTTGCCTTCTTTGTCTTGCACCCAGCCTGTTGGTGTATCCATTCCTTTTCTTTGAAGGATTTCCAGTTTCCCATTGGCAGCAGTCGTAGTAGCCATATCGGCTACAAAAGGTGGTTGATCTTTGGCAGGAATCGCTACGGAAATTGGATTCGTTCCCAGTAATCTTTCCTGTGAAAAAGTGGGAGCTACCAAAGGGCTGGCATTGGTCAGGGAAATCCCGATCATATCATGTTGCAATGCCATCATCGCATGGTAACCCGCGATTCCGTAATGATTGGAGTTTTTTACAGAAACCCAGCCTGTTCCAGCGATTTTGGCTTTTTCTATGGCCACTTGCATCGCAAAAGGAGCCACTACCAAGCCCAAACCTCCATCACCATCAACTACCGCAGTGGAGGGAGTTTCGTGGACTACTCTCACATTTGGAGTAGCATTGATTCTTCCTTTTTCCCATAGTCTTACATAACCAGAAAGCCTCGCTACACCATGACTATCTACACCTCTCAAATCAGCAGAAAGAAGGACTTCAGTGGCAGTTTTAGCTTGTTCTTCTGGACAGCCGATTTTTGTCAGCATTCCAAAAGTAAAATCTCGTAGTTGTTTGTAGGAGTAAGTCATGGTTTTGAATTTTATAAATAGCCTTCAAATGGGCTAAATTTCTAAAAGATAGAAAGTACTTGTTTCAGGTCCACAATTAAATTGTAGCCATCTGCTTCAATACTCTTGAAATAGCCCCTTCTTTTAGCGCATAGTGCGAGCAGGTGATGGAGCGAACCGGGATATATCGAAGGATAAACTCAATCAGGCTTGAAGCAACGACAATCATGTCTACACGCATTGGGATCATTCCAGGGATCAGGAGCCTTTCCTCCTTATTCTTACTTAAAATCATTTGATGAATTTTCTCAAACTCCTCTAAAGGCAATTCGAAAACATGCTGGCCTGTGAGTTTGCATTGAAGCATCGACTCAAAATAAATATCAGTCAAAGTATCGAAAGTGCCAGAAGCTCCAACAAGGCCAGTTGGCTTAAACTCTTCAATAGCCGCTAGAAGCGGAGCAAGTTTAATTTCTAAATAAGCTTCCAGTTTGAAAATCTCCTCAGGAAGTATCGGGTCATGGTAATGAAAAAGCTCCAAAAGACGTTGACCACCGATCTCAAAACTTTGCTTCCAAAAAACTTCCTGTGAAGTGCCGATTATAAATTCTACGGAACCTCCTCCAATATCCATCATCAGTTCCACTTGGCCATTCAAAGAACCAGATAGTCGGATTCCCTCATAAATCATTTGAGCTTCTTCTATTCCTGAAATTACTTCGATTGTAATACCGATATCTTCTTTTACTTTTCTCACGAAAGCCAATCCATTTTCAGCATTTCGGACAGCAGAGGTCGCAAAAGCAAAAACCTGATCGATATGTTCACCATCAATCAGGTTTTTGAAATGTTTTAAAGTATGGAAAGCTCGTTTTTGAGCATCTTCTGCGAGTTGGTTTTGGTTGATTCCACCCTTACCCAGCTTTACAGGGATTTTCTCCTTGTAAATAGTTTTGAATCCAGATTGATTCAGTTCAACCAATAACAAATGAAATGTATTGGTTCCCATATCTATTACCGCCGCCTTATGGGTATTCATATGCTACCAATTTTTTGGATGGGCGAATATAGAAAGTTATTTGAAATGAGAGCTTTTCATCCTGATTTTATTGAAGGATTTTTTAGGGTTTGATTTTCCTGTGTGAATTTCAGGAAAGGTTGAAATACAGAAATTCAGATCATTTTTCTTTTCTAAAAGTGAATTCCTTTAAGTTCTGGAATTTCCTTGGCAGAAAAAGCCTATTATATTTGAATGAATCTAAAACTGAGTTCATGGATCATTCAAATAAACCCAATTATACTTTGCCCGGAAATGAGGGAAAAATAAAGTTGTTAAAAGAAAAAAATAAGGAAGCCCTGCTCGGTGGTGGAGAAAAAAGAATCGAAGCCCAACATAAAAAAGGCAAACTCACGGCAAGAGAACGGGTGGAATTGCTGATGGATGCAGGTACTTTTCAGGAGATCGATAAATTCGTGATGCACCGGGCAAAGGATTTTGGATTGGACAAAGAACATTATCTAGGCGATGGTGTGATCACAGGATATGGAGAAGTGAATGGGAAGTTGGTGTATATCTTTTCCCAGGATTTCACTGTTTTTGGAGGATCACTTTCTGAAACTCATGCTGAAAAAATCTGCAAGATCATGGACATGGCAATGAAAAATGGTGCTCCAGTGATCGGCTTAAATGATTCTGGTGGGGCAAGAATCCAGGAGGGAGTTAATTCCTTAGGTGGGTACGCGGACATATTTTATAGAAATACGCTTGCTTCAGGAGTGGTGCCACAAATTTCAGCGATTATGGGGCCTTGTGCTGGAGGAGCTGTTTATTCTCCCGCGATCACAGATTTCATATTTATGGTAGAAAATACCTCCTATATGTTTGTGACTGGACCTAATGTAGTGAAGACAGTAACGCAAGAAAATGTAACAGCAGAAGAATTAGGCGGCGCTTCTGCACATAGCACTAAAAGTGGAGTGACACATTTTGCATGTGCAAATGAATTGGAATGTATCAAACATATAAAAAAGGTGCTAAGTTATTTGCCTCAAAATTGTGAAGAAATAGCGCCTGTGTATCCATACGAAATGCAGACTGATGAAAGTAGACTTGAACTGAATGATTTGATTCCTGAAAATCCCAATCATCCCTATGATATTAGAAATGCTATAAAAGGCATTGTAGATGAAGATTCGTTTTTGGAAGTTCACGAAAACTATGCGGATAATATAGTAGTGGGATTTGCCAGAATTGCCGGTAGAAGTATTGGTTTAGTCGGAAACCAGCCACAATCTATGGCTGGAGTCTTGGATAATCATGCTTCCACAAAGGCAGCGAGATTTGTTAGAACATGTGATAGTTTTAATGTTCCCCTATTGGTTTTAGTAGATGTTCCTGGATTTTTACCTGGAACAGATCAGGAGTGGAACGGGATTATTTCAAATGGAGCAAAGCTACTTTATGCTTTTTCAGAAGCCACTGTTCCAAGAATTACGGTTATTACTCGAAAAGCTTATGGTGGAGCTTATGATGTAATGAACTCAAAACATATTGGGGCAGATTTAAACTTTGCTTGGCCTACTGCTGAAATTGCTGTCATGGGAGCCAAAGGAGCCTCAGAAATAATTTTTAAGAAAGAAATTGCAGAAGCAGAAGATCCGGAATTAAAACTTCAAGAAAAAGTAGATGAATATACCGCTAAGTTTGCAAATCCATATCGTGCAGCTCATAGAGGCTTTATCGATGAAGTAATCATGCCTTCAGATACTCGCTTTAAACTCATCAAAGCATTCAAAATGCTTGAAAATAAAGTGGATAAACTTCCTAAAAAGAAACACGGGAATATTCCGCTTTAAGAAAATTCAATAGTTTATAATAAAATCCAATTCAAAAAATGGAAGCTAACTCCTTTTTATATAAATATCTCAATAATGCATCCCCAACAGGATTCGAGACACCTGGTCAACAAATTTGGCTGGATTACATGAAACCATTTGTGGATAATTATTTCACAGACAATTATGGGACAGTTGTCGGAGTGATAAATCCCGAAGCTGAGTATAAAGTGGTAATAGAAGCACATGCCGATGAGATAAGCTGGTTTGTGAACTACATCAAAGATGATGGCTATATCTATGTCCGAAGAAATGGAGGATCAGATCACATGATTGCTCCATCCATGCGAGTAAATATCCATACAGATAAAGGAGTTATTCCTGGGGTGTTTGGTTGGCCAGCAATCCATGTAAGAAAAGAAGGGAAAGAAGATGCACCCACACTCGATAATATTTTCATTGATGTGGGAGCTAGGTCAAAAGATGAAGTGGAAGAAATGGGAATTCATGTTGGGTGTGTCATCACTTTTAAGGATGAATTAACAGAGTTGAATAAAAAGTTCTATTCAGGGAGAGCCTTGGATAATAGGATAGGTGGCTATATGATTGCCCAAGTAGCAAAAAAAATCAAAGAGTCAGGAAAGAAACTGCCATTTGGACTCTATATAGTAAATGCGGTTCAAGAAGAGATAGGTTTGAGAGGAGCACAAATGATTGCTGCCAAAATCAAACCGAATGCAGCAATTATCACGGATGTTTGTCACGATACAACTGCACCTTTATATAATAAAGTAACAAGTGGAGACCTAACCGCGGGCAAGGGGCCAGTTCTCACTTATGGTGCTTCAGTCCACAAAAAATTACTGGATTTGATTATTGCGACAGCGAGAAAGAAAGATATCCCATTTCAGCGTTCAGCGGCATCAAGAGTTACAGGTACAGATACGGATGCTTTTGCTTACTCAAATGAAGGAGTGCCATCTGCATTAATTTCATTGCCATTAAAGTATATGCATACCACAGTGGAGACGGCTAGCAAAGATGATATCGAGCAAGTAATTAATTTGATTTATGAATTCATCATGGATTTTGATCCAATCTATGACTTTAAGTATATCAGTTAATTATCTTCTGAGTTTAGAAATTTCCTTAGGGCTAAATTAATAACCCTTTAATCAATTTATTCTCCCATGCTTTTCGAAGATCAACTTCATCGGATGGTATCTATTCCAAATTATCCCCAACGGATTGTTTCTTTAGTCCCTTCACAGACGGAGTTATTGATTGACTTAGGCTTGGAAGATAGGATAGTAGGGCTTACCAAATTTTGTGTTCATCCTAAGGGCCTTCTCAAAAGGAAAACAATCGTTGGTGGAACCAAGAATTATCGAATGGAAATCATTGAATCCCTCAAACCTGATTTGATAATAGGGAATAAGGAAGAAAATGAAAAAGTTGGAATAGAAGAATTGATGGCGAAGTATCCTGTTTGGATGAGTGATATTCAGAATATTCGGGATAGTATAGAAATGATTGAGAAGCTTGGAGGAATATTGGGAGTAAAAGAAAAGTCCGATGAAATCCTAGAGAAAATTAAAAGTGATTTTGAAGTACCACTTGAAAAAAAAGGATCTAGTATCTATTTGATTTGGAATGATCCTATTATGGCAGCGGGACAAAATACTTTTATTAATAGTATGCTTTCTTTTGCTGGATTCGAGAATTTAATTCAGAAAGAGAGATATCCGGAACTTAGTATAGAAAGTCTTGTTGAGAAAAGTCCTGATTATCTTTTGTTGAGTTCGGAGCCATTCCCGTTTAAACAGAAACATATTGATACCTTCAAAGCTACTTTACCTCAAACTAAAATCATGTTAGTAGATGGGGGATATTTCTCTTGGTACGGTAGTAGGTTATTAGGTGCTAAAGCATATTTTGAAACTTTAAATTAGTGACTGTTAAATTTGGATTATGTCACCACTGGTGAAAAATTACATTTTCTTACGTCACTTTTTTAAAAATTTCAATTAACTTTTGGACTCTAAATTTCATTAAAATTGAGAAACTTATAAATAAAATGAAAAACACAAAATTAGTTTGGGTTGCTTTGATAGGACTTGTTTGGTCTTGCGGGCCAAAACCGGCCGAGGAATCTATGGAAGTAGAGGCAGTGGAAGAAGTAGTCATCCTAGATAACACTTTGACAGAAGAAGAAAAATCGGAAGGGTGGATGCTTTTATTTGATGGGACAGATCCTGCAGGCTGGAGAGCATTTAATGGTGATAGCTTCCCTGAAGGGTGGACTGTTGAGGATGGGGCTTTGAAAGCACTTGGTAAAGGCGGAGATATCGGTGGAGATATTGTTTTTGGTCCGATGGAATTTGAAGAGTTTGAAATGGAATGGACCTGGAAAATTTCTCCGGGAGGTAATAGTGGTGTTCTTTATCATGTTGTGGAGGATCCAAAATATGAAGCTCCATATGAGACGGGACCTGAATATCAAATGATCGATCAATTAGGTTTTCCTGAACCATTAGAAAAGTGGCAATCTCTTGGGGCAGATTATGCAATGACTGAACCAGATTACGAAGGTGCGGTTAAGCCTGCTGGAGAGTGGAATACCTCAAAAATCATTTTTTCAGAAGAAGGTTCTAGTTATTGGCTGAATGGGAAAAAGACGGTAGAATTCGTTCCTTATTCTGAAGAATGGACAGCAGCACGTAATTCTGGAAAATGGAATGACTATCCAGATTATGCAATTTCAAAATCAGGCTTGATTTCACTTCAAGATCACGGAGCTGTGACTTGGTTCAAAAATATTAAAATCAGAAAACTATGAAAAAACTATTAGTGGTAGCTCTTTTGTTGGCTTCAACGAATTTCACATTTGCTCAAAAGAAAGTGAAGTTGTTTAACGGGGAGGATCTGACAGGATGGACAATTTATGGAACAGAGAAGTGGTATGTAGAAGATGGATTATTGATTTCGGAGAGCGGTCCAGACAAAGGTTATGGATATTTAGGAACTGATGAAAACTATGATGATTTTGAAATCACTTTAGAATTCAAGCAAGAAGCTAATGGAAATAGTGGTGTATTCATTCGATCTACTGTGGATGGTACAAAAGTTTCCGGATGGCAAGTAGAAGTTGCACCTCCTGGAAGCGATACTGGAGGAATCTATGAATCCTACGGAAGAGGCTGGTTAGTGAAACCAGATCCCGAAAAAGATAAGTATTTGAAATTTGGTGACTGGAACAAAATGAAGATTGTTGTAAAAGATGATAATGTTACTTCCTATTTGAACGGTCATGAAATGGTGAACTTCACAGATGCCAAAATTGGAGAGGGAAAAGGAGGAATATGTCTCCAGATCCATGATGGTGGAGGGATAAAAGTCTATTGGCGAAATATTGTTCTGAAAAAGCTTTAAAAGAACTAATCTCCGTTAAATAATGCCCGTAGGATTGAGTCCTACGGGCATTATCTTTTTAGCAAATTTTTCTCTTTTGTTTTCAGCTAGTTACAAGAATCTATTAATTATTTTGCACACAGCTATTGTTGTTAAGAATAAAAGGGAGATATTTGCACTCCCAAACGATGCGAACGGCATCATCTGAAGGGTTGAAGGAGTTAAGGGCTCCAGATTTTTAAAAATAAATATTGAAAAGGGTGTTGGAAGTTTAAAAATACTTCTTACCTTTGCACTCCCTTCAGCAAGGAAG
>CBFHWO010000025.1:0-52006 GCA_965659625.1 uncultured Algoriphagus sp. | reverse complement strand
AGTCGTTTGTTGTCGGATAATGTAGGTTTATAGCTTGTATAAGCTGATTATGGAATCAAAAAAGTTTAGTAGGTTTAACTTTTGAAATTGAAATAAAACTTAAATAATGAAATTTATTGTAATCTTTTTGATCATAACCCTGATCACAGTTGGGATTTTTATGCTTCGGTCTAAATTTTCCGTAAGCCAAAAAGCTCCCAGTCAATTTGTTATTTTAGATTCAGAGCATAGTACTTCAGACCACCTACCAATAGTCAGCGGGAATTTCTTAGAAGAAATCGAATTAAAATATTCTGACAAAGAATGGAAACGGTATCCAAATGAATATACTGATTTGATGGAGAAATTATACGATGATGTTTATAGTCCTTGGAGGGGGGAAGTTTCACATGCTGAATTTTTAAGTGAAATGACCAATGAACAGAAATTGTATTTTGCACTTATCAATTTCGAAGGACAAACCAATAATGGTGGTGTCTATCAGTTTCTATTTAATATGCCCGAACTCTCAATAATTACATTAGAAGCAATGAAAGCTGCAAATTTGGAAAAGCTGGCAGCAGATTATGAAGTTGTTCTTCAGGAATTTTTCGGGAAATTTGAAACTATTCAAGATCTGAAAAGCAAATTCCAACAGAATAATAAAAGTTGGGATAAGCGTTGGAGTTCCTTCGCTGAAGGGTATCAGGAACTAGAATCCACATCAATTATTGAAAGTTATTTTTTTAGTGAAGACTACAAAAAAGAATTTCAGGGAAAAGTTATCCAGTTTATCAAAGAAAATAAAAGTGGGTTAATGAAAACCCAAGGAAAATAATCTTAGCCCGTTTTAAAAGGCTTTTAAAGTACTTTGAATTTCTCTAACCATCTAAAATGCCTCTAACCACCGAAACTTTTTGCCCTAAAAACCAACAAGAATGGAGAAACTGGCTTTCGGAGAATCATAAAAGCAAAGATGGGATTTGGTTGATTGTCTATACCAAAAGCTCAAAAATTCCCAATCTAACTTGGAGCCAAGCTGTGGATGAAGCCTTGTGTTTTGGTTGGATTGATGGCACAAAAAGAGCCTTGGATAAGGAGAGATACCAGCAATATTTTACTAAAAGGCTACCTAAAAGCAATTGGTCAAGAATCAATAAGAAGAAAGTGGAAAAGCTAACCAAATCAGGATTGATGAGGAAGGCAGGCCTTGAAAGTATAGAAATTGCCAAGGAAAACGGAAGTTGGACGATACTGGACTCGGTAGAAAACCTCGAGATCCCAGCCGATTTGGAAGTAGTTTTTGAAGAATTTCCAGGATCAAAAGATTTTTTTATGGGATTGAGCAAATCAATGCAGAAACAATTGCTGTATTGGGTTATCTCGGCAAAACGATCCGAAACCAAACAAAAGCGCATTCAAGAAATAGTTTTCTGCGCTAGCCAAGGAAAAAAGCCTAAACAGTTTTAACCTAAGATCCGGATTCTTATAAGTCATTGATTTTGTATAAATTAGTAAGCTTTCGAAGTTGATATAATCGAGTTTTCAGGAAAGCATCTATTGATATTCAAACCTAAACTTAAATCGAATGGCTAGTGAAATGATTGTTGAGAAATCGGTGGTAATCGATCAACCGAAAGATGTTGTTTTTGATTATCTGAAATACTCCAAAAACATGGACCATTTCAGTGTTTGGAATATGAAAGATCCCAATAAAAAGACGGAGTATTCTGGTAAAGATGGGACTGCTGGGTTTGTTTATAAATGGGATAGTACGGATAAAAGCGTAGGGGCAGGCCAACAGAAAATTGTAAACTTAGTAAAAGGAGAGAAAATAGAATATGAGATGATTTTTGAAAGACCCATGAAAAATGTGGGCACTTCAAAATTCATCCTTTCTGCAATCAATGACAAACAAACACAAGTGACTTGGGATTTTAGAGGACCTACCAAATTTCCGATGAGTTTGTTTAAATGGATTTTCCAGAAAATGATAGGCAAAGACCTGATGATGAGCCTGGAAAATTTAAAAAGTCTTCTTGAAAAATAGCATTCAAAAATGGCAACAAAGAATAAAACAATAGAGACTGAAGCCAGTATTAGCGATTTTATAGACTCATTCGTTAGCAGTGAGCAAAAGAAAATAGATGCCTATCAGTTGATTGATTTGATGGAAAAATGGTCGGGATTTGAAGCGAAAATGTGGGGGCCAAGTATTATTGGATTTGGGAGTTATCATTATAAATATGCCAGTGGCCACGAGGGAGATATGCCCTTAATCGCATTTTCACCAAGGAAGGCAGCTTTCTCTTTTTATATTTATTCTTCCAGTGAAGAGAGTAAGGATCTGTTGCCCAAACTAGGTAAATTCAAAATGGGTAAAGGCTGTATTTATGTCAATAAGCTCGCTGATATCGATCTTTCTATTCTTGAAAAGTTATGCATGGATGCCATTGCCTATCTCAAAATTCATCCTAATTCTGCTTGTTAATACTTCTTGAAAAGGATACTTTTTCTTAAAACTTCCATTTGAAAATCTTCAGGACTATGAATACTAGCATCGACGAATATCACAAAAAACTTTCTGAGAAAGATCAACAGATCTGTGAACTTTTGGCAAAAATCATTGATGAGGAATTACAGGAGGCGGAAAATAAGATTTGGCATTCCCATCCCGTTTGGTTTTTAGAAGGTAATCCGATTGTGGGTTACAGTAAAGAAAAATCCGGTATCCGTCTGATGTTTTGGAGTGGGGCAGATTTTGGAGAAGAGAAACTGAAAGCGGGAACCGGGAAATTTAAAGATGCTTCAGTTTTTTATAATTACGTGGAGGAAATAGTTGAGAAAGAAGTAAGAAATTGGCTTCAAAAATCAAGAGAAATCCAGTGGGATTATAAGAATATTGTAAAAAAGAAAGGGCTGCTCGAGAGGCTTAAATAAAGATTAAATTTTAATTTTTACCTATGACAACTACACCAGAACACGACGAGCGGATGGCAAAGATGACTTTTTCGTCAGTCTATCCACATTATGTGACCAAAGTCGAAAAGAAGGGGAGAACCAAAGAAGAATTACATCAAGTCATCGAATGGTTGACTGGCTTTGATGAGAAAAAGGTAAAGGAATTAATTTTGGCAAAAGTGACGTTTTCGGAATTTTTCAAGGAGGCCAAACTGAACAAAAATGCTCGCCTGATCACTGGAGTAATTTGTGGGTATCGCATTGAGGAAATCGAAAATCCTTTGACCCAACAAGTCAGATATCTGGATAAACTGGTCGATGAGCTGGCGAAAGGGAGGAAGATGGAGAAGATTTTGAGATCAAGCTGAAATTAACCCAAAAGCTTTTCCGATGTAATCGGTAAATCATAAATCCGCTTTCCACAGGCTTGATAAACCGCATTGGCAATCGCAGCTCCTGTTGGTGGCATTGACACTTCACCGCCTCCTTCAGCTCTTTCATTAGGGTGATCAATCATGTGCACTTGTACTTCTGGAATATCAGAAAATCGAATAATGGGATAGTCATACCAATCCTTGCTGCTGATATTTTCTCCGTCAAAATTTACCTGCTCAAGTAGTGTCCAACTCGCAGCTTGGATCATACCTCCTTCAAACTGGTTTATGATCCCATCAAAGTTGATAATTTGGCCTACATCACCTACTGCCCACATTTTCTGGAGTTTAACTTCTCCGGTATTTTGATCCACTTTTACTTTGGCAGCAACAGTGCAATAAGCAGTGTTGTTTTTATATCGGGAGAAAGCAAATCCAATTCCTTCGTCAGTTCCCAAGTTTTCTGATTGTGTGATTTCTTTAATCTTTTTTAGCGTAGCAATAGCCCTTTCATCCAGCAAATGATCAATTCTAAATTCTACCGGATCTATTGCTGCTTTCTCCGCCAGCTCATCCATAAAGGATTCGATCGCAAAAATATTGGCATAAGATCCTAAACTTCTTAAGGAAGAAACCCGCAAAGGGCCATCAAAAAAATGGGCGTTTATCTGAAGGTTTTGAAATGGGTAATAAGGATCTGCATTTCTATGCCCGCCACCCAAATATCCCCTTCCTCTCAATTGACGAGGTTCTTCTAAATATCTTGTATCCAAAAGGGTGGCAGGATCAGAATCCGGTCGCATGCTATGAGAATCCGTCCAAATGTCAGATTTCCATGCTGTGATTTTTCCGCTTTCATCCAAGCTTGCTTCCATTTCCATAATCATGGCCGTACCATAAGGCTCCCAGGTATGTTCATCTTGCCGTGACCATTGCACTTTCACATGTTTTCCAGGATAAGATAATGCCAAAATTGCCGCATCTGCTGCCGCATCGTCTGCTGTACTATGGCCAAAACACCCAGCTCCAGGCACAGACAAAACATGGATTTTATTTTCTTCCATTTTCAACATAGAAGCTATTGCTCTTCTCATCGGATATATTCCCTGACTATGCGACCAAACATGTAAGATATCCCCATCAAATAAGGCGATTCCACATCCTGGGCCTATGGATCCATGCATCAAATAGGGTTTGGAGTATTTTGCTTTGAGAGAATTGTTTCCAGAAAAATTCGAAGATACATCGCCGTCATTCTTTATGCTTTGCGGTGCATCGGCAATGGATTTGAGATGTGTGAAAAGGTCTTTCTCATTGGGTAGTTCTGATTCAATAGACCATTTTGCTTTCGTTTTTAAATAATTTTCTGCTTTGACAGCCTGGTATTCTCTTTCAGTAATGACGCCAACAAAACTTCCGTTGATATGAGTTTTGATGATACCAGAAACGGCTGAAGATAATTCTGAGGTATCGATACTCTCCAGTTTAGCATTGTAACTTGGTGGTCTCAAAACCCTAGCATGAACCATTCCCGGAAATCGTAAATCCTGAATATAAACGGCTTCTCCACGAACCATTTTTGGAATGTCTTTTCTCGGAATTGATTTGCCCACATACCGATATTCAGAATTGACTTTTACCGGAACTGGCTTAGTGACTTCCATGTCAATTTGAGCACCATCTAATATTTCGGCAAAATTCAAGCTTTGATTACCCGTTTTGGATTTTACTTTTCCTCCATAAAAAATCAAATTTTCAACAGGAGTACCGAGTTTCAAACTTGCCATTTCCAATAATTTCTGTCTTGCTGTCGCTGCAGCATATCTAACTGACATGGCGCTATTTGGAATAGATCCGCTTCCTGCTGTATATCCTTCATCTGGAGTAACACCAGTTTCTGCCAAATGAACTTCCACTTGATCCAACTCTAAGTCTAATTCCTCTGCCGCCACTTGACAGATCGCCATTCGGATTCCTTGTCCCAACTCCACTTTTCCAGAATAAACCAAGACTCGACCATCTTCCAATATCTGAAGCCAAGCATTGACTTTCGCAGCATTTCTCATGCTACCGGGTAAATCTCCATCGAAATTAACTCTCGCCGCTATTTTTTGATCTTGCTCCGCAAAGCAGGAACTCAGCAGCGGAAACCCTACACTGATATAGCCGATATTTCTAAGGAATTTTCTTCTGGAAGTTTTTGGAAGCTCGATCATGATTCAGGATTATTATTTTTTTGAAGCGGATTGAACAGCCTTGATTATTCTACTTTGGGTACTACATCGACATAGATTCAGATCCAATGCCTTTTTAATCTCCTCAACAGTAGGATTTGGATTTTCTTGGAGGAGGCTCACAGATGCCATCACCATTCCATTCAAACAATAGCCGCATTGAGCTGCTTGTTCTTCAATAAACGATTCTTGAACGGGATGTAGTTTTCCATTTTCATTGGCCAGCCCTTCCAACGTAGTGATTTTAGAATCTCTAATTGAAGCAATAGGAGTGGTGCAGGAAGTCTCTGCAACTCCATCCACCAATACCATGCATGCTCCACATTGGGATAATCCGCAGCCAAATTTTGGTCCGTTGAGCTCCAGATAATCCCGCAGGACGTACAATAACGGAGTGTCAGCTTCTGTTTCTATTGTTTTTCGGGAGCCATTGATATGGAGATTGTATTGGGGCATGGTCTTGAGAGTCAAATTCTAAGATAAGGAATTGAGAGATTAAATAGGATAGTTTCGATACAAACGGTAAGTGTCATTAGCTTGAAGGTGAATTGTTTAAACTTATTTGAAGCGATTCTTATAAGATGTCTTCCAAGATTTTTTTTGATTGTGGAGAAGAAATCACTTTTCGTACTATTTTTTATTTTGACACTCATTTTGAGGAATGTTCTTACCTAAACATTTCTTTTTTTTACAATCGCATAATACAATAAGAACCAGAGGGAATTTTATTTTCGCATCTAGAAAATGTGCAACCCATAAGGCAAATGAGATTGATAGAAATATAGGCCTTGAAAACCAGTATAAAAGCCTTTAGATTTGGATGAATTCCAATTTGATGTTTATGATGCCTACCATTCGAAAAGCCATTTTTGATCAAGATGAAAATGGAGTTTGGGAGATTTTTTCAAAAGTGATCCAGTCTTCCGAAACCTATGTTTTTTATCCAAATACGCCTAAAGAAAAACTAAGGGAATATTGGTTTGCACCATTCATGGCCACTTTTGTTGCCGAAGATGAAAAATCTCAAATTTTGGCAACTTATATAATCAAGCCGAATCAGATTGGATTGGGAAACCATATTGCCAACTGCAGTTATATGGTTCATCCTGATCATCAAGGGAAAGGCTTGGGGAACTTACTTTGCGAACATTCTATCTCTTTTGCAAAAGAAAAAGGATATGTAGGAATTCAGTTTAATATTGTGGTGAGTACCAATAAGCCGGCTGTTCATCTTTGGAAGAAGTATGGATTTGAAGTTATAGGCACGACTCCCGGTGGATTCCGCCATCCAGAAATGGGAATGGTGGATACTTATATCATGTTTAAAAAGGTTTGAAAAAGTCTTGTTAAGAATTGATTGAAATAAATTTTAAAATCAACCAAAACAATTATGCTGAGTTGTCAAAAAGAACTTTTTAACCTTAAACCAGAGGTTCATTATTTGAATAATGCTTATCGCGCCCCTTTATTAAAAAGTTCAGAAGCATTAGGAATCCAATCACTTATCAATCAGCGAAATCCTTTTGAACTGAAGCCGGATGATTTTTTTGATGGAGTAATAGAAGTGAGAAAGTCTTTCGGAAAACTTGTTAATTGTGGTGCAAGTGAAGTGGCAGTGATGCCATCCACCTCTTATGGATTCACTTCTGTTTTGAATAACATAAAAGGAGGTAAAGGAAGGAAAGCGATTGTTGTTAAAGATGAATTTCCCAGTGGTTATTTTTCTATGGAGCGATGGGCGAGAGAGAATCAGGCAGAGTTACAAATTATTGAGCCAGATCCGAAGCAAAAGAAAAAGGGAGAGAGTTGGAATCAGCGATTATTAGATGCAATTGATGAAAACACATCTGTAGTTTTGATTTCTTCGATACACTGGATGAGTGGAGTGAAATTTGACCTGAAGTCGGTTGGAGAAAAGTGCCAAAAAGTTGGAGCTTACTTTATGGTAGACGGCACGCAATCAGTGGGAGCTATGCCGATGGATGTGAAAGAGTTTAAAATTGACGCGTTGGTATGTGCCGCTTACAAATGGCTTTTGGGTCCTTATTCCATTGCTTTGTCCTTCATCGGGGAGAAGTTTGCCAATGGAATTCCTTTAGAAGAATCTTGGATGAACCGAGTGAATGCTCGGGATTTCAGTTCCTTGTCTGATTATTCAGAAAATTATGAACCAGGAGCGGGGAGATTTAATGTAGGTGAAACAAGTAATTTCATCTTGATGCCAATGCTAAAGGCCAGTTTGGATCAGATACTGCAATGGAAACCGGAAAGGATTCAGGAATATGCCAAAAATCTGAATGCATCCTTACGGGATTTTGTCAAGGAAATAGGGGGGACTGTGGAAGATGATGAGTTTTTAGCCTATCACTTGATTGCTCCCAAGCTGCCAATAACGATTGATTTGAATGAGCTTAAGAAAAAATTAGATGAAAGTCAGATTTTTTTGTCAGCGAGAGGCGAATATTTGAGGATTTCAGTTAATGTTTTTAATACAGAGGATGATATTACCAAGCTTATTGAAGCTATTAAATACCTGAAGTGATCTTTGCTATTTAAAACTAAAAGTGTAAAAATAATTAATAAAATTATTCTTTTAATTTATTAGATTAAGGTTCACTTTTTACCTATGGCTATAGAAAAACGCATGTGTCTTAATTGTGGTGAACCATTCCGTGGAAGGGTTGATAAGAAGTTTTGCGATGATGCTTGTCGGAATAGTTACAATAATCAGCAAACGGCAATCACCACGAATCTTATTCGAAATGTTAATAATGCGATAAAGCGAAATCGAAACATTCTCGAAAAATATATTCCAGAAGGTGAAAATCTTGGTAAAACTACTCGGGAACGATTGATGAGAGCAGGTTTCAATTTTAAATATTTAACCCATCTCTACACCAATAAAAAAGGGAATCAATACCATTACTGTTATGATTATGGTTATTTAGAATTGGAAGGAGATTGGTTTCTGATTGTCAAAGGAATGGAATAATCAAAATGTGAAAGTGATGAAAAAGCGTGTGACCGGAATAGGTGGGATTTTCTTTAAAGTAAAAGATCCTGCTAAAACAAAAGATTGGTACCAAAAGCACTTGGGACTTCAAACTGATGCTTATGGGACCACATTCGAATGGAGGAGTTCTGAAAATCCTGATCAGAAAGGATTTTCCCAGTGGTCTCCGATGAAAGATGATACGACCTATTTTAAACCTTCAGAAAAGGATTTTATGGTTAATTATTGTGTGGAGAATTTGGTAGAATTGGTTGAGGAACTGAAGAAAGAAGGTGTGACTATTTTAGATGAAATAGAGACTTATGACTATGGGAAATTTGTGCATATCCTAGATCCAGATGGGCATAGTATTGAGCTTTGGGAACCTAAAAATGAGGTCTATGATGAAATGGTGGAGGGGAGGACCAAAACCTAATGATGGAAGTACAACATAATTTTGATGGTAAGAAAGGCTCGTTTTTCATAGAGGAAGGTGCGAGAAGATTTGCCGAGATGGTCTATGTCATGGCCGGATCAAAAAAAATGATCATAGAACATACCGAAGTTGATGAATCATTGAAGGGACAGGGTGTAGGAGCAAAGCTGTTGGAGGCTTTGGTAGATTTTGTGAGAAAGGAGGAGATTAAAGTATTGCCTTTATGTCCTTTTGCTAAGGCGACATTTAAGAAGATGTTAGACTTACAAGATGTACTTGTTTAATTCTACTCAAAAGAATAGGATGTACAAAACCCAAAGAACAATTAGTGTGACAATTCCATCAAAGAAATAGCTCCTTTTTACAAAGGAACTTCGTCTGTTCATTCTGAAGTTTATGCCATCCTCTATGCTTTTGAGATCAGCTTTCGCCATATTTTTCTCTCTGGAAATCCCATCTGGGCAATCGGGTTTTGGACGTATTTTCCCCAAATTTCGATTGTCTTTCATCGAATGATTTCCTGATAAACTAAAACCAGCTCCTCCGGTCATAATTTTAAATTAATTCTTTAAGATATGCTTTCTGTCCAAATTGAGCAACATATTTCACTGGGAGAATTTATTCATGTACTGGAAAATTCTACCCTTTCTAAAAGAAGACCAATGGAAGATCTTTTACTTTTAGAGCAAATGGTAAAAGGTGCGAATCTTTGGGTGACAGCCAGAGAGGACAGAAAGCTGGTCGGTTTGATGAGAGGGATCTCTGATTTTTGCTATCGTACTTTCGTAGCTGACTTAGCAGTGATTGAATCCCATCAAGGTCAAGGAATCGGAAGGGAAATGCTTTTAAAAGCAAGGGAAATAGCTCCTTCAGCTAGATTGATTTTGTTTTCAGCGGAAGATGCAGAAGGGTTTTATAAAAAATTAGGCTTTCACTTACATGAGCGATGTTATCAATTGAAGGTTGGTGAGCCTATGTCCTGATTTTTTGCTAAACTGCTACGAATTTAAACTATCAACCATTTAATTCTCAGAAAGGAAGTTAGTCTGGGTTCGCCTCGATATCAACCTTTTGTGTTTTTTCTCAAAATTAATAACCAGAAAAAAACTAGTGGATTTTAAATTCAACATTAATAAAGGCCACCAATTCTGGCTATTCAAGTAAAAGATTAAACCATTTCCACCAACCAAAATCAAAGTATTATGAAAATAAGATTTCTATTTGTCCTTTTCTTGATTTCGACTATTGCCTTAGCTCAAGAAAAGGAAGAAGCAAAAAAAGTCAATCCAGAGGCCCAGGTTTTTGAGTCCAAGCAATCTGTGACCATAGATGGCAAAACAATCAATTTGAATGCAAAGGCAGGGACTTTTGAATTGAAAGATGAGCAAAATAGGCCGATCGCATTATTTGGTTTTACTGCTTATTTTAAGGAAAACCCTGAGAAAGACAGACCGATCATTTTTTCCTTTAATGGAGGACCAGGATCTTCTTCTTATTGGCTTCATATGGGAATCATGGGCCCAAAAAGAATTGTGGTTGATGATCCGAATTATAACCAGGCAGGCCCTTATGAATTAGTCAACAATGAATTCTCAATCCTCGACGTGGCAGATGTAGTGATGATGGACCCTGTTGGAACAGGACTAAGTGTACCAATTGGAGATGCAACTGGAAAAGACTTCTGGGGAGTGGATCAGGATATCAGAAGTGTAAGTTTGTTTATCATGCAGTTTTTGAAGGAATATGATCGATTGAATTCTCCTAAGTACATCTTGGGTGAAAGCTATGGTACTTTCAGAAATGCAGGAGTAATGAGTTATTTACTGAATCAAGGATACGCATTAAATGGAGTAATCATGGTTTCATCGGTATTTGACTTGAGAACTTTGTTCTTTGTTCCAAATGAGGATATTTCAAATATTGCTTACCTCCCGACTGTTGCAGTTACTGCCAGGTATCATGATAAAATTTCCAATAAAGGAGCGGATTTAGAATCTTTTGTTCAAGAAGTAAGAGAGTTTACCGAAAACGAATATGCTCCTGCTTTATTCAAGGGAAATAGACTGTCAGAAGAAGACAAGAATTCAATAGCTCAAAAACTAGAAGGGTATACTGGAATTGATGCTGAGATTTGGAAAAGGGCTGATTTAAAAATGGATTCAGGGGAAACCTTTCAGGAACTGTTAAGAGATGAGGGGATGACTGTGGGTAGACTAGATTCAAGATATAAAGGGATCAACATAGATCCTTTGTCTATGGAATCCTTTACAGATCCTCAAAGCGATGCGATTTCTCCAGCTTATACAAGCCTATTTTTGGATTATTTTCATGGCGCTTTAGGGGTGAGTAAAGATTTGCTCTATGCCCCTTCTGCTTATAGTAAAGAAGGTTTTAAGTGGGATTGGTCACATAGCGGAAATCAATATTGGGGAACCACTGGTGCGATAACTACACTTCCTGATATGGCAGATGCACTGAGTAAGGATCCAAATATGAAAGTTTTGATTATGAATGGATATTATGATTTAGCCACTGTTTTTTATGGAGTAGAGCATTCCATTTCTCACCTTGGACTTCCTAAATCAGCATCTGATAGAATCATAATGACTTATTATGAAGCTGGACACATGATGTATACACATTTACCGTCAGCGGCTAAATTTAGATCTGACTTGAAAGATTTTATTTCAGATACTTTGAGAAAATAAGTAATGAGAACCAGTACCCTGTCGATATATTGTCTTGATATGATGAAAAAAGTAATGGTCGGGTGCTGGTTTTTATTTTTTATAAGCTGCACCGATCCGCAGCAGCCCGATTCTTTTATAGAGTACTATTTTCCGCCAATTAACTCCACAGAATGGGAGGAGATTAATTTTCAAAACTTAGGATGGGACGAGTTGGATTTAGAGGAATTGCTTGCCTGGCTTCCAACCCAAGAGACAAGAGCGTTTGTTATTCTTAAGGACGGAAAGATTGTCGTTGAAGAATATTGGGGAGATAATCTCATAGGTATTGGACCAATGAATAAAAATTCCATTTGGTATTGGGCTTCAGCAGGGAAAACCCTTACAGCTACTTTAATAGGCTTGGCTCAGGAGGAAGAACTACTTTCAATTAATGATAGAAGCCAAAAATATTTGGGTAGTGGCTGGACTTCCCTTCCAAACAACCAAGAGCAGGAAATTAGAATCCATCATCATTTAAGCATGACAACTGGGCTAGACGATGCAGTCCAAAACCCAGAAAAAACATCTCCCGAAAATCTTATTTTCAAGGAAGAGCCTGGAAAACGCTGGGCTTATCACAATGCCCCTTATACATTATTGGACAAGGTAATAGAGCGTGCATCTGGGAAGGATTTTCAATCTTTTTTTAAGGAGAGTCTTGGAGATAAGATTGGAATGAAGGGCTCATGGCAGAAAACTGGTGATAATAATGTCTTTTATAGTGATGCCAGATCGATGGCAAAGTTTGGCCTATTGTTATTGGCCAATGGAAAGTGGGATAAAGAAGTAATCTGGGAAAGTGAATATTTTAAAGATTTAAAAAATAACTCGCAAAGCCTAAATGAAAGTTATGGCTATTTAACTTGGCTGAATGGTAAGAATTCTTTTATGTTGCCACAGAGTCAGATGGTGTTTAGTAATAGTTTAGTCCCTTCTGCACCAGCAGATATGTACCAAGCAATAGGGAAAAATGGGCAATTTTTAATGGTAATACCTTCTGAAAATATGGTAGTGGTAAGAATGGGAGAAGCTCCAGGAGATTTACAAGTCCCTTTTTTGTTGATTCAGGAAATTTGGGATAGATTAAATCCTATAATAGATTAAGAGAAATACCAGCTAATGGTATTTTCCAAGTTGGAATTGGATTTTATCTAAAGTGAGAGGTTTTTCTAGAAATTCAGAAACAATACTATATTCTTTAGCTTTTTGTCTGTCTTGAAAATCAATAGAACTGGAAAGGATAATAATGATATCGTTCCTCTCTGGAAATCTTTGTCGGTAGATTTCAAGAAACTCCCAACCATTCATAACTGGCATGTTAATGTCAAGAAATATTAAAATATTTTTATCAACTGGTATTTCTGAAATTCTTTCAATTGCATATTGACCTTCCAAAAACTCCTCAATATTTTTAGTTATTTCAACTTTATTTAACAACCTATTATTAATCAGGTTATTGATGGGGTCGTCATCCACGAGAAAAATGGCGTCGAAGTGAATCATTTAACGATTTATAGTATTCAGTTGGGGTATAGATAGCAAAATACGATTATTCCATATCCTAGAAAAAGTATTTTTACCCTTTTTTACAATAAGAATCACATTAGTCTAATATTTAGGCAAATAAAAAGGAGACTAAGTAGTCTCCTTTTTAATTTGGTGCTAGTTGGAATTACATCATTCCGCCCATTCCCCCGCCGCCCATTGGGGGCATAGATGGAGAATCTTCTTTCACGTCAGCTACTACACACTCAGTAGTCAATAGAAGTGCTGCAATAGAAGCAGCATTTTCAAGTGCTAAACGAGTAACTTTCGTAGGGTCAATTACACCTGCTTTGAACAAGTCTTCATAGACGTCAGTTCTTGCATTGTAACCATAGTTACCTTTGTTTTCTCTGATCTTGTTGATCACTACAGAAGGCTCACCACCAGCATTGGAAACGATAGTTCTCAATGGAGATTCGATAGCCTGTCTGATGATGTTGATACCAGTATCTTCATCTTCGTTAAGACCTTTCAAGTTGTTAAGTGCTTCAGCAGCTCTTACAAGTGCTACACCACCACCTACTACAACGCCTTCTTGTACAGCAGCTCTAGTTGCGTGAAGGGCATCATCTACACGGTCTTTCTTCTCTTTCATTTCTACTTCAGTAGCAGCACCGATGTAAAGGATAGCTACACCGCCAGAAAGTTTAGCAAGTCTTTCCTGCAATTTCTCTCTGTCGTAGTCAGAAGTAGTTTTGTCAATCTGAGCTTTGATTTCAGCAATTCTGCCTTTGATAGCAGCTGCATCACCAGCACCATTCACAAGCGTAGTGTTGTCCTTGTCAATGTTGATTTTCTCCGCTCTACCAAGCATGTCGATAGTTGCGTTTTCTAATTTGAAACCTCTTTCTTCAGAGATTACTGTTCCGCCAGTAAGGATAGCGATGTCTTCCAACATTGCTTTTCTTCTGTCACCGAAACCTGGAGCTTTAACAGCAGCCACTTTCAAAGCACCTCTGATTTTATTCACTACAAGAGTAGCAAGAGCTTCTCCATCTACATCTTCAGAGATAATTACTAGACCTTTTCCTGACTGAGCAACTGGCTCAAGTACTGGAAGCAATTCTTTCATCGAAGAGATCTTCTTGTCGTAGATCAAGATGTAAGGCTGCTCCAATTCAACTTCCATTTTCTCAGTGTTAGTCACGAAGTAAGGAGAAAGGTAACCTCTGTCAAACTGCATACCTTCTACAGTTTTCACTTCAGTTTCAGTACCTTTTGCTTCTTCTACAGTGATTACACCGTCTTTACCTACTTTGTCCATTGCATCAGAAATCATTTTTCCGATTTCCTCGTCATTGTTAGCAGATACAGTCGCTACTTGAGCGATTTCTTTAGAAGTAGAGATTTGCTTAGAATCAGCTTGAAGTTGTTTAACAACAGCAGAAACTGCTTTGTCAATACCTCTTTTAAGGTCCATTGGGTTAGCTCCGGCAGCTACGTTTTTGATACCTACTCCAAAAATAGATTGTGCAAGGACAGTTGCAGTAGTGGTTCCATCACCTGCATTATCAGCAGTTTTTGAAGCTACTTCTTTTACAAGTTGAGCACCCATGTTTTCGATTGGTTCATCCAATTCGATTTCTTTTGCTACTGAAACACCATCTTTGGTGATGGTAGGTGCTCCGAATTTTTTATCGATAATCACGTTACGACCTTTAGGTCCCAAAGTAACTTTTACTGCATCAGCAAGAGCATCTACGCCTTTTTTCAGCTGATCTCTTGCACTTGTATTGAAAAATAATTGCTTAGCCATATTGTTAAATATTTTGTTAACGATTAGGGTTGATTAATTAAAGGATTGCAAAGATGTCTGACTCTCTCATGATGAGGTAATCCTTGCCATCTACATTCAGTTCAGTTCCTGAGTACTTGCCGTACAATACAGTGTCTCCAACTGAAACAGTCAAGGGCTCATCTTTTTTACCATTACCTACTGCTACTACAGTTCCTTTTTGAGGTTTCTCTTTTGCAGTGTCCGGGATATATAGACCGGAAGCGGTTTTCTCTTCAGCTGCAGCTGGTTGTACCAAAACCCGATCTGCAAGAGGTTTGATGTTCACGTTTGACATATAATTAATTTGTTTAAATGTTAGATTAAAATGCTAATGGCTAATAGCACTTCCTGTGCCAGTAGGGTATATTTTTAAAAGGCTGACAAATCGGCTGCAATTGTCAGGTAGAAACCCAATAGTGCACGACAGAATAAGATAAATTAACTGTCAATTTTTCAAAAACTGACAGTATTTATGTCAGATTTTAGTAATTTTTGGTAAACCTATTTGCATATGAAGACATTGCCTAAAAACTGGATTGCTGAAGGATTAATTGATTTTGAATATAAGAAGTATCAACTCTTAGCATATCTGCAAGAAACGAATCAACAATTAAACGCTTCCAAGCTATATCCTGTGCTCGGAGAACTCATCGAGCATCTCCGACTTCTGGATGATTTGAAAAAAGGCAAATCAGAATTAAACAGTCTTTTTCCAAAAGCAATCTCAGGGATAGATTTCCAAAACGGAAAGCTTCAATACCAACCTCGGGAAAGAGAAGGTGAGCTTATGCAAGAAATAGCCAATATTACTGAGTTTGCTTTACCAAGATTTACTCAACAAATTGAGAAAGGGAAAGGAATATATCAATTAATAGAAAGTCAATTGGAATTTGAACCAGTCGGAATTATGCCAATATATACCCAGGAAGGGTATGTTTTGGTTTCAAGGGAATTGAAATCTGAAATTCTAGCTTTTCGTTATCAATCTAATTTTTTGCAATTGGCAGGGGAGAAGTTTAGAAGTATCAGGATGTGGTTTGTTGGGGTCTTCCAGAAGACCCTGGTCAATACACTGGAAAAAATCAAACTTCAACTCATCAAAGACATTAAGGAACTTCCAAACCCAGCAACTTGGAGGCTGCATAGTTCAAATGATTTTCCTCTTGAAGAAACACTTCTACCAATCAGTAAAAGATTACTTTTGCAGCATGTTTCCTCAGATAAAGGATAATCTTTTATTTCAATTATTTTTTTATTGAAAGGTGGTATGCAGCTAATTCTTGCGATGAAGATTGCCTTTTCTCGACTGTAGAGTCTTTTAGGGGAGCAGGGAAACTATTTTTCCTGGACTTCGAGTGTTAAAGTTTTTTTCTGAATATCAAGAGAGGTTTTATCTTTTGCCTCTTTCTCTGCTTTTTCCCGATTTGCGATTACTTCAGCTCCCGGCTTATCAAAAAGAATTCTCCATACTTCATTGAAGTTTTTGGCTTTTCGAATATCCTTTACAATATCTACCCATTCGTGGAAAACCAAATAAATAGGGTTATAGGAAGTGACAGGTTTTGTAATTCCATAAGTTGGTCTTTCAGCCTCTGGCATAAATGTTCCAAAAATCCTGTCCCAAATAATGAAAGTTGACCCGTAATTTTTATCAAGATAATGTTCATCGCTCGCATGATGCACGCGGTGGTGTGATGGTGTTGTGAAGAAAAATTCTATGGGTCTTGGCAGTTTGGTAATATACTCTGTATGAATCCAGAACTGATACAAGACTGCAATCTGATGACAAATGAAAAAAACGAATGGATTAAAACCCATAAACATCACTGGAAAAAAGAAAATCACTTTAATATGTTGCGTCCATCCTAATCGGAAAGATACAGAAAGGTTGTATTTGGAGGAATTATGATGGGTAATATGAGTCGCCCACCAAAATCGCTGCTCATGCGCAATCCGATGCGCCCAATATCTAGCAAAATCAATCGCGAAAAAGCATAAAATAAAAGACCACCAAGTAACTGGAATTGTGAAAGGAGAAATATTATAAAAGAATAATGCTGACCCAAAAGTGGCTAATTTGATTAGGGCACTTATTCCAACATTCACTAATCCGATAGTAGATGCTGCAAAAAAATCCTTTGTATTATAAGCATCCTTTTTTTGATATGCGCTGATACCCCATTCAATAAAGACTAGGAGGAACATAATAGGAGCTGCCCATAAAATAAGATTTGGCCAATTTTCAATATGCAAGTCCTCTATACGAATAGGTTTTGAGTTCATAAATAAAAGCACTTAAGAGTGAAAAGAAATTCTGGTAAGTCAAAAACAAGCCTTTATGACAACCATTTGCTCATAGTAAGAAAAATAACTCATGATTTTAACTAAAACAAAAAAGTCTGCCCTTTTGAGGCAGACTTTAACAAATGATTTATTTTTTCTTAGTTATTCACCGCCAGAAGTGGTGTCTTCGCTTGTTGCAGGCGTAGACTCAGTAGGAAGTAAGCTCTCGCTATCACCAAATGCAGGAGCGACAACTTGTTGCTTAGCACTTTCGATATTTGGTGAAGAAAATTGATTTGGCTGACTTCCTGAATAAAATGCTGAGGATGCCAATGACAGAACCAAAATGGAAACAGCTAAAAACCAAGTAGCTTTTTCTAAAACATTTCCGGTACGAGTTACACCCATAATTTGAGATGCACTACCTCCGAAAGCTGCTCCAACTCCACCTTTGGAGTTTTGACCTAAGATAACAAGCACTAGAAGTACTGCTAAGATTAGGATAATAGTGATTAATAACGTAAACATATATTAGGGATTATTCTTTCAAATTTTCAATTAAGTGCGCAAAGTAAGAGCTTTTATCCGGAAATTTCAACATCAATTTCTCATAAATTTTCTTTGCCTTTGCCTTTTTGTCTTGAGAAACTAGCAGTTTTGCTAAGGATTCGGATATTAAATTGTCATTAATCACAGTACTGCTAGCGGCAAGGTTTTCATTGTTCTGATTCGCTTCTATTTCTTTGATAGTAGCCAGTTTGATCTCCTTTTTACTAAAAGCCTTGATTAGATCAATTTGTTCCCTCTTTTTAGAATCAAGAATAGTTTTCTTTTCTTTCTTTTTTATCGTTTCAAGCAAATCATCGACTGGCGGTTTCCTTCTCTTTCTATCGGGTTTTGAGATCTCTTCTGCTGGTTTTACGCCTTTTAGATTTTCTCCCAATTCAATAAGAGATTTGGTTCTTTGTTTAGGATCTATTTTGCCATTTACTTCTTCCGGTAGCAGATTATCTTTGTTTGAAATAGATCTTTTTGAAGAATCGGTAACGTTTTCAACTAGTCCTTTCAGCCAAATTCTGTTTGGACTTGTTATAGCGGCATAACCTAAAGACTCAGAGTTTTTATTAGAATTTTTACTCCATTCATAGCGAGCTGCTAAAACATGGGGAATTTGAAAATAGGGGAAATTTTCCTGAATTTTTTTCAGAGATAGTAAATCGCTTCTATCCAAAGGATCTGATTTACTTATCAATTCTATAAACTGTGCCGCGTTCAATCTGTTTTGTTTTGGGTTTAATATAGGGAATTTACCAGTTTGCCACAGTCGCTGTAAAGATATCCTGGATAATATTTTGAAATATTTCTTCTACTAACTGATTTTCCACGTCCAAAAGAGTCGTGGTCCTAGAGTCGTAATCTTGGAAAAAGGAAAATGTCCTTCTTAAGTTCTCTTCTTCATTTGTTAAATTAATGTATTCAACTTCCACTGCTATAGTAAGCCTCATTTGACCCGCTCTATCAGGTAGGTCTGGATTATTACTCGATACAGCTGACTGAGGTGTAAGTGAATAACGATTAATCGCCCCTGCGAATTGTAAATCACCATTAGTTCTTGCCAGTTCTAATTGCGTGTTTCTTTGATAAAACTCTTTCAAAGATTCCGTAAAGATCTGCTCCATATTGGCAGGACCTCCTCCCGAATCATTGAAGAAATTCTCTACGGTGAATGTTTTCACCAAATCGTAATTAATATTGGTTCCGGTAAAACTGTATTTAACAGAACAACCCTGAAATATCAAGAGTGTCCCAAAAATAAGTACAAGCCGTATTTTACTGATCAATTTCATATTGTTTGATCTTCCTATATAAGGTTCGTTCAGAAATACCTAAATCATTTGCAGCATATTTCCTTTTGTTATTATGCTTTTGCAAAGCCCTAAGTATCATTTCTTTTTCTTTTCTTTCCAAAGAAAGTGAATTATCATCTTCCTCATGATAAATATCCTCTATTACTTCCTCTTCAAAGTTGTCTTCTTGATTTTGGTTACTTTTTTGAGGGCTAATCACCAATGGAACCGAATAACTTGAGGAACTTTCACTTGGTTCATTTTTAGAGATACTGCTTTCCATATCTTCAAATAATCCCTGATGTTTCTGAATAATGCTTTGGTTGAGTCCGCCGCTTTGGTAAGATTCCAAAACGAGCTTTTTCAACTCATTCATATCTTTTTTCATGTCGAAAAGGACTTTGTATAATAAGTCTCTTTCTGAAAAATCAGTCATATCAGATTTAGAACCCGATTGACGTAACGCCATCGGTAATCTTGAATTGTCCGTAGGAAGATACTTTGAAAGAGTTTCTGCATCCACATCTCGCGACTCTTCAAGCAAGGAAATTTGCTCCGCCAAGTTTTTTAATTGACGGATATTTCCAGGAAATGGATATCTTTTTAATAAAGATTGAGCCTCAGGGTCTAATGCTATCGGTTTCACATGATATTTTTCTGAAAAATCTGAAGTGAATTTTCTGAAAAGTAAAACTGTATCATCTCCTCGCTCGCGCAATGGTGGGACATAGATAGGGACAGTATTTAGTCGGTAATAAAGATCCTCTCTAAACTTTCCTTTTTCTACTGCATTTAGCAATTTGACATTGGTAGCAGTAATAACTCGAACATTTGTTTTCTGGACTTTAGAAGATCCTACTTTGATGAATTCACCATTTTCTAAAACTCTAAGTAGCCTAGCCTGAGTGCCAAGTGGCATTTCTCCAATCTCATCTAGAAAAATCGAACCTCCATCAGTTACTTCAAAATATCCTTTTCTAGCTTCGTGGGCTCCGGTGAAAGAACCTTTCTCATGGCCGAAAAGCTCAGAATCTATCGTTCCTTCTGGGATAGCACCACAGTTGATTGCGATGAATTTCCCATGTTTACGAAGGCTCAATGAATGAATGATTTTGGAAAAACTTTCTTTCCCACTTCCACTTTCTCCCGTGATCAAGACGGTCATATCAGTAGGGGCGGCCTGCATTGCGACCTGAATGGCATGATTCAGTAACGGGCTATTTCCAATGATTCCAAATCGCTGTTTTACACTTCTAATTTCTGATTCTGTAATCATTAAAAAACTGGATTTACTGTGATAATTTCTCCAAAGAGAGTTGCAGGTGTACAATCTGTTATTTTAACTAACACATAATCACCAATTTTGAAGTTGCCGGCAGAAACAATAACTACTTTATTGGCAGAGTTTCTTCCTTTGTATTCTAGATCAGATTTTTTCGATTTTCCTTCTATTAAAATCAACTGTTCCTTACCTATATCAAGTTTGTTTCTTTGATGGGAAAGTTCACTTTGTTTGGTAATTACCTCAGCCAATCTTCTTTTTTTGACAGGCAGTGGAATATCATCTTCAAATTTCTTTGCAGCTAGAGTGCCAGGCCTTTCTGAATAGAAGAACATATACGAAAAGTCATACTTCACGATATCCATGATAGATAAAGTGTCCTGGTGCTCTTCTTCCGTTTCGGTACAAAATCCTGTGATCATGTCAGAGGAAATACCGCATTCTTCACCTAAAATATCGCGGATTGCTGTAACTCTGTTCAAGTACCATTCTCTGTCATACGTCCTGTTCATCAATTCCAATACCCTACTGTTTCCACTCTGAACAGGTAAATGAATGTATTTACAGATATTATCGTACTTCTTCATCGTGTAAAGTACTTCGTCCGTGATGTCTTTTGGATGGGAAGTAGAGAACCTAATACGAAGGTTAGGAGAAACCTGAGCTACTAGTTCTAGAAGATTAGCAAAGTTGATGACGGTACTTACCTCTTCTTCTTTTTTATTTAACCTTGCTTTGTTGTTTTCTTCTGGAGACCATTTGTAGCTGTCTACATTTTGACCAAGTAAGGTAACTTCTTTATATCCTTTAGAAAATAAATCCTGCGCCTCAGCTACGATAGAATGTGGATCTCGACTTCTCTCCCTTCCTCTAGTGAAAGGGACTACGCAGAAAGAACACATATTATCACAACCTCTCATGATAGAGATAAAAGCTGTTACTCCATTGGAGTTTAAGCGGACCGGAGCAATATCCGCATACGTTTCCTCCCGGGATAGGAAAGTGTTTACGCCTTTATTGCCATCCTCAGCCGCAGAAACTAAATTTGGAAGGTCTCTATATGCATCTGGACCAACAACCACATCCACGATTTTTTCTTCTTCCAGAAGCTTCTCTTTCAGACGCTCGGCCATACAACCTAATACTCCAATAGTCATCTCAGGCTTGTTCTTTTTTGCTCTATTGAAATCAGTCAGTCGTTTTCTTACTGTTAATTCCGCTTTTTCACGAATTGAGCAGGTATTTAAAAAGATTACATCGGCCTGATTGAAATCGGAAGTTGTATCAAATCCATTCTCTTTCATGATAGAAGCCACTATTTCTGAATCAGAGAAATTCATTGCACAACCATAGCTTTCGATGTAGAGTTTTTTACTTTTTCCAGTGGATTCATCTTTGGTGGTTTGAAAATCACAAGCCTGAGCCTCTTCAGCTGGAAGTATGTCTATATCTTTAATCAAGATGTTCATGTTCATAAACTAATTGGGATGCAAAATTAATAAAATGCGGACAAAATGGCAGTTTAAACTGTTCTTTTTCTTAATTATTAAAACAATGGCTAGTGCAAGAATTCTTTTGCTGAAAAGGGGATCTTCAACTGCTCTCCAAAATGTTGATGTTCTTCAATGATATTCATGTTTGAAACCCCTAGGCCTAAAAGGCGAACAGCTTTAGGAAGGTTTTCTTGATTTAAAAGTTCAATTGCAATTTCCCAAATTTTATCCTCTTCAGGATATTGGTCCAGTGTTTTGCTCCGCGTCTGCTGGGTGAAATCTGAATATTTTATTTTCAAAGTGATCGTTCGGCCTTTCACCCCACTTTTTATTAACCTTTTTAAAAGTTCCTGATAAATAGACTTTAAAGCTTCCTCCATCTCAGAAATGGTTATAATGTCCTTTTCAAAGGTGTTTTCGGCACTTAATGATTTCCGGACTCGATGAGGCTGGACTTCAGAAAGATGGATCCCTCTGACTATGTTGAAATAGTGGAGGCCTGATTTACCAAATTTTTTTGAAAGAAACTGAAGTGAAAATTGTTTTAAATCTGCCCCGTTATGGATGCCGATTTTCTGCATCTTTTCAGCAGTTACTTTTCCAATTCCAAAGAATTTACCAATGGGCAGCTTTTCCAAGAAATCTTCTGCATCCTCAGGTAAAATATAGGCTTGCCCGTTGGGCTTATTTAGATCGGAGGCAATCTTAGCTAAAAATTTATTATAAGATACACCAGCAGAAGCATTTAAGCCTGTTTTTTCTTTGATCTTAAATCGAATCTGTTTCGCAATTAGGATAGCAGAAGATATTCCCATCTTGTTTTCTGTCACGTCTAAAAAAGCTTCATCAAGAGAAAGTGGCTCTACCAAATCTGTGTATTCATAAAAAACTTCACGAACCTGATTGGAAATTTCTTTGTACCGATCAAACCTAGGTTTTGCGAAAATTAATCCTGGACACTTCCGGGAAGCTATACTAGATGCCATAGCAGAGAAAATCCCAAATTTTCGTGCTTCATAACTGGCCGCTGCAACCACTCCACGGGACTCATTACCTCCAACTACCAAGGGCTTCCCTCTCCATTCAGGATGATCCATTTGCTCCACAGAAGCATAAAATGCATCCATGTCAACATGAATGATTTTTCGGATGGGTTTAGGAGTTTCTTCTTCCATTGAGCACTTCTAGGATTGCTTGAGATTTGAGCTCACATTCTTCATATTCCAAATAGGCGTTGGAATCAATTGTAATGGCACTTCCAACTCCAAAATAGAGTTTTTTTGCTTCCAAATCTGCAATAATGCTTCTAATGATCACAGAGAAATCAAAATCTCCATTTTCATCAATCCATCCAAAAGCTCCTGAAAACCAACCTCGTTTAAAAGATTCTAACTCGTCTATCAATTCCATAGTTCTGATTTTTGGAGCTCCAGTCATCGAACCCATAGGGAAAGTTGCTTGGATGATTTCTTTGAATGAGATATTTGGCTTTAAAGTAGAACTTACTGTAGTAATCATTTGAAAAACTCTTGGTAGAGCATAGACTCCAAACAGTTCATCAACTTTCACAGAACCAACCTCAGAGACCTTTGAAAGGTCATTTCTGGTCAGATCTGTAATCATTAGATTTTCTGCACGCTCTTTTTCGCTGGCTAATAATGCTTTTTTGTTTGCTTCATCTTCTGCTACATGTTTTCCCCTTTGGTTGGTCCCTTTGATAGGCTGAGCAATGATTTTAGATTTTTGTTTCTTAATAAATCTTTCTGGAGAGGCAGAAATTAGCCATTTGCTTTCAGCTTTAAAAAGTGCTGCGAATGGCATTGGAGAGATTTTTTGAAGTTGAAAAAAGGAAGAAATTGGATCCCAAATTTTGAAGCCTCCTTTAAAAGCTTGACAAAAATTCATTTCATATGTCTCGCCCTCTCGTATTTGTTGTTGAATAGACTTAATACTTTTGATATAATTGGCTTTTGTAATTTGAGGATTTACCGCACAAAAAGTGTTGATTTCCGGTATTTGAATTTCCTCGATTTTTTTCCAAAACCCTTCAGGCAATTTTTTTTGGCTTTTGACATGATCTTTTTCAAAGCAAAAGATTATGTCCGGTGTAAAAAAGCACAATTCCGGTAATTCTATAGGAGCAGGGTTTTCGCTTTTTAGTGATTCAATTTTATTCTTAAAATCATATCCAATTATTCCAACTTTGAATTGATTCTGTTGCTCACTCCAAATCTCATTTTCATCCAGGCTTTTATTTCCGGCAAAAAATAAATTTCCGAAAGGTTCCTCAGGGTAAGAATAATCATTCCCGTCCAGATAGGATAGAAAACTATAATGTTGATCTGCCCAATAGATTAACTTTTGCTTCCAAAACTGGAAATCTGGGTGATATTTAAAAGATAAGTTTTTCATCAGAGCACAAAAAAAAGAGGAATTCGGGTGAATTCCTCTTTTTAAAGACTTTTCAGCTTCTTAATTAGTCGCTTTTACATCAAGTGAAAGAGAGACTGTATTATAGATAAATTGATCTTTTGCCTTATCTACCGCAGTTGCTTCATCACCATAAGCAAGTCCCCAAGCTGTTCTGTCAATGTTGAATCCAGCTTTTGCTGTTACAGAACCATCTTCTAAGCTTACAGCAGCTGGGAATTTGATGTTTTTAGTAGTTCCTCTCATAGTCAAATTTCCACTGATCCAATGTGTAGGATTTGCCGGAGTAAGTTCAGTTGAGGATTTTGGAGTATTATCAGTTTCAAATTGCTCTATATCAGCAATCTCATCACCAGCAGCAAATGGTTCTACTTCAGTAATTTCAAATGTAGCTTCAGGGTGGTTTGCCGCATCAAAGAAGTCTGGAGATTGCAAATGGCCCCAAAGTTTGCCATAGCTTTCGTCCGTTTCTTGCATATCCTCAATTTTCAATCCTGTGATGTTGAATACAAATTTTCCTCCTGTGATTTCTTCACCCTGCACAGCTAGCGTTCCTTTTACGGCTGGAATTTTACCAAAGTGTTGACCAGCAGGCTTATATCCTCTCCAGGAAATAGTAGTCGCTTCCGGTACAATTTCAAGGGTTTTTCCTTCTTCAACTGCAACTTCTTGAGCCTCGGTTGTTTCGACGGTTTCTGAAGGCTTGCTACAAGCAAATGTGATCATGGCTGTTGCAATAACTAATCCTGATAATTTAATAGTTCTCATTTGGTTTGATTTTAATAATTGGTTTGTTTTTTCAAAGTTTGAATAATTCACAAATTTATGTGTATATACATGTAAACCCAAAACTTTTTTAAAAGTTTCATATGACAAAAGAAACTTGCCAGAAAGTTCTTTTTAGATTTGAGCAATAAGAACAATCAAAAATCTCATGGCTTTAATTATTCCGATAGAATCAAAAGAACCCACGTTTGGAGAAAACTGTTGGCTTGCGCCAAATTCTACTATCATTGGAGATGTAGAATTTGGTAATAATTGTACGGTTTGGTTTAATGCTGTGGTTAGAGGAGATGTTCACTTTATCCGAATTGGCGATGATTCTAATATACAGGATGGGGCAGTTATCCACTGTACGTATCAAAAATTCCCAACTATTATAGGTAAGAAAGTTTCTATTGCACATAATGCAGTAGTCCATGGCTGCACTATTCACGATAGAGTTCTAATAGGAATGGGAGCAATTGTTATGGATGGAGCCGTTGTTAATTCGGGAGCTGTTATTGCTGCTGGCGCAGTAGTTTTAGCAGGCACAGTAGTAGAGGCAAATTCAATCTACGCAGGAATGCCAGCTAAGAAGATAAAAGATACAGGCGATGCAATGCTAGAGGTCATAGATCGTACTGCAAAAAATTATCCGATGTATGCTGAATGGTTCAAGAATAAAATGAAATAGTTATAAAAATTATCATTTAGTTCCAAAATAAAATTGAATCCTTTAATTTTTTTAATTGAAGGATTTTTGTACTTTGGTCATTCAATTTCATTTTTTATGATTTCAAATACAATTTTTTCTGCGCTTGGAAAGCGGCCTATTTTAATTTTATTGGGTTGCCTTTTCCTTTGGTTCAATGTTTTATTGAATTATTTTCTTCCTTCGGAATACGCTCTAGACTTGAAATTTGCATATACTGTAGACCAGGCCTATGCTGCAATCAGCAACTTATCAAAACCCGATAGAGATACGTATAAATTTGGAATATGGGCTCTTGATTTTCCCTATATGATAGTTTACGGTCTATTGGCAAGTGGGCTCACTTTTTATTTGTGGAAGAAAAAGTCAATTGTACTAATTCCGTTATCAATTATGTTTTTTGATCTTATTGAGAATATTCTAATCGTCAGTATCCTTAATAATTACCCTACAGAGAAGCCAGTCCTAGCTATTATGGCTTCTTTTGCTACGACAAGCAAGTGGCTAATGGTTGGTGTGTTGGTATTATGTTGTTTAATTGGAGGATTAAGGCTAATCAAGTTTAGAAGGAATCATTTTTTTTCAATAACTGAACCTGAAACTGAAAAGATTTAATCTTCAGACATTCTTTTTGACTTTGGTATTTGAGGAAATTTGCCTTATTTGATAGAAAGTGGGATCCACTTAATTATCTGTAATTCAAAGTCAAATTTTATGAAGGAAGAATATTTCAAGTGGTTTTCAATTTTTCTGCAGCGAGATATAGAAATGTTGGTTTTTGGTCATTCTGGCTACCCTGTTATCGTTTTTCCAACGTCAAAAGGATCTTTTCATGAAAACCGGGATATGGGTCTTATCGAATCGGCTCGCTGGTTTATAGAACAGGGCTTGATCCAAGTTTATTGCCCAGGAAGTAACGACGCCCAAAGTTTTTATAATAAAAACATTCATCCCCATCAACGAATCCAGCAGCATGTTGCTTATGATAAAATGATTTGTCATGAGTTGGTAGAAAGAATAAGACTGAACACTAAGGTAGGAAAGGTAGCCATAGCAGGCTGTAGTTTTGGAGGGTACCATGCTGCAAATTTTGCTTTTAGGCATCCTGGCTATGTAAGCCATATGTTTAGTATGTCAGGAGCTTTCAATATCAGAAATTTTATGGATGGGTATGTTCACGATGATATATTTTATAATAGCCCTTTAGAGTTTTTAGGTGCGCTAAATGATCATGAACTATGGAATATGGATATAGTTTTAGGTACTTCCAACTGGGATATCTGTTATGATGCCAATTTAAAACTTCATGAAGTGTTGAATGCAAAGGGGCTTCATCATTGGTTTGATGTAAGGCAAAATAGAAAACATGATTGGGATGTTTGGAAAGAAATGTTTCCACATTATTTATCCAGAATAAAATTTGATTAAAATAACTGACAAATAAATCACCTTTTAAAATATTAGTAATGAAAAAAATAGGAATACTTTTCGGTATGGAGGATACTTTTCCTCAGGCTTTCATAGATAGGGTAAACCAAATTGCACCATCCGGTATTGTCGCAGAAGCAGTCAAAATAGAAAAGGTCATACAAAATCATCTTTCTGAATATGCAGTGATCATTGATCGCATTTCGCAGGATGTCCCATTTTATAGAGCTTATTTGAAAAATGCAGCGTTAACAGGTACAGCAGTTATCAATAATCCATTTTGGTGGAGCGCTGACGACAAATTTTTCAATAATGCGCTTGCTGATCAGCTTGGAGTTCCTCTACCAAAAACAGTTCTACTTCCATCTTCAAAGCATCCTGACGATACCACCAGTAAATCATTCAGGAATTTGGCCGCACCTTTAGACTGGAATGGCATGTTTGATTACATTGGTTTTCCGGCTTACATGAAACCATACGCAGGTGGGGGGTGGAAAAATGTCTATCGTCTTGAAAACAAAGACGAGTTCTTTCATAAACATCCAGAAACTGGTCAGTTGGTCATGCTTCTTCAAGAAGAGATTGTATTTGATGAATATTTCAGAGTGTATTGTTTGGGTGGAAAGGCTGTTAGAATAATGGATTATGAACCAAGAAATCCTCATCACTTAAGGTATGTTGTAGAAAAATCACCAACTTCTAAAAAGCTTTTGGCAACCGTAAAAGATTATACAATTCGACTTTGCAAAGGCTTAGGTTATGATTTTAATACGGTAGAATTTGCGGTAAGAGATGGGATTCCTTATGCTATTGATTTTGGGAATCCAGCCCCAGATGCAGATGTGAATTCAGTTGGCCAAGTTAATTTTGAATGGGTAGTAGAAGAGGCAGCAAAAATGGCAATAAGCTATGCCAAAGCACATAAAGAAGGAAAAATGAATTTGACTTGGGGGACATTTATAAGAGATGCGGCATCCAGTGCGAAGCGCTTTTAACCAGAAATTAATCTTTTCATGAAAGAGAGAGAAAAAAAATTGCCCAAATTCACTTTGGGTGTGGAAGAAGAATATCAGATTATAGATCCTGAAACAAGAGATCTAAGGTCTCATATGTCCAAGATTGTGGAAGGTGGAAAGATCCAATTGCGAGAACAGGTAAAAGCTGAAATGCACCAATCAGTTGTGGAAGTAGGGACAAATGTGTGTGAAAATGTAGCTCAAGCAAGAAATGAGGTTTCTTTTTTGAGGAATAAGATATTTGAACTTGCACAGAATCAAGGTCTTGTAGTAGGTGCAGCAGGAACTCACCCGTTTTCAAAATGGCAAGATCAGGAAATCACAGACGATTCTCGATACCATGAAATTGTTAATGAGTTAAAAGATATAGCCCGATCTAATCTGATTTTTGGCCTTCACGTGCATGTGGGGATAGACAATAGGGATATAGCACTTCAATTGATGAATCAAGCATGCTATTTTCTTCCTCATATTTATGCTTTATCTACAAATTCACCTTTTTGGGAAGGTCGTGATACAGGATTCAAAGCTTTTAGGGCGAAAATATTTGCTAAATTCCCGAGAACAGGACTTCCAGAATATTTTGATTCAGTCCAATCTTATGACAACTTTCTTGAAATTTTAGTAAAGACAAATTGCATTGACAATCCAAAGAAAATTTGGTGGGATTTGAGGATGCATCCCTTTTTCAGTACCATAGAATTCAGAATTTGTGATATGTGTCTGACGGTGGATGAAACTATTTGTATTACTGCTTTAATACAGGCAGTTGTGGCCAAATTATATAAGCTTCTTACAAGTAATACAAGCTTTAATATTTATAGGATTGCATTGATCAGAGAAAATAAGTTCCGTGCAGCAAGAAATGGTATAGATGGAAAATTGATTGATTTTGGTAAGAAAACAGAAGTTTCAACCAAAGAATTGATTATGGAATTATTGGAATTTATTGATGATGTAGTAGACGAACTGGAAAGTAGAGAAGAGATTAATTATGTGTATGAAATTCTAAAAAATGGAACTGGAGCTGATCAACAGCTTGCAGTATTCGAAAAAACCCAGGATTTATCAAAAGTTGTTGATTTTATTACAGGAAAGTTTAGACAAGGGATTCAGTCCCATTGATTACCTTTGTGAAAGTATTTAAAGAAGAAGAATAGTGCGTAAGAAAAAGATAAATCTGGCAATCTTAGACATGTACAATGGAGAGGCTAACCAGGGTATGCGTTGTATTAAGGATATTTTAAACGGTTTTTCAGATCAAATTTCCTATAGAGTTTATGATGTAAGAGGTAAAGCCGAATTACCGGACATTTTGGAATATGATTTATACATTTCTACAGGAGGTCCAGGAAACCCACTTGATGGAAACGGGAATTGGGATCTAAAATACTTCGATTTACTTGACCAAATATGGATTTGGAATCAAAATCACTCCCATAAAAAACATATTCTTTTGATTTGCCATTCTTTCCAAATGGCATGCAGACATTTTGGATTGGGTAAACTCAGCAAAAGAAAGTCAACTTCTTTTGGTGTCATGTCTATTCATAAAACTACAGATGGTTTTAACGATCCATTATTTCAAAATTTAGACAATCCTTTCTGGGCTGTCGACTCTCGGGATTATCAAGTTTTACAGCCAAATCAGAAAAAATTCAATCTTTTAGGAGCTAAAATTATCGCCTTGGAGAAAATCCGAACTCACGTAGAATATGAGAGAGCAATTATGGCAATCAGGTTTTCTGAAGAGATAATTGGGACACAGTTTCATCCTGAGGCCGATCCAGTGAGCTTTTTGGCTCATTTGAAAAAGCCAGAAGTACGGGAAAAAATTATTGAATCAAAGGGTAAGGCTAAATTTAGAACTATGTTGGAGCATTTGGTGGATGAAAATAAAATCTATAAAACCAATGAAACTCTGATCTCTAATTTCTTGGAGCAGTCACTCAGGAAAATCAAAACGGCTAAAGTTCCTACTCTTATTTGAAGTTTATGATTCCATCTTTAAGAGAAAAGTTTAATGCAGAATTTTCAAAAGAAAAGTATGAAACTTTCTTAAAGGATATTGAGAATGATTTTGATTATGCGCCGACCTTCAGAATTGCAGAGACTCCATTTTTCATACCTGATGAATTGAAAGGTAAGATTCTTGAGGCTTGTAATGACGTAATCACTTTTATTAAGCAGGCTGGTTTCAAGGAAATCACTCAGAGATCCATTGATTTGAATACTGCTGTGCCAAATGAAGATACGCATTCTCAGTTTTTGGCAATAGATTTTGGGATTTGCGAGGAGGATGGTAGGATAGTTCCTAAACTTATTGAAATTCAAGGGTTTCCATCAATTTTCAATTTTCAATTTAATCTCTTTCGAAAGTTTCAAAGTTTTTATCCATTCCTTGAAAACACTACTCCTTATCTGAATAATTTAGATGAGGAGTCATATATTAAATTGCTAAAAGAGGTGATTGTTAAGGATCATGAATTAGAGGAGGTAGTCCTTCTTGAAATTGAACCTGAAAAACAGAACACAAAAATTGACTTTTATTATTGCAGGCGAGATTTAGGAATACCTGTCATTTGTGTTACTGATGTAATAAAAGAAAAGCAGAAGCTTTTTTATAAGAATTCTGATGGGAAGAAAATCCAAATAAAAAGAATTTACAATCGAGTGATTTTTGATGAATTGGATTTAAGAAAAGACTTAAAATTGGCATTTGATTTTGAGGATGATCTTGATGTCGAATGGGCAGGTCATCCCAATTGGTATACTAGAATTTCAAAATTCATTTTACCCTATCTTCACGGTCCGTATTTCATAGAAAGTAAATTATTAAGTGAAATTGGAGAAATCCCAAAAGACTTGGAAAATTATGTTTTGAAACCTTTGTTTTCATTTTCAGGAAGTGGAGTGAAGTTTCATGTGACCAAGCAGGATATTGATCAAGTAACTGAGAAGGATTTATTTTTACTTCAAAAAAAAGTGAACTATGCGCCAGTAGTTAAAGCACCAGAAGGCAGGGTAAAAGTGGAGGTAAGGATTTTGGCCCTTTGGCCAGAAAGAGATAAAGATCCTACACTTGTAGGGAACTTAGTGAGGCTTAGTAGAGGTGAAATGATCGGTGTAAAATTCAATAAAGACAAGGATTGGGTTGGTGGATCAATCGGATTGTTTGAAAAGTAAAAAGCCGGAAATCCGGCTATTTTTATGGATTCCAACTTCCCGGATCTTTTCTCCAGGAGATTAATGATTTTAAAGTTTCATCAGTAATATATTTTTTCTCGATAGCTCTTGGAAGAAGCGCATCATAGTGACTTAAACAGATCAATTTTATTCCGGCATTTTTAAAATTTTCTGCAGCTACATCAAAGCCATAACTGAAAATAGCTACCATACCAAGAACTTCAAATCCAGCTTTTCTAAGATCTTCCGCTGCTTTTAGTGAGCTACCACCAGTTGAGACTAAGTCTTCAACAACCACTACTTTTTGTCCTGGAGTCACCTTTCCTTCAATCATATTCTCCATTCCGTGACCTTTGGCCTTTGAGCGCACATAAATGAAGGGAAGATCTAAATCATTGGCAATAAGAGCCCCTTGAGGGATACCTGCCGTAGCAACGCCGGCAATGGCTTCTGCATCAGGGAAATAATGAATTACACTATTGACTAATTGACATTTTATCAGATTTCGCACCTCTGGAAATGATAATGACAATCTGTTGTCACAATATATTGGCGATTTCCAACCTGAAGCCCAAGTAAAGGGAGAATCTGGTTGAAGTCGAATAGCTTGAATTTCCAGTAATTTATCAGCTACTTCAGCAGCTACACTCGAGTCTAAGATTTCCATACTCCAAAAATAAGTGATAAACTTTGTTGAAGGTTGTTGCTGCTGATTTTTTTATGCATTTTTGATCTTGACAGAAAAATAAAGACTCAGTTTTTTATGAGAATTTTTGTAAACGACAAACCGTTAGAGCTTCTTTCTTATGAAGAAATAGATGGTAAAAAAAGTTATGAGTCTATTTACCATCGGCCTGATGAATTGCTAAATCAAGTGGAGTGGAGTGATGATGTGCTATTTCATGAGCCATCCCATGATTTAATTATCAAGATTTTATATGTTTTAAGAACTAGAAAATTAAAGAATCTTGATTCCATTACCTTTGTGACAAAAGATAAAGCCTCGCTAAAGAAGTTTGTAAAAAGTAGGTTTATGATCATCAAAGCAGCAGGAGGCGTGGTGACAAATAAAAAAAATAAGGTCTTACTAATTTTTCGGTTGGGTAAATGGGACTTTCCAAAAGGAAAATTTGATAAAGGTGAAACACCTGAGCAATGTGCCCTTCGAGAAGTGGAAGAAGAATGCGCAGTAAAAGTGAGATCAAAAAAACATTTGTATAATACCTGGCATACCTACACTCAGAATCGAAAAAGTATTCTTAAGAAAACCTTTTGGTACGAAATGGAATGCCTAGATGATAGAAATATGACCCCTCAAAAAGAAGAAGGGATTGAGGATATTAGATGGTTTTATGAGGCTGATGCTAAAATTGCTTTAGTAAATTCCTATCCTTCGATGAGATTTCTATTTAAACAATTCATCAAAAATCACCCTAAACCTCAGATTTTGTAAGGGAGGAATTCAGAAACATCTCCGCCGTATCGATGAACTTCTCGGATTACTGTCGAGCTAATAGCTGCAAATGGAGGGGATGTAATCAAAAATACAGTTTCTAAATCTTCATTGAGATATCGATTCATCTGACTGATTGTATTTTCATATTCAAAATCAGTAGTATTTCTCAAGCCCCTTACCAAATAGTCGGCACTATGTTTTTTTGCTAATGTGGAAGTCAATTCATTGTAAACAATTACTTTAACTGAGTCCATACCCAGATATACTTCCTCTATTTTTTGAACCATTAGCTCTATATCGAAGTATCGATTGTGCTTAGTAGAATTATAGCCTATCCCGATTATAACTTCATCAAAAAGTTTTAAACTCCTTATGACAATATCATGATGCCCCATTGTAAAAGGGTCAAATGAACCTGGGAAAATAGCTACTTTTTTCATTGCTAATCGAATTGCCAGTAGGTTTCAAACAATCCACTTGATTTTAAATGTTTAAATCCGTGGGAATAGTTCTGATTAGAGTGGGGAACTTTCACTCTGAAGTGATGAAAGTAATTATTCCCCCATTCATCAGTAATGTCATGTTGGCTGCTTGCACCAAAAACGCTTATTCTTACATGATTCTTATCGTAATTTAATTGTGAAATAAGAATGCTCACGTATTTTAAAATATCATCTTTACTCTGCATTTCAAAAATATTGAAGATGCTCAATTCTTGATCTGTAAAAGCAGCTGCATAGAAGCAGTTGTCTAAAACACAAACGAGAATCTCTTGCCCGATCAAATTGAATCGTTCTTTAAATAGATAAGATAGAAATGAAGTGGCCCCATGAAAGAAATTCAATTCTGAAAATCTTGCTTCGAAGGATTTTTTATTTTTTTCTGACAGAAAAGAAACAAGTTGAATATTGTTGCTATCTAGTGGATTGGCAAAATAAAAATTTTCTTCTTTCTTGTTTCCAACAAACGAAAGATAGGTTTCTTCTTTTCCAGGAAAGTACAATACCCCAGGAACAAGACTAAATTCAACTTGGTGCAAATGTATTTTCGCGGGGATATCCAACCTTAAAAGTTGATCAGATACTAAAAGGGAATCCAATTGATCCCATTCAAAAGAAGTGTAATAATGAATCCCAATATTTGCTTGATTTTTGTCTTTGGCAAAAATGGCTAAGGAGTTTGGGTATAAAAAAAGTGATAAGCCTGTTGTGTCATCCACATCAAACTTATCACTTTTAAATACTTTGAGAATGTTATCCAAAATCTCTCTATCAAAATTTCCAGTTACCTTCTGTAGAAGCATCGGTTCTGGAACCTACTTTTAAAGCTTTCTCGTTGTTATTTAATCTTCTTTCAGGATTTATTGGAGCAGGATCTCTAATTTCGAATACAGCAATTTCATAGCTGTTTCTTTCAATTTTATCAGCGAAAAATTCAAACTGCTTTCCTCCTGAACCGGGTACTACTGCAAGTGCATCAAGGTTAAAATCTGGATATTTTCTATCGTTGAATAAAGAATCCATAACGCCTACAGAGCCTAAAGTGTCAAAAGTAACAGTAGTTTCTTCTTTACCGTATTCCAATAGTTTAGTTGTTTCAGTTCTCTGAACCAACCAGATTTTTCCTTCCTTGATGAAATTCTTCAAGGAGTCCCAATTGTCAGCATATTTACCTTTTGCTGCTTGGTAAGCTAATTCAGCATCACGAAGCATTTGAAGTTTTTCGATAATGGCCGCTTCAGTTAAGGCAATTCTTTTCTCAGTTTCTACAACATCATCTACACCTTTCCAAAGTAGGTAACCAAGACCTAGAGCAGCTAGAAGGAAGACAAAGGATAATACTTTAGTTAGATTCATTTTGATTAAATTTTAAATCAAGGTAAGGTTGAAGGTTTTTAAAACGTGCTATTTTATGGAAATATTTCCGAAATTAAAATATCCTTTCCACAAACTTAGGTCCTTCAGCGAATTTATTCTCCAAAAGATTTGATGAAGGGAGTCCTGAGGCAGTGAACGGATATCTTCCAGACTCATCCATGCTACTTCACTTAAAATCTGGAATTCCTCACTAAGTTCGGGATCTTCTCCGAGTTTTAAGCTACCTCCAGTGGATTTTAAACTAAAAAAATGCTCCATGGCATGTAATGGAGGGTCTAAATACTCATGAACAAACAAATATTTGTCAATTTTAACATTTAAACCTGTTTCTTCCAGGAATTCTCTGATCAAATTCTCCTTTGCATTTTGTCCATATTTCATTCCTCCTCCGGGTACTGACCATAAAACCTTTCCATTTCCCATCAGATGTTTGACCATTAATAATTTTTGATTCTCAATTAAGATTCCATTGACCCGCACTCGTAAATGATTTCCAAATTTTGATTCGATTTCCTTGCTGATTTTGTCTTGAGACATTTACATTCGTTTCTATGTCTAAAGATAATGAGCACTTGCCTAAGCCTTCGGATTTATTGGTTAAAAATTTTCCTTTCCCGCCTACTTCGGGCCAATCCAGTTTTTTTAAAAAGATGGATAATTTTCTTTCAATGAAAGCCGATACAAAACCAACTTTTGTCTTGCGAGGATATGCTGGTACCGGGAAAACCTCTGTGATTTCGGCTTTAGTGAAAAGTTTACCCCGGTTGAATATGAGGGCTCTTTTATTGGCACCAACGGGTAGAGCTGCAAAAGTTATGGGTAACTACAGTAAAAGGGCTGCTTATACCATTCACAAAATTATCTATAAGCCAAAAGGTGAGGACGGAAGCATGGGCTTAGGTTTCATTCTTCAAAAGAATTATTACAAAGACACAGTTTTTATTGTGGATGAATCATCCATGCTTGCTGATGATGGGGGGATGTCCGGGACTTTATTGGGGGATTTGATCCGGTTTACGTTTCAAGGTGCAGGAAATCGGTTGATACTAGTAGGTGATACCGCTCAATTACCGCCCGTAGGGAGTGATTATAGTCCTGCTTTGGAATCAAGTTATTTACTTAGGCATTTTCGCTTAGATGCGGAACAAATTGAGTTGACGGAGGTGATGCGTCAGAAACTGGAATCAGGTATCCTGTTCAATGCGACGAATCTTCGAGATCAGTTAAAAATGGAACCCCCAACTATTCAGATCACAACCAATACTTTCAAAGATACCTTTAAAATGACGGGAGAGAGATTGGAAGACGGATTGAGGTATGCCTATGAAAAATATGGGACTGAAAACACCACGATAGTCACTAGATCGAATAAAGCAGCTGTACAATACAATTTATACATTCGAAAAGTGATTCATTTTTTTGAAGATGAAATTTGCTCTGGGGATTTATTGATGATTGTCAAGAACAATTATACTTACATGGCTGAATCAGATCGGGTAAATTTTTTGGCAAATGGGGACATGGCAGAGGTAATGAAAATCAGATCTTTTGAGGAATTGTATGGATTCCGCTTTGCAACGCTTGAATTAAGATTGTTGGATTATCCAGATGAACCCCATTTTGAGGCAAAAGTACTCTTGGATACTCTTTATTCCCCAAGCCCCTCATTAACCAGGGATCAATACAGAAGTCTTTATCAACAGGTTTCTGAAGATTATGCAGATGTAGCAAGTAAAGTTGAAAGACAGGAACTAATCAGAAAAGACCCTTTTTTGAATGCCCTCCAGGTTAAATTTGCCTATGCTTTAACCTGCCATAAAGCCCAAGGAGGACAGTGGAAGGCCGTTTTTGTAGATCAGGGGTATTTGAAAGAAGATCAGGTCGATCGGGATTTTACGAGATGGTTATATACTGCGATCACCCGGGCAACTGAGGAACTTTATTTGGTGAATTTTAACCCCATGTTTTTTGTTAAAGTAGCTGAAGATTCGGCTTAAAGACTGTTTCAACTATTATTTGGCAAGGTATTTACATTACAAAAACTCAATGGCTTTCAAACTCGTTATTTGATGCTATCTGAAAAACAATAATATTTGGAGACCATTGGAAAGTAAAATCATGAAATCGAGCACAACGAAAATCGTCTTATACTAAAATGATTATTTTACCCCGTGAGATTTCTAGTGGCATTTGAAAATCAAATTATAAACACATGAAAAAATTAGCAATCCTATTTAGTCTATTTGCCTTTGTTTTGGTATTTAACGCGAATGCACAAGAGGCTTCTGGAGCAGAAATTAGCTTTAAGGAAAAGTCAATTGACTTTGGAGATATCATGCAAGGCGATGAAGTCTCTCATACGTTTGAGTTAACAAATTCGGGGAAAGCTCCATTGATTATTTCCAACGTAGCAGCAACTTGTGGATGTACAGTGCCAAGCTGGCCAAGAGAGCCAATAGCTCCAGGTACTTCTGCTGAAATTAAGGTTGTTTTTAGATCGGCTGGAAAAAATGGTAAGCAGAATTCTGTAGTAAGAATTTACTCCAACGCTTCTGAACCAATTGAAAAAATATCCTTGATTTCCAATGTACTTCCAAAGACTAAGTAAATTAAGATCAGATATCATATTTGAAGCCTCTCGATGATCGAGAGGCTTTTTTTTTGGTAATGTTTTGTCCTTAATTAAGTTGACAACACATCGACTTATTATGAAAAAGGAAAGTGTTTCAACTGCCTAAAAGGGGAGCCATTGTGAATGTCATTTAAAGTCTCCAGATAAACATGTCTCACATCCTAATAGATCCCACCTTTTTTCTCAAGATCTATTTTTCTGTTTTGCTTTTGCAAAGCTTCATTGAATTCTTGGATATCAGTATTGATAAGTTCATTAAACTGTTTTACAGCTTCTTGTAAGCGGACATCCAATACTTCATAAACTTCACCCTGTTGGTCCGTGGGCTTAAAATCAATACCACTGGAATTAATATCAGATGCCAATGCACTCAATCGACCATAAAGCTTGATAGGGGAGCGGAAGGCATCTTCTCGAGCTCCAGTCAATTGGATATCATAAAGTTTAGAAGCGATGTTTTCTGCTGCAGCTTTCAAACGAATGGCTTCTTGCGTGGTGGTTTTATCGCCACCTTCAGCGATAATATCCTCTAATTCTTTTCTCAATATTTCCACTGTATTGATATTACTTACTGCCAAATTCATCGCATCCCGCAATTGAAGGGAGAACTCGACCTGGGCTTGAATATCATCAATAGTTCCTTGGGCATTTGGATCTTTCAAGACATTGAAATTAGTGCTTGTTCGGCCAGTCTCATTGCCATTCTTATCGCTCAAGATCAAGGTGGCTTCGTATTCTCCAGGAATTACCCTAGGACCATTTTGACCGGCCATCAGGTCAAGGTCCCATTGTACAAGTGGGCGCCAACCCTCTCCATTCAATTGTACCCAAGGTCTACCTGGAGGTTGCACACGTAGTTGAGGTCTGAAGGTCGGTTCATACCGGATATCCCAGTTGACCCGATTTGCTCCCACATTGGTTTGTGCATCCATTGTTCTTACCAGATCACCATTGCTATCTCGTATTTCTATTTTGGCCTCGCCTTCATGTTTTTCTGGTAAAAAGTAATTCAAGCTTGCTCCATATCTAGGGTTTGATCCCGAGTTAAAACTTTGACCATCTGTTTTGATATTTTCTTTGTCATTGAAACGCCAAGCATCTCTGACATCAAAAAAGGCGAGGTCATTCTTTTGATCGAGACTTCTTATCGCTGAAAGGTCATCTAAGATATAATATCCCCTTCCATATGTTCCTACCACGAGATCATCAAAACGCTCTTGGATTTCAAGCCAATAAACAGGGGCAGGAGGTAGGTTCAGTTTTAGTTTGCTCCAGTTTTCACCATCATCATGAGAAATGAAAATACCATTGTCCACCCCGACGTAGAGCATGCCTTCTCTTTTTGGATCTTCTTTTACTACATGGACAAAGCTTGATTCTGACCTGGGAATATCATTTGAGATTTTAGTCCAGCTTTGGCCATAGTCAGTGGTTTTATAGATGTAAGGATCGAAATCACCCATCTGATGCAAGTCAACCGTGATGTAAGCGGTACTTTTCTCAAATCGGGAAGGCTCGATATTTGCGATCGTGCCCCATTCCGGAAGATCTGGGATGTTTGCAGTTAAATTCGTCCAGTTTTCACCTCCATCTTTGGTTAGTTGCACCTGTCCATCATTCGTACCAACCCAAATTACTCCAGCTTCAAATTTTGACTCCTCAATAGCAAATAGGACAGAACCATCAAAGGTCATCAGGTTATCTATGGCTACGCCACCGGAGTTTTGTTGATGACTTTTAAGGTTCAAGGTAAGATCAGGGGAGATCACTTGCCAGCTTTGGCCTCCATCATCTGTTTTGTGAACAAACTGACTTCCCACATAGACTCTTCCTCTGGTATGTGGAGAATGACTTAAAGGGAAGTTCCAATGCCATCTGTATTTCAAATCAGCTGGCGCCCAACCATAGCCGGCTTCAGGCCAAACACGCACATCCCGAGAATGGCCTGTTCTTAAGTCATGTCGATCCAATCCGCCATCATAGCAACCTGACCAGATGATGTTATTGTCATAAGGATCAGGTCGTGCAAAACCGCTTTCGCAACCGCCAACGCCTTTCCAAAGGCCCAAAGGAATATATCCGGCCAAGGAATTACTTGGCCCCATGTAAGACCATCCATCTTGTCTATTTCCGAATACATTGTAAGGAATCTGATCATCCACTGCCACATGATACATTTGAGCAATAGGTAGAACCACCCGTTGGAAAGACTCTCCGTGATTTATTGTAATGCTTACACCACCATCATGGGCAACCATATAATGATCAGGATTCTTTGGATTGATCCAAATGTCATGGTTATCACCTCCGCCTCTTGGAGGGCGACTATTTCGGGTTTTTCCACCATCCAAAGAATGAGTGAAACGGACGGTCATGGAGTAGATCTCATTAGGATCGCCGGTATTCACTCTAAGACGGGTGTAATACGGGGCTCTTTCGTTCCAATCATGGTCTTGACTCATGAGAGTCCAGCTCATTCCTTTATCTTCTGAGCGCCATACTTCAGGGCTTTCTGCTTCGAAAAGAGCATAAATGATGTTAGGGTTACTGTAAGAAACATCTACCGAGGTCTTGCCAACAGTACGATCTTCACCAAAAGGTAATCCATACTTGCTTAATGGTTCCCAAGTATCTCCTCCATCAGTTGTTTTGTAAATGCCACTTCCTGCGCCACCTGAATTCAGACCCCAGGTATTGATATGAATCGACCACATCGCTGCATAGATGATGTCAGGGTTTTCTGGATCGATAGCCATGTCAGAAACTCCTGTTCCTTCATCGACAAAGAGAACTTGTTCCCAGGTTTCACCTCCGTCTTTGGTGCGATAGACTCCTCGTTCTTTTTGTGGGCCATATGTATGTCCTAATGCCCCAGCAAAAACTATCTTTGGGTCAGTTGGGTGAACGATAACACGGCCGATTCTACCAGTTTTCTCAAGTCCTTTGTGTTCCCAGGTCTTACCGGCATCGGGAGAAAAATAGATACCATTACCCATCGCATGTGCTGGTCTGATGACAAAAGTTTCGCCGGTGCCAACCCAAACCTGTTTCGGATCCGAAGGAGCAAGGTCAATCGCTGCCACGGATGAAACATCTTGATCATCGAAGATCGGGCGCCAATTGATGCCCATGTCATCGGTTTTCCAAAGTCCTCCAGATGCTGCGCCAATATAAGCCACTTGTGGATTGTCAGGCTCAGCAATAACGGCAATAGCGCGGTTCCCTTCTGGACCAATAAACCTAAAGTTATGCCCATTTAATTGCTCATCTAGAGAGTTTTGAGCGAGGGTACTAGAAGTGTAAAGAAGAAAGAAAAGCAGTGATAAAAATGTGATTCTCATGATTGATTGTCTTGTTAGTGGTTTAAGGACAAATACTAAAGTCCCTATTTGGTCGGATACTAAAATAGTATTTTTTTCTATGGGATAAGGCCGATGGCTAATTCCCGAGTTTGAAGTTTTTCAGCCTCCAGTTTGTCCAATCTTGAATTCTTTACTCTGCCAAAACCAGCGAATCCACTCAAAAAATTATAACAAGGGATAAACCTAATTAATCTACGTTTGATTCCTTCTGAAATAGGTGTTTGTCTAACGTTATATTATAATTCAAAAGATTTATTCTTATCAATTAATTTTTTATAACATCAAGCAGCGGTTCTGCCTGATCTTTTGAGTCCACGATAGTTTTAATATTCCAAATCTTAAAAATACAATTTCACCAACAGTGTATTTCGAATACTTTCCAGTGTTATCTTCTTAAAGTAATTTTTGTCGAATTTTTCTATAAACTTTCATCATTGGATAAGGGTAGTCATGGTGAAGCACAACGGTTCGCCTAAAGAACGTAGCAGTGATTCGTCCGAAGGACGGTCTAGTCGAACTCTAAGTTAGCTTTTTGCCAAGGGTCTCCTTTTGGAAATCCGCAAACAAGCAACTTTAGGTTTTGTTATGCACTTTTCTTTTTTTTATGTCATTCCAAGTAATCAACTTAATGTTGTTCTTTTCGAGCATTAACCTGTTTTGTTCATCTGTAAAAAAGTCAAAGTCAATTTGTCTCCATTCTGAACCAAAATTCGGGTGATTTACCGTAATTTTTTTCATCTCCTCATCATTGAATGCCGGATGGATCAGAATAATGTTAAGTCCACTTGTCAAGTTTTCTAAAATCGAACTGTAGTAATCTGTTAGTTTACCTGACTCAAAATATTTAAACTCACCTACATAAACTTTATCAATAAGAAAATCGCCCTTTTCAATGTTCTGTTCAGGATTTAGCCCGACCATTTCCATCAACTGTTCATTTATCAATACCGGGAGATGGTATTCTTTACCTAAATCCTTGAATATTTCAAAAAATCTGGGATCTGCTCCGACACTGTACATATGAGAGTCGATGTGGGTCGGTTCCAAACCGAATTTTAATGCTTTCTCGATTTGTGCCCGAAGTTCCTTTTCAACTTCCTGCGTATTGGCATTTCTTCTGAGTTGCTCCCTTTTTTTATAGAAATGTCCATTTTCGTCAACCAAGCTTGGAACCTTGGAAATCGGCAGAACAGGACCAAATCTGGAATTTTCCCACTCGCAGGTCAGGGTCAGGTGAATACCGTTGTCGAACTTGGGATTTCTTTTTGCAAATTCCGCAATTTCATAAAAGCCGGGACAAGGAACCATAATACTATAAGAATTGACAAAACCATTTTCCAGCGATTGAATGGTAGCTCGGTTTTCGGAATGAGAAAGCCCCGCATCGTCGGCATGGATCATTAACAGTTTGGCGTTTTCAGCATATCCCAGTTTTTGTGCTTTGTTCATTGTTGATTAAGTACTTTTGCCTTCGTTGAAAATATGTTTTAGAATTCTGACTAGCGGTTAAATTTAGTACAATTTTCCAGCACAAAATTTGGCTATTTAACTTAAAAAATAGTTAAAGTTTTTTATGTAGAGATTTGGGCATAGCCCCGCCCGTAAACGAAAGTGGCATGTAGGCGAGACTTCACTTTCCTGCGTTGCGGATTTTTCTTTTGGAAATAAATGGAGGAAATAATCTTTCAAAAAAGCGATTTTGGATAATCGTTGATGACAACCGCTTTTATTCTGTTGTTTTAATGTAATCAGCGCATTTCCTAATTGCTACAGATGCTGATATTTCGATTAAAAAGTAATCAAATTTTACTGGAAAAGAGTAGCGTCTAAATTGGAATTGAGCGCTATGTACGGATACAAGCCGTTTTTATTTAAAAGATATTTGTTTACCCTATTTTAGTTTTTTTATAATCTTGGATATTAAACCAAAGACTTAAAATTAAACTTGCTAGAAAAGCGATTAAAGTAATACGATCAACTAAAGTTTCACGAAAATTGAATCCTGTAGTTTTAAGAATCAGAAAGTGTATATAGGAATTTGATTGATCATCATAGCCGAGTTGCTCTCTTATTGTCCAATGCCAATCTGTGCATATACAATAACCCCATCCAAACCAAAATCCCAAGACAAACCAAGAGAATGCTGTCAGCAGCAACATAAGTAAATTCCATTTTCGGATTTTGGGAAAAATCCAGCCGAAACAATTAAAGAGAATAATTGAAGTATGGAAAATGAAGAAAAAATAATCAAGAAATTTAAGCATCATTCTTTAGTTTCATCAGGCAATTCATAATTTCTGATTTCTCGGTTTGGCCAACTTTTATTTAATAAGATTCTTTGAACGGTGGGATACAATCGTGTCCAAAAAAGTTCTTTTTAAACAAGCTAGCGTGATTCAGCTTGGAGACGGCGGCATTCGAAGCTGTACTCTTCCAACTTACTCCTAACTTCTTAAAGATACTAAACTTTCAATTTACTATGAACTGTCCGATGTATCCAAGGTGATGCGTGTGCCCAGCATGGGCATTTGATATCTAAGAAATCAAAATATTCCAGAGGGCGAAAGTCTCTTATGTGCGAGGGTAACGCCCTGAAGCATTAGCAAGTCGTGCCGGTAGCTATTGGCATGGTTTGTCGTGAGATATGCACTGAAGGAAACGAGACTGCAAACCCAAGTTCCAACGAATATGTCCGAGAAAGGGAGTGCGTAGGGTGAGTACGGAATGCTGCGGAACCCGAAGACCAACTGACTTCGGGCTGCTCTTTTATGTATGTCGGGCTCTTAAAAAATGGCTGAAGCCATTCATTAAGAACGTGTACCCAAAACATAGCCCCGGCCCCGATATCGGGGTTAAACCGGGGCTATGTGAAATCATGATTAGGCCGACAAACCATTTCAATGGTTTGATTATTTTTCCGAAATCCAATAGAAAATCAAAACCTTGCCCAACGTTTAAACGGTGGGTAAGGTGATATTTCATCTCCCAGCAAAGTATTACAATGGTTTGAAACTTTGTGAATCAGCAAAATATTATAACCGACAAACTTGCTTGGCAAAGTTGTTATGCGGCTTATTCTGTGTCCGAATCCATCGTGGAAAAAGTTTTTCAATACATCCAAAATCCAAAGAACCATCACCAGATGTTATCCTTTCAAGAGGAGTAAGAAGAATTTTTGAAAATCAATGGTCTATACAGCGTAGGATAACAACTAGGTCTTGGGCAAGCCATAAGCCCGCCTTAACCATAGGTACTAATGTGCGTTCGTATTTTTTAATTTATTCAATTTCAATATCCATTCTTCGAAATAAATTGTCTTGGATAGTGATGATATGTTTTACGACTCCGTCAAATACTACATCGCCTTTCAAGTCTTTTACTTTTTGTAATACTGATACCTCAACTGTTCCATTTGCTCGTTCAATAAATCCGATTGGTTTCACATTCGGGTCTATTTCTGTCCATTGCCTTGTCCAATATTTTCTGACTTCTTCGTGTCCACTTACATACCCACCTTCAAATGCTTTTGGCCATTCTACTTCGGAGTGAAAAGTCGAAAGTGCGGAATCTATGTCCCGCGTGTTAAAAGCCGAATACGCTTTTTTAATTAATCCTTCAATTTGGACGTTCATATTTAGTTGATTGATTTAATTTCCGATATCGTTTCTTGTAGGAGGATTCCCAACTAGCAACTACTTTGGGGTAAGGAATAAAGGGCAATTATTTTTAAACATTTATAGCAACTGGGGTTTTTTCGGGGGAATTATCCAGTTTTGTTAATATTCTATTCAATTCAGCAAGTGATTTTTCTTCAATTAATTTCGAATTGATTTTCAATTCTTTCGACTCTGTTGCAAGTGTATAATCTCCGGGATTTTTTTTATCCAATTTATTTCTTCCAGGTCAATTTGTTTTCTAAATCCGAATAATCCATTCTTTCTGTTTAATACATTTCCTTCCATTGCTTTTAGAAAATGTCAGGTAACGTTTTACTTAATCGGGGGCCTTTTGCCATTTATTCCAAATCGGACTTAAATCCACACCAGTTGCCTTAGACATGATAGGTTCAATCTCATTGTATTTAAATGCTCTTTGATTGTCTTTTGACCAAGTAAGCAATCCAAGAATAGCTTCCTTAAAGGATTGTTTGCCGCTGGTTTGTTCTTGAATATACTCATCCAACTCATAAGCCATCAGAGCTCCTCTGGAAAAAAGATTTTTCCCAATTCTAAAATCAGAGGCGTATTGGGTTGAACCCAACAGAGATAATTCCTTTAAGTTTTTGGTTTTAATAAAATCCGGAGCAGTGTCCATGTTGGATTTCCACCAAGTTAACCTTGCCTCATCACTGAGAATTTGCTGGAAAGTGACATACCACATAAATCCTTCATTCAGCCAGATTGTTTCCATCAGCGGTGCTACCTGCCAAGTAAATGGGCGGTATCCTTCCCCATAGGATCTTAATGGAACCCATGAGTGCCCCATATGATGTATGATGGTGCCTAAATCTCTATTGGGAGTATATTCCTGCGAAATATCCCTGTGTGCCGTCATACTGTTTAAATGTTCCATATTAAAGCCGTAGTCATGTCTTGGAGATATGGGTTCCAGAAACTCATAAACTAAAGTATAATGAGGCATGGGTACGTATCCAAAATAATCAGCAAGCTTCTGCAGCGATGATAAACCTGTATTCCCGATACCTTCCAAATAATCGGCTGTAGCAGCATAGGCCGCTACAAATAATGGTATTGGCGCTTCTTCAACTTGAATGACCTGAACACCATTTCCTAAGAGATACTGAGCATCAACCAGTTCGGCATAGTTTTCAGCCTCATATGTATCCGTTCCGGATTTCCGATGATTATCAGGTTTTAACGTACTGAAAATAGGCCATGAAGGGTCGGTATTAATCGTTAGATTGACGGCCTCTGTTTCCAGTCCTTCAATAAATCCAAATACTGAATAGCCAAACATTCCCAGATAGTCTTTTCTTGCTTTGGAACTGGTAGAGGCATCCAATAAATCAATTTCCATTTTTTCAATGTCGACCGTATAACTCACCTTATTCAGCCGCTCATTACTTTCTCCAAACGTAAAGAAGCTTCCGTCCCCTATCATTCCTGGTAGCTGCTTCCCTGAAGTTGTATAACCAACAACATCATCCACAAAGGCTATGTAGTCTGTCAGAATGTAAGTTCCAGGTGCACTTCTTGGTATCACTAAATTGGCATCACTGGCCGATAGCGCATCAAATGTGATCTGAATAGTTACTTTATTTAAATCTGCTTGCTTGTGAAGCAAATAGCTAATCTTTTGCTGTGCGTTAAGACTTGTGATAGATAGGATAAACGAAAAAAAAAGGATAATTCTGCTCATGTTGATGATGTTTGGTAGTGAGTAATTCAAAAACTTGGCTTGGCAGACTATATAAACTAAATGCTGCCTTCATTGCATTTTCGTAGATGTTTTCAATGCCTTAAGGTTACTTCGATCGTAAATTTGATCTCCTTTCAAGACCAAATCAATACTTCCGATATTTTCAATAGTCTCAAGAGGATTTTCGGTGAGCATAATGATATGAGCCACTTTCCCCACTTCAATACCACCATAGTATTCGTCAAGCCCAAAGAACTTTGGCCCGCTGATGACTGATGTTGATAAAGCCTCCCTAGGAGTAAGTCCCGTCTCAACCAATAATGCCAATTCGCTGTGTAAAGAGGCCCCCGGATAAACATACGAATTGGATGGACCACAATCTGATCCAGCCAGAATAGTGATACCTGCTTGAAGCATCGGTAACACCAAGCTGCGTTCCCGAATGTCCATATCGAGCATCAATTGCTTGCCTTCAGGACTCCGGTTTTGCGCTTGCTTTAGCCTTCTTTCATACGTTTTTTGAATACCAGGCCCTATCATCGGTAAAAGGCTATCCGTCGAGTGATCCATTTCCGCCAATTGCATGATCAACTGTGAAACATATAAAGTCGGGGTAACATAGAAGTCCTCTGATGCAAGTTTGGCAATAGCAGCTGTTGCAAGATCTTCATCATAAGTTTCAAGAACCTGTGGAAACATACCAAAACCCAAGTCTTGTTGCCTTAAACTATCTCCGACAGGAGAAGCCAAGCTTAGCAAAGAAAAAAGATGTTCAACACCATCGAGACCGAATTCAGCAGCCTCAAAATGATCTGCAGACAAGGGTATGTGTCCGGTTACTTTAAGTCCACGCTTTTCGCAGGCTTCCACAATTTGATAATACAGTTCAGGAGATAGTGAACTGGCATAGATTTTCACAAAGTCGACATTCAGGTCTTCCAGTGAATCCAAGGCAGGTAGTATATCTTCTAGCTTGCCGATTGGAATCGATCCCGCCCAAAACGGATCAGCACCGTCAAGCTTTGGCCCAGATGTAAAAATGTTGGGTCCGGCCAGTTGACCTTCCCTTATTTCATTTCTCCATTGCAGTACACTTGGTGAAATATCACCTCCCATATCCCTGACAGTGGTCACACCATGGGATATAAACAGAGGCAACAGGTTTTTATTTTCGTTGATCAGAGAATCACCTCCTCTAAAATGGACATGATTATCCCACAAACCGGGCATGACAAACTTTTCGTTGGCATCGATAATTTGGTCAGACTCATACCTATCTGCGGATGCCATATTGGCTACCAATTGAATCGTGTCTTTGTTGATACCGATCAACTTCCCAGGTAAGACTTTACCACCCGCTACATTAACAACCGAAGCGTTGATGATTAGAACATCAAATTTTTCTTTGGTATTCGGTTGACAGGCAACCAAAAAAATTAAAATGAAAAAGTAAGTAGGTAGTTTAATCATTATATATCAGATTGATCACTCCAGTTCTCATGACATGGGTTATTGAGCGAAAGTTGGAAATATCAATACCTGGGTCTTTTTCTAGAATAATAAGATTTGCGAACTTTCCTTTTTCCAAGGTTCCAAAATCATCAGCTCTATCCATTGCCAAGGCACCATTTTGTGTAGCCATTACGATGATATCGTTCGGTTCTATTCCTGCTTTTTGCATCATTTCCATTTCATCATAGATGGAAATTCCATGAAAAGTGCCCGGATTCCCTGCGTCCGTGGCCACTGCAACTTTAATTCCTGCATCATGTACTTTTTTTAAGTTTTGCAGCATTATTGGTTCATCCTGAGTCACATAGTTCTCAAATTGCTTTATGCGCTCTTCAAGGTCAAAACCCTCGGGTAACTTATCTAAATAGTCGGTGCTGGTTTCTAAAAAAGTTTTTGCACGAACATCCATCGCATTATGTGGGTCATCAAACTCCCACTTTTCCTTAAAGGATTTAAATGCTTCTAAATAACCTCTTGTCACAGTTAGTGTTGGTAGGTAGATAATATCATTCTTTAGTGCCAGTTGTATAAATTCTTCATCTACCTCCTGATCCTCAACACTATGCACCAGAATTTTAGCACCAAGTCGTAAGGCTTCTTTTGCCTGGTCTAAACTTACGGCATGTACAATGAGCTTATTATTTTGCTTAAAGGTTTCATCAGCAACCGCACGTAAGCTTTTCATAAAAGAGGAATCCTTGAGCATAACACCCCAGATTTTTATCCCTGTAGAACCCAGTTTACTATACTTTCGTACGGTCTCTCTTCCCATTTCTGGCGATGACAGATTCACCATTTGTTTTGCTCCTGAAGTATTAAAAAAGTCAAGTCGGCTTTGGTCAAAACCAGAAAGTAATGGTCCTGATGCAGCTACATGAGGTGCATTTTCATTGTTTTCAGCTTCTTCTTGTCGTGTAATGCTCCATAAAAAACCACCTACGTCATAAACGCCCGTAACTCCGGAACGTAAATAGGCATCATAATAGGATTGAGGATTGTTTTTTAAATCATCTTGAAGTTCGTCAAAATCAAAATAGCTTCTTAAATCTATAATGTTTGGCCTTGAATCAAAAAATCCAGTTTGAGAAAAATGAATATGAGAATCTATCAGTCCAGGTGTTACAAATTTCCCGGTAATATCAATTATTTCAGCTTCCTTTGGAATGTTTACCGTTTTATCGCCAATTTCTACTATTGAACTACCTTGGATAATAATAATTCCGTTTTTTATTACCTCACCTTTTCCATTATAGATGGTGGCATTTTTTAAGACAGTTACATCTATTGGCTCATTGTTATTACAACTGCATATAAATGCGAAAAGCAATAGTGATAGAATTTTCTTCATTTGGTTTAAATTCTGACTAACGAACCATAAAACCTTAAAAATCTGCGGTTTTAAGACCCAGATCGTCTTCTGTGAGACCGAATTTATCGATTTGCTTCTTTATCCTTTTAACTAATCCCGACTTTATTCCTTAGAGCTTGTTTTCTATGGCATTCATGAATGCTTGGCAGTTTTGAATTTTCTGATCCCTTCCAATCCAACTTCACTCATCATAACCAAGACTGTCGAGTAACTCATACCCTCTATTGCCAACAAATCAATACCTTCACACATCTGATAGGTTCTCAGATTCAGATCGATGTCTTTGGGCGTGTTTTTATTGACTCTTTAATGATGTCAGTTAAATCATCTAGTTCGTCATCATATCCAGTTTCGATATTCGGTTCAATTTTATTTGAATCTAAAACCGTATTATACCAATTGAAGTCAGGAAAATTAGATTTAACATTTTCCTTTATTTGTTGTAATAAAAGTCTGGTTCATCGTCATAATCCGTTTCGTCAAATTCAAATTCCACATTAAAAAATTTAAAGCAAATTCCGACTAACAGTTTTTTTAAGAACATCAGTTTTATCGGTCAATTCAACTTTTGGGTTTATTCCGAATTCTGTGATTAGGTCTATAAGTTTTCTTAATTCACTCAATTTTGTTGGTTTGGTCAAATTTGCCCGACGTTTGTATATCCCCAATTGGTGAAATATCTCATTTATTTTACTTTATAAACTTAGTTAAATGTCCAGTTTATCCAAGGGGCTCTGTATCTGATCAAATCCTTTGATGGTGATCTGGGTGTAAATCTGTGTGGTTTTTGGGCTTTCGTGCCCCAGCAAACTCTGGATGTACCTAAGATCCGTACCATTTTCCAATAGGTGAGTAGCGAAGGAATGCCTTAATGTATGAGGAGTCATTTTTTTTCTGATGTTTGTCTTTGAAACCGCTGCCCTTACTATGGATTGAATACTGGTGGTAGAATACATCGTTGAAAAAGTGAAGAGTTGCGGATATATTTTTTATATGGCTAATATCAGCCGTTTAAATAAATCTTAGTTATAATCTAAGTTGGTTTTTTGCACTTCCTTATTTATCAAGCCATTAACTTCACTTCCTTTTTGAACTGTAAAAGAAATTCCCAGTCTTAATAAACAGTTTCATGGCAAGAATAACTAAACGTAAAGAAACCATGATTCAGGTTTTTAAAATAATATAATTTGAGGAAAAATGAAAAATTTGGTATTAAAAAATATAGTATTTTTTTAATAAAATTATAACTATATTATTACCAAATTAAATTTCGTGAACGTTTTCTATAAACCCAAATAGTGAATCTGCTTTTCAAATATGGAAACTCCAAATCAGTTAAAATTATCTTTCTATTTTTCTTCACAGTTAATAAAGAATATTTTAAGACAATTTATTTTTTTAAATATCTTTTTCCTTTTTGGTACCTGGTTGCATAATAGTTTATTGTTGGCTGACAAATGGTATGTAATACCAAGATTGGTTGCATTATTGGATCTTGGTAAAGAAAATAATCTCGCTGCATGGTATTCCTCTATGTTTTTGATTATAGTTTCCGTAGCAGCTTTTTTTTGTTTTTTAGTTGATTTTCAACGTATTAAACATGTTAGAGGTCAATTTTTGAATTTAGGATGGCTAGTTTTGGTATTGATTTTTTTGACTTTATCATTTGATGAAATGGGCTCTTTTCATGAAAAGATTGGGGAAACACCTTTGTTTAAAAATGTTGGAGGATCAAAGCGAGCGGGGTGGTTTATCTTTTATGGCCTAGTGGCATGTGTCGGGCTTTTTATGGTAGTCTTTTCCTTTTTGAAATTTAAAGGCAATAAATTGGCTTTTCTTTTTGCTGCAATAGGTGTGATACTTTTCCTAAGTAATCCATTTCAGGAAATGTACGAAATGCACAGTTGGAGAAGCTCGCTAGACCCTAGTGAATGGCGAAGACCTATATTTCTTTTAATTTTGGAAGAGGGAACTGAGATATTTGCTTCTTTTTGTTTTTTGACCTCTTTTATACTCTATTCCCTGAATCCTGAAGGAAAAAACAAAAAGGGCTTATTAAATAGGGATTTTAGGATAAATTTTAATTTCAACAATACCTATCTATATGTTTTTTCAGCCCTTATTATTTGTGCGGGATTATTGATGTACAAACTTAGAATTTATGCCTGGACAATAGCGGGAGATAATGGAATTGCACATAATTGGTTTCCAAGTGCTATGGGCTTATTTGTGGCATTAATTGCTAGTTATTTGTATTTTTTGTCTCAGGATAAATCCTTGCCTAATAAAATAACTCTTCTATTAATAATTTCAATCAGCCTTTTTTCCTCTTCTTTTTATGGCTGTAATATTTATGATTCGGTTGAAATGCCTTTATATTATATACCATTGCCTTTTTTATTTACTACCATTTTAATAGGAGCATTAGCTATTGTTAAATTAGAAGGGAATAAGACCAAATTCAGTATCGCTGCGTGGGTATTATGTATTATAATAGCTATATATAATAGATGGGGATTTGTAACTGCAATGTTTGGATACATGGCATTTTCTTTCCTTTTTCTTTCACTTGTTTTTTATTACCAGCAAATTCGATTAAAATTAAATAGAACTGGTTTAAATTAAAGTTTTTTGCAGCACTTAATTTTGCATTATTTTTTAAAAAAATAAGATAGTAAATCCATTTAAAATATTTATTGATTGGTTAGTATTCTAAACAACAATTTATTTTAAAATATATTCCTTAAATTTTTCTATTTCCAGTTAAGAAATAATTGACTAATTGAAATTAATTATTATAATTATCCGTAATGATGCCAGAGGCCTTTTTTCTTTGGTGTTCAGGTCGGAAGATGGGGGACAGAAGACCGAAGAAACCATGACCTTACCTGATTTTGGTTGTCACATTCTTGTCTTCTGGACGGTTAAATTAATTGATTCTTTTACTATTCTT
>CBFHWO010000024.1:23915-58618 GCA_965659625.1 uncultured Algoriphagus sp. | reverse complement strand
TTGGAAAGATACACTTTGAAAGCAATTCACAACACTGGCTTTTCCTCGGATAAACCTCCATAGCTGTGATTTCCATTGGAAAGATACACTTTGAAAGCAATTCACAACATAATCTGACTAACTGCACTCGCTCGTATCGCTGTGATTTCCATTGGAAAGATACACTTTGAAAGCAATTCACAACTCGAGAGCGTCCTCACATCTCGCTCCTGGTGCTGTGATTTCCATTGGAAAGATACACTTTGAAAGCAATTCACAACCCTTAGATTCATGTTTAGATAGTTCTTCAGGCTGTGATTTCCATTGGAAAGATACATTTTAAAGAAAAGAAAATTACTTTACCAACTTCCGCCGCCACCACCTCCAAAGCCACCTCCGGATGATCCTCCGCCGGAACTGCCGGAACTGGACGGAGAACTTACCATCGTTGATTTTGCGGAATTAATGGAGCTTGAAAAAGATTTGGAAAAATGATTCATACTCATCATTCTTCCTGAAGTGGAAGTGTACCAAGTTGGTGGCGGTACATGCAATGCATCGAATTTTTTTGCCCAATTGTCGAATAACCCAAATGCCAAAGCAAAACTCATGGTGCTTTCAAAATAAGTTGGATCTTCCTTCAACAGCATTTTTAATTTATTCTCTTCTGCTACCTTGATAAAAGATTTAAACCCCTTTAATTCAGTTAGAACTTGGTTTCCCTCCTTGTTCTTTTTAATCATAAACTGACTCATGATCAATAGAAAAAAGCATGAAATAAATGCCGCAATTGCAGCTAAGATTCCCCAGAAATATAAGAAAGTGGGAACTAGAATAATGATTAAAAGGATGAGAGCTCCTATCGTATAGTTTTTTATCCTTCGTGATTGATTCACATAATAGATTTGAGCCGCATCTTTTAATGATCCTCTGGCCTTGCTCATTGTGGTATAAAATTTATCCTTTAGGCTACTGACCAAAACTTCATCGTGAGTGCCATATTTCGAAAAAAGACCGAGAAACAATTCTCTCTGATAAGCCGGAGCAGTTTCTTCAATAGAGTTAAGTTTGGTGAGTTTGGTGTCATCTTTTGCAAACCATCCTTTTTTGTCGATCTCTTCAATTTTCAGGTAACCCATCGATGCCCAATAGGGAATCAACGAAATCAGATCATTTGTATCACTTGAATCATCAATCAAATATCCCACCATCGCCGGATCCATTCCTTTGGGAGGATAGTAGCTTGTGGTTGTTGTCACAGGATCGTCTTTTCCGTGTTTTTTCCAATTTCTATAAAAAAAGAAAAACACAAGTGCCAATATCAATGTCCAACCGTAATCTGTCCAGAACGGCCAAATTGGTTTGATTTCTTTGATACTTCCTGCGGGTAATTTGAGTAGAACTGTTACGCTTTCTCCTGAATAGGAAATGAAATCCTCTCTGCTTTTGCCTGAAAAGACACCATTTGAAAAGGAAGTTTCAAAGTTTTCGCTTGGTTCAGAGTTTCCAAGTTGACCGGTGTAAATGAAATAATCCCCAGTCTCTAAGTTGATGTTTTCCGGGATCTGGATTCTAAAGTCAATATTCTGAAAGCCGGGCTCCCAGTTCATCGGCTTTATATTCCAGTAGAACTGGACCTGATCTTCTTCGTGAAGGAAAGCATTATAAACTCGATAGCGAATCTCATATTGCTGTGGTCCTTCAATGGTAAAATCAGCATCTCCGATTTTTATCTGGGCATTTCCATTAAGCCTCTGTTTAAATTTTGAGCTCTTTTCAAATTTGTAATCGGGAACCTCAATGTCAGTGATTTGAATATCTCTTTTTTCAACTACTCCTTCAGAAGTTTGAAAGTCATAATTAGTCCGAATATCCCGGTAAATCCCATGCTTTGGGACTTCAAAATTGAGGTCGTATTTTTCAACCACATCAAAATATCCATCTTTGGATAGGGTGATGTCCACAGAATAGGAATTGACACTAAACCCTTGACCAAAAAGGTGGAAATGGAATGAAATAAGGAAAACGAGAAAAATTACCTTTTTCAAAATAGATAGATTCAACTTTTATAAACAGACGTAGATTGACATAGGAAAGAATTTTCGATTCCTATTTAGAGAAATCGACTTTCACATTTTCCCTGCTTTCTGGTTCCGCTTCAAAATATTCAAAATGCTGGTAGCTAAACATTCCGGCAAATAATACACCGGGGAAGCTTTCGCCATAGGTATTGTTTTCGCGGACGGTGCCATTGTAATATCTTCTGGCTCTTTCCAGATTTTCTTCAATTTCATTGAGTTTATCCTGAAGCTGAAGAAAGTTTGTGTTTGCTTTTAGATCCGGATATGCTTCGCTCAAGGCAAAAATACTTCTAAGCGTTTTTTGCAATTCATTCTCGGCCTTGATTTGTTGGTTGATGTCTCCAGATGGTACAGCCATGGCGGCATTTCTGGCCATGATTACTTTTTCCAAAGTTTCCTGTTCGTGGGATGCATATCCTTTGACTGTTTCCACCAAATTTGGAATCAGATCATATCTCCTTTTCAGGGCTACATCGATATTGCTCCAAGCATCTTTAACGGTATTTTTATTTCTGACAAATCGATTAAAAATGCTGACCAACATAAAACCGAATGCAAGGCCAATAGCAAGAATGATAAGTAGATTTGTCATAGTAGGATTTTGATTAAAAACGGGCGAAAAATTGAAAGCGGACTATAATGGTTTCTCATTTAAAATTGCTCCCTGAAAATACTATCTTTTCTCTAAAACACAAGGTAAAAGGTTGATAGAGTGATCCTAGAACCTTTTGCTTTTTGATATTAAGTTCTCTAAGAAAAAGAAAAAGATAGGTTTTATTTTTGAATTGTATGAATTGAAAATGGGATATGATTTTTGTCAGTTTGAAAAAGATTTTACCTTCCCAATCGACCATTTTTTGCTAAATTACTGATCCTCAATTTGACATTGATTGAGTGAAAGGCTCATAGTTATTATCTATGAAAAAATAAATTTAATTAAGAATCTTTTCAATACCTTAGCTAGCATAATATTAAACTAAATTCTATTTTATTATGGATAAAAATCATAATCATCACGGTTCTGTATTTGACGTAAACAAAGAAGGAGCAAAATGTCCTTTTACGAATGGAGCGATGCAACATAGTGCCGGAGGTGGGACAAGAAACCGCGACTGGTGGCCAAATCAATTAAATCTTGGTATTCTAAGACAACATTCCGCATTGACGAATCCAATGGACAAGGATTTTAATTATGCCGAAGAGTTTAAATCCTTAGATCTTGCAGCAGTAAAAAATGATATTTTTGAAGTCCTAACGGATTCTCAAGATTGGTGGCCTGCGGATTTTGGACATTATGGTCCATTTATGATCCGTATGGCTTGGCATAGCGCTGGAACTTACAGAATTGCAGATGGTCGAGGTGGTGGTGGTTCTGGAGCACAACGATTTGCTCCATTAAATTCTTGGCCTGATAATGCAAACTTAGATAAAGCTAGGTTGTTGCTTTGGCCAATCAAGCAGAAATACGGAAGAAAAATTTCTTGGGCGGATTTAATGATCTTGGCAGGAAACTGTGCTCTTGAGTCCATGGGCTTAAAAACTTTCGGTTTTGGTGGTGGAAGAGAAGATATCTGGGAGCCAGAAGAGGATGTATATTGGGGATCAGAAGGTGAATGGATGGGTGACCAAGATAGATATAGTGGTGACCGCGAATTAGAAAATCCTTTGGGTGCCTCTCATATGGGTTTGATTTATGTAAATCCCGAAGGTCCTAAAGGTCAGCCTGATCCAATTGGAGCAGCTAAAGATATTCGTGAGACTTTTGGGCGTATGGCGATGAATGATTACGAAACAGTTGCTTTGATAGCAGGTGGTCATACTTTTGGTAAAACTCATGGTGCTGCAGATCCTACAAAATATGTTGGTGCTGAACCTGCAGGTACATCCATTGAAGAAATGGGAATGGGTTGGAAAAATTCATTTGGAAAAGGAAATGCTGAAGACACCATTACCAGTGGGATTGAAGTTACTTGGACTTCTACACCTACTCAATGGAGTAATAGCTTCTTCGAAAATCTATTTGGATTTGAGTGGGAATTGACGAAAAGCCCAGGAGGAGCACATCAGTGGACTCCTAAAGGAGGGGCAGGTGACGGAACAGTTCCTGATGCTTTTGATCCAGCTAAGAAACATGCTCCGGCGATGTTGACTACTGATTTGGCGCTGAAGTTTGATCCTGAATACGAAAAGATTTCAAGACATTTTTATGAGAATCCTGAGGAGTTTGCCGATGCCTTTGCTAGAGCTTGGTATAAGTTGACTCATAGAGACATGGGGCCATTATCTCTTTATTTAGGTCCAGAAGTACCTACAGAAGAGCTGATCTGGCAAGATCCTATCCCTAAAGTGGATCATAAATTAATTGATGAGAAAGACATCGCTTCATTTAAGTCTAAGATCTTAGATTCAGGCCTGAGTGTTTCTGAACTTGTTTCTACCGCTTGGGCTTCAGCCTCAACTTTCCGAGGTGGGGATAAGCGTGGAGGTGCTAATGGTGCTAGAATTCGTTTGGAACCAATGAAAAATTGGGAGGCAAATAATCCAGCTCAATTATCTAAGGTTTTAAGTAAGCTTGGTGAAATTCAGGCTGGGTTCAACGCTGATCAGAAAGATGGTAAGAAAGTTTCTCTCGCTGATCTTATTGTATTGGGTGGTTGTGCTGCAATTGAAAAAGCTGCCGAAAGTGGAGGAAATCATGTTGTAGTTCCCTTCACTCCGGGTAGAACAGATGCAAGTCAAGATCAAACAGAAGTAGAATCTTTTGCTGCATTAGAGCCTGCGGCTGATGGTTTTAGAAATTACTACAAGCCAAAGCATAAAGCATCCGCTGAAGAAATGTTAGTTGACAAAGCTCAAATGATGACTTTGACAGCTCCTGAAATGACTGTTCTTGTTGGAGGTTTGAGAGTTTTGAACACCAACTGGAATAATTCCAAGCATGGAGTGTTTACAGATAAAGAAGGAACTCTTAGCAATGATTTCTTTGTAAATATCCTTGATTTGAACACTACTTGGAGCGCTACAACAGATTCTCAAAATTTATTTGTCGGAAGCGATAGAAAAACTGGAGAACCTAAATGGTCAGGAACAAGAGTGGATTTGATCTTTGGTTCTAATTCTGAACTTCGTGCATTAGCAGAAGTTTACGGTTGTGCAGATTCAGAACAGAAATTCGTTAAAGATTTTGTTGCAGCTTGGAATAAAGTGATGATGCTTGATCGATTCGATCTGGCTTAAGATAAAATCATTGAAAAATAAAAAAGGTGATCTGGAAACGGATCACCTTTTTTATTGCTATTGTTTGATTCGCTTCTTACCGTACTATCTAGGAGAAAAATGCTGGGGCAAAAAAAGGCGAAGTCAAGGCAAACAGAACTTTGTAGGAAATGGATTTGGTTATGAAAAGGCAGCTTTTGTGATTCTTTCTATGACTTTCTTTGGGGAAAGTTCGGATTCATAGTACTGTCTGGAATTAGCTTTTAGCTCTGCTATAAGGCCAGGATTTTGTATTAATTTTTGGATTTGAAGTTGCATATCCTCTTGAGAGCCATCTGTGATTAGTAAATGTTTTCCGTCTAATAAATCCGCTGGTAATTTTCGTGATAGAGGTGTAGAGATAATGGCTTTGCCAAAACATAAAAATTCACCAAGTTTCCATCCATGGCAATCCAATACCGCAGGAGTATTAAACGTAATGCTGGATTTTTTCATATTGCCAATATATTCTTTGATGCTGTATCGTTGGTCTACAGTTATATCCTCATAGCCTGGAACATCATTTTGGGGTCTAGGGGCAAAGCCACCCTCAAATTGAATTTCCTGATTTTCTATACAAGCTTTAATGAAATTGGCGCGAAAGTCATTCGTTTTCTTTTCCTCTTTCCATATCGTGGATGTGAAAAACACATAATTGTCAATGGTTTTATTGGGATAGTATTCTTCGATTTTCATCCGGTTTAGCTGGGCATTATAATCGTCAAAAAACCGTCGCTTGTTCGGTATTCTACCTTTGGCTTTCAAATAATTTGAAAAAGCCATGATCTTGGTTTTTAGAGGGGAATAAAGCTTGATTCCAAACGCGGGACCGATAGGGATAATTTTTTCAGGGTAACTATATTCTTTATTGCTGATATTTATTTTGGCATACGTATCACACCATACCAATGCTTCTTCCTGTGTGTTTTCTGAATCTGAAAAATCAACAATAATCCTCCGAATAGCATCATTTCTGACTAGTACGATGGCGAGAAAATCATTATTGTGATTAAAATTCTGAAAATATCGGTTAGAGAAGTTGATGTTTTTTCTTCCAAAATTCTCTTCCAAACCCTTAATGTAATACGAGGAATATAGCATGTCGCAAGACGGGTCAATGTATACTTTCATTTTCTAAGCTCTAGTGGGTGATGTTCGTTCTGACAAGAATACTACTCATTTTCATGAATACAAACATTGGTCAGTAACTATTGTGACGAAGTCATATCATTACTCCTTCTGGCATAAAAACCTTGATTATTGTCTAGGGTTAGTTGCTTAGCTTTTTAGTGAAATCTGGAGAGATAGTTTTCAATGCTTCTTTGAAATTCACATATTCTTCCAATTCACTCATTGAAATAACGGTGTAATCGTTGCTTCTAAGGAATTCTAAATACTCTTTGAAAAGTTCTTGAGGAGTGTTAACCCATGGATGTTCAATATCTGGGACTCCATGGATTGTCAATAATACAATCTTTCCAGATTTGGCTTCACCCAAAGCTTTTATGATTTCTTCTTTATTGGTTTCATCGGTTGCCCAGCTAGGTATCAAGTAAGGGTGATCGATCAAAGGATCATAGGCACGGCTACCGCCAGCTCTGGCAGAGTGATATCCTTTTTCATTCAAAAACTCTAAAACAGTTGAATTCAGGCCATAACCCGGATAGGCGAAATGTTTTGGTGTTGGTATGCCAAGAGAATCACATTTGTCTTCAATATAACCTAGTTGAGCATTGAATTCCTTTTGATTCAGCTTACTTACATTGGCATGTGTATGTGTATGATTTGCGATTTCAAATCCCATAAGATCCAACGCCTGAATCTGCCTCCAATTCATATACAAAGAGCTATCCTGAGAATTTGGCGGGAACTCACAAACAAAAAATGTCGCACCAAAACCATACTCTTTGAGCAAAGGAGCCACTACCGAGTAATGACTTGCAGGAGCATCATCAAATGTCAGAACGACCAGTTTTTCTGGGATCGATTTTTTTAAGATTTGAGCTTTTGTATTAAAAACCAAAATGAATGAAATGAAAATGGCGAAATAGAATTTCATCAGCCTAGGATCGTTTTTTTAAAGTCAGATCGAATCTCGCATAGCGGATAATCATCCCAGTTGGAGATGCTTTGAGTGTGCTCGATTTCATGTCAATACAATTTCTTTCTTGCCTCGATAAGTCCTTTACCCCACAAAAAGTGAAATTAAATAGATGACAGAAATGGCCGTAATGGACATGATAAAGGTCCCCAAACTATGAGATTGATTTCCTTGTTTGATGGAAAGGCCGGAAAGCTGTGTCACAGCCCAGAAGAAACTATCGTTGGCATGAGAAACAGCCATTGCTCCAGCTCCTGTTGCCAACACAGCGAAAACTCTCATGGTTTCTGAATCCAATCCCAAACTTCCCAGTAAAGGAGCGATAATGGAAGCAGTAGTGATCATGGCAACAGTCGAGGAACCTTGGGCAGTTTTAAGCGAAAAAGCGATTAAAAATGGAAGGAAGATTCCCCAGCTAGCTCCGCTTAAACTGGCACTGACCAAATCACCAATTCCTGAGTTTTGTAGCATTTTTCCAAAAACACCACCTGCACCCGTGATTAAAATTACAGGAGCAGCAATCAATATGGCTTCACCAATCCATCCTGTCGAGCTCAGTAATTTCTTATCGAATTTTTCAGGCAGGGCAAAAGAGAGAAAAGCTCCAATTAATAATGCAATTACAGGACTGCCAAGGAAAAGGATCAATTGGGTGAAAATATTATCTCCAAAAGGCTGGGTTGGATATTTTGCAATGGAAGCTAAAACGATGAGCACCAATGGGAGGATAATCGGAAGGAAGGATTTGAATGGCGAAGGAGATTTTTTTATCTCTTTCTCTTCCTTGGTGATCGCAAACTTTGGCTCCAAAGGGATTTTTGAAACTACTTTACTGACGAAAATATAGCTTGGGATCAACGTCGTCAAACTGACGATTAAGCCCCAGAAAATCACCATCCCTAAATCCGCTTCATATATTCCTGCGGTAGCAATAGGTCCCGGTGTAGGAGGAACAAGTGAGTGGGAAGCGGTAGCCCCAAGGGCTAAAGCAATGGTAGTAGCAGCATAAGGAACTTTACCTTTTAAGGAAAGAGATTTGCTGATTGGGTTCATCATGATGAACGTACTATCTCCAAAAACAGGAATGGAAAGAATATAGCCGCTAAACATCATGGCGGAAGTCACTCTTTTTTCACCAATCCAAGAGAGGATTTTTTGAGCAATCACCAAGGCTCCTCCTGTTTTTTCAAGGAATGTACCAATCATTACTCCAAGCAAAATCAAAAGGCCAATGCTTCCTAAAACTCCACCAAATCCATCGGAAATGGATTTCAAAATAAGATCAGTGGACATCCCTGAAAGCAAGCCATAAAAAATGGCGCCTACGAAGAGTGCCAAGAATGGATGAATGTCAAATTTGACAATAGCGACCATTATAAAAGTAAGGGCCACCAGAATAATAACGAGGGTAAGCATGTAGATACTGGGTTAATTTTGGGTTGGTGGCATATTTCACCACAGGTTTAACCTAAAAATTAGAGAAAAATGCCCAATAAAAAAGGCCAATCATGTATTTAGTTCTGTATCAGGTTGATTTAGCCAAAATATCGTCAAGTATTTTATGAGTGGAGCTTATTTTAGAATGCCGAAACGATACGAAGGGATTATTTTCTCTATTTTCGAAGAAGCCTATTTTTAGGGTTTTGATCAATACAAACATGTGTCATTATGAATTATAGATGTCTTTTTATCCTGATTTTCTCACTCTTGGCTTTCGGCGCTTGTAAACCAAAACTCAAGGAGGATGCAAACTTTCAATTACTTCCTATTCCCAAACAAATTGATTGGAGTGGTTCATCTGAAATTAATCCTGCTTCTGTAAAATCTGCTTTGCAAAATGCGAAGCAGGAATTCACATCAGGAAATAAGTTGGAAGGATTTAAGGAGTCCATTTTAAAATTGGAATTGAAGCCAGAATTAAAGTTGAAAAATCAAGGCTATGAACTTTCGATAGACTCCAAAGAAATTAATATCAGATCAAACTCAGAGGCTGGACTTTGGTATGGATTGATGACTTTGGGGCAATTGGTCCAGGATGCCGAGGATCAAAAAGCCTACCTTCCTACAGTAGCTATTCAGGATGAGCCGGCTTTAGCTTATCGGGCAATTCAACTGGATGTCAAGCACCATTTAGAGCAAAAGGAATATTACTATGAGTTGATGGATCGTCTGGCAGCATTGAAAATCAATGCAATTATTATTGAAATCGAAGATAAACTAGGGTACGAGTTTCAGCCTAAAGTAGCCGCTCCAGATGCATATTCTATAGCTGATTGGAAAGCGATTTCTGACTATGCCATGGCTAGGAATATTCGGATTTCACCTTTGGTACAAGGTCTGGGGCATGCCTCTTTTATTTTAAAGCATCCGGAATACATTCCCTTAAGAGACGATCCGGAAAGTGATTGGGCTTTTAACCCGCTGGATGATAAAACCTATGAAGTTCAGTTTGACTTGTATACGGATGCTTTGAAAGCTTTTACGCATGCAAATTATTTGCATGTAGGCGGAGATGAAGTACATACGACTGGTAGAAATAGTGGTAAGTCAGCATTGGAACTTCAATTAATTTGGTTGAATAAAGTAAGTAAGTACGCTGAAGACAAAGGCTTGACACCGATTTTTTGGGATGATATGCCATTGCAAAATGCTGGCGTCTATCGATCTATTTATAACCCAAATTTAACGGAAGCGGAAGTGGATAGCATTTGGAATGAAAATGAACCAAACCTGAACAAGTTTGTGGATATGTTCCCTAAAAATTGTGTTTACATGCGATGGAATTATAGTATGCCAGAATCACCTGGAAATAAAAGAGCAATTCAGTGGTTTACCCAAAATGGATTTAAGGTGATGGGGGCCACTGCCGGACAAACTCGATGGAATTTGATGCCCTTGGAAAACAGCAATACTGCGAACATCCGGGATTTTGCTTTGAGCTCGATTGACCTGAATGCGGATGGTTTATTGTTGACGCTTTGGGATGATGATTCCCCACTTTTTGAATTGTATCAGCGTGGAATAGCCACTTTCGCAGAATATACCTGGTCTGGTGAGCAACGAACCGAAGATGAAATCCATACAGCTTTTCGTCAACGAATGTTCGGGCCGGATTTAGCTGCAGACGAGTATGCATTCGTAGAGAGTTTGGAAGGTCCTGTCGCGTTTTGGAAAAATGCTTTGCTGGATGGCAGAGATAGAAATAGGCTTAGAAAGCTGAGTGATCCTATGAATGAAGCAATAATAGAAATGCCGAACTTGGATTCCGCAGGAGTTTGGACGGAAAAGTACCAAGAGAGGGTTACTCAAGCTCAAGAGAATCTAAAAGTTGTGGAGGAAGTATTGTCTAAAATTGAGGCATCAAAAAAAGCAGCTTTGAGGAATACCTATAATTTGGAAGTGTATGAACAGGTTGCGAAAGTGGTTCAGTTCACAAATCAAGCCTTGATAACCTTGGCAAAACTTGATCATCCAAGTGGGGAGGAGAGAAATGTTGCCAAAGCTGAATTAGCTGGAATGGAAGCAAAATGGAATTCCATTGAGGCTGACTTGGAAAAAGTTTATGGTAAAACCAGAGTTTTGGATAAACCAGACGACTATGTCTTGGATCAGGACCATCACGTTCATTTGGCGAATCAAGCCAGGAAATTTTCTGATTGGCAATTTTATGTAGAAGACTTGTTTTTGGAAAAGATCAAAGATTAGCTTTGGTAGAGATTTAATTGGAATATATCTTCACCATTAAATTGCAGCAAAAACAACAAGGCTGACTTTTTTTAAGATTAGAAAAAACATATGGCATCAGGAATATTTGCTTTACTCGACGATATCGCCACTTTGATGGACGATGTGGCTGTCATGAGTAAAGTCGCAGCAAAGAAAACTGCAGGGATTTTAGGAGATGATTTAGCTGTAAATGCAGAGAAAGCTTCCGGTTTTGTGACTGATCGCGAACTTCCTGTTTTATGGGCGATTACGAAAGGTTCCTTGCTCAACAAAGTGATAATTTTGCCTTTTGCCTTTTTATTAAGTGCCTTTGTTCCGGTGGCAGTTACTGTTATTTTGGTGATTGGTGGAGTGTATTTAGCTTTTGAAGGGGCTGAAAAAATCTATGAATATCTGGTGCCGCATAAGCATGGGAGTAAAATAGAACTCGATGTGGATCTAACGGAGGAAGAGATTTTGGACAAAGAAAAAGAGAAAATTAAATCAGCGGTTTTAACTGATTTTATTCTTTCTGTTGAGATTGTGATTATTGCATTAGGTACAGTTGTGGAAGAGCCGATCTCAACTCAAATAGGTGTGGTTACTGTAATTGCAATTTTAGCCACAGTCGGAGTTTATGGAATTGTAGCATTGATCGTGCGAATGGATGAATTTGGTTTCAAATTAATCGCTTTAAACGAAGAGGATAATAGTTTTTCAGATAAAGTAGGAAGGGTTTTGGTCAGTGCTTTACCAAAGATTATCAAAAGTATGGGAGTGATCGGAACTATTGCTTTGATTCTGGTTTCTGGAGGAATTTTCGCCCATAACATTGACTTTTTTCACCATTTGCTGCCTACTTGGCCTTCACTAGTGAAAGAGATTCTTTTAGGTTTAATTATCGGTTTTGCTGCATTTGGAGTTTTTGAATTATTCCACAAACTGTTTAAGAAAAAGGCCCATTAAAATCGATAATTTTCAAAACCAGCTATTTTTTAGTTGGTTTTAAACGCTTTATGAGTAATTCGGCAGCTTCATTTTGAGGGTTAAGATCTAGGGATTTCTTATAGTTTAAAATGGCATTTGCAGTATCGCCTTTAAATAAATAAGCCTCCCCAAGGCTATCAAAAAGGTTGGCGGAACTGGAATAAATACTGGTCGCAAATTCAAATATCCGAATACTTTGTTCTGTCGTTTCCTTGTTGTAAAGCAATTGTAAACCAAGGTAATTCAGCTTGAATTCAGGTAGTTCTAATTCCGGATAACTTGTTTTTAGAGAATCATACATTACTTCTAAGGAAGTATATCCATTGGCTCTTGTCAGATCATTAAAGTCAGAAAAGCCAAAGTTTGCTGCCGGAGTGATTTGATTCCTTTTTATCGTCAAAAAGCCATCTCCGATTCCATTTTTTTCTGGGGATGATTTCATGAAATCAATCGCATCCTCTTGGTTTAGGAGATATGCATTCAGGAAGTTTAACGTATAGTTTGCGACATCCGAATAAGATTCCATGATCAGAGAATCGGTATGATCTTGTCTAGGGTCCCGGGTGCCAAAAAGTATCCCCATTGTGCTAAAGTAGGAGTGTGTCAAATGTTGAAATTTCAGCTGGAAGGCATCATTTTGAGTCAATTCCTCAAAAAACAGAAACTCAGTATTTAAAGAAGGATCGATATTGTCTGATTCAAGTACTTCTTGAGGAATATCTTTTTGTGCCATATGTATAAATGGAACATTCGCCTTTTCAATCCTGAAAAAGGGCGAGGCCTGGAGTGTTTGATAAGCGTATTTAACGGATCCATCTATACTTATCAGTGCTTTAATTCGGTCATCTCTTGTTTGAGAAAGTACATTTGACATTCCACCGAAACTAAAACCCATGGAAGCAATTTTCTCAGGATCGATTCTGGGCAGTTGGATTGTTTTTTCTATGAGAAATTCGATATCTCTTGCTTGTGTTTCTAAATCTTTTCCAGTTGCCCCTTCCATAAATCTGGTTTCGCTACCTCGACTTTGGCTAGATATCACCACATAACCATGACTTGCGAGGTATTCACAAAGCGCAAAGTTTTCAATTGAAGATGCTTCATAGCCTGGCGAATAGATAACTGCAGGATAGCTTCCCTCACTCCATTTCAAATCATAATATGCCTTACTTTTTTCTGTGAGATGCTTCTCATTTTGAGGAGTGTTTGGGATATATTGGAACCAGTTCAAAAGGTGATAATCGGGTAAATGCTCCCATTCCTCTTCTTCAGCTTGGATTCGCACATAGTCTTTGACCGTCAAAGGGTTTAGTCCATTTACCTCCTGTTTGGATGGATACCAAATGCTGATAGGAATAGGCCGAGGTGTTTTTTCATTGGTATAATCAAATATTCGGCTGTATACTCTAGTACTATCATACGAGGTGAAATGAGTGAAACCAACTTGAAAAGGACCTTTTGATAATTCGATTTCCTCAAGAGAAGTCTGGGCAAAAAGTGGGTTAATAGCAAAAAAAAGTATAAAACGTACTACCTGGTTTTTCATGAATGAATCTGGTTGACACTTAGGTAGATGCAGTTAAGGGCTATAAAGTTGCATCCAATTTTTATAAAATGTGTAAGAAATTTGTCACACCATTAATTCGATTTTTTATACAAAATCCAATATTCCTACATTTGGATAAAATAAATTCCTACATTTAGAGTATATTATTCTAGCCATGAAAAATTATCAATTAGGAGAGTTTGAAGAAATCGTCATGTTGACAGTAGGTGTTTTGGATAATTCGGCTTACAGTGTAGCAATTAAAAATGAGATTGAGGAACGACTAACTCGAAGTGTGAGTATGGGTGCCTTGCATACTGCCCTGAAAAGGCTTGAGGAAAAGGGATATCTGAAATCATTTGCAGGAGAAACTACGAATGAACGCGCTGGAAGGCCAAAACGCTTTTTTGAAATAACAGCTTTGGGAAAAAGAGCTATTCATGATTCCAAAGCCACGCGGGATGATCTTTGGAATGCACTTCCAAAAACTATTCTGGATCTGAAGTTACAGCACCTATTAGGATGAGTAGCTCAATAAATCATCCTCCAAAGTTTGCCTTAAAGTTTTTTAGGTGGTTTTGCGAACCTGAAATGCTGGATTTTATAGAAGGGGATCTTTTTGAGGAATATTTTGAAAGGGTAAAAGAAAAGGGTAAAAGGAAGGCTGATTTTAAGTTTATCCTCGATGTTATTCTTCTTTTCAGACCTGGAATTATTAAACCAATTGGTGGGATTCCACCACAAAGCACAACCGGAATGTATAAAAGCTATTTCAAAATCGGCTATAGAAATCTCTTGAAAAACAAGGGGTATTCATTCATTAATATTGGTGGTTTAGCCATTGGAATGGCAGTGGCCATGTTGATTGGTCTTTGGGTTTATGATGAACTGTCATTCAATACTTATCATAAAAATTACGATCGCATAGCGCAAGTTCTCTTTACAGCTGAATTTGAAAATAATAAAGGATTGGAGACTAATTCTCCAGTTCCAACCGGCCTAGGCACTTATCTCAACGAAAATTATACTGCTCAATTCGAAGAAGTAACACTTGTTCGATCAAGACTTGAAGAACGCTTATTTAGTTTTGATGAAAACCATTTTATAGAAAACGGATATTTTATGCAACCAAATGGACCAAAGATGTTTAGTCTGGAAATGGTAGCAGGGTCTCAGGATGGTTTGAATACGCTGACTTCAGTATTACTTTCTGAGTCTTTTTCCAATAAAATTTTTGGAGCAGCGGATCCGATAGGAAAAGTTGTTCGCTTCAATGAGCAATTGGATTTAGAAGTTAAGGGAGTCTATAAGGATCTTCCCAGAAATTCCAGGTTTCATGAAGCAGCCTATTTCGCACCTCTGGATGTTTTTCTCTACGGTTGGTCAGACTTGTTGGTCTGGGATAATCAAAACATGCACTTATTTGTCCAATTGAGAGATGGGTTGGGGTTTGAAGGAACTTCAGATCTAATCAGTGAATCCATGAATGATAATGTGGATTCTAATCTTGATTACCAGGTTTTCTTGCATCCCATGTCTGATTGGCATCTTAGATCAGAATTCGAAAATGGGCAAATAGTAACCAGTGATCGACTTAGGTTTATTTGGATTTTCAGTGTGCTGGGGATAGCCGTATTGATTCTTGCCTGTGTAAATTTCATGAATCTCAGTACAGCAAGGTCAGAGAATCGTTCAAAAGAGATCGGAATACGAAAAAGTATGGGCTCTTTTAGGTCCCAACTTGTTCAGCAGTTTCTTACAGAGTCGATTTTAGTCGCCAGTTTTGCTTTTGTATTTGCTGTTCTAGTCATTGCGTTTTCACTCTCTTGGTTTAATGAACTAGCAGGAAAGGACATGCAGATTCCTTGGCTTAATCCCATGTTTTGGTTAGTCGGAATCTGTATTACTCTACTGACTGGTTTGATTGCTGGAAGCTATCCAGCACTTTATTTGTCTTCTTTTAATCCCGTAAAAACTCTAAAAGGAGCTTTTAAAACAGGTAAATACACGGCTGTTCCCCGAAAAGTTCTGGTGGTATTTCAGTTTACTATTTCCATTTCCTTGATCATCGGTACGATCATTATTTATCAGCAAATCCAGTATGTCAAGGATCGTCCTGTAGGATATTTAAGAGATGGCCTTATCATGATGCCAAAGGTGTCGCAAGAGCTTTATGGTAAGTATGATGTTTTCAGAGATGAATTGATCAAGACAGGAGTAGTAGCTGAAATTGGTGAGGCAAATTATCCACTTACCAATGTACTTGGTAATAATGATGGGTTTAGCTGGGATGGTATGGAGGATGGAAATAATATCTCCTTTAATACTATAAAAGTTAACCATGAATATGGAAAAGCGATAGGATGGAATGTGATTGTTGGGAGGGATTTTTCAAGGGAAAATAAAACTGATAATACGGCTGTGGTGATTACTGAATCAGCTATGATAAAAATGAATTTGGAGGATCCAGTAGGTAAAGTGATTAAAACTGAAAATGACTATTGGGGGGCAAGGGAGTTTACGATAATTGGTGTGGTAAAAGACCTGATCAAAGGAGATCCATTTGCTGAAAGTAAACCTGCTATTATGTTTTTGAATGAAGGCGAGATGCAGTGGCAGTTTATCAGAATCAAGGATAATTATCCACTTGGTGAGGCATTGACCAAAATTGAAAATACGTTTAAAAGGCTCGCTCCGAATACTTATACTGATTTGAAGGTGATGGAGACGGAATTCTTAACGAAGTTCAAAGCCGAAGAAAGGATCGGGAAATTGGGAGCTTTCTTTTCTACTTTTGCGATATTTATTAGTTGTTTGGGTTTGTTTGGTTTGGCCTCTTACTTGACAGAGAAAAGAGCTAAAGAAATTGGGGTTCGTAAAGTTCTAGGAGCTTCAACCCAAAGTATTTGGCAATTGCTAACTAAAGACTTTTTTCTTTTGGTAGTTATTTCTTCAATTATTGCTTCACCGATTTCCTATTATTTCCTGACGAATTGGATCAATACCTATCACTATCAAATGGATATAACGTTAGGCGTATTTGTCTGGACTTGCTTAGGGGCCACGATTGTGACTTTATTGACTGTAGGCTATCAAGCAATAAAGTCAGCATTGGCTAATCCAGTGAATTCCTTGAGGTCTGAATAACAAGTTTATAACTCATTAAAGAAAGGCTTCATCTCATTATGGATGTTTTCACGGAGTGTTTTTAGCCGTATGGCATATTCTTCCAATTTCTTCTCTTGGTCAGTTTCAGGAATCCAAGGCTTGACTTTTTTTGGATTTCCATTTTCGTCGACAGCAACAAAAATGATAATACAGTGGGTTTTTTTCTCAAACTGATGCTCTGAAAAATCCCTTGAATATACTTCTACCATGATATGAATACTGGAGTTTCCAGTATAAATCACGGATGCATCAATTTTGATAACCTCACCGATATTGATGGGTTTATAAAATCGAATACCTCCGACATAAACGGTGACGCAGTAACTTTCTGCCCAGGTTCTGGCACAGGTATAAGCTGTTTGGTCAAGCCATTTCATCACCACTCCTCCATGGACTTTGCCTCCAAAATTGATATCGGAAGGTTCGCTGATAAATTGAAATGAAGTTTTATGTAAGTTTTCCATCAGGAAGTTTTTAGAGGATGAGTAAATACGATAAGACCAAAAATAAGTGCAAAAACAGTATAAATTCCAGTAAAAATCAAAATTGGAATAGCGTCTAAATTAGTAGATACAGACTTTAATAAAGCAAGTGATCCAATTAAGAAATGAGTGAAATTCCCAATGGCAATAGGTCTATTATAAATACCTCCGATAGTACTCCCTCGTACCATCCAGTTGACCATTGCAAATCCAAAATATAGAGCTCCCGTTAGTTGAAGTAATAAGGCTGATTCGGAAGGCAGGCCTAAAAACGATGCGATTTCCTGGGGGATGAAAGTCAGATCAATCCCAATTAAACCCAAAAAAACAGCACTCGCAGTAAAAAAAACTTTTGTATTAATTTTCATATTATTCATTTCAATCTACCTACTATATTTTTTCTTCATTAAGTCTACTCTCAATTCGTTTGTCTGGGATCAACCAAATGAGAGCTACTAGAATATAAAATGAAGCAGCAAGCCAACTGCTTATCCAGCTTGAGGCAATGCCAAGAATGTAAAAGATTGGAGAAAGTTTCCCTTTGAAATCGGATCCAATTGCTTTAGCAAGAATACTTTCTTTTCCATGAACTTGGACAATTCTATTTTGAAGAATGAAATACGCAATGGCTGACATAAGTAAAATAAAACCATAGAGTGCCATGGTCATGGGGGCAAAGTTGTTTTCCCCCATCCAGCCTGTGACAAAAGGGATCAGCGATAACCAAAATAGTAAATGAAGATTTGCCCAAAGGATAGATCCGGAAACTTTGGTGACCGTATGCATCATGTGATGATGGTTATTCCAATAGATTCCCAAATAGATAAAACTGAGAATGTAACTTGAGACTACCGGAATCAAAGGCTTCAGATCGGCTAGTTCATCTCCATGAGGGACCTTGATCTCCAAAACCATGATAGTGATGACAATGGCTAAAACGCCATCACTAAAAGCTTCTAATCTTCCTTTTTGCATGGTTTAGTGTAGTAAATTTTGAATCTCTTTTTCTAATAAATTAACCTGAATCTGAGCTTCCTCCATTGGCAAACCTTCAGTAAGGCCTGGCCTCAAATGACCAGTCGAGCGAAGCCACGCATCACGAAGAATCGCCTGTTTCTTAGAGATTAAACTTAACAATTCCTTCCCGTTTTTAACTTCCTGAATCAGAGATTCAAATGTTTCAAAGTTGCCGGGGTCTTCACCAAGAAAAATTAAAATCTCTTTTGCCATCAGCCAGTGACCGATTTCACTTGGATGAACACCATCTTTTGCAAGATAGAATTCGGGATTCTTCTCTCGTTTTTCTTCCAAGAATTTACGCATCGGCCAATGCAGATCTATTACTTGCCATTGATCCGTGTATCTTTTGCTGATCAGCCAATCCGAATAGTTATCGAGTACGTTGGCATAGGCTTCACCTTTTATAGGATCATAAATGGGTGGCGTTAAGAAAATCGGATCAGCTTTTATAGCATCGATTTTTTCTTTCAGCCACTCAATTCCTTTTCTATAGCTATTGAATCTACCTTCATCCAGCGGTAAATAAATGCCATCATTCATTCCATACTTGGCAAAAACGATATCAGGTTGAATCTGCTCAAATATCCGATCTAGTCGCTCATGCAAATCTGGTCTCGGAAAAGCTCCTTCGGCATGACCCTCTTCAGAAAGGCCCGAAACTGTTTCACTTGGTAAACCTAGGTTCAACCATTCTATGGAAGAATCAGGGTGTTTTAATCGATAGTAAGTTTCTACAAAAGCGATATACTGGCCCGCATAGGTGATGCTGTTTCCAAGGAAAAGTATTTGTTCTGTTTCTTTTGAAATAGGATTTACTTTTTGGCAAAAGGAATTGGTGACAAAGAAGCAACTAAGTACAAATGCGAATAGGGCTTTCATGGGGCTTCTTACTTATCAGCTGCACGAAAACTGTGAAGATTTTTTATTCTCCAGCCCTCACTTGTTTTCAAGGCTACCACACTTTCTATCCAATGTATCTCACGGATGTTTTCCCCATTTACCGAAATAGTGGCATAGTTGTGATAAACCGCGTAACCCATTTTTTCATCAACTTGATTTTCAATAAATTCTAGTCTGTTGACACGTTGTCCTGTATTGCGTTTTTTGGCATTTTCTAAAATCCCTTTGATGATTTCCATATCCCAAATCTCTCCGTTTTCCAAAATCTTGATGTCAGGGGTATAGTAGTTTTCAATTTTACCGAGTTCGTAAGTAGAAAACAAAACATCAAATGAATCTTGGATCAAGTGTTGGATTTGTTCCTCATCAGAAAGTTCTTTTTGCTGCGCAAAAGAAAATGGGGCTGATCCAAGGAAAAGCAAAAGGAAAAACAGATTTTTCATGTGAGTATAATTTTTCTTAAAGGCTACCCCGAAAAGTCGGGGCAAGCTATGTAATCTCGCATTTCGGATACTCATCCCAGTGTGTGATGTTCTCGTCATGCTCGATTTCATTTGGTTGATTTGAGTGTCTGGACTGAAGGTAAAAAAAATGCCGCTCCTTTTGGGAACAGCATTTAAAAATAAATCTATAGGAACGCACGATGTTCTAACTGTAAAGAAATAGAGAATAAAGTCTTCTCTTTGTTTTGGGCTGTTTCTGTCTACCGTCTTCCTGCAAATTATTCAAAGAAATATGATGACAGGCATGATTTCGGATAATCGAATAATTATTTCAATTGATCGGAAGCAGGAATAAATCGAGTGCTCAAATCTGGATTTGCCATGTCTTTGTCCAATGGAAACATCGGTCTATTAATGCGCTTATATCCCAACCTTTCCAAATCTTGATCCACTCCACCTGGAGTTAAAGCCATGATCCAATCTCCTCTCATATCATAAAGCTCAGGGACTAAATACCCTATTTTCACCACGACGATATCCGCTTCTCTAGGTTTTAAACCAAGATCAGTGAAGTCACTCTCGTTATGGTAAGGTTTACGTTTTTTGGTAACAATCACATGTACCGAGCCGATTCTCACCACGACTTCCACCTCCGCGGCACGATCTCCTTCTTTGATGAATTCTATGGTACCTTTGAGCGGTACCGGAGGTGCAAATCGATCGTCTACTGCTGCTCCCGCTGTTCCTTCCACCTCAGCTCCAACCCCAGCGGCAATGGCTTTTTCTACAAATTCGGGACCCGGTATGGAAGCATATATCAGCGTAGGTCCATTTTCAGATTTAAACTCTGGTCTTTTTAAGATTTCAGTAATGGTCCAGGTCACATCACCCGCACCACCTGCAGTTGGGTTATCACCCATATCACTGATCATAAAAGGTTTTTTATCACTGGCCAAAGCCATCTCCAAACTTTCATCCAAAGTGGCTACAGGTGCTACAAATTCAAATTCATTTCTCACATCCCAAAAACTATTTGCTAAATATTCTGCTGATTCAGAAACGGCTTTTTCATCATCTCCTGTCACCATGACCACAGCGTGGTTCCTAGGTTCGTCGGCCCAGGCATATCCAATCCAAATGGCAGCATCAATCACTCCTTCTTTTTCCGTTTGACTTGGGATTTTTTCGTAAAGGCTTTTTCCCGGATCAATTCTGGTACTTGTCTTTTCTCCCGGAAGTAGGATTGGAACAGGAATCCAAGCTTTGTAAGCAGGTTTTCCTTTGCCACTTTCCAACCTGTCCAGCATGTTTTCAACAGCTCTTTGCTTAGACTCCAATGCATCTTCATGCGGAGCCATTCTATAGCAGGTAATCAAATCCGTGTTTTCTGCCAATCTTTTGGAAACATTTCCATGCAAATCCATAGAGGTGGAAATCAAGGTTTCAGTGCCTACCACTTCTCGAACTTTTATGATAAAATCTCCTTCAGGATCATCCAATCCCACTACGCTCATTGCCCCATGGATGTCAAAAAATAGTCCGTCATAGGGAAGATTTTGCTTCAGCATATCAAGCGTGACTCCAACTAAAGAGTCATAGGCTTCTCTTGTTACAATTCCACCTGGAATCGCATGTCCTCTCAAAGTCGGAAACCAATCTGCTCTGCTTCGATCCACAGATCCTGAATCCAAAAATGGGTAATAGCTAAATATTTCCTCACCGACTCTTGTCCGGAATGCCGCCGCATCACTTTGAGCAGGGGAGAAGGTACTGGACTCAATTGCCAAACCTGCAATCGCGATTCGAGGTAGATCTTTTTCTTCTGAACTGGTACAGCCAAAAGCAATTAAGATTACCAAAAGGCTAAAAATTGAAATTCTCATAGTAAGATGTGTTGGGGATTAGAAATGTTGTTTTAAACAGATCATTTTGGTTTGACAAGTATGGGTGATTTTTGGTTATTTAATTACAATTTCAAATGGAACTTGATCAATGGTTTATTCTCCAGATTTGAAAATCCTATCCATCAATACCCATTTTTCACCGGGTTTAGCCCAAGGGATTGGCTGTTGATATTTCCACATCAAAGCTTCCCATTTTTGGATAATGGGACTTGAAGCATCCTTTTTTGCTTTTTCTTCAAAAGTGAACTCATCCACCGTTTCCAAGATCATAAACATTCTATTTCCTGTTCGGAAGATTTCGATATTGGTCACGCCACAATCAATGTCGTGCTGAGTGACTTCTGGCCAAGCCTTTCCGGCAGCATGATATTGTTCGTATTCTTTGATTGATTCAGGATCGTCAATTAAGTCCAATGTGAGGCAAAATCGCTTCATAGTTGTCTAAGTTTATCGAAAATATTTATTGAAAGATTGGATCGTTTGCAATGCAGCTTCATCCGGACTGGGTTCTGGGAAAGCTTCTGCAGAAATAAATCCAGTATAATTAATCGCTTTAATTGCTTTAGCCACAGATTCCATTTCTGTATGTCCCATGCCAATAGGTTTTCGATTACTATCCGCAAAATGGATATGGCCAATATGCAAACCAGCAGAACGAATGCTTTCAGAAATATCCGCTTCCTCGATGTTCATATGGAATAGATCAGCCAAAAGTTTCACATGTTTGGTTTCAAGCTTTTCCAAAAACTCAACTCCGGATTTCATGGTATTCATCAAGTTGGTTTCATAGCGATTTAATGGTTCATAAATCAGGAAAGTGCCTAGCTCATGTGCTTTATCTCCTAGGACTTCCAACGCTTCTGCAAGCCAGGATAAAGTTGTTTCTCGATCATTTCCTGCCAAAACATTTCCTTGCATCGATCCGATTATCGCCGGAGCTCCAGCTGATGCTCCAAATGAAATCATATCCGAAATAAATGCAATCGCCTTTTTTCTGATTTCAGGATCGGGGTCAGTTAGAGTCACTCCATGAATTACCTTCCCTGCTCCAGTTCCAACTGCTGCCAATTCAAGTTTGTGTTTTTGCAAAAGCTCCTTTAACTCATTTACATCAATTGTATCAGAAGCAGGAGTGAAGAGTTCGATTGCATCAAAACCCAGTCTGGAGGCATTTTTCATTCCTTCTTCCAAGTCCTCCCAAAAGATCCACGGACCGTATTTGATTTGTGGTACTAAGGCTATCGTGACACAGGATTTTATCATGTTATTCATTGTCAAAGTCTATCATTATTTTAGTAATTCCCACTGGATTTGCATCCCAATCGATCATAGTTTGCGGTGCTTCATCGATGGTTACAACCTTACTGATTACATCATCCACTGGAAATTTCCCTTCTTCTAGATACTTAATTACCGTAGGGAAATCTCCCAAGCAGTTTCTGGAACCTAGAATCTCAATTTCTTTTTGCACAAAAAGAGAAGTATTGAAATCCACATCTTTTTTGGCATAACCGATACAAACGACCCGTCCCGTAAATGCCACTTCTTCCACTGCCGCTCGGTAGGTGACAGGATTTCCTACTGCTTCGATGATCACGTCCGGACCATCTCCATTCGTTAGTTTTTGAAGTGTTTCATGCAGATCCACTTTGCTTGGATTAATTGTGTGGGCAACCCCGATTTTCTTGGCTATTTCCAGCTTGTTATCATCCAAATCGATGGCGATTACTTTAGCGCCTTTATCCACTGCTGAAGCGATCGCTCCCATTCCTACAATGCCACATCCTAAAACTGCCACAATGTCCTCAGCTGTAACCCTCCCTCTTTCTGCAGCATGAAACCCAACAGTCAGCGGTTCTGCCAAAGCCAATTCGCGAAGCGATAATTTCTCCGAAGGGAAAGTGTCCTGATAAGGAACAGCAATGTATCGAGTCATCGCACCTGGCCGCCTAACTCCCATGGTTTTGTTTGTCTTACAGGCATTTGGTCTGCCTTTTCGACAGGCCATGCAGGTACCGCAGTTTTGGTATGGATAGATGGTGACATTGGTGCCAACTTTAATATCAGATGGAACATCAGGTCCGATTTCCTCAATCGTACCTCCCACTTCATGTCCTAGGATGTTGGGATATTCCTGTAGAGGAAAAAGTCCCCTGAAACTATTCAAGTCTCCTCCACAAAAACCGACCATTCCAACGCGAACCAGCACTTCTCCTGGGCCTGCTTTTGGTTTATCGACTTCCTGAACTTCCGTCTTTCCAACTTCTGTAATCACAAGTGCTTTCATAGCAATAGGTTTTTATAGGTTATTTTCTGGTTTTCCTTCAAACCACATTTTATTTTTTACTGGTGCCAAAAGCGTTGTTATTTCTTCCAACAATTCCGAAGGAATCTCAAAATCCACTGCCTTGACATTCTGCTTGATAAGATCCAATTTATTCATCCCTACAATGGTTGTAGCAATATCAGGATGGTCCATCGCGTATTTCAAGGCGACAGTGCTGAGTTGAACTCCATATTTTCTGCACATTTCCAGCAAAATTGGCTGCATAGCTTTGACTTCATCCGGAGATCGATGCCATGCTGGCAGGGGTGCATCGGAAAGAATTCTTTGCATTAATGGAGCGGCATTCATCAAGCCAATGCCTTTTTCTTTAGACAGTGGAACAAGCTCGTCATTGATTTCATCTTCCAGAAGATTATAGTGGGCCCAAGATAAAACCGTATCGATATTGACCTCTCTGGCGATTTGAGCGAGGTAACGAACTGGCAAGCCTGTAATCCCAATGTATCTTGCCTTGCCACTGGCTTTGACTTCTTCGATTGCTGGAATAGCCTCTTCAATAATCTGATTTTTATCTACAAACTCAATATCATGAAGTTGAAAGAGATCTACATAATCAGTTTTTAACCGTGCTAAGGATTCATCAATGCTCTTGAAGATTCGGTCCCTTGAGAAATCAAATTCCTGAAGATCGTATCGCCCACATTTTGTTGCCAAAAAGATTTCCTTTCTTTTTCCTTCTAAAGCTTTACCGAGTCGTTCTTCTGCTAAGGTCAATCCGTAAAAAGGGGAGACATCAAAGAAATTAACCCCCTGATCAATCGCAAAGTGAACCGTTTCGTTAGCGTCTTTCTGCGTGCATTTATCAAACACATTTCCCAAAGGAGAGGCTCCAAAGCCCAGAATGGAAACGTTCATATCGGTTTTACCTAATCGGCGGTAGTTCATAGTATTTCGGTTTTTTTTGAAAAAGTCTAACCTTTATTTTATCAGTCCATTGTCTTACTTCCCCACCAATCTTTGTTTGGTTGAAAATCTTTTGAAAGCATTGCTTTCCGCTGATTCTCTAGCCGTTCTATCAAAGTTGTTCTATAATTTCTGTTTACAATAGCAGCCGAATCGGGATCATAAAGCGGATCTGCTTTGGCCATATTGGCATTTCTTTCTGCAAGCCAATTGAGTAATTGTTTAGATAATTCAGATGCTTTTTCTGGATTTTCTTGAATCAAATCCTGTTTTTCACTGATGTCTGTGGCCAAATTGTAAAGTTCATCATGTCCATCTTCCCAGTAATGAATCAATTTCCAATCGCCTTTTCTGATGGTTGAATTTGGTTCACCTCCCTGATTCCCATAATGCGGGTAGTGCCAATAGAGCGATCTTTCCTTCAGATTTCCCCCTTCTAAAAGAGTGCGAATGCTTGAACCATCCAAGTCTTCATAGGTTGGTGTGATTCCTGCGAAATCCAAAATCGTTGGATAAAAATCTACTCCGGTCACAGGAGTATCATTTTTTGCTCCATTGCTTTGGAGCCAAGGAACGTACACCAAATAAGGAATTCTAGTTCCTCCTTCAAATTGATATCCTTTTCCACCTCTTAGTGGAGCTAGGTTTGTAGAATAATTATCTCCAGAAACTACGCCTCCATTATCTGATGTAAACACAATGATGGTATTCTCTGCCAGACCAAGTTCTTCAAGTTTTGATAAAACAGCTCCAATTGCCTCATCCATTTGCTCAATCAAACCTGCATAAACGGGATTGTCCTGATGCTTTCTCGCAGGCAGCACTCTTTCCATTTCAAAGCCAACGCTATCGATTCCCAGGGCTTCTGCTTTATCCCGATATCTTGCCCATTTTTCCTCTGAAGTTTGAATTGGCGCATGCACTGCGTAAAAAGAGAGATAAGCGAGGAATTTATCTTTTTGGTGTTGCTCTATGAATGAGTTAGTTTCTTTGGCAAATTTCATGGAAAGGCTCATGCCTATTTCATCAGGAAAATCTTCCATAAAGGGGTTTTCAAAAGGGGAAAAGTAACCTCCTGAATAAGGACCTCCTACATGATAGCCACCTTTATTGATGTCAAAACCGTGATCAGTAGGCAATGATTGTTCTTCCGCAGAACCCAGATGCCATTTTCCTGCAAAAAAAGTTGAATATCCTGCTTCCTTTAAAGCCTCAGGTAAAGTGGTCAATTCTTTAGATAGCTGAAGTTCATACTCAGCCGGAAGTAGTTTTGAATAGCGCTTGTAACTTCTCCAAGCTTCACCAGCAGGAGCTCCGATCCAATCAGTAATTCCATGGCTTGCAGTAAACTTGCCGGTCATTATACTTGCTCTTGAAGGGCTGCAAACGGCACTGTTTGCATATCCATTGGTAAAAATCATTCCTTTTGCAGCTAACTTATCCAAGTTTGGGGTTTCATAAAAATCACTTCCCATAAAGCCAACATCATTGTAGCCTAGATCATCCACCAGAATAAATACAAAATTAGGTTCAGCAGGCGTATCAGGTTTTGATGAACAAGAAAAAAGGAAAATACTTGCTGCCCAAAGTAGAAACAGGCTTTTAGAATATTTCATTTCTTAAAGTTATGGGCGATCAATTTAATTGGATTGAAATGGATATCTATTTAAAACTATCTTTCCGGAATGGAAAATCAAATTTGATTACCGGAGTTTTTTGGGTTGGTTGAGAAGATACATTTTCATTCGAATCGGGTTTGTTGGTTCGTCTTTCTCCCCAGTTTCAGTTGTTGCGATCTTATCCAAAACTTCAAATCCTATTTCCAATTCACCAAAAACCGTATATCCACCGTCTAAATGTGGAGTCCCTCCTGTAGTAGTATATAGCGTTTTTTGGGTTTCGTTGAGAGTAAGTTCTCGTTCTCCTATATGCTCTTCCAAATCACTTTCTGAATAAGGTTTCCTCTGAACAATATAAAACTGAGTACTGCTGCTGGCTTTTTCCGGATTGTTATTTCTTGCAGCTGCCAAAGCTCCTCTTTTATGATAAATGCCTTGATCAATCCTGAATTCCGCTGGTATAAGTTCACCCGAAAAAGGATTAGGTTCACCGTTTTCGGTCGGATTTGGCCTTCCTCCCTGAATCATAAAATCATCGATCACCCGATGAAATTCCAAACTATCGTAGTATCCTGATTCTACTTTTTCTATAAAGTTATCCCTATGCAAGGGTGTTTGATTGAATAATTTAACCATCATATCTCCTTTGCTTGTCGCAATTAGGACATGATATAGACTATCCTTTTTTGGAATGAGGGACTGGAATCTTTGAATTTTTTCAAGTTCTTGGCTTGAATAATCAGTAGTGATTTTACTCGATTGGCATGCGGAGACCAAAGCCAAAATGAGTACTCCTATGTAATGTTTAAATTTCATAAATCAAGGATAGTTAAATGGCTTTACAGTATTTTAATTTTGTTGAATTTTTACTTTCACAGATTTACTGGATGGCGTATTACTCTTTCTAGCTTTGAGTTGGAGAGGAACAAGCTCATTGCATTCTGGGAAATAGGTGGCAATACAGCGCGTTGGGATATCATAAGGGATGATTGTTAAACCCTCTACTTTTCTATGTTTTCCATCGTAATGGTTAAATAAAGTCACAGGTTTTTGAATGTCAAGTTGGAGAGTTGAAATATCCGCTTTATTCATTAAAACCACGGTTCTGATCCCGTAAATACCTCGGTAGCGATCGTCCATTCCATAAATGGTGGTGTTGAATTGGTCATGACTTCGAATCGTCATCATCATCAATTCATCTTCTTCGAGCTGATAATCTGGCAGTGAATTCACAGTGAAACGGGCTTTTCCGATATCATTTGTGAATACGCCTTCCCTTGGTCCATTCGGTAATTCCAGAATGGAATTGGTCTTCAGTTTTTCATTAAGCGATTCAAATCCTTTGACAGATTTAGCGATCAAGTCACGGATTTTGTCATAATCCTCAATCAATGAATGCCAGTCTACGATTTCATCGCCAACAGTCTTTGACGCGATTTGTGAGATAATATGTGGTTCGCTCAATAAATATTCAGACCTCGAAACTTGATTTCCCTGGGTGCTATGAACCATTCCCATGGAGTTTTCCACGGTTAATTTTTGTATTCCTGATTTTTCCTGAATGATATCCGTTCTTCCTAGGCAAGGAAGAATAAGCCCAACCTCTCCATGATGTAAATGTGATCTGTTTAATTTTGTAGAGACATGAATGGTCATGGCGCAGTTTTCAAGTGCCTCTTTGGTAAAGGATGTGTCTGGCGCAGCAGAAAGTAAATTTCCTCCCATAGCCATAAATACTTTTCCAGACTCTCTGTGCATCAGTTCAATGGCACCAACTACGTCGACTCCATGCTTCCGTGGAGGTTCAAAATTGAAAGTGGCGGCTAAGGTGTCGAGAAATTCTTTACTCGGCCTTTCCCAGATTCCCATGGTTCTGTCTCCCTGTACATTGCTATGTCCACGAACGGGGCATGTGCCAGCACCTGGTTTCCCGATGCTTCCTTTCAGCAGAAGTAGATTGACGATCTCCTGAATGTTGTCGACCGCATTGACATGTTGAGTTAATCCCATTGCCCAGCAGGCGATGATTTTGTTTCTTTTGGAAACTAAATCTACAAACTCTTCAATCTGTTCTTGCTTCAGACCAGTTCTCGAGATTAAGCTGTCGGAATCAAGTTTATCTAGCTCATTTTGATAGGTTTCGAAACCATCCGTTTTGGCATCGATGAATTCTTGATCTAAAACGGAAGTATCTTTCTTGGAGCGTTCCAGTAGTTTTTTGGCAATTGTTTGCAAAAGGGCAACATCTTCATTGATGCGGATCTGCAAGTATAGATCTGCGAGAGAAGTTCCGAATCCCAGCATCCCCGAAACTGACTGGGGATCTTTAAAACTTAATAATCCGGCTTCTTTCAGGGGATTGATGACAACGATTTTCGCACCATGTTCTTTTGCTTTTTTGAGAGCAGAAAGCATTCTGGGATGATTGGTGCCGGGATTTTGACCAAAAATCAAAATGAGTTCTGATTGGTAGAAATCTTCCAGTTTTACCGATCCTTTGCCGATTCCCAAGGTATGGCTTAGGGCTACTCCACTGGATTCATGACACATGTTGGAGCAATCAGGCATATTGTTCGTGCCAAAAATCCTGACGAAAAGCTGATATAAAAAGGCAGCTTCGTTGCTTGTTCTACCTGAAGTGTAAAAAATGGCATCATCAGGTGAATTAAGGCTTTTGAGTTTTTTAGAAATTAGGTCAAAAACGGTTGCCCAGTCAACAGCAGAATAGTGAGTTTCTCCTTTCCTGATCATCATGGGTTGAGTCAATCTGCCCTGAAGACCCAACCAGTAATCACTTTGCTTCCTCATCATTTCTATAGAATGCTTTGCAAAAAAATCAACATCTGCATTCGCATCCATGGCTTCCTCAGCAATTGCCTTCACTCCATTTTCGCAGTATTCACCTAATTTGGAACGGTGGTCTGGATCGGGCCAGGCACATCCAGGGCAATCTATTCCATCCTTTTGATTGAGGCTTCCCAGTATTTTAAAAGTCTTGGAGACTTTCATAGACTGGAATGCTTTTTCCATCGCATGATATATCGCTTTTGGGCCTGCTGCAGAAGTTGCTGGTTTACCTGTTTTCATAAAGATTTAAAAGGATTATTAAAAATACGATAATTCGAGAAATGAAACTCTAGTAAAATTTTGCCACACTTTGGGGAAATCTTTCTTCTTGCCAGACTTTCCACCTGATAGAATGAAGAACTTTGATAGACGATTTAGAGTTGAAATAGGCTTTTAAAACATTGCAAGCCAATTTTTTGAAAGAATAGAGATGCAATCTCTGATTGGGCAAGGCCTTTGCGTTTTTATTAAGTAAACAATCAATCAGAAAATCATGGAATCGAATCCTAAAGAAGAAAGACAAAATAAAATGGAAAATCTCCAAGGGAAGGCTGCTATAGACAAAATCCGAGAAATGGTTGATTCCTCAAGTTTGTGTTTTTTTCAAACTGAAGTTTCATTTGACGAAAACCAATCAGCGAGGCCTATGAGTATTCAAAAATCAGATGCGGATGGAGTACTCTGGTTTCTGAGTGCAGTGGATAGTGCCAAAAATGCCGAGATCAACAAAAACCCAAAATCTAGATTATTTTTTCAAAAGCCGAGTTCTATGGAATTTTTGGAGCTACAAGGGAAAGCAGAAATATCTCAAAATAAAGAATTAATTCACGAGTTATGGGATGCTATGGCTAAAAATTGGTTTCCAAAAGGAAAAGATGATCCAAGAATTTCTGTAATAAAATTTTCTCCCGAGGCAGGACATTATTGGGATACCAAACGCGGTGCTGGTTTGGCAGGTGTGAAAATGCTTTTTGGAATAATTACCGGAAAGCCAGCAGATGTAGGGGTAGAGGGCAATCTGAAAATTTAAAAGAAAGTCGCTTGATTGTAAATTCTCAGCTTTGAAGAATTAATCTAAAATCAAGAAGTTTGAATAAAAAAAATCCGATGCTGATCGGATTTTTATGTTTTAACCTAAATTTTTTTCAATGCCTTTTCCTCGAATACAATTCCTTCCCATCCAGTTTTGATGAAATTTCGGATATTCTGATGGTCTGATCCAGCTGGGTTTTCCAATACATCTTTCCTGTAATAATCTCCAAATAAGTTTACCGTTTGGTCTTTGGTAAGTGATAGCTCTTTGGCAAAGCTGAAAATCTTGCAAGAGCCATTATTTTGATTTGCCTGATTTACGAGGGATCCATTTATGAATCGGGTGGGTGTAAACTCGAAATTCGAATCGATAAAGGCGATTACTTCTTCAAATGAAATACTTTCAGGACTTTGTAGGATTTTATCCGATAGGGTCATTTTCTTTTTTTTGCAAAGATAGAATGATCCCAAAAATCGACCAGCTTTAACACAAAAACAAAAGTTGATTTATAAAGAATGTCCGTTGAGGACTGTCCCGTCTTTTACCGTTTTTAGATAGGTGATAGTTTTGCCATCTTCTAAAATCTCCACGACTCGATAGGTGTGAAAGGGATTTCCCCAACTTCCACCAAAATGACCATCCCACAAGTACGGTTTGCCACGGTTGATCATGATCCCATCCACATCATGGTCATGTCCATGAAACACCGCTTTTACATTTTTGTGCATTGCAACAAGTTCCAAAAGTTCTTCGCATTTCACGCCATGTCTAGTCCAGTCATTTTGAGAGATATGGATGAAAACGAATACATGTGAAAGTGGGGTGAATTTTTCGAGCTGGGATTTTAAATACCTCACATCTCCACAAAGATATTCTCCCGCCTCGTTGGAACAGTTCAACAAGATGACACCTGAACCATCCTTGGATCGAAAGGAATGATTTTCTGGATAACCCCAAATATTCATCCAATCGCCTTCGGAAAGTCTATCATGATTGCCTCTGGTCACGTAATAAGGGTATTTTAATTTATCGTAGTACATTTTTACCTGAGGCATAAAAACTGGATCATCATGGATCAAATCCCCGTTGAAAACCACAAAATCGACTTGTTCTTCGGCATTTATTGATTCCATCAATTTCGTATGCGTTCCTGAAAAATCGGTGTCAGGCTGCCCAAAATGTCCATCAGAAGCAATAATAAATCGTAATTTTTTTGGTTCGTATTTGATGGTATTGCTCAGACTGTCCAGAGGAATGGCCATTACTGCAGAAGAAAATAAAGTGAGCTTTTGAAGGAAGGGTCTGCGTTTCATTTTCAGGTAATTTTATAAGAAAGAAAAGTCTAAATATTGATAATTCCCAGATCGTTTATTCTATTATTTTCTGTCAGTAATTTTTTTGAAGATCAATAGTTGACTAAAACATTTCCAGTTTTTTGGCCAGAAAGGACGTATTTATAGGCTTCAGAAATTTCTTCCAAAGGATATTCCTTATCTATTACGGGCTTGAATTTTCCGGTTTCCAATAACCCTATGATATAGGGCATCGTCTTTTTTTGACTGAAAGGAATAGGGAAAATGACCTTTTGGTTTTTTCTAAAACGAGAAGTTAATGCATAAAAGACATTTTCGGAATTGGGTCCCAATTCTGAGGATATATAGATTCCTTTTTCCTTTAAAATTGGTTTGCATTCTCCAAATGTGCTTTTGCCAACTGCATCAAAAACATAGTCAAATTGTTCATCGGACTTTGTAAAATCTTCTTTTGTGAAATCGATAATTTTATCTGCGCCAAGCGATTTTATCAACCCAATATTTTTAGTGTCAGAAGTAGCTGTAATCTCCACATCAAACAATCTTGCAAATTGTAAAAGAGCGGATCCAATGGCTCCAGTGGCGCCGTTGATCAAGATTTTTTGCCCTTTCTTTATATCCACATAGTGAATAAATGAGTAGGCATAATGTGCTCCCTCAAGACTTGCGGCAGCTTGCTTGAAATCTAGTTTATCGGGTATGGAGAGTAATTGTTCCTTTTTGATACAGACGAGTTCTGCCTGCGATTCAAAACCCATGTCGTAAAACCCAAAGACTCGATCTCCATTTTTAAAAGATCTAACATTTGAACCTGTTTGGATTACTTCTCCAGAAAAATCTGTTCCTAGAATTATTTTGCGAGGTTCAGAAAATCCCAGCATCAACTTCATGATAAATGGTTTTCCTGTCAAATTTGCACAATCAGTTCTGTTTACTGTAGTTGCCCGAACTTTGACCAAGACTTCATTTTCCTTTGGTGTTGGATCTTCAAGACTTTCAATAGAAATAGAGTCGAAGGAACCGTATTTACGTCTTATAGCAGCTTTCACTAGGATTTAATTTTAGATGAAAAATTATTGGACTTGAATTAGTCCATGAAAAGTTTCAAGAAATAAATATTGAAGGACATTCCCCAATAAATTCATGGAATTAAGGAAACCATCTCAAAAGATTTTACCTTGAAGGTTCACGATTTTTTTCGTTTATCTGACTTGATTTAAGTTTACTACTTGTATCCACTTGCTACCACAAATTCACCTGGAATTTCATATCCGACACTAGTCTTAAATTGTTGGATAGATTTGATGTATTCTTTTTGAGCGTCAATTTTTGTTTGTTCATCAAATCTCGAATAGGCCATTGCTACTGGTCCTCCCATAAAAGATGCCTGACAAGCTTCCTCGTCAGAAGGGTAGTGTAGGTTTACATTTATCTTTTGAATTGAAAAGTTTTTGAATCCAGCTTTTTCAAAAGGATATTTAATGACATCTTTTTCGCCTAGGTTAAAAAACATGGGGCAAACATCAGAACTCACGCGTGAATCTACGATTGGGAAAATTTCAGCCCAACCGCATTTTTTTCTGGATCCCCAAATTGCCACTACCGCTTTTCCGCCGGGCTTTAAAACTCTAAACATTTCTGCCAAAGAAATATCGGGATCAGGGAAATACATGATTCCCAAAGCGCAGGTAACCAAATCAAAAGTGGAGTCTTCAATGTTGAGATTTTCTGCATCCATGCGTTCGAATGCAACATTGGAAATGCCTTTGGATAGGGTTAACTCTTTTCCGATTTTAACCATTTCATCTGAGATGTCCGTCGCTAAAATTTTCCCTTCAGAACCTAGCAATTCAGCCAACCTGAAAGTGATCAATCCTGTTCCCGCCGCAATATCCAAAATGGACTCTCCAGACTTTACTTTTACTTTTTCCAGCAAAAGATCATGAGCAGGCTTTAGCTGAGCTTGCCAACTTTTCTCATAAAATTCTGAGGCCTTGTCCCAGCCATATCTTTGAACTCTTCTTTGTAAATCGGGATTCATTTTTGGTCAATTAAGAGTTTTCCAATTCAACTTTTCGGATGCATTTCTGTGTTCTTGAAAACACGTCAAGATAGGGACTGTGTCGATCGCCTTTATCAAGTACCTTTTCAATATCCTTTTTGCTTGCAGGACTTTTTATTTTGACGGTATACCTGATTTCAGTATATCCAGGTACTGAATCTGAGGTGTCAAATAGGCCACCATCATCATAGGTAGCCTCGATTTGAACTTCTAAACTGTCGATAATAACATCTAATCTTGAAGCCCACATCATATACCCCATTGCCAAACAACTTCCAAGTGCCGCCCTGCCTAAAACGCCGGGCGTCGGACCTGTTCCATTCCCTCCAACTTGGCTTGGCATATCTGTATGGAAAACATAATCATCTTCTCGGCTTTCGCAGGAAAGACCATCGATGATTCGAGTCTTAGAGACTCTTGTTCCTAAGCCTAGTGTTGGTTTTAAACTCAAAGCATTTTGGGTTCGAGTAAATTTGGTTTTGATTACTTCTTGTGATTTCATGGGTTGGATGGCTTATTCTGATAGACTGGATAATAGAAATCAAGACTCGATAAAAATGTAAAACATCTTGTTAACCGTTATTTAAGGTATCTATTAATCGCTAAGTATCCAAGATTTGACTTTTTTCGATTTGATTTTGTAAATAATTGGGGGGTAAATATTTAGAAGTAATTATTGGTCGAGAAATAGCAACTCTGATGATAAGTTTGAAATAAATGAATACTTTCAAAAAGTATAAAAAAATTAATATCGATGAAAAAGTATATTCTTTCTTTAATTCTACTTGTGGGAATAGGGTACGCCTCACAAGCTCAATCATTTAAAGGACCTGATAAAAGTCCAATGGATGTTGCTTATCTACCAGATAATTTTGCTCACGATCGCAAGCCAGGTGAAAAAGTAGTTGCAAAAGTATATTACAGTAGGCCTAATAAATCCGACAGGGTGGTATTTGGTGGGATAGTTCCTTACGGAAAAGTTTGGAGACTAGGAGCAAATGAATCGGT
>CBFHWO010000024.1:13364-23909 GCA_965659625.1 uncultured Algoriphagus sp. | reverse complement strand
GCCTAATAAATCCGACAGGGTGGTATTTGGTGGGATAGTTCCTTACGGAAAAGTTTGGAGACTAGGAGCAAATGAATCGGTAGAATTTAAGGCTTTTCAGGACATTTCATTGGGTGGAGAAAGTCTAAAGGCAGGTACCTATTCTATGTTTGCGATTCCAGGTGAAAGTGAGTGGACTATTATTGTTAATTCTGATTTAGATTATTGGGGTGCTTTCAAATATGACGAAAGTAAAGATGTAATCCGTTTTTCTGTTCCTGCAAAACCTACATCAGAAGTTGTTGAGTCTTTCTCTATCCGTTTTGAAGATTTAGGAAGTGGAACTGGTGTAATGAGAATAGGATGGGATAAAACGATGGTGGAAATTCCAGTGTCCTATTGATCTATTTACTCATAAAAATCTTTTAATAAACTGAATAAAAACAGGATAATCAGTTGGAATGGTGCCATGACCACCGTCATGCATGAAATACCCAAGTTTGTTTTCTGTCAATGAAGTGTCTCCTGCGGAAGGCATTTCATTGTCTTCAGGACCATTTTCTCCAAAAAGCTCATATACTTTACTCGCCTCTTGGGCTGCAAGAAACTCGCCTTTTGGATCAGACCAATAATCCGTGTTTCCAGTTTGAAGTAAAAGGGGACGAGGTGCAATCATCGCAACTAGTGAATGTGCATCAAATGGGAAATCTTCCACATGAGTGGAATACTCATGATAATTTGTAGCAAACTGATACCCATATCTAGAAGAATCTGACATATGCTTGATGTTTTCACCATAATCTCTTCTGGCAAGAGCTGCTCCTCCTTCTCCGGAGCAACTTGCAACAATCATTTTAAAACGCGTATCCCTTATTCCTGTCCAAAGTACAGTTTTTCCCAATCGGGAAACGCCCATTAAGGCAATTCGATCTTCATCAATCTGTGCGTCTTTTTCAAAATAATCCATGGCTCTGCTGAGTCCCCAAGACCAAGCTGAAATGGTACCCCACTCATCATTTTTAGGTTGAGTTTCACCAGACTTCAGAAATTCTTTTCGGATCCCATGCTCAAATCCACCTTTGAAATCAGGATCTATGTCGCCATAATAAACCGTAGCAAAACCATAGCCCTCGTCAATGAATTGCTCCACGTTCGTTGGCCTAAATCTGCTTGGTTCATCTGCTTTCACTTTTTGACCATCTCTATTCCAAATTTCTCCTATTCGAACTTCCGGGTCATCAACCGTTTGATTATTGGCAGTAAATGAAATTGTAAAGAAAACCGGTGTTGGTTTGCTAGCATTTTTTGGCAAGTAAATCAGCAAATCCATAGGATGGTCTTTACTGTTTTCAGTTAAATAGATTCTGACTTGCTTTCGAATTGCTTTCCCATTGAAAGCCTCTCCCTGATTTTCTAAAACATCATATTCTATGGTTTCTGGAGCAGGAGGAGTTTTGCCATACTGAAGTGCTGCGATAGCTTCTAAAAGCTCGGGTCTTCGTTTTTCCGTCCAGGATTTTGCATCTGTTATTTTTTGACCATTTTCCAGAGTTAATAAATCTGGTAGAGTGTAAGGTGGAATCTGACTTTCATCATAATTGACTGGGAAACCTGCGACCACTGCTGGAGGTGCTTGAGTTTGTGCAAGGCTAAGTTTTATCAGGAAGGAGAGCAGAACTGTCAAAAGTGTTTTCATAATGAAAAATATAATTAATAAGTGGGACAATTATGGTATTGAATTTTGGGATTCTTAGATAGAAAAAAGCATACACTAATTTAAGTAGCATAATGGATTTATAGTTTTTAAATATTTTTAAAACTACTAATTATTTAAATTATCTAAATGGATAAGCTTATAATCTTATTTTCTATTATAATGGATGCTTTTTTCAAGTAAAATCATTTGTTTTTTACAAAATAGAAAAAATCTGAAACAGCTCTTACTGTGTTTTACAATCAATAAAATGATTTTTAAACCCAATTATGGAGCTTTTGTCATTATATTAGTCCAAAATATTTTTAACATTAATTTATACTATATGAAAAATTTTAAACTAGGATTTCTCTTGCTCGCAATGGTTTCATATTCCTGTAGCAACGTAGATTTTGTAAATGATGATGTGAATTCAGATTCACAACTTAAAGTCGCAGAAAGTGACTTTTCTCTAAACCCATCTACTAATTTAAATGGAGTTTCAGGAAATTCTTTCAGACTTAGCAATGGAACTCAAGAAATCAACGACCAACAAACTGACGAAAGTTTGATAAGAGGGCAAAGTGTCAGAATACCAATTTTTCTGGGAGAAGATGTACCTGTTGAAGTTCCGATGGGATCTTGGGTTACTATAAATTTCACCTTACAAGATATCTTAAATGAAGGTAATTGTCCAGAAAGTTTAACTGAAGAGCAGATTAATTCCATCTTAGCTTCTAGTAAAGAGTTTATCGAATTATCTGAGTTCTCAATAAATTTTAACGGTGAGGAAATTGATGTATTATCTAATTTAAGATCTGATAGAATTAGACTTGTAATAAATGGTCTTGGAAACTGTCAGTATATACTTCCATTTAGGTATTATCTTAAACCGCAAGCCAAGGGAGATTATACTCTTACTACTATGTTAGAAGGAGTTGAGTATTCTAGAACCATATCTTGGGTACCAGGGAAAAAATAAGTGAGCGTTTTAATATCTCATTATTCTTTTTAGATGGATATCCTAATTCTGTCATAAAGGAATTTATTTGGGTCAATCCTCTTACAAACGGTGTTGTGTACATATATGTCACGGCACCGTTTTTTATTGATTTCTATTCATTGTTATGCTTGTTTTAATTTTTTAAGCAATTCCATTAGTACCATGTAGAGTTTTGATAAAAAGCGCTTCTTAATTAACTCCAGCTTATTGGTCTCTTCATAGACATTCCTTCTATCTTAGCGACTCAATAATTCAATTTGGTTATCGTCAATTGATCCAGAATCAAAGCAAAAAATGAAGCAATTATTCTCCAACCTTCTCTTTAAAGTATTTATAGCCATCGTTCTGGGAACACTATTTGGTCTGTTTTTACCGGAATCCATCAATAGAATTTTCGCGACCTTCAATGCGTTTTTTGGCCAGTTCCTGAATTTTGCCATTCCCTTGATTATTCTTGGATTGATCATGCCGGCCATTTCTGATCTTGGAAAAGGAGCGGGCAGACTTTTGTTGATCACTGCGGCAATAGCTTATGGATCTACGCTCTTTTCTGGGTTTATGAGTTACTTCACTTCTTCGACTATTTTCCCTTCCCTTCTTGCTTCTCACGTGAATGAAGCGGCTGAAATATCCGAAGGAGGAAAGGATTTAATACCCTATTTCAGTATTACTATTCCGGCTGTGATAGATGTGATGTCTGCTTTGGTGCTGGCTTTTGTGATTGGTTTGGGACTTTCCTATCAGGAAAATTCGACTTTGAAAAAGGTGATCAAGGATTTTGAGACCATCATCATGCAGTTGATAGAGAATGTTATTGTGCCCTTATTACCACTTTTCATTCTAGGGATTTTTGCAAATATGGCCTTTAGTGGTCAAGTGTATTCCATACTTTCAGTTTTCTTAAATATCATTGGAGTCATCTTTGCCATGCATATTTTCCTGTTGATTTTACAATATGTAATCACAGGAGCAATCGTAAAGAAAAATCCCTTCCGATTATTGGTAACCATGATGCCTGCGTATTTCACAGCTTTGGGGACTCAATCTTCTGCGGCTACCATTCCCGTTACTTTGGAACAGGCAGAAAAAAACGGCGTTTCTCCTAAAATTGCCGGTTTTGTCGTACCACTTTGTGCTACCATTCACTTGTCTGGAAGTATCATGAAAATCACTGCTTGTGCAATGGCTTTGATGATTCTGGAAGGAGTGCCGTTTAACTTTGGAATGTTTGTAGGATTTATTTTTATGTTGGGGATAGCAATGGTGGCAGCGCCGGGGGTGCCTGGCGGAGCAATTATGGCAGCTATAGGAGTTTTGCAGTCCATGCTTGGATTCAGTGAAGAAATGATCGGATTAATGATCGCTCTGTATATAGCAATGGATAGTTTCGGTACCGCTTGTAATGTGACCGGAGATGGTGCGATTGCTTTGGTAGTGGATAAGATCACTAAGGAGAACAAGATCCCAGAAAGTATTTCCTTATAAAAAGGATTCCTTTTTGGCTCTTGACTTTTTCTTTTTTGAATAGTAAATCCTAGTAGGAATAAACAAGAAATATAGTAGTAATAATAATTTCTTTAGCATCTTATTTTACTTTAAATTATTGATTATCAACGATTTTTATAAATTGATTTTAAGGTTGTCCGGGAAAATCTTTCCAATCCACCCATTCAGAATCTGTTGTTATATTTTGATGATCCAAGCCTTTAAATGTTCGGATAAAAATTCTTCCTATACTATCGCGGGCAGTAATTACGCCATTCATTAGGTGGCTTGAATTTTCTAAGTATTGAAGATCAATGCTGATATCAATTAAAACCTGAGCATTCAAGGGTCTTCTAAAATCATTCCATGCGCTCCATTTTGCCTCATTATCCAAATCATCACTTGTTACATCAATTGCTGCTTTCAGATAAACATGATTATTGGCTTTTAATGCAACCATTGCAGCTGTCGATCTTCCTGTGGCGTTTTGTTGGTCAGCTATACTTGATTCGTGCGGAAGCTGATAAATAGGAAACCTGTCAAGTTTTACCTCGATTTTATCAAGCTTATGTTCTTCTTTATCATTTTTCAATTCGAGTTTATCTAATTTCAGTTCAGCTTTATCAGCTTTCTGCTCCAATAGATCTAGTTTTCGTTCAGCTTTATCGGCTTTCTGTTCCAACTTATCCAGTTTCTGTTCTTCTTTGTCATTCTTCTGTTCAATCTTATCTAGCTTTTGTTCGGCTTTATCAGCTTTTTGCTCAAGTTTATCGAGCTTCTCTTCCTCCTTATCGTTCTTTTCTTCCAGCCTATCTAATTTTTCTTCTGCTTTATCAGCTTTTTGTTCTAAGACATCAAGTTTGTACTCTGCCTTGTCAGCTTTTTCTTCAATTTTATCCAGCTTCTGCTCTTCTCTGTCGTTCTTTTGTTCGATACGATCCAACTTTTCTTCCGCTTTATCAGCTTTCATTTCAATCACATCCAGTTTCTCTTCGGATCTATCCGCCTTTTGCTCCAACCTGTCAATATTTTCACCAATTCGATCAAGTTTTTCTTCCTCTTTATCTGATTTAGTTTCCAGTTTATCCAGTTTTTCTAGTTCCAGATCATTCTTTTGTTCTAGTTTGTCTAGCTTTTCTTCGATCTTCTTCAGATCTTCTTCTATGTGATCTAGTTTTATTTTTAGGTCAAATACCAACACTCTTTCCCTGTCAGCTTTTTCTTCCAGCTTATCAATTTTATCGGAGCTTATTTTGCCGGAAATAGTTGTTGAAATCTTGGTTAAGATTTGAGCAATGACATCGATAAATTTAGATAAAGCACTAAAAATCTGACCCCAATCAAATTCAACGTCTACGCTTCCTTCCAGACCTGCCCCTACACCACCTTCGACAGATGGTTTAAACAGTTTTGCTACATTTTCTCCCCCTTCAATAACCTTAGTTAATTCATGCAGAATAAAACCTGAAGCATCGTAAAAGGAATTAAGTTGTGGACTGAATATTCCGGTTTCTTCAATGATACTTCCTATATATGACTCTAAATCTTTTGCAGGACCAAATAAGGTTTCTATAACTTGGAAGTCTTTGCCAAAAAACTCTGCTACTGGTCCACTTTTACCAAATAAGTGATCAACATAATCCTCAACTCCCTCAATTAATTGAGATTGAAGGATGATGTCATCCATATTTTTTATAGTCTTCAAAGGCTCAAAATCAAGATTTTCCTGCAATGGAGCCCAATTCATAAGAAGGTTGTTGACTGTCTGAAGCACCACTCTAGTATGATCAATTTTCTCGGAAGTTTTCGTGATCAAATTCTTATAGGGTGTATATGGTGCAATTGCTCTTGCTAGGCCTGCAACTAATGCACTTGTTTGATCGATGGTGTCAAAATATCTTTTGGTGACTGTTCCTACAGGCTCCTCACTAACAATTGGAGGTTTTACTTTGAATCTTTTAGCATTTGAAAATTCACTACCAACTTGGATTCTCAAGGACTTCGTTTCCTTTTTTACAAAAGGACAGATTACAATCAACTCATGGTTCGAAAAGGGAAATGAAAATGGTTTAACAGTAAATTCATCAAAATAGACCTGGGTTTTATTTGGGTTTTTCCCGAAAGCATTCCCCACTATTCTGATACAATCACCAGTCATTGCTTCTTTGATATCGCTTCCTCTATTTATCGTACTTCCTGCAAGTATACTTTTCAAAATTGGTTTTGGGGTTTCTGTTTTTCTTGCTTTCATGAATTCCGCGTTAAAGTTTTTATATCCTGTTTCAGTTGATCAATGACAATTGCCTCTTTTTCGGATTCTAAAAGTTTTTGTAATTGACTGATATGAGTTGGATTATTAGATCTCGTGAGAGCCATAGAAGCACGCCATCTCACTTGTGGAGAAATGTCTTCCAGACTTTTAATTAAAGTTTCTGTTGCAAGATGACTATTCATATAGCCTAGGGCTAAAACCGCTTCTCTTCTCAAATTCTCATCTTTCTCATTTAATGCGATTTCGCATACGGCGGAGGTTTCATTGCTGTATCTTAAGGATTTAATTGCACTCAAAGCCTCCCATTTTATCCAACTCTCTTTGGATTGGAGTCCTTCAGAAATTACTTTTCCGGCTTTTAAATCTCCAAGCATGCTTAGGATTAGAGCTGCTCTCCACCTTTTTTTAAATACCTTGCTTTTTAAATATGGAAGTAGAATAGTACCTGCTCCTTCTGAACTAAATCTGGTGACAGCCCAAAATGATCTCCATCGGGCATGGACTTCCTCCTCGTTTATGGCAAATTTGATTAAAGGGATCATAGTGGAAACATCCTTGAATTCCCCTAAAAAGCTTACAATTTCCCAGCGGGTGAATTCATTTTGACTTTGGAGATAGGGAACTAAATAGGGGGCAACTGGTGGTCCTAACTGTTCAATCTTATTTCGAACTACTTTTTTTTCTTCATGAGTTGGAGCCTTCTCAAGTTCAGAGATTAGCCTATCCACCTTATTTCTCAGTCGATCAGGGTCAGGTTTTTTGAATGACTCCTTCATAAACTCTAAAAAAATTCACTTTAAACTCTGTGTTTCTTCTTTAAACAATAATTAGATTATTGTAACTTCTTGCGCAAGTTATATTTACCCTGAAATATTTTGGTTTAAATAATTTAAGGTATTTTGCTCTAATAATCAAGGGTTTATGGGAGTAATAACTAGTTAAAAGACTTTTTTATTATGTCTAACGGAATTAAAAAAGCAAACATTCTTACCAGGGCGGAGAGGAGATTTAAGATTTTAAATGCCATAAATGAAGCTAAAATCACTGATTAAATTCTTTCAAATCGGGATAAAAAATCAAGTAGTATATATAAAACTTTTATAGCAATGAAACCACTTTGTTTTGTAATCATGCCTTTTGGTAAAAAGCCTGACTTAACCGGAAGAATTATAAATTTTGATGAGGTTTATGAGAAATTCATAAAGCCGGTCATCGAAGACTCTGGTTTGGAATCCATTCGGGCTGATCAGGAAATGATGGGCGGGATCATTCATAAGCCTATGTATGAGCGATTGATTCTTTGTGATTTTGCAATTGCAGACCTGACTACAGCAAATGCCAATGTGTTTTATGAATTAGGTATTCGATATACGGCCAAGCCTTTTACGACCTTTAGTATTTTTGAAACTGGCACTAAAATACCTTTTGATCTGGTTGATGTGCGCTGTTTCCCTTATACAATAGTCGACAATGAAATTGTTGATCTGGAAGAGAAAAAGGAAGCATTAAAAGCATATATAGCTGGTATAAAAAAGAAAAAAATCACTGACAGTCCAGTTTATCAGTTAATGGATGGAATTGAATTTAAACATAATCTCTCCATTGATAAAGTAGATATGCTTAGAGAGCAAGCCAAATATGACAATCAAATTAATGAGCAAATTCAGGAGATTTTAAATTTAGATAAAAAGGAGGATAGAGCTAAAAAGTTGGAAGAGTTGGAAGAAACGCTTCCTGAAAAAGAGGACTGGGATGCTGGGATGGCCATTAATTTTATTTTGGCTTATCGCTCGGCCAATGGTTTTAATGAAATGGTGAATTTTATTGAATCCCTACCAAATCATCTCAAGGGAACGGTGGTAGTTCAGGAGCAATATGGTTTTGCTTTAAACCGAGCTGGAAAAAAAGACAAGGCGATTGAAGTGCTTACGAAATTAGTGGAGGAAAAAGGTTCTACCAGTGAAACATTGGGAATTCTTGGGCGGATTTATAAGGATAAATACAATGAAGCAAAAGATTCAAAAGCTTTTTTGGCCAAAGGATTTTTGAATAAGGCGATTGAAATCTATACTGAAGGGTTTCAGGCAGATTTAAGAGATTTTTATCCGGGAATAAATGCTGCTACCCTAAAATTTGCAAGAGGAGATAAGGATACGGTTGACTTTGCGAAGGTTGTGGAATATTCGGTCTTAACTTACTTGGAAAAGAAGAGTAGGATTTCGATGCGCAATGCTCCTTCTAATATTGATGATTATTGGCCTCAGGCCACGCTGCTCGAATTAGCGTTATTGCAAAACGATCAGGAAAAAGCTTTTGACTATTTATCAGCTGCCATCAGTACACCGCATGAGAACTGGCAAACAGATTCTACCGCCAATAACCTTGAACTTTATAAAGTCCAAGGAGATTGGGTAGCAGAGGTAATTCAAGTTCTTTCAGAAAATTGAAGTGGAGTTAAGGATTGGTTTTTTAGTCAAAATGAAAATCCTTTACGGCGCTTTTTGCTGCGGCTTCACCGATTTCGTAAAGTTCTTCTCTGTTTTCAGAATTACTCATTTCAATAAGACTTGCGACATCTTTCTCAGAAAAAGTCTTCCCTAAACCTAAGCCGTTCAATTCATTTTCTGTCATGGCAAAATTGTATCTCAGATATTTGATCAGCGGTTTTCCAGAAATATAGTCATCGCGTAGTGATTCTATCTCCATGTCAATATAGTGGGCTGTAGGTGAATTGGAGAGCCATTGAAGCATAATCTGGTTTTGCCAACTCGCATCCTGCATCAACATGTCGGGTACATTTTGAGCCCAGGTTTTAAGCCAAGCTTCTTTGATTTCACCAACTTGTTTTTTGAAAACACTATATCCTGTTCCAACAGAAACAACAGTCATTTTATCTTCTCCCATTTCCCAATGGAAAGGGAATCCTTTAAGCGTAGCTACCATCAAAAGTGTCATGGCAGGATTATTTGCCATACTTACCCCTCCATCTACAAAAGCTGCTTGCTGACCATCACCCACATCGATCATCTGGGGCGCAAAATAGGTAGGAGCAGCACTACTTGCTCTGACAGCCTGCCAGAGAGGAATGTTTTTGTTTTTCCCCAAATTGGTATCGAAGAATTTCCCTTGTGGATGATTTATTATTGGCCAAACACTATTGGTGTCAGCCCTTTTAGCGACGATACATAATCCGGTTTTGATTTGATCACTTGCTAAGGTGATCTCTCCAAAAGCACCTCTTAATGATTTTTCCAATTCGGAATAATCATAGCTGGCTTTCAAAAACTTCCACGTCTGCAGCGGATTCCAGAAACTGTGCTTTTTTCCAAAAATTTTTCCGCCCAGATCCATATAGAGATCTTTGATTTCATCTACTTTCATTCCAATTGCCAATGCAGAAGCGATGATAGAACCTGTGGAGGTGCCACCTATCAAATCAAAATGATCGCATAGCAGGTAATCGGTTCCATGCTTTTTCTGAAGGATGGTTTCTATTTTTTTGAGGTAGCCAAGGCTTAATGCTCCTCTAATTCCACCGCCATCAAGTGAAAGGATGTTTTTGGGTCCAGTGGATGGGCTAAGATGATCGTGAAGTGTTTTTTTCATGATTAAAAATCTAAAAGTTAAAAGTGTAGCTTAAAATACGGTTTTTCTGGCAGTGAATAAAGCTAGGTTTTATTGTTTTAGAAGCTTTTGTTAAAAAAGAGGCTTTCGTTTATTGACTTTCCTACTATTTAAGGATACTCATTCTCTTTTTCCAATCATCTAAAAATTCTTTTCGCCACCGATTGACAGTTTTAGCACCCGGTCGATTGTTTTCTTCCAAAGCAGGGTCGGGGAAGTCTGTCCAATAGTTAGGTCCATGATTAGTTTTTTGAAAATGACCGCCCCAACTCGGACTTTCAGGGTCTTCAGGATTTCCATCCAGCAGGAACAAGACGGAAGGTGTATCACCCATTTTTATGTCTTTTTTCTTATCATAAAAAAGATTGCCTAAAGCACCATGACTTTTGATATGTTGACTTACAAACGTTTCATTTCCATAATCGTCATCTTGAAATCCGCCCATATACATGCCTCTAAATGTCGAATTGTTTTCTATAAACCATAGAT
>CBFHWO010000024.1:0-13054 GCA_965659625.1 uncultured Algoriphagus sp. | reverse complement strand
TAATATTGGGTAATCCTTTTCATAGGCATCAATCACTTCTAGAATGTGCTTTTTCCTTCCATTGTAAGGAGGTGAGGAAATTAATCCTACTATATCCAAAGTGTCCGCATATAAGAAAAGATGAATCAAAGACTGATAATCGTCTGGATCACTTCCTCCTATATCTGTTGAAATAATCACCCGATTCTTGCTGGGGGGAGCGTGTTTACACGAAAAAAGAAAGGGAACTACTAAAAAAAACCAACCGAATGATATTCTTGAGATAGGATATATCCACTGTAAGTAAAGTTCAATTTTATCCATAGTTGAATTTCGCCACTTTTTCGCTAGATCTCTATGGATAAATTAAGAAAGCTTTTTATCAAGTTCATAGGATATTTTTGAATTATTTGAGTCATTCAAAAAACACTCAATTAATCGCCAATTTCAGATTGTTATTAATTCGTTCGCTGAGATTCTTCTTCTGAACCAAGTTTTCTCTGTCGTGCTGCTTTCAGATCTTGATTACCTAGTGAATAGGTGAAATTCAGCATAGCAACTCGAGTGTCGAATTGCAAACGGTAATCTGATTTAAATCCAGGCACATCTATTTTGCCGATAAACTTATTTGAATGGAATATATCCTGAATACTTAGTCTTGCTTTGAATTTCGCACTAAATGATTTTTGAATACCAATATCAAGGGACCCCAGCCAGGGTGTACGAGCGAGGGCCTGAATCGAAGGTGAACTAACCCAACCTGTCAATTCCCCTGTCCAGCCTTTTTGCAATGCAAAAGTGTTGGAAATATCCAGCCTACTTGAAATTTGCTCCACTACTATCGGGTTCTCCTGATAGAGGTAGTTAAATCGACTGTAAAGGCCGGTTAAGTTCAATTGAGCATTCCATCCTTTCATTATTTCAAGTGGGTAGCTCATAGTGATATTATAGGATTGGGAAGTGCCGACATTATCCGGAGTTCGTTCAGTTCGAATGCTATCGACAGGCTGAATAAGGTAGAAGATTAAGTCAGACACGAAACTTGCTCCAATAGAAGTATACAATTTATCTTTAAAGCCGTGTTTAAATTCAAGAGAATGCGTGTATTCAGGTTGCAGAAAAGCATTGCCTCTGCTATATAAATAAGGATCGACATACGAACGTGCCGGGTTTAAGAATTGGTAGCTAGGTCGATTTATTCTGTAACTATAGGAAAGAACTATGGTGTGGTTTTCTGATACTTGGTTAGATAAGAAAACACTTGGAAAAACATTTAAATAATTCCGCTTTAGAATGGTGTTAGTGCTCGATGAATTGGCTTCAGAAATTGTGTGTTCTGCACGCAGTCCAAATTGTGCTTGAGTTGCTTCACCAAGCTTTCCTGAAAAACTTAGATAGGCAGCATTTACATTTTCAGTGTAAATAAAATTATTTGATAAAATAGGATCGATAATAAGGTTTCCTTCTTCCCCTTGCGAGAGAGTTAAGTCATTTTCACTCTTTACTTGAGCGGTTTTTAAACCAGCTTCCATATTCCATTTGTTGAATGCCACTCTACTATAATCAGCTTTTATAGTTCTGATAGTGATTGTTGTCGGCATTTCAGTTAAAAGCCCCTGATTTGGTTGATTGGGTTCTTCAGGCGTATAAATTTCCGTTTGTAAAGTGTTGGAATATTCCCTGTTAAATTGCCCAATGTCAAAATCTGCTGTTAGCTGACCTCCACTTTCCTCGAAAGTATGTTGGAAGTTTAAGTTTGCGACATGGTTGGTTGATACAGTACTAATTTGTTTAGCAGTATTTGCCTCTAAATAATTTATCCCTTTAATTTTCTGAAATTCACTGCTTGCGGTTCCATCTTCTCCAAAATCGCTCCAGAAGCCTGTCCAAACAACGCCAATAGTGCTGTTTTTTCCCAAAAAATAGTCTACTCCTGCTTTAGCATTTTGTCCCCAAGTATCGAATACAATGTAGGTTTCTTGATCAGCGTAGTTTTGCTGTGCTTCGTTATCAATAAATTGTTCACCATAAAGGTCAAAGTATCCACCTCCTGCATTCGCACTGTACGTACCAAATACATTAAATTTCTTTGCTCTGTGATTGATTTGCACACTTCCCATTTCCCTGTCGTATCTCCCGGAGCCAACACCAAGCGATATGGACCCATTGGTTCCGATATTATTATTTTCCATCAATTTGATGTTAATGATTCCGGAGTTGCCTGCCGCATCATATTTGGCAGAAGGGTTGGTGATTAATTCAATCTGATCAATATTATCGCTAGACATGGTACTGAGCAAAATAACCAGATCCTCCATCGACAGATAGGTTTGTTTTCCGTCCATTTGGACGATTACACCATCTTTTCCGCGCAGTCTAATCGCGTTGGTTTGTCTGTCGATGGTGACTCCCGGAGCTTTGCCTAATACTTCGAGAGCGGTGGACCCGCTAGCAATGATACTATTTGAGACATTGACCACCATTTTATCGATGTATTGCTCAACAAATGGCCTTTTCTCTACTACCATCACCTCATCAAGTTGTTGACTACCTTCTTGAAGTTGAAGAATAACTCCTTCAACTGGAATTGAGCCAATCGAAAAAGGAGGGAGATAAACCTGTGTGTACCCCATCATAGAGGCAGATAAGAGGTAATTCCCACCAGGAATATCGAACATAACAAAATTGCCGAGTGTATCTGTTACCGCACCTTTTATCAAAGAAGAATCCGAGGGAGTTAGTAATAGGACATTTGCAAATGATAAGGGGATTCCAGAGGGCTCTAGTACTTTTCCTGAAATTGATTGGCCTTTTACCCCAAAAGCCAATAGAAGAGCAAGAAAAAAGAAAAACTGTTTCATAATTAAAAAAGAAAAATTGGAAAAAAATAGTGATACCAACTGAATAAATTCAAGTTGTAATATCATATAAGTACAATGTGAGATTAAAAAATTACAATTGCAATGCTTTTAATGAAATTAGCTGATTGTAATATAAATAACTGAAAATGAATAAAATATGGTTTATTATGCAGATAATATTAGTTTTTTAAATCAAGAAATAGTTATATGTCTTTTAAAAAAATAATTTCAAATTCGCTAACTCTTTAATTCGGAATTGATTTGTTGTGTTTTTTTATCTTTTTTGAAGGGTTTATCGAGCTGAAGTCCTAAAAAAAAATCTAAATTGCCGTGGAAATGAAAGAGTGAAATTAACTTAAATATGTAATGCCTTAGCTAACCAATTGTTTTAGCATTCCTTTAAAAATAAAGCCATGAAATGGTAATACGGAATACCAATACAATCTTCCAGATAAACCCATTGGTCGGAAAGTAGCGGTTTGCTTTAGCACATTGTCTTTTATGCTGAATTCAAGCCATGCCTCTCCTGGAAGTTTCATTTCTGCAAAAAGCAATAATCGCCCTTCTTCCTTATTGGAATAAAGTACTCTCCAAAAGTCTAAGGCATCTCCTGGCATCAATCGAGAAGGATGCGTTCTTCCCCTTCTTAATCCTACTCCTCCAAAAAGTTTATCCAAAAAGCCTCGTATTTTCCATAGCCAGGTTCCATAATACCAACCATTATCGCCTCCGATCTGCCAAATTTTTTCTTTGGCACGCTCCATGTCTTTTACAGCGATAGATCTTTCATCTTTAAAACATCCGAATTTTGGCACGGAAAGGTTTAAACCAATTTTTTGATCTATTACACCACTGCTCCAAGAGTCCTTCCAACTTGATAATATTTCGTTTCCTTTAATCTTAAAAAGAGTTTTCCTCAACGCCTTTTTATAATCAATGGGATCAATGTCTAAAATCTCATTGATTGCGCTCTCTTTACAAATCACTTCCACCTTCATGCTACTGACTAATGCAGTAGCTAATTTGTAGGAAGTAGAAGTAACAAAATATAGCCAGTAGGAGGAAAGTTTAGGAGTCATCACCGGAACGATATAAATTTTTCTCTCCAGTCCTCTTGCTTCCGCAAAACCGAGAAGCATTTCTTTATAAGTTAGAATATCCGGGCCTCCAATGTCGAAGCTTTGATCATACACTTCTTCTTTAAAAATAGCCTTTCTCAAAAATTCAATCACATCTGCGATCCCAATGGGTTGACATTTTGTATTTAGCCATTTCGGTGTGATCATGATAGGAAGTTTTTCTACCAAATCCCGAATGATTTCGAAGGAGGCACTTCCCGATCCGATGATAATTCCAGCCCTCAAAGTGGTGAAATGGTAATCTCCTTTTTTCAACTCAAACTCTACTGCTTTTCTAGATTCCAGGTGCCTGGAAAGGGAATCTTCATTGATGATGCCACTTAGGTAAATGACATGCTTCACATTTGTTGAATTTATTATTTCCCGAAAATTAGAAGCGCATCGCATTTCTAATTCCTCATAATCCGAGGAAGCCGCCATAGAATGCAATAAGTAATAGGCACCATCTATCTCTTTTGGAATTTTCCCAAGGGAATTTTTATCTAAAAAATCAACTTCAATAACTTCAGTGTGAGGTACTAATTCCGGCTCAAGATTAAATCTGCTGACATCTCTGACACAGCATACCACTTGATGGCCATGTTCTATTAGCACTGGCAATAATCTCTTTCCGATATATCCGGAAGCCCCGGCCAGGAGTATTCTCATTTAGGATCCTTGCTGTTCTAATGTTCTGATTTCTTTTAGAATCTCTTCAGCTTCCGCTTGCTTACGATCGCTCTCCGTTCTATTCACTGTGGATAGCTTGTAAGATTCATGTTGAAGTTTTTGATATTTCTCGTTGAGTAATTCGATTTTGCTTTTCTTTTTGAATAATCCGAACATATATTTTTTGGTTATTTGATACTTGACATTCCGCCATCAACATGAAGTATTTGACCCGTCATCCAAGAGGATTGATCGGAAAGAAGGAAAGCAGCCATTTCTGCTATATCTTCCGGTACACCAATCTTTTTAAGTGGATGTCTTTGTGCGTTTGCTTCCTTTTTTTCATCCGATCCCAATAATTTACTTGCTAAAGGTGTATCCGTAATGGAAGGTGCAATAGCGTTTACTCGAATAGTTGGCGCCCATTCTGCAGCGAGAGACCTTGTAAGTCCCTCAATCGCTCCTTTTGAAGCGGCTACCTGCGTATGAAAATTGAATCCCACTTGCACTGCTACAGTTGAAAATAGAACAACTGAAGCATTTTCGGTAGCTTTTAATCTAGAAGTTACAGCCTGAAGCACTTTGATAGCACCTACCACTTGAAGTCCAAAATCTTCTTGAAATGCTTCTGGTTTGATTCGGGCAAAAGGTTTGAGATTGATACTTCCGGGACAAAAGGCTACTCCATCCAGTTTATCGGGAAGAAAATTCAAGTCCATTTCGTCATCCATCACATTCAAATGAGAATAGCTGATATTGGACGAGCTGTCTTCTATCTGATGCTCATTATATGTCCCAAAAACTTGGTGTCCTGATTCTGCTAATTTATTCGCTAGAGATTTTCCTATTCCGGAAGAAGCTCCTACGATCAAATAATTCTTCAAGGTGTATGATTTTTATGGTTTTAACTTAGATCAATGATGCAGTTTTAGAAAAACTGTCACCTACCTCTTCAACCTAGATCTCACGTATTTGTTTAGTTCAGAAAGGGGATTTTAAAAGAAAAAGCAAATCGGATGAAGTCCGGATTCCTTATTTTGATTGAAAGACTTTTCCAAAACAGATTCCTCAGCAAGAAACAGGTTTAGTGAAAAATCAGCTAAATCGATTTTGGTTTTATGTTGAACTCACTTAATTCGTTCCAAAACGAGTAATCTAAAATCCAGAAGTTCAGATCCTTTGATTTCTGATGCATGTAATGATATGGACGAAAGGCCTTTGTCCAAATGAATTATACCCATCTCCAAAGGAATAAAATCTTTTTCATAGGATTCTTGACGAGGAAAACGGTCAAATTCAACCCCTTCAAATGGAGGATCATGTGCTTCGCTGATCATAGCACTTATAGTATTGTTTCCTTGTTTCAAGTAGAAAGAGGATCCAATTGCATCTGGCTTGCAGGTATAATAAATCGTCGCATTAAAATCCCCCTCAGCCAGAACATCACTTTCAAATGTGATGCTGTCCGTAGTCGCGATCCAGTTGGTGAAAAAGGAAGAATTTGGGAAGCGATTGGATCTTTCAATATTTCCATGAGCAATTCCATCCCGGGCCGGTAGTTGTGTGATTTTACTTCCTTCGTATCCAACCGGAAATATTTCTTTTCTATCCCGATCAAGTTCTTTCAAGACCGTGTTTTCCCAGTTCTTTTTTGCTTCCAATAATCCTGAAAAGACAGATTCATTTGGCTGAGGTATAGGGGTCAATTGGCCAGGATCTTGAGAAAGATCAAATAGCTGATTATCCTGATCTAGGATATATTGTTGATTTCTGACACTGATATTTCCATTCCAATGGGAAAAAACATGACGCTCTTCCCAAGGATCATTCAGTCCAAATAATAAGGGCTTTAAACTGACTCCGTCAATAGGTTTATAATTGGTGTTTTGTATATCTGTCAGGTCAAGTAGGGAAGGTAGAATATCAATCGCGCTGGCGATGTAATCGATCGTTTTGGGTATTATCTTATCTTTCCAAAACACGATAAAAGGAGATCGAACTCCACCTTCATCCGTGCTGCCTTTTATTCCTTTTAAGCCGTCATTCCATCTCCAGCCATTAGGGCCGTTGTCTGACATGTAAATGAGGATTGTGTTTTCTAGCAAACTCAAACTGTCAAGCTTGTCCATAACTCGGCCCACATTCCAGTCTATATTTTCAGAAAGTGCCAAAGCAGCTTTTGTCTTTTCAGGATATTCTTTGTCACCATATCGGTGGGTTGAATCAATTTCGATATCCTTGTACTTATCCCACCAAAAATCTGGCACCTGCATTGGACTGTGTGGGGTATTATAAGACAGCAGGATAAAAAATGGTTGATCTCCTTTCTCCTCTACATAGCTCAGTGCTTGATCAGTTAAATCGTCAATGATAAACCCATCACCTTTCACCACCTCGCCATTTTTTTCTAGCATCGGACTCATATAATTGCCCCAGTGACCGGAAGCAAATCCATAGAATTCATCAAAGCCTCGGTTATTCGGATGGTAGGGAGGCTGCGAACCACTATGCCATTTTCCAAAAACGGCGGTGCCATAACCATTTGATTGGAGGATGTCAGCAAGAGTTGTTTCATCCAAATCGAGTCTCTCACCACCCGCTGAAGTATCATAAACTCCGCCTCTTGGATGATACCTGCCTGTTAAGATTTCTGCTCTTGTCGGAGAGCAAACCGGACTGACATAAAACCTGCTGAATTGGGCACCTTGCTGTGCTAGTTTATCGATGTTGGGAGTTTTTACATAGGGATTTCCATTGACAGCAAGATCTCCCCAACCCTGGTCATCTGCCAGAATAAGGATGATATTGGGTTTAGATTCAATTTTGGAGTCGATTGTGCAAGATTGAAAAAACACAGAAGTCACAAGTGAAAAAAATAGAATCAAGTCAACGGTTTTTCTTTTCTTTTTCATCATTTGCGGTATAGTGATTCTTTAAAAATAGGTTTTTATCGTGGAAAACGAATATCCAATTTCTTGATTATTATTGCTGTTTCTAACAAATTTTAATTTGGCTATTACCTTTTTCCAAGACACAGACGGAAAGCAAGTTTTTTCCTTTGAATGAATTAATTCCTCTTCCATTAGCTCATTTCAATGTGATTAGTGATGAGAAGACTCTCGTTTTTATAGGAATAGAAAGCAGAGGATTTTAGCTACTACCTTTTTCTAACTTTGGGAACATCGAGAATTTATTCTCCTAGAAAAAAAATGGTCCAGACTGTAATGATTTTAAATTTTCTCCACTAACCAATATAAACAGGCAAATAGTGAGCAGCGATTTCTATACTTCATTCATTTTACCATATGCAGGTATCATCATCAAAATCTGTAGAGCTTATACTGACTCCAAAGAGGATTTTGAAGATTATTATCAAGAAGTATGTCTTCAGATTTGGAGGAGTAAGGGCAACTTTAAAGATCAGTCAGAATGGTCTACTTGGATTTACCGATTGACATTAAATGTATGTCTGACTTTGCTGAAGAGTAGTAAAAAGAAGAAGCAGGTATTTCTCCCTGACCATCAACCGGTGGATCGGCCAGAAGATAAATCCTCTGATTTTTCAGATGATTCGCTAGCCCAACTTTATGCAGCCATAAGGCAACTTTCAGAAGTGGATAGGGCGGTCATACTCCTGTATTTGGAGGAGAAATCCTATCAGGAAATCTCAGAAATTATTGGTACCAACGCCAATAACATTGGAGTGAGAATTAATAGAATTAAAGAACGTTTAAAGAAAATATTAGATGGAAAAGTCAATTGAAAATATCTGGAAAGATGGTTTTCTTAAAGGAGAGGCCCTTGTGGCACCTAAAGTGAACGATCTCTATAACCGAAAGTCTGTTCACATTACAGACAAGTTTGTTCGAATGTCTCGTACAAATATTTGGATGATTATTGCAGTTTCAAGCGTGCTATGGATCGCGTCCTATTTTGCGGGAGCATTGATCGCCGGTAGCATTGTCTTAATGATGATGTTGTTTATCGCATATACGGCTACGTCTGAAATGAAGGCTTTAGAGAAAGTGGATAAAGGCCAAAATAGCTATGCCTATTTGAAAACTTTTAAAGGCTGGATCGAACAATCTATTGAGCGGTATGGAAAAATGTATCGAGTGGTCTATCCGGTCTTGATTCTTGCCTTTTATTTTGGAATATGGTTTTCTGATATTTTTGCCGGCATACGCGAAAAAGTGGTGGAAACCTCAAATGATATGATTTTTGGGGTTCATATCTATTCCACTATTCCAATTCTCATCGGAGCAGCATTGATGAGCTTTTTTGCAAAAACTATTCACCGAGAGGATGTGAAAGCAATCTATGGAGGGATAATAAAAAAACTCGATGATGCTATTTGTGAAATGGAAGAGTTGAGAAAAGGGGAGTAAGGTTCTGCATCGAACCCGATTCTTGAATGACAAATTTTAGCATTGGCGCAGGTATTTTTTAATACTTGCGCCAATTATTTTATACCTGAATTACTTGGTTAAAGGGATTCATTAGCTTTTAGGTGATAAAATGGATCCGTAAAACAATGGGTTCAAACTTCCTGACACCTAAGATTCATCGGCTACTTGCATTTTCTGTTCAATGGAAAATACAAGGAATTCTGCGGGATGTGTCAGGGCAACGCCAACGGAAACTCTTAATATTCCATCTAAAATATCTTGGGAAGTCATTGTAGTTCCTAAGCCACATTGAACATAAAATGCATCTGATGGTTTAGCACCTTGAAGACCACCTTCTTTCCAAATTGAGGTAAGAAATGAATTGATCATTGATTTGATAGAATCCCAGGTGTTTTTATCGTTTGGCCCAAAAACATAAGCTTTTGCTGCCAATTTGCAGGATTGTTCCAGAAAGATCATGGTCCGTCTTACAGGAATATATCTCCATTCTTGACTGTTTCCATCTAGAGTTCTTGCTCCCCAAATCAAAATTCCCAAGCCATTAAAAAACCGAATGGCGTTGATGGATTTTCCGGAAATGGCATCCACATTTAAATCAGCCTGCTGGCTGTCAGATAATTTAATCGGTAAATCTACCGCTCCGACAATTGAAGTATTTGCGGGAGCTTTCCAAACTCCTTCCTGATTATCTGTTGTTGTAATCACCCCAGCGATAGCACCACTTGCGGGTAATACATTGATGACTTTTAATACTTCTTTGATAATGGCGCTATAAACTGAACTTGCACTTAAGAGTGCCTGATGGTTTTGAGATATTGAAATTCTGGATAATGGGTTTTTGATTTCCTCCAAAATCTTTGAAACTTTTCGGTTTGGATTGGTTGTCGGATTAATTAAAGCTTCAAGTTCATCGATATTACCACCAAACAAATTGGTGAAATCAATATCAGAGGGCTGCATGATGGTAGTTCCAATGAAAGGATAGTAAGCGGTACCGTAGCTTAAGCCATTAGCTCCTGTGTTATTTCTAAAATTCTCTATGTCCTGAGTATAAAGGATCGAGTCTGGATTTCTGCCTCCAATAAGATCGAAAATACTGATCGCCGTTTGCATTTCGGAGCTTTGCAGTAGCATCTCCTGCATCAAGGTTCCATTATCCTCGATTGATAGAAGGGTAGCTTCAGGACAAATGTACATAGTTGGTTCTTGCTCTTTCTTTAACAAGGCCAGTCCATTTATCAGCGCATTTAACTGCACTTTTTGATTAATAATTTGCTTTCCGGCTTTACTGACTTTTTTGGAAGGCTTTCCATAAGTTCCAACAGAAACGATATAAGCATCACCGCCACCATTTTCATAAAATAGTCTGATGCTATTGTACATATAATAAATAGTATTGGGGTCAGGCAAAATCGAATAATAGCTTCCATCGATCACCATAAAGTCACCTTTTTTAGGTTGACTATTTTGTTTTACCAAGTAGTACTCTGGACTATATTGTTTTGCTTTATTTATAGCTTGAGGGATATCATCATAACAATAGATAGCTTGGAATTCTGCAAAAGAGGTGATTTTCTGGGCTATATTCTTATATGATTTCTGTTCATATTTTGCCTTTGGAGTATATCCAATAAATGCTGGTACTGCTGTAGCGACCGAAACCACAGAGTTTGGAAAGGCATTGAGTTCTTCGATATACACTCCAGGCTTATTTATTTTAGGTTTATCCATAGTATTGTACTTGATAAAAAGATTTAGTTTTTGAAACGTAAAAGCAGTTTTTGAGTTGATGTTTAAAGATTTACTAAAGTAATTATGTGTTTAAGTAAATCTGTATTAAAAGACCAATTTGATTGTAATTTAAAAGATACGCAGAGACTTATCTTTTTTCCAAAATTTTAGTATTTCCCCAAGCTATTTCAAATCATCATTGATTGAATCAAGGACTTTTTCAGTTTCCTTTTTCAATTCAAACTCCATCTTAATAACCTCTTTCCTTCCTTCCTTATAGGCCCTTATCCATGAAATATAGAAATGGTCAGTAAAAAGTTTTTCATAATCAATAGGTTCTAATGTACCATTGGTGAAAATAAACTTTTGGACTACATGATTATCAAACTCAGGAAGCATTTCATTTACTTGTTCATATCTGGCAAATGTATTCGGGTAAATGGTTTCGAAGAGGTCAAGAATCTGTTTTTTTCAATTCTTTGTTGGTGACAATATTCAACCCCGTTGCTTTATAACTTTCATAGCCAGTGAAGGATAAGAGTATTCTAATTTTGGGGATCCTGGCTAGATGAAAGTGAAATTTTAAGCTATCGGAATAAGGAAGTTTTTTATAGATGCTGTTGAGCACAATTTCACTGGACTTATCAAATAAATTAAGTTGCTCAATATTCTCCTTTAAGATCTTTTTATTTGTTTCCAAGTTTTCTGCCAAATCAAGGAGAATTTCATTTTCCTTAATTCTGTCTTTCCTTTCCTGATTCCAAGTATTTATCTGAAGTGCAAACAAAATTCCAATGACCACAAGAATGATTTCGCCAATGGCATACTTTAAATACTTTCCTGTTTTGTTTTCCAAAAGCAAGTTCTGCCGGATTCTTCTAAAAAATTTTATCATTGCTTTTCACTCAAAATGCTTTGCAATTCTTTGTTTTTCTCTTTCAAAACTCTCTGAGTTTGCAAGGCATTTGATGTCAGCATTCGCAGATTAATTAGAATACTCTTAAAATCTGTATCCTCAAAGTGTCTTGATATAATATTCATGTCAAGTACATCGGTTACACTTTTGTTGTCATACCGCTGAGGCGCAAATATTTTATCAATTTTTGTGGCATTTATGTCTGAAAAATAGGCTCTAACTCTAGTTTTTATTTCACTTTCAAGTCTGACTGCATCAGATAGGGCAGAATTCTCGTGTTTTACATAAGTATTAACTGCCCTTCGGATCTCGAGATCTTTAATAAATTCCAACTCGGTTAATTGATTCTTGCCTGTAATAAGGATAAGTTCTGGAGCAGAGTTGATTTGCCGAATATTTACTGTTGTATCTATTTCCCCACTGTTTTGCGAGATTTCATAGAAATAATAATGTATGTCCTGTTTTTCAATAAGGTCCGCTATCATCTTATCTATGTTTTCTTGATCATTGATTAGATCATTCAGGATGTTTTGATAGCGTTGTTTTTCAATACGTGTTTCTTTCTTCTCTTCATTCCAGTTATTGACTTGGAGTGCCAGCAAAATACCGATCATGACTAGCGCAATTTCACCAAAAGCATAGAGCAGATACTTTGAAAATTTATTTTCAGTGAGTAAGTGTTGCCGTATTTTCCGAAAGAATTTAATCATGGGTTCTCCTTTTCATTTATGCTTTAATAAGGCATGTAATTCTTTGTCGCTAAGTCCGGGTATTTCACATGAACCAAGGAATCTATTTGATAGTTGTCATCTTCGATTCGCTGATAATTGGTTTTAATCCGATCTGAAAAAAATATTAAATCAGTCAAAAGGTTAGCAAATTCTCTGTTATAAATTAGCTCTTCCGTATTTGGCTCAAAAGCTGAATAATGTTCAGTGGCTACCTGGTCTGCTGATTTAAAACGGACCCTAATCTTGGTTCTGTCGAAATTTTTATTCAAAAATGGACGCAATTGCTCATCTACAAATCGATACTGGATATCTTCAAACCGTATTAATGACTCTTGATTCCGTTTCAAGTCCGCTAATTTTTTACGAAGTACGGGATTGGAAATAAGCTTAAAGTCACCGGAAGCGCTCAGTACATCATATAAAGTTGTGGGTCTACCAGATACCCAAACCATAGTGAGTTTGGCTAAATCCTGGTTGAAAGAATCTTCACTAAAGGTAAGCACCTCATTATTGATTTTAGCCAGCATGCGTTTTGAAGCGGATGTAACCTCTGTCATAGTGTTTTTCCCATGTTCTATTAAAAAATAGTTGTATTCTAATTCTTCTGCTAAGTCTTGAAAAATACGCTCTTCTTCGCGCG